>NZ_CP080407.1:0-9839 GCF_023704055.1 Rhodococcus sp. 11-3 | reverse complement strand
GCTGCGGGCGCAGGGCCTCAAGTACCGGGAGATCGCCGACGAGCTCGGGATCACCGTCGGGTCGGTCGGCAAGGCGTTGTCTGACGCCCGTCGATACGCCGCGAAGTCCGCGAAGGCAACTGGCTAAGCCAGCTAGATCACGCCCCGTCTACGGGCCCACGTACGCGAGACAGCGCCCCACCGAAGCAGGTGGGGCGCTGTTCGTCGGTTCTACCGGCTGTAGACCCACGTCCGGTGTTGCATGTCCGTCGTCGACCAGTTGATCCGCACCCCGGACCCCGACGACGGGAACTTGACCTCGAAGCCCTTGCCCGGGTCGACCGGGGCCGGCACCGTGTGATCGAAGTCGACGCCCGTCCCCTGCATCGTGACCATGACCGCCTTGGCGCCTGTCTCGTTCGTGAACCGGACTCGACCACCATCGACCACGCTCACCGACCACGGTTCTGCCATGACTCCCCCTCGCATCCCGCAACCGGCGCACGCCGGTTGTCCGGTCGATGCTGGCACACGACCCCGACAGTGGAACCTCCATGCCACACCGGGTGCCGCACCCGCGCCGCACCAGAGTTGCGATCTTGTGCAACATCTGATTCCGGTCTGGGACAGATCGCCGAACGCATGTTACCGGGACGCAACGCTGGTGAGAGGAGTGTTCCACCCTCCCGCGCGGGGTCCGGTTCGGGGTGCCTGCGGGCGCGCAGCTCGGCTCCGACCCCCGATCCTTCCCACATTTTGGGATCAAAGAGGGCAGAAGCAGAGCGAAGAACGTGAGATACGTCACCAATATTAGATCTTGTTGGGCGCCAGCTGGTGGTGTATAAGCCCCCTACCTGCGGCAAAGACTCCCTGACCGGATACGGTTAGACGATTGGCCTGTTGGCTCATTTTCCATTCCGATACGGTGGGGTCGGTAGAGTACCCGCTCGTGACCGCAAGAGCAATACCCAATGACGCATATCACCGCCCGACCCTCGACGCCCACGCCGTCGCCGCACTGACCGGGCGCAGCGCCGACGCCGTGAAGATGCTCCGACTCCGGGGACGCGGCCCCCGCTACTACAAGATCGACGAGAAGCTCGTCCGCTACTCCCTCGCCGACGTGGACGCATGGCTCACCGCCAGCCCCGTCGACACCGCTGCCTGACTCCTGATTCGCCCGCTGCGGGACGAGTACACCCGCACCGGCCCCGGTGTTCACCGGACGCCGACACCCCCTCAGAAACGCAAGAACCCCGAGTGCTGGAACACCCGGGGATCGGTCTTGCGCTACCTGAAAGCTGGTCCGTTGCATGACCATTCCTTCGCCTAGACGGTATCACGAGCCGCGTGCAGGACACGCCCGCCGACGTGACGCCGCCCTCCGCCTGGTGCCGCTCGACAACGGCATCCGCGACCCCCTCCACACCCCCACGACCACCACGCTGCCGACCCCGCAACCGTTGCCCCCCAACCGGTTCGGACCCTCCGGCATCGACCTCGACCACCTGCGGGACTCTGCCGACGCCTTGGCCGCATTGACCGGCACCCCCGGCGACTGCTGGCACCTCGACGACGCCCGTGCCCTCTGGCACCGCGACCTCCCCGGGGATCGGGACGCCGCACAGCGGATCGCCGACCACCTGCTCGCTGTCGACACGCTCGGGCCACTCGGGGCCGGCGCCCCCGCAGCGTCTCCCACCTGCCCCGTTGTCCCGTTCCCGTCTCGCCGCGTCGACCTCGACGCCGACCACGAAGGATCTACCGCCGCATGACCGCGCCCCGTATCGCCAGCCCCGCCGACGTGCTCGCCACGCGGGACCGGCACCGCGACACCGCCCCGGTGTCCGCCGACGAGCTCGAGCAGTTACTCGCCCTGCCTGACGCCACCGACCGCCCCGAACCTGCTGCGTCCGTGGACTTCTGGACCCGCCGACCGGTCCTGACCCATGTCCTCGAGTTCGCTCGCGCCCGCCGTGCGGGACCGTGGGCAGTGCTCGGCATCATCCTCGCCCGGGCCGTCACCGCCACCGAGCCGAACGTGCAGCTTCCCCCCATCGTCGGGGGTCCGGTGTCGATGAACCTGTTCGTGGCGCTGGTGGGCCCGTCCGGTGGCGGGAAGGGTGCAGCCGAAGGCGCAGCCCGCGCCGCCGTTCGGTTCGCCGACCACAACGGGATCGACGTGGACGTGCCGACGTTCACGCTCGGGTCCGGGGAGGGTCTCGCGCGCACGTTCGCCGAGCCGTCCGAGCGGGAGCTCGAGGAGGGTGCCAGCCGTTGCACCCGGGCGATGTTCGCCGTCGCCGAGGTCGACACCCTCGCCGCGCTCGGCTCCCGCACCGGCTCGACCCTGCTCCCCGAGCTCCGCAAGCTGTACTCCGGTGAGCAGATCGGCTTCCAGAATGCGAACCGCGCGACCCGCCTGGTGATCAACGCCCACGACTACCGGGCGTGCCTCACGATGGGCGTGCAGCCCGCGAAGGCCGGCGCACTGATCCACGACGCCGACGGAGGCACCCCGCAGCGTTTCTTGTGGATGCCGGTCGGTGACCCCGACGCCCCGGACGTGCGCCCGACCGAACCGGCACCGTGGACGGTGAAGGCTCCCCGGTGGGGATACGACCCCGTTTACCTCGACGTGCCCGGGCAGGCCCGCCGGGAGATCGACCGGCACCGGCTCGCTGTGCTGCGTGGTGAGCCGGTCGATCCGCTGGACGGGCACCGGATGCTGTCGCGGCTCAAGGTCGCCGCGGCTTTGGCGATCCTTGACGGCCGCAGTGTCGTCGCGGACGACGATTGGGCACTGTCCGGCATCGTCATGGCGAAGTCCGACCAGACCCGCGCTGGGATCGAGCGGACCCTCGCCGAGCAGACCCGCAAGGCGAACCGTGCCCGCGCCGAGATGGATGCCGAGCGCGCGGTGATCACCGACGAAGCGAAGGCCGCCGGGGAGGTCGCCCGGGTACGCAAGCAGGTACTCGCCAAGCTCGACCGGGCACCCGGGGGTATGGCACGCGGTGAGCTCGTCCGTGGTCTCAAGGCTGGCTTGCGGGGGCACCTCGACGACGTTCTCGCTGAACTCCTGGCCGCCGGGCAGATCACCTCGACCCCGGAGTCGCGGGGCGTCCGGTACGCCCGTGCGTGACAACCGTCGGTGTACCAAAAGTACACCGGTACACCGATAAAACACACTCTGACCTGCGGTTTCTATCGGTGTACCGAAGTACACCGGTACACCGATAGACCGCCCTCACCCCAGAATGGACCCCGGATATGACCCACGTCACAGGCCCCGGCTTCGACGACGCGCTGCTCGATGACGCCCTCGCCACCCTCGAGGCCACCCTCGACGGACTCGACGCCGAACTCACCGCCCTCACCACCCTTACCGCCACCGACCACGACACCCTGCTCGCCGAGGTCGCGCACGACGCACTCCGGGCCGTACTCGATGCCCCCGACGCCGACGCCGCCCTCGCCCTCGCCCAGATCGCCGACACCGCCCGCGCCACCTTGTCGCTGATCGCCAGCACCACCGGCAATGACGCCCGCCGCGCCCGGGCGACCCGCGCCCTCGACAGGATCACCGTCGCCGCACGCGCCACCCGCGCACAGTGGATCGCTCAGGGGGCCGCGTGAGCGGATCGCACGTCCGACGCCCCAAAAGGCCGACGCTCGCCGAGCAGCACGCGCCGCGCGTCGCCGAGCTCACCGCCGAAGGCATGTCCTGCCGCGAGGTCGCCGCCGAGCTCGGGGTCTCCCCGGACACCGTGTCCCGGGCCGCGAAGCTCGCCGGGGCCACCTTCGACCGGACCCGCACCGCCGCCGCGACCGAAGCGGCGAAGATCGACGCCGCCGCCCGCCGGCTGGCGCTGGTCGATTCGTTCGGGGCCGTCGCCGCCGCCGCCCTCGACCAGATCGTCGAAGCCCTCGCCGCGCGGGAGCTCGAGCCGCGCCAGCTCATCACCCTCGCCGGGGTCGCCGCCGACAAGTTCCAGAAGCTGGGTCCCGAGCATGACGCGGAAGCCGAGTCCCGCGAACGCTCCGGGCAGGCGCTCGAGGACTTCATGGATGCGATCCGTGAGTCGACCGAGGCTGACGACCCCCTCGAGATCGAGTTGTCGATGATCCCGCCCGACGCCACCCCCGCGTTCCGGGCCGCAGCAATCGCCCGGGCCGTCGACGAGTACCGCGATCGCGCGCACCGGAACGCGGGAATCCCCCTCCCCGAAGATCACGAACACTGAGATTGGAGATCACCACCATGACCGACACCACCCTCCACGCTGGACTCTCCGGCTTCCATTGGACGGGCGCGAACGCGGCCGCCGCAGACCAGCGCCGCACCATCGACGCCGCACGCCGCACCACTGCGAACTCCGAGGTTGAGCAGCTGATCGCCGCGCGCCGGCAGCGTCGTGCCGCACCGTCGGGTCGTGTGCTCGAGGAGGTCGCGCAGGCCCGGGCCGACGCCCTCGTCGCACGCAACGCCGAGCTCGATGCGGGGGCCGCAGCGCAGGCCGCAGGCAACGCCGCGGCCGCCGAGCTCGCCGCCCAGACCAACGGATTGCAGCCGCAGTGGTTCGCCGAAGGGGTCGCCGCGACCGCCGAGCGTGCCGCGCAGCGCCGCCTGGATCACCTCAACCGGCAGCGTGCCCTCATGGGTAAGCCCCCGGTGGACGCCGACGGGAACGAGATCGCGCCGCAGTGACGTCTCAATAACGCAAGGACACCCCTTGGTGACGAGCACCAGGGGGTGTCCTGTCTATCGGAACTATCCAATCCGTCGGCGAATCCGCTCGACGAACCTCATGACGGCCTTCCGGCGTTTCCATAGGAAACGCCCAGCCTGCAGCGTCCCCATCGGGATCGCTACCAGCGGTGTCGCTGCGAGTGCGACGAGTCCGAGTGGGACGCCGAGCGCCCCGAGGACCATCGCTACGAACGCAACCGCGTCGTACGCGTAGAACACATATTCGATTACCTGTCTATTCAATCTCCACTCTCTCGAAGTTCGGCGAGTCTCCCCGCCATCACCTTCAATTGTATCAAGATCTGTCGCAAAAGTCAAGTCATAATCGCAGGTCAACGGCTATTTTCGCAGTCCGGATCAGCGGCCGGAACGGTCGCGAGCGACCACGCTCACGGGCCCCAGAGACCGCTTCAAGACAGGGAAAGAACACCCCTCGACAGGCCGCGCGCCGAGGGGTGTTCTCGCCTTCCGGGGGGTTAGTCGTCGATCTCGGCGGCAGATTCCCGATCCCGCTCGGAGGCCTCCGCCCATTCCGCGATGCTCGCCTTCGCGGACTCCTCCGACCACTGGGCGATGCTGTCCTTCGCGGACTGCTCAGCCCACTCGGTGACCCACTCGGGCGTGGTGCTCTCGTCGTTCATCCCGGATCCTCCCCTGTTCGGTGCCGACGTCGATCCATTGTCGGTCCCGGGGCCGACGACCCCGCTCACCCCCGGACCCGGCGGTATCGCACGGTGTCACAAACGACCTTGAAAAGCAGGAACGCCCCGGGGCAAAAGCCGCACCGGGGCGTTCCTCAAGTACGTGGCGGGACTCGAACCCGCGACCGGCCCTTCGTTAGGGGGCTGCTCTATCCGCTGAGCTACACGCAATCCAGGGGTTGGTCCGAATCAAACCGTCCAACCATGCCAGTCTACACTACTCACGTCACTTTCGCAACAAGAATCACGATCATCCTCCCCTCAGCTCGAAAAAGAGAGCGGCGATCTCGCACAGGAGCGTCGCGGCGGCCCAGAACCGCGCTTCCCAGCCGAAAGGGTCCGGTGGCTGATGGCCGTTTCCGATCATGGCGACTCCCGGGTTCGGAGCGGATGTTCCATTTCTTCTGCCGCCGGGAAGCGCAAGCAATAGGTCGGGGGCTCACAAACGACCGATTGTGACACCGTTTCCGCAGGTGGGGCGCGGATACCGTTTCTGCAAGACCGAGCAGTGCCAAAACTCGTGTACGAAATCTAAGTGTCACTATTGCGCGCCGATACCGTTTGTGACACGCTCGAGGCATGGCAGCGCCCAAGACCCCCCGAACCAAGACCCCCAAGACGATCTACCGCGACCTCCCCGGCGGCGACTCCGCCCGCGTCGGATACGCCCGCGTGTCCACCCTCGACCAGAACCTCGACGCTCAGATCGACGCGCTGACCGCCGCCGGATGCGGGCGTGTGTACTTCGACCACGGTGTCAGTGGCGCGACGGACTCCCGCCCGGGACTCGACGCCGCCCTCGCCCACCTGCGCGACGGTGATGCCCTGGTGATTACCAAGCTGGACCGGCTCGGGCGTTCCCTGCGCCACCTGATCGACACCGTGGAAGCGTTCAAGCCCCCGGTGGGGGAGGACGGCAAGCCCCTGCTGGGAAAGGATGGGAAACCCCTCAAGGGTAAGCAGCTGGTCTCCCTTATTGACGGCATCGACACGACGACCCCGATGGGCAAGATGATGTTCCATGTGGTCGGGGCCGTCGCCGAGTTCGAGCGCGACCTGATCCGCGAGCGCACGAAGGTCGGACTTGCTGCCGCGCGTACCCGGGGCCGTAAGGGGGGTCGCAAGCCGAGCATGTCCCCCGCGCAGGTCCGGTACGCCCGAACCCTGCGCGACGACAACGGCATGACGCTCGACCAGATCGCCACCGAGATCGGGGTGTCGCGGTCGTCGGTGATCCGTCACCTCAAAGCCGACGCCGAGGTGTCCGCATGAGTAGCGCCAGCGCCTACGACCGGGGCCATGCTGCCGGGTACGCCGCAGCGGTCGACCGCGAACACGCTGGTGATGCGACCGCCGAGGACGCCGACAACGGTGTCGTGTGGTTCACCATCCCCGCCGACGAGCACCTCGACGCCGACGCTGCCACCGAGTACGAACGGGGATGGGTGCTCGGCTGGTCCGAATACCTGAGCACCCGCTGACCCGGCTACGCTCCCGCAACGCCCCTACCCCCCCCAGTAGGGGCGTTGCGTGTCTCCACGGGTGATACAGGGCGCGGATTTTGCAGCGCCTCTGCCCCGAACGGCACGTTTACCCCGATCTTCACCGACAAAACTCTCGCCGAGGAGGTGGAACCACACATTTCCCGCCTGGCCGGTAGCGTGGAATGACCAAAGAAATAGAGGTACTCCACTCTTCGAGTAGGCAGCTCCCGGCGCCGGGGCTGCACGCCCCGGAGAGGGGAGGTGTGGGACATGCCAGGAGCGCCCAGCAAGCGAAAAACCCTGGCGAACAAGTTGGAGGCGGTGACGGCCGCCCTCAACCTCGCCAGGGTCTCTCTCGGTCTCGCCATGAGATTGAGCGAGTTCCTGCAGTTCCTACAACAGTTCCTGTAGCCAGGGAACGCACACCGAACGCCGGGCCGTTGTTGCAAGCCAGCAACAGATGGTGCCGGCGTTCGTTGTGTATTACTCACGTTACTGGGAGCGCTAATTCTTGGCCATCGGCGACCCAGTGTCATAGCAAAAGAACTTTCGGCAACCGAGTGGTGGGAACTTCCGGATCCCCCCAGGAACCTCGCTTCAATTCCGCTACCACCGGCATCCCGACTGAACTAATTCGCACACATCCACGACGTCGTAACGCGATCGCTGTCGCGGACAGCGGACCGAGAAGCTCACCCCACTGAATTTCGTCGCCGTGGGGGCGATACAGCGACCCGTTTCCCGGCCCGACCCGCCCGGGCACGCCCAAACCCCGCCCGGGCGTGTCTGCGGGCGTGCGCGGTACATGAGCGGGCACGATCATGCGCATGACGACGCCGCCCGACCCCCTCGACGCCCTCGACTTCACCCCCGAACCGGATTCCACGACCCGGGGCGCGCACCTGTGCAAGGTGCTGCTCGACGCCGCCGAGTCGAGCATCGACCTCGCCGGTTCGATCCGCCGCCGGTACGACGCCCTCGACCCGGGCACCGTGCAGCTGGTCGACGACGACGAGCACCCCGTCGGGGCCGACGCGACCCGGGCCGCACTGCTGCGGATCATGTCGGGACTCGACGACGCCCTGACTGCGTTCACCATCGCCACCGAGCACATGCGCGCCGTCGAAGCGGGCGCCCGCAGGGTGTGGCCGGCCCCCGGGGATGCGTCATGACCCCCGATGACGACGGGCGTCCGCGCTGGTCGGCGTCCGAAGCCGCGAAACGGTGCGGGGTGTCCCGATCGACGATCCAACGGGCGATAGCCGCCGGGAAGATCACCAACGTGGAGCAGACCCCCGAAGGCTGGTCGATACCGCTGTCGGCGTTGCTCGCCGCCGGATTCACCCCTGACCGCCCATCCCCGCCCGACCCCGCCCCCGACCATGCCCGGGTGGATACCGAACATGTGCGCGCCGCTGACCAGCTCGCCGCCGAACTACGGGAAGCCCGTACCGCCCTCGCCGAAGCCCGTGCCGAAGCCGAGCGGGAGCAGGTACGACGGGCCGCTGCCGAAGCCCTCGCCGCCGAGCGGGATCGAATCATCGACGCGCAGGCGCAGGCGTTGCGGATGCTCGAGTCGGGTCGGTCTCCGGCTCCGGCGTGGTCACCGGGAGGGATCACCCCTGCCCCCGTCACGGACCCGTCACCGCCGGCCCCCGGTCGTCGGGGTCTGGTGGAGCGGATCGCGGGACGGTTGGGGATATGACGACCTGCCGTGTGGACGGGGGTGTCCACACGGCAGGTCGTGTCCCGGATAGTTACGAACATCGACGTTGCGACGGGCGCGCGCATCCTCATGCCGGTATCCAGTCCCCGGGGGAAAGTCGCCTAGCGGGGTGGTCGCCCCGCAGTTACCTGATATGGCTGGCGTGTCCTACTGGAATAATGATCTTGGGGGTGGCAGGGTGTCGGGTGTGACTGCGGTGATGACGAGTGACCAGTGGGCCGACGAGGTACTGCTGCCGCACCGTCCGTATGCGACCGACGACCTCGCTCGCGGGCAGTACCGCCGCAGTCGGGAGCGCGCGTTGCTCATGCGCTACATCGAGCACTCCCCACACGCGCTGCTCGGGAGCATCGTTGTCGACTGCGATCACGCCGACGCCGCAATCCGGGCGTTCGAGCGGCCCCGGGATCACCCCACACCGTCGTGGGTGGCGCAGTCACCGTCGGGACGGGCACATATCGGTTGGTGGCTTGCCGCCCCGGTGTGCCGCACGGATTCCGCCCGGTTGCAGCCGTTGCGGTTCGCGCAGCGCGTGGAGGCTGGTCTGCGGGTGTGCGTCGACGGGGACTTCGCTTACGGGGGGCAGCTGACGAAAAACCCGATCCATCCGTCGTGGGAAACCATCTGGGGTACCGACAAGGCGTATGAACTGCGAGATCTTGTCACCCTCCACACGCCCCGGCAGATGCCGCGCCGCCCTGACCGGGCCGCTGGTCTGGGCCGGAACGTCACGATGTTCGACACCGCGCGCAAGTGGGCGTATTCAGCATGGTGGGAGCACCGCGACGGCACCGCGACGGCATGGGAGCAGCTGGTGGTGCAGCGGTGCCACACGGTCAACACCGAGTTCTCGGTGCCACTGCCGTTCGTGGAAGTCCGCGCGACCGCGCAGTCGATTGCCCGGTGGGTGTGGCGCAACTTCGACGAGCAGGAGTTTCGCGCGCGGCAGTCCGCGCGCGGGAAGATCGTCACCGAAGCCAAGCGCGAAGCGAACCGCAAGCGCGCGACGAAAGTGGATCGCACGAAGGCGATGGAGGTTTTGCTGTGAGTGCCGAGCAGCGGCAGCGGCGGAAGATCACCGCGCGCGAGGGTGCCGAGCAGCTGGGAGTATCGACGCGCACGATCCGTCGCCTGGTCGCCGAGCCGCGCACCGAGTACGAAGCCCGCGCCGAGCAGCGCCGCGCGCAGGTGCTCGC
>NZ_CP080406.1:4800000-6128156 GCF_023704055.1 Rhodococcus sp. 11-3 | reverse complement strand
GTCGCGTCCTCCCCAGTTCTCTCGATCCGAATTCCACACGATTATCCACAGATGTGGACAACCACAGGGTGGCGGCCTGTGGGATGTGGATTGGGAGTTGTAGAGAGCGGGGCACACCGAGGACGAGACGCGAGGTCCGGCTCGGACACGAAGTGCCCAGTGTGACATGTCTCGAGAAGCCCGGCGCGCGCGGCCCGGGCTAGCGACTGCGCGTGCCGGCCCGCGCGCAGACCGGCGGCCGGGCGCAGCGCCGGTGCCCGCGCGGCGGAAGCGAGTGGCCCCGCTCACCGCGGTGGTGGGCGACGAGGAACAACCCCGGCGAAACCATGAACGGGAGCGTACCGGAATGTGAACGGAGTCACACGACTTCGTGTTGCGAACGTGACGCACGGGAAAATGGGTGTGCGGCGTGTCGTCTTGCGTGTGCCGAGCCGGCGCGGTTTGATTTCGTGCTTGCCGCCGAGTAGCCTCGAACAGTCACTCATACAGCAGTGACGGATCCGTGCTGCCACGCAGTATTTTTCGCGTACGGCACGTGTCATGCGATTTCCGTACACGTTGGACCGAGGACGCCGACCGGCGTCATAGAACTTCGAGGAGTGTTGACCGTGGCCAAGGGCAAGCGGACGTTCCAGCCGAACAACCGACGCCGCGCGCGCGTTCACGGCTTCCGTCTCCGGATGCGGACCCGTGCGGGTCGTGCGATCGTGTCGGCGCGTCGCCGCAAGGGCCGCACTTCGCTCACCGCCTGATCCCCGATTCCGGGAGCTCGGGGTGCTACCTGAGCCGTATCGCCTGCGGCGCCGCGCGGACTTCTCCGAGACCGTTCGTCGTGGCCGCCGACAGGGGCGGCGAGATCTGGTCGTTCACGCGATCGAGCGGGAGCAGGCCGAGCTGGTGGTGAGTTTCGGCGGTCCGCGGTTCGGATTCGTCGTGAGCAAGGCTGTCGGGCCGGCGGTGATTCGACATCGAGTCGCACGCCGGCTTCGTCATATCTGTGCGACTCTCGTCGACGAGGTTCCCGCCGGCGCAGACGTCGTCGTCCGGGCGCTTCCGGGTGCCGCCTCGGCCTCCTCGCAGGAACTCGACCGGCAGGTTCGCTCCGGCCTCGCCCGACTGGGTCTGGTCGCGACGGCGCGGCGGCCGGGATGAACACGGACGGGATGAACGCGGACGGCGTGCTGCGGTCGGTGCGCTCCGCACCGGCCCGGATGTTGATCTTCTGCATCGAGCTCTATCGCACGTACGTGTCTCCGACACGCATGCCGACCTGCCGTTTCACCCCCACCTGCAGCGAATACGCCGTCGAGGCGCTGCGAACCCGGGGGTTCGTGGTCGGCTCCGTGCTGACGGTCGTCCGCCTGCTCAAATGTGCGCCCTGGCACCCTGGGGGTTGGGATCCGGTGCCCGAGCGGCGGCATCGATCGGTCGACCGGGGTCCCTGACCGGCACTGAAGACTTCGGACCGACGCCGCTGGGTGGCGACCTTGGACGACCTGAGGAGTACATAGAGCCGTGCTCGACTTCATCTACTATCCCGTGTCCTGGATCCTCTGGGTCTGGCACAACGCCTTCACGGCCCTGCCCGGACTGGAGCCCGACGACGGCGCGACGTGGGCGCTGTCCGTGGTGTTCCTCGTCTTCACGCTGCGCGCGATCCTGTACAAGCCGTTCGTCAAGCAGGTCCGGACGACGCGGCAGATGCAGGAACTGCAACCGCAGATCAAGGCGCTGCAGAAGAAGTACTCCAACGACCGGCAGCGGCAGGCCGTCGAACTCCAGAAGCTGCAGAAGGAACACGGCTTCAACCCGCTGATGGGTTGCCTCCCGGTCCTGTTGCAGGCGCCGGTGTTCATCGGTCTGTTCCACGTGCTGCGCTCGTTCAACCGCACCGGTGAAGGATTCGGTCAGCTCGGCCTGTCACCGGAGGAGAACGCCCAGCTCGGAAACTATGCGTTCAGCCCGGAGGACGTGCAGTCCTTCCTCAGTGCGCGCCTGTTCGGCGCGCCGATCTCGGCGTGGATCACCCAGCCCGAGGCGTCGCTGGTGGCGTTCGAGCCGTTCGGTGGCATCCCCTCCCGCCTCGACATCGCGCTCGTGGCGATTCCGCTGATGATCGTCGCGGGCATCGCGACCCACTTCAACTCCCGCGCCTCCGTCGCGCGGCAGAGCGCGCAGGCCGCGGCGAATCCGCAGGCCGCGATCATGAACAAGCTGGCGCTGTGGGTGTTCCCGCTCGGCGTCATCGTCGGCGGCCCGTTCCTGCCGATCGCCATCCTCCTGTACTGGGTGAGCAACAACATCTGGACCTACGCCCAGCAGCACATCGTCTTCCGCAAGATCGACCAGGAGGAAGAGGCCAAGAAGCAGGCCGCGATCGCACGCCGCAGCGACAACGCCCCCAAGCCGGGTGCCCGTCCCGATCGGGCCGCGAAGAAGAAGGCTCCGTCCACCACCGGGGAGGACGCTGTCGCCGGTGCCGCGGACGCTTCGGAGATCTCGCTGGAGAAGCCGGCCGCGGACGACACCTCCGGCGGTGCCGGGCCGTCCGCCCCGCCGGCCGGAGGCCCGAAGAACGTCGCCGGATCGAAACGCCCCAGCGGCTCGAAGAACTCCAAGCGCAAGCGGCGCTGACCGAAGAAGAGAGAGCGAATCATGGCCAGTGACCTGGACAAGGCACAGGAGGATGCCGACGTGACCACCGAGACGCCGGATCTCGATGCGGATTCCGACTCCGAGGACGATCTCCTGATCGAGGAGGGCGAAATCGCCGGCGACTACCTCGAGCAGCTGCTCGACGTCCTGGACTTCGACGGCGACATCGATCTCGACGTGGAGGGCGACCGTGCGGTCGTGAGTATCGACGGCGGCAAGGATCTGTCCAAGCTCGTCGGCCGCGACGGCGAGGTACTCGATGCCCTGCAGGAGCTCACCCGCCTCGCGGTGCAGCAGGTCACCGGCGAGCGCAGCAAGCTGATGCTCGACATCGCGGGGTGGCGGGCGGGCAAGCGCGCAGAGCTCAGCCAGCTCGGTACGGCCGCCGCGAAGCGGGTACTCGAGACCGGGGAGCGCGAGGAGCTGACCCCGATGACGCCCTTCGAGCGCAAGATCGTCCACGACGCCGTGGCCAAGATCGAGGGTGTGTCCAGCGAGAGCGAGGGCGCCGAGCCGCAGCGCCGGGTCGTCGTCGTCAAGAACTGACCGGACAGCAGTATCGATCGGACAGCAGTATCGATCGGACAGCAGTATCGATCGGACAGCAGTATCGATCGGACAGCAGTATCGATCGGACAGCAGTATCGATCGGACAGCAGTGCGTGGGAGGGATCTCGGCGGGTGCGTCGGGATCCCTCCTTTCTTCGAGGCCAGTGTCGTCGGGAGAGGATGTTTCACGTGGAACAGGACGAGGCGCGCATCCACGAGATCGCCGTTCGCGTCTTCGGTGAGCGACTCGGTCTTGCCGAGCAGTACCGGGATTCCCTCGCTACCGACGGTGTGGAGCGCGGTCTCATCGGTCCGCGCGAGGTCCCCCGCCTGTGGGACCGCCACCTGCTCAACTGCGCAGTGCTGGGTGAACTGATCGACGAAGGCGAACGTGTCGTCGATGTGGGCAGCGGTGCCGGGCTTCCGGGTATCCCGTTGGCGATCGCCCGCCCCGATCTGCATGTGACCCTCGTCGAACCTCTGCTGCGACGGTCGGTGTATCTGGCCGAGTTCGTCGAAACGCACGGCCTGACCAACGTGCTCGTCATCCGCGGCCGTGCGGAGCAGCCCGGCGTCGTGAAGGAAGCCGGCGGATCCGACGTCGTCACCTCACGTGCGGTGGCGCCGCTGGCGAAGCTCGCCAAGTGGTCGCTGCCGCTCGTGCACGAGGGCGGACGGATGCTGGCGCTCAAGGGCTCCAGCGCGGCGGAGGAGATCGAACGCGATCGCGACGAACTCGCCCGTCTCGGTGCCGGCAACCTCGAGGTCCTCGAGTGCGGCGTGGGTCTGCTCGAGACCCCCACCCTCGTTGTGAAGGCGGAGCGGATGCCGCGGCCGGTGCGACGGCGCAAGAAGCGCTGATCAGGTTTCACGTGAAACCGCCCCCCTCCCCCACTCGAGCGGTCCCCCGCCTCGAGTGCGCCGACTCGAGATGTGCGCGACTCGAGACTCTCGAGCTGAACGATTCTCTCGAGCAGGCGCCACTGTTTTCGCTGCAACCCGTGCGAGCCGCCCCTCGCGTCCCGATGGCGTGACGCGGAAGGCTGCATCCTGACGGCACCTGCATCGCCCGCCGCTCACCGCGTGCGCCGCGTCCGGAAATCCCCTCCTCGACTGCGAACTCCGGTTCTGCGCCGCCGAGACCGCGTGGAAGTCCGCCGTCTGCCGTTCCTTTGATCCCAGTTTCGCCCGAAGTTGTTGCCTGCCTTGGCTTTTGGGATAAAGAATGGAATTCGTCCGGGAGCGCGGATCTTTCGCGGCAACCGCCCATTCATCCACTCGATGGCATTTCGTCACTGTGACAGATAATTTCCCGCCCGCTCGGATGGCGCCCGGTCCGCCGCCGCCACCCGGTGGCGTTTCACGTGAAACGGCACCGGCGGGGAGATCTCTGTTTCACGTGAAACGTCAGGTTTCACGTGAAACATCATCTTCGTCGGCGACGTCGTCGCACTCCTTCGGAAGGTGGATGGGATACTGGTCGAAACGAGGAAACGGAGTGGGCCGGCAGGGTCGCCAACCTGCGCTGGCGCAACCCGCTTTCCGAGTTCACGCATCAGCCACTACGCCTCGGCTCACTCCGCCCGGTCGCGGGACCGAAACGGTGGCCGGCCGGGGTGGCCGGTCGTGGACCACCGGCGTGGTTTCGCGAGGGGATGTACCGTGCCAACCGGGTGTGTCGACAACAAAGGAGCGGTCAATGTCGGGTGGATCTGAATCCGCTGTTTCACGTGAAACCGAGGCGCAGAGGCCGACGGGAGCCGAGTCCGAGTCCGTCGAGGACGAGTTCTCTCCGATTCCGTACGAGGGGCTCTCGCCGTTGGACACACCGATCGGCGCCGCCGCGCACCGAGCCAGCCAGGTACTTCACCCGAGTTCCGTGAACGCACTCCCCAAGCCGGCTCGCCGCCGCGTCATTACGATCGCGAACCAGAAGGGTGGCGTCGGCAAGACCACGTCCACGGTGAACCTGGCGTCGGCCCTCGCTGTTCAGGGGTTGACCGTCCTCGTCGTCGATCTCGACCCCCAGGGCAATGCCAGCACCGCCCTCGGGGTGCCGCACCACTCCGGCGTCCCGTCGAGCTACGAGGTGCTCCTCGGGGAGGTGAAGGCCGCCGAAGCCATCCAGCAGAGCCCGCACAGCGAGCGCCTGTTCTGTATCCCGGCCACCATCGACCTCGCCGGCGCCGAGATCGAACTCGTCTCGATGGTCGCGCGGGAGAACCGTCTCAAGAACGCTCTCTCCCCCGCCGCGCTCGGCGATGAGGACTTCGACTACGTCATCATCGACTGCCCGCCGTCGCTGGGTCTCCTCACCGTCAACGCGCTCGTGGCGGCGAAGGAGGTGCTCATCCCCATCCAGTGCGAGTACTACGCGCTGGAGGGGGTCGGCCAGCTGCTGCGCAACATCGAACTCGTCCAGTCGCACCTCAATCCCGAACTGCACGTCTCGACCGTGCTGCTCACCATGTACGACGCCCGCACCAAGCTCGCAGATCAGGTCGCGGAGGAGGTTCGCGCCCACTTCGGCAGCGCGGTGCTGCGGTCCGTCATCCCCCGCAGCGTGAAGGTCTCGGAAGCTCCCGGTTACGGGATGACTGTGCTCGACTACGATCCAGGTTCGCGCGGTGCGATGAGCTACCTCGACGCAGGACGCGAATTGGCGGCACGCGGATACCGGAACGAGAAGCAGGGGAACGAATGAGCGCGACACGCAAAGGCGGGTTGGGGCGGGGTCTGGCATCGCTGATTCCGACCGGCCCGGCGGCCGCTCCCGGCCTCGGTAACGCTGCGGCCGACGTGATCATCGGCGACAACCGCAAGAACGCCGCTCCGAAAACCACGTCGAACAAGGCCACCGCCACCGAACAGGCGACTCCCCCGGCCGCGAAGGCCGCGGGTAACGGCGCCCCGGCGCCGGCGGACACGCCCCTCCCCTCCCCCGCCGGAGCGGTCTACCTCGAGATCGAGGCGGACAAGATCGAGCCGAACCCGCGCCAGCCGCGGCAGGTCTTCGACGAGGAGGCGCTCGCCGAACTCGTCCACTCCATCCGTGAGTTCGGGCTCATGCAGCCCATCGTCGTGCGCAGGCTCGACGGAGAGCGGTACCAGCTCGTCATGGGCGAGCGCCGGTGGCGTGCCGGCCAGGAGGCCGGTCTCGCCACGATCCCGGCGATCGTCCGTGAGACCGACGACCAGTCCCTCCTGCGTGACGCGCTGCTGGAGAACATCCACCGGGTCCAGCTCAACCCGCTCGAGGAGGCGGCGGCGTATCAGCAGTTGCTCGAGGAGTTCGGCGTCACCCACGAGGAACTGGCGGCCCGCATCGGCCGATCCCGGCCGGTGGTCACCAACATGATCCGTCTGCTCAAGCTGCCGATCCCCGTCCAGCGGCGGGTGGCGGCGGGTGTGCTCTCCGCCGGGCACGCTCGCGCGCTGCTGTCGCTCGAGGCCGGACCCGACGCCCAGGAGGTGCTCGCCGCGCGCATCGTCGCCGAGGGCCTCTCCGTGCGGGCCACCGAGGAGGCGGTCATGCTGGCGAACCGCGGCGACGGGAAGGACCCCGCACCGCAGCAGCGCCGCAAGCCCATCCAGATGCCCGGCCTCCAGGACGTCGCGGAGCGCCTGTCCAATTCCTTCGACACCCGTGTCACAGTCAGCCTGGGCAAGCGCAAGGGCAAGATCGTTGTGGAGTTCGGCTCGGTCGACGACCTGGAGCGGATCGTGGCGATGATGGAATCTCAGGCCAACCCCTCTTGACGCCTCGGCACGTCAGGACGACAGTCGAGGATACGGACTTGGAGGCTGAGTAACCCAGTGTCGACTCGAGTCACAACACTCACCCTGGGCGGAATGGATCAGCTGTCGGCACACGCCCGGCGCTGTGTGTTCTGGGAGATGGACCCCGCGGCGGTACACGACGCGGGCGGGTTCTACGATCCGGAGTTCGAGAAGGAGGCATGGCTGTCGATGGTCATGCTCCAGTGGGGTTCCTGCGCCCAGGTCGCCACGCTCGACGACAAGCCCGCCGGTAGCGCGTTCTACGCCCCGCCGAACATGGTGCCGCGCGCTCAGCTGTTCCCGACGTCCCCGGTGAGCGCGGATGCCATCCTGCTGACCACCGTCCGGATCGAGCCGCTCGCGGAGGGCAGCGATCTCGGGGCGGCACTGATCCGCGCGGTGATCTCCGATCTGGTCCGCCGCAACGTGCGCGCGATCGAGGCGTTCGGGTATCGGACTGCCGGCGAGGACGAGAGCGACGTTCCCGGGGCAACGGCCGCACGGGATTGCTCCCCCGCCGAGTGCATGGTCGAGGCCGGCTTCCTCGAGGACATGGGTTTCGAGGTCGTCGCTCCCCACCACCGCTTCCCGAGGTTGCGGCTCGAACTCGATCGCGACCACGAATGGAAGGTGGGGGTCGAGGCGGCGCTGGATCGACTGCTCGAGGAGGCCGCGCTCACCGTCGCGGGAATGTCGGGGCGTACCCCGGTGGGGGCGACCCGCTGAGCGAACCGCTCAGCGGGTCTCGGTGATCGACAGTTCCTCGGCGAGCAGTTCGGCGAAGGTGTAGGTGCCGGTGGGCTGGTCGTCCTGACCGAGCAGGTACAGCCGCTTGACCGAGATGAGGATGGCTTCGGCGATGATGTCGCGCGAACGCGGGTTGGCGAGGACCGCGGCGTCCTGCGTGTTAGTGAGGTAGCCGAGGTCGATCTGTACGGTCGGCATGTTCGTCAGGCGCAGCAGATCCCAGGTGCGACCGTGGCTACGGCAGTCCCGCAGCGGCGTGCGGGCCGTCACCTCGCGCTGGATGAAGCCGGTGAGCACCTGACCGATCATCGACTCGGAGCCGTGCGCGTTGCCGTAATGGAAGCTCGCGATGCCGCTCGCGGCCGGATTGGGGCTGCTGTCGCAGCGCAGGGAGATCATCAGGTCCGCGCCGAACGCGTTGGAGGTGCCGGCCCGCTCGATGTTCGACGGATTCGCGTGGTACGGCCGGGAGAGGAAGGTCTCCATTCCGGTCGCGGCCATGCGGCCCTCGAGGCGACGAGCGAGGTCCCACAGGATGTCGGCCTCGGAGATGTCGCCGTGCGGGCTGCGCACGATGATGCCGTGGTCGCGGCCACCGAGGCCGGGATCGATGACGATGCGCTTGCCGCTCAGGTGCGGACCGGACCGGCGGACGATCTCCTCCTCGCTGATGGCGTGCGGCGATCCGCCGGTGACCCGGGTGCCGAGCAGTTCCAGCGACCGGAGGGTCTCCGCGCCGCAGATGCCGTCGGGTGCGAGGCCGATCTCCCGCTGGAAGGAGCTCAGGGCCTCGTGGGTGCGCGGCCCGAAGTAGCCGTCGACCCGGTCCACGTAGAACCCGAGATCCTGCAGGCGCCGCTGCAACGTCGCGACGTCGTCGCCGTAGAGCGGTGCGGAGAGCTGATAGATGAGGGTGCGGGCGCCGAGCCGATACGAGGCTTCCTTCAGCGACCGGTATGTGGCGGGACCGACGATGCCGTCGACGAGCAGACCGCGCTGCTGCTGGAACGCACGCACCGCGCTGTCGAGCTCACGGTCGAACACCGCATCGGAGCCCACCCAGCTGTCGCCGGCGGAGACGTCGGACTCGCCGTGCAGAAATCCGAGGCCGGTGAGGGTGCTCCGGATTTCGGCGACGGCAGGGCCATGGTCGCCGTAGCGCAGTCGGTGCATGTCTCGGCCCTTTCCGTGCTGCTGACCTGCTGTGCCCGGTGTGACACCAGACCATCGTTCGATTGTCGCAGATGCGCCCGGATCACGAATAATCCGGGCGCATCCGTGTCGACGGGGAAACGGTGACTCAGAGCACGTCGGCGAGGTCGCGGAGGAGAGCCGCCTTGCCCTTCGCACCGACGATCGTCTTCACCGGCTTGCCACCGGAGAACAGGATCATCGTCGGGATCGACATGACCTTGTAGTCGCGCGCCGCGGCGGGGTTGGCGTCGATGTCGAGCTTGGCGATCTTGAGCTTCTCGGAGTGCTCCCCGGCGATCTCCTCGAGAACGGGAGCCACCATCTTGCACGGGCCGCACCAGGTCGCCCAGAAATCGACCAGTACCGGCTTGTCGGACTGCAGGACGTCCTCGACGAACGAGGCGTCGGAGATGGTGACGGTGTTCTTCTCGGCCACGATGGCTCCTACTCGATGGGTGTGGAAGGGGTCAGTATCCGGCGTTGACGGTGATCGGGTGGCGGTCTTCCTGCTCGGCGAGCCAGCGTTCGGCGTCGAGCGAGGCGGAGCAGCCGGTGCCGGCGGCGGTGATGGCCTGGCGGTAGAGGTGGTCGACGAGGTCGCCCGCGGCGAAGACGCCCGGCAGGTTGGTGGCGGTGGTCGGGGTCTGCACCTGGACGTAGCCGGCGTCGTCGAGGTCGATCTGGCCGCGGACGAGTTCGCTGCGCGGGTCGTGGCCGATCGCGACGAACATGCCGGTCACCGGGAGGGTGCTGCGCTCGCCGGTAACGGTGTCCTCGAGGACCAGGCCGGTCACGGCGGTGTCGCCGAGCACCTCGACGGGCTTGGCGTTGGTGACGATGCGGATCTTCTCGTTCGCGCGGGCGCGGTCGAGCATGATCTTCGAGGCGCGGAATTCCTCGCGGCGGTGGATGAGGGTGACGCTGCGGGCGAAGCGGGTCAGGAAGGTGGCTTCCTCCATGGCGGAGTCGCCGCCGCCGACGACGGCGATGTCCTGGTCACGGAAGAAGAAGCCGTCGCAGGTGGCGCAGGCGGACACGCCGCGGCCGAGGAGCTGCTCCTCGCCGGGGATGCCGAGGTAGCGCGCGGCGGCACCCATCGCCAGGATGACGGCGCGGGCGTGGTAGGTCTGTCCGTTGGCGACGACCTTCTTGATCGGGCCGGTCAGGTCGAGTTCGTCGACGTCCTCGGTGCGGATGTCGGCGCCGAAGCGCAGGGCCTGCTCGCGCATCTGGTCCATCAGGTCCGGTCCCGTGATGCCCTCGCGGAAGCCGGGGAAATTCTCGACTTCGGTGGTGGTCATCAGGGCGCCGCCGAACTGGGTTCCCTCGAACAGCAGCGGGGACAGCTCGGCGCGGGCGGCGTAGATCCCGGCGGTGTATCCGGCCGGGCCCGAACCGACGATGATCAGGTCGTGGATCGTGGATTCAGTGGTCATGCGAGCCTTCCGGTGTCTGCTGGTACTTCTGTCTGCTGGTACTTCGATACGGGACGGTCGAGCCTGGAGGCCCGTGACCGGGACGTCAGTGGTCCACAAGACGTCAGTGGTCCACAACATGGGTCAACAACAGGGTAAGGGGTGTTGTTCCTCGAGTGCCGTGCGTCACGCCACACCGAGGCGTACCCTGCCCACCCGGACGGCAAGCGGACGGCAAGGGAACCGCAAGGCCGAATCGTCACGCTGACGGTATGACCGTAACTCCCGCACTGCTGTACCGCCTCGGCGCGGTGTCCGTCGTCGCCGCGTTCCCGTTGAACCTCGCCGGCGGCCTCCTGCATCCCGTCGTCGACGGCGCCGCGCATTCGGTGCCGGCGCTGTCCGCTCCGATCAATCCCCTCCCCCACGTCCTCCTGCTGTCGGGAACGCTGCTGTTGATGCTCGGTGTGCCCGCGCTGTACGCCTGGGTCGCCGCCGGAACCGGAATGCTCGGTCTCGTCGCGTACGTCACATACTTCCTGTCCTCGGTGCTGGTGGCGTTCTCGCACCTGGTGATCGAAGCCTTCGTCTCCGTGCCGTTCTCGCGCGATCCGGCGACGGCAGGGGCGATCTCCGGGTCGGATACCCTCCTCGACTACGAGCCCTATGTGCTCCTGCAGACCGTCAGCGGACTCGTCTTCATGGGCAGCATGATCCTGTTCGGCATCGCGCTGATCCGTTCGCGTGCGGTACCGGTGTGGATCGGCGCCCTCATGGCGGCGGGCGGTGTCGTTCTCCTGCTGCCGATTCCGGCGATGCCGGGCGTGACCGGACTGGTCGTCGAAATTCCACGCGGTTGCGCGTTCGCGGCGATCGGGCTGTGCGTCCTGTCCGCGACACGACGGAACGGGCTCAACGCCACGCCGCCCACGCCGGGTCGTGCAGTTGTGCCGACACCGTCGCGGTGAGTGTCTCGGCCGCATCGTGGAATCGGTGTGCCGAGTCCGCATCGCCGAGCAGCGCCGCGGTCTCGGCGAGGGCAGCGTCCACGGGGCCGGCGTGGAACGAGCCGGAATCCAGGCCGGCGATGCGGCCGCTGAACGGCAGCAACTGCGCATGGCAGTCCCGGGCCGTCGCCGTGTCCGCGAGCCGGGCCGCGGCACGGGCGCGCAGGCATGTCATGGCCAGCCAGTAGTAGTCGCGCCGGAACGGCCGCTGGGCGCGCCACAACTGCCGCGCCCGTTCGTGTTCACCGCTGTCGAGCAGGGCGAGGACCAACGGGAACCGGACACTGTGCGGCCGTGCCGATTCGAGTGCGGACAACTCGGCGACGAGCGGAGCGAAGTCGTCGCGCGCCGTGGCCACACCGATGCGTCCGACGGTACCGATCCACCGGGCCGAGGCGGTGCCCTCCGCCTCGAGTTGTGCTGCGACGGTGTCATATCCGCGCTGTGCGCCGTCCTCGTCGCCGGCGAGGAGGCGCACCAGGGCGCGGAACAGTTCGACCACGCCGAGCAACTGGGAGAGCTGCCGGCCGGCCGCGTACCGCACGGCGAGTTCGGCGTGGCGACGGGCCTCGTCGAGTTCGGTGTCTGCGGCGGCGGCGAGGAACCACTGGAAGTGTGCCTGCGCCTGATACGCGGCGTCTCCCGCGTCGCCGGCGACGGTGAGGAGTTCCGCGGCGATGTCACGCCGCTGCGCCACGAGGTCCGGGCCGTACGCGACGAATCCGAGGGCGTTGAGCGCACGGCAGCGCAGCCCGGCGCCGGCGGTTCCCCGCGCGAGGGCGTGCGCGCGGCGGGCCGCGGCGAGGGCGGCCACCGAGTCGGCGCCCTCGAGTTCGAAGACGGCGGTGACGAGCAGCAGGACCCGGTCGTGGTCGCCGAGGGCGGTGGTGGCGAGGAGTGACTGCACGGGGTCGAGGATGCGCCGGTCCGGTTCGTCGTCGACCCGGACGGTCCAGGTGACCGGCGCGGACCACGAAGTGAGCGCCGCAACGAGGGCCGGCGGGTCACCGATCCGCCGGGCGAGATCCACGGCGCGTTGGCGCACGACGCGTGCGGTGACCACGTCGCCGGTGTGGGCGAGCGCTCCGACGTATCCGGTGAGCAGTGGCAGCAGGCCGTCTTCCGGTACGACGGTGGACATCTCGTGTGCCGACACCGCAGCGCCCCACAGGGTGACCGCATCGGCTCGGGCGCCGAGAGCGTCGGCGCGACGGGCCGCCGCGGTGAGGTGCGCGACGGCGTGGTGGGCGGTGGACGGGGTGGCCGCGAGCGCCGCATGGTGTGCCGTCGCGGCCACCTCGGCCGGCCGCAGGGCGGACAACGCCGCGAGGGCCGCGCCGTGCAGACGGGTGCGCCGGAGGCGTGACTGCCCCGCGTACAGGGTTTCCCGGACGAGATTGTGGGTGAACCGGATCCGCTCGGGTGCGGGTTCCTCGAGCAGGCGGGCGCGCAGGGCCGGCTCGAGTGGCTCGAGGAGGGACTCGAGGTCGGTTCCGCACATCGCGGCGAGCACGTCCAGGTCGGCTTCGCGTCCGAGGACGGCGGCCGCGGACAGCACGGCGACGGTGGCCTCGGGCAGCGTGTGGATGCGGTGGTGCAGTACGTCGGCGATCCCGGCCGGCACGTCGTGATGGAGTGCCCGGACGCCCCGGTCGGCGATCAGCAGAGCAAATTCTCTGACGAACAACGGATTACGGTCGGTCCGGGCGACGAGCAACGCCATGTCCTCGGGCGCCAGGGCGACGACGCCGCATTCGCGGACGAGGTGGGCGATGCCGTCGTCGGTCAGCGGGGCGAGGCGGAGCTGCCGGCCGGGGCATGCGTTCGTCGCCGCGCGGACGGCGGCGAGTTCGCTCCCCGCCTCGGTGGGCCGATAGGTGGCGACGGCGAGCAGCGGCCGGGTTCGCAGGGCGGCGAGGGTGAGGCGCAGCAGGTGCAGGGTCGGTTCGTCGGCGCGGTGCATGTCGTCGAAGACGAGCAGCACCGGACGGTCGGCGGCGATGCGGCCGAGGTGCCGCGTGAGCGAACGGGCGAGCCCGAACGTGTCGAGGCCGGTGCCGGGCACGGCCAGCCGGGACGTCATCGTGGCCGTGCCGTCGGGGTCGGTGTGGGCGAGGGCGTCGAGGATCTCGATCCAGGGCCACCCCGGTGGCGCTCCGTCCACCTCGGGGCAGTTGCCGCGGGCAACCTGCCAGCCGTCGCCCTCGAGGGCGACGGCGAGCAGCGTGGTCAGATGGGTCTTGCCCGCCCCGGGTTCCCCGGCCAGCCACGTCAGACGCGTCTCACCGCGGGCGGCGCGTCCGGCCTCGTCCAGCAGGACGCCGAGTTCGGCGGGGCGGACGTGGTCGGCGATCGGCGCTCGGTCCCGGGCAGGACCGGCCGTACCGGTGAGGATCTCGTGCTCGGCGGCCCGTAGTGCCGGACCGGGGTCGAGGCCCAGTTCGGTGGCCAGGTACTGCCGCGAGCGGCGGATGACGGCGAGGGCGTCGGCCGGGCCGTCGGCGCGGTACCGGGCGCGCGCCAGGAGCCCGACGGCGCGTTCGCGGCCGGGGTCCGCCGCGACGATGTCGCTCAGCGACGCGATCAGCGGCGCGACGGGAGCACCGAGTTCGAGCGCGGTCTCGGCGTACTGTTCCACCGCCGTGCGGCGCAGTTCCCCGAGCCGGTCGGATTCGATTGCCGCCCAGGGATATCGATCGATGTCGGGCAGCGGATCCCGCCACCGCTGGAGGGCCTGCCCGAGGTGCCGGAGCCGGTCGTGGGGTGCGGTGACGGTGCGGGTGACGGCGTCCTCGAACGCCCACGCGTCCACCGCGGCGACAGGCAGGTTCAGCGCGTACCCGGCGGCGCTCCGTGGCAGCGGGTCGTGGCCCGGACCGAGCACCCGGCGCAGGTGGGAGATGTGCGCCTGCAGCGCCGCCACCGGTTTGGCCGGCGGTGCCCCGCCCCACAGGTCCTCGACGAGCCGGTCGGCGGAGACCGGGTGCCCGCGTGCCGCCACCAGCCGGGCGAGCAGCGCACGACGGACGGGACCGCCGAGGGCGACGGGCTGCCCGTCGACGAGCGCGGCGACGGCGCCCAGCACCCGCACCTGCACGGGCGGGGTCGTCGCGTTCGTCACCGCCCACCGTCCATGGTGTTGCAGGATAGCTGTGGGCCGGCGCACCGTCAGGTGCTGTGCTCCACGTCGCGCAGGGATTCGCGCACGACGCACCGGGTTCCGGTGTAGATGGTGGGCATGCACTTGTTGCAGTGGATGCACAGCCCTTCGCGCACGTGCTCGTCCCGGAACTTGTTGACGAGGTACGGGTCTCGCAGCAGCGCCCGGCCCATCGCGACGAACTCGAATCCCTCGTCGAGCGCATTCTCGATGGTGTCGATCCGGTTGATGCCGCCGAGGAGGATGAGCGGGGTGCGCAGCTCGGACCGGAACTGCCGAGCCATCGGGCGGAAGAACGCCTCCTCGAAGGGGTAGGTCGGGAAGAGCCGCGGCCCGTAGAACCGCAGTCCCAGCCCCACGAGCCTGGGCTGGGACGCGACGAACTCGGCCAGCGGGACGTCGCCGCGGAAGAAGTACATGCCGTTGAGCAGGGAGCTGCCGCCGGTGAGTTCCATCGCGTCGATGTGGCCGTCGGATTCGATCAGCCGCGCCATGGGCAGGCTCTCGTGGAGCCACAGTCCCTTGGGGACGCCGTCCGTCATGTTGAACTTGACGATGACGGCTACCGAGTCGCCGGCCGCCTTGCGGACCGCCTCGAGAACGCGCCGGGGAAACGCGGTTCGGTTCTCGAGACTGCCGCCGTAGCGGTCGCTGCGCTTGTTGAGATTCGGGCTGAGGAACGAGCTGAGCAGATAGTTGTGCCCCAGGTGCACCTCGAGCGCGTCGAATCCGGCCTCGACGGCGCAGCGGGTCGCGTTCTCGTAATCGGTGACGACCTGATCGAGCTGCGCGAGACTCGCGCCCCGCACCAGGCCCATGGCGGGGGCGCTGATGCGGGTGGACGGGGCGAGGGTCTTCGTCCCGTTGGAGATCTGGTTGGCGACGAGTCCGGCGTGCCCGATCTGCGCCGAGGCGAGCGCGCCCTCCGCGTGCACAGCGTCGGTGAGGCGGCGCAGGCCCGGCACGGTGTCGCGGTCGAGGACGACGGTGTTGCGGTGTACGCGTCCGCCGGGTGCGACGGCGCAGTACGCGACGGTGGTCAGTGCGGTGCCGCCGCGGGCGACCTCGGCATGGAACTCGACGAGTTCGTCGGTGACGCGACCGCCGGGCATGACGCCCTCGAACGTCGCGGCCTTGAGGATGCGGTTGCGCAGGGTGAGCGGTCCGAGCCGAACGGGTTCGAACACGGCGGGTCGCGACGAGGTCATGCCCCTACTTTCGATGCCAGTGGTTCTGTAACGTGTTGCAACTATAGTGCCGCGCCGTGCCGTGCACCACAATTACCGGTGATGACCGCATCCCACCGCTCCCCCACGCCCGCCGGCCGCCCCCGCGATCCGCGCATCGACGCCGAGGTCCTCGCCGTGACCCGCGCGATGCTGCTCGAGGTCGGCTGGGAACACCTGAGCCTGCGCGGCATCGCGGCCCGGGCCGGGGTGAGCCGGGCGGCCCTCACCCGGCGGTGGCCGTCGAAGGCGCACCTCGTGCTCGACTCGCTTCTCGGTTCCGCGCCGGACCTGACCCCGATGCACGGGACGGACCGCCGCGGCTGGATCGAATGGGTCGTCAGGGGCAGCGCGGACCTGTTCGCCCGCCCCGACGTCCGCGCCGCCCTGCCCGGGCTCATCGCCGCACTCCGCGATCACGACGATCTGCGGAACACCCTGTGGCGCACCTTCAGCGGCCCCAGCACGACACTGTTCTCCCACGGCGACGGCTCCTCTCCCGCCGACCTCGACGCACGTGCCGTGCTCGTCCTCGCCGCGGGTGCGGCGCTGTTCGCGAGCATCGTTGCGGCCGAGGACGACACGTCCGCCCTGCGGGAGCGGATCCTCGATCTGTTGCTGCCCGCCGCGGACGGTTGAACTCCCTGCGGCTCAGCCGATCTGACGGATCACCAGAGTCGCCGGATCGGAAGCGCCGCATCCCGTGCCCACCACCAGTGCCGTCAACCGCGGCGACGCGGCATCACCCAGGATCAGCGCGACCGCCTCCCGGCCGTCGAACCGGATCGTGCGTGACCCCAGCAGTGGCCGGGATTCGTCGATGCCGTTGGCCTCGAGGCATTCTCGGAGTACTCCGTGATCCGACAGCGGGCCGGGGTCGGACGCGCCGATCATCGCGCGCCAGGTCGCCGGGTCGAGCACGTCGGCACCGGGTGCAGCAGAAGCCGGTGCAGCAGAAGCCGGCGCGGCAGCGGCGGGCGCGGCCATCGGCGCCGCGGCATCGGGGCGTCCGGCGCCGTGGGCGGTGACGGCGAATCCGATCGCCACCGCGGCCGCGGCCCCCGTCCCGGCCGCGGCGAGCAGCCACCGTCGCCGGCGGCGCGCGGCGGCGTCGGCGGTCAGTGCCGCATCGATCCGGGCCGCCACTTCCGGCGGGATCTGCGGGCTCTCAACATCTTCGGCCGCACCGAGGGCCCGGAGCCGGCGGCTGACGGAGTCGAGCGCGGCGATCACCGCCATGGCGTCCGGATCCCGCCGCACCGCCGGCCACAATCCGGCGGTGACGTCGTCGTCCAGGACCCCGGCGTGCAGGTCGGCGAGCAGGTCGGCAGAATACGGCGGCCGCGGCAGCTCGTCCTCGGTCATCCGCTGTCCTCCCCGCCTTCCGGTGCCCTCACCAGGATAAGACGGCCGCCGATCACGATCGGTTCCCCGTATCCCGCAGGTCACCGAGAAGCACCGCGAGCCGCCGGCGCCCGCGCGCGCAGCGGCTCTTGACCGTGCCTTCGGGAACACCGAGCCGCCGGGCCGCCTCGCTCACCGGCCAGCCCTCCACGTCGACGGCGACGACCGCGGCGCGTTGCTCCGGTGGCAGGGTGAACAACGCCGCCTCGATATCGAGCGCGATCTCCCGCTCCGCGATGCGATCCCGTTCGTCGCGGGCATCGGTGCCGTCGTCGTACAGCGGGACGGTCGGTCGCGCCTTGTTGCGCCGGATGCGGTCCAGGCACGCGTTCACCACGATGGTGTGCAGCCAGCTGCGAACCGCCGCGGTGTTCCGGAATTTCCCCGCCGTACGATGCGCCGACAGCAACGCCTCCTGCAGGGCGTCCGCGGCATCCTCGGGCGAATAGCTGGTGCGGCGCGCCACCTGCCACAGATGGTCGTAGTGCCGTTCGAGCAGTTGCGCGAACGCGCGTCGGTCCCCCGCCGCGTGCGCCGCCAGTAACTCGGCGTCGGACACGGCAATTCCTGCGATCCCCCCCAAAATTCGCACGCGCGGATGGTAGCCGATCGAGGTGGGCGACCGGAGGCGCGTGCGCCGGGCTATTCGGCGGCGGTGAACGTCACCTCGGCGATCGAGCTCTTGTTGCCGCCGCCGGACGTGCTCAGCCCCGTGATCCACACCAGCACATCGGAGGTGCGGCCCTCGGCCTCGACGGGGATCTCCGTGACGCCGGACCGCAGCGTCGCCGAGCCGATCACCTGGGTCTGGTCCAGAGAGGCCTGGTCCGACGGTGCGCTGCGGATCTCGACCTTCGTGCCCGGGCTGTCCGACGTCACCGACACCGACGAGAGCGCGGCCGGCTCGGCGAGCGCCACCATCAGTCCCACACCGTTCTTCAGGGCGGGAAACGGCTGGAAGTAGGCGTCGGTGCTCCACTCCGTCGACGGATCACCGTCGATGGCCAACCGCGCCGTCGCCGGCGAATCCGGGGTGCCCTGCGGGGAGAACACCGACACCGCCGATGCCGCCACCGGTCCGGCCGCTGCGGCCGGGGCCGGCGCCTGGGCGACCGGCTCCGACGGCGCCTCGGAGGTCGGGGTGAGGCCGAAGTCCTGGCTCGTGAGCGGCTCGTCGGAGTTGCCTCCGGCGAGCAGGTTCGCGATCCACCAGCCGATCAGGGCGAGGAGCACCACCGTGGTGATGCCGAGGCCGACGAGCGCGAACAGCATCCGCTCGGATCGCTTCTTCTCCTCGGCGAGAGCCTCCGGGTCCGCGAGGGCGTGGTCGGTGGCGCCGGCACTGCGCTGGCCGAGCCGCAGCGCCGGGATCATGTCGGTCTTCTGGTCCACGACCGAGGCCTGGCCGAGGATGTGCTGCACGGTGGCCGCGGTCCGGATTCCGCCGTCGGCGGCGAGCGCACGCACCGCCACCGCGGAGATCTCGAACGGCACCTCCGGCCGCAGCGTGCGGGGCTCGACCGCGATGCCCTCGGCGGTCAGGTCCGCCGGGCGCATCCCGCCGATCGTGCCGCCGGTGTGCGCCGGGGGCTGCTCCCCGGGCGCGGCCTGTTCGGGCAGCGGCCAGCGGGCGGTGATCAGGCCGTAGAGGCTCGCGCCGAGGCCCCGGACGTCGGAGGTCACGTCCGCGTCGGCGAAGGTGGCGGGGAAGGCCAGCACCGCGTCGCCGGCGACACTGATGCGGATCCGGTCGGGGTGATCGATCGAGAGGGCGCCGCCGCTGCGGTGCGCGGCCTCCGCCGCGGCCGCGAGGGCCTGCACAGCGCGGGCCGCGCCGAGCGGGGACGGCTCGGTGCCGGACATCTCGCGCAGCGAACGACCGGGCGTCCACTCGGCGACGACGATGCCGCCCGAGCTGCCGCGGACCACGTCGAGCACCCGTGCGAGCCCCGGTGAGTTGATCCGGCCCAGCCGCAGGGTGCGCGACAGGATGGCCTGCGGACCGTCGGGACCGGTAACGTCCCCGGCGCGCTGCTCGGCGTCGACGAACGTCAGCGCCACCTCGCGGTCGAGCTTGACGTCCTGCGCCTGCCAGAAGCGCAGACCGCGCGCGCCGCCGTGCGGGGCGAGCAGACGGTAGCGGCCACCGGCGACCGACGCGCCGGGGATCAGCTTCGGCCCGCGCATCGGGGTGCGCGGCGCGGACCCCGGCACACGCAGCGGAGGCAGCTGGGGCGAGCCGATCGGGATGACGCCGGTGTCGACGTGGGGATCGCGGCGAGGCCGGCCGGCACCGGAGCGGTTCTCGGCGGGGCTGCCGGCGGACTTCTGCGGCGAGGCGGAACGGTCGGGGATGCCGGCCTGCGGGGACTGCGTCGACGTGCCGTCGGCGTCCGTGGACACCGAACCCGGGTCCGTCGATGCGGACTCATCGACCGTGGACTTACCGGTAGCGTGGTCGTCGCTCACCCTCACTCCTTCTTGTTCGACTCGCCCGCCCCGGAGGTAACCGGGAGGCCGTCCGGCATCCGCGAACCGGCGCGATCCGTCCCGGGTGGTACGAACCTGCCGTCGACCAGGGTACGGGAGTTGCCGGTGTGCATCGATGTGGCTCGGCACGTCCCTGATGGCGGGAATCACCTCGGTGACCGCGTCGTACGGGGCCACCCCGTAGTCGCCGTAGTCCAGGCGCGGCAACACGATGGTCTTCTCGGCCTCCGATTCCTCGAAGCGGGCCGCCTCGAGTTCGGCGATCTCGTCGGCATCCGCCTCGGCGACGGCCGGCTCGACGGGCGTGCGTCCGCGCAGCGCGTCGACCTTGCGCCGGACCGCCGCGGTGATCGCCAGGATCTCGGGCACCTTCAGCAACCACATCACCGTGAGGGTCACCAGCAGCATCAGCGCGCCGGTGATCGCGACCCGCACCATCGAGCCGATGCCGCCGAACCGGTCGCTCAGCGCACCGAGCCGCAGCAGCCGATCGGTGAGCAGCATCGCCGCCGAACCTGCGGCCGAGGCGATCACCACGTGCCACACGGTCCGGCCCACGTTCGCCATCCGCAGGTCGCCGAGGGCGCGGTGCAGCAGGAAGCCGCCGATGCACGCCCCGACGGTGAAGGCCAGGCCGGTCGCCACGCCCAGCAACAGCACCACCTGGTCGTCGTTGCGGGCGACGACGGGCGCGATCGCGGACAGGCCGATCTTCACGGCGGTGATGCCGAGGATGATCCACGTGGGGGTCCACGCCTGCTCGCGTGCGTAGAACACGCGCAGATGGATGAGGACGAGGGCGTACGGGATCAGGGTGAACGCCGACCAGCTGACCGCCTGGCCCAGCCGTTCGGCGTTGCCCTCGCCGAAGCTGCCGTAGCCGTACAGGGCCGTGCCGATCTGCGGGCCGGCGACGGTGAAGAACACGACGATCGGGATCAGCGCGATCATCGTCAGCCGGGTCGCGACCGACAGGTCGTCCACCACAGCGGGGGTGTCCTCCTCGGCGGCGTTGCGGCTCAGCCGCGGCATGATCGCGGTGAGCACCGTGACGCCGAGGACACCGTACGGCAGCTGCAGCAGCAGCCACGCGTTGTTGTAGATCGCCGGACCGGCCGCGTCGGCGCTCGACGAGACGTGTGTCGCGAACACCATGCCGGCCTGGCTGATGAGCACGTACAGCACGATGGCCGCGGCCATGCCGCCGAACTGGCGCAGCCGGTCGTCGAGCCCCCACAGCGGCTTGAGGCTGATCCCCTCGCGGCGCAGCGCCGGCACCAGGGACATCGCCTGGGTCACCACACCGAGGGTGACGCCGCAGCCGAGCAGCAGCAGGTGCGGGTCGCTCATGCGCACCGGGTCGAGGGTGATCTCCCCGGGCAGCAGGAAGTACAGGACCAGGACCGTGATGACGACGATGTTGTTCAGCACCGGCGCCCATGCGCCCGGTTTGAACACCTGCCGCGTGTTCAGGATGGCGGTCAGCAGCGCCGACAGGCCGTAGAACAGGATCGCCGGCAGCAACAGATACGTCAGCGCCGTGGTCAGCGTCGTCGACACCTTGCCCGTGTCGTCGAGGAAGAACCGGGTGACGAGGACCGGCGCCGCGGCGGTGGCCAGCAGGGCGGCGAGGCCGAGCACGGTGACGGAGACGGTGAACAGGCGCCGGACGAACGCCGTACCGCCGTCCGGGTCCTCGCGTTCCGCGCGGACCAGCACCGGCACGACGATCGAGGTGAGGACGGCGCCGAGCACCAGCTCGGAGATCATGTTCGGGATCTGGGCGGCCACCGTGTACGAGCTCGCGACGGCGGCGCCGAGCAGGGTCAGCAACAGCACCTGCTTGACGAAGCCGGTGATGCGGCTGATCAGGGTCGCGAAGGCGATCGAGCCGGTCGCGGCGAGCAGGCCGGGGTTCTTGCGCGGGGCCGGCTCCGCCGCCGCGGGGGCGGGCGGGGCGACGTCCTCACGGGTCGGGTTCCCGGTCATCGTTTCTCGTACCCTTCGTCGGCTGGATCGGGCTCGCCGCGGAAGCGGTGCAGGAGACGACGGCCCGCCAGGAACAGCAGCAGCGCCCCCGCACAGCCGGTGACGATCGCGAGAACCTGGCCGTACGCGTTGGACCGTACCGTCACGTTCGTCGGGGTGCCGAGCGGCAGCCCGGACTCCGTGGTCAGGGCGAACTCGACACCGATCTTCCGCGAGTCGCTGATCTGCGCCGGCACCGTGAGGGTGCGGCTGCCGCGCGGGGGCAGCTGGGTGGGCCCGATGTCGGTGATCTTCATCGCCGACGGCGCGTCCACGTGCAGCCGCACGGTGATGCCCACGGGCAGATCGTTGCGCGCGACCAACAGTAGGGGACTCTGTTCCGAGGTCAGCGTGTAGACACCGCCCGGTGAGAGCACGGTCACTCCCGCGAACATCCCGTCGACGGCGTCGCGTACCTCCTCGCCGCGCTGCCCCGCGTCGCGCGCGGCGGCGCCGGGGTCGGGCCCGCGCCGGCCCGCCAGGCTCATCGCGCGCAGCAGGTCCTCGCGCAGCGGTGCGGTGAACTGCTGCGGTGTCAGCTGCGCCTGCGGATCCTCGACGAGCGCCTCCTGGAACGAGTCGAGCCGGGGTGCCTGCTCGCGGGCCGCGTCGATCACCTCGGCCGACGCACCGTCGACGATGGCCTGCTCCGGGTAGGACAGCGCGACGGTGGGGGCGTCCCCGGCGGCGGGTGCGAACAGGGTGTCGAACGGACGCGGGGTGGCCAGGCCGGAGCGGATCAGGGTGCCGACCATCGACAGGACCGCGGCGGCGTCGTCGCCGGACGCACTCCACGACTGCGGCGGCACGAACAGCGCGGAGCCCGGGGCCGCGGACGCGCCGTCGCCGGTGGACACGGTCCGGGTGGCGCTCTCCGACGTGCGCAGCGCGGACCAGCTCAGGGCGCCCAGCGCGTCCTGCAGCCGGGCGCCCGGGGAATCCTCGGTGAGGTCGTAGCGGGCGTCCTCGGCGGTGAACGACGGCGTCTGGGGAGCGTCGCCCAGCGCGGCGAGCGCGGTGGCGGCGGCGCTGTCGAACAGGACCGTGGACAGGCCGTCCACCCCCCGCACGGGCATCGGACCCGTGCCCGCGTCCGAGTCCGCGGCGTCGACCGCCGTGTCGGCGAGCAGGGTCGTCACCGGGCCGTCGGCGGCGAGCAGCGCCCCCGCCTGCTCGGTGAGCACCCCGGCGTCGGGCCAGACCACGTCCTCCCGGGTCGTGGTGATCCCGAGGATCGTGTTCACGATCTCGGTCGGTGCGGCGAGCGCGGGCCCGGCGAGAGAGGCGTCGTCGAGTTCGGCGAGGGCGGCCACGTCGACCTGGGCGAAGGGCACCGCGACCGTGCACATCGACGCGGCCAGGGTGCGCAGCCGTTCCAGCCACGCGACGGCCGCGGCCGTCCCCTCCCCGTCGTGGGCGTCGCCCCTCGGCTCGGCCGTGTCCTCGACCACCAGGTAGCCGCGGGTCATGTTGGCGACGGTGACGAGCAGATCGGGGTCGACGGCCAGGCACATCGCGTCGGCGACGCGGCGGTCCTCGGCGGTGGCCGCGCGCTCGGCGGCGTCGAGCAGTCCGTCGAGCCGGCCGCCGTCGGCGAGCGACGTCGCGAGGTCGTCGTCGACGAGACGGACCGGGTCCGTCGCCGATCCGGGCACCCCCGCCGCGAGGCGCGGCCGGTCCGCGAGCGGCCACAGCATGGTGACCCCCACGGGTGCGGACGTGTCCGGGGGCACGGGCCGGCTCTCGCTGCTCTCGCCCGCGGGCACCCCCAGCACGGGCAGCAGGAACCGGGCGTCGTCGAGCCGTGCCTGACCGCCGTACTCGGGAGCGCCGTTGACGTTGACGAGCAGCGGATACACCCCGGGGGTGTCGATACCCAGCGAAGGGCTGTCGGCCGAGCGCAGCGCCAGCTCGAGGCGGAACTGCCGCTGCTCACCCCGCTCGAGGACGTCGGTGACCGATTCGAACGGCCCGGTGCGGTCGTAGGCGGTCTGATCCCACGTCAGCGCCGTGCGCAGCTCCTCGGCGGAGCCGACCGCCGGGGCGCGCTGCAGCCGCACGGCGATGTCCTCGACATCGCGGTCGCCGACGTTCTCGAGCGTGCCGGTCACGGTCACCACCGGCTCGCTGCTGGTGGACATCGTCGTCGGCGTCACCGAGTCGATGCGCAGCTCGAGGAAGCGCGGGGCGTCGGACGCGTCGCTGCGCGGCTGGGCGACGGCCACACCCGCCGTCGTCAGGACGAGCGCGAGCACGGCGAGAACGGCCGCCGCGGCCCGGCGAGCTGCCGAGGTCATCCGAGACGGGCCTCCGGTCCGCCGGGTCCGAGCAGCATCGACGGATCCATCTCGGCGATCAGCTGGTCGGCGACGTCGGCGAGCCTGCGCTCGTCCGCGTACGCCAGGCGCGAGCGCAGCTCCGGCAGCGGCACCCAGGCCACCTCGGTGACCTCGACGTCGGCGTCGGAGAGCTCGCCGTCCAGGTAACGCAGCAGGTAGTGGTGCACGGTCTTGTGGACGCGCCGGCCCTCGGTGACGAACCAGTAGTCGATGCTGCCGAGCGTGGCGAGGACGGTGCCGTGGATCCCGGTCTCCTCGTGGACCTCGCGCATCGCCGTCTGCTCGGCGGTCTCGCCCTTCTCGATGTGTCCCTTCGGCAGCGACCACAGCAGCCGGCCGCGCCGGTCCGTGCGGCCGATCAACGCCGCGCACAACTTGTCGGGGGGCCCGCCGAGGCCGTCGACCACCAGTCCCCCGGCCGATGTCTCGCGGACCGTGCGCAGGTGAGGCTTCGCCGCGTCGGAGGTGGCTCGGCCACCGGACTTGGCGCCCGCGCCACGCCGCCGCGAGGTGCGGCGGTTGCGGTTGGCACGTTCTGCGGGCGACACCTCATCGATACTAGTTGGCGGGACGTGCCCGGCGGTCCAACCAGGCACGTCCGGATCGCGCGACTGCGCGTTCGGCCACCTCGGTAAGGTTCGAAGACGTGAACTCTCCCTCCACCGACACCGAGCGGCGCGCCCGACTGCTCGCCGGCGCCGACGCGACGCTGCGTGCGCTGTCGGACATCCTGGCCCCGCTCGGTGAGCGCTTCACCGCCGCCGGTCACGAGCTGTACCTGGTGGGAGGGAGCGTCCGCGACGCGGTGCTCGGTCGCCTCGGCACCGACCTGGACTTCACCACCGACGCGCGGCCCGAGCAGGTGCAGGCGCTGCTGCGCGGCTGGGCCGACCACCAGTGGGACACCGGCATCGACTTCGGCACGATCAGCGCGGTCAAGGGCCCGGAGCAGGTCGAGATCACCACGTTCCGCAGCGACGCGTACGACCGTGTCACCCGCCACCCGATCGTCGAGTACGGCACCAGCCTCGAGGACGACCTGATCCGTCGCGACTTCACCGTCAATGCCATGGCGGTGCGGATCGGCCCGACCGGCGCGGAGGACTTCGTCGACCCGCTCGGCGGGATGGACGCCCTGCTCGCCGGGGTCATCGACACCCCCGCGATGCCGAGCGAGTCGTTCCACGACGATCCGCTGCGGATGCTGCGCGCGGCGCGGTTCGTCTCCCAGCTGGGGTTCGGGCTGGCGGAGCGGGTGCACGACGCGATCGTGGCCATGGGCGACGAGATCCTGCGGATCAGCGCCGAGCGGGTGCAGGCCGAGCTCGACAAGCTGATCCTCGGTGCCTACCCGATCGAGGGCATCGACATCATGGTCGAGACCGGCCTCGCCGAGCGGGTGATCCCGGAGATCCCGGCGATGAAGCTCGAGATCGACGAGCACCATCAGCACAAGGACGTGTACTGGCATTCGCTGACCGTGCTCAGGCAGGCCATCGACCTCGAGGACGGGGATCCCGATCTCGTGCTGCGCTGGGCGGCCCTGTTGCACGACATCGGCAAGCCCGCCACGAAGCACAACGAGCCGGGCGGCGGCGTCAGCTTCCACCACCACGAGGTCGTCGGGACCAAGCTGGTCCGCAAACGGATGCGGGCCCTGAAGTACTCCAAGCAGATGGTCGACGACGTCAGTCAGCTCGTGTTCCTGCACCTGCGGTTCCACGGCTACGGCAAGGGCCAGTGGACGGACTCGGCGGTCCGGCGCTACGTGCACGACGCCGGTGACCTGCTGCCCCGGCTGCACAAGCTGGTCCGGGCGGACTGCACCACCCGCAACAAGCGCCGGGCCGCGGCGCTGCAGGCCACCTACGACGATCTCGAGACGCGCATCGAGCGGATCGCCGAGCAGGAGGACCTGGCGAAGGTGCGGCCCGACCTCGACGGCAACGCCATCATGGAGCTGCTCGGCCTGAAACCCGGCCCGCAGGTCGGGCAGGCCTGGAAGTTCCTCAAGGAGCTGCGGCTCGACCGTGGTCCCCTCGACCGCGACGAGGCCGAGGCCGAGTTGCTGAAGTGGTGGGCGCAGCAGCCGAAGCCCTAGCGGCCGGGTAGCCGGACGGGTGAGGGTCCGCGCGACCGCCGCCCGCGCCACCGAACACACGCGCGAGTTCTGATCACGCTGCGGTTACCCAAAGTCGTGACTCATTCCAGAAAAGTGCGTCATAGTATCCACGTGCCCTCGACGCGGGATTACGTGGAGCAGTTGCGTACGGCGGAGCTGCGCGTGACCCGGCCCCGGATCGCGGTGCTGGAGGCGGTGAACCAGCATCCGCACGCCGACACGGAGACGATCTTCGGAGCCGTGCGCACCGGTCTGCCGGAGGTTTCCCGGCAGACCGTGTACGACGTGCTGCACGCCCTGACCGGTGCGGGTCTGGTGCGGCGGATCCAGCCGTCCGGTTCCGTCGCCCGGTACGAGTCGCGTGTCGGGGACAACCATCACCACCTCGTCTGCCGGTCCTGTGGGGCCATCGCCGACGTCGACTGTGCCGTCGGCGAGGCGCCCTGCCTGACCGCGTCCGACCACAGCGGCTTCCTCGTCGACGAGGCCGAGGTCATCTACTGGGGCATGTGCCCCGACTGCTCGGCAGCACACGCTTCGCGATCACATCCGTGATCACCGTCCGATTCACCGAAACCCGGAAGGAAGGGCCGACGTGTCCAACAGTGAAAGCGAAAATCCGGTAATCCCGTCCCCCGAGCCGAAGCCGCATCGGCCCAGGACCAACCGGGACTGGTGGCCGAACCAGCTGGACCTGCAGGTTCTCCACCAGCACTCGCCCCTCTCCAATCCGATGGGCCCGGACTACAACTACGCCGAAGAGTTCGCGACCCTCGACGTCGAGGCCCTGAAACAGGACATCTTCGAGTTGATGACGACGTCGCAGGAGTGGTGGCCGGCCGACTACGGCCATTACGGGCCGCTCTTCATCCGGATGAGCTGGCATGCCGCGGGCACATACCGCATCGCCGACGGCCGGGGCGGCGGCGGCAAGGGCGCCCAGCGCTTCGCCCCCCTCAACAGCTGGCCCGACAACGCGAGCCTCGACAAGGCGCGGCGGCTGCTCTGGCCGATCAAGCAGAAGTACGGCCGGAAGCTCTCGTGGGCGGACCTGCTGATCTTCGCCGGCAACTGCGCCTACGAATCGATGGGGTTCAAGACGTTCGGTTTCGGCTTCGGACGCGAGGACATCTGGGAGCCCGACGAGGTGTTCTGGGGACCCGAGGACACGTGGCTCGGGGACGAGCGTTACGCCGGCGACAGGGAACTGTCCGGCCCGTTCGGCGCCGTGCAGATGGGCTTGATCTACGTGAATCCGGAAGGGCCCAACGGTAACCCGGATCCGATCGCCGCGGCCCGGGACATCCGGGAGACGTTCGGCCGGATGGCGATGAACGACGTTGAGACCGCGGCGCTCATCGCCGGTGGTCACAGCATCGGCAAGACCCACGGCGCCGCCACGGCCGACCACGTCGGTCCCGAGCCGGAGGCCGCTCCCATCGAGCAGCAGGGTCTCGGCTGGAAGAACTCCTTCGGCACCGGCGTGGGCGGGGACGCGATCACCAGCGGTCTGGAGGGCGCCTGGACGCCCACCCCCCGGCAGTGGGACAACAGCTTCCTGGAAACCCTGTACGGCTACGAGTGGGAGAAGACCAAGAGCCCCGCCGGTGCGTGGCAGTGGATCCCGAAGGACGGGGCCGGCGCCGACGCCGTCCCCGACGCCCACGACCCGTCGAAGCGGCATTCGCCGGTGATGCTGACCACGGACCTCTCGTTGCGACTCGACCCGATCTACGGACCGATCACCCGGCGCTGGCTGGACAACCCGAAGGAGTTCGAGGAGGAATTCGCGAGGGCCTGGTACAAGCTGCTGCATCGCGACATGGGACCCGTCGCGCGCTACCTCGGACCGTGGGTCCCCGAGCCGCAGCTGTGGCAGGATCCGGTTCCCGCGGTCGATCACGAACTGATCGGAGCGGACGACATCGCCGCCCTCGGGAGCAAGATCCTCGAATCGGGCCTGTCCATCCCCCAGCTGGTCGCCGCCGCGTGGGCGTCGGCGGCGAGCTTCCGCGGCACCGACAAGCGCGGCGGGGCCAACGGGGCACGCATCCGTCTCGAGCCGCAGAAGAACTGGGAGATCAACGAGCCGGGCCGGGTGGCCGAGGTGCTGCAGACCCTCGAACGGATCCAGCAGGACTTCAACGGCGCGCAGTCTGCGAAGAAGGTCTCGCTCGCGGACCTGATCGTCCTGGCCGGCTGCGCCGCCGTCCAGCAGGCGGCGAAGAACGCCGGCGTCGAGATCACGGTCCCGTTCACGCCGGGCCGCACCGATGCCTCGCAGGAACAGACCGATGTGGAGTCGTTCGCCGTGCTCGAACCCGCGGCCGACGGGTTCCGCAACTACCTGCGCGCCGGCGAGAAGCTGCCGCCGGAGCGGCTGATGCTGGACCGGGCGAACCTGTTGACGTTGACCGCTCCGGAGATGACGGTTCTCGTCGGCGGGATGCGTGCCCTGAACGCCAACTTCGGGCAATCCGCCCACGGCGTGTTCACCGATCGGCCCGAGGCACTGACCAACGACTTCTTCGTGAACCTGCTCGACATGCGCACGGAGTGGAAGGTGTCCGAGTCGACCGAGAACGTGTACGAGGGTCGTGATCGTGCCACGGGCGAGGTCAGGTGGACGGCCACGGCCGTCGACCTCGTCTTCGGTTCGAACTCGCAGCTGCGCGGTATCGCCGAGGTCTACGGCAGCGCCGACGCGCAGCAGAAGTTCGTGCAGGACTTCGTCTCTGCGTGGAACAAGGTGATGAACCTCGACCGGTTCGACCTCGCCTGAGCAGCGCTCGATGATCGGCCCCCGGGGCCGATCATCCACACCCCTCGTGCGGCATCCCGCCGGCTGACACAGCCCGCGGGGTGCCGTGCGTCGTTCCGGCGCCCGGGGGCCGCCGATCGGGCCGTTCGGGCCCTCTCACCGCCGCGCGCGGCGAATCGTGAGCCAGATGTCACCGGGGACTCACCACGGTTAATGCCCACGAAACACGGTGTCGGGAGCATGAGACCTGGCCGGAGGAACGTGGCCGACCCAGGTGAGGAGCGGTTCGATGCAGGGCGAGATCACGAAGGTCAAGACCGCCTGCTCATACTGCGGCGTGGGCTGCGGCATGGTGCTCGAGGTCGGCCTCGACCCCGCCACCGGCGCCCGCCGGGTGCTCGACGCGTACGGCGACAAGGAGCACCCCACCAACCTCGGGCGCCTGTGCACGAAGGGGGCGACCAGCGCCGAGATGCTGGCCGCCGGCGGGCGGATGGAGAGCGCGTACCGTCGCGCCGAACGCGGCGGTGCGCCGGTGCCCGTGGAGGTCGACGCCGCGATCGCCGAGACCGCCCGCCGGTTGCGGGAGGTGCTCGACGAGCACGGACCCGACGCCCTGTCCTTCTACGTCTCCGGCCAGATGTCCCTCGAAGCCCAGTACCTGATCACCAAGCTCGCGAAGGGGTTCGTCGGCACCAACAACGTCGAGTCCAACTCGCGGTTGTGCATGGCCAGCGCCGGCACCGGCTACAAGCAGTCGCTCGGCGCGGACGGCCCGCCCGGCTCCTACCAGGACTTCGACCACGCGGACCTGTTCTTCGTCAGCGGCGCGAACATGGCCGACTGCCACCCCATCCTCTTCCTCAGGATGATGAACCGGGTCAAGGCCGGTGCGAAGCTCGTCGTCGTCGACCCCCGCCGCACGGCCACCGCCGAGAAGGCGGACCTGTTCCTGCAGATCGCGCCGGGGACCGACCTGGCGCTGCTGAACGGCCTGCTGCACCTGATCGTCGAGAACGGGCACGTCGACCGGGCGTTCGTGGCGGAATTCACCGAGGGCTGGGACGCCATGCCCGGGTTCCTCGCCGACTACACCCCCGCACGCGTCGCGGAGATCACCGGACTGGCCGAGGAGGACATCCGCACGGCCGCGCGGTGGATCGGCGAGGCCGGTGACTGGATGTCGTGCTGGACCATGGGCCTGAACCAGAGTACCCACGGCACCTGGAACACCAACGCGATCTGCAACCTGCATCTGGCCACCGGCGCGATCTGCCGCACCGGCAGCGGCCCGTTCTCGCTCACCGGCCAGCCCAACGCCATGGGCGGCCGCGAGATGGGATACATGGGGCCCGGCCTGCCGGGGCAGCGCTCCGTCCTCGTCGACGCCGAGCGGGCCTTCGTCGAACAGCAGTGGGGGCTGCCGTCCGGCGCGATCCCCACCACGGTCGGCAAGGGCACCGTCGACATGTTCGAGCAGATGGCCGCGGGCGTCATCCGGGCCTGCTGGATCATCTGCACCAATCCGGTTGCCTCCGTGGCCAATCGACGCACCGTCGTCGAAGCTCTCGAGAAGGCCGATTTCGTCGTCGCGCAGGACGTCTTTCTCGAGACCGAAACCACCGCGTATGCAGACGTCCTGCTGCCGGGAGCGCTGTGGGCGGAGTCGGAGGCGGTGATGGTCAACTCCGAGCGCAACCTGACGCTGCTGCAGCAGGCGATCGATCCGGTCGGCCAGGCCCTGCCGGACTGGCAGATCATCGCGCGCGTCGCCTGCGCCATGGGCTACGCCGAGGCGTTCACCTACTCCTGCCCCGAGGAGATCTTCGAGGAGATCACGCGCTTCTGGAACCCCAAGACCGGATACGACCTGCGCGGAATCACGTACGACCGGTTGCGCGAGACCCCCGTGCAATGGCCGTGCCCGCCGGACGCCGCGACCGACCGGAACCCGATCCGCTATCTCAACGACGGGGTGAGCCAGACCCTGCTGAGGTCGGAGGACGGCACCGCCCCCCGGCTGCGGTTCGCCACCGCCACCGGCAGGGCCGCGTTCCACCCCCGACCACACATGCTGCCGGCCGAGATGCCCGACGACGACTTCCCCGTCGTGCTCGGCACCGGCCGCGTCCAGCACCAGTGGCACACTCTTACCAAGACGGGGAAGGTCGCCAAGCTCAACAAGCTGAACCCCGGACCCTTCGTCGAGATCAATCCCGGCGATGCGCAACGACTCTCGATCGCGGACGGTGACCAGGTGGAGGTCGCGTCCCGCCGGGGCCGGGCGGTGCTGCCGGCCGTGGTCACCGACCGGGTACGGCCGGGATGCTGCTTCGCCCCGTTCCACTGGAACGACATGTTCGGGGAGTACCTGTCGGTCAACGCGGTCACCAACGACGCCGTCGATCCCGCGTCGCTGCAGCCGGAGTTCAAGGTGTGCGCGGTGTCGCTGACCAAGGTGGCAACGCCCGCCCGGCCCGAACCGTCGGGTGCACCGGCCGACCGGCTCGCCTCGACGCTCGGACTGGGGGACGTCGCGCCGCCCGTGCTCGATGATCTCGAAAAGCGTTATCTGACTGGATTTCTCACGGGATTCCGGGAGTCCGGACAGGCGGGTGTGCCGGTGCTCCCGGCGTCGGCTCCCCTTCCGGCTGCCACCCGGGCATGGGTGGACGGGCTGCTCGCGGGGCACTTCGCGCACGCCGCACCGGACCGCGACGAGGCCGACGGGGCGCCGCCGGTGGTGGTGGCGTGGGCGTCGCAGACCGGCAACGCCGAGGAGTTCGCCCGGATGTGCGCCGAGCGCCTCCGCGCCGCGGGCCGGCCCGCCGCCCTGGTCGGGATGGACGACTACGACGTGTCCGCGCTGACCGGGGTGCGCGACCTGCTCGTCATCACCAGCACCTTCGGCGACGGCGACGCCCCGGACAACGGCACCGCCTTCTGGAACGCCCTCAACAGTGACGACACGCCCCGCCTTCCCGACACCCGCTACGCCGTGCTGGCGTTCGGGGACTCGAGCTACGACGACTTCTGCGGTCACGGCCGCCGCATCGACGAGCGGCTCGCCGAACTCGGGGCCACCCGGCTCACGCAACGGGTGGACTGTGAGCCCGACTACGACGAACCGGCCGGCGAATGGCTCGCCGTCGTCGAACAACTCGTGCGTCCCGACGGTGCCGCACCGGCCGCGCCCACCCCGGGACCCCCGGCGAAGCCCGAACCCGCCTACAGCCGGAAGGTGCCGCTCGTCACCCGGCTGACCCGGAACGTCCCGCTCAGTGGACCGGGGTCGTCGAAGGACGTGCGCCAGTTCGGATTCGAGCTGTACGACCCGGACTTCGTGTACGAGGCGGGAGACGCGCTCGGCGTGATGCCCACCAACGGACCCGAGACGGTCGACGAATGGCTGCAGGTCACCGCGCTCGACCCGGAAACACCCGTGGAATTCGCCGATCTGCCGACCATTCCCCTGCGCGAGGCCGCCACCCGGCACCTCGAGATCGCTCGGGTGACCCCGGAGCTGCTGCGGTTCGTCCACGAGCAGACCCAGAGCGCGGAGCTGGCCAAGCTGCTGCGACCGGGTAACAAGATCGAGCTGCAGCAGTGGTTGTGGGGCAAACAGGCGATGGACGTGATCTCGGCGTATCCGTTCAAGGCGCCGATCGAGGAGTGGCTGCCCGTGCTCAAGCGGCTGCAGCCCCGCATGTACTCGATCTCGTCGAGCCCGCGGACCAACCCCCGCGAGGTGCAGCTGACCGTCTCGGTGGTGCGTTACAGCTACGAGGGCATCGGCCGGGCCGGGGTGTGCTCGAGCTTCCTCGCCGACCACAGTCACGGCGTCGACATCCCCATCTTCGTCCAGCGCAGCACCCACTTCCGGCCGCCCCGGACGCCGGACACCCCGATGATCATGGTCGGTCCCGGCACCGGCATCGCGCCGTTCCGCGCCTTCCTGCACGATCGCCGCGAGATGGGCCACACCGGCCGGAACTGGCTGTTCTTCGGCGATCAGCGGTCCTCCACCGACTACCTGTACCGGGACGAGATCGAGGCGATGCACGCCGACGGCTTCCTCACCCGGCTCGACCTGGCCTTCTCCCGCGACCAGCGGCAGAAGGTCTACGTGCAGGACCGGATGCGCGAGCACGGGGCGCAGCTGTGGAAGTGGTTGCAGGACGGTGCCCACTTCTACGTGTGCGGCGACGCGAGCCGGATGGCCAAGGACGTCGACGAGACGCTGCGCGAGGTGGTGCAGGTCCACGGCAGGCTCGACGAGGAGGACGCCGAAACGTACGTCAAGCAGCTCGCCGCCGAGAAGCGCTACGTGCGCGACGTGTACTGACCCGCAAATTCGTTTCCCTACGCTTGATAGGTCCGCAGAAGCGGAAGTAGTGTCTGTTTCGTGACGCAGATTCGCATCAAGGATGCCGCCCGGCTGCTCGGCGTCAGCGACGACACCGTCCGGCGGTGGATCGACCAGGGCGCCCTGCCGGCCGGCAAGGACGGGGCCGGCCGCAAGATCGTCGAGGGGGCCGACCTTGCCGAGTTCGCCCGCCGTCAGGCGGACGAGGCACCCGATCTGCTCGGCGTGGGCAGCTCCGCCCGCAACCGGTTCGCGGGGATCGTGACCCGGGTGGTGTCCGACACCGTCATGGCGCAGGTGGAGATGCAGTGCGGCCCGCACCGCGTCGTCTCGCTGATGAGCACCGAGGCCGTCCGTGAACTCGGCCTCGAACCGGGCAGCCTCGGGGTGGCCGTCGTCAAGGCCACGACGGTGATCGTCGAAACCCCGGCGGGTGCGTCGTGAGACGGCGGGAGGCAGTCGTCGTCGTGCTCTCGGCGCTGATGCTCGCCGCGTGTGGCTCCGGTGGTGACGGCGACCCTGCGCCCGCCACGGCGGTCACCGGCGAGCTGACCGTGTTCGCGGCCGCGTCGCTGCAGGTACCGTTCCGGGAGATCGAAGTGCGGTTCGAGGCCGAAAATCCCGGCACGGATGTTGTTTTCGACTTCGCCGGCTCGGCCGACCTCGTCGCGCGGTTGTCCCAGGGTGCCCCCGCCGATGTCTTCGCCTCCGCCGACACGGCGAACATGACCAGGGCCGTCGATGCCGGTCTCGTGGCCGGCGAACCCGTGAACTTCGCGGCCAACACCCTCACCATCGTCACCGAACCCGGAAACCCAGAGGACGTGCAGACTTTCGCGGATCTGAGTCGTCCCGGACTCGACGTCGTCGTGTGTGCGCCGCAGGTACCGTGCGGCGCCGCGGCCGCCCGCGTCGAGGACGTCGCCGGCGTCACCCTCGAGCCGGTCAGCGAGGAATCCTCGGTGACGGACGTGCTCGGCAAGGTCGCCACCGGGCAGGCCGACGCCGGGCTCGTCTACGTCACCGACGCTCTGCGCGCCGGCGACGACGTGACCGCCGTGCCGTTCTCCGAGTCCGCGGCGGCCGTCAACACCTACCCCGTCGCCGTCCTCGCCGAGGGCGCGAACCCCGTGACGGCGGCGGCGTTCGTCGCGTACGTGACCGGCCCCGAGGGACGACGGATCCTCGCCGAGAAGGGATTCGCGGCCCCGTGACGCGCGTCCGACCGGCCGGGCTGCCGACGTGGATCCACGTCCCCGCGATCGTCGGCGGACTGTTCGTCGCCCTGCCGCTGCTGTCACTGATCCTCGCCGTCGACTGGCGGCGCTTCCCGGAACTGGTGACGTCCGAGGCATCCCTGCAGGCCCTGACGCTGAGCCTGCGCACCGCGGTGGCCGCCACGGTGCTGTGTGTCCTGCTCGGCGTGCCGATGGCGACCGTGCTCGCGCGCAGCACCGTGCGTTTCCTTCCGGTGCTGCGCGCGCTCGTGCTGCTGCCGCTCGTGCTGCCGCCCGTGGTCGGCGGGATCGCACTGTTGTACACCTTCGGGCGCCGCGGACTGATCGGCGAGCACCTCGAGCTGCTCGGAATCCGTATCGCGTTCTCCACCACGGCAGTTGTCCTCGCGCAGACGTTCGTCGCGCTGCCGTTCCTGGTGATGAGCCTCGAGGGCACCCTGCGCACCGCCGGCACCCGGTACGAGACGGTCGCCGCGACGCTCGGGGCGCCGCCCACCACCGTCTTCCGCAGGGTCACCCTGCCGCTCGTGCTGCCGGGCCTCGCGTCCGGCACCGTGCTGGCCTTCGCGCGGGCCCTCGGCGAGTTCGGGGCCACCCTCACCTTCGCCGGCAGCCTCCAGGGTGTCACCCGCACGTTGCCGCTCGAGATCTATCTCCAGCGCGAGACCGACGCCGACGCGGCGGTGGCGTTGTCGCTGCTGCTCGTCGTGGCCGCCCTCGTGATCGTCGTCGCCGCGCGGGGGCGGCGGATCGCGGGCGGACTGTGACCGGCCTGCGGCTGCGTGCCCGGGTCGGGTCCCGCGACGTCGACCTGGCTGTCGCCGTGGAGTCCGGCCGCGTGCTCGCGGTCCTGGGACCCAACGGCGCCGGCAAGTCGACGCTGCTGAACGTGATCGCCGGATTGCTGCAGCCCGACGACGGTCGCATCGAACTCGACGGGTGCGTGCTCACCGACACCGCGGCGGGCGTGGCCGTGCCGCCGCACCGTCGCGGGGTGGCCCTGCTCGCGCAGCAGCCGCTGCTGTTCCCGCACCTGAGCGTCCTCGACAACGTCGCCTTCGCTCCCCGCAGCGCGGGCCGAGGCCGATCGGCCGCCCGCGCCGCGGCGTTGCGGCAGCTCGCCGCCGTCGACGCGACGGAACTCGCCGACCGCCGGCCGCACCAGCTCTCCGGGGGGCAGGCCCAGCGCGTCGCGATTGCCCGCGCGCTGGCGGCCGACCCGCGTTTGTTGCTGCTCGACGAACCGATGGCCGCCCTCGACGTGACGGCCGCCCCGGCCGTGCGGTCGCTGCTGCGCACCGTCCTGCGCGGTCCGGGACGCACGGCGCTGGTGGTCACCCACGACCCCCTCGATGCCCTGGCGCTCGCCGACCGGGCCGTGGTGCTCGACGACGGCCGGATCGTCGAGGAGGGCACGGTGCGCGACGTGCTGTCCCGGCCGCGCAGTGCCTTCGCGGCCCGCATCGCGGGCCTGAACCTGCTCGCCGGCACCGTCACCGCGGACGGACTCGACACCCCCGTCGGCCGGGTCCGCGGTGTGCTCGACGACGACTGTGCCCCAGGGAATTCGGCGGTGGCGGTGTTCACCCCCGCCGCCGTCGCGGTCTATCCCGGGGAACCCCACGGCAGCCCCCGCAACTCGTTCGCCGTCGTCGTCGGCGAACTCGAGGTCCACGGTGCCACCGTCCTCGTCCGGGCCGCCGAGTCCGGAATCACCGCCGAGGTCACCACGTCCGCGGCCGCCGATCTCGCGCTCGCACCGGGTGCGACGATGTGGTTCGTCGTCAAGGCCACCGAGGTCCGCATCCATGCCGCCCGCTGACCGAGCGAATGTATCGTTCCGTCGGACTGAGGAGGTGAACGATACATTCGCTCGGCTCACGCTGCGCGCGAGAGTGATTCAGTTCAGGCGGGCGCGCATCAGGTAGACGTTGTAGCTGTCCCACTCGGACACGGTGAAGTACAGGTCCGCGCCGTGGGACCACGGGTGCATGAAGCCGCCGTATGCCTTCGGGTAGTCCGAGGTCCGTACCAGCGTCGCGGCATCGGACCAGACGCCCTGCGGCGAATCCGACTCGCGGAGAACGATTTCGCCCGCAATCGGTTCCAGGTAGCTCATCTGCCAGCGGCCTCGTCCGGCGTCGAACCGCACCGACAGCTCGCTCGCCGCGCCGTCGGCGAGCGGGGTGGCGAGCTGCTCGAAGACGGGCATCCAGCGGTCGTGCACCCAGTACTGGTACGCGGAGGGATCGAGCACGTCGTCGACCGGCACGCGGGCCAGGCCCACCGATCCGACGCGGCCGTTCGGAGTGCCGAACATGTAGACGTGGTCGCCGTGCGGCACCATCGTCGCGACCTGGAACCGGCCGAGCCCGAACACGTTGTCCCAGCGGGCATGCGGGTCCTTCGTCCACGTCTGGCCGTGGTCGTCGGAGTAGGCGATGCCGCCGTGGTTGGTGTACCACATGCCCGGCACGACGCTCCACCGTCGCACCGACATGTAGCTCAGGTACTGGCGGTCGCCGATCGCGAAGCCGGAGGTGGGGATGACGGTCGTCTCGAAGTTCTTCACATGCCGGGCGTCGAGGATCTCCGCGGCGTGGCAGGGGCTGTCCTGCACCATCGCGTCGATGGTGAGGCCGTCCGCCAGGTCGGTGTCGCGGCTGAATGCCAGGACGTTGCTGCGCCAGTCTCCGCCGGCCCCGCCCGGCGGCGTCCATTCGAGCCCGAACGTGTCCCCGAAGGCGAGGGCGACCTCGCCGGGGCGCGTCTCCCACACGATGCCGAGGTCGGTGCCGTGCACGGCCCAGCGCGCATCGGTGCGGTTCTCCGAGCCGGGACCGGTCAGCTGGGAGACCAGCTCGACGTCGCCCACGGCGGGGGCGGGCGGCCGGGCGGTGACGGTACCCGGCTCGAACGGCGGATTCTCCCGTGGCGGGGCCGGTGGGACGGGTGCACCCGGCGCGCCAGGCACGGGAATCGGGATCGTCTCCGGCTGCGGATCCAGCTCGACGCGCGGCAGGTAACTCGAGGACCCGCTCGAGCCGGCGGACCCACTCGAGCCGCTCGAGCCACTCGAGCCACTCGAGCCGCCGGGCAGGGCGTCGGGAGCGCCCGTCGCGAGACCGAGGTCCGGGCACGGGTCGGCGCACGGGTCGGCGGGCAACGGCTCCTGCGGCACGCGGGTGTTGTCCGGCGCCGGGCCGGGGACCGGGACCGGCACGAGCTCGGGGTACGGCAGGGGGATCGTCACGACGGGCGGGATGTCGATCCGTGGCAGCTGCGGCGCGTCGGGGTCCGGGGGCTCGACCGCGGGATCGAAGCCCGGTTCGCCGCACGAGTTGACGGGCGGGGCGGGCGACGCCTGGGCGGGCAGCGCGAACAGCGGCAGGATCGACGAGACCAGGGCGAGAACAGTCAGCGGCGTGCGGTGCCTGCGTGCCATCGCGTTCTCCTCCGGATACTCGGGGAAATGCCCCGGAGAACCTAACAAATCCGGCGCCCGAAACCGCGGAGACTCACATGCGGAGCCGCCGGATCGTCGTCGCCGCGACCAGACCGGCGACGTACACCGCCACCCCGGCGAGCGCGAGCGCCGGGCTGCGGCCGTCGGGCGCGACGACCAGGGCGCCCGCGACGATCGCCGCGAGGAACGCCATGTTGAACACGGTGTCCTGCAGGGCGAAGACCTGCCCGCGACGGGCGTCGTCGATCTCGATCTGCATCGCGGCGTCCCCGGTGAGCTTGATGGTCTGACCGACGAGACCCAGCAGGAACGCGGCGACGAGCAGTCCCGTCTCGTCGAACCCGGTGACGAGGACGAGCTGGACGACGCCCGCGCAGATCAGTGCCGTGACGACGGTGCGGGGCCGGCCGAGGCGCGGGATGACGAGCGGGGCGGCGACCGCCGCGACGAGCATCCCGGTGGCGGTGGCGCCCACGGCGACGCCGAACCCGACGAGCCCGCCCGGCAGCGTGGCCCCGTCGGCGTCGCGCAGCACCAGCACCATGATGAGTGTGTCGATGCCGAACACGATGCGGTGCGCACCGATACCGATCATCGCGACCGTGACCCCCGGTGCCTCCCACACCGCCGTGGCACCGGTGTGCAGACCGGCGGCGACGGCCCGGATCGGGTGGCGCAGCACGGCACGGTCGGGACCGAGCGCATGACGGGCGAAGCCGCCGGCGGCGAGCGCGGCGACCACGGAGCCGGAGACGCCGAGCGCCACCGCCACCCCGGAGCCGAAGTCGCCTTCCCCGACGAGGCCGATCGTGGTGACCGCGATGCCCGCCCCGAGGGCAGAGATCCCCGATCCTACCGTCGCGAGCACGGAATTGACCGGTACGAGCCATGATTGGCGCACGACGTGCGGGAGGGACGCCGACACCCCGGCGAGCACGAAGCGACTGACGCCGACGGCGGCGAGCGCGAGCAGCAGCAGCGCGGTGGATCCGCCGCCGGTGAGGAGCAGCGCCGACATGGCGAGGATGAGCACGCCGCGCAGGGCATTGGCGGCGAGCAGCACCAGCCGGCGGTCCCAGCGGTCGAGCAGCGCGCCGGCGAACGGCCCGACCACCGAGTAGGGCAGCAGCAACACCGCGAATCCCGCGGCGATCGCGGTGGGATCGGTCTGGCGCTCCGGATTGAACAGGATCGCCCCACCGAGGGCGGCCTGGAACAGTCCGTCCCCGAACTGGCTGGCGAAGCGGACGACCGTCAGCCGCGCCAGTCCCGGCGATCGGCGCAGAGCCGTCGCCGTGGATCGCCACGCCTGCCGTCTCGACTCCCGCACAGTGTCCGACACTATCCGTCCGGTGCGGGGTCGCCCCGCGACGACGGTTCCGCCTCCCCGGCGAGGTTTTCCGGCCTACCCTCGGCGCAACCGGCAACTTCCGGAAGAGGGGACGTCCCGTCATGTGCCGACTGTTCGGGTTGACCGCCGCGCCGCACCGGGTGCACGCCACCTTCTGGCTGCTCGACGCATCGGATTCGCTCGCCCGGCAGAGCCGGCGTGAACCGGACGGCACCGGGCTCGGGACGTTCACCGACGACGGCCGCCCGGTGGTGGAGAAGCAGCCGCTGGCGGCGTACGAGGACCGCGCGTTCGCCACGGAGGCGAAGGAGCGGCGGTCACAGACGTTCCTCGCACACATCCGGTTCGCCTCGACGGGAGGGCTGGACGTGGGCAACACGCACCCGTTCGAGCAGCGCGGGCGGCTGTTCGCCCACAACGGCGTCCTCGGCGATCTGCCGCGGCTCGAGGCCGAGCTCGGCCCGTACCGCGACCTGGTGACGGGCGAGACGGACTCGGAGCGCTTCTTCGCGCTCGTCACCCGTCGCATCGACGAGCACGGCGGCGACGTCGGCGCGGGGCTGACCGCCGCGGTCCGGTGGGCCGCCGAGAATCTGCCCGTCTACGCGTTGAACGTCGTGCTCACGACCGCGACGCAGTTGTGGGCGCTGCGTTATCCGGACACCCACGACCTGTTCGTCCTCGAGCGTCCCGCCGGCGGCCCGCACGGCGGCCGCCATCTCGAGCATGCCAGCGAGGCCGGCACGGTCCGGGTGCGCTCGGGCCACCTGGCACGGCACCCGGCGGTCGTGGTCGCCAGCGAGCGCATGGACGAGGATCCGGGCTGGTCGGACCTGCGCTGCGGGGAGCTGCTGCACGTCGACGGCGAGCTCCGGGTCACCCGCACCGTCGTCGTCGACGAGCCCCCGCGGCACCCGATCACGCTCGCGGACCTCGACGAGCGGGCGGCCGCCTCCCAGACCGGGAAGTGAGTGTCACCGCTCGCGCCACCATCGCACCGTCGTGGCCGCGGCCTCGGGCAGCGGCGTCGGGCGCAGGCCGAGGAGTTCCTCGCTGTACGCGGAGTCCATGACGAACGGATCGGTGAACTGGTAGAGCATCTCGGTCAGTTCGCGGGCGTCGTGGTTGACCAGCGCGGCGCCGCGCAGCATCCAGGTGGGAATCGTGCCGACCTTCGGAGCCGGCACCTGCGCGGCCGCGGCGAACGCGGCGACGAGGTCGCGCTGCGTGCCGGCCGGACCGGTGGGAGCGTGCAGGACCCGGTTCCACACCGCGGGATTCGCCGCGGCCGCGATCATGGCGGCGGCCAGGTCCGGCACGTACGTGAACGAGTGCGGCACGTCGGGTGAGCCGAGCACGCGGGGGCTGCGCCCGGCCAGGATGGCCGGCACCATCCGCTCGCCCGCGTGGGCGGTGCGGGCGTGGGGGCCGAAGAAGTCGGACGCGACCACGCTCACGGTCGGGGTGGCGCTTTCGGCGCGGCGGTCCAGCAGCCGGGCCCGCACGCCCCGCTTGCCGGTGGTGCTCGCGCGCGGCGAGTCCTCGGTCATGACCCGGTCCGGTTCGCTGTAGGAGTACAGGCTCTCGGGGAAGACCACCACCGCGCCCGTGCGCCCGGCCGCCTCGAGGACCGTGCTCTCCGCCGCCGGCAGTTCGCGCTCCCAGGTGTCGGCGCGGTAGGCCGAGCCGTGGATGCAGTGGTACACGGCACCGGCACCCTCGAGCGCGGGGCCGAGCCGGGCGGGATCGGAGACGTCGACCCGGCGGCGTTCGACGAGCGGGTGCTCGGGGCCGTTGCCGGACCGGGTGAGGACGCGGACGCGGTGGCCCCGGTCGGCGAGTTGTTCGGCGACGGTCCAGCCGACCGGCCCGGCTCCGGTGACGACCTGCAGATTCGACATGGTGGTCAGCTCCTTCGAAATGTGAGCACTGCTCTCTGTCTGACATCACGATGCGCCCTCGGGTGCGCAAAGTCAAGAGCAGTGCTCACTGTTGTTGACGGTGCTCGCACATCTGGCAGGGTGAGGGACATGACCGGAACCCCCCGCGCCCGCGCCCGGCAGCAGACGATGGCCGACATCCTGCGGATCGGCCGCGAACACCTCGCCACCCACGGAGCCGCCGCGCTGTCCCTGCGCGCCGTCGCCCGCGACCTCGGCGTCGTCTCCTCGGCGGTGTACCGCTACGTCGCCAGCCGCGACGAACTGCTCACCCTCCTCGTCGTCGACGGCTACACCGAACTCGCCGACACGGTCGACGAGGCGCTCGCCGACGTCGCCGCGGACGCCCACGCCGAGCAGTTCCGCGTGCTCGGCCACGCGGTGCGCGCCTGGGCGCTGCGCGACCCCGCGCGCTACGCCCTGCTGTTCGGCAGCCCGGTCCCCGGCTACCACGCCCCCGCCGAGCGGACCACGGGTCCGGGCACCCGCGTCGTCGTCCGGCTCGTCCGCATCCTCGACGACGCCCACGCCGCCGGCACCCTCCGCATCCCCACCACCGTCGCCGTGCCGGACACCCTCACCGCCGACCTGGGCCGGATCCGCGCCGAACTCGGCACCGGCGTTCCCGACGCCGTCCTCGCGCGCGGCGTACTGGTCTGGGCCGCCCTGTTCGGGGCCGTGAACTTCGAGGTCTTCGGCCAGTACGGCACCGACACCTTCACCGACCCCGGGCAGCTGTTCGACCATCACCTCGCGGTGCTCGCCGAGACCGTCGGGCTGTCCTGAACAACTCCCCCGCCTTGCCGCCACGCGCCGTCGGCGACGGTGGGATGATGTCGGGGTGGCGCAGCATCAGGACGAACCCGAGGACCGCACGGCACCGGCGACACCGGCCGTCCGGCCCGGAACCCTGCTCGTGTCGGCCACCGACCTCGTCGAGCCGACCTTCCGGCGAACGGTCGTCTACATCATCGAGCACGGCGACGTGGGCAGCCTCGGCGTGGTGCTCAACCGCACCAGCGACACCGCGGTCCAGGCCGTGCTGCCGCAATGGACGGCGCTGAGCGCCGATCCGAAGGCGCTCTACGTCGGCGGCCCCGTCCGGCGCGACTCGGCCCTGTGCCTGGGCACGCTGCGCGTCGGCGTCTCCGTCGAGGGCGTGCCGGGGGTGCGCCGGATCGACGGGCGGGTGGTCATGATCGACCTCGACTCCGACCCGGCCGTCATCGGCCCGCTCGTGGAAGGCATCCGCATCTTCGCCGGCTACGCCGGGTGGAGCGCCGGCCAGCTCGATGGCGAGCTCCGCAACGACGACTGGATGGTCATCTCCGCCCTCCCCCAGGACATCCTCGGACCGCCGCGAGTCGACCTGTGGGCGCGGGTGCTGCGCCGGCAGCCGCTACCGCTCGCATTGCTGGCCACCCACCCCATCGAGGTCGAACGGAACTGAGCGACCCGGCGGTCAGTGCGCGAAGTGCTGCTCGCTGGAGTGCCGGAGCGGTCCCTCCTTGCGCAACTCGGCGCACACCCGCTCGAGGTCGGCGAACAGCTGCCGCGCGAGGTCGGCGCTGAACCCCTCCCGGACCACGATCCGCAGGACTGCCACATCCTGGGCATCGGCCGGCATCGTGTAGGCCGGCACCTGCCAGCCGTGCGTCCGCAGCTCGTGCGAGACGTCGAAGACGGTGAAGCCCGGATCCCCGGTGAGCTCGAACGCGATCACCGGGATGGCGGTGCCGTCGGAGATCAGGCGCATCCCCTCGATCCCGGCGATCTGCCCGGCCAGCCGGCTCGCGGTGGACCGTAGCGTCTTCATCACCCGGCGGTACCCGTCGCGGCCGAGCCGCAGGAAGTTGTAGTACTGGCCGACGATCTGGTTCCCGGGCCGGGAGAAGTTCAGGGTGAAGGTCGGCATGTCCCCGCCGAGGTAGTTGACCCGGAAGACCAGATCCTCGGGCAGGTACTCCTTGTCGCGCCACACCACGAACCCGATACCGGGGTAGGTCAGGCCGTACTTGTGCCCGCTGACGTTGATCGACACCACCCGCGGCACCCGGAAGTCCCACTCCAGTTCCGGATGCAGGAACGGCACGACGAATCCGCCGCTCGCCGCGTCGACGTGCAGCGGCACGTCGGGACCGCCCTCGTCGGCCACGTCGTCGAGCATCCCGGCGATCTCGGCCACCGGTTCGAGCTCACCGGTGTACGTGGTGCCGAGGATCGCGACGACACCGATCGTGTTCTCGTCCAACGCCTCCCGCACCTGCTCGGGGGTGATCACGTAGCGGCCGGGTTCCATCGGCAGGTACCTCGCCTCCACGTCGAAGTAGCGGCAGAACTTCTCCCACACCACCTGAACATTGCTGCCCAGCACCAGATTCGGGCGTGAGGTGTCCTCGCCCGCCGCCTGCCGCCGGGCCCGCCAGCGCCACTTGAGCGCCAGGCCCGCGAGCATCACCGCTTCGCTCGAGCCGATCGTGGACACACCCGTCGCGGACGCCGGATCGACGTCGGACAGTCCCGGCGCGTGGAACAGGTCGGCGACCATCGCCACGCAGCGTTCCTCGATCGCCGAGGTCGCCGGGTACTCGTCCTTGTCGATGAGATTCTTGTCGAACGTCTCGGCCATGAGCACATCGGCCTGCGGCTCCATCCACGTGGTGACGAAGGTGGCGAGATTCAGCCGCGAACTGCCGTCGAGCATCAGCTCGTCGTGGATGTACCGGTACGCCTCCCCCGGATCCATCGAGTGCTTCGGCAGCCGCAGCGCCGGAACCGGCTCACTGTCGATGCGCCCGGTGTACGCCGGTTCGAGGACTCCGTCTGGGTGCAACTGCTTCCGATGGCTCACGTCGGCCTCCGTACTCGTCGGCAATCGCTCCCATTAGACCGGATCAGCCGCGTACGCGCGGGCTGTTCGCGTAGCCCGCGTCCTCGGATCGCACCGGTCAGCGACGATCGGCGAGGGTGTTGAGCGCGCCGGCCATGCGCTCGGCCTGCGACGCGGTGACGGTGAACTCCTGCCCTCCGGCGACGGTGACCACCAGCGCGGGACCGGTGATCGTGACGAGGCCGTACCGGCCCCGGCCCTTGGCGCGCAGTCCCCACCCGCCCCAGTCCTGGAAGGGACGCACGTGAGCGACCTTCGCGCCGACGATCTCGTCGAGACCGTAGTCCACCGCGGTCATCCCGAGGTTCTGCACCCGCACGCCCGTGTCGTCGACGACGACGCGGAACCGCAGCAGGCTCAGCACGAGCACGGCGACCGGCAGGAAGATCGCCAGCGGCCACCAGCTGCGCGCCGCGCCGCACACGAGGACCGCGGGGGCCAGGACCAGCGCCGCGAGCACGAGGGTGGTGCGCGTTCCGGTGCCGACCTGCTCGACGATCGGCAGCTCGACCGGGCCGCGCGGCAGCGCCGGATCGGGGCGGGCGACGGCGGATCGCCGGACCCGGTGGTCCCGCAGCAGCGACGCCCCGAGTATCCCGACGGCGACGCCGAGCGCGACGCCCGCGCCGATGCTCCACATCGGCAGCTGCGCCTGCTCGGCCGGCGCGTCCAGTTGGCCCACGAGCACCGTCGCGCACAGGGTGAACAGCAGGCCGGTCACCCCGAGACCGAGCACCAGCATGTAGCGCCGCATCATCAGCATTGCGGGGGCCAGCGCCGCGATCGCGCTGCAGCCGCCGCCGACCAGCAGGATCACCAGCGCCATCGTCCACGAGAACGACGCCGGGTCCGAGAATCCGTCCGGTGCCGACCCGGACCAGTGCGTGGCGATCCGCGGGGGCAGGCGCGACTCCCACAGTCGCGGCAGCAGCAGCGCCGCCCCGGCGGCGACGAGGGGCAGCCCCAGCCCGAACAGGGCCCCGGCGGGGTCGATCACGCGGCGGGTGGTCACGGGCCCAGCGTAGGGAACGGCGAACCGCCGCCGCCCGCCTCCCGATCTCCCCCGAATGTGGGATTGAGCGCCGCCCTCGCCGGTCGCACGCTCGAAAGCAAGGGTTCGAGCACGACGGGATCGAGGTCGACGACATGACCACCACCAAGTCCACTGCATTGACCGACGACGACATGGACGTGATGACGCTGCTGCACGCCGCGTTCCGCCGCGACGCCACGCGCCTGGCGCACGTGGCCCAGACCTACGGCACCGAGAACGACGAGACGCACGACGCCCTGCTCGTCGGGTGGCGCGGCTTCAGCCGGGAACTGCACCACCATCACCGGATCGAGGACACCCACATCTGGCCGCTGATGCGCCGCAAGCTCGCGGACCGCCCCGACGACCTCGCGGTGCTCGACGACATGGAGGCCCAGCACTCCCTCATCGATCCCACGCTCGCCGCACTGGAGGACGCGTTCGACGACCGGGAGCACGGCCCGCGGCAGGTGCCGCATCGGATCGACGACCTCGTGGCGATGCTGCAGTCGCACCTCGCGCACGAGGAGCGCGACGCGTTCCCGCTCATCAAGGAGGTGATCACCGCGCAGGAATGGCAGGCGCTGTCCAAGGCCGCCGTCAAGGAACTGGCCTACAGCGACATCGCGCAGCTGGGTCCGTACGTCGTCGAGGGGGCCACCCCCGAGCAGGCCCGCCGCGTGCTGAGCGAGCTGCCCGTGCCGCTGCGGCTCGTGCACCGGTTCTGGTGGAACCCGCGCTACCGGCGCGTGCGGCGCTGGGAATGAGCTTCGCAGGCCGAGTCGCCGAGGGGCGCGCGGTTCAGCTCTTCGGGGCCGAAGCCGGCTCCGGGGAACGTCGTTCGGTGAAGAAGCCGTCGGGGCCGATGCGCTGACCGAGGCGCGGTACGTACTCGGTGTGGGCCAGCTTGGCGACGAGACTCGCGCGGCTGTTGACGCCGGTCTTGGCGAACACGGCCTTGAGGTGATCCTGCACCGTGTACGGGCTGATGCCCAGGACACGGGCCATCTCGTGACGGGTCCTGCCGGCGAGAACCTGCGTGAGTACCTCCGACTCGCGCCGGGTCAGCCCGTGCGCTGCCGCGGCCAGGCTCACGATCTCCGGGAGTTGCGCCCGCTCCACGGTCATCAGCACGCGCCGTGGCGGGTGCTCGCCGTCGAACCGCCCGACGCGGATCACGACCCACTCACCGTCGAGGGTGCGGGCCCGCAAGACCGCGGAATCCGTCCCGGATCGCCGCAGCCACAGTGCTGCCGACACCGCGGGCGCGGTGGGCACGGGCCTGCCGGGCGGCCCCCAGCCGAGCCGTTCGAAGTACTCGAGTGCGGGGACGGTGATCGACTCGAACTCGTCGTCGGGGCCGACGATCGCGACGGCAGGTCCCTCGGAGCCGGGGTGGGGGGTGCGGGTGCCGTCGCGGAACAGGGTGGTGCGCAACCCCTCCCCGATGTCGGTGAGCACCGTGCCCAGGGTCTCGAGCTCCTCGTCGGCGAACTCCGGGCCGGGCCGCCTGCTCATCGTGCACGCGCCCCAGCAGGCTCCGTCGCGGCCGCGGAAGAGCATGCGTACCTCGTCCTGCATCCCGTAGGGCGCGAGCAGTTCGGCATACTGCCGGCTGCTCCTGACGCGGTTGCCGGTCACCTCGCGGAGCGTCCGGATGGGGACCTCCCGGTGCAGCAGCGAGTCGAACCGGCCCGGTTGGGGATCCTCGCCGTACTCGAACTCGAGGGCGGACGCATAGGCCCGCGGAACCTCGTATCCGCGGGTCGTCAGTGTGGTCGGGACGAGAGCCGCGGGATCGATGGTGGCCAGACAGACCCCGTCGTACGGCACCCGGGCGCGGATCGCGTCCAGGACCACCTCCCGGAACTCGGCGGAGTCCGTCGCCGCGGCGGCCGCGTCGCGGATCGTCGACTTCAGCCGGGCACCGGCCAGTGCCGGAGTCACCCTGTCAGTATCTCCCCCGGACGCGGGGTTGAGAACCTCTCGACCGGAGGGAACCGCGCTCAGGCGGTCACCCTGCGCCGTGCGCTGCGCTCAGGCGGCCACCCTGCGCCGTGCGCTGCGCTCAGGCGGTCGGCTCGCAGGCGCCGCGCAGGCTGCACGCCCCGCACGACGTGCCGCACCCGGCGGTCTCGGCCGGTGCGCTGGCCGCCGCGACGCGGGCGCCGATGGAGCCGCCCACACCGGCGGTGAAGAAGGCCGCGATCACGGCACCCACGACGGCGATCAGACCCGGGACCGTATCGAGCGCGAGCGCGCCCACGCCGCCGAGGACGAGCAGGCCTGCCGCACCGAGCTGACTGGGGGCGGCGACCTTGTTGGCCAGGGCAAACGTCGTCTCGTCGCGCAGGGCGTCGGCGGTGCGCACGCCCGCCCACCGGTTACGCGGCAGCCGCCCGGTCAGTCCGGCGACGGCGATCCCGCCGACGGCGAGAGCGAGCACGAACAAGACGATGGCGACGATCAGCACCCCTCGAGGATACGTGGGAGGCACAGCCGCTGGTCGGGCCGGGTCGGGCCAGGCTCTACCCTGGTCGGAGGTAAATGACGTCAGCCAAGTAGATAGCGACCACCGTGACTCGTCCTGCGCAGCCCTCCACACCGTCGTCCGACGCCACCCCGCAACACCGATACACCGCCGATCTCGCCGGCCGGATCGAGCGGCGTTGGCAGGATCTGTGGCGTGAGCGCGGCACGTTCAACGCGCCGAACCCGGTCGGCCCGCTCGCCGGCGACGTTCCCGAGGACAAGCTGTTCGTGCAGGACATGTTCCCCTACCCGTCCGGGTCGGGCCTGCACGTGGGTCACCCCCTCGGCTACATCGCCACCGACGTGTACGCCCGGTACCACCGCATGCTGGGCCACAACGTCCTGCACACGCTGGGCTACGACGCGTTCGGGCTGCCGGCCGAGCAGTACGCGGTGCAGACGGGCACGCACCCGCGCACCACGACCGAGGCGAACATCGAGAACATGCAGCGGCAGCTGCGCCGGCTGGGGCTGGGCCACGACGAGCGCCGCTCGGTCGCGACGACGGACGTCGACTTCTACCACTGGACCCAGTGGATCTTCCTGACGATCTACAACGCCTGGTACGACCCGGAGCAGAACAAGGCGCGCCGCATCGACGAGCTCGCCGCCGAGCTCGACGCCGGCACCCGCGCGCTCGCGGACGGACGCGACTGGGCGTCGCTGTCGAAGGCGGAGCGGCTCGCCGCCCTCGACGAGTACCGGCTGGTGTACCGCTCGGACTCCCTCGTCAACTGGTGCCCGGGTCTGGGCACGGTGCTGGCCAACGAGGAGGTCACCGCCGAGGGCCGCTCCGAGCGCGGCAATTTCCCGGTGTTCCGCAAGCACCTGCAGCAGTGGATGATGCGGATCACCGCCTATTCCGACCGCCTCATCGACGACCTCGAGTACCTGGACTGGCCCGAGAAGGTCAAGACCATGCAGCGCAACTGGATCGGGCGCTCGCACGGGGCGCAGGTGACGTTCGCCGTCCGGGGCGAGCCAGGCGCCGCGGAATCCGCCGCCGGCCGTCCGGATGCCACGATCGAGGTGTTCACCACGCGCCCCGACACGCTGTTCGGCGCGACCTACGTCACGCTGGCGCCCGAGCACGCACTCGTCGACGAGATCGTCGCCTCTGCATGGCCGGAGGATGTCGACGAGCGCTGGACCGGTGGCGCCGCCACCCCGGCCGAGGCCGTCGCCGCCTACCGGGCGTCGATCGCCGCGAAGTCCGATCTCGAGCGGCAGGAGAGCAAGGAGAAGACCGGCGTCTTCCTCGGCGCCTACGCCGTCAACCCGGTGAATGGGCAGTCGCTGCCCGTGTTCATCGCGGACTACGTGCTCACCGGGTACGGCACGGGCGCGATCATGGCCGTGCCCGGCCACGATCAGCGCGACTGGGAGTTCGCCACCGCGTTCGGCCTGCCGATCGTGGAAGTGATTGCGGGCGGAGATATCTCGGAGGAGGCGTACACCGGCGAGGGGGCGCTCGTGAACTCCGGCTACCTGAACGGGCTGAGCGTCGCCGACGCGAAGAAGGCGGTCGTCGCGAAGCTCGAGGAGTCGGGTGCGGGCACCGGCACCATCCAGTACAAGCTGCGGGACTGGCTGTTCGCCCGGCAGCGGTACTGGGGAGAGCCGTTCCCCATCGTCTACGACACCGACGGAAACCCGCACGCTCTGCCGGAATCTGCTCTGCCGGTGGAACTTCCGGACGTCGAGGACTATGCGCCGGTGTCGTTCGATCCCGAGGACGCGAGCTCGGAGCCGTCGCCCCCGCTGGCCAAGGCCGACGAGTGGGTGAACGTCGAACTCGACCTCGGCGACGGGCTGCAGCACTACACCCGCGACACCAACGTCATGCCGCAGTGGGCCGGCAGCTCGTGGTACCAGCTTCGCTACATCGACCCGACGAACCCGGACGAGTTCTGCGCCAAGGAGAACGAGGCGTACTGGACCGGTCCGCGCCCGCAGATCCACGGCCCGCACGACCCCGGCGGGGTCGACCTGTACGTCGGCGGTGTCGAGCACGCCGTGCTGCACCTGCTGTACGCGCGGTTCTGGCACAAGGTGCTGTTCGACCTCGGCTACGTCACCTCGTCCGAGCCGTACCGGCGCCTGTTCAACCAGGGCTACATCCAGGCGTACGCGTACACCGATTCGCGCGGCGTGTACGTGCCCGCCGACGAGGTCGAGGAGCGCGACGGGAAGTTCTTCCACCGGGGTGAGGAAGTCCACCGCGAGTACGGGAAGATGGGCAAGTCCCTGAAGAATTCCGTTGGGCCGGACCAGATCTGTGACGACTACGGCGCCGATACGCTGCGTGTGTACGAGATGTCGATGGGCCCGCTGGACCAGTCCCGGCCGTGGGCGACGAAGGACGTCGTCGGGGCGCAGCGGTTCCTGCAGCGGGTGTGGCGGGCCGCGATCGACGAGGAGACCGGCGCGCTGCGGGTCACCGACGCCGAGCCGACCGACGAGACGCTGCGCGCCCTCAACAAGGCGATCGCGGGCGTGTCCGACGACTACGCGGGCCTGCGCGACAACACCGCCATCGCCAAGCTGATCGAGTACACCAACCACCTCACCAAGGCGTACCCGGACGGTGCGCCGCGGACGGCGGTGGAGCCGCTCGTGCTCATGCTGGCCCCGGTGGCCCCGCACCTCGCCGAGGAGCTGTGGTCGCGGCTCGGGCGCACCGAGTCGCTGGCCCACGGTCCGTTCCCGGTGGCGGACGAGAACTGGCTCGTCGAGGACACGGTCGAGTACCCGATCCAGGTCAACGGCAAGGTGCGCAGCCGTATCACCGTGCCGGCCGACGCGGACCGGGAGGCGATCGAGGCCGCGGCGCTCGCGGACGAGAAGATCGCCGCCCTCCTCGAGGGTGCCGCGCCGCGAAAGGTGATCGTCGTACCGGGCAAGATGGTGAACGTGGTCAAGTAGGCGGCTGCGCCGCCGTGGTGTCCTTTCGGATCACCCCCGATCCGGAAGGACCCCACGCACGAAATCGACGACGTCGTCGAGCACGTCGTCACGGTTGGTCTCGTTGAAGATCTCGTGCCGTGCCCCGGGATACACCTTCGACGTCGACCGTGGTCCGGCAAACGTGGCCCAGCCCTCGCGGCTGCCCGGGAGCGGGACGAGCTGGTCGTCCTCGCCGTGCAGCCACAGGACGGGCACGTCGCCGACGGTGCCTGCCCCGGTGACGGCGTCGAGGCAACGCTGCAGTGCCTCGACGGTGGGCCGCTTGAAGGGGCCGTGCCAGACGAGTGGATCGTCCACGTACGCGCGGCCCACCTCCGGGTTGCGCGACAGCGTCGCGGGGTCGATGGGTGCGTCGGGGATCTGCTCCGCCGCGAGCATCGCCTCGAGGGCGGGCCAGCGGCCCAGCACCGGGCCGGACAGCACCACCGCGGTCAGTTCGGAACCGTAGCGCTGCGCGTAGCGGGCGGCGATCAGCCCGCCCATGGAGTGCCCGACGAGCACCACCGGCAGGCCGGGGTGCTCGCTGCGGGCCTTGACGTCGAGCAGACGGAAGTCGTCCACGACCTTCTCGAAGTCCTCGATCAGGACGCGTTCCCCCTCGCTGAGCCCGTGCCCGGCGTGGTCGACGGCGTAGACCACGGCACCGTCGGCGACCAGTCGGGTGGCCACGTATTCGTAGCGGCCGGCGTGCTCGCCGTAGCCGTGGCACAGCAGCACGACGTACCGCGGGTCGTCGTGGACCCAGCACCGGGCGGACAGGGTGCCGGCGTGCCCGGGCAGGGGGAAAGCGGTGGTGTCGCTCATCGAGGCTCCTCACGATGTGGCCGTCTGCCAGAACAGCCAAGCACTGCCGACGGCTCCGGCGCGGTATTCGCGCCGTCGTCGCCCGGGTGTCGCGTCGTCGTGCGGTGCCGGACCCCTGTGACCGGGTCGGCACCGCACGAGGGAACTCGTCGGCGGCCCGATTCGTCGTATTCTGTGACAGGAAGTCGTCGTCTATTGCAGAGAGAGCCATGAGACGCGCCAAGCGCAAACCTCGAAGACCCTCCCCGCCCCCGAGTGACGCCCCGTCCGTCACCGCCCCTCGGAGCCGACCGTGCTGACCGTCCTCGGTATCGCACTCGGCATCCTCGTGGTCCTGGCCATCACGGCCCTGACCGGCTATTTCGTGGCCCAGGAATTCGCCTACATGGCGGTGGACCGGTCCCGGCTCAAGGCGCGTGCCGAAGCCGGCGACGCCGCCGCGGCCCGCGCCCTGTCGGTCACCCGCCGCACCTCGTTCATGCTCTCCGGCGCTCAGCTCGGCATCACCGTGACCGGCCTGCTCGTCGGCTATGTCGCCGAACCGCTCATCGGCAGCGGCCTCGGGGAGCTCCTCGGTGGTGTCGGCATCCCGACCGCGGTCGGGGTGGCGGTCGGCACGGTGCTGGCGGTGTTGTTCTCCACCGTGGTGCAGATGGTCTTCGGGGAGCTGTTCCCGAAGAACCTCGCGATCGCGCGGCCCGAGCCGGTCGCTCGATGGCTGGCGCTGTCGACCACGCTCTACCTGAAGCTGTTCGGCTGGTTGATCAGGTTGTTCGACGCCTCGTCGAACCTGCTGCTGCGCGCGCTGCGGATCGAACCCGTGCACGACGTGGAGCACTCGGCCACCGTCCGCGACCTCGAGCACATCGTGGCCGAATCGCGCGACGCCGGCGATCTGCCCACGGAGTTGTCGACCCTGCTCGACCGGATCCTCGACTTCCCGACCCGCACCGCCGAGCACGCCATGATTCCGCGTGCCCGCGTGGACTACGTCCGCGCGGGGGAACCCGTGACGCGGGTGCTGGCGAGGATGAGCGAGGGCCACACCCGGTACCCGGTCGTCGGCTTCTCCGCCGACGACCTGCGCGGGGTGGTACATCTGCACGATCTGCTCGCCCTGGACGCGACGACCGGGACGGCCGGGACGGTGTGCCGGCCCGCGGTGATCGTGCCCACGACGCTGCCGCTGCCCGATGTGCTGGCCCGGTTGACCGAGGGGCAGGAGGAGATGGCGTTGGTGGTCGACGAGTACGGCGGCTTCGCCGGCGTCGTCACCGTCGAGGACATGGCCGAGGAACTCGTCGGGGAGATCGCCGACGAACACGACACCGCCGTCGAGACGCAGGTGATCACCCGCCAGGGTGCGGGCTGGGTCATCCGCGGCGACGTGCACCTCGACGAGGTCGCCCGCACCCTCGACCAGGAGCTGCCCGAGGGCGACTACGAAACCCTCGCCGGCCTGGTCATCGCCGAGTTCGGCGGCCTGCCCGCCGTCGGCGACACCGTCGCGATCCCGCTGGAGCCCGACCCGGCCGATCTGGTGCACGAGAGCGCACCCCCGGCGCGGACGCTGATCGCCGAGGTCCGCGAGATCGACCGGCGCGTGCCGTCCTCGGTGCTGGTGACCGTGCGCACCGACGGCGAGGTGACCGGCGATGAGTAATCCCTGGATCGTGCTCGCCGTGACCGTCGGACTGATCGCGGCGAGCGCCTTCTTCGTCGCGGTCGAGTTCGCGCTCATCGCCGCCCGCCGGCACCGCCTCGAGGACGCCGCCCCGCACAGCCGTGCCGCCCGCGCGGCGCTGCGCAGCGCCTCGGAGCTGTCGGTCCTGCTCGCCGGGTCCCAGCTCGGCATCACCGTGTGCACCCTGGCCCTCGGTGCGGTGACCAAGCCCGCCGTGCACCACTGGCTCACTCCCGTGTTCGAGGACTGGGGCGCTCCGCTCTGGCTGGCCGACGTCGCCGGCTTCGTCCTGGCGCTGATCATCGTGACGTTCCTGCATCTGGTGGTCGGGGAGATGGCCCCGAAGTCCTGGGCGATCGCGCACCCGGAGAAGTCGGCGACCATGCTCGCGCTCCCGATGCGCGCGTTCATGTGGTTGACCCGGCCGGTGATCGTGCAGCTCAACCACCTGGCCAACTGGTGCCTGCGGCGGGTCGGTGTCGTCCCGGTCGACCAGGTCGGCGCCGGACAGGACCCGGATGCGTTGCGGCACCTGGTCGAGCACTCGGCCACCGTCGGCACCCTCGACGAGCGCTACCACGGGCACCTGACCAGCGCGCTCGAACTCGAGGCCCTCACCGTCGGCGACATCGTCCGCCCCAACGCCCGCCCGAGCAGTGTCACCCCTGACGCGGACGCCGCGCAGATCCGGGACACCGCCCGGCGCACCGGGCACCTGCGGTTGCTCGTGCGGGGCAACGGGCACGTCGACGGGGTGGTGCACGTGCGCGACAGCCTGCACGCCGCCGACGGGGTGACCGCCGCCGAGTTGATGCGCCCGGCGCTGACCCTCGAGACGGCGGTGCCGGTGTACGAGGCGCTGCGCACCATGCGCGAGACCCGCAACCACCTGGCCACCGTCACCGACAACGGCCGGGTGGTCGGGTTGATCACCCTCGCCGACGTCCTCGAACGCCTGCTCCCGACGGCCGACGCGGGGGCCTGATCCCCCGGCGTGGGGGTCCCGGTGCGCGGGCCGAGGCGCAGCGGCGGCAACGCCGGGCATTCCCAGTCCCGGCGCGCGCTGCTAACCTCCGTTGCTAGAACACGTTCTAGCAACGGAGGTTTTCGCATGGCCCCGACTCCCGCCGCGATCCGCGCCACCGTCGAGTCCTACATCCGGTCGGTCGCGAAAGGGACCACCGACGAGGTGCTCGCCCTCTACGCCCCCGGTGCCACGGTCGAGGACCCGATCGGCACGGACGTTCGCACCACCGAGGCGTCCCTGCGTGAGTTCTACTCGATGATCGAGCCGCTCACCCAGACCGGCGAGTTGCTCACCCTGAAGATCGCCGCCGGCAACGCGGCCTTCCTGTTCCGGCTCACCACCCACCTCGGTGAGCAGGATCTCGTCATGGAGGTCATCGACGTCATGACCTTCGACGACGACGCGCGGATCACGAGCATGAAGGCCTACTGGAGCCAGGAGGACATGCAGACCCTCCCCGCCTCCTGAACCCGAACTGTTTCACGTGGAACATCCCCCTCCGGAGGCCGTGCGATCGGTATCCGAACCGCCGCCGCGTTCCTAGACTGGGAGCCGTATCCCGCGTCTTCCCGGTGAGGAGACACGACATGGCCGACGGTCCCGGGTGGCCGCCATGACCGGGTCGGCGCTCGTCGACATCCTGCTGGTCCTGGTGTTCGTCCTGATCGGCGGCGTCTTCGCCGGCACCGAGCTGGCCCTGGTGTCGCTGCGCGAGAGTCAGATTCGTGCACTCGAGGAACGCGGCCGGCGCGGCCGCCGGACGGCCGCGCTGGCGAAGGATCCCAACCGTTTCCTGTCCGCGGTGCAGATCGGCGTCACGGTGGCCGGGTTCTTCTCCGCTGCCTACGGCGCCTCGACCATCGCACCGAACCTCGCCCCGGCCCTCGAGTCGTGGGGGCTGCCCGCCGCGGCGGCGAGCGCCGCCGCCCTCATCGGCACCACACTCGTGATCGCCTACCTCTCCCTGGTGCTCGGCGAACTCGTCCCCAAGCGCATCGCCCTGCAGCGGGCCACCGGGGTGTCGCTGCTGACCGCACCGGCCCTGGACCGGTTCGCCACCCTGATGCGACCGGTGATCCGGCTGCTGTCGGTCTCCACCGACGGACTCGTCCGGCTGCTCGGAGCCGACCCGGCGCGCCGGAGCGAGGAGATCACCCACGAGGAGCTGCGCGAACTGCTGCTCGGCCATTCGGCAGTGCCGGAGGACGAGCGCACGGTGCTCGCGGAGGTGTTCGACGCCGGACAGCGATCGCTGCTCGAGGTGATGCGCCCGCGCACCGAGGTCGACTTCCTGCCCGCCGACACCGCGATCCCGGCGGCGCGCGAACAGGCGCTGGCGGGTACGCACAGCCGGTACCCCGTCGTCGGATCGTCGCTCGACGACGTCGTGGGCTTCGTGCACCTGCGCGACCTGCTGCTCGCCGATCCGGCGAACGCCTCGACCGTCGCCGACGTGTGCCGGCCCATCCTCTCGTTGCCCGGCTCCAAACCGGCACTCGCGACACTGTCGCTGATGCGCCGGAACAACGACCAGATCGCCCTCGTCGTCGACGAGTACGGCGGCACCGCCGGGATCGCGACGCTCGAGGACATCGTCGAGGAGATCGTCGGCGAGATCGGCGACGAGTTCGAACCGACCGAGCAGGCCTCGGTCACGCCCGCTCCGGCGCAGCCCGATACACAGCAGGTGGACGGTCTGCTGATCGTCGAGGACTTCGAACGCGCCACCGGGATCGGGCTGCCCGACGGCCCCTACGAGACCGTCGCGGGGTGCATGCTGCACCGCCTCCAGCGCCTTCCACGACTCGGCGACAGCATCACCGTCGACGGCCATCGCCTCACCGTGAGCGAGTTGGACGGCCGTCGGATCGCCCGCCTCCGCCTGACGCCCGAGGGCTGAAGCCGACCGAAACCGCCCGAGATGCGGAGGGGTTCCGCCTACCATGGGCGGGTGGCCGCCGGCACCGCTGCGCGCGGATTCGGGATGGTACTCGCGCTGACTGCGCTCGCCGTGGGGGGATGCTCCACGGACGGTCCGTCGCGAACCGAGCCGGTACGCCTGGACCTCGCGACGTCGCGCGGTGAGCATCCGTGGAGCGTCCTGCTCCTGCCCGACCAGGTACCGGTCGCCGTTCCACCGGCACCGCAGGCCGAGCTTCCCGTTCCCGACGACGGCCCGGTGACGGTGTCCGGAGACCGGACCGGGCTCTACGGCGGCAGCCTGGAGCGCGAGCTGTGCGACCGCGAGCGGCTCGCCGGCACGCTCGAGCAGGACCCGGCCAAGCAGGAGGCCTGGCTCGACGTATTCGACGTCGCCGACGCCCGGGGATACCTGCGCACACTGACGCCGGTGCTGCTGCGTGCGGACACCCGGGTCACCGATCACGAGTATCGCGGCGGGCGCGCGGTGCCCGTGCAGTCCGTCCTCGAGGCCGGAACCGTCGTTCTCGTCGACGACCGGGGCGTCCCCCGCGTGCGGTGTGCACCGGGGAGCCCGCTGCTCTCCCCCGTCCTGTCCTCGGGTCAGGATCTCGAAGGCGAGGGCTGGTCGGGCCTCGACGAGGAACGGCTGTTCGTGGTGCAGCCGGGTGCGGCGCCCGTCGGTGAATTGACCGTCGTCGACGTCACCACCGGCAATCTGCTGGCGGTGCCCATCGGTGCCGGCCCCAAACAACCGGCACCCGGGGCGATCGACCCGGTACCGCCGCCCGCACCGGAACCGTCTCCCGCGTTGGTGCCGGACGTGGACATTGCGGCGCCCGCGCCGCGGGCCCCGGCGCCACCCCCGGAGCCGCCGCCACCACCGCCGCCACCGCCACCGCCACCACCACCGCCGCCTCCCCCGCCGCCTGCGCCGGAGCCGCTTCCCCCGGCACCGGCACCGGCTCCGGCTCCGGCGCCTGCCCCGGCGCCTGCCCCGCCGCCACCACCGCAGATCCGCATCCAGCTGCCGAACGGGGCGCCGGTCGTGATTCCGCTGCCGTTCTGACGACGGCTCAGCGGGGCCGCAGCACGATCTCCGTCGGGTGCGCGTCGGCCGGTGTCTGGACCGCCTGGCGCACTGCGCGCGCCACGGTCGACGCCTTCAGGAAGCGTTCCGGTTCGTAGATCCGGCCCTCGCTCGCGACGATCGCACGCTGCATGTCGGTGTCGATCCGGCCAGGATGCACCGATGTCACTCGCAGCGCCGGCTCCTCCTGCCGCAGGACGTCGGAGAACGCGCGCAACGCGAACTTGCTGGCGGCGTACGCACCCCAGCCGGCCTTCGCGTTCAGCCCGGCCCCCGAGTTGAGCAGCACGACATGGCCGTTCGCGGCCCGCAGCGCCGGCAGGAGCAGACGCGTCAGCTCCACCACCGCCACCACGTTCGACTCGAACATCTCCCGCCACTGCGCGATTCCGCCGTCGGCGATCGTCCCGAGCTCGGCGAGGCCCGCGTTGTGCACCAGCACGTCCAACCGGTCGATGCCCGAGCAGGCCGTGGCCACCGCCTCGTGGTCGAGCAGGTCGACCGGCCACGGCGCCGCCTCCGGGATCTCCTCGCAGATCGCCCGGAGCGACTCCGCGCGCCGGCCCCCGAGCAGCAGGTCGTGGCTGGAGGCGAGTTCCCGGGCGATGGCGGCGCCGACGCCGCGGCCGCCACCGGTGATCAGGGCTGAAGGTCGCATGCGACGACCCTAGGTGAGGATCCCGGTCGACGCGCCGTCCGCGACCGACCCCACGCGCGGCGGCCGCGGAAAGTGCATCTCCACAAGCGCTTTCGGCCGCGACAGCAGATACTCGCGCAGCACGTTGCGCACCCGGGTGCGCAGCCGGCAGTCGCACCCGGCCACCACGCCGGCCATGTCGATCCCCGCGCGCCGCCCCAGCGCGACGGCCCGCGGAAGATGGAAGTCCTGGGTGGCGATCAGGGCCGTCGTCACGCCGTAGACCTGTGCGGCGCGATGGCAGGTGTCGTATGTGTCGAGCCCGTAGGGGTCGGTGGCGATCACTTCCCGTCGCACGCCGTGCGCCACCAGATAGCCGGTCATCGCCGCGATCTCGTCCCCGGACCGGCCCCCCGCGTCGCCCGAGACGAGCACGCTGCGGGCGCGGCCGTCCGCGAGCAGAGCGACGGCGACGTCGAGGCGCCCGCGCAGCATCGGCATGGGCCATCCGTTCCGGACCCGGGCACCCGGCACGATCACCACCGGCGCCGTCGGCGCGTCGGCGAGGGTGTACAGCCGCCCCGCCGCGGGCGCCGCAACCCGGGCCGAGACCCCGGCCAGCGCCAGCGTCCCTCCGGCCACCCCGATCGCGGTTCCGGTCACCGTCCGCCGCCACCTCGCATTTGTGCGCATGCGCCCCACGCTACGGACCGCCGTGGCGAGAATGGACGCATGGACCCGGTGGACGCCCTGCGGGAGGTCGCGTTCTGGCTCGAACGCGACCGGGCCGAGAGCTACCGCGTGAAGGCCTACCGCCACGCCGCCGACGTCGTCGCCCGGTTGAGCCCCGAGCAGCGCGCCGCCCGGCGCCGTACGGACAGCTGGACCGCCCTCGCCGGCGTCGGCCCGAAGACCGCCACCGTGATCCGGGAAGCCTTCGACGGGGTGCCCGCGTACCTGCAGCAGCTGCGCGCGGAGGCCGAGCCGATCGGCCGCGGCGGCGCGGAACTGCTGGAGGCCCTGCAGGGCGATCTCCACGTGCATTCGGACTGGTCGGACGGTGGCAGCCCGATCGCCGAGATGATGCGGACCGCCGCGGCACTCGGGCGCCGATACTGCGCGCTCACCGACCATTCCCCCCGGCTGAAGGTGGCCAACGGGCTCACGGCCGAGCGGTTGCGCACCCAGTTGGGGGTCGTCGCCGACCTCAACCGCGTCCTCGCGGACAGCGGCCGCCCCTTTCGCATTCTCACCGGGATCGAGGTGGACATCCTCGACGACGGCACCCTCGACCAGGACGAGGGTCTGCTCGCCGAACTCGACGTCGTGGTGGCGAGCGTGCACTCGAATCTGCGGGCCGACCGGGCGGTCATGACGAAGCGGATGCTGAAGGCGGTGCAGAACCCGCACGTCGACGTGCTCGGGCACTGCACGGGCCGGCTGGTGCAGGGTGGGCGCGGCACCCGCCCGGAGTCGCGGTTCGACGCCGAGGCGGTGTTCTCGGCGTGCCGCGACCACAGCACCGCGGTGGAGATCAACGCGCGCCCCGAGCGGCAGGACCCGCCCGAGCGGCTGATCGACCTCGCACTGAATCTCGGTTGCCGCTTCGCGATCGACACCGACGCGCACGCGCCTGGACAGCTGGACTGGATCGGGTACGGCTGCGAACGGGCCGCCGAACGCGGGGTCGAAGCCGGGGACGTGATCAACACGTGGCCGGTCGAGGACCTGCTCGCCTGGACCGCCGGCCGGACGGGTTGACGGGTCAGCCGGTGGCCACCTCGTCGGCCGGGACCGTGGCCGGCGGTCGGCACTCGGCGTCGAGGAGGACGCGGGCGTCGGCGGCGAACCGGCGGACCTGTGGGTCGGTCCACACCTGGGCGGGCACTCCCCCGCCGAGCAGGTCCCTGGCCAGGATCGGGGACTGCCCGAGCGGTGCGTCGCTGCCGGCGATGACGATGTTGCCGTAGCGGCGGCCCTTGAGCATCGCCGGATCCGCGATGATCGCGGTGTGCTCGAAGATGCTGCCGATGGTGGCCGCCTCCCGCCGGGCGGTGGTCAGATCCCGGGTGTCACCACAGTTGACGACGTAGACGCCGCCCGCATCGAGCACCCGGCGGGCGTGCCGGGTGAACTCGACCGTGGTCAGCGCGACGGGCGTCCGGTTGATCGCGAAGACGTCGCGGACGATCACGTCGCGGGTCGCGTCGGTCAGCGAGGCGAGGACCGCCCGCGCCTCCCCCACCCGGATCCGCAGCAGCGGGGCACGGGGCAGGTCGAACCAGTCCCGGACGAGTTCGGCGAGCCGGCCGTCGATCTCGACCACCACCTGCCGCGCGTTCGGATAGGTGGCGGCGAGGTAGCGGGCCATGGAACAGGCCCCTCCGCCGAGGTGCAGCACGCGCAGCCGCTCGTCCCGGGGCCGCTGTGATTCGAGCAGTTGCGCGATCCACCGCATATACTCGAATTCGAGCAGCGTGGGATCGGCGAGATCGATGTGGGAGCTGGGCACCCCGTTGACCTCGAGCACCCAGCCGTCCGGCAGGTACCGGTCCTTGACGAGCTCGCAGGTGCCGGTGTCGATGTCGTAGATGCCCTCGGCCGGACCGCGACCGGACCCCGGCGCGGCCCGACGCTCCCGCTGCCTGCCCATGACATCGAGGGTAGCCGGGCCGCGAGGGCCGTCGGGATCCGGTCTCCGGGCGCGCTCGGTCGGCGCGCTCCGAGGGTTCCTGGCCGAGGGAACCGAGCGCGCCTACGCGAAGGACTACCGACTGTTCTTCGGGTTGCTGTATCGGCGCGAGAAGTACTGGGACGAGACCGATTACGAGGAGATCTACGACGACGAGTTGTGGCGTCGGCGGTCGGTGGACAACTCGCGCCGCATCGGCGGCAGCACATGGGCGCGGTAGTTGTCTGTGTTCAAGCACGGGATTTGTTGTGCGACAGTGGTTTACAGCTGTATGGAGGTGGGGGACCGCTGCCACCGGACGGCGTGGGAGGACCGCCTCGACCGTCGCGTGAGGACCCGATCCGGGTGATCGGCGAAAGGGAACGCCCCCTCCCGCCGCCCACGGCGTGTCCCGCTCTGTGTCATCGGGTTCATGGTGCATCGCCGGTGTCGCGCGTGAGGGCCTACGTGAGCGCACGGAATGTCGGATATGTTGTCCGACAATATCTCTGCGCAGCAGGGCTGCGGCTCGCCGACCGCCCCCCGTCCGGCGAGCCTGGTAGCTCTCTAGCTGATGTGAAGCTTGCAAGCAAGCACTCCGAGGGGCGACTGTCTCACAGTCGCGTTGCACTCCAGGCGCGGGGTCAACCGAGAGGCGGTCATCCCATGCAGAAGAAGACGCCGAGCGCTTCGACGCTGGAAGAACCACAGTTCATGAAGACGGCGGGGCTGCGTGTCCGCTACCGAGTCCGGGGCGACGGGCCGGCCCTGCTGATGATCAACGGTATCGGCCTCCCCCTGGAGTTCTGGCGTCCACTCGAGGCCCGGCTCGGGCGGTTTCGGACCATCACGGTCGACCCGCCGGGCTCGGGGCATTCCTCGGTCCCCCGCGGCCGCTTCGGCGTCCGCGAGCATGCGGGCGTCATAGATGATCTCCTCGAGCACCTCGGGATCGACTCGGCCGGCGTGCTCGGCCTGGCGTTCGGCGGGATGGTGGCGCAGGAGCTGGCGCGCCGGAGTCCCGGACGCGTCGAGAGGCTCGCGCTTGCCTCGACGAACTGCGGCCTGGGCGGCATGCCCAGCCCGCCGAGGGCGCTGACCGCCGTCTTCAACCCGGTGAGCTTCTACTCCCCGGCGTATTTCCGCAAGGTCGCCCCGCTGATCTACGGCGAGGGGATCGTCGATGATCCCGCGCTCCTCGACGAGCACCTCGAGATCCGCCGGGACTGCCGGCCGTCGTTGCGGGGCCATGTCGTCCAGCTCCGCGCGGCCTTCGAGTGGACCAGTCGACCGTGGCTGCGCCACCTGCCGATGCCCGTGCTCGTGATCGCGGGGAGCGACGATCGGCTCGTGCCGACCGTCAACGGCCGGATCATCGCCAAGGCCGTCCCTCACGGCCGCCTGGAGATCATCGACGGGGGCAGCCACCTGTGCGTGCTCCAGGAGACCGCCCGGGCGGCGCAGCTCATCGGGGACTTCCTCGATGAGGACTGAGCCGGCCGCGCCCTGCGATACTGCGCACGTGTTCCACGGGCTTCGAGCGTGTGTTCAGCCCCGAGCGTGTCAGTAAACTCGCGAGTATGAGGAGACCGTCGGCACAGCTCGGGGAAATCATCCGACGGCAGCGAGAATTCAACAAGTTCACCCTGCGGCAGTTCGCCGAGATGGCCGGGATCTCGAATCCGTACCTCTCGCAGATCGAGCGCGGACTGCGCGCCCCCTCGGCAACCGTCATCGATGCCATCGCACGCTCGCTGAACATCAGCGCCGACATTCTCTACGAGCAGGCCGGCTTTCCCGTGGGCGACCGCGAGGGCGACGACGCACGTGCACGAATCGAAGCCGCCCTCGAGGCCGACCCGGCCCTCGCGCCTCGACAGCGACGCGCCCTGATGGAGATCTACGACGCCATGGTGATGGCGGGTCCGGTTCCTCGCCCGCGCCGCCGCAGTTAGTCCTCGCCGCGTGATGCTCGGCAGTCGATCCGCACCAAGGATTCGAGGTTCCAGATCACGGCGGGTGGGATGCCGCGCCTGCCGACGATCCTGACGAAGCAGACGAGCTATGTGGCGGTTGCGGCTGGGGGCTGATAGTCGGCGTCGGGTAAGGGGCGTCGGCAGATTTCGTGGGCTTCGTCGGCCGAGACGCCGAACATGCGCAACAGGTCCTCGGTGACCTGGTCGGTGGCCTCCGCGTCGTCACGTTCGGGGTGGTCGTGCAGCAGTTGACCCAGGCATAGCGCGGCGCCTGCTGCGATTGTCATGGCCAGTTCGGGATCGCGCACGCTGAACCGGCCCGACCGGGCAGCTGCCTCGATGTCCCGGCGAGCTCTCGGCGCCAGGCCCTTGTCCGAGCCGATCAGACTCAGACCGTTGCTGAGCAGAACCTTGCTCAGCTCGGGATTCCTGCGATGGAGGCGTCCGGTCAGACGGAAGCTCTGCGCAAAGACCTGGGCGGGGTCGTCCAGATCTGCGGTCAGTTCGTCGAGCACCGCCCCATGGCGGTCGAGGGCCTCCTCCACGGCAGCGTGGAAGAGCTCCTCTTTGGTCTGGAAGTGGTTGTAGAAGGACCCCATCCCGACATCTGCGGCTTGGGTGATCTCGAGAATCGGGGCGGTCGGTTTCCCTGCCGCCATGAACGACTGGGCTGCGCGTACGAGTGCGGCGCGGGTGCGCGCCTTGCGCCGGTCCAGACGGTTCGGTGCATCGGTGTTCTGCTCGGTCATGCCTGCGTGCCCTTCTCTCTGATCCGTCCGACCTGGCCTTACCCTACGGCGCGTCATCAATTGTGACGAATTCCTCAAAAACTCTTGACTGACGATATCTTCGTAAGTGACGATATCGTCATAACTTGAAGGGAGTGGTCCATGAGTGTCCACCATGACCCGCATTCCGGACTGCACAGTGAGCAGGGCGCGCTGGCGGGCGAGCACCGGGGGAAGGCCGCCGAGCCGATCATCAAGGTGTTCGACCTCGCGTGGCTGGAGTTCGAGAAGCCCGACCTCGATCGGGCGGAGGCGTTCGCCCATGCCTTCGGTTTTGCGACGGCGCTCCGAACGGCGCACGAACTACAGTTGCGCGGCACAGACCCCGGTTCGCCCTGCGTGCTCATCCGCCGAGGCCCGCGTTCGCGGTTCGTCGGTCCCGCCTTCCGGGCAGCCGACTCGACCGACGTGCTGCGACTCGCGGACGCAGTCGGAGGTGCGGTCGTGCCCCTCCCCGAGAGCCTCGGCGGGATCGCTGTCGATCTCGTGGATCCAAGCGCTCTCGGAGTCCGCGTGGTGTCCGACACGTTCGAGTTGCCGGCGCTGGCCGCCCAGGCTCCGCTCCACTTCAATTTCGGACACGACCGCGGGCGGGTGAACGCCACCCAGCGGCCACCCCGCGCGCCGGCCACCGTGCAACGGCTCGGTCACGTCGTGCTCCAGACGACGAAGTACCTCGAAACGCTCAACTGGTACCTCGAGCACCTCGGACTGATCGTCAGCGACTTCCTCTACTACCCGGGGCAACGGGCCCGGGGCCCGATCATGAGCTTCATCCGCTGCGACCGGGGTGCCACGCCCACCGACCATCACACTCTCGCGATGGTTCTCGGCCCGGCCAACCGCTATGTGCATTCGGCATATCAGGTCGCCGACCTGGACTCCCTCGCGGCGGGAGGCGAGTACCTGCTCGACCGGGGCTACCGCCGGTCCTGGGGCATCGGCCGGCACATCCAGGGCAGCCAGATCTTCGACTACTGGCGCGACCCCGACGGATTCATGGTCGAGCACTTCAGCGACGGCGATCTCTTCGACAACACGCTCGAGGCGGGCTGGGCACCGATGACCGCGTCCGGACTGGCCCAGTGGGGGCCGCCCGCCACCAAGGACTTCCTCGGACTGAGCCCCGGTCGGGACTCACTCCAGGAACTGCGCGCCATCGCCCTCGCGCTGCGCGCCGACAACGAATTCGACCTCCACCGCCTACGCGGCCTTCTGAAAGTTGCCAGCTCATGACCATCTCTGTCCTCCGCACCGCCGACGCCTGGTGGGTCGTCACACCGACGGGTGCTGCCCGGGTAGACACCGAGGCCACCACCACCGCTCAACTGCTGGCCGACCGACCAGCCGTCGAGGCAGCGGCGTCCAGCGAGGGCACCGTGCCCGTCGAGACCCTCTCGTTGCTCTCCCCGGTCACCGCCCCCTGCCGTGTGGTCGCACAGATGACGAACTTCGCCTCGCACGTCAAGGACGCGGGGATGAACCCCGACACCATTCCGTTGACCTTCTTCCGAAAGGCATCCGGTTCGATCGGCGGTCCCCACGACGACGTGATCCGTCCTGCCCATGTCCGGCTACTGGACTACGAGGTGGAGATCGGGCTCGTCTTCGGGCGTGAACTCCCCGTCGGCACCACGATCACCGCAGACACTCTCGCCGATCACGTCGCCGGCCTGGTTGTCACCAACGACATCTCCGCGCGCGACGTCCAGCTTCCCAAAACGCAGTTCTACGAGGCCAAGTCGTACCCGACGTTCACCCCGGTCGGCCCCGCGCTCGTACTGCTCGATGCCGACGAACTGAAGCGGTTCACCGACCTGCGCCTGCGGCTCTGGGTCAACGGTGAGCCTCGCCAGAACATGACCGTTGCCGACATGATCTACCAGCCGGCCGAGACTCTGCAGGCGCTGACCCGGTTCCAACGCCTCGATGCCGGAGACCTGCTGCTGACCGGAACACCGGTCGGGACGGCGCTGAGCGCCCCACCGAAGCCGATCGAAATCCTCTCCTCTCTGCTGCCGCCGGCCGTCAAATGGAAGCTCTTCTTTGCGGGCCAGGCCCGGAATTCGAACTATCTGCAGGACGGCGACGTCATCGAAGCCACCGTCGCCACAGACGACGGGACGATCGACTTGGGGCGGCAGCGCACGGTGGTGAGGTACGCGCGATGACCACCGACCTGCTGTGGCCGCGGTACGCAGCGCCCACGGATGTGACGGCGATCGAGGCCGTGCCGCTGAGAGATCGGGGGCTTCCGGAGTCCACCTATGCCTTGCTCACCCGAGCGGCCCGCATGTGGCCGGACCGCCTCGCGCTCACCGTCCTCCCGGACGCCGCACGGTGGCGGGAGCCGTTGCAGCGCAGTTTCTCCGAACTGCTCGACGATGTTCACCGCTACGCGAACCTGCTCCATCGTCTGGGCGTGCGGCGCCACGACCCGGTCGCCTTGATGGCGCCCAACTGCGCCGAACTGATCCCCGCGACTCTCGCCGCGCAGCTTGCCGGCATCGCTGCCCCCATCAACGCGGCACAGTCGCAGCAGCACATCGCTGAACTGTTACGCCGCTCAGGTGCCCGGGTACTCGTCGCGGCCGGTCCGGAACTTGCGGCCGACACATGGGAGGTCGCGCACGAGATTGCCGTGAGCGGAGGGGTGGATGCAGTGCTGGCCCTCAGGCCCACCGGTGCCGCCGGCGTCCCTGCGGACCTGCCCGAAGTCGACGGAGTGCGGATCGGCTATTTCGGTGCGCTGTCGGCCGACATCGACTCCTCCGGCTTCGCCGGTGATCCCCCTCGTGGGTTCGACATGGCGGCACTGTTTCACACCGGTGGTACCACCGGTGTTCCGAAGCTGGCCGCCCACACCCACGACAACGAGGTCGCCAATTCCTGGATGCTGGCCGCGAACTCGTTGTGGGACCAGGACTCCGTGGTATTCGCCGCCCTGCCGCTGTTCCATGTCAATGCCTTGATGGTCACGCTGTTGGCACCGCTGTTCAAGGGCCAGGGTGTGGTGTGGGCCGGCCCGCTCGGCTACCGCGACCCGGTACTGCTCAGCGAATTCTGGAAGATCGTCGAGCACTACCGCATCGCGTCGATGAGCGCGGTGCCCACCATATACGCGGCCCTTGCGGAGCGCCCGGTCGACGCCGATATCAGTAGTCTGCGATTCGCCATGGTCGGAGCGTCGCCTCTGCCGACTGCGGTCGTCGAGAAGTTCCGGGAACACACGAGTGTGCCCCTTCTCGAAGGCTACGGCCTGACGGAGGCAACCTGCGCGAGTGCACGCAGCTTCACCGACGCGCCGCGACCCGGCGCGGTGGGCCTACGGATGCCCTATCAGCAGGTCAAAGTGGTACGCGTCCGCGAAGACGGCAGCTGGGAAGACCTGCCCACCGGAACGACCGGCGTGCTGGCCATCAGCGGTCCGACGGTGTTCGCCGGCTACGCTGTCGCCCACGACGAACACGGACACGTGCTCGACGGTATGGGCAAACTGGTCGACGGGTGGCTCGATACCGGCGACCTGGCGCGCGTCGACAGCGACGGTTTCATCTACCTGGTCGGACGCGCGAAGGACGTCATCATCCGGGGCGGGCACAACATCGATCCAGCGGTCATCGAAGACGCCCTACTGGACCATCCGCAGGTCACCGCGGTCAGCGCGGTGGGACGACCCGATGCCCACGCGGGCGAAGTGCCCGTCGCGTACGTCACCGTTGCCGCAGACGCCGGCATCACCGAGGATGAGCTGCAAGCCTGGGCGGGTGAGCGTGTCCCCGAACGGGCCGCGGCCCCCAGAACGGTGACCATCCTCCACGCCTTGCCTGTCACGGCGGTAGGCAAGCCCTACAAGCTCGCACTGCGCGCCGACGCGACACGGCGCGAGCTCGAGCAGGCCCTCGCCACCACCGCAGGGGTCGACAGCATCCATGCGTCCGTAGCGGACGGCTCGATTCTTGCCACTGTCGAGATCGACGGATCTGCCGGCGAACCGGCGGTCAAGGCGATCTTGGACCGATATGCGATCAATTGGAAGGTAATGGTGCGCAAATGATTACCGCATCCCTAGTTCTGGCGGTCTCGCTCGCAGTCCTCTACCTCCTGCTCGGCGTGAGCAAGATGGCGGCAACCTCGCCGATGCGGGAACGGGCAGCCCACGTCGGTATTTCCGTCAGCACGTATCGGGGTATCGGTGCGCTCGAGGTCGCCGGTGCAGCCGGTCTCCTGATCGGCGGACTCGTACCGGCGCTCGGCGCCGCGGCCGGCGTCGGGCTCCTGCTCCTGATGGCAGGGGCCGTCGTTACGCACGTACGCAACGGAGATGGATTGCGTGAGATGACGCCCGCCATCCTCGTCAGCGCGCTGATCCTCGCCTACCTCGCCGTCCTGTTCGGATCGATCCGATGAGCGAGCGGGTTGTCCCGGTCGTCATCGTCGGTGCCGGACCCACCGGACTGACCGCCGCCACGCTGCTTGCTCAGCACGGGGTCGAGTGCCTGGTACTCGAGCGCTGGGAGGGCGTCTATGCGCAGCCGCGGGCGGTCCACCTCGACGGTGAGATTCACCGGATCGTGGCGCACCTCGGGATCGCCGACGAGTTCGCGGCGATCTCCCGGCCGTGCCTCGGGTTGCGGCTCCTCGACCGGAACATGCGAATTCTCACCGAGTTCCACCGAGACCCCGGTCCGGGCGTACACGGCTACCCCGAGGCCAACATGTTCGATCAGCCGCAGTTCGAGGAGATCCTGCGCGCCAATCTTGAACGGTACCCAGGGGCCTCTCTGCGCGGCGACATCGAAGTAACCGGGCTGGCCCACGACAAGACCGGCGGCATTCGCGTCGACTTCACCGACCGAAGCACCGGCGTGCACGAATCGGTACGGACCAGATACGTGTTGGGCTGCGACGGCGCCAACAGCATGGTCAGAGAACAGATTCAGGCAACGATGCGGGATCTGAAGTTCGAACAACGCTGGCTGGTTGTCGACGTCGCCACCACCGCAGACCTCGGCGAGTGGGAGGGCGTGCACCAGGTGTGTGACCCCGTGCGCGCGGCAACGTACATGCGGATCGGAAAAACGCGCTACCGCTGGGAGTTCCGTCTGAAGCCAGGTGAGAGCGCCGAGGACTATCGCGAAATGGCCCGACTGCATCCCCTCATCTCGCCATGGACAAGGAACACACCGGCCGAAGACCTGGAGCTGGTCCGTCTGGCCGAGTACACCTTTCGAGCCCGAGTCGCGGACCGATGGCGCGACCGGCACGTGTTTCTGCTGGGCGACGCCGCCCATCTCACACCGCCGTTCATCGGACAGGGGATGGGGGCGGGGATGCGGGACGCGATGAACCTCGCCTGGAAACTTGCAGGCGTCCTCCGCGGGGATCTGCCTGAGAGCGCACTGGACACCTACGAGATCGAACGCAAGCCCCACGCACGGGCGCTGATCCGGCGGGCCAAGTTCGTCGGAATGGCCATGACCGAGGGCGGCGAACTCGGTAATCTCATCCGCCGCGTCGCCCTACCGCTGTTGCACCGCGTGCCGGGCCTCAGCGACAAGATCATGGACAACGAGACCCCGGCTCTCCGCCGCTCCAGTCTCATCGAGCGATCCCGACTACGCAGAAGCCGAGCGGGCCGCCTGATCCCGAATCCGGTCCTCGACGAGGGTCGCCGATTCGCCGAGGTCGTCGCCGGCCGGTTCGCGGTGGTCACCTCCGTCTCCCCGACCACGGAACAACGCACCGCCATCGAACAACGGGGTGGCACAGTCCTGCTGGCTCGGCCGGACACCGATCTGCACCGCTGGCTACGCCGCGGCCGGGCGCGCGCTGTCATCGTCCGGCCCGACGGCACCGTCCTTCGTAGCGGCAACGAACTGTCCGCCCTCTGCGCCGCCCTGCCCCGCTTCCACACCGACCACTCGCCAACGATCCTCACACGGTGAGCCACCCCTGACGGAATCTCCACTGCGCACGGGTGCGGATGCTCCGAGCTATTGGTCCGCCGAGTGCTCGCGCCACGTCATCCTCGATTCCGGCCCGATTCCCCCGCGCTTCGCCGACTCGGACCGGTGGTGTGGTTGTCGCGACAGGGAGTGTCCGATAAGGACACTCCCCCATCGGCGACCGACGGACCGCACCCGCGCGGGGGCGTGTGGCGGGTCCGTCGAGACCCCGGCGGATGTGGGTCGGCAGGGCCGTGCGGCGGTTCCGACCCTACGGTGCGGCCTCCGGTATGCGGGCTGTCGGCAGGTGGCTCGTGCCGGCAGTCGCGGAGGTTGAGGCGGCGAACTGTCAGCAGGACGAGGGTGGGGACGCCGATCAGCAACAGGACGGGGGCAAGAGCGTCGAACATCGGGATTCTCCGATCGGAGTGAGAGGTCACGCTCGCACGGGGTGGCGTGGACCGAGGCGAGACGGTTGCGGGTGTGGCAGACGACGGCGTCGGCCACCGGCATACGTACCGGCGATGCAGGAACGTCCGGCGGACCGCGCACATCCCGGCCACCAGCAGCGGCAAAGCAACCACGAGGAGCCAGGCACCGGCGGTGCCGGCCAGGACCGTACCCATACCCCACTGAGCAGTATCCGTCTGCGCCACCCGGGCCCACGCGTGCACCCATCAGTGCCGCACCATCGCCGTTTGGGCAAGGGTGAAATCGACGAACACGCCGATCGCGCACAGCGGCACGGGGGTGGTCATTCGACCGCGATCAGCAGCAGCACATCGTCGTCGGCCGGCGGGAATTGCAGTCGAGTCCGCTCTGCGGCCGGAGCCGGCGAGCAGTAGCGGACCACCGGGATCCCAGAAGGCGGCACCGGCGGGCGACGGACATAGCGCAGCGGTGCCCGGGCCGTCGGCCGGTCCGAAGCGGTGTTGAGGTAGCGGATGACCAAGGCGGCTGTCACGAACGCCCCGAGGAGCATCCACGTGGTCAGCATGTCGCTCACGCGCACGTATCCTTCCTTCGCGTCGACGGGTTTCGACCACCAACGAGCATCGGCCCGTCCCGACCCGGCAGGGAAGACTCGCCGTCGGATCCTTGCGAAATCTCTACGCCTCCGGACCGAGGAGCCGCCGCCCTGTGCCCGTCACGGCGGGCAACAGCACACCGCGTTGTGGCCTGCGCCCCCGATTCGCTTCTCCTGAATCGCTCGATCGAACCCGACCGCCGGCACGGGATGCGCTCCGATGCTCGAGTATTCCGATCTGCATGCCGAACGCTCCGAGCCTCCGACAGTCGCCCCCATTCCGAGCGAGGGCGCCACGGGCCCCGCGAAGCTGGGTGATGAGTAAGCACCGCATCAAACTTTCGGTCCAGAGCATAAGGAAAGCGTCAAGACGCATCCGTTTCGATCCTCGGCGGCGGTATGGGTGGAAGGACCCGCAACGGCGCGGGCCACCTGATCAAGGAGAAGGTCCGCAATGCTCGCCCATTGGCACCTGTTCGCCCGATCACGGCCGAAGCAGAACGTCTGGATCCACGTGTCCGAGTGCGCCGCGGACGTCGGCACGATCGATGCCGGCGTCGAGCGGGTGTTGCACCGACAGCACCTGCGCCTGGCGGGGATGTGCTGCGCACTCGAGACTCCCGGGGCCGCGGAACGCTGCCTGGACGCGTGTATCGACCGTGCGGTCGCCGCGATGGAACACATCCGGCGCCGCCACGGTGTGCTACTGAGTCAACTGGCGATCACCATCGCGGACACGAGAATTCCTGCGGCTGCGGCATTGGAGCAACGCGAGGTGAGTGCCGTGATCGAGGACTGCCTTGATGCGGCCTGCGCCCGCTACCGTTACCCGCGCCCGACCGTGACCCTGCTGCTCCACACTGTTGGGGGCACTCCGACCGGCTCCTCGCACGCCAGCACACTCGACATGGTCCGCGACGCGACCCTCGAACTCTCATGATCATCGCATCCGTCCGCCCCGGCCCGGTGGGGCCAGCCGATGCCGAGGCTGCGGCCCGCCGTGCCGACCGGGCACAGGCTCAGCTCTTTCTCGGCGTGCTCGAGCGAGAGTTCGAGCAGGTCACAGTGCGGATCAACTTTGCTGAGCACTGCGCCGCCGATGAACAACGGCACGGCTTCGCGGTCAGTGCCCAACGATTCGAGGACGAAGCACGCAGACTGTGGGTCACCCTCGGTGAACTCCACCGTATGATCGCCGCCCTGCGTGCCCGGCAGACCCGGCCTTGACGCACGGACGCCGGTCACAGCATGCGCCGCGGCCGAGCCGAGACGCCCCTGCCCGGCGCACGAGTAGTGCGGCGAGATCCAGCGGTGCGAGGCACCATGGACGGACATGATCGCCTTGTCCTGGATGGGGAGCTGATATGCCGCCACACCGTTCCACCGAGTCGCCGTTCCGCAACGGTGCGGGTAGCACCGCGCTTGTCGCGGGAATCACCGCCGCGGTGTTCGCCTTCGTTCCCCTCATCGGTGACCTGATCACGATTCCCGCCGGGCTGGCCGCGGTGGTCTGCGGCTGGGTCGGCCTGGACCGGGTCGACAAGGGCCTGGCAACGAACCATCGGGAGGCCCTCACCGGTGCCGTCCTCGGTACCGCGGCACTGTTCGTGGTGTTCGTCGTCTTCGCCGCAACTCACAGCGCCGGCGGATGACCATCGGCCCGCCCCCGGGACCCGCCGACCGTGGTGAGTTCGGTGCGCGGGGTGCGCCGGGGTCCGGTGCAGGCGGGGAAACGGCGCCACTGGTTCGGCGGGTCCGCGGCGATCATCTCGTCGGCCGTGCCCGGCTGTGAGTCCGCACGACGGCACTTCGAAACACCTACGCGTCGATCAGCGCATCCCCAGAAGTCGGCGCACGCCACGAATCCGGCGGTTCGCGCGGATCGTGGTGGCCAGTCCGCGCCGCCGGCCGGTGACGGGATCGACAACCGGCATCCCGCCGAAGCCGCGTTCGGACGCGGTCTCGGGAGCGGCGTCCGAAGTGTCTTTGAGGTACTTGTTCGGCAGCGACAGTTTCGCGATGGTGCGCCACGTCTTGAGGTACTGCACCGCGAGCGGACCGCTGGTGTAGGGCAGATCGTACTTGCCGCACAATGCGCGCACCCGCACGGCGATCTCGGCATACCGGTTCGACGGTAGGTCCGGGAACAGGTGGTGCTCGATCTGATAGCTGAGGTTGCCCGTCATGAAATCCATCAACGGACCACCGGAGATGTTGGCGCTGCCGAGCATCTGTCGCAGATACCAGCGGGCCTGGCTCTCGTTGTCGACGTCCGCCCTGGTGAACTTCTCCGCGCCGTCGGGAAAGTGCCCACAGAAGATCACCGCGTTGGTCCACAGATTACGGATCACGTTGGCAGTGATGTCGGCTGTCAGGGTGGACTTCCACGCCCTCCCGGTGAGGGCCGGGTACAACACGTAGTCCTTGCCGATCTGTCGGCCCACCTTCCGGCCCACCTCACGCAGCTTACGGCTGGTTTCGGCACGGTCGTCCCGGCCCCTGGCGACCTTGCCGAGTTCGAGGTGTTGGATGGCGACGCCGTATTGGAACAGCAGCGCGAGCAACGCGTTGTAGACGAGGTTGCCGGCGTTGAACGGCTTCCACCGTTGGTCCCGGGTGACCCGGATCAGGCCGAATCCCACGTCGTCGTCCATGCCCAGGATGTTGGTGTACTTGTGGTGCAGATAGTTGTGGGTCTGCTTCCAGTGCGCCGACGGGTCGGCGTTGTCCCATTCCCAACTCGCGGAGTGGATCTCGGGATCGTTCATCCAGTCCCATTGCCCGTGCATCACGTTGTGCCCGAGTTCCATGTTGTCGATGATCTTCGACACGCCGAGCAGACCCGTGCCGAGCAACCACAGCGGACGGCGCCGGCTGCCGAACAGGGTCACCCGCCCGGCGAGCTCGAGGCTGCGCTGCAACCTGATGGTGTTGCGGATGTATCGGGCGTCGCGTTCGCCGCGGGAGTCCTCGATGTCGCGACGGAGGGCATCGAGCTCTCGGCCGAGGGCCTCGACATCCGCGTCCGTCAGATGCGCGAATTCCTGAAGATCTGAGATGGCCATGCGACTACCCTAGCGTAAGTTACGACACCGTAAGTTACGGCACCGTAAGGATGTGGTGGCGGCCGGAGCCTCGCGTGCACACGCCATGGCGCCGTACCCACCCTTCCGCAGGGGCGCGACGACATGCTCCACGGAATCTCCGCCTGGTGCCGGCACTGGTCGAACTGGCGCAGCGCCGGCCGGACCAGTGCCCGCGCGCCACCACACACCCCCACATCAGACACCGTCGATGCAGTACTCAGCCCGGGCGGGACGTCAAGACCACCGGGTCGGCACGATCGTCCTCCGGCTGGTGGCACCGACCGCGACCGTGCCGGCGAGGGCCGCGACGATCAGCAGCACGGCCGGGGCCGGGGCCAGCCACCACGGGGACGCGAGCAGCACCGCCAGCACCAGCATCGCGATCAGTAGGGCCGTCGGGTCGGGGCGGGTGCGGGTCTCGCCGAGTGTCGTGTACCGGCGGAACCGGCGTCCGTCCTCCATGTCAGTGCTTCCCCTCGATCGCGCGAGCGGTCTGGGCGTGCGAACCCCAGCCCACGTGCGCCTCGGACCGCATTTTTTCGCTCATGTGCGGGTAGTGCAGCTCGAACGCCGGGCGTTCGGAGCGGATGCGCGGCAGCTCGGTGAAGTTGTGCCGCGGCGGCGGGCAGCTCGTCGCCCACTCGAGGGAGTTGCCGTAACCCCACGGGTCGTCGACGGTCACGACCTGGCCGTACCGGTAGCTCTTGAACACGTTCCACAGGAACGGCAGGGTCGAGGCGCCGAGCACGAAGGCACCGACGGTCGAGATGATGTTCAGGGTGGTGAACCCGTCCGAGGGCAGGTAGTCGGCGTAGCGGCGCGGCATGCCCTCGTTGCCCAGCCAGTGCTGCACCAGGAACGTGGTGTGGAAGCCGAGGAAGGTCAGCCAGAAGTGCCACTTGGCGAGACGCTCGTCGAGCATGCGCCCGGTCATCTTCGGGAACCAGAAGTAGACGCCGGCGTAGGTGGCGAAGGCGATGGTGCCGAACAGCACGTAGTGGAAGTGCGCCACGACGAAATAGGACTCGTGCAGCTGGAAGTCGAGCGGCGGGCTGGCGAGGATGACGCCGGACAGGCCGCCGAACAGGAAGGTGACGATGAAGCCGACCGAGAACAGCATCGGCGACTCGAACGTCAGCTGGCCCTTCCACATGGTGCCGATCCAGTTGAAGAACTTCACGCCGGTGGGCACCGCGATCAGGAACGTCATGAAGGAGAAGTACGGCAGCAGCACGGCGCCGGTGGCGTACATGTGGTGCGCCCACACCGCGATCGAGAGCGCCGCGATGGCCAGGGTCGCGTAGACCAGACCCGAGTAACCGAAGATCGGCTTGCGCGAGAACACCGGGAAGATCTCCGAGACGATGCCGAAGAACGGCAGCGCCAGCACATACACCTCTGGGTGACCGAAGAACCAGAACAGGTGCTGCCACAACATGACTCCGCCCGTTCCGGGGTCGAAGATGTGAGCGCCGAACTGGCGGTCGACGAACAGGGCGATCAGCGCCGCCGCGAGCAGCGGGAAGATCAGCAGGATCAGCAGCGAGGCGATGAAGGTGTTCCAGGTGAAGATCGGCATCCGGAACATGGTCATGCCGGGGGCGCGCAGGCACACGATGGTGGTGATGAGGTTGACCGCACCGAGGATCGTGCCGAGACCGCCGACGGTGAGTCCGAGGATCCACAGGTCGGCACCGACGCCGGGCGAGTGCAGCGAGTTCGTCAGCGGCACATACGCCGTCCACCCGAAGTCGGCCGCGCCTCCGGGGGTGAGGAAGCCGGTGGCGGCCATGAGCCCGCCGAAGACGTAGAGCCAGAAGCCCACCGCATTGAGTCGGGGAAAGGCCACGTCCGGAGCGCCGATCTGCAGCGGCAGCAGATAGTTGGCGAAGCCGAAGAACACCGGAGTCGCGTACAGCAGCAACATGATCGTGCCGTGCATGGTGAACAGCTGGTTGTACTGCTCGTTGGACAGGAACTGCAGGCCGGGCACGGCGAGCTCACCACGGATGAGCAGCGCCATGAGGCCGCCGATGAGGAACCACGCGAAGGCCGCCACGATGTACATCACGCCGATGACCTTGTGGTCGGTGGAGGTGACGACCGTGAGGATCGTCGAGCCCTTCGGGCGGCGGGTCGGAGGATACGGCCGCTGCGCGTCCGGCCTCCTCAGTATCGGCGCGACATCAACCATGACCACGACTCCTGACTTCGGCCCCACCGTCGTCCGGGTGGGGCATCGAGCTCCGACCTGCTGCCGCGAGAGGGTGGATCCGCGTCCTCCCGTTCGGCCGACGAGACGGCGGCGCAGGCGTTCGTCCCGAACGGAGCGGAGCCGTCGACCGTCGGCGCGCTGACTCTTGCACCGTGGCATCGGCATCGGCAATGAGACGTGGAGCACGTCCGCGGGGCGGCGAAGGCCCGGCGGCGGGTGTCGGCAACGGCCGCTGTGCCCGGACAGACGGGACGGGCGCGGGAGCCGAGGCGGTAGTCGATCGGGTCGAAAGGTACTGATCAACAGGTTGTTCCACAGGTGTGGACATGCTCGCGCGCAGGCGAGCCGGGCGGTGCGGGCACCGACCGCACACCGGCGGGACCGGGAGCGCTCCCTCGACTCTGTCGCCGTCGGCGGGACCGAGGACTCGGAGAAAGGGCCCAAAGTCTCCCGCCGACTGTGCCCATCGGCCGGAGCACTCCGGCGCCCAGCGAGGGACCGAGTGGCCGGGTCGGCCGGGCACCTCGTCCCGTGCCGCTCGACGGGTCGCTCGGCCGTCCGGAAAACCACTTCCCGCAAGATATCCGGTCCGGGACCTTGGTCCCGGACCGACCGGCACCCGGCCTCTTACCGTCAGTCGTCGAACATGATGACCTGACGCACGGCCAGCCCGTCGGCGAGCTGGTCCATGGCCTCGTTGATGCGCGACAGGGGGATCCGTGCGGAGATCAGTTCCTCCACCGGGAGCCGGCCCTCCCGCCACATCCGCGCGTACTGGGGGATGTCGCGGCGCGGCACGGCCGAACCGAGGTAGCTGCCGACGATCGTGCGTGCCTCCGCGGTCACCGTCAACGGGGAGATCGCCGCCGTCGCGGCCGGCGCGGGCAGGCCGACCGTCACGGTCGTGCCGCCGGGCGCCGTGAGACCGAACGCGGTCTCGAACGCCCGTGCACTGCCGGCACACTCGATGACGTACCGGGCCTTGACACCCCGCTCGACCGCCTCGGCCGGCGTGTAGGTTTCGTGTGCTCCCAGCTCGCGGGCGCGGGTGAGCTTGTCGTCGAGGGTGTCGATCGCGACGATGCGCGAGACGCCCTGCGCGACGGCCGTGAGGAGGGCGGCCATGCCGACCCCGCCGAGGCCGACGATCGCGACGCTGTCCTGCGGCCGCGGCCGGGCCGCATTGAGAACGGCGCCCCCGCCGGTGAGCACGGCACAGCCGAGCACCGCGGCGACGTCGGGCGGCACGTCGTCGTCGACCGCGACGGCCGACGCGCGGTCGATCACCGCGTGCGTCGCGAAACCCGAGACCCCGAGGTGGTGGTGCACCGGGTGGCCGTCGCGGTGCAGGCGACGGCCGCCGTGCAGCAGTTCCCCGGCGTTGTTGGTGGCGGACCCGGTCGTGCAGGGCAGCCGGCCGTCCTCCGCGCAGCTGTCGCACGCCTCGCATCTCGGCAGGAACGACATGACCACCCGCTGCCCCACCCGGAAGTCGTCGACGGAGGAGCCCACCTCGACGATGCGGCCGGCCGCCTCGTGCCCGAGCAGCATCGGTACGGGGCGGACCCGGTTGCCGTCCACGACGCTCAGATCGGAGTGGCACACCCCGGCCGCCTCGATCTTTACCAGCAGCTCGGTCGGTCCCGGCGCGTCGAGCTCGAGTTCGGACACGCTGATCGGTTTCGACTCGGCGAACGGCCGCGGCCGGCCGATCTCCTCCAGGACTGCGCCGGTGATCCTCATCTGCCGATACTCCTCGGGTCCGCGGGACGGTTTCCGGATCCCACCGTAGGTCTCGTGCGGGAAGGTTGGTGGGCGTCGGCACCGATCGATGCGCCGTTTCGGACAGAAACAACGGTCGGGACGCGTGAAGATGTCCGATTTCCGGCACCCCGCGACGGGCGGACTCAGTGGCCGAGCGCCTCCTCGAGCCACGTGCGGGCGGCGCCCGGGTCGTCGGCGGTGCCGCCGTCCAGGCCGAACGCGAGGGCGCGGCGCACGTCTTCCGGCCCCCGCAGCGGCCAGCCGTGCATCTCGTACCCGAGACCGCGGATGCGGTCGACGACCTCGGTCGTCAGGCCGTCCCAACCGCAGTAGAAGGCGCTGCAGCCGGTCGCTGTCAGCACGGCCTCGACACCTTCCGGATGCCGCCGCGCGTCGGGGTGGCCGAGCGTGATCAGGCCACGCGGCACGGCCGGGGCGTGCTGGGCGAGCAGGCGCAGGGCCTCCGGCTGGAAGCTCGTGAACCGGATACGGTCGACGTCGGCGGGTCGTGCGGCGACGATGCGAGCGAGCTCGGGCACCACGGCGGGCGCCTTGATCTCGACCTGCAGGGTCACCGTCGTGGCGTCGAGCGCCTCGTCGAACGTCAGCACCGGATGCCCGGAGTCGAGCCGGACGCGGCGCAGCCGCTCGAGGGACAGGTCGGCGACCGGGCCGAGCCGGCGCCCCGACTCGTCCGCGGCGACGCGGTCCAGTGTGGGGTCGTGCAGCACGATCGCGGCACCGTCGGCGGTGAGACGGACGTCGAGCTCGATCTCGTCGGCCCCGAGTGCCTCCGCCAGGAGGAAGGATTCGACGCTGTTCTCGGGGGCGTGCGCCATGGCGCCGCGGTGTCCGACGAGGGTGAGCGAGCGGATGGGGGTCGGTGTGCTCATCAGGCGACCATCTCTTCGTAGCGGGGGCGGAGGATGTCGGCTTCGGCGCGGAGCTTCTCCGCGGTCTGCCGCAGCGTCGTGGCCGCGTCGGCGTCCTCGGTGTAGAGCTTCTGGATGGCGGTGCGCATCTCGACGATCGTGCTCGAGACGTAGCGGCGCACGGCGTCCGGTTGCCGGGCGATGCCGAGCTGTTCGACGGCCAGCCGGTAGTACGGGTTCTCGATCATGCGCTGCTGCACGGTGGCGGATTCGGCCGCGCCGATCGTCGCCGGGAGGTAGCCGGTACCGACGGTCCAGTCGGCCGACGGCTGCGGCTGCGACAGGTACGCCAGGACCTTCGCCGCGGCATCCTTCCTTTCCGTCGCCGCGTGTTTCATGATCGACAGTCCGCCGCCACCGGTGGGCACCCCGGTGGTGGTAGCCGTGGGCAGGAAGCCGGCGCCGACCTCGAAGTCGGCGCCGGAGATCAGGCCGGTGAGCGAGCCGGTGGAGTTGGTGATGGTCGCGACGAGACCGTTGGTGAAGTCGTTGTTCATGCTCTGCGCGAGGTAGCCGATCCGGTCGTCGTTGACGACCGCGCGGTCGAACTCCGCTGCCGCGATGCTCTCCGGGGTGTCCAGCACCACGTCGAGGCCGTCGGAGATGCCGCCGCCGAAGTTCCACAGCAGGCCCTGGAAGTACCAGTCGTCGGTGCCGGTGTAGGCGCGCATCTGAAGCTTGTTGCCGCGGTAGTCGCGGCCGGTGATCTCCTTGCCCCAGCCGCGGAACTCCTCCCATGTGGCGGGCGCCCGGTCCGGCAGGCCGGCTGCGGCGAAGACTTCCTTGTTGTAGTAGAACAGCGGGGTCGAGCGGCCGTAGGGCACCCAGAACGACTGTCCGCGCACGACGCCCTCGTCGAACAGCCGCTTGTGGAATGTGGCGGGGCCGAACTCGCCGGTGAAGTAGCCGTCGAGCGGCTCGAGGCTGCCGTTGAGGAAGAAGATGTTCCAGTGCACGTCGGAGAATACGGCGATCTCGGGGATCTGCCGGGCCTGCAGGCCCGCGGCGAGCTTCTCGGAGACGCCGTCGTAGCCGTTGAACGTCTGGATCTCGGCGTAGACCTCGGACTGGGAATCGTTGAATCCCTTGATGATCGCGGCGAGTCGGTCGCCGTTGTTGCCCGTCCACGGGCTCCACACGACGACGTTGGTTCGGCCCGCGTACTCGGCGGGCGGCGCGACGTCGGGCTGGGCGAACGAGGAGGACCCGGCGGTGGGGCTGCCGCAGGCGGACAGGACGGGGACGGTGGCGGAGACCATCGCGGCGAGGGTGAGGAACCGGCGCCGGCTCAGGCGCGCCGAGGTGATCGACGAGGTGCGGGAAAGCGGGGACATGGCTTCTCCTGGAGAGGGGTACGGAGCGGAAGCGGAAGTGGTCGGGGTCATCGGCGAGCGGCGGCGCCGGCCATGCCGCTGATGATGTAGCGCTGGGCGAGCAGGAACAGCAGCAGCATCGGCGCCACGACGAACGTGGTGCCGGCCATGATCGAGCCCCACTGGTCGACGCCTTCGGTCTCCTTCAGGTACATCAGGCCGATCGGCAACGTGCGCATCTGCACGGAGTTGGTCACCAGCAGTGGCCAGATGAAGTCGTTCCATTCGTCGATGACGGCGATCAGCGCCACGGTGATCACCGCCGGCAGCGACATGGGCAGCACGAAGTGCACCAGTCGGCGCAGGTGCCCGGCGCCGTCCAGTTCGGCGGCCTCGAGGACCTCCGGGGCGAGACCGAGGAAGTGCTGCCGTAGCAAGAAGGTGCCGAATGCGCTGGCCAGTCCCGGCAATACGATACCGGCATAGGTGTTGATCAAGCCGAGGTTGCCGATGGTGATGTAGTTGATCAGCAGGGTCACGTGTCCGGGGACCATCAATGCGCCGAGCACGGCCACGAACAGCAGGTTCCGGCCGGGGAAGGACAGGAACGCGAAGGCGTAGGCGCTGAAGACGGCGAGCACCACCTTGAGCGTCGCCCCGACGGCGGTGACGACGAGCGAGTTGACCAGGAACCGGTCGAACGGGGCCGCCTCCCAGGCATGGACGAAGTTGTCGAGGACGACCTCGCTCGGCAGCCACTGCAGCGGCCACCGGTAGATCTCGGCCTCCGGTTTGAAAGCGGAGGTGAGCATCCACAAGAAGGGGACGGCGAACACCAGGGCCGTCACGACGAGCGCGGGCAGCGCCTTCAGGCGCGCCCCACGACGGGGGATGAGGGTGGCCATCAGTAGTGCACCTTCTTCTCGATGTAGCGCATCTGGACGACCGTCATCGCCATGAGGACCAGGAACATGATCATCGAGCCGGCCGCGGCGGATCCGGTGTCGAACTCGCGGAAGCCCTGCTGGTAGATGAACCAGCTGAGGGTCGTCGTGGCACCGGCCGGTCCGCCGCCGGTCATCATCGCGATGAGGTCGAACGACTGGAACGCGGCGATGACCTGGGTGACGAGCAGGAAGAATGTGGTGGGCGAGAGCAGCGGAAGGACGATGTACCGGAACGATTGCCACCGGCCGGCGCCGTCCAGCCGGGCCGCCTCGAGTACGTCCGGCGGAATCGACTGCAGTGCTGCGAGATACACGAGAGCGACGAATCCCACGCCCTTCCACACCGCGACGATGATCAGTGCCGGCAGGGCCCACTGTCCGGACGTCGTCCAGTGGGGCGAGTCCGCGCCGACGGCGGAGAACAGGGCCCGGGACAGGCCGTAGTTGGGGTCGAACATGAACAGCCAGATCGCTGCTACGGCGGCACCGGAGAGGATGTGCGGGGAGAAGGCCATCGCGGTGACGGCGCCGCGGCCGGGCAGCCTCAGGTTGAACAACAGGGCGAGGGCCAGCCCCCCTCCCAGGCTGATGCCGACCACACTGACGACCCAGATGCCGGTCAACCGCAGTACCCGCAGGAACGCGGGATCGGTGAACAGGGCCGCGTAGTTGTCGAAGCCGACGAACAGCGGTTGCGGGGCGATCATGTCCCACCGCGTCAGGCTCAGGTAGGCGTTGCCGACGACCGGCCAGTACGCGAAGACGACGATCAGCGCGAGGTTGGGGAGTGCGAACAGCGCGAACAGCGCACGTTCGCGGCGCCTGCGCCGGCTGCGGCCCGGCCGAGGTGCCGGGGCCGGGTTGCCCGGGGCGCGGACGACCGGGTCCGTCTCGCGCCGGGTCAGTGTCACGGACACGTCCACCGTCCTTGTCGAAATAACAGCGAATAGTTAAGAACCGAAGCGGCCGGGACGATGGTGGCACCGCCCGCGTCGTTCGGTCAACACGGCCGGGTCCGTGCCCGGACTCGCGATCGCGACCGGCGCTCGTCTCTAATTTCATTGTTATAAACAAGAATACGAGTATTTGTCGCCGCGGTTCGGGACGCCGGTCGATCTCGGTTGGCGGTCCGTAGACCATCATTTCCCGGTCCGTTCACGCGGCGTTCATAACAAATAGAGTGATATAAAGTCCGGTGTCGAAACATTCGAACGTGAGGAGGCGATGCGCGATGTCCAGAGCGAACCGCAACCCCCGCCAGGAAAGGCTCGACGCGATCCTGGAATCGTTGCTGGCGGACGATCACGCCACGGCCCAGGGGCTCGCCGAGCGGTTCGGGGTGTCGTTGATGACGGTGCACCGCGATCTCGACGAACTGCAGCGCCGCGGCGTGGTCCGCAAGTTTCGCGGTGGTGTCAGTGTCGAACGCACCGGCACGTACGAGATCGCCGCGGCGGTCCGGCGGCGGCTCGCGCTGTCCCAGAAGCGGGCGCTCGGCGCCGCAGCGGCACGGATCGTCGCCCCCGGCACGTCGATCATGCTCGACGACTCGACCACCGTCGCGACGGTGATCGAGCGCCTGGCCGACGTCGAGGACCTGCGGGTGGTCACCAACTACCTGCCCGGCCTCGCGGCCCTCACGCACCATACCGGCATCGAAACCGTGGCTCTGGGAGGCACATTCGACGTCGGTCACGAGTCGTTCCTGGGGGCCGGCGCCCTCGCTGCGGTCCGCGGCGTGCGGGTGGACACCCTGTTCCTGTCCACCACCACCGCCGACACGGACGGGCTGTACCACCAGGAGGACTCGATCGTCGCCCTCAAAACCGAGATGCTGCGCGTCGCCGCCCGGCGTGTCCTGCTGCTCGATTCCGGGAAGATCGGCCGCCGGTCCTTCCACCTCGTCGCCGATTGGCGTGCGATCGACGACGTGCTCGTCGACGACGGCGCGCCGGCCGACTTCGTCGACGGCCTGCGCACCCGTGGGGTCCGCGTCCAGGTCGTGCCCGTACCCCCCGCCACCGATCAGGAGTAGCCCCGAATGCACACGCCCCCCGCCGTCCACGCCGTGCTCTGGGACATGGACGGCACGCTCGTCGACACCGAACCGTACTGGTTCCGGGCCGAACGCGAACTGCTGGAGGCGTTCTCGGTTCCGTGGAGCGACGGGCAGGCCGCCGGCCTCGTCGGCAGCGCCCTGCCCGAGACCGCCCGGGTGCTGCAGCGCGCCGGCGCGGACCTGCCCGTCCGCACCATCGTGGACACGCTCGTCGACTCCGTCGTGGCCCAGGTGCGGCAAGCGGTCCCGTGGCGGCCCGGCGCCCGGGAACTGCTCGGCGAACTCGCCGCCGCCGACGTGCCGTGCGCGCTCGTGACGATGAGCGAGCGGCCCCTCGCCGACGTGATCGACCGCATGCTGCCCGCGGGCACGTTCCGGTTCCTCGTCACCGGCGACATGGTCGGCAACGGCAAACCCCACCCGGAGCCGTACCTGCGGGCCGTCGAGGCGCTCGGCCGCGACCTGGGCGCTCCCCTCGACCCCGCGCGCATCGTCGCGATCGAGGACTCCCTGCCGGGCCTGGCCTCGGCTCGTGCTGCCGGCGTCGTAACCGTCGGCGTACCCAACGTCGTGGCGCTGCCCGAGCATCCGGGGCACACCCTGTGGCCCACCCTCGCGGGCCGCTCGATCGCGGATCTGAACGACCTGCTCTGCGTGCAGTGACGCCGGGTCGGGGCGAGGCCACGCGGCCGCGCCCCGCCGCCGCGCTTCAGTCGCTCAGCCGCACCCCGGTCCCGGCGTCGAACACGTGCACCCGTTCGGGGTCGGGCAGCAGCCGCACCACCGCGCCCGCCGACGGCGGGTTGTGCCCGCCGGTGCGGAACACCACGTCGCGGCGGTGGCCGTCCACCGTCGTGCCACCGTAGACGTAGGCGTCCGCGCCCAGTTCCTCCACACTCTCGACGGCCACATCGAACCCGGATCCGTCAGTGGACATCGTCAGGTGCTCGGGCCGGACGCCGATCGTCACCGTGGTCCCCCGGGCGGCCGCGAGCACGTGGCGGGGCACGGGCGCGACGTGCCCGCCGATCCGCACGCCGCCGTCGGTGACCGGCGCCTCGAACAGGCTCATCGCCGGGGAGCCGATGAACCCGGCGACGAACGCGTTCACCGGCCGCTCGTACAGCGCCCGTGGCGTGTCCACCTGCTGGAGCCTGCCGCCGTCCAGCACCGCGACCCGGTCCCCCATCGTCATCGCCTCCACCTGGTCGTGCGTGACGTACACCGTCGTCACGCCGAGCCGGCGCGTCAGCTGCGCGATCTGGTTGCGGGTCTGCACCCGCAGCTTGGCGTCGAGGTTGGACAGGGGCTCGTCCATCAGGAACACCTGCGGGCTGCGCACAATGGCCCGGCCCATCGCGACCCGCTGCCGCTGGCCACCGGACAGTGCCTTCGGTTTGCGGTTCAGGTACGGCGTGAGGTCCAGCATCGCGGCGGCCTCCTGCACGCGCGCGACCCGCTCGTCCTTCGGCACCCCGGCGATCTTCAGGGCGAAGCCCATGTTGTCCGCGACGGTCATGTGCGGGTACAGCGCATAGCTCTGGAACACCATCGCGATGTCGCGATTGCGGGGTTCGACGTCGGTGACGTCGCTGGAGCCGATGAACAGCCGCCCGGAGTCGACGTCCTCGAGCCCGGCGAGCATCCGCAGCGAGGTTGACTTGCCGCATCCGGAGGGGCCGACCAGGACGAGGAACTCGCCGTCCGCGATGCTCAGATCCAGCGCGTCCACCGCCGGGGACGCGGCCCCCGCGTAGTGCCGGGTGGCGTGGTCGAAGGTCACTGAAGCCATTGTCTCGAAATCCCTTCACGGGCAGGAACGTGCCCGACGATCCGTGGTGAGTGGACGAACGTCCAGACCCGGTCAGTCCACCCCGCGCACGTGACGTTGCGACACCGCCGAGCCGAACGGCAGGTGTCGGGCCGGGGTCCGTCCACCTGCCCCTCGGCGCGCGCCCACGCCGGGACGGTCGCACAATGATGCGATGCCGGACCGCGGATTCACCCACACCCAGCTCGCCGCGCGGGCTGCCTACCTGCTGCGCGGTAACGACCTCGGCACGATGACCAGTGCCGCCCCGAAGCTGTATCCGCACATGTGGAGCTGGGACGCGGCGTTCGTCGCGGTGGGGCTGGCCCCGTTGAGTGTCGAGCGGGCCGTCGTCGAACTCGACACCCTGCTCTCGGCACAGTGGCGCAACGGCATGATCCCGCACATCGTGTTCGCGAGCGGGGTGGACGGTTACTTTCCGGGTCCGGCGCGCTGGGCCTGTACCGATCTCGCCGCCGCCGCGCCACTGGGCCCGCAGACGTCGGGCATCACCCAGCCGCCCGTGCACGCCATCGCGGTGCAGCGCATCCTCGACCACAGCCGCCGGCACGGCCGCAGCACCCGCGCCGTCGCCGAGGAGTTCCTCGACCGCCGCTGGCCCGACCTGGTGCGCTGGCACCGGTGGCTGGCCCGCGCCCGGGACCTCGACGGCAACGGTCGCATCGCGCTCTACCACGGCTGGGAATCGGGCATGGACAACTCGCCCCGGTGGGACGCGGCCTACGCGAACGTCGTCGCCGGGGCGGTGCCGACGTTCCGGCGCGAGGACCTCGCCCACGTCGGCGACCCGAGTCAGCGGCCGACGGACGCCGAGTACGCCCGCTACCTGTGGCTGCTCGAGGAGATGAAGGAAGTGCGCTACGACGACGACGCCCTGGCCACGGCCATGAGCTTCGCCGTCGAGGACGTGTTCGTCAGTGCCGTGTTCGCGCTCGCGTGCGACGTGCTCGCCGTCATCGGGGAGGAGCATTCGCGTCCGAACGCCGACGTCCGCGAGCTGCACGAGTACGCCGACCGGTTCCGCCGCGGCGTGCTCGACACCACCGATCCGCGCACCGGCGCCGCCAAGGACTTCGACCTGCGCAGCGGCCGCTGGATGGCCACCGACACGCTCGCGATGTTCGCGCCGTTGTTGTGCGGTGGCCTGCCCCGCGGCACCGAACGGGCCCTGCTGCGCACCTTCGAGGGCCCGAAGTTCTGCGGCCACCCCGACCTGCGCTACGCGGTGCCGCCGTCCACCTCCCCCGTCTCCCGGGATTTCCGTCCGCGCGAGTACTGGCGCGGGCCGGTGTGGCCGGTGATGACGTGGCTGTTCTCGTGGACGTTCGCCCGCCGCGGGTGGGCGGAGCGCGCTCACCTGCTGCGAGCGGAGGGTCTGCGGCAGGCCAGCGACGGCTCGTTCGCCGAGTACTACGAGCCGTTCACCGGCGAGCCGCTCGGCAGCATGCAGCAGTCGTGGACCGCCGCCGCGGTACTGGACTGGCTGGGGTGAGGCGGTGTCCCCCGCACCCGCACGGGGCCGGGGGACACCACGGGACTCACAGCGCGCCGAGTGCCTCGCAGGCCTTGCGAACTCCCTCGCCGTAGGCCGGATCGGCCTGGGTGCAGTTGGCGATGTGCCGCTCGATCGTCGCCGCCGATGCCCCTGTGATGGCACGCGCGGTGTTCTCGAACAGCACGGTCTGCTGCTCGGCGGACATGCCGCGGAACAGGATTCCCGGCTGCTCGAAATAGTTCTCGTCGTCCGCCCGATGGTCGAACCGGTCCGCGACCGCGCCCACTGCGAGCGGTGGTTCGGCGTACTCGGGCTGCTCCCGGAAGCGGCCGTACGAGTTCGGTTCGATGCTCGGGACGCTGCCCTGGTTGCCGTCCACGCGCATCGCGCCGTCGCGGTGGAAGGAGTTCACGTGCGCGGCGGCCCGGGGGCAGTTCACCGGGATCTGGTGGTGGTTCACGCCGAGCCGGTAGCGCGCGGCGTCCCCGTACGAGAACAGCCGGCCCTGGAGCATCCGGTCGGGTGAGAACCCGATGCCGGGAACGATGTTCGCCGGGGAGAAGGCGGCCTGTTCGACGTCGGCGTGGTAGTTGTCCGGATTGCGGTTCAGTTCCAGCTCGCCGACCTCGATGAGCGGGTAGTCCTTCTTGGACCACACCTTGGTCAGGTCGAAGGGGTGGTACCGGTACGTCGCCGCGTCGGCCTCGGGCATGATCTGCACGTACAGTGTCCACTTCGGGTGGTTGCCGGATTCGATCGCCTCGTACAGGTCCCGCTGGGCGGATTCGCGGTCGCCGGCGATCACGGCCGCGGCCTCCTCGTCGGTGAGGTTCCTGATGCCCTGCTGGGTGCGGAAGTGGAACTTCACCCACGAACGGGTGCCCTCGGCATCGACGAACGAGAAGGTGTGCGAGCCGAATCCGTGCATGTGCCGGTACCCGTCGGGGATGCCGCGGTCGGACATGACGATCGTGACCTGGTGCAGTGCCTCCGGCAGGTTGGTCCAGAAGTCCCAGTTGTTCTCGGGATCGCGAAGATTGGTCCGGGGGTCCCGCTTCACGGCGTGATTGAGGTCGGGGAACTTGAGCGGGTCGCGGAAGAAGAACACCGGCGTGTTGTTGCCGACGACGTCCCAGTTGCCCTCCTCGGTGTAGAAGCGGACGGCGAAGCCGCGGATGTCGCGTTCGGCGTCGGCGGCACCGCGCTCCCCCGCGACCGTGGAGAACCGGACGAACACCTCGGTCTGCTTGCCCACGGCGGAGAACACTGCGGCCCTGGTGTGCCGGGTGATGTCGTGCGTGACGCGGAAGGTGCCGAATGCTCCGGAACCCTTTGCATGCATCCGTCGTTCGGGGATGACCTCGCGGTCGAAGTGCGCGAGCTTCTCGAGGAACCACACGTCCTGGAGCAGCATGGGTCCGCGCGCCCCGGCCGTGAGACTGTTCTGGTTGTCCGGCACCGGCGCGCCGGCGGCGGTGGTGAGTCCGTTGTGGTCGGTCATCGATCACTCCTGTCTGGTCACCCCAGGCTGGCGGGGCGAACGTCTCTGCGCTCAGCAGTGTTTCCTGAGGAGCGGTGTCCCGGTGTCTCAATTTGACACGGGCACTTGATATTCGGAATCAGAGGGTGATGCCGAACTCGCGGATCTTGCGGTAGATCGTCGCCCGCGACATGCCGAGCGCCTTCGCGGCCGCCGCCTTGTCGCCTCCGTGCAGGGCCAGTGCGTCCACGATCGCGTCCCGCTCGAGGGACTCGAGCCGGGTCAGGTTCCGGCGGGTCGTCGCCCGGCACTCGGCGGGCAGGTCGCCGATCTCGACGGTCCCCGAGCGGCGGCGCCGGCAGGTCTCCTCGAGGACGCTGCGCAGGTGGGTCACGTTCCCCTGCCACGACAGTCGCATGAGCTGGTTCGCCGCGGCCGGCGAGAGCGTGAGGTCGGTGGCGCCGGCGGCGTCGAGGAGGAAGCGCACCAGCTCGGGGACGTCCTCGAGATGATGGCGCAGCGGGGGAACGGAGAGCGTCTTCGGAAAGAGTCGGAGCAGGGAGTGGGTGTCGCTCTCCTCCTGCGGGGGTTGCATGGTCAGCGCCACCCACGGGTCGTCCGGAAGGGTGTCCGGCGTGACGGTCTGCAGGAGCTGGCCGAGACCGGCGAGATCGTCGTCGCCGAGCGCATGGGCGTGCAGCACCGCCAGGTCGGAGCCGCCCTCGAGCGTGGCCGACGCCTGCTCCAGCAGCTCCCCGCCGTCGACCGCGGCCGCGTCGAGCACCGCGAGGCCGCGGTCGCTCCGGACGTGCTCGTGCGCGGCCCGGATCAGCGCGGTCTTGCCGACCCCGGGCTCGCCGTCGAGCACGAGCCATTCCCGTCGCCGGCAGGCCTCGACGACGCCGTGGACAGTGTGCTGCCACTGCGCGCTGCGACCGGCCAGCGCGCGCAACGCCGGCTGCTTCGCGGCGCGCGGGCTCCGGGTCCGGGCGAGTTGCTCCTTGATCCGCACGACCCCGCCCGCGAGCCTGTCCTCGACGAAGGTCGGCTGGTAGGACAGCCGCGCCGTGATCCCGCTCGGCAGGTCGGCGAGCATCGTGAACGGTTCGGCCCGCCCGCGGGCGTCGCGGGTCCGGTCGATGATCGCGGCCTGGTCGCGTGAGTCGAACTGCTGCTGGGTCTGGGCGTTCATCATCAGGACCTCGTCGCCGACGGCGATGACCGGGCGACCCGAATGCTGGCAGGCCGCGTGGTAGTCGTGCAGGAGGGCCCGGTCCAGTTCGTTGGCCTCCTCGAGGATCCGTTCCCTGATGCGGGTGGCGGCCAGCTTGGCGAAGGACAACAGCAGCGAGTTCGTGTTCTCGGTCTTGGTGGTCAGGTCCACGACGCCGAGGAGTGTCCCGGTGATCGGGTGCGTTACCAGGGCCCCGGCGCAGGAGAACAACCGCAGGTGCCCGCTGTAGTGCTCGTCCCCCCGGATCAGCAGGGGTGCACCGACCTCGAGCGCGGTCCCGATGCCGTTGGTCCCCACCTGGGACTCGGCGTAGCGGAAGCCGGGAGCGAGGTCGACCCGGTCCAGGGCGGTCAGCAGCCCGCGGTCGCCGCCGTAGCGGCTGAGCACGGTGCCCTTGGCGTCGGTGAGGATCAGGGACACCGGCTCGTTCTCGATCTCCGCCGACAGCGCGGACAGCACCGGGCGGGCCGCGCGGGTGAGGACGGTGTCGACCGGGAGCGGTTCGACGTAGCCGGCGCTCGGGCGGTCCACGTCGACCTTCGCCGCCCGAGACCGCAGCCACGAGACCCGCAGCCAGTTCCGGACCCGGCGGTCGCCGGGATCGTCCGCGGCCTGATCGGCCGAGTGGAACGCCTCGCGTGCCTCCCGGAGTGACGTGTGGTCCTGGGAACTGCTTCGGCTGAATTCACCCACCTCGGTCTCCCGGTCGTCTGGAGTTGTCACGGGGACATTCTCATCGGGCCCTGCGTCCACAAGGGTAATTGTGCCGAATGTGACCTGCGTCTCACATTGAGACAGATCGGGGTGGCGCCCGCGGGTTGTATCTGCATCCACACCCCACCGTCCACGGCTGGCACCGAGCCGGCTCCCGATCCAGGAGGCGCACATTGAGTAGGCAGAGCCTGACCAAGGCCCATGCGAAGATCACCGAGCTGTCGTGGGAACCGACGTTCGCGACGCCGGCCACCCGCTTCGGCACCGACTACACGTTCGAGAAGGCCCCCAAGAAGGACCCTCTCAAGCAGATCATGCGGTCCTACTTCCCCATGGAGGAGGAGAAGGACAACCGGGTCTACGGCGCGATGGACGGCGCCATCCGCGGGAACATGTTCCGGCAGGTCCAGCAGCGCTGGCTGGAGTGGCAGAAGCTGTTCCTCTCGATCATCCCGTTCCCGGAGATCTCGGCGGCCCGCGCGATGCCGATGGCCATCGACGCGGTGCCCAACCCCGAGATCCACAACGGGCTCGCCGTGCAGATGATCGACGAGGTTCGTCACTCGACGATCCAGATGAACCTCAAGAAGCTCTACATGAACAACTACATCGACCCCGCCGGGTTCGACATGACCGAGAAGGCGTTCGCGAACAACTACGCGGGCACCATCGGCCGGCAGTTCGGGGAGGGCTTCATCACCGGTGACGCGATCACCGCGGCCAACATCTACCTGACCGTGGTCGCGGAGACGGCCTTCACGAACACCCTGTTCGTGGCGATGCCCGACGAGGCGGCCGCCAACGGCGACTACCTGCTGCCCACCGTGTTCCATTCGGTGCAGTCCGACGAGTCGCGGCACATCTCCAACGGCTACTCGATCCTGCTCATGGCGCTGGCCGACGAGCGGAACCGGCCGCTGCTCGAGCGGGACCTGCGCTACGCGTGGTGGAACAACCACTGCGTGGTCGACGCCGCGATCGGCACCTTCATCGAGTACGGCACCAAGGACCGCCGCAAGGATCGCGAGAGCTACGCCGAGATGTGGCGGCGGTGGATCTACGACGACTACTACCGCAGCTACCTCATCCCGCTCGAGAAGTACGGGCTGACCATTCCGCACGACCTCGTCGAGGAGGCGTGGAAGCGCATCACCGAGAAGGGCTACGTCCACGAGGTGGCCCGGTTCTTCGCGACGGGCTGGCCGGTGAACTACTGGCGGATCGACGCCATGACCGACGCGGACTTCGAGTGGTTCGAGCACAAGTACCCGGGCTGGTATTCCAAGTACGGCAAGTGGTGGGAGAACTACAACCGCCTCGCCTACCCCGGCCGCAACAAGCCGATCGCGTTCGAGGAGGTGGGATACCAGTACCCGCACCGCTGCTGGACGTGCATGGTGCCCGCCCTCATCCGCGAGGACATGGTCGTGGAGAAGGTGGACGACCAGTGGCGGACCTACTGCTCGGAGACCTGCTACTGGACCGACGCCGTCGCGTTCCGCAGCGAGTACGAGGGACGTCCCACCCCGAACATGGGCCGCCTCACCGGTTTCCGTGAATGGGAGACCCTGCACCACGACAAGGATCTCGCCGACATCGTGCAGGACCTCGGGTACGTGCGCGACGACGGCAAGACCCTCGTCGGTCAGCCGCACCTCGACCTCGACCCGAAGAAGATGTGGACCCTCGACGACGTGCGGGGCAACACCTTCCAGAGCCCGAACGTGTTGCTGAACCAGATGTCCGACGCAGAACGCGACGCCCACATCGCCGCGTACCGCGCCGGCGGCGCAGTTCCTGCCTGATTCAGGCTCGGTGGGTGGCGCCGCGGCCACTCCGGCGCCACCCACCGCCTCACCATTCATTCCACGAGCCCAGGAGACACCCCCGTGGCCGACAAGCACCGCATCAATTTCGAGCCCGTCGACATCGAGATGGAAGTCGGCGAGGACGAGTACATCCTCGACGCCGCCTTCCGGCAGGGCATCCATCTGATGCACGGCTGCCGCGAGGGGCGTTGCTCGGCCTGCAAATCCTTTGTCCTCGACGGCGACATCCAGATGGAGGACTATTCGACGTTCGCCTGCAACGACGCCGAGACCGACGAGGGGCACGTACTGCTCTGCCGCTCGACTGCATACAGCGACTGCACCATCGAACTGCTCAATTTCGACGAGGACGAACTCCTGGGTGGTATCCCCATTCAAGAAGTGCGCACCCGGATCACCGCGATCGAGCCGATGACCAAGGACATTGTGTCGCTGCAACTGCAGCCCGTCGAACCCACGGAGTACGAGTTCAAACCCGGTCAGTACTCCGACCTGCAGATACCGGGAACCGAGGAACATCGGTCCTTCTCCATGGCGACGACCCGATCGACGCCGGGACATGTCGAGTTCCTCATCAAGAAGTACCCCGGTGGCAAGTTCGCCGGCTTGCTCGAGGACGGCATCTCGGTGGGCGACGAGATCACGCTGACCGGACCGTACGGATCCTTCACCCTCAAGGACGGTCACGTCCTGCCGGTGGTCTTCATCGGCGGCGGCGCCGGCATGGCCCCGATCCTCTCGCTCCTGCGGCACATGAGCGAGACCGGCAGCACCCGGCCCGTCCGGTTCTACTACGGTGCCCGCACGCCGGCGGATCTGTTCTACCTCGAAGAGATCCTCGAACTGGGAAAGACCCTGACGGACTTCGTGTTCGTGCCCTGCCTCTCGGAGTCGGCGGAGCCGGTGCCGTCCGGACTCCCGGAGGTCGAGGAAGGCAACGTCACCGACATCGTGGACCGCCGCGAGCCGGACATCCACCGGAGCGAGGTCTACCTGTGCGGGCCACCCCCCATGGTCGATGCAGCCCTGGAATTGCTCGAGGTGCACAACACCCCGAAAGACCAGATCTTCTACGACAAGTTCACCAGCCCCGCCTTCGAGTAGGCGCCATAGGAAACCACCCTGCTCCTTCACCGACAGAAGTGAGAAACGAGATGACCGCATCTACCGACTCCAAGCACCGTAGCTTCCCGAAGATCGAGTTCACCGACTCCGAGGCCGGCGCGCTGGACTTTCCCAGCTCCCGCAGCCGCACCTTCACCTACTACACGCCGGCCAAGAAGCGGTCGACGATGTACGAGGACGTCACCGTCGACGTGCAGCCCGATCCCGAGCGGCACCTGTCGCAGGGCTGGATCTACGGCTTCGGCGACGGACCGGGCGGATACCCGAAGGAATGGACGGCCGCGAAGTCGTCGAACTGGCACGCCTTCCTCGACCCGAACGAGGAGTGGGACCAGACGATCTACCGCAACAACGCGGCGGTCGTGCGCCAGGTCGATCTGTGCCTGCAGAACGCCAAGCGCGCCCGCGCCTACGACGGCTGGAACACGCCGTGGCTGAAGTTCATCGAACGCAACCTCGGCGCCTGGATGCACGCCGAGAACGGCCTGGCGCTGCACGTGTTCACCTCCATCCAGCGGTCCGGGCCCACGAACATGATCAACACCGCGGTGGCGGTCAACGCGGCACACAAGATGCGGTTCGCGCAGGACCTCGCGCTGTTCAACCTCGACCTGTCCGAGGCCGGGATACCGTTCGACGGGGCCGCCCACAAGGAGGTCTGGCAGTCGGCGCCCGAATGGCAGCCCACCCGCGAGGTCGTCGAACGGCTCACCGCGGTGCCGGACTGGTGCGAGCTGCTCTTCGCCACCAACATCGTCTTCGAGCAGCTCGTCGGCTCGCTGTTCCGCAGCGAGCTGGTCATGCAGATCGCCGCCCGCAACGGCGACTACATCACGCCGACGATCGTCGGCACCGGTGAGCACGACTACGACCGGGATCTCGCGTACACGCGCAACCTCTTCCGGCTGCTCACCCGCGACGAGCAGTTCGGCGAATCGAACAGGGAGCTGTTCGGGACCTGGCTGGCGACCTGGGTGCCGCGCTGCATCGACGCCGCGCGCGCCCTGCAGCCGATCTGGTCGCAGCCGGCCGACAAGGCGGTCACCTTCGCCTCCAGCCTCGAGGCGGCCGAGGCGAAGTTCCGTTCCCTGCTCGAGGACATCGGGCTCGACATCGCGAAGGAGCTGGACAAGTGAGCATGCAATTCGGATCGGCCACCGAGTTCTCCAACATGTGTGGCGTCACCCTGATGAACACCCCGATCGGTCGCGTGGTCGCCGAGGTCATGGGCGCCAAGGACGGCGTGCAGCTGACGGAGTACCCGTCGATGATCCGCGTCGACGGCGTCAACCGCCTCGAGTTCGACTACGAGGAACTCACCGACGCTCTCGGCTCCGACTTCGACGGCTCCGTCTTCGAGGAGATCAGCTCCACCCACTACGGGCGCATGGTGCACCTCGATGACAAGACCATGCTCTTCGCCAGTCCCGAGGACGCCGCCGAGTACATCGGATTCGATCTCACGGCGCACTGACCGCGGCCGTCCGGGCCCGCAGACCGGGCCCGGACGGCTCCCGATCCACCACCGGCACACGACAGAACGAGGGAAGCGATGTACGAGAAGGACGGGCAGCAGTACTTCATCGTGGACGGGCACGTGCACATCTGGGACGGCCGCGAGTCGAACCAGAAGAACGTGCACGGGCGGCAGTTCATCGACTGCTTCTACGACTACCACAAGAACCTCAGCCCCGAGGAGGAGGTGTGGGACTACGACACCTACACCTACTACGGCGGCGAACGCCTCATGAAGGACCTGTTCGTGGACGGTCACGTGGACCACGCGATCTTCCAGGCCACCCTGTTGAGCGACTTCTACCGCAACGGGTTCGGGCAGACCGAGGAGGCGTTCGGGCTCACCCGCAAGCACCCCGACAAGCTCACGTACAACCATGCCTACGATCCCCGCCACGGGGAGGCCGGCCTCGAACAGCTGCGCCGGGACGCCGAACGGATGAACCTCCAGGGCGTCAAGCTCTACACCGCCGAATGGCACGGCGACTCCCGCGGATACAAGCTCGACGACCCGTGGTCGAGGCGCTACCTCGAGGAGTGCATCGAGCTGGGGATCAAGAACATCCACGTGCACAAGGGCCCCACCATCCGGCCGCTGGACCGTGACGCCTTCGACGTCGCCGACGTGGACAAGGTCGCCACCGACTACCTCGATCTGCGCTTCGTCGTCGAACACGTGGGCCTGCCCCGGCTCGAGGACTTCTGCTGGATCGCCACCCAGGAGTCCAACGTGTACGGCGGTCTGGCCGTGGCGATGCCGTTCATCCACACCCGTCCCCGGTACTTCGCCCAGATCATCGGCGAATTGCTCTACTGGATCGGCGAGGACAAGATCCTGTTCGCCAGCGACTACGCGCTGTGGACCCCGAAGTGGCTGATCGAGAAGTTCGTGGACTTCCAGATCCCGGAGGACATGACCGAATACGCGCCGATCACCGTCGAACAGAAGAAGAAGATCCTCGGCCTCAACGCCGCGGCGCTCTACGACATCGACGTCCCGGAACACCTGCGGCTGCCCGAGCCGGCCGGACAGGAGGGGGTCGAGGTCGCCGCGGGAGCCCAGCAGGCGGTGTCGTCGTGACCGCGGCTCCGGTGTCGGGCAGCGACGTGCTCGCCGCGCTCGGCACCGTGGTCGATCCCGAACTGGACGAACCGATCACCGATCTCGGCTTCGTGCGGTCGGTGGTCCTCGACGACGACGGGGTGACCGTGCACCTGCGGCTGCCCACCGCGTTCTGTTCGCCGAACTTCGCCTACCTCATGGCATCCGACGCGCAGGACGCCCTGCGGGCGATCGAGGACATCGGGCACGTGCGGATCCTCCTCGACGACCACCACGACAGCGGCAAGATCAACCGCGGGCTCGCCGCCGACGCCGGCTACCGGGGCACCTTCGGCTCCGAGGCGGAGGAGAACCTCGACGAGTTGCGCCGCACGTTCCGGCGCAAGGCGCACCTCGCCGCCCTGGAACGCTGCCTCGAGAACCTGCTGAAGCACTCGGAGCTCACCGTCGACGACATCCCGTCGCTGACGCTGAGCGACATCCCGCCCGGCCGGCAGAAGGCGGCCCTGATACGCCGGCGGCTCGACATCGGCCTGAGCCTGTGCCCGGCCAGCCGGGTGTTCGTCGACGACGACGGGCGGCCGATCCCCCGTGAGGCGGTACCGATGCGGCTGCGGTTCGCCAAGTCCGTGCGGATCTCCATGGAGGGGAACGCACACTTCTGCCGCGGGCTGCTCGCGACCCGGTACGCCGACAGCGACGGCGGATCGGCAACACCCCGGGTCGCCGACGTCCGAACCAGTTGTTCCGCAATCGTCAGGAGAGTGTCATGAAGGCCGTGCAGGTGGTGGGGTACCACACCAAGCTCCAGCTCGAGGAGATCCCCGAGCCGAAGATCGAGGGCCCGCTCGACGTCGTCGTCCGCATCGGCGGAGCGGGCGTGTGCCGCACCGACATCCACATCCTCGAGGGGCAGTGGGCCGAGAAGAGCGGCGTCGTCCTGCCGTACACGATCGGCCACGAGAACGCCGGCTGGGTCCACGCCGTCGGCGACGCCGTCACCAACGTCGCCGTCGGCGACAAGGTCATCCTCCACCCCCTCATCACGTGCGGACTCTGCCGCGCGTGCCGGTTCGGCGACGACGTGCACTGCGAGAACAGCCGGTTCCCCGGCATCGACACCAACGGTGGCTACGCCGAGTACCTGCGCACCACCGCGCGCAGCGTGGTCCGGATCGACGACTCGCTCGAGCCGTCCGACGTCGCAGCCCTCGCCGACGCCGGGCTCACGGCCTACCACGCGGTCGCCAAGGCCGCGCGGGCGACGCGACCGGGCGACGTGTGCGTCATGATCGGCGCGGGCGGCCTCGGCCACATCGGCATCCAGGTCCTGAAGGCGGTCTCCGCGGCGACCCTGATCGTGGTGGACCGCAACCCGGCCGCCGTCGCGCTGGCCGTCGGGATCGGTGCCGACCACGGCATCGTCGCCGACGGCACCCACGTGCAGCAGGTCCTCGAGCTGACCGGCGGCCGCGGCGCCGAGGCCGTCGTGGACTTCGTCGGCGAGGGCGGCGCCACGAGGGACGGCGTCGCGATGCTGCGCCGCGCCGGCAACTACTACGTGGTCGGATACGGCGAGAACATCGACGTCCCCACGATCGACGTGATCTCCACCGAGATCAACTTCATCGGCAATCTCGTCGGCTCCTACAACGACCTGCAGGAGCTCATGGCCCTCGCCGCCCAGGGAAAAGTCACGCTGCACACCACGAAATATCCGCTCGAGCAGTTCCAGCAGGCGATCGACGACCTCGACGCGGGACGGGTCCGCGGCCGCGCGATCCTCGTCCCCTGAACCGCACCCCGCACAGTCAGCACGAAAGGAAACCCAGCCATGGCCAAGGATCTGCGGTTCAACCAGGAGGCACGCCTCCTTCTCGAGTACGGGGTCAACGCGCTCGCCGACGCGGTCAAGGTGACCCTCGGCCCCAAGGGCCGAAACGCGGTGCTCGAGAAGCTGACCGGCCCACCCACCATCACCAACGACGGTGTCACGATCGCCCGCGAGATCCAGCTGCGGGACCCGTTCGCCAACATGGGCGCGCAGCTGGTCAAGGAAGTGGCAATGAAGACCAACGGCGTCGTCGGTGACGGCACCACGACCGCGACCGTGCTGGCGCAGGCCATGGTCCGCGAGGGGATGCGGGCCGTCGACGCCGGTGCCAATCCCATGCGGGTGCGGCGCGGCATCGAACGCACCGTTCCCGTCGTCGTCGAGGCACTGCGGGACCGGTCGGTGCAGGTCGACGGACGCAAGGATCTCGAGCGCATCGCGACCCTCGCCGCGAGCGACGACGAGGCCATCGGCGAGGCCATCGCCGAGGCGGTCTCCCACGTGGGCAGGTCCGGCATCGTCACCACCGAGGAGAGCGAGACCCTCGGGATGTCGGTGAGCGTCGTCGACGGCATCGAATTCGACCACGGCTACATCTCCGGCTACATGGTGACCAACCCCGAACGCATGGAAGCGGTCCACGAGAATCCGCTGATCCTGTTGACCAACAAGAAGATCACCCAGGTGCAGGAGATCATGCCGAGCATCGAGGCGGCCAAGCGCGCCGATCGGCCCCTCGTCGTGCTGGCCGAGGACGTCGACGGCCCCGCCCTGCAGCTCCTCGTCGGCGGCAACATGCACAACACCATGCAGTCCGTCGTCGTGCGGGCGCCCGGCTTCGGGCACCGGCGCGTCGCCGAGCTGCAGGACCTCGCGGTCGCGCTGGGCGGGCACGTCGTCGCCAAGGACACCGGCGTCGAACTGTCCGAGGTGACGGCCGAGCACCTCGGTTCCTGCGACCGCATCACCGTCACCGAGAACGAGACGACGATCGTCGGCGGCCACGGCGATCAGAGTCTCCTCGATGCGCGGATCGCGCAGCTCGAGGCGCAGCTCGGACGGGCCCGGATCGACGCCGACCAGGACAGCCTCCAGCTGCGCATCGCCCGGCTCACCGGGCGGGTCGCCGTCATCCGCGTCGGCGGCGCCACCAGCGTCGAACTCAAGGAACGCATGCTGCGCGTCGAGGACGCCCTGGCCGCCACCCGGGCCGCCCTCGAGGACGGCATCGTCGCCGGGGGCGGCACCGCCCTGGGGCAGGCGCACCGGGCGCTGGCCGAGCTCGACCTGCCCGGCGACGAAGGCATCGGCCGCGACGTGGTGCGGCGTGCCCTGCCCGAGCCGCTCCGGTGGATCGCGGTCAACGCCGGCTTCGACGGCGACGAGGTCGTGGAGGTCGTCGCGGGGCTGCCGTCGGGACACGGGTTCAACGCGCTCTCCGGCAAGTACGGCGACATGTTCGACGAGGGCGTCGTCGACCCGTTCAAGGTCACCCGCGCCGCGCTCGAGAGCGCCGCGTCCATCGCGGCGCTGCTCATCACCACCGAGACCGCGATCGTGGAGGAGGTCTTCGGCAACCCCGGGGCGATCCACGCGCCCGGCTTCGGGGACCTGGCCGAGGGCATGGTCCGCCCGTCCAACATCTACTGATCGCCGGGGGATCGTCTCGGCGGCGGCCGGGCCTCGTCGGTCGCTTCCCTCCGAGGCAACCGGCCGCCGCCGTGCCCACCACGGCTCGACAGGAAGGGAGTGCGCAATGATCTTCATCGTGGTCAGGTTCCGGGTCCGTCGCGAATACCGGGACGACTGGGTCGCCCTCACAAAGGAATTCACCGAGTCGACGCGGGCCGAACCGGGCAATCTGTGGTTCGAGTGGTCGCGCAGCGTGGACGACCCGTCCGAGTACGTGCTCGTCGAGGCGTTCCGCGACGGTGAGGCCGGTGCCGCCCACGTCGGTGCCGACCACTTCCGCAAGGGGCTCGACGCCATGCGCCCGGCGCTGAGCGAGACCCCGCGGATCCTCCACACCGAGATCCCCGGCGTCGAGTGGTCCCGCATGGGCGAACTCGAAATATAGGCGGCTCGCCGCCGTGACACTGTGGCGGCTCGCCGTGACACTGTGGCGGCTCGCCGCCGTGACACTGTGGCGGCTCGCCGCCGTGACACTGTGGCGGCTCGCCGCCGTGACACTGTGGCGGCTCGCCGCCGTGACACTCTGGTGGCTCGCCGCCGTGGTGCCCTTTCGGATCTCCCCCGGTCCGAAAGGGCACCACACTCAATGACTCTCGCGCACGAGCAGGCGCAGTTCCGCGCCGAGCGTGCACGCCCGCGGCAGATCGACGAGCCCGTCCTCGCGCAGTTCGGTGGTCAGGCGCGTCACCCGGGCGATCGCGTCCGGGACCCGCCGCTGCCACCGCGCCAGGACCTCGTCGACGTCGGCCGGAACGATCGGGGTGCCGTCCCGGCGCAGGATCGCGGCGACGAGGGCGTGGTGGCGTTCGGCGAGCTCGTCCCGCACCGTGGCGATCGCCGTGCTGTCCCACCAGGTGTGGGATCCGGCGGACAGGTCCGGCGACGTCCCGTCGAGCCCCAGCAGCGAACCCGTGCCGGCGTGCACCCGGGCGACGGTGCGCGCCGGGCAGTTCAGCGTGTACGCCGTGTCGACCAGGGCCGGGTACTCGCCGAGTAGCCGGAAGTCCGGCCCCCCGTCCGCCCCGGTGTCGCTCAGCAGGTCCTCCACTCCGGCACGCAGCCGGGTGATCTCGGCGCTCACGTCGAGCGGCGACGGCCGCAGCCGCAGGATCCACGAGGCCGCATGCTCGACGAAATTCTGCACGGTGCCGAGCCGCGCCCAGCGTTCGGCGCCGGAACCGGGGCGGTCCCGCGCCTCGGCCCACAACCGGTCGGTGTCGAACACCGCCCGGATCACCGCGTACGCCCGTGCGACCGCCGGCGTGCGCACCCCGAGTCGTTCCTCGAGCTGATAGATCATCCCCGGTCCGACGTGGTCGACGAGGTCGGAGGCGATCCGGGTCGCGACGATCTCGCGGCGCAGGGGATGATCCCGGATCTCGTCCTGCAGCAGTCCGCGCATGCGTTCGGGGAAGTACGCCTGGGCGACGTCGGCGAAGACGGGGTCGTCGGGCACATCCGACTCGAGCAGGTCCCGGCACACGACGTTCTTCGACCGCGCGAGCAGCACCGCGATCTCCGGCCTGGTCAGCCCGCGGCCGGCCCCGGCCCGCGCGGCCAGCTCCTGCACCGTGGGCAGTACCTCGGTGCTGCGGCGGATCCCGTCACCGGTCTCGAGGTGGCTGATGAGCCGCTCGTGCCGGCCGAGGAGCCGGGCCGCGCGCGAGACGGCGAGCCCGAGCGCCACCGACTGGTCCCGGCTCGTGCGCAACACCGTGCGGGCCACCTCGTCACGGGCGTCGCCGAGCAGGCGGTTGCGTTCCTCGAGTGTCAGACGTCCGCTGCGCCGGGCGGATTCGAGGGCGATCTTCAGGTTCACCTCGGCGTCGGAGGTGGCGACGCCGGCCGCGTTGTCGATGAAGTCCGCGTTGATGCGGCCGCCCGCCGCCGAGAACTCGATGCGTGCCCGCTGCGTGAAACCGAGGTTGCCGCCCTCGCCGACGACGCGGCAGCGGAGCTGTGAGGCATCGACGCGGACGTCGTCGTTACCCGGATCGGCTGCATCCGTGTGACTTTCGGAGGTGGCCTTGACGTAGGTGCCGACGCCGCCGTTCCAGAGCAGATCCACCGGTGCGGTCAGCAGCGCCTTGATCAATTCGCTCGGGGTGGTGGTGGGGTGCGGCAGACCGAGCAGGCGCCGTGCGGGTTCCGGGACGGTGACGGACTTCGCGGAGCGAGGCCACACCCCTCCGCCGGGCGAGAGGACGTCGCGGTCGACATCGTCCCAGCTCGATCCGGGACGCTCGAACAGCCGGCGGCGCTCCGCGTAGGCGCGGGCCGGGTCCGGGTCCGGGTCGAGGAAGATGTGGCGGTGGTCGAACGCGCCGACGAGGCGCAGGTGCGGGGAGAGCAGCATCCCGTTGCCGAAGACGTCGCCGGACATGTCTCCGATCCCCACCGCCGTCACCTCGGTGGTGTCCACGTCGACACCGAGGTCGGCGAAGTGCTCGCGAACCGCGACCCACGCGCCGCGCGCGGTGATGCCCATGGCCTTGTGGTCGTATCCGCTGGATCCGCCGGAGGCGAAGGCGTCGCCGAGCCAGTAGTCGTACTCCGCTGCGATGGAGTTCGCCAGGTCGGAGAACGCGGCGGTGCCCTTGTCCGCGGCCACCACCAGATATCCGTCGTCCCCACCGTGGACGACCGTACGGTCCGGGTGCACGATCTTCCCGTCGACGATATTGTCGACGAGATCGAGCATTCCCCGGATGAACGTCGAATAGGCCTGGGCCGGAGAGATATCCGGGTTTCGCCGCACGAACGCGCCCTTGGCGCCGACGGGGACGATGGGAGCGTTCTTCACCACCTGGGTCTTCATCAGGCCGAGTACCTCGGTGCGGTAGTCCTCCGGGCGGTCCGAGAATCGCACACCGCCGCGGGCGACGGTGCCGCTCCGCACGTGGATGCCCTCCATGTCGTCCGAGTGGACGAAGATCTCGCGGTGGGGGACGACGAGCCCTGGATCGGCGAGACGTCCGGAATCGAGCATGAATGCGCCGTACGATTTCGGTGCGCCGTGTTCGTCGCGCTGGTACCAGTTGGTGCGCACGGTGGCGGTGACGAACGACTCCAGGCTGCGCAGGATGCGGTCCTCGTCGAGGCTTTCCGCCGCGCCGCGCCGCGCGGCGAGCGCCCGCTCCGCCCGCTCGGCGGCGACGTCCCGGTCGCGCCGGTCCGGGTCGAAGCGCGCGGCGAAGCAGGCGACGAGGGCCTCGACGAATCCTGGATGCCGGCAGAGGGTATCGACGATGTACCGCTCCGACATGATCAGACCGGCCTGGCGGGCGAAGCGGCCGGCGGCCCGGACCAGGGCGATGTCCCGCACGTCCACATCGGCGACGACGGCGAGGCGGGCGTACCGGTCGACGACGGTGCGGCCCTGCGCATGGGCGTCGACGACCGCCGCTACCCGGCAAGGCGAACCCGGCCCCCACTCCGGGGGCGTGACGAACGCGAACCGATGCACCCGGCGATCCTCGCCGTCCCCCGTCAGGTGTTCGTGATCGTCGATCCGCAGCCCGAAGTGTTCGAAGGTGTGGACGGAGTCGGACAGCGACGGATCGCGGCCCGGCCACCTCATGACGGCGTCGGCGACGCCGTCGCGGGCAGCGCGCTCGACGAACAGGAGGGCCGGATGCTCCCCGCGTGACCCGGCGAGGTGCCGCGCGGCCCCGGCGACGTCGGTGGGCAGCGGTTCGTGTCGATGCGTGGTGGCGGTATCGGTGGTCATCGGCGTGTCCTTTCGATCACCCGGTGTGGGCCGTGGTGTGCCGCCAGTCTGCGGGTGACCCCTGGAGACGGACATGTACTCGATGTCCATGTATGCGGCGGAACTTGTACTTCCGGTCCATGAGTGACCGGCGTTCTCGCCCCTACAGTTCGAGGAAACCGACGGAGGGAGAAGGACATGACCGCAGTGGAACTCGTACGGGGCGGGCCCGGACTCGAGCAGGCACGCCGCATCGTGACGGAAATCCCGGGCCCCCGGTCCCGCGAGCTGGCGCAGCGCCGCGCCGCCGCGCTGCCGGCGGGCCTGGCCAGTGGCGCCGAGATTTACGCGGCGGCGGGCGGCGGGGGTGTGCTCGTCGACGTGGACGGGAACTCCTTCATCGACCTCGGTTCCGGCATCGCCGTCACCACCGTCGGCAACTCCGCCCCGCGCGTCGTCGAACGCGCCACCGCGCAGCTGCAGCAGTTCACCCACACCTGCTTCCTCGCCACGCCGTACGAGCCGTACATCGAGGTTGCCGAGGTCCTCAACCGGCTGACCCCCGGAACCCACGCCAAGCGCACGGCACTGTTCAACACCGGCAGCGAGGCCGTCGAGAACGCCGTGAAGTACGCCCGCGCGGCGACCGGTCGTTCCGCCGTGGTCACGTTCGACCACGCCTTCCACGGCCGGACGCTGATGACGATGACCATGACGGCGAAGAACCAGCCCTACAAGCACTCCTTCGGTCCGTTCGCCCCGGAGGTCTACCGCGCGCCGATGGCCTACCCCTACCGGTGGCCGAGCGGGCCCGACCGTGCCGCGGACGAGGCGTTCGAGCAGTTCCGGCTGCTCGTCGACGCCCAGATCGGCGCGGACCAGGTGGCGTGCGTCGTCGTCGAACCCATCCAGGGCGAAGGCGGGTTCATCGTCCCCGCCGACGGATTCCTCCGCCGCGTCGCAGATTTCTGCCGGGACCGCGGCATCCTCGTCGTCGCCGACGAGGTGCAGACCGGCATCGCCCGCACCGGAGCATGGTTCGCCTGCGAGCACGAAGGCCTGGTGCCGGATCTGATCGTCACGGCGAAGGGACTCGCCGGCGGGCTTCCGCTCGCGGCCGTCACCGGCCGGGTCGAGATCATGGATCGCGCCCACCCGGGCGGCATCGGCGGCACCTACAGTGGCAACCCCGCGGCGTGCGCGGCGGCCCTCGGGGTGTTCGAGACGATCGAAGCGGAGCATCTGCTCGACCGGGCTCAGGAAATCGGCGCGCTGATGCTGCGGGAACTGCGCGACATCGGCACCCACCACCCCGTCGTCGGCGACGTCCGCGGACGCGGCGCCATGATCGCCGTCGAACTCGTCGAGCCCGGTACGACCACTCCCAACCGCGAGGCCGTCGCGGAGATCGTCCGGTACTGCCAGGCCCACGGGGTCCTCACCCTGACCGCCGGCACGTTCGGGAACGTGCTCCGTTTCCTGCCGCCGCTGTCGATCTCCGACGAGCTGCTCACCGAGGCGTTCTCGGTGCTGCGCGACGCGTTCGCCGCCCTCTGACCACCACCGCTCCCTACTCCGCGAGGACCAGCACATGACCACCACCGCACCCGCCCGCACGACCGGTCCGCTGCGACCGCTCGAACTCCTCGGCGCCGACACACTGCTCGACGCCGACGAACGCGACATCGCCGCCACCGTCCGCCGCTTCGTCGAGACGCGGCTCGTCCCCGAGGTCGGCGACTGGTTCGAATCCGCGACGCTGCCCAAGGAAGTGGCGAAGGAGTTCGGCGCCCTCGGCGTCCTCGGCATGCACCTGGACGGGTACGGCTGCGCCGGCACCAACGCCGTCAGCTACGGCCTGGCCTGCCTGGAACTCGAGGCCGGCGACAGCGGATTCCGCAGCTTCGTCTCGGTGCAGGGTTCGCTGTCGATGTTCTCCATCCACCGCTACGGATCCGACGAACAGAAGCAGGAATGGCTGCCCCGCCTGGCCTCCGGAGACGCCATCGGATGCTTCGGACTGACGGAACCCGACTTCGGGTCCAACCCTTCGGGAATGCGCACCCGCGCCCGCCGGGACGGTTCGGACTGGATCCTCACCGGCACCAAGATGTGGATCACCAACGGCAATCTCGCGGACGTCGCCACGGTGTGGGCCCAGACCGACGAGGGTGTCCGCGGGTTCCTGGTTCCCACCGACACACCCGGCTTCACCGCCAACAGGATTCACCGCAAGCTGTCGCTGCGGGCCTCGGTGACCTCCGAGCTGGTCCTCGACAACGTGCGCCTGCCGGGCTCGGCCGAGCTTCCCCTCGCCCGCGGCCTCGGGGCTCCCCTGTCGTGCCTCAACGAGGCCCGGTTCGGCATCGTGTTCGGCGCGCTCGGCGCGGCCCGGAACAGCCTCGAGACCGCGTTGGACTACGCCGCCTCCCGGGAGGTCTTCGACCGCCCGCTCGCCGCCTACCAGCTCACCCAGGAGAAGCTGGCCGACATGACGCTCGAGCTCGGCAAGGGCTTCCTGCTCGCACTGCACCTCGGCCGCCTCAAGGACGAGTCCGGTGTCACCCCCGAGCAGATCAGCCTCGGCAAGCTCAACAACGTGCGCGAGGCATTGGCCATTGCCCGCGAATGCCGGACCATTCTCGGCGCCAGCGGCATCACCCTCGAGTACTCGCCGCTGCGGCACGCCAACAACCTCGAGTCGGTGCTGACCTACGAGGGCACCAGCGAGATGCACCTGCTCTCGATCGGCCGCGCCCTGACCGGTCACGCCGCATTCCGCTGACCCGCACCGTCGAAGCGTCGAAGGGACACACGATGACGACACCCGTTCTGCTGCAGCACTACATCGACGGCGAGTGGTTCGACGGCGGGGCCGAGGCCCTGGCGAGCATCAGCCCCGCCGAGCCGGACGTCACCGTGGCCCGCGGTCGTGCGGCCACGGGCGACGACGTCGACCGGGCCGTGGCCGCCGCGCGCGCCGCGGCCCGGCCATGGGCGAGAACCCCGGCGCACGAGCGCGGTGCCGTCCTCGCCCGGGCGGCTGCCGTCGTCGAATCGTCCGCGTCGCAGTGGGGCGCGGAACTTGCCCGGGAGGAGGGCAAGACGCGGGGCGAAGGCGTCGCCGAGGTGCTCCGCGCGGCCCAGATCCTGCGCTTCTACGGCGGCGAGGGCGACCGGGAGGCCGGCGAGATGTTCGCCTCCCCCCGCCGCGGTGAGCAGATCCTGGTCGCGCGCAAGCCCGTCGGCGTGGTCGGGGTCATCACCCCCTTCAACTTCCCCATCGCGATCCCCGCCTGGAAGATCGCCCCGGCACTGACCTACGGCAACACCGTGGTGTGGAAGCCGGCGGGCACCGTGCCGCTGCTGGCCATGCGGCTGATGCAGGCCCTCGCCGACGCCGGCCTGCCGCCGGGGGTGCTCAACCTCGTCATCGGTGGCCGGGCGGTCGGCGCCGGCATCGCCGACCATCCGGGTGTCGACGCGCTGACCTTCACCGGTTCCACGGCGGTGGGCCGGAGCCTCGCGGCGGCGGGAGCCGCCCGGGGGGTGCCGGTGCAGGCGGAGATGGGCGGCAAGAACGCGGCGGTGGTGCTCGGCGACGCGGACCTCGATCTCGCCGCCGAACAGGTGCTGCTCGGCGCGTTCCGGTCGTCGGGGCAGAAGTGCACGGCGACCTCCCGGCTCATCGTCACCGACGACGTCGCCGACGAGTTCGTCGGTGAACTCGTCGCCCGGATCGGGAAGTGGACCGTCGGCAATCCCCTGGACGAGGACGTCCACATGGGTCCGGTGGTCGACGCCGCGGCGCGGGCGTCGATCCGGGCGGGGGTCGACGAGGCGGTACGCCAGGGTGCCCGAGTGTTGTGCGGGGGCCGGCCCTACGAGGACGGTGAACTGGCGGCCGGGTTCTACGTGCCGCCCACCGTGCTCGAGCTGCCCGGCACCCGGCTCGACGTGTGGCGCGAGGAACTGTTCGGGCCCGTACTGGCCGTGTGCCGGGCGGCCGACGCCGAGACGGCGTTCGCGCTCGCCGACGACAGCGAGTACGGCTTGTCGGCGGCGGTGTTCACCCAGGACCTCACCCGCGCCCTCGGGGCACTCGACGACCTGGACGTGGGCATCCTGCACATCAACTCCGAATCCGCCGGCGCCGACCCGCACGTCCCGTTCGGCGGCGCGAAGAAGAGCGGGTACGGCCCGAAGGAACAGGGCCGCGCCGCACGGGAGTTCTTCACCCACACCACGACCGTCTACCTTCGCGGCGGGAGGCCGATCGCATGAGCAGGGGCGCACTCGACGGCATCGTCGTCGCCGACTTCACCCGGGTCCTCGCCGGCCCCTACGCCACGATGATGCTCGCGGACATGGGTGCCGAGGTCGTCAAGATCGAACGTCCCGGCACCGGCGACGACACCCGCGCGTGGGGACCGCCCTACGACGACGAGGGCTCGGCCACGTACTTCAACTCGGTGAACCGCAACAAGACCTCCGTGGTCCTGGACCTCGCGTCGGAGGACGGCCGCGCCGAGGCCCGCCGGCTCGTGGCGCGCGCGGACATCGTGGTCGAGAACTTCCGGGCGGGCACCATGGAGCGGCTCGGCCTGGGCTACGACGAGCTGCTCGACGTGAACCCGGGGCTGATCTACTGCTCCGTCACCGGGTTCGGGAGCGGGGACGGAGCGGCCCTGCCGGGCTACGACCTGCTCGTGCAGGCCGTCGGTGGGCTCATGAGCATCACCGGACCCGAGGCCGGTACGCCGACGAAGGTGGGTGTCGCGGTCGTCGACGTGCTCACCGGCCTGCACGCCCTCGCCGGCATCCTCGCCGCTCTGCATCATCGGGAGCGCACCGGCGAGGGGCAGCGCGTCGAAACCAATCTTCTTTCCGCGCTCCTGTCGTCGCTCGTCAATCAGGCGTCGGCGTACCTCGGTGCCGGGGTGGTGCCCGGCATCCTCGGAAACCGGCACCCCAGCATCGCCCCGTACGAGGTGTTCACGACCAAGGACCGGCCGCTGGCGCTGGCGGTGGGCAACGACAAGCAGTTCACGCGGCTCGCCGAGACGATCGGCGCGCCGGAGCTGGCCACCGATCCGCGCTTCCGCAGCAACCCGCTGCGCGTCGCACACCGCGAGGAACTGTGCGCCGAGATCACCTCGATCCTCGTCACGGCCGGGGCCGACCACTGGTACGACGAACTCTCCCGCGTGGGTGTTCCGGCCGGACCCATCAACGACGTCGCCGAGGCATTCGAGTTCGCGCGGCGTCTCGGCCTCGATGCCGTGGTGTCCGTGCCGGGAAGCGCCACGCCGCAGGTCGGAAATCCGTTGAGCTTCTCCAGGACTCCGGTCCGGTACCGTTCGGCCCCGCCACCCCTGGGTGGAGCCGCGGACTGACCGGCAGGAACCGGAGGAGTGCCCGTCCCGTCGCGTCCGGCCGCGGCGGGACGGGCGTCGTGCCGCACCGAACCGAACGGCGGGCGCCTCCGTCGTCCGTCCCCTCCCTCGATCAGGGATGCGCGACGGCGCGATCCTCGGGGGCGGGAACGGTGGCTGCGGGCCGTCGCAGACCGAAGGACTCGAAGCCGACGACGTACAGGAGCGTCACCAACGCGAACAGGTCCATGAATCCGAGGGCGTTGCCGTGCAGGCCGCCGGCGACGGCCGGCTCGTGGAGCACGATCTCGGCGATCACGTAGTAGTACAGGACGAACGTGGTCACGGCGAGGGCGAACGTGATCACCACGCGGGACAGCAGGTTCACCACGGCCCCGCCGCCCGTCGGCCTGTTACCGAAGGCGTTGGCCCACAGAATCATCCATGCGACCCAGCACACGCCCAGCTGGGCCGGGAACTGATCGAGCGGGAAGCCCGGTTCGGCTGCCGTGCCGGGTCCGACGAGCACCGCACACACCGCACGCAGCGCCACGAACAACACGGTGCCGAGCACGATGTTGCCGACCGTCGAGACCAGTGCGACCCGCATGCGGCTGCCGGCGAGCCGCCACGGCCAGTTCTCCCAGGTCTGTCCGGTGAGCACGATCGCGACGATGATCGAGTAGTACCAGCCGAGCAGTGTGTCGATGCCGAGCAGTGCTGTGCCTTCCCGAACCGTCTCCGAGACCGCGGGTACACCCAACACGAGATAGAGCAGTGCGGTGGGGACGAGGAGGGAGACGATCTCGCAGGCGCCGACCCACGGCTGTTTCAGGCCCAGATCGGTCCACGGCCAGTGTCCCCAGTTGAGCACCACCAGGACCCACGTGGAGAAGCCGAACAGGACGAACAACGCGCCCGTGAAGTAGCCCAGGCCGTCGGGACGCGCGGCCGCGTAGTCGGGATACAGGTGGCCGATTCCGCTCGCCAGGGCATACGTGACAACGACGGCGAAAGCCGATGCGGCGCCGAGGAACGCAATGCCGCGCCAGGGTTGCCGTAGCCGGTCGAATCCCCAGAGTTCGAGGTTGAATCCGGCCCACACGACGAACAGCAGGGCCCAGAACAGGGCGGCGTTGAACGGCAACGGATACAGGTCGAACGGGCTGAGCCGCGGGTCGGCGAGCAGATACCACGCCGCGACGGAGGCGGTGGTGATCACGGCGGTGTTGGCGACACCGAATCCGAGCCACCCCGGGGACGTGTCGGCGTGCGAGCGTTCGGGCATGGGGTACCGAAACCTTCTGTGATGCCCTCGAAACGAGGGGCGAGGGGAACGTCGGCCGAGGAGATCGGTGAGTGGTGTGGTGGCCGGAGTCGGCTGCCGGATCGCGGACCGTGTCCTCGAGGGTTCTTCGTCAGCTCCGCCGGCGCAGTTCGGGACCGGCCGTGGGAGCGTGGAGCATCGGAGTGTCCTTCCCGTGAGAATGCGACTCGTGAGAATGTGACTCGGAGCACACTCGAAACGATCGCGCGTCACAACTGTTGCGCCGCGTTGCATCCCCCGCTCGGGTCCGGATCGTCCGCCACGGCCGCCCGGCATCTCCCGGACCTCGACGGCCGCTCACCACTCCGGCCGGGTGTGGATCGAGTCGAGGTCGCAGCGGTCACCCGAAATGGGCACCGGGCCGCGGTGCTGCTCGGCGCCGACGACTACGACGCGCTGCGCGAGACCATTGCCGTGCTGGCCGAGAAGTCCCTGCTTGCCGACCACCTCACGGGAAGGGCCGAGATCGAGGCCGGGGGCAGTCTCGATGCCGCAGCCCTCGCCGAGATCATGTCGGCGGGCAAGCCCGACGACGAGTGAGCGTCCCCGGCGAGCCCTACACCCTGATCGTGGCCCGTACCGCTGCCCGTGCGCTCGAGCGGACCCTGCCCGAGAAGGTCGCCGCCGCGGTGTACGAGTTCCTCACCGGACCCCTCCTCGAAAACCCGCACCGGGTCGGCAACGAACTCGCCCCACCGTTGGCACCGGCCTGCTCCGCCCGCCGCGGCTCCTACCGGGTGCTGTACCTGATCGACGAGAACACCCGCCAGGTCCGAGTCACCGCGATCTCCCACCGCGCCGACGCGTACCGCACCTGAATCGTCCGGGGCGCGGCCGGGGTGAGGATCTCGTCGAGGCGCTGCGACCGGACGTCGGCACCTATCCGCCACGGCCGTCCAGCATCTCCCGGGCCTTGACGGCCAGCCACCACTCCACCCGGGTGTGGATCGAGTCGAGGTCGCGGCCGGTGAGTTCGGTGATGCGGGCGAGCCGGTTCCGCAGGGTGTGCCGGTGGATGCCCAGCGCGGCGGCGGTGCTCTCGGCCTGGCCGTTGTGCTCGAGGTACGCGGCGAGGGTCTCGACCAGTCTTCCGCTCGATCCGTGCTTCGCGTCGTAGGCATCGAGTGCTTCGAGTCCGGTGCGGGCGATGGCCTGCAGCGCGTCCGGGTCCTGCATGCCCAGCAACACCGAGAAGGTACCGAGCTCGGCGAACTCCACCGGTGTCCGGCCCCCGTTCCGCGCTGCCCTGACCGCCGAGAGAGCCTGCTGCACACTGGTGTTCGCGTCCTTCACGCCGCACGGACCGCCCAGCCCGCACCGGACCGGCCGGCCGAGCTGCGCGCGGACCCGGTCCTGGACCCGGGTCGCGATCTCGCGGGCCCGGTCGGCCGGCAGAACCACGGCGACATCCGTGCCGACCGAGGCCGCCAGATGGGGTACGCCCTCCGCGGCGAGGACTGCGCCGACCTGCCGTTCCGCCGGCAGCAGCGGGCCGACCTCCGTCAGCACGGCGACGGCGACGGTGTCGGTCGGTTCGAACCCGAAATAGCGGAGCAGGCCGGCGTCCATGCGTTCGGGTGCGTCGAAGAGTGTCCGGGTGACGACGGCCCGCAGCCGCTGTTCTGCGCTCTGCACCTTCGCGGGCTTGCCGAGCTCGATGGAGATCAGCGACACGGCGTGGGCGAGGAGCAGACGGTCGGCCGGCGGGAGCGGCTCCGCGGTGCCGACGGCGAGGTATCCGTAGAGGTCCTGGGCCGCCGCGATGCTCTGAACGGTGTAGTGCCCGGCGGCGTCGACCAGCACCTTGCTCATCTGCCGTCGCCGCGGAGATCGGGACGCCGACTCCGCCACCCCGCGCGCATGCCGGACCGCCCGCGTCGTGTCGGACCCGTATTCGGCGAGTACGCGATCGTCGGCGTCGACGACGGCGACGGCTCCGGCGAGGGCCTGACCGAGCGCGGTCACGACCGCGGGCACACCCCCGCGCAGTGTGGCCCGGGCCAGCCGCTCCTGCTGATCGACGACCCGCTGCACCGCGCGGACCTGGTCGGCGGTCAGTTCGTCGATGACCGCCCGGGTGATGGCGATGAAGGGCGTCGAGGCGGGCACGGCGAGCACCGGGAACCCCAGCGCGTCACCCGCGGCGCGCAGACCGTCGGGCACGCGGTCGAACCGGGTTCCGGTGTCGAACGCCAAGGCCGCGCAGCCGGCCCCCACCAGGCCCTGGAGGTACGCGAACTGCTCGTCGGCGCCGGCGCCGATCTCCAGTCCGGTGGTCATCACGAGCTCTCCACCCGAGAGCCACGGGGTGGGGTCGGGAAGCTCGATCGGATGCGCCCACTCGATGACACGGTCGGCTCCGTCGCGACCCGCCACGAGAGTGAGCCCGAGCTCCGGCAGCGTCGTGAGCCGACGCACGGTGATGGCCATGATGACGATCCTTCCCCCCACCGGGCGGCTAGGAGGTGGGGTGTTCGGCGAGGACTTCGAGGGCCAGATGCACGTCGGTGACGTCCCGGGGGGAACGCAGGGACCGGCCCAGCAGGTCCTCGACTCGTTTCACCCGGTGCCGCACGGTATTCGGATGCAGGTTCAGCTCCCGCGCCGTCCGCCCCACGTCCAGGTCCCGGGCCAGGTGGAGCACGAGGAAATCGACCAGGTCGTCGTGGCCGTCGAGCAGTGGGGCCAGGACCGCGGTGGCGCGCGCGAGAGCGGGCCCCGGGTCGCGGCCCGCCAGCAACCAGTCCGCGAGGCTCACGTCCTCGAAGCGCTGGGTGCTGCGGCCGAGCCGCTCGGCGGCCCGTCGCGCCCAGCGCGCCTCGCGCAGTTTGTCGGGCCCGCGCGCGGGATCGGTGAACGGCTCGCTCGAGCCGCACGTCAACCCCTGTGGAAGGTTGTTCGACCAGGAGTCGAGAGCCTCCGCCCGGGCGGGGACCACTCCGACGAGGCCCCCCTCGCCCCGGGCGAGCAGCAGGGTCAGCCCGATGTCGCGGGCCAGCCCGGACACGTCCGTTTCGACGGCATCGAGCAGCGAGTTCGCCCGGAACACCCATCGGCGGTTGTCGTAGTCGGGTGCGGCGGACAAGGCCAGCATCCGCATATCGGGCTCGGGGCCGAACCGCAGCATCTCGAGCTGGTCCAGGACGGTGTCGGAATCGGCCGGATCGCCCGACGCCAGCGCCCGCACCAGTGCGGCGTGCCGCGCGCGGTTTTCGATGGTGGCGCGCTGGCGGGTGCGTTCGATCGTGTTGAGCAGCCTCAGCGACACCTCGACGGCGGGCGCGGTGAGCGGATCGGTGAGTTCGTTGCTCTTGGACGCGAGGGCGAACCAGTAGTGCTGGCCGCCCGGCGAGATCGAGTGCGCGCTCACCGACCATCGGCCCACCCGGAACAGCAGCCGGCCGTCCCGGCCGCGCAGCTGATTGCGGATCAGGTGCACCGGTGCGCCACCCGCCGAGGCCACGACGTCGCCGACCTCGTTGTAGAGGACGACGCTGCTGCGGAGCAGCCCGGCGAGCCGGGCCACGAGGTCGGCCTCCGGGGACTCGGCCGTCATCGCCTCGAGCAGGTGGTTCTGCATCTGCAGCGTGCGGCGCAGCAGCATCGAGTCCTGCGCCTGCGCCGCGGCATTGACACGTCCGACCACCTCCATGAACGGCAGTTCCGGCGGGATCGCCACCACGGCGAACCGATGGCGCTCGGCCTCGTCGAGCAGGGGCCGGGGGACGTCGTCGGTGATCACCCCGACGCCGTACCCGAGCGCGGCGATGCCGGACCCCACGAGCTCGCGGATCAGTTCGCGATAGGCCTGCTGCGGGTGCTCGTGGCCGGGGAAGCGCGAGCCGGTGGTGAGCATCATCGACCCCGGCCGCAGCCACCGGGTCGGGTTCTCGATCTCGATCGGGTGCGCGCCGGTGATTCCCACGTTGGGGTCGGCATCGGTCGCCAGCCGGAGCCCGAGGTCGGGTTCGAGCAGCAGGTCGACGAGCCGGAAACGGTCCGGAAGCATGCCCGACATCTTTCTCCCATGGGTGTGAAGATCTCCAACGATTCGGGGAACTCGATTCACTTTCTCCAATTGATGGCCCCGCGACCAGGCCGAATACTGGGTTCCACCCGACCCAGGAGTATGACGATGATCACATCCCGCAATCCCCACCTGCGCGTCGCCGTGGACGTCGGAGGCACCTTCACGGACGTGTGCATCTTCGACGAGAGCGCATCGACCACCCGCATCGCGAAGGTTCCCTCGACCCCGGACGATCCCATGCGCGCCGTGATCGACGGTGTGCGCACCGCGGGCATCGACCTGACCGAGGTGACCCTGTTCTCCCACGGCACCACCGTCGCGACCAACGCGCTCATCACCCGCAACTTCCCGCCCGCGGCCCTCGTCACCACCCGCGGGTTCCGCGACGTGCTCGAGATCCGCGACGGCACCAAGGACGAGTTGTGGGACACGTACGTCGACGTCGGCACCCCCTACATCCGCCGCCGTGATCGGTACGAGGTCACCGAACGCATCGACTACGCCGGCGAGGTCGTCACCCCGCTCGACGAGTCGGAGGTCCGGGAGATCGCCCGCATCCTGCGCCGCAAGAACATCAAGACCGTCGCGGTGTGCCTGATCAACAGCTACGTCAACAGCGCACACGAGCAGCGCGTGCGGGCACTGCTCGAGGCCGAGCTGCCCGACGTCACCGTCTCCACCTCCAGCGAGATCCTCCCCGAGATCTTCGAGTACGACCGCGCCTCCACCACCGTCGCCAACGCCGTGCTCGCACCCCTGGTCAGCGGGTACGTCAACCGGCTCGAAGCGCAGCTGCGCACCGACGGATACGACGGCGACCTGCTCCTGCTCCATTCCGGCGGGGGCTCGATGACCCCCGCGATGGTGGAGAAGTATCCCGTCCGGCTCGCCGCCTCCGGCATCGCCGCCGGCGCGATCGCCGTGGCCGACATCGCCACCCGCTGCGGATACCCCAACGCGATCGGCCTGGACATGGGCGGTACCAGCACCGACATCTCGCTCGTCTACGACGGCGAGGTCCGCACCACCAAGCAGTGGCAGGTCGAGTACGGCTTCCCCATCTCCTTCCCCAGCATCGAGGTGCTCACCATCGGCGCCGGCGGCGGATCGCTGGCCTGGCTCGACGAGGCAGGCTCGCTGCGCAACGGGCCGCAGTCGGCCGGCGCCTCCCCCGGACCCGCCTGCTACCTGCGCGGCGGCACCGAGCCGACGAACACCGACGCCAACGTGCTGCTCGGCCGCCTGGGCACCGCCCTCATCGGCGGCGGCCTCACTCTGGACGTGGCGGCCGCGGAGAACGCGATCAAGCAGAGCGTGGCCGGACCGCTCGGTCTCGACGCCGACACCGCGGCCGGCAACATCATCCAGGTGGCCAACGCCAACATGGCGGATGCGGTGCGGCTGTTGTCCATTCGGCGCGGCTACGATCCGCGCGACTTCGTCCTCGTCGTCTGCGGCGGCGCGGGCGCCCTGCACGGCGCGGCCCTCGCGAAGGAACTGTCCATTCCGACCGTCGTGGTGCCGCCCCATCCGGGCATCACCTCGGCGCAGGGGTGCCTGCTCGTCGACATCCGGCACGACCTGTCGGCCATGTTCCAGGGCCGCGTCGACGAGGTCGACACCACCGCGCTCGAGCGCGAATTCCTGCGGCTCGAGCAGGAGGGCACGCAGCGTCTCCGCCACGAGGGGGTCGAACCCGAACGGATGGTCCTCGATCGTCATATCAGCATGCGCTACGCGGGGCAGTGGCGTTCGCTCACCGTCGCGGCCGGCAGCGGCCCCGGCTTCCTCGCGGAGGCCGTCGAGCGGTTCCACGAGGAGCACGAACGGGACTACTCGTTCCGGCGCGACGACACACCCGTGGAGATCTACCAGATCGGGCTGCGCGCGGTGGGCACCACGCCGAAGCCGAACTTCCCGCGCACCTCCGAACCCACCACCGCGGAGCCGGCGCCCGTCGAGCGGCGCAACGTCTACTTCGACGAGGCGCGCGGCCGGCTCGACACCCCCGTCTTCGACCGCGACACACTGGAATTCGGTACGCGCATCCCCGGCCCGGCCGTGATCACCCAGCTCGACTCCACCACCGTCGTCCCCCCGGGGACCACCGCCACGATCGACGAGTGGGCGAACATCCGCATCGACATCCAGGAGACCCGATGACCACCACGTCCCCCACCCTCGATCCGGTCACCTTCGAGGTCCTCAAGAACGCGTTCGCCACCTCGGTCGACCTGATGTCCGAGCAGATCCTGCGCACCTGCTACTCGTTCGTCATCTACTCGCGGGACTTCTCCTCCGCGCTCTGCGACGCCGAGGGCAACACCGTGATGCAGGGCAGCCAGGACATCGCGGTCCACGTGGGCACCCTCCACTTCCAGTGCAAGGCCGTGCTCGAGGAATTCGGCTCCGACATCAACCCCGGCGACATCTTCATGGTCAACGACCCCTACCGGGGCGGCACCCACCTCAACGACGTCAGCTTCGTCCGGCCCATCTTCGCCGACGGCGTCCTCATCGCCTTCGCGCAGAACAAGGGTCACTGGGCCGACATCGGCGGCAGCGTCCCCGGGTCGTTCGACGTGACCGCCACCGAGCATTTCGGTGAGGGCCTGCGGATCACCCCGGTCCGGGTGTGGCACGAGGGCCGATTCCTGGCGGACGTCGCGAAACTGCTCGTTGCGAACACCCGGTCGCCGGAGATCAGCATGGGCGACCTGCACGCCCAGGCGGAGGCCACGGGCGTGTGTGAACGTGAAATCCACCGACTCGTCGACAAATACGGGCGCGGCACCGTCACCGACGCGATGCGCGAGGTCCAGGACTACGTCGAGCGCATCGTGCGCAGCCGGGTCGCCGACCTGCCGGACGGCACGTGGACCACCGAGGACTACCTCGACTCCGATCCCGCCCGGCCCGAGGGGCTCGTCCCGATCCGCGTCACCATGACGATCGAGGGCGACCAGCTCAGCTACGACCTGACCGGCAGCGCACCGGCGGTCGCCAGCTTCCTCAACAGCGGCTACGGCACCGCGTTCTCCGGGATCGTGGCGGGCACCAAGTCGTTCTTCCCCGACGTGCCGCTGAACTCGGGCCTGTACAACGCGATCCGCACCGACCTCGGACCGGAGGGCACCGTCGTCAACGCGGGCTGGCCGCACGCGGTGACCGGGTTCTGCTCCGGTCCCTACGAGAAGATCATGAACGCGATCTTCGAACTGTGGTCGAAGGTCGTGCCCTCCCGCGCCATCGCGTGCTCGTTCAACCTCGAGTACCTGCTCGTCGGCGGCCGCGACGCCCGCACCGACGACCGGCCGTTCTTCATGTGGTACGACTGGATGGCCGGCGGCTGGGGCGGACGCAGCTCGAAGGACGGATCGAGCGCCACCGCACCGGTGTTCGGTATCGGCCTGGCCGTGCAGCCGTGCGAGGGGCAGGAACGCCTCACCCCCGTGCTGACCAGCGAGCACGCCATCATCACCGATTCCGGTGGACCCGGGGAATACCGCGGCGGGTGCGGCCTGTCCAAGGGCGGCATCCTCACCGACAGCGACAGCAGCGTGATGTCGTACTGCTGTGACCGTTCCCGCTCGGTCACCTGGGGCATCGAGGGCGGCCTGCCGTCCATCCCGCACGGTGTGTGGCTCAACCGCGGCACCCCCGAGGAGCGCTTCCTCGGGTCCGTGTTCTCGAATGTGCCCGTCCAGTCCGGAGATTCGTTCGAGCGGCCGTCGGCGGGCGGTGGTGGCTACGGGGATCCGCTGCAGCGGGACCCGGACGCCGTGCTCGAGGACGTGATCGACGGATATGTCTCCGTCGAGCGCGCCGCCCTGGACTACGGCGTCGTCGTCGTGCCGGTGGACCCCGAGATCGACCGCTACGAGCTCGACCACGACGCCACCGAGCGCGTCCGCGAGGAGATCCGCGTGTCGCGCAAGGGCTGGCTCGACGAGGACCCCGAAACCGTCGCCGCCCGCTACCGCAGCGGTGAGCTGTCCATGCTCGACCTCGTGCGCCGCTACGGCGTGATCGTCGACTGGGGTACCGGCGAGCTGCTGCCCACGACCACCGCCCAGTTCCGCGATCTGCTGCGGACCCGCTCCGTCGCGCACTGGTCCTGAAGCCCGTGCGGGGCAGTTTCACCGCTGCCCCGCAACGGGTTTCGCGCTCTCCACCCTCCCTCGAAGCTCCCCTGCCGAACCTCCCGCCCCCGGTGCTGCGGGCGGTCGTGCGCCCCTGCGCCGGTTCGGATTCCCTCCCCCCGAGAGGCGACCCCATGTCCGATCACCTCACCGAATCTGCTCCCGGATCCCCCGCGGAGCGGGAAATCGTGCCCGAATCCGGGCGTCTGTCCCGCTGGTCGCTGACGATGGCATGGTGGGCCATGTTCAGCGCCATGTTCTGGCTCTACATCGCGGTTGCCTCGGCCGGCGCGGTCGGGGTACCGGCCACCCTCGCCGGGATGGCTGCCTCGATCGCCACCTTCGGCGTCGTCAATCTGGTGCTCTCCCGCTATGCGATCCACACCGGCCTGTCGGTCGAGCTGCTGTCCCGGCGCATGTTCGGCGCCGTCGGCTCACTGCTCGCCCCGGTGCTGTTCGCGGCCACCGCGCTCTACTACGGGGTCTTCGAGGGTTCCATCGTCGCCGTGGCTCTGCAGGAGTACTTCGGCGGCGACATCAGGCTGTGGTACCTGCTCTGCACGGTGTACATGATTCCCGTGGTGATCGGGGGTGTCGCCGCGTGGCTCGACAAGCTCAACGGGATCCTGCTGCCGTTCTATCTCGTCGGCATGGTCGCCGTCGTGGTGGCCGCGACCGTGCGCCAGGGCTACCCCACCGGATGGCTCACCGCCACGGTGGCATCGGGTCCGCTTCCGGGCTGGCTCACCGCCTACCTCGTCTACATGGGCGTCTGGGTGCTGATGATGTACACCTTCGACTACGCGAGGCTCGGTCGCCGCACCGACGCCGCCTTCCACGGCACCGTCACCTTCGGCTGGGTGTTCTATGCGCTGACCTTCGGTGTGAACGGGCTCGTCGGCCTCTATCTCCTCGGCGCCTGGGACATCGCCGGAACCGAGACCGGCGTGGTCGAGGCGGTCGTCGGCTCCCTCGGCTTCGCGGGGGTGCTGCTGATCATCGTGTCCCAGACCCGCATCAACTCGGCCAATTTCTATCTCGCCTCCACCAACCTCCAGGTGTTCGTCCACCGGGCACTGCGCATCGACGTGCCCCGAGCGGTGTGGGTGGTGGTCACCGCCGTGCTCGCATACCTGCTCATGCTCACCGACGTGCTGGGGTACCTGCTGCAGGCCCTCGCCTGGCAGGGCGTGCTGATCACCGCCTGGGTGGCGATCGCGGTGGTCTACGTGCTGCGGGATCGGGGCCACGCCATGCCCCGCACCGCGTCCGGTGGGGCGCTGGCGTGGCTGATCTCCTCGGTCGCCGGCATCGCGCTCACCGTGCAGGAGGTCAGCGCGACGTGGGCGCAGCTCGCCCCGGTGGTGACGGTGCTGCTGGCCGCGGGCAGCTACGTGCTGCTCACCCCGCGGGTGACGGATCGTGCGCCCTCGGAACCCGAGGCGGCGCAGGGACCCGAAACGTCGCAGGCACCCGAGGCGGCGCCGGATGAGGCGCAGCCGGTCTGAATCCGGCGGACAATCGCCCCGACGGCGGGTGTGACCCACGATTGTGTACATCACGGACATGTCGTGGGTCACATCACGGCCATAGTGTTCTCCCATCCGAGCGACAGCGCCGCCGTAACGCCGGAACCGGCACACGACGGCGGCCGCACATCAGGTCTCGAAGGGAGTGCCGTGCATACCGATCCACCGGCCGAAAGGTCCGACACCCTGGGCCACGCGCTGAAGAAGCGCCATCTCACCATGCTGTCCATGGGAGGGGTGATCGGGGCCGGGTTCTTCGTGGGGATCAGCGCGATCATCGGTCAGGCCGGCCCCGGCGCCATCCTCACCTGCCTGATCTGTGGGCTGATCGTCTTCCTGGTCATGCGCATGCTCGGGGAGATGGCCGTCGCCAAGCCCTGCACCGGCTCGTTCACCGAATACGCCCGCGACGCCATGGGCAACTGGGCAGGCTTCGCCACCGGCTGGCTGTTCTGGTACTTCTGGGTGGTCGTCGTCGGGATCGAGGCCGTGGTCGGGGCCACCCTGCTCGGCCGCTGGCTCCCCGGCGTGCCGCTGTGGCTGATGGCCGCCGGCCTGCTGCTGATCATGACCGTCGTGAACCTGTTGTCGGTCGGCAACTTCGGCGAGGCCGAGTACTGGTTCGCCGGGATCAAGGTCGCGGTGATCATCGCGTTCCTCGTCCTGGCCGGTCTCTACGTGCTGGGCGTCTGGCCCGGGGCCGAGCTGTCCTTCGGCAACCTGACCGCACACGGCGGCTTCCTGCCCCACGGCTTCACCCCCGTCATGGTCGGGGTGGTCGCCGTCATCTTCTCGATGACAGGGGCCGAGCTCGTCACGATCGCCGCGGCCGAGTCGAAGGAGCCGGCCGCGGCGATCCGCCGCGCCACCAGCACCGTCGTGTTCCGGATCCTGGCGTTCTTCGTCGGCGCGACGTTCCTGCTCGTGACCATGCTGCCGTGGGACAGCTATGTCGTCGGCGAATCCCCGTTCGTGGCCGCCCTCGACGTCCTGGGCATCCCCGGGGCCGCCGAGATCCTCAACTTCGTGGTGCTGGTCGCCGTGCTCTCGTGCCTGAACTCCGGGCTCTACACCGCCTCGCGCATGCTGTTCGTGCTCGGTGCCCACCGCGACGCACCCGCGTGGATGACGGCCGTCAACTCCCGCGGTGTCCCGCTGAAGGGCGTGCTGTCGTGCACGTTCGTCGGATACGTGTGCATCGTTGCGGCCTACGTCTGGCCCGACACGATCTTCCTGTACCTGGTCACGTCGTCCGGTGCGATCTGCCTGTTCGTGTACATCATGATCTGCCTGTCGGAGCTGGTGCTGCGCCGCCGCTGGGAACGCACGTCGCCGGAGATCCTGCAGTTCCGGGTGTGGCTCTACCCGGTCCTGCCGGTCGTCGTCACGGCCGTCATCGTCGCGATCCTCGTCGGCATGTGGTTCACCGGCGCCCGCGCCGAACTGGTGCAGTCGCTGATCGCGCTCGCGGTCATCGTCGCCGCGTACCACCTCAAGACCCGGTACCTGCGCCGGCGCGGCGGCGAACGGGCCACCCCGCCGGAGGAGAGGGCGCTGGCCCGGGCGATGCACGTCGACGCGGAGCCGCGACCCGGCGGGCCGCAGCCCGCGCCCTCGGGCAATCCGGCCCACTGACGATCCGCTCCGCGCCGCCGGCTGCAACGACAGCCGGCGGCGCGGTGTTGTGCTCGGAGGACAACACCCCGTCGGAACTCGAGCCCGCGAGGCCGTAGTCGGGACGTGATCCCCGTCACTACCGTTGTGGTCAGCCGAAGAGAAAAGGACCGACGGTAGTGACGATCGAATATCTGGTGTGGCACCGCGAATCGGACCGGCCCTGCGTGCGGGACGACGACCGGGAACTCACCTACGCCGAATTTGCCCGCAGAGTCGACGGTTTCGCGGCGCAACTCCAGCAGCACGGGATCGCTGCGGGTGACGTCGTCGCGGTGATGCTGCCGAACCGGGCCGAACTCCTCGTCGCCCTCATGGCGGCGTGGCGGCTGGGTGCGACGGCCACCCCCGTCAATCCCGCGTTCACCGCGACCGAGGCCGAGTACCAGATCGACGATGCGGGAGCCGTACTCGTCCTGGGCGCCGGTCCCGACACTCCGTCGGGCGGCCGCCCGCTGATCCACGTGGACGACATGGCTACCGCCCCGCCGGCCGGATGGTCGGCCGGCGCCGATCCCCGTCCCGACGACACCGCCCTGCTGATCTACACCTCCGGCTCGACCGGCCGCCCGAAGGGCGTGCAGCTCGCCCACGCGAACCTGCAGTTCATGGCCGACTCGTTCCGCACGCACCTGCAGCTGACCGAGGCCGACCACTGCCTACTGATCCTGCCGCTGTTCCACGTCAACGCGATCGCGGTCAGCTTCCTGGCGCCGATCCTGGCCGGGGCGCAGCTCAGCATCACCGGCAGGTTCTCCCCGGCCCGGTTCTTCGACGACGTGGCACGGCTGCGGCCGACCTACTTCTCGGCCGTGCCCACCATCTACGCCCTGCTAGTCTCCCAGCCGCTGGACACCCCGGTGGACACCTCGTCGCTGCGCTTCGCGATCTGCGGCGCGGCCCCGATCTCGAAGGAACTTCTCGATCGGGTCGAGCAGCGCTTCGGCCTGGTCGTGGTCGAGGGCTACGGGCTCACCGAGGGCACCTGCGCGTCGGCGTGCAACCCGATCGACGGCCCCCGCAAGCTCGGCACCGTCGGCCCCGCGCTGCCCGGCCAGCAGATCGCCATCGCCGGACCCGACGGGCGGCACCTGCCGGCCGGGGCCACCGGCGAGGTGCTCATCAAGGGGCCCAACGTGATGCGCGGCTATCTCGGCCGACCCGAGGAGACCGCCCGCACCGTCGTCGACGGCTGGTTGCACACCGGCGACGTCGGCCGGCTCGACGAGGACGGATACCTCACCCTCGTCGACCGCATCAAGGACATGATCATCCGCGGCGGGGAGAACCTGTATCCCAAGGAGATCGAGAACGCCCTGGCCACGCACCCCGCGGTCCTCGAGTCCGCCGTGATCGGCGCGCCGCACGAGGTGTACGGCGAGGTTCCCGTCGCGTACGTCGTGACCTATCCCGAGCGGACCGTCACCGACTCCGAACTGCTCGCCCACCTCTCCGAGCGGCTGACGAGGGTCAAGGTGCCCGCCGAGGTGCACGTCGTCGCCGCCCTGCCGCGCAACCCCGTCGGCAAGATCGACAAACCCGGCCTGCGGCGCAGCCACGGTGCTCCCGTGCACGCCTGACCGCTCCCGAGGACACCACAAGCTCCACCCCGACTCGCCGGCCCCGGGCCGGTGGGGCGGCAACCCCTACCCGAAAGGCGAATTCCCATGGGTTTCAAGACCGGCCACTTCCCGGAAGTGGACCCCGCCACGTTCCGCGACCTCCCGTTCCGGGATCGGTTGCGGGCCATGTCGACCCACTGGGTCGACTACGGATTCGGCACGCCGAAAATGGTGCACACCGTCTACATCCTCAAGCTGCTGTTCCTCTACATCGGCGCCGGCACCGCCCTGGCGACGCTGACCTCGGGCCTGTCGTGGCTCGACGTCTCGTCGTGGTGGAACCAGCCGATCGTCTACCAGAAGCTGATCCTGTGGACCGTGCTGCTCGAGGCGCTCGGTCTCGCCGGGTCGTGGGGTCCGCTCGCCGGGCACTTCAAGCCGATGACCGGTGGCTTCCGGTACTGGCTCAAGCCCGAGACGATCCGGCTCCCACCGTGGCCGGGCAAGGTGCCCGGCACGTCCGGTGACCGCCGCACCGTCGGCGACGTGGCGCTCTACGCCCTTTTGCTCGCCAATCTGATTGTCGCCGTCGTTCTTCCGGGTGTGCATTCCGCCTCCGTCGACGCGCTCGTCGCCGACAACGCCGGCCTCGTCCGCCCCGCGGTCGTGGCGCCGCTGATCGTGCTGCTGATCGTGATCGGCCTGCGGGACAAGGTCATCTTCATCGCCGCCCGCAGCGAGCAGTACCTGCCGGCGATGGTGTTCTTCACCTTCCTGCCCTTCGTCGACATGATCGTGGCCCTCAAGCTGCTCATCGTCACCGTCTGGGTCGGCGCCGGCGTCTCCAAGTTCGGCCGCCACTTCGCCATGGTGGTCCCCCCGATGATCAGCAACACCCCGTGGATGCTGTCCAAGCGGGTCAAGCGCATGCACTACCGCAGCTTCCCGAACGACCTGCGGCCCTCGCACCTCGGCAGCGGCGTCGCCCACGTCCTCGGCACGTTCGTCGAGATCGTCACCCCGCTGGTGCTGCTGTTCTCCACCAACCGCACGCTCACGCTGCTCGCGGTGCTGCTGATGGTGGCGTTCCACTTCTTCATCGCCTCGACGTTCCCGCTCGCGGTGCCGCTGGAATGGAACCTGCTGTTCGCCTACGCCACGGTCTTCCTGTTCTGGGGCTTCCCCGCCTGGGACGGCTACGCCGTGACCGACATGTCGTCGCTGTGGCTGGCGGGCGCGATCACCGCCGCGCTGTGCTTCTTCCCGGTCCTCGGCAACCTGCGCCCCGACCTGGTCTCGTTCCTGCCGTCGATGCGGCAGTACGCCGGCAACTGGGCCTCGGCCACTTGGGCGTTCGCCCCGGGTGCGGAGGAGAAGCTGAACCGGCACATCGTGCGGGCCGCCGAGAACACCCGCACCCAGCTGCTCGCGACCTACCCCGCCGACGTCGCGGACGTCGTGATGCACCAGCTCCTGGGCTGGCGGTCCATGCACAGCCAGGGCCGGGCGCTGATCTCCCTGATGATGCGCCACCTCGGGGACGACATCGACACCTACGACCTGCGCGAGGCCGAGTTCTCCTGCAACTCGATCGTCGCCTTCAACTTCGGTGACGGGCACCTGCACAACGAGCACCTGATCGCCGCGATCCAGCGGCGCTGCAACTTCGCGCCCGGCGAGTTCGTCGTCGCCTGGATCGAATCCCAGCCGATCCACAAGGGCACCCAGGAATACAAGGTGATCGACGCGGCCCTCGGCGTGATCGAACGCGGCACCTACAGGGTCGCCGATGCCGTCGCCGAGCAGCCCTGGTTGCCCAACGGGCCCATCCCGTTCGACGTGCAGTGGACAATGGACCGCGAGGGCGCCCACCGGGCAGCCGCACAGCGGGAGGTCACAGCGTGAGTACGGCGGTCGTGGTCGGTAGCGGACCCAACGGGCTCGCTGCCGCCGTCCACCTCGCCCGCAGCGGCGTGGACGTCCAGGTTCTCGAGGCAGCCGACGAGATCGGTGGCGGCACCCGCTCCGGCGAGCTCACCGTCCCCGGCCTGGTCCACGACCACTGCTCCGCCTTCCACCCCATGGGCGCCGGCTCCCCCTACCTGCAGACCCTCGGCCTCGATCGCTACGGGCTGCGGTGGCGGTGGCCGGAGATCGACTGCGCCCATCCCCTCGACGGGAGCGAGGCCGCCCTGCTGCACCGATCCCTCGACGTCACCGCGGCCGGCCTCGGCGAGGACGGTCCGCGGTGGCGGCGGATGTTCGCCGACCTCGCAACCGGGTTCGACGGGCTCGCCGCGGACCTGATGCGGCCGGTGCTCAACGTCCCGCGGCACCCGCTGCGGCTGGCGGCGTTCGGGCCCCGGGCCCTGCTGCCCGCCACGGCCTCGGCCCGCTGGTTCCGCACCCCCAAGGGACGTGCCCTGTTCGGCGGGGTCGCCGCTCACGCCTACCACCGGCTGGACCGGCCCGCCACGTCCGCCGTGGGTCTGATGATCACCGCCGCCGGCCATCGCTACGGGTGGCCGGTGGCGGAGGGCGGCTCCGCCGCGATCGCGCGGGCACTGACCGCGCAGCTCGCGGAGCACGGCGGCAAGGTGCACACCGGGGTCCGGGTCCGCCGTGCCGCGGATCTGCCGCCCGCGGACGTCGTGCTCCTCGACGTCGCCCCCGAGGCCGCCCTCGGCATCCTGGGCGACGCGGTACCCGCGCGGATCGCCAAGGCCTACCGCAGGTTCCGCCACGCTCCCGGCGCCTTCAAGGTCGACTTCGCGATCGACGGTCCCGTTCCGTGGGCCGACCCGGAATGCGGGAAGGCCGGCACCGTCCACCTCGGCGGCGAGTTCGCCGAGATCGCCCGGGCCGAACGGGACGTCGCGACGGGACGCATGCCGGAGCGGCCGTTCGTACTGCTCGGCCAGCAGTACGTCGCCGACCCGACCCGCTCCCGCGGCTCCGTGCATCCGCTCTACGCGTACGCCCACGTCCCGGCCGGCTACACCGGCGACGCGACGGACGCGATCGTCGCCCAGATCGAGCGGTTCGCCCCGGGGTTCCGGGACCGCATCGTCGCCACCGCGGTCACCGCGCCCGCCGACCTCGCGCGACAGAACCCCAACCAGGTCGGCGGTGACATCATCGGCGGCGCCAACGCCGACCTGCAGGTGGTGTTCCGGCCGCGAATTGCGCTGGACCCCTACAGCACCGGGGTTCCCGGGGTCTACCTGTGCTCGGCCTCGACCCCGCCCGGGGCGGGCGCGCACGGGATGTGCGGCTACAACGCCGCGGAATCGGCGCTGCGGCACCTGCGGAGCGCCGGCCGTGGCTGAGCCGGTGGTCTCGGGGCGGTCGACGGGCGCACCGTCGGCCGCCGACGAGGTTCAGCGCGTCGTCGCCGAGGTCGCGCGCCGGTTCGACGCCCGCCAGCGGGAGATCACCCGTTCCATGACCGCGATGATGGCGCGGGAGATCGCTCACCTCGACGAGGATCCGCATCTCGTCGAGCTGCTCGAGGCGAGCGTGCACGGCAACATCGCGACGATCATCCACGTGCTCACCAACGAGATCCCCGCCGAACACCTCCAACCCACCACGGCGGCAGTGGAATATGCGTTGCGGCTGGCGCAGCGCGACGTGCCGTCGCACTCGCTCGTCCGTGCGTACCACATGGGACAGAACGACCTCATGCGGCTGTGCTTCGACGAGGTGCGGTCGATGAACCTCCCGCCGCAGGTGACACTCGACGTCATCGAGCACATCTCCGCGGTGGTCTACCGGTACATCGACTGGATCACCCTGTACGTGTTCGACGCGTACGAGAAGGAACGGCGCCGGTGGTCGGCCGTGCGCGGCAACGTGCACTCCGCCCTCATCCACGGCCTCGTCGACGGATCCGAAACCGACGTCGCGGCGTTCGAGGCGGAGACCCGGTACCGGCTCGACCGCTGTCATGTCGGGGTGATCGTCTGGACGACAACCGAATCCGCGGACGGCGCGATCAATCCCCTGGACCGGCTGGTGCGCGCGGTGGCGGTGCACCTCGGGTCGGATGCCCCGCCGATCCTCACCGCCATCGACCGGCGCACGGTGTGGGCCTGGCTGCCGTTCGATCGGCACCGGCCGACGATCGACACGGCAGCACTCGATTCCGTCGTCCGATCCCATCCCGCCGGCCGCCTCGCGCTGGGCCTGCCCGGCTCCGGCCTCGCCGGTTTCCGGCGCTCGCACGAACAGGCCGAGGCCGCGTATTCGATCGCGGTGGCCCAGGCCACGTGCACCCGGCGGGTCATCGGGTTCGGGGATCGCGGCGTCGCCGTGGTGTCGCTGCTCGCCCGCAACCTCGACGCCGCGCGGGCGTGGGTGGGCGAGATCCTCGGCCCGCTCGCCGACGACACCGAGCAGGCCGCGATGCTGCGGGTCACGCTCGGCACCTACTTCGCCACCGGTGAGAGCCACCTGCACACCGCCGAACGGCTGAACCTGCACCGCAACACCGTCAAGTACCGGATCAACAAGGCCCTCGGCGACCCGACCCGCGCGCCCGCGGTGCACGACAAGCTGGACATCGCGCTGGCGTTGCAGGCGTGCGAGTTCCTCGGGGAGGCGGTGTTGCGCTGACGCGCCGGTTATCCCGACTGTGACAACATCGGCACGGTCGGTCGATTCCAGGAGGCACCGTATGAGCATGCCCGGCGTGAAGGCACTCGTCTTCGACGTGTTCGGCAGTGTGGTGGATTGGCGCACCAGCATCGCGCGCGCGGCGGCACCGTTCCTGGCTCGTCACGGGAGCAGTGCCGAACCCGCGGAGTTCGCGGATGCCTGGCGCGCGCGCTACCAACCGGCCATGCAGGCGGTACGCGAGGGCAGGCGGTCCTTCGTGCGTCTCGACGTGCTGCACCGGGAGAACCTGGACGACGCCCTGCGCCGCTTCGGCATCGACCCGGCGGGCATACCGGGGCACGAACTCGATCAGCTCAACCGTGCCTGGCACGAACTGGATCCGTGGCCGGACGCCGTCGAGGGGCTCACGCGGCTGAAGCAGCGATTCGTCGTCGCGCCGCTGTCGAACGGCAACATCAGCATGATGGTCGATATCGCCAAGCGCGCGGGTCTGCCCTGGGATGCCGTCCTCGGTGCGGAGGTCGCCCGGGCCTACAAACCCATGCCCGAGGCCTATCTGCGCACGGCAGCCATCCTGGGCCTGGAGCCGGGCGAGGTGTGCATGTGCGCCGCCCACAACGAGGACCTGGCGGCCGCGCGTGCCTGCGGCCTGAAGACCGCGTTCTTCGCGCGACCCACCGAACACGGCCCGGCCCAGACCACGGACCTGCACGCCGAACACGACTGGGACGTGATCGCCGACGACCTCGTCGACCTCGCGCGCCGCCTCGACGCCTGACGGCGCCCGTGCGCGCTTCTGGTAGCGGCTACTACCAGAAGCGCGCACGGGGTCAGGCGCCGATCAGGCCGTCGGACTTCCAGGCCGCGACGACGGCCGGGCGCGGTTGGGCGGTGCCCCCGTCGGGCCAGTGCGACGACGGGTTGTCCCACGTGGCGTCGTCGGTCTCGCCCGGGTGCTGCACGCACACCACGACGCGGTTCTCCTGCACGATCGGCCCGCACGTCTCCGCGCCGACGGGGACGGTGAGGAACTGCCGGGTCTCGCCGCGGCGCGGACCGTCGAGCACGACGCTGAACAGCCCGTCGTTGGACTTCAGCGCGTTGCCGTCGGTGGAGATCCACAGGTTGCCGTGCGGGTCGAACGCCAGGTTGTCCGGGCACGAGATCGGGCTGACCTGAGCCTTGTCGAAGCCGCCGAAGTAGGTGTCGGCGGCCTCCGGGTCGCCGCAGACCAGCAGCAGGTTCCACGTGAACGACGTGCCCGCGTGGTCGTCGTCGAGCTCGAGCACCTGCCCGTTCTTGTTGTTGTTGCGGGGGTTCGCCACGTCGGCCGCGGCCTTGCCCTCCTCGCCGCGCTTGGAGTTGTTGGTCAGCGCCACGTAGATCTTGCCGGTGACCGGGTTCGGTTCGAAGTCCTCGGGCCGGTCCATCTTGGTGGCCCCGACCTTGTCCGCGGCCAGACGGGTGAACACGGCGACCTCCTCGGCGGTCATGCCGTCGACCAGGGACTCGCCGCGGCCGTCCTCGGCGGTGCGCAGCAGCGGGATCCACTCCCCCGTGCCGGTGAACGTGCCGGAGGCGGGAAGCGTACCGCTGCCGTCGATCTCGTCCGGCGCATCACCGGTCAGCTTGGCCACGTACAGGGTTCCGGCGTCGAGCAGCGTCATGTTGTGCCGCATCGCGGCCTGCGACGTGCCGCTCTGCATCGTCCGGGAGGAGACGAACTTGTACATGTAGTCGAAGCGTTCGTCGTCGCCGCTGTAGGAGACGACGGTGCCGTCGCCGGTGACGTGGATCGTCGCGGCCTCGTGCTTGAACCGGCCGAGCGCGGTGTGCTTGACCGGCACGGACGTCGCGTCCCACGGGTTCACCTCGACGACCCAGCCGAACCGGTTGACCTCGTTGGGGGTAGCGACGATGTCGAAGCGCGGGTCGAAGCGCTCCCACAGCCGTTCCGAGGCGCCGCCCTCGAGGCCGTACCGGGCCAGTCGCTCGGCAGCCACGGGATCGGTGACGTTCTCGGCGTTCGCGAAGTACTGGTTGAAGTTCTCCTCGCCGGAGAGCACCGTGCCCCACGGGGTGAGCCCGCCGGCGCAGTTGTTCAGGGTGCCGAGCACGCGGGTTCCGGTCGGGTCGGCGGCGGTCTTGACCAGGTCGCTTCCGGCGGCGGGGCCGGTGAGGGCGAACTCGGTCAGGCCGGTGATCCGGCGGTTGTACGGGCCGAATTCGGGTGTGAGGCGCCCGGATCCGGCCTCGCCCTTGACCTGCACGACGGACAGCCCGTGGTTGGCCCAGCCGATGCGCACCTGCTCCTCGGTGGGGTTCTCGGCGTCGTAGCCGGCGAACATGAACGGCTCGGACGTGTACTCGTGGTTGACCACCAGCAGGTAGGTGTTCGGCACGCCGTCGACGGGCAGCAGCCCGGCGAAGTCGTTGTTGTAACCGAACTGCTTCTCCTGCGCGGCCGCGGTCTGGTTGCCGATGTCGAAGGCCGGCGCGTCGGGCAGCACCGGGTCACCCCAGCGGATCACGACGGCCTGGTCGTAGCCCTCGGGGACGGTCACGGCGTCGTCGGTGTTCGGCGCGACGGCGGTGAAGTCGGTGCCGGTGGGCACGGGGCCGAGGTCCGCCGGGCCCGCCGTCGTGGCGCCGCCGGTGCTGCCCGCGTCGTCGGAACACGCGGCGAGCACGCCGCCCGCACCGACCGCGAGAACCGCCATCGCTCCGCCGCGCAGCACGCCGCGCCGGGTCAGGGCGGTGCGCACGATGTCGCCGAAGTACTCGCCCCCGGAGGTGTTGGGCACCGCGTGGGAACACGCGTTGCCGCACTTGTAGCGGCAGGTGACGGCGGCGCGCGACGATGTGCCGTCGTGCGTGACGATCAGCGGCAGGGGCTTCGGACTCACAGGTACTCCCTCGTCGAATCGGTTCAACGCGGGCACCGTAGGAGACCGAAACCAGGTAAAGGGAACGAGAAGGTGAACGGGCGGTGAGCCCGCCCCTCGGCACATCCGCGCCCCGCCCGGTCAGCCGCGACATCGGACTGCTGTCGCGACCGACCGGGAATCGTGCGGATGCGGAACCCCCACCGAGGAGCGATCAGTCGTCGGCGATTCCGGTTCCGCTGAGCGCGGGGACGGTCTGCTCGGGGCGGCGCAGCGACAATGCGGCCGTCTTGAACTGGGCCAGCTTGTCGACGACGGTCTGCCCCTCCGGGGTGTGGCCCCAGATGCTGATGCCGCGGTGCGTGGTCGGCTCCCAGGTGGATTCGTCGACCACGATGGGATTCCAGCCGACCTCCCACTCGAACCCGGACGGAGTGCGAGCGTAGTAGGACAGCTCGCGATCGTTTGTATGCTGGCCGACGCCGAGGGCCATGTCGAAGCCGAGTTCCTTGACACGCTGGTAGGACCGGGTCATGTCGTCGAGCTCGGTGACCTGGATGTTCAGGTGCTGGATCCGGGTGCGGACCGGGTCGACGGGAAGACCGCGGACCGCGGCGATCGCCACCGAGTGGTGGCGTTCGTTGACGCGCAGGAAGCGGATCTTGAGTTTGGCACCGCTGATGGTTTCGTCGATGTAGTCGGACAGCCGGGCGTCGAAGACGGTGCCGTAGTAGCCGTGCAGCGTGTGCGGCTGGGTCGAGGTGATCGCGACGTGTCCCATTCCCGATGCGCCGGTGACGAATCCGACGTTGCTCATCGCCAGCGGCGTGGTGGTGGTGCGGGCACGGGTGAAGATCTCCTGGTCGATGCCCTTCGGCCCGGGGAAGCGCAGCAGGCGTTCGACGCCGCGCAGGGCCGCCTCCTCGTCGGTGCCTTCGGTGACCGGGACGCCGCGGTCGCGCACCCGGGCGACGATTCGGTCGAACGATCCGTGATCGTCGATCTCCCAGCCCAGGGCGGTGACGTCCTCCGCGTCGCCGCGTTGCAGCAGGAACCGGCATTCGTGGTCGTCGAGCCGAAATCGCATGGCCTGGGCGGAAAGCCGGTCGGCGTGCAGGCCGATCGCGTCGCGGCCGAAGCGGTGCCAGTCGGCGAACTTGTTCGTCTCGATGACGACGTAACCGAGGTGGACGGAGCCGAACAGCGAGTCCGCGGTGGTCATCGGGTGCTCACGGTGAGGAAGGCCGTGGTGACGGCGTTGAAGAAGTCGGCGCGTTCCCACTGCACCCAGTGGCCGGTGTTCGCGGCGAGCAGCAGGTCGCAGTTGGGCATGGTGTGTGCCAGCATGCGGCCACCACTCGGACGATTGACCTTGTCGTCGGCGCCCCAGATCACCAGCGTGGGGGTGGCGAGCCGGCGCAGTCGCCGGTCGCGGGTGAAGTCCATGCCCCACAGCGTGCGCAGGGCGCAGGGCCCGGAGGGACGGCGCAGCGGCGGATCGGCCACCACGGCCGGATCGATGCTCGACCGGTAGCGTTCGTCGATCACCTCGTCGGGTACGGTGGCCCCGTCGAAGACCAGGTACTTGCGAATGAAGCCTTCGAGCTTGTCGCGTGAGGGACCGTCGCCGGTGTAGTACGACAGCAGCGATTGCAGGCCGGGAGTGGGCAGCCCGCGCGTGGTGCCGATGCCACCGGGGCCCATGAGCACCATCTTCTCGACCCGTTCCGGGGTGTCGAGAGCCAGGCGGAGGGCGCAGGCACCGCCGTAGGAGTTGCCGACCAGGTGGGCACGGCCGAGGTTCAGGGCGTCGAGCATTCCGCGGATGTTGTCGGCGAGGTAGCCGAACGGATCGGACCGGTCGACGCCCTTGCTCGAGCGTCCGTAACCGGGCAGGTCCGGCACGATCACCCGGAACTTCCGGGCGAGCTCGTCGATGTTGCGGGAATAGTTGGACACCCCGGAGGCGCCGGGCCCGCCGCCGTGCAGCAGCAGTACCGCCGGCCCTTCTCCGGTTTCGGCGAAGAAGATGTCCTTGCCGGCGACGGTCACGGTGCGTTCGGTCAGCGCTGTGCGGGTCATGCGAGGGTCTCCGTTTCCTCGGAAAGGCGAATGGATGGGGCGGCTTTCATTCCCGGCGGGGGCGGCGCCAGGTTGGTGTCGGGTCCGGCGGCGGCGTAGACGACCCCGTCCGGCCGCAGGGCCAGGACGGTGGCACCCTTGGCGCGCATCCACCGGATCAGGGTGCCGTTCGTGTCGACGACGGTGTCGGCGGCCGGGGCGGCGCCGGGACCGGCCAGGCGCACGGTCGGTACGCCGGCGGTGCGCCAGCCGGGCCACGAGTCCGGCGAGCCGACATGCAGGATCGTCCATCGCCCACCGAGCACGTCGTCGAGGCGTTCGAGGCTGCCCTTCTCGTCCAGCACCCACGGCTGCGGTACGAGCCATCCCACCGCCGCCGACGCGACCGCCTTCGGGCCGGCCAGCAGGCCTCGGGGGTAGAAGGCGTCCGGGATCCACCGATTGTCGCGTAGCCATTCGGGAATCCCCGGTACCCGCATGGCAATCCGGAAGAACCGATCACGCACGGCCGCGAGTACAGCGTGCCGCTGGGTGATGAGCCGGCCCACCTTGACCGCGCGGTCGGTCACCTCCCGCACATGGGGCAGGCGTTCCAGTTGATAGCTGTCGAGGATCGATTCGGGCAGGGTGCCGTCGAGCACTGCGGCGAGCTTCCAGCACAGGTTTGCCACGTCGCGCACCCCGGCGGACATGCCCTGGCCGATCCACGGCGGCATCGCGTGGGCGGCGTCGCCGGCGAGGAAGACCCGGCCGACGCGCCAGCGGTCGGCGAAGCGCACGTGGTGGCTGTAGACGACTGCGCGGAGAATCTTCACCTGCGTGTCGGTGATGCCCTGGTTGTTGAGTACGCGCCAGATCGCTGCGTCGGTGACCAGTTCGTCCTCGTCCTCGTCGTCGCGGACCGGGAATTCCCACCGGTGGTGTCCGAGCGGTGTCGGGCAGTCCACGGTCGGACGGTCGGGGTTGCAGTGGAACCGGAGCCGATCGTGGCCCGGCCACTCCTGCAGCACCTTCGTATCGATGACCACCCACCGTTCGGCGTAGGTCCGGCCCTCGTAGCCGATCCCGAGCTGAGCACGGGTGGGGCTCGCGCCACCGTCGGCGGCGATCACGTAGGACGCACGCACGCGTTCGAAGGCGTCGTTCCGTAGGTCGGCCAGCATCAGCTCGACCCCGGTCGCGTCCTGGAGGACCCGCAGGCACTCGTGCTCGAGCAGGACATCCACGTTGGGGAATCGTTCGACCCCGCCGCGCAGCACTTTCTCGAGTGCGGGCTGGTAGATGAACTGCTGAGGCGGGTGACCGGATCCGTGGGACACCGGTGCGATCTCCGTGAACGGTGCGCCGTTCGCGTCGACGAAGGTAGCGGCGTTGCCGGCGAGCATGTCCTCCTGCAGGCGGTCCGCCAGGCCGACCTGCTGCCAGATTCGCAGCACCTCCTCGTCGGTGGAGATTGCCCTCGCCCTGCCGTAGATATCCGGATTGCGCTCGATCACAAGCACTTTCAATCCGATCTGGCCGAGGATGTTCGCGGCGGTCACGCCGGTGGGGCCGTAGCCGATGACGGCGACGTCGTAGTGCGGGATGTCGGTCACGTCGAGACCTCTCGTCGAGCGGGGAAGGGTGTCGATCGGCGGGGTGGAATCCGGCCGCCGAAGATCAGGGATTGTTCCTGTAGTGGTCACTACAGTAAGCTGGCGTGCAGTGTGAGTCAATACACACCGTCGCAACCTGAGGAGCGCTCGTGGACGAGCAGAAGAGGACCCGGCAGCGCCGCGCGAACGGCGAGGAGTCCCGTCGCCGGATTCTGGACGCCGCCGTGGAGGTCGCCGCCGAGCGAGGCTACGAGGGCACCAGCATTGCGCTGGTGAGCAAGAAGTGCGGTCTGCCCGCGAGCTCGATCTACTGGCATTTCAAGGACAAGGACGAGCTGATCGCCGCGGTGATCGAGCGCAGTTTCGACACCTGGCTGTCCGGGTGGACCGTACCGGACGGCGACAACCCACGCGAACGCATCGTGGCCCTGGCGATGCAGGTCGCGAAGACGCTGTTGGATTCACCGGACTTCCTGCGGCTGGGGCTGATGCTCACCCTCGAGCGGCGCCCGGTCGAACCGAGCGCCCGCACAATGTTCCTGCAGGTGCGTGAGCAAGCACGCCTCCGCCTCGTCGACGCAATCCGCGACCTCGCGCCCGGCCTGTCGGACGGCTCGGTCGCCCTGCTGACCACGTACGCGATGGCCGGCGCCGACGGGCTGTTCATCGCCAAGGAGATCGGCGGCGACAGCGTCGATCTCGTCGCCCTGTTCGAACTACACGCCCATTCGCTCTACGACGCGGCGCAGCGGTTGAGCACTTCCGAAGGAGGCTGACCTCGCGCACCGCGCCGGTGCGTCCTTTGGGCGGCTGGGGCAACCCGAAGGACGCACCGGCCGCGGAGCGGCCTACAGCACCTGCGACAGGAACTGCTGCAGTCGTTCGGTCTTCGGGGCGTCGAACAGTTCGTCGGGGGGACCGGTTTCCACGACCGCGCCGTGGTCCATGAACACCACCGTGTCCGACGCCGAGCGGGCGAAGCCCATCTCGTGGGTGACGACCACCATCGTCATGCCGCCGGACGCGAGATCGGCCATCAGGGCGAGGACCCCCTTGACCAGTTCCGGGTCGAGCGCCGAGGTGGCCTCGTCGAAGAACATCACCTGCGGGGCCATCGCGAGCGCGCGGGCGATCGCGACGCGCTGCTGCTGCCCGCCGGACAGGTTGCCGGGACGGGAGTCGGCCTTGTGCTTCAGGCCGACGAGATCGAGTTGTTCGAGGGCGAGCGCGCGGGCCTGCTCCTTCGACAGCCCCTTGAGCTTGCGGGGGCCGAGCGCGATGTTCTCGGCCACCGTCTTGTGCGGGAAGAGGTTGAAGTGCTGGAACACCATCCCGATCCGCTGCCGCAGCTCGTCGGGGTTGTCCTTCAGCACCGAGCGGTCGTCGAGGAGGATGTCGCCGGCGTCGGGTTCGTGCAGCCGGTTGAGCACGCGCAGCAGGGTCGACTTGCCCGAGCCGGACGGGCCGATGACGGTGACGGTCTTGCCGGCGTCGACGTGGATGTCGACGCCGCGCAGCACCTTGTTGGTGCCGAAGGCCAGGTGCAGTCCGGTCCCGGTGAGGGACACGCTGTCCCGGATGGTGGTCGGCATCGGTCAGCCCCTCTCCACGACGAGTTCCTGCTCGAGCGGGTCGAGGGTGGCCTCGGGCCGGCCGGTGCGCAGGCGGTGGTCGATGTAGTTCACGAGATGAGTCAACGGCACGGTGAGGATGAGGTAGAACAGGCCCGCCGCGACGAGCGGCGAGAGGTTGCCGGTCTGCGCGTTCAGGTCGCGGCCGACGGCGAACAGTTCGCGCTGGGTGGCCAGCAGACCGAGGAAGTAGATGAGCGACGAGTCCTTGATGAGCGAGATGAACTGGTTCATCAGCGCGGGCAGCACGCGCCGCACGCCCTGCGGGATCACCACCAGTGTCAGCGCCCGGCGGTAGCTGAAGCCCAGGGCCCGGGCCGCCTCCATCTGCCCCGGTTCGACCGACTGGATGCCGGAGCGGAAGATCTCCCCGATGTATGCGGCCGCGAGCAGCGCCAGCGCCGCCGCGCCCAGCCAGTACGGGTTGTTGCCCGTGGCGCCCTGCACCACCGGGCCGAGGCCGAGGCCGACGAGCAGGATGATCACCACCGCGGGCAGGCCGCGGAAGATGTCGGTGTAGACGCGGGCGGGCCAGCGCAGCCAGCGGGTGCGCGATATCCCCGCCATGGCGAGCAGCATGCCGAGGACCGTGCCGGCGAGCCCGGAGGTCAGCGCCAGGATCAGGGTGTTCGGCAGACCGGTCTTCAGCAGATCCGGGAAGGCGTGCCGGTACAGCTCCCACGAGAAGAACGTCTCGCGCAGCTGTTCGAGCGTGGACTTCGGGGCCGTGGCCGCCGGCTCCTCGCCGCTGGCGGTGTTTTCGGCGGCCAGCGCCGCGAAGTCCGGCAGGTCGGGTTCCGGCGCGGCCTTGCTGCCGGGCTTCCAGCCCTCGGGCAGTTCCCGGGGGACCCATTCGGTGTAGAGCTCGGCCCAGGTGCCGTCGGCGATCACGGCGTCGAGCCCGGAGTTGAGCGCGTCGATCAGCGCCTGGTTCTCCCGGGACACGGCCCAGCCGACGTAGTTGTTGAGGCTGAACGTGTTCTGCACGATCGACGTCGGATCACCCGGCGCGATCGCGCCCTCGGCCTGCTGCGACGGCGCCACCCACGCGTCGATCTGGCCGGTCTTCAGGTTCGCGTACGCGGTGTTGTAGTCCGGGAACTTCACCGGATCGAGACCGAGGGTGTTGACGACGTAGTCGTCCTGGACGGTTCCCTGCACGACCCCGATGCGGGTGGACGCGTTCAGGTCCCCGAAGCCGCGGATGGGACTGCCGTTCTGCACGACCAGCGAGAAGTAGCCGAAGTCGTAGCCGTTGGTGAAGCCGACCAGCCGGCGACGTTCGTCCGTGGTGGTGATCGACGACGAGCCGACGTCGAAGCGCCGGCCGGCCACCTGGGCGAGCAGGCCCGCGAACTCGGTGCCGACGAACTCCACGCGGAGACCGAGTTTCTCGGCGATGGCCTTCAGCAGTTCGTTGTCGTAGCCGGTGAACTCGCCCTGGGAGTTCACGCAGATGCTCGGTGGCGCGTCGGAGAGCGTGCCTACGGTGAGCACACCGGGGGTGATGAGGTTCAGCCCGGAAACGTCGATCGACTCGAGCGGCACCACGCCCGGGGTGGTGTAGCGGTCCTCCGCGGCGGCGGCCGACGTGTCGAGATTGGTCGGTGCGGCGGAGGCCCCGCCGACCCCGGGCGGGGAACACAGGTCCTGGGGAGCCGACGGTCGACCACCGCCTGAGGAACAGGCCGTCGCAGTCAGCGCCAGGAGCACCGCCAGGAGCAGCGCCGCCACGGTGCTCCGTTTCGCCATCACGGATTCGGGCATGGTGGGAGCCTAATCCGAATCGCGCCGTCCGACGGATGTGCCGGGGCGGGTCAGCCGCCGGTGGGTTCGATCGAGACGGTGGAGGCCCGCAGCCGCTCCCTGCAGTGACTGCACGTCAGTGCGGGTGCGAAGGTGTGGCCGCAGAGGCGGTGACGCAGGACGATCGCCGGTCCCTCCGGTGCGCGGAACCAGCGCAGCCCCCAGTCGATCATGCAGGCGACGACGGGGAAGAACGCCCGCCCCTTGTCGGTGAGGTGGTAGGTCACCCACGCCGGGCGGTCGGGATTGGGCAGTTCCTGCAGGACGCCCAGCTCGGTGAAGCGCCGGAGCCGGTCGGCCACCACCGTCGGAGGTGCCCCCATGCGCTCGGCGAACTGCCCGTAGCGGGTGGCGCCGAGGAACGCCGCCCCGAGCAGCGCCGCCGACCACCGGTCGCCGAGCAGTTCCATCGTGTGCGGCAGGATCTCCGGCGCGCGAGCACGGCCGGACCGTCGGCGACCGGTCGCGGCCGGCACGCTGCGCGGCCACTGTCCGCTGGGGCCGAGCTGCGCGTCCACGTCGGGTGCGCCGGCGGGCCGGTCGCAGTGGCCGCAGACGAGCACCGGTGTGAACCGGGCGCCGCAGACCGCGTGCCGCCTGGCCGGGAGCTGTCCCCGGTGATCGGGCGCCCACTGCTGTTCCCACGCCCACATGGTGAGCAGAACCGGCCACACGCCGTGGCCGCGGGCCGTCAACCGGTACTCGTGCCGAGCCGGCCGCTCCTGGTACTGCACCCGCTCGAGGAGTTCCGCGTCGGTGAGGCGGGCCAGGCGCGCGGTCAGCACCGCGTTGGAGATCTCCCCCCGCTCGATCCAGTCCCGGTAGCGGCGGTCGCCCTGCAACGCGTACCGCAGAATCCACAGGTTCCACTCGTCGCCGAGGATGCCGAGGGTGACCGCGATCGCGTTGTCACCGCCCGGCTCGAGTTCGGTGACCGTGCCGGAACCTGCCATCGACAGCTGATCATAGGTTCAGGACGTCGCCTGCCCGGTCCGCGTCCCGCCACCCCGGGAGGTCCGAACCCGCCGCCCAGGTCGAGTGGGTGCCGCTCGAGACCCGTTCGGGGAGTCCGATCCGCGCGAGCGGTCCGTCCCCCGGTTGCCGCGCGTCGAAGACCAGGCATTCGGACCGGTCCCGGTTCATGTCGGTGGTGATCGTGATCAGGTAGCCGTCGTCCTCGGCGGCCGACCCGGTGCGGGGCGCCATCACGGTCTCGCTGCCGAAGACGCCCTCGCCGAACGAGTAGTGCTCCTCCGCCCCCGTCTGCACGTCGTGTTTGACGAGGCCGTCGAAGAGGAACCAGCCCGGCACCCCCGTCGCGGCGTAGGTGTAGCGGTGGCGGACGCCGCCGTGATGCGGATTGATCATCCCGAATTCGGTGACGGACTCGGACAGCCGTTCCTCGGTGAGCGAGCCGGTGCGCAGGTTCAGCCGCCAGCGGTGCAGGTGGGTGCCCATGCGGTCGAGCGCCAGCGAACGGAACAGCCGCCGGTAGATCGGTCCGGTGCCGTCGTCCGGCGGTTCCGGTGTCTCCTGATGGAATCCCTCGAGCACGATCTCGTCGCCGTCTTCGTAGGCGTTGGTCCAGTGCAGCACGTAGGTCGGGTCGGCGTCGAACCAGGTGATCTGGTCGGGACGGCCGCGCCGGGGAATCACGCCGAGCCGCATCGGCAGGTCGGGGTGGTAGCGCGGCACGTACCTGCCGCGCGCGAGGGCCTCCGGGATCCAGAACAGGGGGCAGTCGTTGAGAATCGCGTAGTTCTCGGTGAACGCCATGTCGTGGGGCAGGCGGGGGCCGGGCAGGGGGATGTCGACGTAGTGCACCAGCCGATCGTCGGCGTCGACCACGCCGTAGTGCAGGTACGGGGCGTCGGTGCCGTAGTTGAAGAACAGCAGTTCGCCGGTGCGGACGTCGACCTTGGGATGCGCGGAAACGCCCCAGTCGGAGGGGAATCGGCCGTCCCACGTCGCCTTGCCGAGGGTCTCGAGCGTGGTCGGGTCGAGGCGGTAGAGGTCCCCGCACTGCCAGAAGCTGGTCAGGGCGACGCCGCGATGCACGGTGACGTCCGTACTGGAGGCATCCTTCATGCGGCCGCGGGCGCCCCAGCCGTCCTGGCGGATCGAGTTCTGCGGCCGTTCGGCGATGCCCGCCCACAACGGGCCACCGGCCTCCTGCTCGGCCAGGAAGCCGTCGGTCTTCACGAATCTGTTACGGTAGAAGGCTTTTCCGTCGCGAAATCCGACGACGTGAATCATGCCGTCACCGTCGAAGGGATGATAGAGACCTTCGAGTGCCGGGTGCGCCGGGTTCTCGGTGTTGCGCAGGTACACGCCGTCGAGGTCGGCCGGCAGGTCGCCGATCACCTCGAGGTCGTCGGCACGCCGCTCCGTGTGTTGCGGGCGCCACGGACCGGTGCGGTACGGGTGGTCGTCGTCCGCGGGCAGGGTGGACAGTGCCCGTCCCAGAATCTCGAGTTCCATGGATGTCCTTTCAGCCGACGACGAAACTGACCGTGGTGGTCGTACTTCCGCCGATGTTCAGGGTCGCGGCTCGCGTGGCGCCGGGGACCTGGTAGTCGCCGGCGCGGCCGGTGATCTGGCGGTGGCAGTCCAGCAGCATCCGGACTCCGGTGGCGCCGACCGGATGCCCGCCGCCGAGAAGGCCCCCGCTGGGGTTCATGGGGATGCGGCCGCCGATTTCGAGGTCGCCGTTCTCGATCGCCTGCCAGCTCCGGCCGGGGGCGGTGATCCCGAAGTGGTCGACGGCCAGGTATTCGCTGACGGTGAAGCAGTCGTGTGTTTCGATCAGGTCGAGGTCCCGGACGCCGCCGATGCCGCTCCGCTCGAACGCGTCGACGATCGTGGCGCGCACGTGGGGCATGACGAGGGGATCGTCGCCGTCGCGGGCGAGCTTGCCGGACAAGGACAGTCCGACCGTGCGGTGGCCCCAGCCGAGGATGCGGGACATGTCGTCGACGGTGCGTGGGTGCCGGCTCAGGTAGCGGTTGCTCAGCAGCACCATGCCCGCGGCGCCGTCCGTCAGCGGACTGCAGTCGGTCCTGCGGAGGCGTCCCTCGACCACCGGATTGGCGGCCTCGTCCGGGCCGAAACTGCCGGGTCCGTAGGTCCGGTTGCGGGTCTGCGCATTCGGATTGGCGCGGGCGTTGCGGATGTTCAGTTCCGCGATCGCCCTCAGGTGCTCGTCGTCGAGGCCGTAGCGGCGGTCGTATTCGTCGGCGATCTTGTCGAACATGTACGGCCACATGTACTTCGCGTCGGCGCCTTCCTGTCCCACCCAGGCCGCGGCGTTCATGACCCGGGTGCCGGCGTCGCCGGGGACGCACCGTTCGAGTTCGACGCCGAGCACGAGGGCGCAGTCGTAGCGCCCGGCCTCGAGATCGGCCATCGCGGCGAGCACGGCAAGGGAGCCGGACGCGCAGGCCCCCTCGTGCCGGGTGGCCGGGATCCCCCACAGCTCGGGCAGCACGGAGGCCGGCATGCCGCCGAGGTGTCCCTGGCCGGTGTAGAGCTGTCCGAAGGCATTGCCGACGTGGATCACCCCGACGTCGGCGACGTCGATGCGGGCGTCGCGCAGCGTTTCCGTCACCGTCTCCGCGACGAGGTCCGCGATGTTCCGGTCCTCCCGGGTCAGGTTCCGCGCGAAGTCGGACTGGTATCCACCGGCGATCCACACGCCTTCAGGGTTCACGCCGCTCACCGCCTTCCGCGGGGGTCGACCATACGTGGCTTCAACTACAGTAAACAGAGTGACCAGGCGGACGCAACGACGATGTGCGCGCAGGCAGCCGGGAACCGGACCGCCCGGTTGCCGCATCCCGGCCCTGGAGCCGCCCGGTCAGGCCAGCCCGGACAGCGGCGGTGCGGAGTTCTCGTCCCGCCACCCGATCGCCTCGAGGAGGCCGCTCAGGTCGTAGTCGGGACCGCCGACACCGACGGTGAACAGGGTGACGCCCGCATCGACGAAGGCGGCCGCGTGCGCGGTTCCGGGCCACGGCACGGACCGCTCGACCTCGTTCGGTGAGCGGCCGGCGTCGGCGCAGCGCGCCGCGAGGATCTCCGCCTTCTCCGTGTGGGTGTCGAGGTCCCCGAAGCTGTGCCAGATGTCGGCGTACTGCGCCACCAGCGGGATGGTCTTGCGGGGTCCGCCGCCGCCGATGAGCAGCGGGATGTGCCGGGTCGGCGGGGGGTTGAGCTTCGCGAGCCGCGCGGTGATCCGGGGCAGGTATTCGCCGAGCAGTTTCAGCCGGGAACCCTTGGTGCCGAAGTCGTAGCCGTACTCGACGTAGTCCTTCTCGAACCAGCCCGCGCCGATGCCGAGGATGAGCCGGCCGCCGCTGATGTGGTCGACGGTGCGGGCCATGTCGGCGAGCAGATCGGGATTGCGGTAGCCGCCGCCGGTGACGAGCGCTCCGATCTCGACGCGCTCGGTCTGTTCGGCCCACGCGCCGAGCATCGTCCAGCATTCGAAGTGGGCGCCGTCCGGGTCCCCGGAGAGGGGATAGAAGTGGTCCCAGTTGAAGACGATGTCGGCGCCGGCGTCCTCGGCGCGGAGCACGGTGTCGCGGATCTTCCCGTAGTCGGGCTGATGCTGGGGCTGCAGTTGAAGACCGATGCGAATGGGACGGTGCATGAGTCAACGGTAGGGCCGTCGCGCCGGTCCCGCAGCCGATCCGTGTGGGCGTCCCGGTGGTGCAGCGGACGGATCGGGCGCACAGTGAAGGAATGCGCATCACCGAGCCTGCCGCACCACCGACCGGACTGCGCCGCCGATTCCTGCGCGCTCCGATCCACCTCTACCGGATCGGGCTGGGGCGGGTGCTGGGCCGCCGGTTCCTGCTGCTGCACCACGTCGGCCGGCGCAGCGGACTGCCGCGGCAGACGGTGCTCGAGGTGGTGAACCACGAGGACACGTCCGGTGGATTCGTCGTGGCCGTCGGCTTCGGGAAGCAGACCGACTGGTACCGCAACCTGCGGGCGCATCCCGCGGCGCGGATCGAGTCGGGCCGCGAACGGGTCGCGGTGGCCGCGGAGTTCCTCGATCCGGAGGAGGCGGCGGAGTTCATGGCGCGGTACGGGCGCCGGCACCCGAAGGTCGCGCCGCGGTTGTGCGCGGCGATGGGCTTCGACGTCGACGGCAGCGAGGCCGACTACCGGGCGGCGGGCCGGCATCTGCGGTTCGTGCGGTTGCGCCGTACCTGAGACCGGTCAGCGGTCCGCGCCGGTGAGGCTCGCGAACCGCTGCGCCAGGCCCTGCAGGAACGACTCGAGCGCCAGCTCGAAGCCGTCGCGGTCGATCTCGTCCGCGTGCTCGCGCAGCCGGTGTGCCTGGGACAGATGGGGATAGCGCTCCCGGTAGATGGTGAGGTCGTCGAGGAAGCCGCCCGAGAACGAGGCGATGGCCGAGCCGACGACGATGTACTTGATCGACGCGCCGATCAGTGTCGCGGTCCGTGGCGGCCACCCGGCCCGGGTCAGGCCGCCGTGCACGGCGTTGGCCTGATCGAGGGCGACCTCGCGCCGGCCCGGGCTGCGCGCGAGGAACGGTACGAGGTTCGGGTGCTCGGCGAGAGCGGCGCGGTAGGACCTCGCCCAGACGCGCAGCGCCTCCTGCCAGTCTTCGGTGTCGAATCCGCTGATGTCGACGGACTCGCCGACCTGGTCGGCGATGTCGTCGAGCAGCTCGTCCTTGTTCGAGTAGTGGCTGTACAGCGACGGCGCGCTGACATGGAGCTCGGCGGCGATCTTGCGCATGGACAGTTCGTCGAGTCCGTGCGCGTCGACGAGGCGCAGGGCGGTCTCGCGGATGAGCGGGCGGCTGAGCAGCGGGGTACGGGGTCGTGCCATCGGCGCTCCTTCCTCGGCGTCGGTCCGGGGGTCGGTCCCGGGGGTCGGCCTGGACAACCTAACAGTGTCAAGTTACAGTACGGGTGTACGCAGCACCAGGGCGAACGAGCCCCCATCCCTCCGCGAATCATGCAGCGTGAAAACGGGATCGGGCCGTGGTCCCATGCTGCGCTCGCACAGGCACAACCGTGACGGAAGGCCCCCATGAACCTGAAGCTCACCGACGAAGAGCTCGCGTTCCGCGACGAACTGCGCACGTTCTTCACCACCGAGTTCCCCGCCGAGATCCGAGAGAAAGTGGCTGCCGGCCGGCACCTGGACCGCGACGAGGTCGTCCGGAGCCAGCAGATCCTCAACGCCAAGGGTCTGGCGGTGCCGAACTGGCCCGTCGAGTGGGGCGGCAAGGACTGGACCCCCGTGCAGCGAAACATCTGGCTCAACGAGATGCAGCTCGCCTCGGTGCCCGATCCGCTGCCGTTCAACGCGTCCATGATCGGTCCCGTGATCGCGCAGTTCGGCTCGCAGGAGATGAAGGAGCGCTTCCTGCCCGCCACCGCGAACCTCGACATCTGGTGGTGCCAGGGATTCTCGGAGCCCGAGGCCGGCTCCGACCTGGCCTCCCTGAAGACCCGCGCGGTGCGCGACGGCGACGACTACATCGTCAACGGCCAGAAGACGTGGACCACCCTCGCCCAGCACGCCGACTGGATCTTCTGCCTGGTGCGCACCGACCCGGATGCACCGAAGAAGCAGGCCGGCATCTCGATGCTGCTCATCGACATGACCACGCCCGGCGTGACCGTCCGCCCGATCAAGCTCGTCGACGGCAGCTACGAGGTCAACGAGGTCTTCTTCGAGAACGTGCGGGTCCCCGCCGAGAACCTGGTCGGCGAGGAGAACGCGGGCTGGAGCTACGCGAAGTTCCTGCTCGGCAACGAACGCACCGGCATCGCCCGCGTCGGCGCCACCAAGGTGCGGCTCGCCCGCGCCAAGCAGCTCGCCGCGCAGACCCGGACCGGATCCGGCACCCTGATCGACGATCCGCTGTTCGCCGCGCGCCTCGCCGAGCTCGAGAACGAACTGCTCACGCTCGAGCTCACGCAGCTGCGGGTGGTCGCCGGGTCCGCCGACGGCAAGCCCAATCCGGCGTCGTCGCTGCTGAAGCTGCGCGGCTCGGAGTTGCAGCAGGCGGTCACCGAACTGCTCACCGACATCGCCGGACCCGACTCGCTGCCCGTCGGCGCCGCGGGCATCGACTCGCCGGAGTGGGCGCAGCACACCGCCCCGACCTACCTGAACTACCGCAAGGTGTCCATCTACGGCGGGTCGAGCGAGGTGCAGCGCTCGATCATTGCCTCCTCCATCCTCGGATTGTGAGCCACTGTCATGAACTTCGAACTCGATACCGAACAGGACCTGCTCCGCAAGACCGTCCGCGACGTGCTCTCGGGCACCTACGACACCGAGACCCGTAACAAGGTCGCCGACACCGACCGCGGCTGGAGCGACGAGGTGTGGCGCCAGCTCGCCGAACTCGGCGTGCTCGGCCTGCCGTTCGCCGAGGAGCACGGCGGAATGGGCGCCGGACCGGTGGAGGTCATGGCCGTCATGGGCGAGATCGGCCGAGCCCTGGCCCCCGAACCGCTGCTGAATGCGGTGTTCCTGCCGGGCGGCCTCGTCGCCGAGGTCGGCACCGACGAGCAGCGCGCGGACCTCCTGCCGCGGCTGTCCGAGGGCGCGCTGCTGCTCGCGTTCGCCCACGACGAGCCCGGCAGCCGGTGGCCCGCCACCGAGATCGCCACGACCGCCGCCCGCACCGGCGACGCCTGGTCCCTCACCGGCCGCAAGAACCCTGTGCTGCACGGGGATTGCGCCGAGACGTTCGTCGTGTCCGCCCGCCTTCCCGAGGGAGGTGCCGGGCTGTTCCTCGTCGACGCCGACGCGGCCGGCGTCACCCGCACCGCGTACCGCACCCACGACGAGCGCCGCGCCGCGCAACTCGTCCTCGACTCGGCCGTCGCCGTGCCGCTCGGCGAGGCCGTGGACGCCACGGCGGCGATCACCGCCGCCCAGGTACGGGCCCAGGCCGCCCTGTGCGCGGAGGCGGTCGGTGCGCTGGCCGAGACGCTGCGCCTGACGACCGATTACCTCAAGCAGCGCAAGCAGTTCGGCGCCCCGCTCGCCCGCTTCCAGGCCCTGACCCACCGCGCGGCCGACATGTACGTGCTGCTCGAACTGGCGTCGAGCATGAGCCTGTACGCCACCATGGCCCTCGCCGACGGCATCGTCGACCCGACCATCGGGTCGCGGGCCAAGCTGCAGGTGGGCCGGTCGGCACGGAAGGTCGGGCAGGAGGCGATCCAGATGCACGGCGGTATCGGCATCACCGCCGAATACCCGGTCGGCCACTACGTGAGCCGGCTGACCGCGATCGAGCACACGCTCGGCACCGTGGAGGATCACGTGCGGATCCTCGCCGGGGCCGTCGCGGATCACGACCGCATCGAGGTCGCCGGCATGTGAGCGGCGCGGGCTCACTCCCGGGGCAGCAGTGTCCCCAGCGGTCCGAGGTCGATGTTGAGATCCTCGGGGGTGAGCCCGAAGTGGTCACGCAACTCCCCCATGCGTTCCTCGAGCAGCATGAGGGTGGTGCCGATGCGCTCGATCTGCTCGTCGCTCAGGTCCCCCTCCTCCACGCGCCGCAGCGCCTGCCGCTCCATCAGCTGCCGCAGCAGCTCCACGAGGGTGAGGACGAGCGTGACCAGCCCACGCTCGACCGACTCGGGATCCGAGTCGATACGCGGTGAAATGCCGTCGAATTCACTCATCCGGCGCCTCCAGGGCGTCGCGGGGGACGGGCGGTTCGATCCCGGTGACCGACAGCGTACTGATGGACGAGATCAGGGCACGCAGCGAGATCTGCACCATGTCGACGTCCGCGATGGACAGCTTGATGTCGCCGGTGATGACGACCCCGCCGGCGAGCACCCGGTCCAGCAGGTCGATGAGGGCGATGCGGCGCTCGCCGTCGGCGCTCTCGCTGACGTGATTCATGTGGATGTCCGCTCCACACCGGCGAACGAATACGGCGGCCACGGCCCGGTCAGCTCGAGCCGGATCCCGGGAAACTCCTTGCCGAGTTCCTCGACCGTCGCCGCGAACTCGTCCGCGCGGTCGTCGTCCACCAGATACGTGCCGTTGAGCACCATCCAGTCCCGCCGGCCGCTCAGCGCCGGATCCGTCGCGGCCTGACGCCGGCCGGCGGCGGCCTGCCGCACCAACCGGGAGTGGATCTCGTCGGCACGGGCCGCGGCGTCGCGCTCGACGGACTCCTGCGCCGACAGCTGGGCGCGGCGACGGAGCAGGTAGGCGGTGCCGGAGCCCTTGGCGCTGCCCGCGATCTGCGCCTCCGCCACCGCGTCGGCGAGGGCCCGCCGGTCGCCGTACGCCTTGACCCCCCACTCCGTGCGGCCGGTCACCAGGGCCAGCGCCGACTCGAAGTTCGCACGCCGCTCGTCCAGCAGATCGCGCACGCGGGCGTCGTCGAGATAGACGGTGGCCAGGCGCAGCGGGATCACCGCACCCCGCCGCACGAGGGCGGACACCACGGCGTCGTGCGCCCGGGCCGTCGCCTCGAGCCACTGCAGGTCCTCGAGGTTGTGCCGCAACGGCTCCTCCCCGAACACCTCGAGCGGCACCGAACCAACGACGGCGGCGTGCCCCCCGGCGGTCACGGCGCGCACCGCTTCTCCCGCGACGCCGGTGAGCTCGCCGAGGTCCTCCTCGGCGAGCCCGTCGTCCGTCACGGCGTACAACCACACTCCGGTTCCGTCAGTCACGATCCTCCTCTTCCACGCGAGCGCTCTCGACGGCCTCGCGGCCCTGCCCGGACTCGAGTTCGGCGATCCGCTCGCGCAGCCGCCGGTTCTCGAGTTCCAGCTTGTCGTCCTCCCGATCGATCTCGCGGTTGCGGGCCTTGCTGCTGAGCCACGGATCCGACTCCCACCAGTCGATGCCCACGGCCTTCGCCGTCTCGAGGGAGGCGATCACCAACCGCAGTTTGATGGTGAGCAACTCGATGTCGAGCAGATTGACCTGGATGTCGCCGGCGATCACCAGGCCCTTGTCGAGGACCCGCTCGAGGATGTCGCCGAGGTTCGTCGACTGGTGACCGCCCCCGGACGGCTGCGGCGACGAGCTGCCCCCCATCACGGTCATCGCCGGGCCCTTTCGCCGATGTCGCTGCTGCCGCGGCCGTAGCGCTTGGTTCGGCGGTATGCCAGCAGGTTTCCGTCCAGGTCGATCTCCACCTCGTAGAGGGCCAGCATGTCCGCCGACGACGGGATGCGCCGATCCTCGAGCACCTCGATCTCCACGGTCCAGCCGTGATCGGCCGGCTCCACCGAGGTGGCCCCCTGGGGCTCCTTCGAGGTCAGCTCCACGAGGTGCTCGAGGGCGGCCGCGGCGGCCTCCCCTGCCGTCAGGGGCGGCGGCTGCTCGTCGTCGTCGTAGACGTCGTCGGAATCCTCGGGCGTCGCCCTGCCGCTCACAGGTTCTCACTCCCCCCGGCGGGTGCCGTACCGCCGCCAGGCCGGATCATGCGGTCGAGGACCGCCTGCTGCGCCTTCTCCTTCTCGTCCTCCGACAGTCGACCGGCCGCCGCCGCCTCGTCGATCTCCTCGAGTTCCCTCCGAATGGTCGCCGGGTCGTGGAGTGTCTGCTCGACCTGGTCCTGGATGACTTCGCCGAGCCAGAGCACGCCTTTGACCGGGGCGAGCGGCAACAAGAGGATGGACGAGATCAGTCCCATGTGTCAGCCCTCCGGTTCCCGCTTCATCACGAAGTCGTACGCCGCCATCGGGCCCAGCAGCGTCATCTCGACCCGGCCGTCCCACTCGTGCGCGAGCGAACCCACCGCCTCCTCGAGCTCGCCCTGACGGTCGAGTTCGACGAGGACGGCGACGTGGGCCGCGTCCTCCTCGTGGGTGGGCTGCCGCTCGTTGACCATCGGTTCGAGGGCCTCGAGGGCGTCGATCACCCGGCGGGTGTCCTCGGCGCGTTTGGACTCGATCGCCTGGCTGATGATCTCCCCGAGAGCCATGCGGGCGTCGCGGGTGGCGTCCTCCGACTTGTCGCGGATCTCGTCGCGCAGCCGGGCGGCCTCGGAGTTCTCGTCGAGCACCTCGCGCAGGACCGCGTTCTCGACGTAGCGGCCCTTGATCACGAACTGCGCACGCCCCTCGAGCTCGTCCAGTGCTGCCTTCAGCTCGTCGTGGTTCTCCTCGAGCAGCTCCCGCTCCACCGCCTCCGCATCCGTCATCACCGCCCCGAACCGCAGCGGCAGCACGGGTGCGACGGCCGCGGAACCGTCCAGCAGTTCCGCGTGCGCCTTCAGATCGTCGGGCGTGCCGAGCGGCCGGTCGACCGAGATCTCGCTGACCAGTGCGGCGATGTCGCCGTGGCGCACCACCGCAACGTCGCTCTGGGGCTTCCCCACGCCCTTCGCGTGCTCCTCGGGCTCCACGTCGGCCGGCACGATGCCGTAGACGTACATCGCGGTGCTCTGCCCGCCTTCGCTCTCGGGTGCCTCTGCGGCCTGATCGGTGGACATCAATCCCCCCTTCTCTTCGGTCGGCTGGCCGTCTGCCGCTTGTCTTCCACGTCGCCGAGGAAGTCCATGACCTTCTCGCCCGCGGCCTCGAGCGCGCCCTTGGTCTTGTGCTTCGCCCCGCCCTGGGTGATGTCACCGACGAGGTCGGGCAGGCCCTTCGGTTCGTTCTGCGAGATCTCGAGCCGGTTCACCGCCTCGGCGAACCGCAGATAGGTATCGACACTGGCCACCACGATGCGTGCGTCGATGGTCAGCAGTTCGATGCCCACCAGCGACACCCGCACGAACGCGTCGATGACGAGTCCCTTGTCCAGGATGGTGTCGATGACGTCGGCCAGACCGGAGGAGTTGGGGCGGGCCATCGTGCCGCCGCCACCTCCGCCGCCGCCGCCGGCGGGTTGGATGGTCATGTGCGTGCTCCTCGCCTGGCACCCTTGCGGGTGCTTGTGCCCGCGCGCCGTCGACGTGCGGGTGCCGGTTCCTCCTCCGGCTCCTCGTCGGCTTCGTCCTGCAGGCCCTCGTCTTCCTCGTCCTGATCCTCGGGGAGCTCCTCCTCGTCCTCCTCTTCGGAGAGTTCGTCCTCGGGGAGTTCCTCCTCGTCCTCGGTCTCGTCCTCGGGGAGTTCGTCCTCGGTCTCGTCCTCGGCGAGTTCGTCCTCCGCGCCTTCGTCCCCGACGTCCTGCTCCTGGTCCTCCTGCTCCTGTTCTTCCTCTTCGCGCCGGGCGGTCTCGTCGTCCTTGACGACCTCGCTGTCGCGGATCTCGCCGTGCCAGCCCTGGATGTCCTCGGCGTGCAGGACGGCCTCGGTCATCACATGGCGTTCGAAGTGCTTGAGCTCCAGTCGTGCTCGTCGTCCCACGGCTCGCCACAGGTTGGCCGTCTTCTCGAACAGCCCCTTGGGGTGGTACTCGAGCACCATGATGATGCGGGTCAGGTTGTCGGTGATCTCGTGGAAGGTCACCGCCCCGTCGATGTAGCCCTTGGCGCCCTTCGAGCGCCACACGATCCGATCGAACGGAACCTGTTCGAGGATCGTCGACTCCCAGTTGCGCCGGGACCAGAACACCTTGCCGGTCCACTGCAGCTTCTCGTCCGAGGCCTGCTCGACCTGCTCGACCTTCTTCATGAACTTCGGCCAGTCCGCGAACAGGGTCCACTGGTCGTAGGCGAGCCGGATCGGAACGCCGACGTCGACCTGTTCGACGATATTGGTGAGCTTGATCTTCTTGCCGCCGCCGCCCTTACCCTTGCCGCCTCCGCCGAGGGATTCCTTCACGTCCTCGAACTTGTCCTTGGCGGTCTGCTTGATGTTCTCCATGGCTCCGCTGAACCGCGACTCGCCCTCGCCGGACTTCTGCACACCGGTCACCGCTCCGAGCAGGTTCCCGCCCCCGCCCTCGGCATAGTCGTTGAGGCGCCCGGCAGTCCCGGTCACCTTGTCGGAGACCGCCGACAGGGCACGCTCGGCAAACGTTCCGGCCAGACCCTGCAGTGATTTCTGCAGGTGCTTGGTGGGTGAGAGGTCCTGCACCGCCTTGCCGGCGCTGCCGGCCGCCCCGGTGGCCGTCTTACCGGCCTGTCCCGCGGTGCCGGCGGCGGTCTTGCCGGCCTTGCCCACGGTCTCCGTGGCGGTCTTGCCCAGCCGGCGGGTGGCCTCTCCGAGTGTTCGCGTCATCGGACTCACTTCCTCGTCCGCCGGACCGGAGCGCGTCCGGTGGCGGATGCCGCGGCGCGGGTGCTGCGCCGCCGGGGCTTCGACGGCTCCTCGTCCTCGTCGCCGGCCTCGTCCGGTTCCTGTGGCTTCGACTTGGCCCGGGATGCCTTGGGACGGCTCGCGGATTCCGCGGTACGCCGTCGGGCGGCGGGCCGCCGCCGCGCGGGCTTCGGGGCCTCCTCCTCCTCGGCTTCTTCCTCCTCGGCTTCCTCGGCCTCTTCCGGAGCGCCCTCTTCCTCCTCGTCGGCCTCTTCCTCTTCGGCTTCCTCTTCCGGGTACTCCTCCTCCTCGGCGGACTCCTCGGCCGGCTCCTCCTCGTATTCGCCTTCGGCGTACTCGTCTTCGGGTCCCTCGTCGGCGTACTCCTCTTCCTCCGGCTCCTCCTCGGCAGCCTTGGAACGTCCGGCGGCGCGCTGCTGGAGCCGATCGTTGAGCGAATCGATCCGGTTGCTCGCGGCGGTGACCGCGGCCGCGCGGGCGGCGCTCATCAGTTCGCCACGAACCGAATCGGTGATCTTGACGAGTTCCGGTGAGGACCCGACCATCGAGGCCCCACGCTTGAGGATGTCCTGCGGGTTGCTGGGCAGGCGTCCCGTCAGGCCTGCCCCCGCGAGCATCAACGCCAGCCGCATCTTGTGCGTGCGACCGAGGAAGTACCCGATACTCACCCCGGCGGCAACTCGTGCCCCACCTTTCATGACCATTCTCCTTCGCCTGCAAGTGGCCGCGATGCGGGCAGGTTCTCGGCTGCGCACGATGTCTGGTCCGGTGCGTCGGGCCCGCGGTGCGGTTCGAATGTGGTGTAGCCCACACTACGCATTTCAAACATCGGTTCGCTGACGATCAACAGGAATGCGCGTGCGGCACCATCAGGGTGTGATAAAGGACTGATCGGTATGTCCCGGAGGTGTTTCCCGGCGGCACCCCGAGGGTATGACCACCCTCGACGGGGCGCGGCTCCGTCCCCGCAGAAATGCTAAGGAGGGCACCATGGCTCACCTCGCCAACAAGGTGATGCACAAGGCCGAGGAAGTGGTCGGCAAGACCCGGTACAACCTGGGCAAGCGGACCGGAAACAAGAACCTGCAGAGCGTGGGCAGGCGCGGCCAGGTCTCCGGGCGCGTCAAGCAGTTCGGCGACAACCTCACCCACGCGGTAAGGAATGCCCAAGGACGATTCAAGAACAGGTCACATCGTTCCGATCTCCGCTGAGCCTCCCGGCGCGCCGCCGGCGGGTGTCATTCGCAGGCGGCGAAGCCGCAGGCGCGCAGGGCGAACGCCGCCTCGGGCCCGATGATCTCGCCGACCAGGGTCAGGAACCGGTCGACGAACGCGGGCCCGTGCGGCGGCTCCGCCGGATCGTCCGGATCGGACGCATCCAGATGGTGCGCCAGCTCGTGCAGCACCACCAGCTCGCGGAATGCCCACGCGGTGTTCGCGCGGTGCTCCGGGAGCGCGATTGTGGCGCAATCGCTTTCGTAGTGAGCGGCGGCATGGCCGGCGCGTGCGCGGACGCGCACCCGCACCGACGCCCGCGACCAGCGCGCCCGCACCCAGTTCAACGCCAGCACCGAGTCCACGTACGCCTGGACGGAATCAATGGAGGCGAAGCGCCGCTCCACCGGCAGGGTCACCTGCGACCCGGCCAGCTCCACCACCCGGAGTCCGCGCTCGTCGGCGCGGTCGAACATCTTGCGTACCAAGGACTCCGCCTCGTAGACGGCGGTCCTCTGGGTGTCGCGCAGCCGGGTCACCGCGGCAACCGCCGGGCCGGAGTCGGCAGTTCCGGAGTCGTTCCCAGGCGCGCCTGCCGTCCCGCCCGGTCCCCCGCGCGACGGGCGTCGGACGAGTGCCCCACCCCCACCCCCGGCCCGCGCCAGCTGCCGCGCGCCTCGGACGTGCTGCGGTAGAAGTCTCGCAGCTCGATCTGCTTGTCCCGCAGTGCCAGGGCCGTGCCCGGTGCGGCGGCCGCCGCCTCCTGCTCCGCGTCCTGCTTCGCCTCCGCGAGCCGCCGGCCGATCCGCGCCGCGAACGCCGACTGGAAGTTCAGCCGCGCGGTGACGGCCGCGACGGGCCGGCGCACCCGGGCCCGCACCCGCCGTCCCCCGCGGGTCTCGACCACCGTGCGCACCGTCGTCTCCTCCTTGTAGGTGCCCGAGCGCAGGTACGCGTCGGAGGCGCGGACCATCTGCACCAGCAGCGAGGAGTACAGCGCCTCGCACACGTCGATGTCGGAGGCGAAGCCGTAGGCGTAGATCACCGTCGACGTCGTGGTGATGTCGCACTGGACGTCGTTGGCGGCGGCGATCGCCAGGAACAGCTGCGCGTACGTCCGCAACCCCTTCCGGCCGGCCTCGCCGATGGTGATCAGGCGCTGCACGGGGGTGGCCCGGCGCTCCCGGCCCGCCGTGTGGGCACGCGCCACCGCCAGATCCACCGACGCCGCCGTGGCCAGCCGCTGCGCGGCGGCGAGGAACGCGTCGGCCTCGTGGGGGTTGTCGGTGGATTCCGCCTGACGGAGCAGGCCACCGATGCGGGTCAGCATCTTCTCCGAACTCACCCAGGCAGGCTACGCCGTGGTGCCCTTTCGGACCCGTGGTGATCCGAAAGGACACCACGGCGACGGGGTCGCCTATTCTCCTGCCATGGCCCCAGTGACCTTCGACCACGCGACCTGTCTGTTCCCCGGGTCGACCACGCCTGCCGTCGACGCGTTGAACCTGGAGATCGAGGACGGCGAGTTCCTCGTCCTGGTCGGCCCGTCCGGCTGCGGCAAGTCCACCTCCCTGCGGATGCTCGCGGGACTCGAACAGGTGCACAGCGGACGCATCCTCATCGGCGGCCGCGACGTCACGGCGCAGGAGCCCAAGGACCGGGACATCGCGATGGTGTTCCAGAACTACGCCCTCTACCCGCACATGTCCGTCGCCGAGAACATGGGCTTCGCCCTCAAGCTCGCCAAGACGCCGAAGGCGGAGATCCGCGCACGGGTCGAGGAGGTCGCGAAGATGCTCGACCTCGAGCAGTACCTCGACCGCAAGCCCAAGGCGCTGTCCGGTGGGCAGCGGCAGCGTGTCGCCATGGGCCGCGCCATCGTCCGCCAGCCGCAGGTGTTCCTGATGGACGAGCCGCTGTCCAACCTCGACGCGAAGCTGCGCGTGCAGACCCGCACCCAGATCGCGCAGCTGCAGCGCCGCCTCGGCACCACCACCGTCTACGTCACGCACGATCAGGTGGAGGCCATGACGATGGGCGACCGCGTCGCCGTGCTCGACAAGGGGATTCTGCAGCAGTGCGCGTCGCCGCGCGTGCTCTACAACAAGCCCGCCAACGTGTTCGTCGCCGGATTCATGGGCTCGCCGGCGATGAACCTGTTCAGGCTGCCGGTCTTCGACCGCGGGGTGATGCTCGGCGACACCGCCGTGCAGGTGCCGCGCGACGTCGTCGGCCGGGTCACCGAGTCGGAGGTGGTGGTCGGCATCCGTCCCGAGCATTTCGAGATCGCGCCCGACGGCCTGGGGATGGACGTCGACGTCGTCGAGGAACTCGGCTCCGACGCCTACATCTACGGCCGCGCCCAGATCGCCGGCCGCCCGCAGCAGGTCGTCGCGCGCGGGGACTGGCGCAATCCGCCCCACAAGGGCGAGCGGGTGCACCTGCGGTTCGACCCGGACCAGGTGCACGTCTTCACCACATCCGACGGACGTCGCCTGGGCTGAGCCTAGCGGCAGGGCACGACACGGAACCGATCAAGGTCGCGCGGAATCCCTGCACTCCGGTGCCCTCCATGCCAGAGTAAGGGCCGATGTCGGTGGCCGGGTGCCGCCGACGAGGCTTTTCTCACGATCTCAACGGGGAGTCATTCATGATTCTGAACTCGAAGGCGATGCGCCGCGCGGCGGTCGCGGCGTCCGCCGCGTCGCTGCTGGTGCTCACGGCCTGTTCCTCCGACGGCGGCTCGGACTCGGGCAGCGAAGGGGGCACCGCCGCCGGCGGTGAGGGCCGCGGCCCCATCACGATCGTCGAGGGTCAGGATCCGCTGAACACGGCGCTCGAGAGCATCATCGCCGACTGGAACGCGGAGCACCCGGACGAGCAGGTCACCTTCAAGCCGCTGGGCAAGGAAGCGGACCAGCAGCGCGACGACATCACCCAGCGCATGCAGGCCCAGAGCGACGAGTACGACCTCATCGCCGTGGACGTCACCAACACCGCCGAGTTCGCGGCCAACGGCTGGCTGCGGCCGCTCGAGGGTGACTACGCGATCGAGACCGGCGGCCTGCTGCCCGCCACGGTCGACTCCGCCACCTACAACGGCACCCTGTACGCGGCGCCGAAGAACACCAACGGCGCGTTCCTGTACTACCGCACCGACCTGGTCGACAAGGCCCCCGCCACGTGGGCGGAGCTGAAGGAGCAGTGCCCGAAGGCGCAGGAGGCGGGCATCGACTGCTACGTCGGCCAGTTCAAGAACTACGAGGGCCTGACGGTCAACGTCTCCGAGATCGTCAACGCCTACGGTGGCAGCTTCGTCGCCGAGGACGGCACCACGCCGGCCATCGATGACAAGACCGCCGAGGGGCTGCAGTTCGTCGTCGACTCGTTCAAGGACGGGACCATCCCCGAGGCCGCGCAGACGTACACCGAGGGCGAGTCGCAGAACGCCTTCGGCGAGGGCCGCGCCCTGTTCATGCGCACCTGGCCGGGCTTCTTCACCGACGGTGAGTCCTCGTCGGTCGCCGGCCGCTACGGCATCGCGGTGCTGCCGGGCGTGGACGGCCCCGGCGCCTCCACCCTGGGCGGCTACAACGTCGGCATCAGCGCGTTCTCCGATGCGCCGGCGACCGCCCGCGACTTCCTCGAGTTCATGCAGACGCGCAAGTCGCAGACCTACTACGCCGAGGCCGGTGGCGCGCCGGTCCTCGAGGAGGTCTACGACGACCCGCAGATCCTCGAGCAGTACCCGTACTTCGCGACGCTGAAGGAATCCCTGGCCAACGCGCAGCCGCGTCCGGTCACCCCGTACTACTCGCAGGTCTCCAAGGCCATCCGCGACAACGCCTACGCGGCGATCCGCGGTGAGAAGACGGTGGATCAGGCGCTCGCGGACACCAAGGCCGGCATCGAGACCGCCGGCAACTGATGCAGGAGTAGTACATGGCGAAGCCGCAGGTCGAGCCCGCGGACCAGTCGCCCACCACCACGGTCGGGACCGCAGTGATCGGTCCCGACCGTGGCCGTGGAGGCGGCCGGCACCGGGCTCCCGAGCCCCCCGAGCCGCCGGCCGCGGCAGTGAAGGCGCGCCGGCGGATACCGGTGTGGGCGTTCGTCGCGCCGACACTGGTCGTGCTGGCCGTCGTCATCCTGTATCCGCTCGGCCGGGCGGTGTGGATGTCGTTCCACGGCGACGCGAAGAAGCTCGATCCCGAGACGGGCCGGTTCGTCACCGGCGGCTTCGTCGGCGTCGAGAACTACGTCCGCTGGATCACGCAGAGCTGCGGCACCGCGACGGGCTCGATCCCGTGCCCGCCGGGCACCCTCGGCTCGCAGTTCTGGGGTTCGGTGGGCAACACCTTCTTCTTCACCGTGGTGACGGTGGCGCTGGAGACGGTCATCGGGTTCGCGATGGCGCTGGTGATGGCGAAGTCGTTCCGCGGTCGCGGCCTGCTGCGCGCGTCGGTGCTGGTGCCGTGGGCGATCCCCACCGCGGTCACCGCGAAGCTGTGGTTCTTCATCTTCGCCAACGACGGCATCGCCAACCAGATCCTCGGCACCGAGATCCTGTGGACGGCCGACCCGTGGCCCGCGCGGTTCGCGATCATCGTCGCCGACGTGTGGAAGACCGCTCCGTTCATGGCGCTGCTCATCCTGGCCGGGCTGCAGATGATCCCGTCGGACGTGTACGAGGCCGCCAAGGTCGACGGCGCGTCCGCCTGGCAGCGGTTCACCCAGATCACGCTGCCGCTGGTGAAGCCGGCGCTCATGGTCGCGATCCTGTTCCGCACGATGGACGCGCTGCGCATGTACGACCTGCCCGCCATCATGATGGGCTCCAACCCGGCCACCTCCACCATCTCGGTGCTGGTGGTCGACCAGATGCGCCAGGGCGCGAACTCCGCGTCGGCCCTGTCGACGATCACGTTCCTCATCATCTTCGCGGTGGCGTTCGTCCTGGTCCGGTTCCTCGGCGCCAACGCGGTGCGCACGCAGGAAGAACAGCGGAAGGGGACCCCGGCATGAGCCGACCGGGCACCGGCAAGGCCCTGCGCGGCAGCATCGGCACCTACGCCGGCGTCGCACTCATCGTCGTGTGGGGCCTGGCCCCGTGCTACTGGATGATCGTCACCGCGCTGCGCGACCCGGCGGACACGTTCAGCACCACGCCGTGGCCGACGAACCCGACGCTGCAGAACTTCGCGGACGCCCTGGACCCGTCCGCGAAGGTCAACTTCTCCCGGGCGCTGCTCAACAGCGTGATCATCGCCGGGGCCACCACCGCGATCGCGCTGCTGGTCGGTGTCTTCACCGCCTACGCGCTGTCCCGGTTCGACTTCCGCGGCAAGTACTTCGTCACCGGCATCATCCTCGGCGCATCGATGTTCCCCGTCGTCGCACTGGTGACGCCGCTGTTCCAGCTGTTCACCGACATCGGCTGGATCGGCAGCTACAAGGCCCTGATCATCCCGAACATCTCGTTCGTGCTGCCGCTGACGATCTACACGCTGACCTCGTTCTTCTCCGAGCTGCCCTGGGAGCTCGAGGAGGCCGCCCGCATGGACGGCGCCAGCCGGGGCCAGGCGTTCCGGATGATCATGCTGCCGCTCGCGGCGCCGGCGCTGTTCACCACCGCGATCCTCGCGTTCATCGCGACCGTCAACGAGTTCCTGCTCATGTCGCAGCTGTCGAGCGAGAAGACCGCCCCGGTGACCGTGGCGATGGCCCGGTTCACCGGGACCGACCCGTATGTGACGCCGTATGCGTCGATCATGGCGGGCGGCACCCTGGTGATGGTGCCGCTGGTGGTGATGGTGCTGATCTTCCAGCGTCGCATCATCGCGGGCCTGACCGCCGGCGGCGTCAAGTCGTGAGCCGCCGGCCGTCGCGCCGGCAGCGGCTCGAGCTGCTGCTCGGGTTCCTGACCATGGTCACGCTGCTGGCGCTGGTCGGTGCGGTCGCCGAGCTGCTGTCCGCCTCGCCCGGGGTGGTCCCGTCGCTGGTGCTGCTCGGGTGCGTGGCGGCGTGGGGGCTGACGTTCCGGGCCTGGCGGCGCGCGGGCTCCTGAGGGGTGCCGTATCGCCGCAGCTCGGAGGCGGTTTCTCCGCCGGGGCGCGCGGGCCGAGCGGTGTCCGCGCGGCCTGCGGTACCCGTCACATCGGGACGGAACTCCGTACCATGCGATCGAGAGGGTGCGATCATTCGTCGGACCCGGATCTTTCCGAGAAAGTGGTACGTGTGAGTTCTACGACCCCGTCGAACCCCCAGCACAGGAAACCCACCGCCGCTGCGAAAGCGCGGCGGTGGCGCATCGTCGGCAACATCGCGCTCGCCGTGGTGGCCGTTCTGGTGCTCGTGCCGGCGCTCGCGTTCGCGGTGGCGTACATGTCGACGGACGTGCCCCGCCCGTCGGACATGAGGACCAATCAGGTCGCGACGGTCTACGCCGCGGACGGTACCACCGAGCTGAGCCGGATCGTGCCACCCGAGGGCAACCGTGTCGAGGTCGACCTCGCGGAGATCCCGGAGCACGTGCGCAACGCCGTGCTCTCGGCCGAGGACCGCAACTTCTACAGCAACCCGGGCTTCTCGGTCAGCGGCTTCGCCCGCGCGGCCCGCGACAACGTGCTCGGCAAGGAAACCGCCGGCGGCGGGTCCACCATCACCCAGCAGTACGTCAAGAACGTGCTCGTCGGCGCCGACCGGACCGTCACCCGCAAGATGCGGGAGCTGGTGATCTCGACGAAGATGGCCAGGCAGTGGTCCAAGGACGAGATCCTGCAGGCGTACCTGAACACCATCTACTTCGGCCGCGGCGCCTACGGCATCGCCGCCGCCGCGCAGGCGTACTTCGGCAAGCCGGTCGGGGAGCTGTCGGTGGCCGAGGGCGCTGTGCTCGCCGGGGTGATCCAGACCCCGTCGGCGCTCGACCCCGAGTTCAACCGGCCGGCGATCGAGGCGCGCTGGAACTACGTCCTCGACGGCATGGTCGAGATGGGCGAGCTCGACACCGCCGAACGCGAGGCCCAGGAGTTTCCTCCGACGGTGCCGGCCGCGCAGGCGACGCAGGCCAACGAGGCCGGCGGACCGGAGGGGCTGCTGCGCACCCAGGTGATCCGCGAGCTCGAGGCGGCGGGCATCAGCGGCCAGGTGCTCAGCACCGAGGGCCTGCAGATCACGACGACGATCGATCCGCGGGCGCAGCAGGCGGCGATCGACTCGGCTCGCGAGACCCTCGAGGGCGAACCGGCGAACCTGCGCACGGCCGTCGTGTCGATCGATCCGCGCACCGGCGCGGTCCGGGCGTACTACGGCGGCGAGGAGGGTGCCGGGTTCGACTTCGCGCAGGCACCCGTGCAGACCGGCTCGGCGTTCAAGGTGTTCGGCCTCGTCGCGGCGCTGAAGGACGGCATCGGCCTGAACGCCCGGTTCAGCAGCGCTCCGCTGACCGTCGGCAATCTCGAGATCGGCAACGTCGAGGGCGAGTCGTGCGGCGTGTGCACCATCGCCGAGGCGCTGAAGCGGTCGCTGAACACCAGCTTCTACCGGCTGATGCTGGCCATGGAGGACGGGCCGCAGAAGATCGCCGACGCCGCCCACGAGGCCGGCATCCCGCTCGAGATTCCCGGCATCGAGGGCCCCACGCTCAGCCACAACGGCGGCGCGCCGGAGGGCGGCATCGTGCTGGGCCAGTACCAGTCGCGGGTGATCGACATGGCGTCGGCGTACGCCACGCTCGCCGCGTCGGGGACCTACCACCAGCCGTACTTCGTGCAGCGGGTCGTCAACGCGGAGGGCGAGGTGCTGCTGGACCGGCCCGCGTCCCCGGGCGAGCAGCGCCTCGACCCGGCCGTCGCGGACAACGTCACGCAGGCGATGCAGCCGATCGCCGCGTACTCGCGCGGACACGCGCTCGCGGGCGGGCGGCCGTCGGCGGCGAAGACCGGGACCACCCAGCTCGGTGACACCGGCCTGAACAAGGACGCCTGGATGGTCGGGTACACCCCGTCGCTGTCGACCGCGGTGTGGGTCGGCACGCCGGACGGCACCGCGATCACGAACAGCTGGGGCGGGTCGATCTACGGTTCGATGCTGCCGTCGGACATCTGGAAGGGCACGATGGACGGTGCCCTCGAGGGCACCGAGGTCGAGAGCTTCCCGTGGCCCGAGCCGATCGGCGGGCAGGCGGGCGTGCCCGTCGACACCGGGGTGACGGCCCCGTCGAACAACGCCCCGGCGCCCGTGCAGCTGCCCCAGCTGCAGCTGCCGGAGCTGCCGCCGATCACGATCCCGGCGCCGCCGGTGGAGCTGCCGCCGGAGATCCAGGTGCCGCAGCAGATCGAGGTCCTGCCGGGCGTGACGATCCAGATTCCCGGATAGGTGATGGCGCCGCCGTGGGGGTGAGCGGTACCGCCGCCGGACCCCCGGGTCGGACCGGCCCGGGGTCCGAGAGACGCCACGGTCGCGTCGCGGCCTCGAACGTGGCGAACGCCTGCGCGGCCGTCAGCTCGCCCGCGGCGACAGGACCGAACAGGCCGACGATCCCCCACGCGAGGAACCGCACCGCCGGATCACACTCCGCCTCCCCCGCCTCGCACTGTTCGCGCAGGTGGCCGGCGAGGACCTCGTGGACCATGTGGGTGGTGGCGCGCACGAGCACGGCGTCGCTGCGCCGGCCGGCCAGCGCCTCGTACAACCGCGGGTGCTGCTCGCACAGGTCGAACACGGTGCGCACCGGTCCCCACGGCGTCTGCCGTCCCCGAGCGCGTTCCTCGACGGCCCGCTGCACGTATTCGGTGCAGCTGACCACCAGCAGGTCGTCCTTGTCGCGGAAGTGGTGGTAGAACGTGGAGCGGCCGACGTCGGCGCGATCGAGGATGTCGCGGACGGAGACGCGGTCGTAGCCCTTCTCGGTGAGCAACTCGATCAGCGCTCGGTGCAGTTCGTTGCGGGTCCGTCGGACACGGCGGTCCTCGGTGGGCGGCACGGGTTCTCCTGTGGTCGTCGGCGTTACCGCACATTGTGCGCCCGAGTGTCCGGAACCGGACACTTTCCGGGGTTTCGCTCCTGGCGTCGCGCGGCGACCGTCGTAACCATGGAGCCATGAGACACAACGACTTCCAGCGACAGTCCACCGTCCACGACGACGGACCGGGGGTGCTGATCACCCGGGTCCGTGGTTATGCCGCCTTCAACACGATCTTCTTCGCCGGTCGGCGATCGCGGGTCGACGCCGCGGCGGCGGACCTGCTCGGCCTCCAGCGCGGGCAGGCCGTTCTCGACATCGGTTGCGGACCGGGGGCATTCGCCCGCGTTCTGGCCGAGCGGGTCGGTCCCACGGGGCACGTGGTGGGGGTGGACCCGTCGCGGCAGATGATCGACCACGCGACCGCACGGGCGCGAAGGCTGCCCCACTGCGAGTTCCGCGTCGGTACGGCGCAGGAGCTCGACGACCCCGACGAGTCGTTCGACGCGGTGACCGCGACGTTCTCGATGCACCACATCCCCGAAGGCCGGCGCGACGACGCGCTGGCCCAGTTCTTCCGGGTGCTCCGTCCGGGCGGCCGGTTGCTGCTCGCCGACATGTACCCCACCGACCGGATCCGCCCGATCGCGGTGCGGGTCCTGACCCGTGCGATGCGCCACCGTCACGACGAGGCCGGCGCCTCGGACGTCGCCCGGGCGGTCGACCCGATCGCCGCCGTCGACGTCCGCAACTACGCGGGCGCACTGCGGAGGGCCGGATTCGACGAGCCGGCCTTCCACGAGATCCGGCCGTCGACCGGCTGCCTGGTGGCGGTCAGACCCGGTCCTCGCGGATGAGCCGGACGGCATGGTCGACGACGTCGTCGACCGACACGGACGGCTCGGCGGTCCGGTCGATCGAGAGCGACTCGACCATCGCCCACCAGCCCCGCAACCGCATGATCGTCCATGCGTCGCCCTCGGTGCCGAGCGCGGTCAGGGTCCGTTCGACCATGGTGCCCCGCATGGCCTCGCGGATCTCCCGGATCTGTGGGTCGGCGCCGAATCCGCCGTGGAACAGCGCCTGATAGTTCTGCCCGTGCCGGTCGATGAACGAGACGAAGGCATACACGACGGCGCGCAACGGATCGGTGTCGTCGGGATCAGGGACCGCGGCCCGCAGCAGGCGCCGCGCGGCCGCGGCCACGACGGCGACGTAGAAGTCCTGTTTGGTGGGGAAGTAGCGGAACAGCAGACCCCGGGAGATCCCGGCGATCTCGGCGACCCGGTCGACGGACAACGCATGGATGGGCCGGGCGGCCAGTTCCTGCAGGCCGATGGCGACGAGCTGGCGTTTGCGTTCCTCCGGAGGCAGGCGCCGCCGCTTCTCGGTGCTCACGGATGGTCCCTCCCTCTTGATGGTGTGCTGCGCGCCCGGCTAGTCTAACTAAGCATTGCTCAGTTAGAGCCACGGAGGCCTCATGGATTTCGGTCAATCGGAACGCTCGCGCGAGTATCTCGAGCGGCTGCGCAGCTTCGTCGCCACCGAGGTGGTGCCCGTGGAGGAGCGGCTGCGCCGGGAGCGGGTCGCCCCCTTCGCGGCGCGCGGCGACAGCTCGGGTGCCGCGACGTGGTCGGTGCCCGACGAGTTCCGCGAACTGCAGCGCAAGGCCCGCGCCCAGGGCCTGTGGAACCTCTTCCTCCCCGATTCCGAACTCGGTGCGGGCCTGTCGAACGTCGAATACGCCCCCCTGGCGGAGGAGATGGGCCGCTCCCCGTTCCGGTCGTCGATCTTCAACTGCGACGCCCCGGACACCGGCAACATGGAGGTGCTCTACCACTACGGCAGCCCCGAACAGAAGGAACGCTGGCTGCGTCCCCTCCTCGACGGCGAGATCCGCTCGGCGTTCTGCATGACCGAGCCCGGTGTCGCGTCCTCGGACGCGACGAACATGGCGGCCACCGCCGTCGTCGAGGGCGACGAGGTGGTGCTCAACGGAAGCAAGTGGTGGAGCACGGGCATCGGCAGCCCCGACTGCAAGATCCTCATCTTCATGGGCCTCACCGACCCGCACGCACCCAAGCACCAGCAGCACTCGATGGTGCTGGTGCCGATCGACACCCCCGGGGTGAAGGTCGAGCGGATGCTGTCCGCCATGGGCTTCTACGACGAGCCCGGCGGCCACGGCGAGGTGTCGTTCACCGACGTGCGCCTGCCGCTCGACGCGATCATCGCCGGCCCCGGCCGCGGATTCGAGATCGCCCAGGGCCGCCTCGGTCCCGGCCGCGTCCACCACTGCATGCGCCTGATCGGGCTCGCCGAGCACGCCCTCGAACTCGCCTGCCGCCGGGGCCTCGACCGCGTCGCGTTCGGCAAGCCCCTGGTCAACCTCGGCGGCAACCGCGAGCGCATCGCCGACGCCCGCATCGCGATCAATCAGCTGCGGCTGCTCGTGCTGCACACCGCCTGGCTGCTCGACACCCAGGGCCTGTCCGGCGCGCGTTCCGCCGTCTCCGAGATCAAGGTCGCCACCCCGCGCGTGGTGCAGCAGGTGATCGACTTCGCCATCCAGATCCATGGCGGCGCAGGTCTTTCGGACGACTTCCCGCTCGCCGGTGCCTGGACGGCCGCGCGGGCGCTGCGCCTGGCCGACGGCCCCGACGAGGTGCACCAGGGCCTGGTGGCCCGCTTCGAACTCGGCAAGTACAACAACCCGGAGGGGCGCAAGTGACGATTCCCGACAACGCCCGCGCCGTCCGCGACGAGGACACCTTCGACGTCGCGGCCGTCGCGGCCTGGCTCGGCGAGCACGCCGGCATCGCCGGGACCCCCGAGGTCCACCAGTTCTCCGGTGGCGCTTCGAATCTCACCTATCTGTTGCGCTACCCCGACCGGGACCTCGTGCTGCGCCGGCCGCCGGTGGGAGCCAAGCCGTCCTCCGGTCACGACATGGTCCGCGAGTACCGCATCCAGTCGCTGCTCGCGCCCGCCTACCGGTACGTGCCGCGCATGGTCGGCCTGTGCACCGACCACAGCGTGCTCGGCAGCGACTTCTACGTGATGGAGCGGGTACCGGGGACGATCCTGCGGGCGAACCCGCCGGCCGAGCTCGACCTGACACCCGAGCGCACCCGCACGCTGTGCCTGCGGATCGTCGACCTGCTCGTCGAACTGCACGGCGTCGACCCCGCGTCCACGGGTCTGAGCGAATTCAGTCGCGGCTCGGGGTATGTCGCGCGCCAGGTCGCGGGATGGACCGCGCGCTACGAGAAGGCGCGCACCGAGAACGTCCCGGACTTCGCGCGGGTCACCAAGTGGCTGGACGAGACCCAGCCCGCCGACGTGGCATCGGCGGTCATCCACGGGGACTTCCGGCTCGACAACGTGGTGCTCGACGAGCACGACCCGCTGCAGCCCGTCGCGGTGCTGGACTGGGAGCTGGCCACCGTCGGCGATCCGCTCATGGATCTCGGCTCGTCCCTCGCCTACTGGGTGCAGGCGGACGACGATCCGATGCTGGTCGCCACCAAGCGGCAGCCGTCGGACCTGCCGGGCATGCTCACCCGCCGCGAGATCGTCGACTACTACTCGCAGAAGACCGGCCTCGCCGTGGACAACTGGGGCTTCTACGAGGTCTTCGGGCTCTTCCGGCTCGCGGTGATCGCCCAGCAGATCTACTACCGCTACCACCACGGGCAGACCACCAACCCGGCGTTCAAGGACTTCTGGGTGATCGTCGGCTACCTGGACTCGCGGTGCAACACGCTGATCGACGAGATCGAGGGGGGACGTGCATGAGCACGCGGAGGAACATCCTGATCACCGGCGCGAGCTCCGGCCTCGGCGCCGGCATGGCCCGCGAATTCGCCGCGCGGGGACGCAACCTCGCCCTCGCGGCGCGACGGATCGAGCGACTCGAGGAGTTGCGCGACGAACTGCTCGCGAAGCACCCGGGCATCACCGTCGCGGTGCGGCGGCTCGACGTGGACCGGCACGAGGACGTGTTCACGGTGTTCCGGGAGTTCGACGACGAACTCGGCGGCCTCGACCGGGTGATCGTCAACGCGGGCCTGGGCAAGGGACAGCCGCTGGGCACGGGCTACTTCCGCGCCAATGCGCAGACGGCGAACACCAATTTCCTGGGCGCGCTGGCGCAGAGCGAGGCCGCCCTCGAGCTCATGCGCCCCCGCAACGCCGGTCACGTGGTGCTGATCTCGTCGGTGAGTGCGGTGCGCGGGATGCCGCGCAATCTCACGACGTACGCGGCGTCGAAGGCCGCCGTCGCGGCGCTCGGCGAGGGCATGCGTGCGGACCTGGCCCGCACGGGCATCCGGGTGAGCACGATCTTCCCGGGGTTCATCCGCTCGGAGATCAACGAGAAGGTCGAGAACGTGCCGTTCATCGTCGACACCGAGACCGGGTGCCGCGCGCTGGCGGCCGCGATCGAGAAGGAACCGCACAAGGCGTACGTCCCGAGCTGGCCGTGGACGCCGCTCGCCTATGCGATGAAGGTGCTGCCGCTGTCCGTCGTCAGCCGGATGGTGTGAGTTCCCGCCCCCGACGCGAAGTGGCCGAATGTCACATTCCTTCAGTTGGATCGAAGGAATGTGACATTCGGCCACAGAGGCGGTGGAAGCCGCGGATCAGGCGTCGGCGCCGATGATGAAGGCCTCGAGCTCGGCGCGAGCCTTGTCGTCGGCCATCTGGACCGGCGGGGACTTCATCAGGTAGGCGGAGGCCGGCAGCACGGGGCCGCCGATGCCGCGGTCCTTGGCGATCTTCGCGGCGCGGATGGCGTCGATGATGATGCCGGCCGAGTTGGGCGAGTCCCACACCTCGAGCTTGTACTCGAGGTTCAGCGGCACGTCACCGAAGGCGCGGCCCTCGAGGCGGACGTACGCCCACTTGCGGTCGTCGAGCCAGCCGACGTGGTCGGACGGGCCGATGTGGACGTCGTTGGCGCCCATCTCCTTCTTGAGGTTGGAGGTGACGGCCTGGGTCTTGGAGATCTTCTTCGACTCGAGGCGCTCACGCTCGAGCATGTTCTTGAAGTCCATGTTGCCGCCGACGTTGAGCTGCATGGTGCGGTCGAGCTGCACACCGCGGTCCTCGAACAGCTTCGCCATCACGCGGTGGGTGATGGTGGCGCCGACCTGCGACTTGATGTCGTCGCCGACGATCGGGACGCCGGCCTCGGTGAACTTGGCGGCCCACTCCGGGTCGGAGGCGATGAACACGGGCAGCGCGTTGACGAAGGCGACGCCGGCGTCGATGCAGCACTGGGCGTAGAACTTGTCGGCCTCTTCGGAACCGACGGGCAGGTAGGACACGAGCACGTCGACCTTCGCGTCCTTCAGCGCCTGCACGACGTCCACGGGCTCGGCCTCGGAGAGCTCGATGGTCTCGGCGTAGTACTTGCCGATGCCGTCGAGGGTGTGGCCGCGCTGGACGGTGACGCCGCTCGGCGGCACGTCGGCGATCTTGATGGTGTTGTTCTCGCTGGCGAAGATCGCCTCGGAGAGGTCGAAGCCGACCTTCTTCGCGTCCACGTCGAACGCGGCGACGAACTGGACGTCGCGCACGTGGTACCGGCCGAACTCGACATGCATCAGGCCCGGAACGGTGGTGCCCGCCTCCGCGTCCTTGTAGTACTCGACGCCCTGGACCAGGGACGAGGCACAGTTCCCCACGCCTACAATGGCCACGCGCACCGAGGTGCTGTTCTCACCCATGGTCGGGTTCTCCTTCTGTGTTGCGTTGTGCTGTCGACTGCTCGGCGGCGATCAATTCGTTGAGCCAGCGGACCTCGCGCTCGCTCGACTCGAGCCCGAGCTGATGAAGCTGACGGGTGTAGCGGTCCAAGGTGCCGCTCGCCCGCCCGATTGCGTCGCGGAGCCCTTCTCTGCGCTCCTCGACCTGGCGGCGCCTGCCCTCGAGGATCCGCATCCGCGCCTCGGCGGGGGTGCGGCTGAAGAAGGCGAGGTGCACGCCGAAACCGTCGTCGGTGTAGTTCTGCGGCCCGGTGTCGGCCACCAGCTCGGAGAAGCGCTTACGGCCCTCCGGGGTGAGCTGGTACACGCGACGGGCTCGTCGCATGACGGTGCCGGGTGCTCCCGAGTCCTCCTCGATGAGTCCGTCGGCCTGCATACGTCGCAGCGTCGGGTAGAGGGAACCGTAGGAAAAGGCGCGGAACGCGCCGAGCAGTCCGGTCAGTCGTTTGCGGAGCTCGTAGCCGTGCATGGGCGACTCGAGGAGCAGCCCGAGGATTGCCAGCTCGAGCAAAGGGCCTCCTCCACCGTGTCGATGAACTTATCCGAGTGATGCGATTGTCGATTATATCGCACCGATATATAGGACGATACTGGAGCGGAGTGCATGTAACAACGGGTATCGGTAAATCGGTCAGGGTTCGTACGGGAACACCGCGATCGGCGTGCCGTCGAACGCGAAGACGAGATGCCCGCCCTGATCGGTGCCGGGACGCTGCGCGTGGACCACGACCGTGGCCCGGCCCTCGTCGTCGACGTCGACGCCGACCTGCTCCACCCGGCCGTCGGGCACCCGCAGCGTCGCGGGAGCGCCGAGGATCATCTCCGACACCGCGACCAGGTCCAGGCCCGCCAGATCGAAGGCCACCGCATCCGACGGCCGGGTACTCGGACTGCTCCACGAGTCGAACTCGCCGTCGAAGGTGTACGAGAGATACCGGTGCGGATCGCCGGCCACCGCCCGGTCGAACGACGCATGCTCCGGGAACAGGGTCAGGTCGTCGACCAGCGTGTCGCCGAACTCGGCCCGATAGTCCTCGACGAACCGGGCCAGCCCCTGCGGCGACGTCAGGTCCGGCAGCGGCTCCGGCCCGTCCGCCGCGTTCCCGACGACTCCCGCCAGCGCGCCCGTCACGGCCCCCACCGCGACGGTCGTCGCCGCGATCACCACACGCCGGGCCCTCACCGGGTCCCCCGGTTCTCGAACCGATGCAGCTCGATCAGTTCGCCCTGCGGCGTCACCTCGAGGAATCCGGTCTCGCCCGCCGTGTTGCGCACGAAGATGCGCACCGACGGCTGGTCGTACGAGAAGCCGACCGAGATGTGGCCGACCGTGCCGTCCGGCACGCCGACGCTCTGCGGCGCCCCCGCGACGTAGCGGGCGATCTCGTCGACGTCCAGCGTCGCCAGGTCGACCACCGGGGTGTCCACGGCACGGGTCCGGGGCGCATGGTCCGGGTCGAAACCGCCGCGGTAGGTGTACGACACCATGCGGTCCGGGACGTCGGGGACGGAGCGGGTGATGCTCGCGTGCTGCTCGAAGAAGTCCACCTTGTCGACGAGCGTGTTCCCGAACGCCGCCAGGTGGTCGGCCCGGTACTGCTCGAGGCCCGCCCGGGTCACCAGGCTCGGCGTCGGCACCACGACCGGTCGCAGCGCCGCCGGGTCGAGGTACAGCGCCTGCTGCGCCCCGGCGGGTGGCGGGTCGGCGCGCACCCAGCGGAACGTCGCCACCCCCGCCACCACCGCCGCCGTCACCACGGCCCCGGCGAACACCCAGGGACCCCAGGCGCGGACCCGTGCCGCCGCGGCGGCGCCCGGGCTCGCCTGCAGGTCGGCGACCAGTTCGTCGAGCTCGCCGAGCGTGTCCGCCGCACCGGCGCGCGCATCCCGGACCTCGTGCTCGGCGCCCGAGAGCTGACCGTCCGCATACGCCGCGTCGAGCCGCGCCCGGACCGCAGCCCGATCGGCGTCGCGTGCCCTGGTGGAAGGCGAATGGCGGCCGATCATGCGGGAGATCGTAACGACGCAGCTCAGAACACGCCCAGCACGCCGCCGTCGAACAGAATCTTCACGTACCGCGTGCCGTCGCCGGACTCGACGTAGATGGTCACCGCCGGGGTGCCGTCGTGGGCGAACGACACGTGCGAGACCGTGCCGCCGGGCAGGCCGACCAGCGCGGGCGCCTCCGCGATCCGGGCGGTCACGGCCCCCGCGTCGACCGCGCCGAGGTCGAAGTCCTGGTAGCCGGGGAAGCGCTGCACCGTCACCGGTTGGGCCCGCAGTGCCCCACCCGCGTAGGTGTACGTCGCGATCCGGCCCGGCTCGTCCGGCAGCGCCCGTTCGATGTGGGCCCGCTCCGGACGGAGGACCAGCCGGTACACGACCGTGTTGCCGAAGCGGTCCCGCACCGCCGCGAGAACCGCCTCGAACCCGCCGGGCTCGAGCGGCCGGACCGGGGTCACAACGATCGGATCGACACCGTCGTCGGGGACCGCCACCGGCGCGGCGGGCTGCTCCCGCACCGCCGCGGGTCCCGGCGCCGGGCCGTCCCCATCCGACAGCATCACCGCCGCGCCGGCCGCCGCAGCCGCCACCGCGACCGTCACGGCGGCGGCCCGGCGCAGACCGGGCCGGCGGCCCGACGGCGGCGCTGCGAGGTCCCCGGAATCCTCCGGTGGCTGCAGGTCGCGGACCAGGTCCGCGAGCTCGCCCAGCGTCTTTGCGGACATCGCCCGGGCCGTCCGATCCCGGTGCTCCCCGAAATCGAGCTGGCCGTCGGCGTAGGCGGTGTCGAGACGGCCACAGACCAGTGCCCGGTCGATGTCGCGTGCCCGCGTTCGCGGCGTGTGTCGGCTCACCACCCGGGCAGCCTAGAACGCCCGATATGGGCGCGTCGCGCAGTCGCGCGCCCCACACCCCGCCCACCCACGTGCCGTCCGCACGTACTCTGGACCCGTGCGGATACAGCGGCAGGTGGTGGACTACGCGCTGCAGCGCAGGTCGCTGCTCGCCCAGGTCTACTCGGGGCGGACCGGCGTCGCAGAGGTGTGCGACGCCAGCCCCTACCTGCTCCGCGCCGCCAAGTTCCACGGTCGGGGCAGTGACGTGGTCTGCCCGATCTGCCGCAAGGAGCAGCTGACACTCGTGTCGTGGGTGTTCGGCGACAAGCTCGGCCCGGTGTCCGGGTCGGCCCGCACCGCGGAGGAACTGGTCCGCCTGGCCGCCAGCCAGGAGGAGTTCTCCGTCCACGTGGTCGAGGTGTGCCGCACGTGCAGCTGGAACCACCTTGTCCAGTCCTATGTCCTGGGGGCGGAACCCGCGCCCAAGCGGCCCCGCCGCAGGTCGACCGGCCAGAGCCGCCGCACCGCGAGCGAGTGAGCCGTGCGCGACCCCTGCTGAACCGCCCCGTCCCCGGTGACCCCGTCCCCGGTGACTCCGTCCCCTTGTGACACTGCACTGCCCGAAGAACACTGCACTGCCCGAACGCGCGCTGCCCGACGAGACCGAAGTCTGCAGACGTGAAACGAGGACGCGTGCCACCGCGTCCGCGCTACCGGTTGGAGATGAGTACGTGAGTTCCCCCCACAACGATCCGCAGGGCGAACGGCCGAGGCCGCCGCACGGGAACGGACCGGCAGGTCCCCCGCCGCCGCGGCGACCGGGACCCGTGGGGGGACCCCCGCCCGGACGCGCACCCGGGGGTGGGCCGCCCATGGATCGGCGGATGCCGCCTCCGGGACGCCCCTATCCGCCGCAGCCGCGCCCCCAGCAGGGCGGGCCGCAGCCGTACCCGCCGCAGCAGTTCGCCGCGGGGAACCCACAAGCGCCGCGACCGCAGCAGCCGCCGCAGGACCGCACCCGGCAACTGCCGCCCCAGAACCGGCCCCCGGTGCCGAACCAGAACCGTCAGCAGCCGCCCAACCGGCCGGCCGGCGGCCCGCCCGGGCCCGGCGGGCGTCCCCCCACGCCTCCGCCCACCGCGCGCGGCGGTGGCGACGAGCCGCCCCGCGGTGGTGGCGAGCCCAAGTCGACGCGCTGGCGCACCGTGCGGCGCGTCGGCTACGCGGCCGTGGCGCTGGCTCTGGTACTGCCCATCCTCGCGTTCATGTTGGCCTACGTCGTCCAGGAGGTCCCCCGACCCGGTGACCTGAAGACCAACCAGGTGGCCACCGTCTACGCGGCCGACGGCTCGACCGTCATCACCAAGGTGGTGCCGCCCGAAGGCAACCGCACCGAGGTGCGGCTCGACGAGATTCCCGAGCACGTCCGCAACGCCGTGCTCGCCGCCGAGGACCGCGACTTCTACAGCAACCCGGGATTCTCGGTCAGCGGCTTCGCCCGCGCGGCCCGCGACAACATCCTCGGCCGGGAGAGCGCCGGCGGTGGTTCGACCATCACCCAGCAGTACGTGAAGACGGCGCTGGTCGGATCCGAGCGCACCCTCACCCGCAAGATGAAGGAACTCGTCCTCGCGTCCAAGATGGCCAACCAGTGGTCCAAGGACGACATCCTCGCCGCCTACCTGAACACCATCTACTTCGGGCGCGGTGCGTACGGCATCGCCGCCGCCTCCACGGCGTACTTCGGCAAGCCGGTCGGCGAGCTCAGCGTCGAGGAGGGCGCGGTGCTCGCCTCCTCCATCCAGCTGCCGTCGCTGCTGGACCCGGAGACCAACCCGGAGGGCGCCCAGGCGCGCTGGAACTACGTCCTCGACGGGATGGTGTCCGCCGGCACCCTGAACGCGGCCGACCGGGCGTCGATGCAGTACCCGCGGTACGTGCCGCTGGCCGAGGTCGACAACGGCGGCCAGAGCAACGGGCCGGAGGGCCTGCTGCGCAACCAGGTGCTCCGGGAGCTCTCCGAGGAAGGCATCGACGAGACCCTGCTCAACACCGAGGGACTCCAGATCACCACCACGATCGACCCACAGGCGCAGGAGGCCGCGCTCGACGCCGTCCGCACCAACATGGAGGGCGAGCCGGAGGAGCTGCGCACCGCCGTCGTGTCCGTCGATCCGCGCAGCGGCGCCGTCCGTGCCTACTACGGCGGCGACGACGGCGCCGGGTTCGATTTCGCCCAGTCCGGCCTGCAGACCGGATCGTCGTTCAAGGTGTTCGGCCTGGCCGCCAACCTCGACCAGGGCAACCCGTTGTCCGCCATGTACGACAGCGGCCCGCTCACCGTCAACGGCATCTCGATCGGCAACGTCGAAGGCGAGAACTGCGGTACCTGCACCATCGCCGAGGCGCTGAAGCGGTCGCTCAACACCAGCTTCTACCGGATGATGCTCGAGATGGACAACGGCCCGCAGGCCATCGCCGACATGGCGCACCAGCTCGGCATCCCCGAGGAGATCCCCGGGGTCGGCGAGACCCTGACCGAGCCGGGCGGCGTCGGCCCCAACTACGGCATCGTGCTCGGGCAGTACCAGTCCCGCGTGATCGACATGGCGTCGGCGTATGCGACGCTCGCCGCGTCCGGCACCTACCACGAGCCCTACTTCGTGCAGAAGGTCGTCACCGCCGACGGCACGGTGCTGCTCGACCGCGGCACCCCGGCCGGGGAACAGCGGGTCGACGAGGCCGTCGCCGACAACACCACCGCCGCGATGATGCCGATCGCCGCGTACTCCAACGGGCACGCCCTCGCCGGCGGCCGGCCGTCCGCCTCCAAGACCGGCACCGCCCAGCTCGGGGACACCGGCTCGAACAAGGACGCCTGGATGGTCGGCTACACGCCGTCGCTGTCCACGGCCGTGTGGGTCGGCACCGAACAGGGCCTGCCCCTGGAGAACAGCTGGGGCGGCATGATCTACGGCTCCGGCCTGCCGTCGGACATCTGGAAGGACACGATGGACGGCGCCCTCGACGGCACCGACGTCGAGAAGTTCCCGACGCCCGAACCGATCGCCGGACAGGCCGGCGTGCCGGCGTACTCCGCGCCGGCGCCGCCGAAGACCACGACGCCGACCCCCACGACGACCGAGCGGACGACGCCGGAGCTGCCCACGCCGCCGGAGATCACGACCCGCAACGTCGAGATCCTCCCGGGCGTGACCATCCCCATGCCGGGGGTGGCGCCGCAGACGACCACGCAGCGGGTGCCCACGCCGACTCCCACCACGGAGGCGGACACGCCGGGCTTCGGGACACAGGACGACTCGACCGGCACCGGTGAAGACCAGCAGTCCGGCAACAGCCGGTTCCAGGAGGACCCCGTCGGCGCCACACCCGGCGGGTAGCCTCGCGGGGTGACCGAGAAGAGAGAGCTCGCGTCGCCGGGTCCGCTCGTCGCAGACCGCCGATCCGCGGACTGGCGCGACGCACCCGGATGGACCGACCCGACGGTGTCGCGCCTGTCCACCGTCATCGGCGGACCCGTCGGGCGGTACGCCCTGCTCGGACGCACTCGCTTCTTCACGCCGCTGCGCGCGATGCTGCTCCTCGCGGTGGTGTTCCTCGCCCTCGGCTGGTTCACCAAGGCCGCCTGCATCCAGCAGGGACCGGTCGGCGAGGGCGGCGCGCTCGGACTGGACTGGAGCGACAACCGGCAGTACGTCGCCATGTGCTACTCCGACGTCGTGCCGCTCTACGGCGCCGAACGCCTGAGTACCGGCGCCTTCCCGTACAAGACGTCGTGGGAGGAGCCCGGCCCGGACGGGCAGACCCAGGTCCGGTACATGGAGTATCCGGTCCTCGCCGGCCTCTACCAGTACGTCTCGATGCGGGCCGCGAAGGCCTGGGACGCCACGTCGTGGCTTCCGGGCGGCCTGCAGGTGGCGATCTACTTCGACATCGTCGCCATCGGTCTCGCCATGGCCTGGCTGGCCACCGTGTGGGCCACCGCTCTCTCCGCCGGCCGCCGCATCTGGGACGCGGCGCTCGTCGCCGCCTCGCCGCTGGTCGTCGTGCACGCCTTCACCAACTTCGATGCGCTCGCCACCGCGTTCGCGGCCGGCGGGTTGCTGGCCTGGGCGCGACGGCGACCGGTGCTCGCCGGGGTGCTGCTCGGACTCGGTGCCGCCACCAAGCTGTATCCGCTGCTGCTGTTCGGCCCGCTGTTGCTGCTGTGCCTGCGCACCGGGAAGCTGCGGGCGCTCGGGCAGGCGGCCGGTGCCGCGGCCGTCGCGTGGCTCGTGGTGAACCTGCCGATCATGGTCCTCTACCCGCGCGGCTGGGCCGAGTTCTTCCGGCTCAACACCGACCGCGGCGCGGACCCCGATTCGATCTACAACGTCGTGCGGTCGCTGACCGGCTGGTCCGGCTGGGACACCTCCACGCTGAACTCGGTGTCGCTGCTGCTGTTCGCCGTGGCCTGCGCCGGCATCGCGTGGCTCGCGTGGACGGCTCCGCGCCGCCCCCGCCTCGCCCAGCTGTGCTTCCTCGTGGTTGCCGCGTTCCTGCTCACCAACAAGGTGTGGAGCCCCCAGTACTCGCTGTGGCTGGTGCCGCTCGCCGTGCTGGCTCTGCCGCACCGGCGGATCCTGCTGGCGTGGATGACGATCGACGCCCTCGTCTGGGTGCCGCGCATGTACTTCTATCTCGGCGCCGAGAACAAGGGCCTGCCCGAGCAGTGGTTCACGACCACCGTCCTGCTGCGCGACCTCGCGGTCGTGGCGCTGTGCGCGCTCGTCGTCCGGCAGATTCTCCGGCCGGCCGAAGATCTCGTGCGCTACGGCTTCGTCGACGACCCCGTGGGTGGCGTGCTCGACCATGCCCCCGACGCTCCCCCGCGCCGGCTCCCGGGCCGTCTCCGTCCCGGCATCCGGCGGACATCACCTCCCGAATCGGCCGATCGGCAGACACCCGCGACGAGCACCGTCCCGTAGCCCCGGCCCGAGCCGCGCGCGACGGGTGCTGCCTGTGCGCGTAAAAACTTGCGCGGGAAGCATTTTCGCGCGCTAGTGCTCGTCCGCGACGAGCGCCGTCTACACGCGGAGCGCGTTGAAGGGCGCGACGGGGAGGTTGCGGACGACGAACCAGCCCAGCACGACCCACAGCACGAGCTGCGGCGCCCACCGCCACTGGTACCACTGGGCGATCCGGTGGCCACGGACCCGGCCGGCCGTCCACACGGCGAACGACCACCCCAGGAGAAGCACGGCGAGCACCCCGAGCGCGTTGTACCGCAGGGCGTCCGGAACATCGAGATGCAGCAGCGAATACAGCATCCGCGACGATCCGCACCCGGGACACCAGATGCCGAACAGGACGCGGGTCGGGCACGGCGGGATCGGGCCGCCCGGCGTCGTCGGGTCGGCCCACGCGACGGCCGCGCACACACACGCCGACACGGCCGCCACCCCGACGGGTGCGGCGAGCCGGGCGGCGAGCGTCTGCACGACCGGATGCCTCAGTAGCTCGACGACGAGACCGCCGCGGCGAGGACGACGATGTAGAAGACGACGATCACCACCCACACCGCCACGCTCGCCACCACCGACCAGATCGCCCACTTCTTCGCGTCGTCGGCCGCCCGGCGTGCGGCATCGAACTGGCCCTGCGCCCACAGGGAGTTCACCTGGCTCGCCTTGATGATCGAGACGACACCGAGCGGCAGGCAGCACAGGATCGTCGTGAGAATGCCCCACACCAGGTTGTTCTCGGGCGGCGGCCCGAACTGCGGGCCGGGGTAGTACCCGTATCCGCCCGGCGGGGGATAACCGCCCGGATTGTTCGGCGGGTACTGCGGATAGTCGCTCATCGTCGTCCTCGATCACCCCATCGGGATCCCAGCCTGTTCCGGGGTCCCCCCGCGCGGAAGGGTAGACCAGCCGCGGTCACCTGGCGAGGCGGTCGGCCACCCGCGCCTCGAGACCCACCCGGGCGGCCGGCCAGTCGTCGTCGGTCATCGCGAACAGCGCGGTGGTGCGCCAACTGCCGTCGCGGCGCCGCCGATGCTTGCGCAGCAAGCCCTCGAACCCGGCTCCGAGCCGGGTGATCGCCGCGCGCGACTGCGCGTTGTGTTCGTCGGTGTGCCACTCCACGCGGACCGCGCCGAGATCGTCGAAGGCGCGGCGCAGCAACAGCAGTTTCGACTCGGGATTGGCGGCGCCACCGTGCACCGCGCGCGAGAGCCACGTGTGCCCGACCGCCAGCGTCCGGTGCCGGGGATCGATCAGGTAGTACGACGTGGTGCCGACAACGGCGCCGACGAACTTGTCGACGACCGCGTACGGCAGGCGGTCCGGATCGTCGAGCGCGGTACGGACGAACGCGTCGGCGTCGTCACGTGTCCGGAGGTCGGCGGACGTCCACCGGAAGATCGCGTCGGCATCGTCGACGGCCGCGAGCAGGCCGGGCGCGTGTCCCGCGGCCAGCGGTTCGAGGCGAATCCGCGTGCCGTCGAGCGCCGGCTGTTCGTACCAGGCCGTGCTCATCCGGGTTTTCCGCTCATCGCCGGCATCCGGGGCCGCTCCTCGTCGGGTGGGGTCGGGTCGGGCCGGCGCAGCGGCGCGCCGGCGAACACGAAGAACAGTACGACGAGCAGCACGGCCCGGCCCCACACCCCGACGAGGGTGAGCAGCAGCGGGATCGTGGTGTCGGTCCGGGTCATGGTCGCGTCGAACCACAGGAACACGCCGATGCCGATCGCGAGGTCCACGGTGAGGTACGAGACGATCAGCGGCCACCGCACCCGCAGCAGCACCAGGAACGGCAGCAACCACAGGGTGTACTGCGGCGAATGCACCTTGTGCAGCAGCAGGAATCCGCACAGCATCGCGGCGCCGACCGCCACCCAGGGATAGCAGCCGTCGCGACGGTACCGCCGCCACCCCAGCCACAGCGCCAGCGCGAAGGCGGCGCAGATCAGCAACGGCGAGACGACGGAGACGAGGTCGTTGTACTCGGCCGTGACCTCGGTGTCCTGATAGCCCCCGACGAGGGGCCGCAGCCCCCAGTACCAGATCGAATTGCTCGTGGCGTCGGCCGCGCGGTTGCCCTGGAACTCGAACGATGCGCGCCACCCCGGATACCCGAGCAGCGCGAACGGCAGGTTCACGGCGATCACCGTCGCCGCCGCCGCGGCGCCCACCGCCACCGCGCCCCGCACGTCCCGCCGCGGCCCGGGCTCGTCCCCGCCGGTGAGGACGTATGCGATCAGCGGCAGCACGAAGATGCCGGGATACACCTTGAGACAGAACCCGACGGCGAGCAGGACGGCGGCGATCACCGCGCGGGTGCGCAGCGGCCAGCGGCGCACCCCGAGCACGGCGACGGCCCCGACGGTGGTCGCGACGACGGGCAGGTCCCAGTTCAGGAACGCGTACATCACGAGGGGCGGCGTGGCCGACCAGAGCAGCGCGGCCCACCCGGCCAGCCGGCCGAGGTACCAGGCGACGAGCAGGCCGAACGGTGCCAGCAGCAGCGCGGAGTGCAGGAGGAACTCGGCGTCGGTGTCGGCGCGCAGGGCCCCCACCCACATGAGGATGCCGCTGAGCACCGGGTACTCGACGGTGCCGCCGGTGAGCACGCCGTCGCGGGTGATGCCGCCGTCGAGGAACGGGAACAGGTGCAGGTTGATGCCGCGACCGATCCACAGCTGCTGGATGTCGGAGTAGCAGACCGTGGCGTCCTTGACCGCGTCGAAACGCACGCTGCGCCCCTGCGGGTCGAACGGTGGTGCGGCGCAGCGGGCCTTGTTCAGGTAGCCGAGCCACATGGCGAGCGCGCACGTCACGACGGCGACGAGCGCGGGCGTCCGGGAACTCGTGCGCATGTTCTTCACCCTAGGCGAATTTCGCTGGTCAAGGGCGCATCGTGTAGCCTGCATGGGTTGCTGACGCAACGACCCTCCTGTCACGGACCGTCCGTGACCGCCCATAGTCCATAGGAGGTGATGAGGTCTTATGCGTCATTACGAACTGATGGTCATTCTCGACCCCAGCCTGGACGAGCGCACTGTCGCCCCGTCGCTGGATACGTTCCTCAACGTCGTTCGCCAGGACGGCGGCAAGATCGACAAGGTCGACGTGTGGGGTAAGCGTCGTCTCGCGTACGAGATCGCCAAGCACAGCGAAGGCATCTACGCGGTGATCGACATCAGCGCTACGCCCGCCACGGTTGCGGAGCTGGATCGCCAGCTCGGCCTGAACGAGTCGGTGCTCCGCACCAAGGTTCTGCGCCACGGCAAGTGAGTCTGTCGGCGTCCGGCCGTAGGCTCGGGCGCATCAGGACTCCACACACAGCAGGAGGAACCACATGGCAGGCGACACCGTCATCACCGTCATCGGCAATCTGACGGCTGATCCCGAGCTGCGTTTCACCCCGGCGGGAGCTGCGGTCGCGAACTTCACCGTCGCGTCGACGCCCCGCATCTTCGACCGTCAGTCCAACGAGTGGAAAGACGGCGAGGCGCTGTTCCTGCGCTGCAACATCTGGCGCGAGGCGGCGGAGAACGTGGCCGAGAGCTTGACCCGTGGCTCGCGCGTGATCGTGCAGGGCCGCCTCAAGCAGCGCAGCTACGAGACGCGTGAAGGCGAGAAGCGCACTGTCGTGGAGCTCGAGGTCGACGAGATCGGCCCCTCGCTCCGCTACGCGACGGCCAAGGTCAACAAGGCCAGCCGTGGCGGTGGCGGGGGCGGCTTCGGTGGTTCCTCCGGAGGATCGGGTGGGGCTCGTGCCAGCGCGAGCACCGGCGGGGACGACCCGTGGGGCAGCGCGCCGGCGGCGGCGGGCTCCTTCGGCGGGGACGACGAACCCCCGTTCTGATCCGACCTTCGATCGGAACATTCGGAAAGTACGGAGAAAGACCATGCCTAAGGCGCCCGCGCGCGAAAAGGTTTTGAAGAAGAAGGTCTGCACCTTCTGCAAGGAAAAGAACGTGCAGATCGACTACAAGGACACGACGCTGCTGCGTAAGTACGTCAGCGATCGCGGCAAGATCCGCGCTCGCCGTGTCACGGGCAACTGCGTGCAGCACCAGCGCGACGTTGCCATCGCTGTGAAGAACTCGCGTGAGGTGGCCCTGCTTCCTTACGTCTCGACGGCTCGCTAAGGAAAGGGAGGGACACACGATGAAGCTCATTCTCACCGCTGACGTGGACAACCTCGGTGCGCCTGGCGACACCGTCGAGGTCAAGGACGGCTACGGCCGCAACTACCTGCTGCCCCGCGGCCTGGCGATCGTCGCCACCCGTGGTGCCCAGAAGCAGGTCGAGGGCATCCGCCGCGCCCAGGAGGCTCGTGCGGTGCGCGGCCTCGATCATGCCAAGGAGCTCAAGGCCGCCATCGAGGGCCTCGAGAACGTCTCCCTGGCCGTGAAGACCGCCGGGGACTCGGGCAAGCTGTTCGGCTCGGTCACCGCGGCCGACGTCGCCGGCGCCATCAAGGCCGCCGGTGGCCCGGTCGTCGACAAGCGCATCATCGAGCTGCCCAAGGCGCACATCAAGTCGACCGGCAAGCACACGGTCGTCGTGAAGCTGCACCCGGACGTGACCGCGAAGTTCGATCTGAACGTCGTGGCCGCCTGATTCCGGCTCCCGAAGAGCCCTGCACACACTGTGTGCAGGGCTCTTCGTCGTCTTTCCACAGGGGCTGTGGATAACCCCACAGGGGTACCGGTAGGTTTGTGATCCGCGGCACGGCATTCCGGGGCCGGGAGGACGGAACACGCCCGGAAACACATCCGTGGCGACACGCCGAATCGATTGTTCTCCACACCTGTGAAAGTCGATTTTACCGGTCTGAACAGCAGCGATGCGAAGTGTGAGATGCGTTGTCCCCAGGTTGTCCCCAAGGGGTGCACAAGGCCGTCCTCCCCTTTCCACAATTCATCCACAGTTGTGTGCACAGGCGGATTTGGACGCCGCCCTCCGAGTGCCTAACGTCGAGCGCGCGCGTCCCGGACGACGTGTCGGTGGGGCCGGGTAGAAGTGGTGTCGAGCGCCGGTGGACGGGGTCTGTCCGCGGCGGAGGTGCCGAGAAGGGGAAGGACGGCGTCGCGTGGCTGTAGTAGACGATCGGGGCCATTCCGACTACCCGGGACCGCCCGAGGAGCCGGCCGGCGACTTCGGCCGCCAGCCCCCGCAGGACATGGTTGCGGAGCAGTCCGTGCTCGGTGGCATGCTGCTCAGCAAGGACGCCATCGCCGACGTGCTCGAAGTGCTGCGGCCCGGCGATTTCTACCGCCCCGCCCATCAGGCCGTCTACGACGCCGTCCTCGACCTCTACAGCCGCGGTGAGCCCGCCGACCCCGTCACGGTGTCCGCGGAACTCGACCGGCGCGGAGAACTCCGCCGCATCGGGGGCGCCGCCTACCTGGTGACCCTGACCCAGACCGTGCCCACCGCTGCGAACGCGAGCTACTACGCCGAGATCGTCGCCGAGAAGGCCATCCTGCGCCGCCTCGTCGAGGCCGGAACGCGCATCGTCCAGTACGGTTACGCCGGCTCCGAGGGCCAGGACGTCGCCGAGGTCGTCGACCGGGCCCAGGCCGAGATCTTCGAGGTCTCCGAGCGCCGCACGTCCGAGGACTTCGTCCCGCTCGAAGAGCTGTTGCAGCCCACCATGGACGAGATCGACTCGATCGCCAGCCGCGGCGGCATCTCCCTCGGTGTGCCCACCGGATTCGCCGAGCTCGACGAGGTCACCAACGGCCTCCATCCCGGGCAGATGATCATCGTCGCCGCCCGTCCGGGCGTCGGCAAGGCGCTGGCCCTCGACACTCCCCTGCCCACCCCCGGCGGTTGGACGACCATGGGCGAGGTCGCCGCCGGCGACGAACTCCTCGACGCCCACGGCCGCCCCACCCGGGTGCTGGCCGCCACCGAGGTGCTGCACGGCCGGCCGTGCTTCGAGGTGAAATTCTCCGACGGCACCGTCCTCGTCGCCGACGAACAGCACCAGTGGGTCACCTCCGACGGCGGCCCGTCGCGCGTGCGCACCACCGGGGAGATCGCCGCGTCCCTCGCGGACGGTCACGTCGTCGGCAATGTCGCCGCGCTGCAGCTGCCCGTCGCCGATCTGCCCGTTGCCCCGTTCACCCTCGGCGCCTGGCTCGGCGGCCCCTCCGCCGATCCCCACGTGCACATGCGGGTGCAGGGCGAGGGCGGGTTCGCCGAGGAACTCATGACGCTCGGCGCCCGCATCCCCGGCGCCTACCAGCGGGCAGCGGAACGGCAGCGGCGCGAGCTGCTCGCCGGTCTGCTCGACGCCGGCGGCCACGTCGGCGACGACGGCACCGTCCGCTTCGAATCCGACTGCGCCCGTCTGCGCGACGACGTCGCCGAGCTCCTGGCCGGCCTCGGCTACACCTGCACCACCACCGGCTCCACGGTGCGCTTCGCCACCGACGACGACGTCTTCGTCCTCCCCAGCAAGGCCAAGGCGCACAAGGAGACCCGCACGGGGGTGCCGCGGGAACGCCGCATCGTCGCCGTCCGCCCCGTCGAGTCCGTGCCGGTGCGGTGCGTCGAGGTCGACGGCGAGCACCTGTACCTCGCCGGACGGTCCATGATCCCCACCCACAACTCCACGCTCGGCATGGACTTCCTGCGGTCCTGCTCCGTCAAGCACGGCATGGCCTCCGTCATGTTCTCCCTCGAGATGGGCAAGACCGAAATCGTCATGCGGCTGCTCTCGGCCGAGGCGAAGATCAAGCTCGGCGACATGCGTTCGGGCCGCATGACCGACGACGACTGGACCCGGCTCGCCCGGCGGATGAGCGAGATCAGCGAAGCGCCGCTGTACATCGACGACTCCCCCAACCTGACGATGATGGAGATCCGCGCAAAGGCGCGGCGCCTCAAGCAGAAACACGACATCCGGCTGATCGTCGTCGACTACCTGCAGCTGATGACCTCCGGTAAGAAGGTCGAGTCCCGCCAGCAGGAGGTCTCCGAATTCTCCCGTAGCCTCAAGCTTCTCGCGAAGGAGCTCGAGGTCCCGGTGGTCGCGATCTGTCAGCTCAACCGTGGCCCCGAGCAGCGCACCGACAAGAAGCCGATGGTCTCCGATCTTCGCGAGTCGGGTTGCCTCACTGCGAGCACCCGCGTCCTGCGCGCGGACAACGGCTGCGCGGTCACCCTCGGCGAGTTGCTGGCCAGTGGTGAACAGCCCGTCGTCTGGTCGCTGGACGAGCGCATGCGTATGGTCGCCCGCCCGATGACCAAGGTGTTCCCGAGCGGACGCAAGGAAGTGTTCCGTCTGACGCTCGACTCCGGGCGTCAGGTCGAGGCCACCGCGAACCATCCCTTCCTCACCGTGGACGGGTGGATTCCCCTCGGCGAGCTGACGGCCGGGGAGCGCGTCGCAGTACCCCGCGCGGTTCCTGCCCCCCTCGAGACGCACGCCGTCTCGGAGGACGACGTCGTCGCGCTGGCTGAGCGCACCGTCGCCGATAGCTCTGTTCCGCCACAGGCATTCTCGCTGCCGAAGGAACAGATCGCCGCGCTCGTGTGCCACGTCTGGGAGGGCAACGGGATCGTCGCGTGGGACGCGGTCGAAGGACGAGCCGCTGTCCGGTATCCGTCCGCAGACCGGCGCCTCGCCGACGACTTGGCCCGCCTTCTCCTGCGAATCGGTGTCTTCGCTCGGATCGCCGCGGCCGGAACAGGCTCGGGCTGGGATGTTGTCGTCACCGGTCCGGAGAATCAGGCCGTCTTCCTGCACGACGTGGGTGCACACGGCACTGCGGCGCAGTGGGTGCTCGCTCAGCTCGGGCCGAAGCTCGTACGCCACGACGCCGACACCCTGACACCCGACGTTGAGGCGACGCTGAGCCGGCTCCTCGCAGTCGAGGAGCTCGCCCCCCGTGAGCTGGTCGCGGCCGCGGCTTCGCGGTCCGCAGGGGGTTCGCGATCGAGTCTGGCCCAGGTGGCGGGCGTCCTCGACACCGCCGACATCGAAATGCTCGCCACCAACAATGTGTACTGGGACGAGATCGTGTCCGTCACCAGCATCGGTGAGCAGGACGTGTTCGACGGGACCGTCCCGGGCACACACAACTTCGTTGCCGACGGCATCTCGGTGCACAACAGTCTCGAGCAGGACGCCGACATGGTGATCCTGCTGCACCGGCCCGACGCATTCGAACGTGACGACCCGCGCGGCGGCGAGGCGGACCTGATCCTCGGCAAGCACCGCAACGGTCCGACCGCCACCATCACCGTCGCGCACCAGCTGCACCTGTCGCGGTTCGTGGACATGGCGCGGGGCTGAGAGATCCGGTTCGCATCACTTAGCGACGTCCGACGGATTCGCTCACCGATTCGGAATCTACCCACGCAATTGACGCGGCAAATTCCGAATCAGTGAGCAAGTTTCGAGTGTTACCGCACCGGCCGGCTCGTCGACAGCGCGAGGGCGCCGAGTACGCCGACGGCGGCGAAGGCGTAGAAGCCCCAGGGGTAGGCGACGCCGGCCTGCAGCAGCGCGCCGCCGAGGATCGGACCGCAGATCGCGCCGATGCGGCCCACGCCGGCGGACCAGCCGAGCGCCGTGGCGCGTGCCTCGGCCGGGTAGGCCGCGCTCGTGAAGGCGTAGACGAGTACCTGGGAGCTGAAGACGAAGCACCCGGCGAGGAACACCAGCACGTAGACGCCGTAGGCGAGGTTGATGCTGAGCGTGGCGAGGAACAGCGCGGCGAGCGTGAACCATGCGATGCCCGCGGTGCGGGCACCGATCCGGTCGGCGACGCGGCCGGCGACGAGCAGGCCCGCGACGGCACCGGCGTTGAGCACGAGCAGCAGCGACAGCGACGCACCGAGGTCGTATCCGGCTTCCCGCATGATCGTCGGCAGCCAGGTGTTGAGGCCGTAGACCAGGAGCAGGCCCATGAATGAGGTGACCCAGATGGACACGCTGGTGCGCAGCAGCTGCGGCGAGAACAGAGTCCGCACCGGCGATCCCGGTTTCGAGGTCTTCGCGACATCCGCGGGGCGGTCGGTGTCCGACGGCACCGTGGTCACATCGATGGGCGGAAGTCCGTAGTCGGCGGCGATGCGCTCGGCTTCGTCGTGCCGGCCTCGCACCGACAGGTAGGCCGGCGACTCGGGCAGGTAGCGGATCATCAGCGGGACGAGGACGAACGCCGGCAGGGTGCCCGCGATGAACATCGAACGCCACCCCGAACTTTCGAGGAGAACGAGGGCCAGCAGCGCGGTCGCCACGGCGCCGACGTGATAGCCGGTCATGACGGTCGTCGACGCGGATCCCTTTTTGCCGGGCATGAATTCGGCGACGATCGCCAACGCGGTGGGCAGTGCGCCGCCGAGCCCGAGACCCGCGAGGAAGCGCAGGCCGCCGAGCATCTCCGGCGAGGTCGCGAATGCACACGCGAGTGTCAGCACCGAGAAGGCGGTGACGGAGAAGATGAGGGTGCGTCGCCGGCCGAGGACGTCGGTGAGGGTGCCGATAGCCAGGGCTCCGAGTGTCATGCCGACCAGGCCGGCGGTCGAGATGACCGTGAGGCCGCCTGCGTCGAGGTTCCAGTCCGGGTAGTCCAGCAACGCCGGATTCACCGCGCCGAGAACGACGAGGTCGAAGCCGTCGAGAAGTACCGCGACCCAGCACAGCGCGACGACGAGACTCGCGGAGCGGGTTGTGTGTCGGGGCGCCTGGGCGGCGGTCCGATCCGAGCTTGTTCGCATAGTGCACACCTGTTCGTAACCGAGTGATCGTTCGGATTGTGACTGCGCGCGCTGCGATACGTCAACTCGGCCGCGGCGCGGGGCCGACCGCGAAAATTGATCAGGCAGAATCTATTTCACTCAGCGAAAACGGCCATTGTGCTTACGGTCCGGGGATGGTGGGGGTCGGGATCCGCTCTGGCCGAAAATTCACGCGCCGCACCGGAATTCGCTGCGGCAGTTCAGCGCGCGAATTCCGGTGCGGCGTGCGGATCACGGTCGCCGTCGTGCCGGGGCGGCCCGGGAACCGATCGTTCGAGTGTTGTGGCTCAGGTTCCGGTGTCCGAGGGATGTCGGAACGGGAGATCCTGCAGGTGAACTCGCTCGGGTTCGATGAGCGACACGATCGCTGAGCGCATGGGGAAGTCGCTGCCGATGTAGCGGTTGCTCATTCGGTCCATGATCGCGACCGCTTCGTCGCCTTCGAGTTCCTCGACGACCCGGCCGCGGACGACGACCGACCGATACGGGTTGTGCTCATCGCAGACCGACACGGCGACGCGCCCGTCACGGCGCAGATTGGCGACCTTCCGGTTCTCCTGAGCGGAGAATATCGCCAAGTGATCACCTTCGACCGCGATCCACACCGGGGAGACGTGCGGCGAGCCGTCGGGCATGAGCGTCGCGACGTGCGCCATGTTCCGCGCCCCGAGCAGAGCCCGCACGTCGCCGGACAGATCGGCCATGCCCGGTAGCCTACTCGCGCCGACGACGGTGCCGAGGCTGTTTGCCGCCGCAGGGGAATCAGCCCGCCGCGTAGCGGGAGAAGGTGATGCCGGAACGGAAGGCGTTCGCTGCGAGCAGGCGCAGCCGCGGCAACGCGAATCCGTCCGGAAACAACCGGCGTCCGCGGCCCTGCACGACGGGATGGACGAACAGCCGGTATTCGTCCACGAGTCCGGCCTCGATCAGGGCGTGGCACAGCGAGATGCTGCCGGTGACCACGATGTCCCGGCCCATGCGCGCCTTCAGGGCGCGTATCGCGGCCAGAGGCTCGGCGGAGAGGACGGTGGTGTGCTGCCACTGCGGATCCGTCACGGTCGAGGACACCACGTACTTCTGCACCTGGTCGAGATACGCGGAGATGCCCGTGGGATCGTCGGTCCGCCCCGGCCAGTAGCCCCGGAAGTCCTCGAACGTCCGTCGGCCGAGCACCAGCGCGTCGGACTCGCTGTCCTGCCGGTGCAGTTCCGCCAGATGATCCGAATTGTCCACCTCCGCCTGACCCTGGGGGTCGAACCAGTCCCCCAGCATCTCGATCGAACCGTCGAGGGTGACGTTCTGGGTGATGGCAAGTGTCCGCAACGGGTCCCTCCTTCCGACGTGATGCCCGTGTCGCTCCGCCTACGGGATACCGACCGCCCGGGCGCCGGGAACTCATCGCGACCACGCCTACGACGCGGACATGTAACACGATTGCCGTCTCGAACGACTTTCCGACCGACGCGTCGACACCACAATCAGGGTCGTCGGCACGGACCGACTTCGGATGGGGATTGACCATGGCACTTGACTGGGCGGTGCGAAACAAGCGGATTGTCGCGGCTGCGGTGGCACCCGTGGCGCTGGGCGCGGCGGCGGTGGTCGCCGTCGCTGTCTCGGAACCGTCGGCTCCGTCGACGGCCCCGACGACGCTGACCGCCTCGGTCACCGAGTGCCACGACATGGTCAGCATCGCGGTCGGCGGGCGCAACGACAGTCCCCGCCCCGGCACCCACGCGATGCTCCTCGACGCCGACGGGAACCCCCTGCCGGCCGCATCGTCCACCGACTTCAGCAGCCCCTGGGTCGACGAGGTCGTGAACGCGCCGCGGGACGACGTGCCCGAGGGTTCCTACTCCGCCGTGTACGTCGAGTACCCAGCGAACATGTCGTCGTACGACGACGCCGTCGAGGCCGGCGTGGACAACGCCGAGACCGTGATGCAGGCGATCCGCCAGGCATGCCCCGACACGAAGTTCGCCGTCGTCGGGTACAGCGAGGGCGCCGACGTTGCGCGCCGCGTGGCGATGGAGATCGGCAACCAGGAAAGCGCCGAGGACGGGTCGTACGAGATCGTCGATCCGGATTCGGTCGTGGGTGTGGTCATCCTGGCCGACGCCGGGCGCACGGCGGGTGAGGGACCGTTCCCCGGCGCGGAGGACGAGTTCCGCAACCCGGACGGATTCGACCTCGCCTACCAGTCGGGCCGGAACAGCGCGTCGGGCAGCGGTTCGCTGCCGGGCACCTCGGGGAGCTTCGGGGCGCTGGACGGCAAGGTGGCGTCGTTCTGCTCGGAGGGCGACCTGACCTGCTCCGCTCCGGAGAACATCGCCCTGCTGCAGCTCGCGGTGAACGTAGGACGGCAGTTGAACGTCGACGCGCTCGAGCGCGACGGGCTCACCCCGGAGACCGCGCTGGACGTCGCCACGGTCCTCGGGCGGATCGCCATGGCCGCGTTCGCCGACATCCAGTCGCAGGAGAACTGGATGCAGAGCGACGAGACCTTCCTCGACGTCCTCATCAAGGTGTCGGATCCGTCCTACGAACCGGCCGTCCGCGACGTCGCCTCGACCGGCACGGACGGCGAGATCACCTCGGGTGAGCTGATCGACCTGACCTATCTGCCCGCGAAGCTGCGCAACGAGGTCATCGGATTCATCGCCGACAACGAGAACACCCTCGAGGTGGCGCTGAGCGATCCGTACCAGCAAACCCTCGGTCCGGACACCGGGCACCACTTCGACTACTGGCGCGATTCCGACCCCGAGAACGGAAAGCCCCTGACGTCCGCGCAGTACGCGGCGGCATGGCTGACCCATCTGGCGAAGCAGGCCGAGAGCGGCGAGCTCGACAAGGCCGAGGCCGAGTCGACCGCTCCGCAGCTCGTCGTCTCGTCGAAGCCGATCGATCCGGCGCCGCTCCCGCCGACGACGGACGGCGACGTGGAGAAGGCCGCCGCCGGGGCCACCACGACCACGCCGACGACCACGTCGTCGACCCCGGCGTCGCCGACTCGGGCCGCGGCCTCCTCGTCGGCTTCGCCGGCACCGGTGCCGCCCGTCCCGGCTGCGGCCCCGGCTCCCTCGCCCGCGGCCCCGGCTCCCTCGCCCGCAGCGCCGTCCCCGCTGCCGGCCGTGGAGCCCCTGCCTGCCGTGGAGCCGCTGCCGACCGTCGAGCCGACGACCGTCGCCCCGACGACCGCGGAGTCGAGTGCCCCCGGGACCACGACGCCGGCCGCAACCACCACCCCGACGACCACGCCGGTGCCTCAGCCGTAGGCCGGCTGAGGGCTCGCCTCGCGGATCGCCCTGGCCCTGGTCGTCGACGCGACGACCAGGGCCAGGGCGGCGAAGGCGGGCAGCGGATGGCCGAGCAGAGTCGCGACGGCGAGGTCGGCGGCCACCGCGCCGGTCGCCATGGCGAAGACCCACGGCGGCGCGGCGGGCAGCTTCGCTTTCCCGGCCGACCACGGGGTGCGGCCCCACGGTTTCGCGACCGACAACCACGCCTGGAACGCGAGGGCGCTGATCATCAGAGCGGTGCCCGCGATCATCGGTCCCGCCGGTCCGGACGTGCCGTCGCGGACGGCGGCCACCGAGCCGTTCAGGCCCGCCGACAGCAGGAAGATCCCCAGGTTCACCTGGACCACGGTGAGGACGAACTTGATCGCCACCCACCAGTAGCGCAGGAATCCCCACGGCGTCGCCGCCGCGAGGAGAAAGCCCGTGAATGCCGACGCGTTGGCCAGCGGAGCGAGCAGCGTGCCGTCGAGGTGCTGCGCCATGGTCGTGCCGGCCACCCGCACGGCGGGATCCACCGCGGTGCGGCTCAGCGTCAACAGGACGAGCAGCGCGAGGGCCTGGCCCATCCATCCCACGGACGTGACCACGTGCAGCCACACCGTCGCCTGCCGCCACCGCTGCCCCGGACGCTTCGCCATATGGTCCACTGTCGTCCGGCAGGCGCCGCAGGGTAATCCGGGATCACCCGGAGAATCCCCCTGAAATCCGGTGCCCCGGGTTCAGCCGTGCTCGATGTACGACTCGAGTTGGTCGCGTTCGCACTGCAGTTCGTCGATCCGGCTCTTCACGATGTCACCGATGCTGACGATGCCTACCAGGTGGCCGTCCACCACGACGGGCAGGTGCCGGATCCGGCGTTCGGTCATGGTCTCGGCCAGGCTGTTCACCGTGTCGGTGGGCAGGCACGTGGACACCGTCGTGCTCATGATGTCCCGGACACGGGCGTCGAGCAGGGCGGGACCGTGCTGGTGGAGCCGGCGCACGACGTCGCGTTCGGAGACGATGCCGATCACGGCGTCGCCCTCCACCACGACGAGGGCGCCCACGTTGTGGCGGGCGAGTTCGCCGATCATCTCGTCGACCGAGAGGTCCGGATCGACCGTGGCCACGACCGGCCCCTTGTTCCGCAGCACGTCCGCGATCCGCATCCGGGCACCCCGATCCATCCGCTCCCAGTCATCCGCCGTGACGGCGATCGATGGTTGTCGATCTTATTCCTGCAGGTCGACGAGACCCCGTGTGGTTATCCAGTCGTGACTCGATGGGCCGGACCGCGCGTCGGATCGTTATCCGGTGGCGTCGCCCATCACCGCGCCCTCGCGACGGGGGTCCGCGCCGCCAACCCATCCCGACTCGTCCCGGCGGAGCGCACTCAGTCCGCTGGACTGCGGGAGCACCGCCACCTGATGGCCTCGCGCGCGCAGCTCGGCCACCAGCGGATCGCGTGCGCCGTCGTCGCTGCCGTCGATCGCCGGATGCTCGCCCCCGACCCCGGTGACCGGGGTGTTCGCCGCGCCGAACGCTACCGCCGACACCGCCTGCTGCGGGTCCAGGCCCCAGTCGAGCATCCCGACGAGCGTCTTGACCACGTACTGGATGATGACGGAACCGCCCGGCGAGCCGACGACGATGCGCAGGTCGCCGCGGCTGCCGTCGGGATTGCGATCGAAGACGAGCGTCGGCGCCATCGAACTGCGCGGTCGCTTGCCCGGTTCGACGCGGTTGGCCACCGGCACCCCGGCCTTGTCCACGGGTTCGGCGGCGAAGTCCGTCAGCTGGTTGTTCAGCAGAAAGCCGTCGACCATGTGGAACGACCCGAACGCCGATTCGATCGTCGTGGTCATCGAGGCCACGTTGCCGTATTCGTCGGCGATGGAGATGTGGCTGGTGCCGTGTTCGCGGTCCTGTGGTGGGGTGCCCAGGGGCACCGGCCCGAAGTCGCCGGGTTGTGCCGTGCCCATGCTCCGGCCCGGGTCGATGAGGCCCGCACGCCCGCGCAGGTAGTCGTCGTCGAGCAGCGTCTGCGGCGAATTGCCGGGCAGGGGAACGAAGTCCGAGTCCGCCACGTACTTGTCGCGGTCCGCGTACGCGAGGCGCTCGGCCTCGGAGATCAGGTGCACGGCGTCGGCGGTCGGCTCGCCACCGTTCTCGTCGACGTCGGTCGGTCCCAGCGCGGACAGGTCGAAGTTCCCGAGGATGCCCATCGTCGCAGCCACCGCGATCCCGCCCGAGGACGGGTTCGGCATGCCACAGACCTCGTGCGCCCGATAGGGCGTGCAGAGGGGGGTGCGCTTCTTCACCTCGTAGCCGGCGAGGTCGTCGACCGTCATCGTCCCGGGGGTGCGGCCGCCCGCCTCGGTGGTGGTGGCGTCGACGATGTCCCGGGCGAGGGCTCCGGTGTAGAAGGCGTCGGCGCCGCCGGACGCGATGGCGCCGAGCGTCTTCGCCATGGCCGGGTTGACCAGGACGGTGCCCGCGGTCTTGGGCGTGCCGTCGGGGTTCAGGAAGTACGCCCGCGCCTCGTCGTCGACGGCGAGGTCGGGTGCCGAGTCGGCGATCGACTCGGCCATCCGGTCGCTGATCACCACCCCGTCGTCGGCGAGGGAGATGGCCGGGTCGAACAACCGGGCCCACTCCGTGCCCCCGTGTTCGCGGTGCACCTCCTCGAGCAGGCGCACCACTCCGGGCACCCCGATCGAGCGGCCGCTGGCCCGGGCGTCGGGCCGGGGCGCGGTGCGGTCGGTGTCGCTGATCCAGCGCAGGTAGTTCTCGGTGGCCGACATCGGTGCCGTCTCCCGGCCGTCGTACGCCTGCACCTGCCCGGTCTCCGCGTCGTAGTAGAGCAGGAAGGCGCCGCCGCCGATCCCCGACGACTGGGGCTCCACGAGCCCGAGCACCGTCTGCGCGACGACCAGCGCGTCGGCGACGGTGCCGCCGTCGCGCAGCACCTTGCACGCCGCCTCCGTCGAGACCGGGTTGGCAGTGGACACCGCGTACGACGCGGTCGTCACCGCCGTCATGTCGTCGCGGTAGCCGGTGGCGACCTCGGGGTTGGTGGCCAGGTCCCTTTCGGACGCCGACGGGGCGGGCGGGGCGGCGGACAGCGGGGTGCCGTTGGGGACGTGGATGCATTCGGCGGTCCCCGACGAGTCGTCACCGGCCGACGTGCAGGCGCCGAGCAGCGCGACGGACAGTGCCGCGGCGATCGCGACGCGGATCGTGGAGCCCACCTTCGCCACCGGTGTCATCTCGCCGACGGTAACAGCGGCCACCGGTGCCCGAAGTGCTTCCCGCGAGATCCGTTTCGGCCGGGCCGTCGTGCCGGGCCACCGCGTCCAGCCGCGAACCTTCCGGTCACCCGCGTGCGGCACGACTGTTGTGTGTGGCCGATCGGCGCGCGGCTGTGGAGCGTATCCGCTATCCCAGCAGCACAATTCCGGTGAGGGCGATCGCCGAGACCCACACCGTGGATGCGGCGGCGAGCGCGAAGGGCCGCCAGCCCACGCCCCGCAGGACGTCGATGCGCACGGCGGTGCCGAGCGCGAACATGGCGGCGGTGAGCAGCGCCGTCTGCGCGAGCCGGGCGACGTCCAGAGCCGGGTCGGGGAGCAGGCCGGTGGCGCGCAGGGCCACGCAGCCGAGGAAGCCGAGCAGGAACAGCGGCACCAGCGGGGGCCGCCGCATTTCGGTCTGCTCGCGGCTGCGGCGGCGGGACACCGCGCCGATCCAGGCGACCACGGGCGCGAGCATCGCGACCCGGGCGAGCTTCACGGTCACGGCCACCGCAAGGGCGCTCGCGCCCAGCGCCCCGGCGTTGCCGGCGTCCACGGCTTCGCCCGCGGCGACGACCTGCGCCACCTCGTGGATCGCGGCGCCGGCCCACATGCCGGCCTGGGTGGTGTCGAGTCCCAGCGCGGAGGCCGCGAGCGGCAGGCCGGGGATCATGGCGGTGCCGAAGACGACCACCAGTGCGACGGCGGTGACCACGTGCTGCTTGCGGGCGTCGACGACCCCGTCCACCGCGGCGACGGCGGCGGCGCCGCAGATCGAGAAGCCGCAGGCGACGAGCAGGCGCTGGGTCCAGTCGAGCCCGAGGATCCTGCCCAGTGCCATCGTTCCGGCGATGCCGCCGACCACCACGGCCACGACGAGGCCGAGCACGCCCCAGCCGAGGGCGAGCACGTCGGTGACGAGGAGTTGCAGACCGAGGAGGGCGACCCCGATCCGGAGCAACCGGCGCGAGGCCACGGCCAGGCCGGGTTCGGTGGACGCCGGGAGCGAGGTCGTGTTGGCCAGGAGTGCGCCGAGGACGATGGCGATCAGCAGGGGGCTGATGCCCCCGGCGAGCCGGGCGGCGACGAGGGCCGCCGCTGCCGCCGCAGCACAGACGGCGAGTCCCGGAAGCGGAGCGCGCAGGCGTACCGCGGCCGGAGCCGAGAGCGTCTGGAGAGAAGTGGCCATGGTCTCCACCCTGGCGGGTGGCGTGCGTCGCGGATAGACGGTGTTTCGGCATCACCTCATATCGATTCGATATGAGACAGGGCCGCGGTAGGCACGGCCGCGCCGCCGCGAAGCGAACTTCATCGCCGGTGTGCGAGCGCCCGCACCGCGACGTCTCCCACGGTCTGCAGCGCCTGCACGAGCACGATCAACACCACCACCGCGACCATCAGGACCGGGGTGTTGAAGCGCTGGTACCCGTAGACGATGGCGAAGTCGCCGAGCCCGCCGCCACCGACGACCCCGGCCATCGCGGAGTAGCCGACCAGCAGAACCGCGGTGAGGGTGGCACCGGAGATCAGAGACGAAAGCGATTCGGGAAGAAGTACTTTGGTGACGATCTGCCGGTTCGAGGCCCCCATAGCCCGGGCCGCGTCCACCCGCCCACGCGGAACCTCTCGCAGCGCGCTCTCGACGATGCGGGCAAAGAACGGGATCGCGCCGATCGTCAAGGGGACGAGCGCGGCGGTCGGCCCGATCGCAGTCCCGACCACCAGACGGGTCACACCGATCAGCGCGATCAGCAGGACCAGGAACGGCAGCGAACGGAACACGTTGACCACGGCCCCGACCACGAGATACAGCGTGCGGATCGGGCGCAGCCCGTCCGGCGCGGTCACGTGCAGCAGAACACCCACGAGCACCCCGCCCACGACGGTGAGGAGGAAGGCGACGCCCACCATGTAGAGGGTGTCGAGCGTGGCGGCCCACACCTCGGGCAGGGCGTCGTACCAGCTGAGTTTGTTCATGCCCCGACCCTCGCCACGACGCCGGTCGTCCACGCGACGGTGACGTCGGGCAGGACGGCGAAGAATCGGTCCACCGCGTCGCGATCCACGTCGCCGTCGAAACGCACGTGCAGCTTGCCGATGTCGGTACCGGCGACACGGTCGACCCGGCCACCGACGACCGCGACGTCGACCCCGACGTCGCGGGAGAGCCGGGACAGCCACGGCGTGGCGACGGCAGAGCCGCGGGCGGTGACGAGCGCGGTCACGTCCCCGTTCTGCTCGCCGACGCCCGCCGGCAGCAGCGCATCACCGAGGCGGGAGAGGGGGTCGGCCACGAGATCGGCCACGGGACCGGATTCGACGATGCGGCCCCCGTCCAGCAGCGCCGCCGACGTGCAGATCCGGCGCACCACGGACAGCTCGTGGGTGACGACGACGATGGTGACGCCGAGGGTCCGGTTGACGGTCGCGATCAGATCGAGCACCTGCTCCGTGGTGGCCGGGTCGAGGGCACTGGTCGCCTCGTCGCACAGCAGGACGTCGGGCTCGGCGGCGAGTGCGCGCGCGACGCCGACGCGCTGCTGCTGCCCGCCGGACAACTGCGAGGGGAAGGCGTCCCGCTTGTCGGTGAGCCCGACCAGCTCGAGCAACGTCTCGGCCCGGTCCCGTCGCTCCGTCCTCCGTACGCCGGCGACCTCGAGCGGAAACTCGACGTTCGCGCGGACGGTGCGGGAGTGCAGGAGGTTGAACTGCTGGAACACGGTGCCGATGCGGCGACGGGACGCGCGCAGCCGGCCTTCGGACAGGTGCGAGAGGTCCTCGCCGCGCAGGAGGATGCGTCCGCTCGTGGGGCGTTCCAGCAGGTTCAGGCACCGCAGCAGCGTGGACTTGCCGGAACCGCTGGGGCCGACGATGCCGAAGACCTCTCCCTCGTCGATCCTCAGGTCGATTCCGCGGAGTGCGTCGATCGTGCCGGTGCCGCCCGTTGCCGGGTACGACTTGGTGAGTCCGTCGACGACGATCACGCGCCGACCTCGTGGACGGGTACGACCGCGCCGTCGTAGTTCTCGGCGATCCAGGCGGCGACCTCGGGCGACTCGAGGGCGTCCGCGAGGGCGGTGACGGCGGGATCGGACGCATCCTCCGATCGCACCACGAGGATGTTCTCGAACGGGTTGTTGTCGACGGATTCCCGCACGATGCTGTCGTCCGCGGGGTTGAGCCCCGCTTCGAGCGCGTAGTTCGAGTTGACGACCGAGGCCGTGATCGCCGGATCGTCGACGGTGCGCGCGAGCTGCGCGCGTTCGAGCTCGACGAATTTCAGGTTCTTCGGATTCGAGACGATGTTCGCGGCAGTGACCGTCGCGATGTCCGCTTCGGACAGCGGCTTGTCGAGTTCGAGCAGGCCCGCCGACTCCAGGAGGTAGAGCGCACGCGCGAAATTGGTCGTGTCCTTCGGCAGCGCGATCGTGTCGCCGTCCTTCAGGTCCGCGACCGCGGCGATCTTGTTCGAGTACAGGCCGAGCGGTTCGAGGTGTACGGAGGCGACCGACTCGAGGTTGTCCACGCCCTTCTGCTGCTGCCAGTCGGCGAGGTACGGGTGGTGCTGGAAGAAGTTGGCGTCGACGTCACCGGCTTCGAGCAACTCGTTCGGGTCCACCTCGCCGGTCACGGGCTTGATGTCGAGGACGACGTCGCCGAGCGCACCGGATTGCCGCACGTGTTCCAGGATTTCGACGTGCGGTGTCGCGGAGGCGGAGATCACGAGCGTGTCCTCGCCGGTCCCGGAGGCGGAGCAGGCGGCCAGCCCGGTGGCCAGGGCGACGGCGGAGACCACGGACAGGGTGCGGCGCAGAGTCATTCGGAGTGTTCGCTTTCGTCGAGATCGCCGGGCCGGCCGGCGAGGAGGGGGGAGTTCGAGAGGTCGGCGTGATGGCGCTCGGTGACGTTGGGGTGGGCCCGCAGTCGTGACTTGAGCGCGTTGAGCCCATACACGGCGTGCAAGGCGTCACCGTGCTCGTCCGCACCGACGCCGCGGGCCTCGGCGGCGAGTGCGCCGGGCAGTGGCACATGCGGCAACGCCTGATCCAGTGCGGGATTGAGGAAGAACGGCAGGGATACCCGGTCGGTGCCGGGAGCCGGCGGAAGGACCCGGTGCGTCGTCGCCTTCAGGTAGCCGCCGGTGGCCAGTTCGAGGAGTTCGCCGATGTTGACGACGAAGTGTCCGGGCAGGGGTTCGACGTCGACCCAGGTGCCGTCGATCTCCACCTGGAAGCCGGTGCTTCCGGGTTCCGGATAGAGCAGCGTGAGAACTCCCACGTCCTTGTGACTGCCCACACCCTGTCCGGTGATCGATCGGTCGTGGCCCGGGTACCGTACGATCTTCAGCAGCGGATCGGGGTCCGCGAACGCGCCGTCGAAGAAATCGGCTGGTGCGGAGAGGGATTCGGACCATGCCCGGAGGAGCCGGCGGCCGACCGCGCCGGCCTGCTCGATCCACTGCAGCGCGAGCGTCCGCAGCTGCGGCACCCGGCTCGGCCACAGGTTCGGACCGTGCAGCACCTCCCACGGCCGCTGGGGGTCGAACTGTGCCACCGGAGCCCGTTCGGGACCGATGTCGAGTTGCTCGCGCCAGTCCACGTATCCCTGGGTTCGTTCACCCCCGACGCGGGTGTAGCCGCGGAAATGAGGCGAGTGGGAGTTCTCGATCTCCAGCTTCACGGGGTCGGGCAGGGCGAAGAACGCGCGTGCCGCCGCGATCAGCCGGTCGGCGAGGGCCGGGTCGATGCCGTGGCCGGTCAGGTGGAAGAAGCCGACCTCGTGCGTGACCCGACGCAGCCGGTCGAGCAGGGCGGCCCGGGTGGCGGCATCGCCGTCGAGGCCTGTGAGGTCGACGACGGGCAGGGTGGTCGAGGGAGGCATCGCAGGGAGTCCTTTCGGGCCACGTCGAGCGCCGGGTGCCCGGGAAACGGGCAACGCGGCACCGGCGGCCGGAGGAGATGTCGGTATCGGGAGACGCGGGTGCGTCCGGTGGGACGGCTGTCAGCGACAACAACACGCCGGGGCGTGCGTGCCCACGACGCGTGCGATCACGACCTGCGCGTGACTGGTGCCGACCATCTTTCCTCCGATGGGCCGCGGGCGCGGCCCGTTCGTGGCGGGAATCCGCCCTCGGTGCTGCCGGACGGTCACGCTATCCAGTGGACGGGTCTCGGACAACCCACGCCCTTTCGGGCGGGTCCGACCTGCACCGATTTCGGATCACGACGATCGCAATCCTGGTCCGGACCCCGGTGCACGGCTACCGTGACGCCGATGCCGAGACGACGACGGCGACGTGTCCGGCCGGGTGCAACGGTTCCGATCACCTCGAGGACAACCCTTCGCGGACGCCCACCGGGACGGCAGACTCTGTAGTTCGTGCGCTTCCAGATCCTCGACATCATCTTCAACCCGCCGCATCCGGTCACCGGCGACGTCGTCGCTCCCGCGGAGCGCCTGAACCGCGTCGTCGAGATGGCCGTGCTCGCCGAGCAGCTCGGCATCGACAGTTACTCGGTCGGCGAACGTCATGCCGGCGACGTGCTCTCGTCCAGCCCGACCGTCGTCCTCGGTGCCATCGCACAGGCCACCGAGCGGATCCTGTTGTCCACGGGTGTGACCGTGCTGTCGGTGCTCGATCCCGTGCGCGTCGCCGAGGATCTGTGCACCGTCGATCAACTGAGCCGGGGCCGCCTCGAGATCGTCATCGGCAAGGGCAACGAGGTGCTCCAGTACCCCCTGTTCGGCCTCGACATCGGCAAACAGTACGACTACCTCACCGAGAACTACGAACTGCTGCGCCGGCTGCTGCGGGAGGAACACGTCGACTGGTCGGGTGAGTACCGAGCGGCACTCGCCGATGTCACGACGCTGCCCCGCCCGTTCGACGGGCCGTTCCGCATCTGGCACGGATCCGCCACGTCGGCGCGCGCAGTGGACCTGGCGGCGAAGTGGGGAGACCCGATCGTGACGGCCAACGCCCTGCAGCCCCGGGAGAACTACAAGGTCCTGATCGATCGATACCGCGAGCACTACGCCGCACACGGTCACGACCCGGCGAAGGCCTACGTCGGATCGGGTTCGGGCGGGTTGTTCCTCGCGGACACCACGGAGAAGGCGATCGAGGAGTACCGGCCCATCTACGAAGGTGCGGTACGCCAGGCCGACAAGAGGAAACATGATCCGGGCGCCGTCGGCAAGACCACCAGCTTCCGCACGATCGAGGAGGCGGTCGAGCGGGGTCCGGCCCTGGTCGGTTCGCCGGATCGCGTGGCCGAGAAGATCCTCGACTACCACGAGTGCTTCGGCCACGTCCTCCAATCCGTATCCGTCAACCACGTGCTCGACTTCGAACGCCAGAAGGACACCCTGCGTCGATTCGCCGAGGAGGTCGTGCCGCTGGTGCGCGCGGAGATACCGCCGACGACGCTGTGGAGCGAATCCGACACTGAGCGCGCCAGAGGGTTCACCGCCGATTCGCCGGTGGGCAGCCGATAGCGATCCGTCGACCGGCCGGGAACCGGCCAGAAGGGCTCCACTCGTGACCACGTCTCACCCACTCACAGCGAACCCCGGCGCCGGCGCGGATCGGGTGGTCGCTCGCTCCGATGCTCTCGAACGACGCGATGCTCTCGAACGACGCGATGCTCTCGAACGACGCTTCGGTGCTGCCGACACGGCCGGCCCCTGGAACGCGGTGCTGGCGACTCAGCTGGCGCACCGGTCGGTGCGCCGGTTCCTCGACCGTCCCGTCCCCGAGGATCATCTGCGCGCCGTCGTCGCCGCCGCGTCGTCCGCGGCCAGCTCGAGCAATCTGCAGCTGTGGTCCGTCGTCGCCGTCACCGACCGCGAGCGGATCGATGCGCTCGCCACCCTTGCGGGCGATCAGGATGCGGTCCGCCACGCGCCGCTCTTCCTGGTCTGGCTCGCAGACTTCGCCCGCTCGGAGCACATCGCTACGGTCCACGGCCGAGAACTCGTCAACGCGGACTTCGCCGAGGGCACCCTGCTCGGCGTGGTCGACGCGGCCCTGGCCGCGCAGAATGCCGTGGTCGCGGCGGAATCGGTCGGCCTGGGCACCGTGTACATCGGTGGCATCCGCAACGAGCCCGAGCGCGTCGCCGACGTCCTGGAACTGCCGCAGCGGGTCTTCCCGGTCGTCGGCCTCTCGGTCGGCTTCCCCGATCCGGCGGAGCGGGCCGAGGTCAAGCCGCGACTCGGTTTCGACGTGGTGTGCCACCGGGACCGTTACCGACTCGAGGCGCAGGACGCGGGTATCGCCCGGTACGACACCCGCGCCGAGGACTTCTACCGTGGACAGGGCCTGCCGGGCAGCTGGACCGGGCGAATCGTGGCACGACTGACGGATCCGGGTACCCTGGGATCGCGCCGCCGACTTCGAGACGCGTTGCGCGAAAGGGGTTTCCCGACGAACTAGGGGCGCCGGCAACCCCGGCACCGCCTCGGCTGTGCCCCGACGAAGACCGTCGGGGCCGGCCACGATCGACTGCAGACAGGTGAGGATCGAGCACTATGACCGAAACAGCGTGGAGCCGCAGGCACGTGGACCTGTGCCGCACCCGCTCGTGTCTCTGTGCCTCCTGACCTGAGTACGTGTCTTCCCGACTCCTCCCTCCGTCTCGGTATGTACCTCCTTCAAGGAACGGCTATGTCCCTGTCGATGTCGAATGCCCTCGAATACTCCGCCACCGCCGCATCGGAGCACGCTCCGGGCGTCCGTGGCGACCAATACCGCTCGGCCCTTCGGCGGCACCCCGCCGGGGTCACGATCGTCACTCTCGAATCCGGCTCCGGCCCGGTCGGGTTCACTGCGACGTCCTTCGCTTCGCTCTCCCTCGATCCGCCGCTGGTCTCGTTCAACATCACCGACACGTCGTCGAGCATCGGCGCCGTCCGCTCGGCCGAGTCGTTGGTGATCCACCTGTTGGGCGAGCATCAGCAGCATCTCGCGCAGCGCTTCGCGCGCAGCGCGGCGGAGCGGTTCTCCGACGAGTCGCTCTGGACCCGAATCGAATCCGGTGAACCCGTCCTGCACGGCACGCCGGTCTGGCTCCGGGTTGTCGTCGACCGGTTGATTCCGCTCGGTGACAGCACTCTGGTCGTCGGTGTCGTGGTTCGTGCGCACGAGGACCCGAATCCGGCGGAGGGAAAGCGTATTCCGTTGCTGTACCACGAGGGTGCCTACCACCGCCCCGTCGCATTGGAGGAGTGAATCATGAGTCGCCTGCCGAGTCTCCGGAACGAGTGTCCGAGCTGTCGCCGCACCGCATCGCCCGTCAGCTCGTCGGATCCCCTCCTCGACCGGAGCCTCACATGGAAATCCTCGACACTCGCAATGACGTAGTCACCGACGCCGGTGCCGAACTCGTTCTCGTCCTGCGACTGCCCGACATCGGAACACACTCCTCGCGTGACCTGGCAGCGCTCGCCGATGCCCTTCGCGAGGCCGCCCAGGATCTGGTTCCGGGCGTGAGCACCCATACGGTGCTCAGCCCGACCCCCATCCCGTTGATCATCGACCTTCCCGCCCGCGACGTCCTGCTCGACGGCCGGCGAGTGCTGCTCAGCCACAGCGAGTTCGAGATCCTCGCCTATCTCGTCCGCAACCCGAGGACCGTGGTGTCCCGGGCCGTCCTGCGTGACCTCGGGACCGGGATGCGGGAGGTGGACAGTCGTGGCCGGAACGTCGATGTCCACGTCTCCCGGATCAGGACCAAATTGCAGCAGTTCGGCAGCATCATCTCCACGGTCCGCGGCAGCGGATACCGCTTCGACCCGCACCCGGCCGTTCACATCACGGAACTGCTGACGAGGCGGTGCGCATGACGGCCGGGCACGACGACCTCCCCACAGGTCGCCCTTCGGCGGCCGCACGCGAATCGGAGTGCGAGAGGCAAGGTCTACTGCGGCGGCTGTTCGCCGAGGTCCGGTGGCCGGACGTCGCCACCACCTACGCGGTGATAGAGCTGTGCACACGGTGAGCGCGGTCCGACCAGAACCTCCCGGCAGCGCACCGCGCCGGGATACCTCGAATGTGTGTGGAAAGGCCCCTGCGTGAAGACCACCGTCGTCGCCGGCAACCCCAAGCCCGGCTCCCGCACCCTCGACGCCGCCACCCTCCTGGCCACCGAACTCACCGGCACCGCCCCCGACCACGTCGTCGACGTGATCACCCTCGGACCCGGCCTGCTCGGCTGGGGCGACGACGCCGTCAAGGCGGCGGTGGACACCGTCGCCGCCTCGGACCTCGTGGTCTTCGCCAGCCCCACGTTCAAGGCCGCCTACACCGGCATCCTCAAGCTGTTCCTCGACCAGTTCGCCACCGGCGACGGCTTGCGCGACGTCACCGCCGTGCCGCTCATGCTCGGCGCCGGCCCGGCCCACGCCATGGCCCCGGACCTGCTGCTCGAGCCGGTGATCGTCGAACTCGGTGCCACCACCCCGGCGCCGGGTCTGTACCTGCTCGACTCCACCTACACCACCGACACGCGGATCGCGGACTACGCCGAGCGCTGGGCGCCGGTCCTGCGATCCGCGTGGCGGTGATCGGGCCGCGTCAGACGACCACGGGCTCGCGGTCGTCCTGATCGGCGGCCTCGAGTTCACGCACGAGCGGCAGCACCTTCTCGCCGAAGTACTCGATCTCCTCCTGGAAGTGGAGGAAGCCGGCCAGGATGAGATCGACCCCGCGCCGGCGGTATTCGACGATGCGGTGGGCGATCTGCTCGGGCGTGCCGATGAGCTGGGTGCGGAAGCCGTCGTTGTACTGGACCAGGTCCTCGAATGTCGAGTCGGCCCACATGCCCTTCTTGTCCCCGGTGGACGCACCGGCCTGCTGCACGGCGCCGCGGAAGCCCTCGACCGCCGGGCGGTTCGCCTTCTCGATGATCTCGCGGAGCGTGTCGCGCGCTTCCTTCTCGGTGTCGCGGGCGATGATGAACCCGTTGAGGCCGACCCTGACCTCGCGCTGGTGCTCGCGGGCGACGGCGCGCAGGTCGGCGATCTGGTCGCTGATGCCGTCGTAGTCCTTGCCGTTGCTGAAGTACCAGTCCGCGTAGCGGCCACCATTGGCGATCGCGGCGGTGGAGTTACCGCCCTGGAACAGTTCGGGATTGGGCCGCTCGGGCGTGTTGGCGGGCTTGGGCTTGAGGGTGAAGTCGTGGATGCGGTAGAAGTCGCCGCGGAAGTCGACATCGTCCTCGGTCCAGATCTTGCGCAGCACCTGCAGGAACTCGGCACTGCGGCGGTAGCGTTCGTCGTGCTCGAGCCACGGCTCGCCGAGGTGGGTGAACTCGTCCTTGAACCAGCCGCTGACGACGTTGACGGCGAACCGGCCGCCGGAGAGCTGGTCTGCGGTGGCACCCAGCTTGGCGAGCACCGCCGGCTGCCACAGTCCGGGATGGACGGCGGCGATCACCTTCAGGCGCTCGGTGGCCAGCAGGAGAGCGAGGGAGAAGCTGGTGGACTCGTGCTGGAACTCCGCGCCGTAGCTGGCCTCGTACCGCACCTGGCTCAGGGCGTACTCGAAGCCGTTGTTCTCGGCGGTGCGGGCGAGCCGGACGTTGTAGTCGTAGTCCCAGCTGGTGCGCTGTTCGATGTTCGAGGTGACGAGGCCGCCGCTGACGTTGGGCACCCAGTAGGCGAACTTGATCTCGGGGGTGATGTGTTCGGTCGACATGGGCACCAATTCAAGCGTCCGCACCCGCCGCACCCAATCGTTGGAATCAACCCGATCCCAACCGTCGCGAGCGGTCGCGACGGTCGGGACCGGGTCGTCGTCAGGCGGGCTGGACCGCTGCGCCGGCGAGCGGCGACGCGCTGAAGCCGCCGCTCGGCTGGAACCGCGCCAGCACGTCCTCGGCCGGCTCGCCGGCATGCGCGGTGATGAACGCCAGCACGTCGTCGCGGGTGTCGATTCCGAGCAGCGTGCCGGGTTCGGACAGGAACCCGAACAGCGCGGCGGCCACCGGCTCACTCACGGTCGCCGCGGGGAAGAGCAACTCCGCGTGCACGGCGTACTTCGGATCGCCGAGGAACAGCCGGGTCACCTCCGCGGCGGCGTGACCGCGGGCGTCCCAGTGCTTTTCGAACTGCTCCGTGAGCCAGTCGGCGGTGAACTCGCCCTCGTGGCCGCGTGCCGCCTCGATCAGCGCCGCCACCTGCACCACGGTGTTCTGTGCGCCCTGGCCGGCGATGGGGTCGAACGCGATGGCGGTGTCGCCGATCGCGGCGACGACGTGGCCCCCGGCCGTGCGGCCCACCGCCCGTCGCACCGTCGGGGTGACGGCCCCGCGCAGCCACGAGTGCGGATCGGCCTCGATGACCTCGAGCTTCTCCACCTCGGGGGCGTCCTGCGGGAAGTAGTCGCGGTACAGCTCGACGACGGTGCGACGGGCGCTGTGGACGTCGGTGACCGCCTCGAACCGCTCGACCCACGGGCTGCCCGGCTTGGCGAAGCCGAGGAAGCTCCACGTCGGACCCGCGTCCTTGTGCAGGTACGGGCCGAGCCAGGCCTCGCCGTACTCGGTGTGCAGGTTGAACAGGTTGTGGGCGCCCCCCGCCTCGGAGCGGTAACCCCACGTGTCCGGGCCGTGCCCGAGTCCCCGGAGCGTCACCAGCAGCAGGGTGCGCTGGGGCTCGCGGTAGACGGTGCGCTCGGCGTCGACGGGAAACAGCGACGACAGGCCGCCCTTGCCGGTCGCGACGAGCGTCAGGTCGTGCTCGGCGGCGATCGCATCGAGACTCTCCGGCGTCACCGCGCGCACCTCGAACCGGCCACCCCGGTCGAGGAAACGGCCCACCCGGTCGTCCGCCCGCAGCCGGACGTCGACGCCCTGCGCGACGTACCGGAAATCCGGGTCGAACTCGAGGACCTCGGCGCGGGTGTCGCCGTCGCCCGAATACAGGCGCGTGCTCATGCCGGTCGAATGGGGTCCGTCGGCGTACAGATCCTCGATGATCCGGGCGTCGGACTCGCGGGACTTGCCGAAGTAGACGGCCGTTCCGGTCGCCGGCACGTCGTTGCGCAGCGACTCGCGATCCCGATCGCTGAGGACGGTGACGTCGAATCCGGCATCGAGGAAGCCGAGCGCGGCCGTGGTCCCGGCCAGTCCGGCGCCGACGACGGCGACGGAACGTCGAGTGGTGGTCATGGAAACTCCTCGTGGTGGGCGGTGATGGATCAGCCGACGTAGGCGCGGTGGCGGTCGGTCACGGTCGAGAGGGGCGCGCCGAGCCGGTAGCGGGCGCCCCGATGCTCGTCGGGGAGGCGGTCGCCCTTGCCGAAGAGCTTGTGGCGCAGCGTTCCCTCGGTGTAGGTCGTCGGGTAGGCACCGCGCTCCTGGAGGACGGGGACGACGTGGGTGATCACGTCCTCGAACGAGCCGGGCGTGACGGCATAGGCAAGGTTGAACCCGTCGACGTCGGTTTCGGCCACCCACTCCTGCAACCGGGTGGCGACGGACTCGCCGGAGCCGACGAAGCGGGGGCCCAGTCCGCCGATGCTCGCCCACTCGGCGATGTCGCGGACGCGCCATTCGCGGCCGTCGTCGTCGGCCTCCTGGAACGCCGCGACCGCGGAGCGGATGGCGTTGCTCTCGACGTTGCCGATCGGCTCGTCGAGGTCGTAGCGGGACAGGTCGATACCCATCCAGCCGGAGGTGAACACCAGCGCGCCCTCGAGGCTGGCGTACCGCTTGTACTCCTCGTGTTTGGCCGCGGCCGCCTCGTCGGTGGCGTCCGTGACGATCGTGGCGAGGGCGTAGATCCGCGCGGAGTACGGATCGCGGCCGGCGTCGACGAGCGCGGCCCGGATGCGGGCCACGGTGTCGCGCAGGACCCGCTTGGACGGCGGCCCGACGAAGATCGCCTCCGCGTTCTCCGCCGCGAAGCGCACGCCGCGCGGCGACGCCCCGGCCTGATAGATCACCGGAGACCGCTGCGGTGACGGTTCGGACAGGTGAATTCCGGGCACCGTGAAATGCGCACCGCGATGCCCGATGTGGTGCACCTTCTCCGGGTCGATGTAGAGGCCGCGCTCGGCGTCCCGGACGACGGCGTCGTCCTCCCAGGAGCCCTCCCACAGCTTGTAGAGCACCTCGAGGTACTCGTCGGCGTGGTCGTAGCGGGTGTCGTGATCGAGCTGGTCGGCCTCGCCGAAGTTGCGGGCCGCGGACGGCAGGTATCCGGTGACGACGTTCCATCCGATGCGGCCGCGGGTGAGGTGGTCGAGGGTCGAGAGCCGCCGCGCGAACGGGTAGGGATGCTCGAATCCTGTTCCGGTGGTGATGCCGAAGCCGAGATGCTCGGTCGCCGCGGCCATCGCGGAGACGAGCAGGAGCGGATCGGCCACCGGGACCTGCGCCCCCTGCCGCAGCGCCGCCTCGTCGGTGCCGCCGTAGACGTCGTACGTGCCGAGCACGTCGGCGATGAACAGGCCGTCGAACAGGCCGCGTTCGAGGAGCCGGGCAAGTTCGGTCCAGTACCCGAGGTCGGTGTAGCGGTGCGACCGGTCCGCGGGGTGGCGCCACAGTCCGGGCGACTGGTGGGCCACGCAGTTCATGTCGAACGCGTTGAAGCGGATGTGCCGGGTCACGCGATGACTCCGGGGCGACGGCCCGCGCTCCACGCGTAGGGGAGCGGATCTCCGTTGAGCACATGGGCGCCGACGGCCTGCTGCTTGTAGATCAGCGGGTTGTGCGCCGCGACGGTCCGTGCGTTGCGCCAGTGCCGGTCCAGCGCCGCCTCCGACGAGGTGATGGACGCGCCGCCGACCTCGAACAGCTGCGCCGTCGCGTCGAGGACGAGCCCGATCACCACCGACTGGGCGCGGGCGGCGGAAGCCTCGGCGCGGTCGAGCAGTTCGGGGTCGTCGGCGCCCGCGTCGAGAAGGACGTCGAGGTCGTCGGCGACGGCGAGCACGGCGGCGCGGGCACCGAAGGCCGCGGCCGACAGCTTCCCGATCACCTGCTGGACCAGCGGGTCGTGCCGTGGCAGGTCGGCCACGGCGTGGGTGAACGTGCGGGTGCGCGCCCGAACCCAGTCGACGGCGTCGGCCTCGGCGCGCCGGGCGATGCCGGCGAGCACCGCGAGCTGCACCAGCTGCAGGTAGGCGGTCGCGTAGGTGCGGCCCGGGGCGCCGTAGCCGGGCCCGAGGATGCGGTCCTCCGGCACCACGACTCCCGTGAAGGTGGTGGTACCGCTCGCGGTGAGCCGCTGGCCGAAACCGTCCCAGTCGTCGGTCTGCTCGACGCCCTCCTGCCGCGCGTCCACCAGTACCGAGACCCGCTCGCCGTCGCGGTCCGCGGCGACGAGGATGTGGTCGGCGTACAGGCTTCCGGTGCTGTAGTACTTGATTCCGTCGAGGGCCCAGTCGCCGCCCTTGCGGGTGAGGGTCGTGCGGTAGCGGTCGGCGGCACCCACGCCCGGTTCGGTGATGGCGTTGCCGACGAGCGTGCCGTCCGCGGCGGCCGCGAGCCAGTGCCGGGCTCGTTCGTCACCCGCGAGCCGCTGGTCCTCGACGAAGCTCCAGTGCACGCGCAGCGCCTGTGGCAGGTTCGACTCGGCGGCAGCGAGGTCGATCAGCAGGTCGAACAGCTGACGGATCGTGGCACCGAAGCCGCCGAACCCGACCGGCACCCGCAGGGCGCCGAAACGGGCCTCCCGCAGCCACTGCACCTCGTGGAACGGCAGCCGGCGCTCGTGCTCGCGCTGGACGGCTCCCTCGGCGATCCGGTCGAAGATCGGCCGGAAGCGCTCCCGGAGTTCGTCGTCGGTCACGGCCGGCGTCTGGATCGTTGAACTGCTCACCTGTCATGCTCCTCGGTGTGGCGTCGATGTCGACACAACGATGGACAATCGGGCCCGCGATGGCACCGGTTGCGATCGGCCAGAGTTCAATACTGGCGCCGGGGAACGGGCGTGCGGTCGTCTCAGATCACCCCGTGCCGCGGTGGAGATGTCCCGTCCAGCGTCCAACGGCCGATGTGCTGCAGTTTCCAGCGCGTCGCGTCGTGCAGGGTGTGGGTACGTGCGTCGCGCCAGTAGCGGGACAGGTTGGCCGCGCCGGATGCGCTTCGGGTGCCGCCCAGTTCGAACACCGCGTTCGCGGCGTCGAGCGCGGCGCGGGTCGCCGCGACCTTCGCGGTGGCGACGTCGATCGATGCCGCCGCGGCGGTGTCGGCGTCGAGGTCGGCGCGCGCGGAGTCCACCGCGCGGGCCGCGACGGTCAGCAGGGCCTGGGCCGCCCGCACCGTGACGGTCACCTCGCCGGCGAGCTGAGCCAGTAGCGGATCGTCCACCGCGCGGTCGACTCCCGCCTCGAAGTGGGGACGGGCGCGGCCGGCCTGCACGACCGCCTCGCGCAGGGCGCCGGTCGCGATCCCCACGTCGATCGCGGCGTGCAGGATCTGTGCCTGTGCCCCGTAGGTGGTGGGCCCGTCGAACAGCCCCGAGTACTGGACGATCGACGAGGCGGGCACCGTCACGCCGTCGAGGGTGACGGTGCCACTGGCGGTGGTGCGCTGCCCCATGCCGTCCCAGTCGTCGACGACGGTGAGCCCGGCGGCGTCGCGGGGCACGAACGCCACGGCCTTCGGAGTGCCGCGGCCCGGGGTGCCGCCGTCGCCGACCACACTGGCGCGCACGGCGATCCAGTCCGCGAACAGGGCGCCCGTGCTGTAGAACTTGCGGCCCGAGAGCGTGAAACCCGCACCGGACGGGACGAGCACCGTGGTGTCCACGTCGACGGGATGGGGGCCGCGTTCGCTCTGCGCGTTCGCGAACAGGGCTCCGGACCGCACCTCACCGTAGAAGAACTCCTGCTGATCCGGGGTTCCCTGCGACCGGAGCAGTTCGAGGAAGGTGAAGTGGGACTGGGGGATCTGCGCGATACTCGGATCCGCCTCGGCGAGGAGCCGGAAGATCTCCACGAGCGTCTCGGTGGGCACGTCGATCCCGCCGTACGCGCGGGGCACCGTCACCGCGCCGAGGCCCGATCCGGCGAACTCGCGGATCTGGGTGTGCGGCAGTTCGCGGTTCGCGTCGCGGAGCGTGGCGTTCTCGGCGAATCGCCGGCCCAGCACCGTGGCCGTCTCGAGCGCGTGGTCGCCGTCGACGATCCCGGATGTGACCTCGGCAGTGCCCATCTCAGCGGACCCCGGCGGGAAGGAAGGGAACGCTTCCGGACACGGCGCCGTCGGCACCGCCGGTGAACAGGCCGCGTTCCCGCAGGACCGGTAGCACCCCCTCGCCGAACCAGTACAGCTCCTCGAGGTGCGGGTATCCCGAGAGCACGAACTCGTCGATGCCCAGCGCGGCGTATTCGGCGATCCGGTCGGCGACTTCGGTATGGCTGCCGACCAGCGCCGTCCCGGCCCCGCCGCGCACGAGACCCACCCCGGTCCACAGGTTCGGCGCCACCTCCAGGTTGCGGGCGTCGCGCCAGTCTCCGCTGCGCCGGTTGTTCTCGTGCAGGGCGAGCATGCGGCGCTGTCCTTCGGACTCGCTGCGTGCGAGACCCGCCTGTGCCGCGGTCACCGTGTCGGGGCCGAGTGCCGCGATCAGCCGGTCGGCCTGCGCCCACGCATCGGCGGCGGTATCCCGGGTGATGACGTGCAGGCGGATGCCGAACCGGATGGTGCGTCCGCGCCGGGAGGCGAGTTCGCGGATCCATGCGATCTTTTCGGCGACGGCCGCCGGCGGCTCACCCCAGGTGAGGTAGACGTCGGCGTGCTCGGCGGCCACCGGGCCCGCCGCGGCGGACGATCCACCGAAGTACAACGGGGGGACAGGGCTCGGGAGCGTGGCCAGCGCGGCTTCCGAGATGTTCAGGTGCGTGCCGGAGTGGGTGACGGTCTCGCCGGCCCACAACCGTCGGACGATCGAGAGGAACTCGTCCGCTCGGGCGTACCGCTCGTCCTTGCCGAGGCGGTCGCCGTACGCGCGCTGCTCGTGGGCCTCGCCGCCCACCACCACGTTGAGCAGGATCCGCCCCGGGGCGTGCAGTGAGAACGTCGCCGCCATCTGCGCGGCGAGGGTGGGGCTGATCAGTCCCGGGCGGAACGCCACGAGGAAGGCGAGTCGCTCGGATTCGCGCGCCACCATTGCCGTGGTGAGGAAGGCGTCCTCGCACCATGCGCCGGTAGGGGTGAGTGCGCCGGCGAATCCGAACTCCTCGGCGGCGCGGGCGATCGACGCCAGGTACCCGACGGTGGCGCGCCGATCACCGCGGGCCGCCCCAGCGGGCGTTCCGTGGCCGCCGCCGACGATCAGGCGGCTGTCGCCGTAGGTGGGAAGAAACCAATGGAATGCGAGGGACATTGTTGCGAGGTTAAGGGCGGGGCGGAGCGCGGGCCACGGTTGAAATCGGTCCGATTCCAATTCTGGTCCTCGCCGGACGGCGCCCGGCGCCCCTGCCGAGCGGGACGCGCGGACCGGACGACGAAAGGCGGGGCGAGAGAAGAAACTCTCGCCCCGCGTCTCGAACGACGGTCAGGAGGCCAGGATGAGCCCGCGGTCCCCGGTGCCGAAGCGGCGCAGGACCTCCACCACAGCGGGCGACGGCGTTGCCAGCCCCCGTGATTCGAGCCACGGCAGGGTGCCGTCGACGATGTGCTCGATCGTGAACTCGGCACCGAGCGGGAGGAGCGTCACGCCGTCGGCCACGCGGGTGGTGTGGATGTCGGCGATCAGTCCGGCGAGGCCGTGCGGGGTGCCGATGTAGGACAGGGTGTCTGCGCGACGACGGCCGTCGAGCAGCGCATACTGCTTGCGGGCGCTGCGGGCCTCCTCGGCGACGAGCACCTCGAGATCGACCAGGACGCTGATGCTGTCGGGATCGCGACCGTCGGCGCGGGCTTCGGAGCGTGCCCGTTCGCGGAGCTTCGCGCTCTCCCTCAGGTCGGCGGCGCGGATCCGGACCACGTTCGACGGCGAGGCGCTCAGGTCGAGCGCCGGTTCGTCGGCGCGTCCGGTGGTCAGATCGGCCCAGTAGTGCGGTCCCTCGGGCCCGGCAAGCTCGACGGCAATACGCAGGGGGCGATCGATGGTCCGGGTAGCGTTGTGCGACAAGGGTTTTCTCCTGGATCATGCGCCGCTCCGGTGGTACTCCGGCGCGACGTGGCGGAAGGGGCTGTGAGCGGTCAGCCCGTACAGATGCCCGAGGAGGTCCGGCCCAGATCGACGTGACGACGGCACCAGCGGGCGACGACGGTCGCTGCGGTCTCGGGTGCCATGGGCGATATCCTACACAATCGGTCGGGAATGCTCGATTCGGTGGTGAACCCGCCGTCCGGGCGGGTTCACCACCGGGGTCATGCGGCGCGGAGCGCGGCGAGCCCCCACTCGCGCGCCAGCAGTTCGTACGAACGCAGCCGGTCCTCGTGCCGGTGCGTCACCGACGTGACCACGAGCTCGTCCGCCCCGGTGACGCGCCGCAGCGACTCGAGCCGCTCCGCCACGGTGGCGGGAGCGCCGACGAACTGGGTGATCAGCCGGTCGTCGACGAGGCTGCGCTCCTCGTCGCTCAGCGGTGCCGACGTGGCCGGGTCCGGGTACGGGACGGCCCCGTGGCCGGACCGGATGCTGTGCGTCCAGTGTCCGTACGTGGCCGCCAGGTCACGCGCGGTGGCGTCGTCGTCGGCGACGACCGCGTCGGCGGACACCACCACGTACGGCCGGTCGAGGAAGCGGGACGGGCGGAACGCCGCGCGGTACGCCTCGACCGCCTCGACGGTGGTGCCGGGACTGACGTGGTAGTTCGCACCGAACGGCAGACCCAGCCGTCCGGCCAGCGACGCCGACGGCCCCGCACTGGTCCCGAAGACCCACAGCTCGACGTCCGCGCCCTCGCCGGGGCTGGCGTGCAGCTCGATCCCGTCCTCGGTGCGATAGGTCCCGTCCAGCAGAGCGAGGATGTCGTCCACCTGCCCGTCGAAGTCCGGGGCCTGCGCCCCCGGCTGCTGCAACGCGGCGAACCCGGCAACCAGGCGCGGCGAGGACAGCAACGGCCCGGGCTGGTACGGCGGCGGAATGACCAGGCCGTCGCGCACCTCGGTGGCGCGGTGCGATTCCTCTTCGGCGGCCCCGGACCGGACGGCCGCGAGCGCCTCCGCCCGGCGCTGTCCCGACCGGCCGAGTCCCAGGTCGATCCTGCCCGGATACAGCGCGTCCAGCGTGCCGAACGCCTCGACCACACCGGCCGCGGTGTTGTGACCGAGCTGAACCGCGGCGGCGCCGACGCGGATCGTGCTGGTGGCGGCGGCGATTGCGCCGATCAGCACGGCCGGCGACGACGACGCGACGGCGACGAAGTGGTGCTCGGCCACCCAATACCGGCGGTACCCCCAGCCTTCCGTCCTCCGGGCCAGGTCGACGGTGTTGTGCAACGCCTGCGCCGTGGTGGATCCCTCGCTGACTGGGGAGAGGTCGAGGACCGAGAGCGGCACCGGATTCGATGCGGTCGTCACCGGGCCTCCTCGTCGCGCGGAGTGCGTTCGCCGGCCTCGACGGCGAACGGCAACCGGTTCTCCGCCGGGGCGATGGGGCACGTCGCCGCGTCGGTGAACGCGCACGGCAGGTTGGCGGCCCGGGTGAAGTCGAGCGTGACCGAGCCGTCGGCGGTCGGCGCGGCGACTTCGAGAATCCGCGCGGCCGGGTAGGTCGTCACGCCGCTGGTTCCGTCGGTGAACAGCACGCGCAGCGGACCCGAGCCGTCGCCGAACGCGACGAGGCGGTGCTCGGCGCCGTCGTGGGTGAAGCGGATCAGCCCGGCCGCGCTGTGGCGGTGCTCGAGGCCGTCGACCACGGCGCCGGTGGTGACGGTCCGCACCTGATCGAAGGCCTCGAAGCGGCCCTGCAGCACCCACTCCGGCGCAGGCTCGTACGCGGGGATTCCGGTGAAGGCCGTCAGAGCCGGCGACTTCGGATCGTGGATGCGGAGGGCGAACCGGCCGGTGCGGCGGATGATCTCGGCGTAGCCGTCGCCGGCCGCGACCCGGACACCGGGTGCGCCCTCGATCGGCTCGTGCACCTCGGTTCCGCCGTCGGATTCGAGGAGCACGCGCTCGCCGTCCACCCGCCACAATCCGGGCACCTCGTCGAGGATCGTGGGCTCGGTGTCCAGCCAGTACAGCCCGGTCAGGCTGAGCCAGCCGTCCGGGCGGCGCAGCGCCTCCTCGCGGGCTGCGTGCCAGCTCCGCCAGTCCTCGGTGAACGTCTCTCGGTCGAGTGTGGTGGTCACGATGCCTGAACTCCTTCGTCGATCTCGTGCGGGTGGCGCAGGTCGAGGTGACTGCGCAGGGTGGCGCCCTCGTACTCGGTGCGGAAACTGCCGCGTTCCTGCAGCAGCGGCACGACCTTGTCGACGAATTCGTCGAGGCCGCCGGGGGTGAGGTGCGGAACCAGGATGAAGCCGTCGCTCGCGTCGGTCTGCACATAGCGGTCGATCTCGGCGGCGACGTGATCGGGGGTGCCGACGAACTGCTGCCGCGCGGTGACCTCGATGATCAGTTCGCGGATGCTGAGCTTCTCGGCCTCGGCCTTCTCCCGCCAGGCCAGCGCGACGGCGCGCGGATCCTTGGCGTGGCGGACGCGGCCGCGCGTGATGTTCAGGTTGTCCTCCGGTTCGACGTCCGGCAGCGGCCCCTCGGGGTCGTACCCGGACAGGTCGCGGCCCCACACCTGCTCGAGGAACGCGATCGCGGTCTGCGGGCTCACCTGCTGCAGCCGGATGTGGCGGGCCCGCTCGGCCGCATCCTCCGCGGAGTCGCCGAGGACGAACGTCGCGGCCGGAAGGATCTTCAGGTCGGCGTGGCTGCGCCCGTACTTCGCGAGGCGGCCCTTGACGTCGGCGTAGAAGGCGTGGCCCTCCTCGAGGGTGCCGTGGCCGGTGAAGATGGCGTCGGCCTTGGCGGCGCCGAATTCGCGGCCCTCGTCCGAGTCGCCGGCCTGCAGGAGCACCGGGTGTCCCTGCGGGCTGCGTGGCACCTCGAACCGCCCGGAGATGTCGAACTGGGTGGTGTGGATGTCGAACGGAGCGATGTCGGAATCCGCCGCGAAGATGCCGTTTTCGCGGTCGACGACCGGTGCTCCGGGGCGCCAGCCGTCCCACAGCCGCCGGGTGACGTCGACGATCTCGTGGGCGCGGACGTAGCGCTGCGAGTGGTCGAGATAGCCGCCACGCCGGAAGTTCTCGCCGGTGAAGGCGTCGGAGGAGGTGACGAGGTTCCACGCGGCGCGGCCGTCGGACAGATGGTCGAGGGTGGCGAACTGCTTGGCCAGTTCGTACGGCTCGTTGAAGGTGGTGTTGATCGTGCCCGCGAGCCCGAGGTGGGTCGTCGCACCGGCGAGGGCCTCGAGAACCGTGAGGGTGTCGGGCCGGCCGACGACGTCGAGATCGTGGATGCGGCCGCGGTGCTCGCGCAGCCGCAGTCCCTCGGCCAGGAAGAAGAAGTCGAACAGTCCGCGTTCTGCGGTCCGGGCCAGGTGCAGGAAGGACTCGAAGTCGATCTGGCTCTTCGATTCGGGATCCGCCCACACGGTCGTGTTGTTGACGCCCGGGAAGTGCGCGGCCAGGTGGACTTGCTTTCGAACGGTGTTCTGCGGCACGGTGATCGGCCTCCTCAGGCGGTGGCGTAGCGGTTGGCGGGGCGCGGCAGGCCGAGACGGTCCCGCAGGGTTCCGGTGGACGTCGGGACCTGCGGCCGCAACACCGGCAGGACCCGTTCGGTGAGCGCCGCGACCGTGCCGGCGAGGGCCAGCGGACGTAGCACCACGCCGTCCAGGCCGTCCACGTCCCCGAGGAGTGCGAGCAGCCCGGCCGGGCCGCCGCGGTAGAACAGCGACTCCGGCGTGTAGGCAGCGCCGGCCCAGTTCTCGAGCTGGGCCAGGTCCGCGGCGGCGGTGGGGTCGTCCGCGGCGAGCAGCACGTCGATGTCGAGCAGCACCGCCGGTCGCCGATCACCGGCCTGCGCGCGTAGGCGTTCGGCCAGGTTCGCGGCGGACCCGAGGTCGGCGGCCTCGATACGCACGAGATCGGCGCGCTCCGCGGCGAAGTCGAACGACTGCTCGTCCGCTGCCGCAACCGCGACGAGGGGCCGGCCCTGGGGTGACCGGGGCGTGATCGACGGACCTTTGACGGAGAAGTGCTCGCCGACGAAGTCGATGTAGTGCAGCTTGTCCCGGTCGACGAACCGGCCGGTGGCGACGTCGCGGATCTCGGCGTCGTCCTCCCAGCTGTCCCACAGGCGGGCCGCGACCTCGGCGGCCTCGGCGGCCTCGGTCCACAGTGAGCCGGTGTCCTGGGTGCCCTTGCGGCCGAACAGGGCGGCCCGGTCCTCACCCTCGGAGACGGCGACCTGCCACCCCGCACGGCCGGCCGTGGTGTGGTCGAGGGTTTGCACGGCCTTGGCCACGTGGAACGGTTCCGTGTGGGTCACCGTCGCGGTGGGGATCAGCCCGATCCGCGAGGTGACGGCGGACAGCCGGGCGGCGACGCCGACCGCTTCGAGCCGGCCGCGCACGGTGTCCGCATCGGAGTCGATGCCGAACGAGTCGGGGAGGAAGGCCAGGTCGACGCCGGCACGATCCGCGCGGCCCACGATATCCGCCCAGTAGCGGGCGGTGAACACGTCCTCCGCGCGTGAATCCGTGCGACGCCACGAATGCGGATGCGTTCCGGTTCCGCGGAATTCGAGGGCGAGCAACAACTGTGAACTATCGGGCATGCCGAACCTTCCCTGGAATGGCATCGAGCAGCAGTTTCGTGTACTCGTGCTGTGGTCTGTCGAAAATCTCTGCGGTGGTCCCGGATTCGATGATTTCGCCGGACCGCATCACCGCGACGGTGTCGCTGATCTGCCGGACCACGGCAAGATCGTGGGAGATGAACAGGTAGCTCAGCCCCAGCTCGTCCTGCAGGCGGGCGAGCAGGTCGAGGATCTGCGCCTGGACCGACACGTCGAGCGCGGAGACGGGCTCGTCGAGCACGAGGAGTTCCGGGTGCAGCGCGAGCGCGCGGGCGATCGCAACGCGCTGTCGTTGTCCGCCGGACAGTTCCGCGGGTCTGCGCTCGAGGTGTGCCGTGCTCAGCGCCACCTGCCCGAGCAGCTCCGCAACACGTTCGGCGCGCTCGCTTTTCGTGCCGATGCCGAAGGCTTCGAGCGGTTCGGCGACGACGTCGCGGATGCGGAGCTTGGGATTCAGGGCCGCATAGGGGTTCTGGTGGACGATCTGCACCCGGCGGCGGAGCTCGCGCAGGTCCCGGCCGCGCAGCGCGGTGATGTCCCGCCCGTCGAACCGGACCTGCCCGGACGTGGCGGATTCCAATCGGATCGCGATGCGGGACACCGTGGACTTGCCGGAACCGGACTCGCCGACCAGGGACAGAGTGCGACCGCGCGGAACCGAGAAGGAGACGTCGCGCACCGCCTCGAGCGACGTGCGCCGGTCGATGCGGAAGGTCCTCGATACCCCGGACACGGTGAGCAGGGGTTCCGCGGGTCCGCGGCCGGGCCGGGCCGCGGTGCCGGCGAGGCTCGGTGCGGCGGCGACGAGCGCCCGGGTGTACTCGTACCGGGGGTTCTCGAGGATCTGCCGGGCCGGCCCGGTCTCGACGATCCGGCCCTGGCACATCACGACGATGCGGTCGGCGCGGTCGGCGGCGACGCCGAGGTCGTGGGTGATGAGCAGGACCGCGGTACCGGTCTCGGCGATGCGGCTGTCGAGGTGGTCGAGGATGCGCCGCTGCACGGTGACGTCGAGGGCGCTGGTCGGCTCGTCGGCGATGACGAGGTCCGGCCGGCATGCGAGCGCGATGCCTATGAGCACGCGCTGCCGCTGCCCGCCGGACAGGTCCTGCGGGTACTGCCTGGCACGGAGTTCGGGATCGTCGAGCCCGGCTTCCGCGAGGATGCGCCGCGCGTCGATCTTCGCGGTGCGCCGGTCGGCGCGACCGTGGATACGCAGGACCTCGGCGACCTGGTCACCGATGCGGACGACCGGGTTCAGGGACGTGGTGGGGTCCTGTGGCACGAGTCCGATGCGGGCACCGCGCACCTTCTCGAAGGCGCGTTCGGGCAGGGTGTCCAGTCGCTGCCCGTCGAACGTGACGGTGCCGCCGGTGATCCGGCCGCTACCCGACAGCAGGCCGAGGATCGCGTGTGCGGTCGTCGACTTGCCGGAACCGGACTCGCCGACCACCGCGACGACCTCACCCCGGGAAAGCGTGAAGCCGACCCCGTCCACCGCGGTGACCGGGTCGCGACGGCTGCCGTACTCGACCCGCAGGTCGCGTACGTCCAGCAGGGGCGCGGTCATCGAGTGCTCCGTTCTTCGATGGCGTGACCGAGGCGATGCGCCGACAGGACGACCGCCACGATGACCAGGCCGGGCAGCGTCGTCATCCACCAGGCGGTGGCCAGGTAGTTCCTGCCCTCGGAGATCAACGATCCCCACTCCGGGGTGGGCGGCACCGCGCCGAAGCCGAGGAAGCTCAGCGACGACACAGCGAGCACGGCCATGCCGAACTCGACCGCCGCGAGCGCGACGACGGGGGCGTACGAGTTGCGCAGCACGTGCCGGCGCAGGACTCTGTGCCAGCGGGCACCGCATGCGAACGCCGCCTCGACGTACAGGGCGCGGCGCACGCGCAGGACCTCCGACCGCATGACGCGGGCGAAGTTCGCGACGAGCCCGACGCCGACCGCGATCGCCACGTTCATGGTGCCGAATCCGAGCGCGGTGACGAGCGCCAGGGACAACAGCAGGGCGGGGATGGACAGCAGAACATCGACGACCCGCATGAGTAGCCCGTCGACCGCACCGCCGACCGCACCGGAGAGCAACCCGACGAGCGAGCCGACGACGAGAGCGATTCCGACGGCGACGAGCGTCGCGGTCAGGGACAGGCCCGCACCGTGCACGACCCGGGTGTACACGTCGCGCCCGATGTTGTCGGTGCCGAACCAGTGCGCCGCGGACGGCCCCTGCAACTTGTCGGCCGGGACGCCCTGCAGCGGATCACCGGACGCGAAGACCGAGGGGAACAGGGCGAAGCCGACGGCGAGGAGCAGCACGGTCGTCGAGACCACGAGAACCCCGTAGCGGCGCAGGGCGCTCGTCGCTCCCCGGAGCCGGGACGGTCCGTGTAGCCCGGCCGCGGCCTGCGCGGATGCGGCGACCGGTTCCCGGATCAGGACGTCAGACATGAGCCTTCCTCTCCTCCTCCACCGCGAAGCCGGTGAGTTCGGTGGTCACCTCGGCGGGCGTCGGATGCGAGGGCGAACCGCCGCCGCGACGGCCGTCGGCGATGCGCGGATCGATGAGCGGATAGACCAGGTCCACCGCGAGGTTGACGAGCACGAAGATCACCGCACTGAAGACCACGATGCCCTGGACGACGGGAATATCCTGCGCCAGAACCGAAGTCTGGGTCAGACGACCGACACCGGCGCGGGAGAACACCGTCTCGACGACCACGGACCCCGCCAACAGGTTGCCGACTGTCACCCCGGCGATGGTGAATGCGGGGATGCTGGACAGCCGCAGTGTGTGCCGGGTCTGGAGGCGCCACCGGGACGCGCCCTTGGCGCGAGCTGCTTCGACGAACGGTTGCCGCCATGTGGTCTGCAGGCTCGCGGCGAGGACCTGCGCGATCACCGCACCGGTGGGAAGCGCGAGGGTGATCGCGGGCAGCACCAGATGCTCGATGCCCTGGTCGCCGAATGCCGGAAGCAGCTTCATCCGGAACGAGAAGAGCTGGAGCAGAAGAAGTCCCACCCAGAAGGTCGGAACCGCGACACCGAGCGGCGGCAGCGAGAACAGCGTGCTGCGCAGCCACCGGGCACGCGTATACGTGGCGACGAACGCGATCGAGGTGCCGAGGAGCACGGCGAGCGCCAGGGCGACCGCGGCCAGGGCCAGGGTGCTGGGTACGGCGGCGGCGATCGCGTCGGTCACGGGTTGTCCCGTGACGATCGAGATGCCGAAGTCACCCCGGACGGCGTTGCTCAACGCAGTGAGGTACTGCTCCCACAGCGGCCGGTCGAGCCCGTACCGCTCCTGCAGTTGCGCGACAGCGGCCGCATCCACCGGTGTGCCGCTGCCGGCGCCGTCGACCGCGATGCTCACCGGGTCGGACGGCAGCAGGTACAGCACGCCGAACGAGACGGTGAACGCCGCCCACAGCACCAACAGCGCCTGCACGAGCCGGGAACCGAGATACCGGGCCATGGTCTACTCGCTCAGCCAGGTGTCGAAGAACTGCAACCGGGCGGAGGCCTCGAACTTCAGGTCCTGCACCGCCCCCGCCGCACCGATGGCCTGGGACAGCTCCACGGTCGGCAGCCACAGGCCGTTGTCGAGGACGAGCTGCTGTGCCTGCTCGATCAGCTCGCCGCGTTCGGCCGGGTCGGTGGTGCGCAGCTGCGCGGACAGGACCTCGTCCAGCGCCGGGATCGGGCCGCGGTTGTTGAGGTTGCGCCCGTCGAGTCCGAACGTGGTGCGCAGGATGTCGCCGTCGGCGCGCGTGCTGTTGTAGTAGGTGGCGTCGAAGTCCTTCGCGCCCTGCCGGGCAGTGGCTTCCGGGGTGGAGACCAGGTCGAGCTGCAGGTCGATACCGACCTCGCGCAGCTGCTGCTGCACGAGCTCGAGGATCGCCTGGTTGCCGGCGAACACCGAACTGAACAGCACCGAGAAGGACAGGCGGTTGCCGTCCTTGACGCGGATGCCGTCCGGGCCGGGAACCCAGCCGGCGGCGTCGAGGATCGACTTCGACTTCGCCGGGTCGTAGGTGACGTCGTCAAGTCCGGCGTAGCCGGGGGTGCGGGAGGCGAGGGTGCTGGTCGCGGGCCGGAAATCGGGGCCGAGGACGGTGTCGACGAGTTCCTGGCGGTCGAGGGCCGGCACGATCGCGGCGCGCACCGCCGGATCGGTCAGGACGCCACGGGTGACGTTCGGCTGGAAACCGAACGGGACACCCGGGTTCGGCGTGGTGAGGATCCGTCCGCCGCTGCCTTCGATCTGGGAAGCGTCCTGCGGCAGCGCATCGCTGATCGCGTCGAGCTGGCCGGATGCGAGGCTGCCGGTGCGTACACCGGACTCCGGGACGATCGTGAACTCGATGCGATCGAGGTAGGCCTCGCCGTCGTGCGCGAAAACGTCGGATCCCCATGAATATCCGGTGCGCTTGACCAGCGTGGCGGACTTGTCCTGCTGGTAGTCCTCGTAGACGAAGGGACCGGTGCCGGACAGGTCGCCGGCGCAGCGCTCCTCCGCGGACTTCGCGACGTCCCTGTCGGACAGGAAGCCGAGTTGCAGCGTCGACGACGCCTGCAGGAACTGCGCGTTCGGTCCGGCGAAGGACACCTGGGCAGTGAGCGGATCGAGCACCGTGGTGCCGGTGTACCCCGACAGGTAGCTCGCCGCCAGCGCTGCCTTGGCGCCGGTGAGGGTCTGGACGATCGCGTCGAAGTTCTTCTTCACCGACTCCGCGGTGAACGGGGTGCCGTCACTGAATGTCACGCCGTCCTTCAGCCGGAACGTGAACGCCGAGGCGTCCCCGTTCACCTCCCAGCTTTCGGCGAGCCACGGCTTCAGTTCACCGGTCCCGGGGTCCTGATCGGTGAGCGAGTCGACGATCTGACGGGCGACGTAGATGGTCTGGTTGCTGCCGGCCTGCGCGGGATCGGCACACGTGGGGGCCTGGGACAGGCCGTAGCGCAGGGTGCCGCCGGGCTGCGGGGTGCCGCCACCGGAGGAGGTGCCCGCCGTGTCGGCGCCGCACGCGGCGAGCCCACCGGCGAGGATTGCGGCGGTGGCGCCCGCGACGGCGCGACGTCGGGCGGCAGAGGTGAACGGAACAGGCACCGGGGAACTCCATGATCTCGTGAGGCGCCGATGGCACCGCGCTTCGCGATGCCACCGGCCGGGCAGACGGTCGTAGTTCTTCGACTGGGTTGCGCCGCTCAGGCGCGACAGGATCGGGGGCGACAGATGCCCGAGCACTGACGGCACAGGTCGACGTGCAGGCGCGCCCACGCGCCCACGAACCCCTCGCCTGCCATGCCTTCTCCTCCATCGTTCCCGGCGGTAGCACCCTCACCTGCGGCAGGGGGTTGCTGCGACGTCGTCGAGCCGGGTCTCTCGGTCGCTCTGGATGGTTCCCGGTGACCGTACGCGTTGCGAACGAGTTCGGAGAACCCTTTCGCTCACCGTGATCGAAACCCGGCGCCGGCACGACGACGCCGGTCGGCGAGCGCACAGAGCAGCGACATCGCGAGCATGGCGGCGCACACCGCGAGGCCGGCCGACGCGGCACCGGCGAAGTCGTCCCCGTCCGTCGCCAGCGCCGACAGATACAGGCCGGACACCGCGGCGAGGGCGACCGTCGCGGACAACCGCTGTGACAGTTGCAGGAACCCGGCCGCGACACCGTGACCACCCGCCGGGGACGACTCGAGCGTCAGCGCCCGGTTGGGTGCATCCACGAATCCACCCGAGAGGCCCGACAGAGCGGCCAGCGCCACGAACACCGGCATCGTGGCGTCGTGCCGCACAGCGGCGGCGTAGCCACCGACGACGGCGATCTCGGCCGCCACCGCCACGACGACCGTCACCCGGCCGTATCGCGCGACGACCCGCCACCCCACGGCCGAGGCGACGGCCATCGCCGCGGCGGCGGCGGACAGCACGGCGGCGGCCTGGACCGCGGCATAGCCGCGCCCCTCGATGAGGTACAGGCTCACGACGGTGTTCAGGGACAGCACCGCGCCGAACCAGAACAGTGCGACCAAGGTGCCGAGGATGTATCCGCCGGATCCGGTCAGTTCGGGAAGCAGCACGGGCTTGCCGCCGCGCACGGCGACACGGCGTTCCCACCACAGGAAGGTGGCGAGTGAGACCGCCGCTCCCCCGACGGCGAACACCGCACCCACCGGACCCGGTTCGGAGACCACGGGCACCATCACCAGCGTCGTGGCCGCCGCGAGCAGCGCGAGGCCCCCGGCATCGACCCCGCTGCGGGCCGACGGTCGTCCCCGATCCGGGGGCAGGCGGCGGGCCGCGAGCACGAGTGTGACGAGTGCGCACGGCACGTTGAGAATCAGCAGAACACGCCACCCGTAGTCCCCGGGTGCAGCGCCGAGCACCAGCCCACCGACGAGCGGACCGCACAGCCCGGCGAGGCCTCCGGCCGTGCTGTAGGCGGCCAGGGCCCGGGCGCGCGCCGGGCCGGTGTAGTTCTCGGCCAGGATCCCGAGCACCTGCGCGCTGATCAGGCCCGCCCCGACCCCCTGACCGGCCCGTGCGGCGACGACCGTCCAGGGGTCGGACGCGACAGCTCCGCACACCCCCATGACCGCGAAGAGGGTCATGCCCGCGAGGAACAGCCGCCGCCGGCCGGCCACATCGCCGAGCCGGCCTGCCGGGACCAGCGCAAGACCGAAGCTCAGCGAGTATGCGGCCAGGATCCACTGCACCTGCGAAACGCCCGCGTCGAGACCGGTCCGCAAGGCGGGAAGGCCGATGTTCAGCACCGACGAATCGAGCAGGGTGGTGAAGCCGGCGGCCGCACAGACCGGCACCACCGACGTCGTCTGCCGGGGCGTCTGCGCCCGATCGGTGAGTGTCACGCGGGAGGTGGGTTAACCGCCGACCGCCACCGGATCGGCCGGCACCCGCAGCCCGAGGTTGTGCCGCAGCGTGGTTCCGGTGTACTCGGCGCGGAGGACACCACGGTCCTGCAGCAGGGGCACCACCTCGTCGACGAAATCGTCGAGCCCCCAAGGCACGAGGTGCGAACCGAGGATGAACCCGTCCGAGCCGTCGTTCTGCACGAAGGCGTCGATCTGCTCGGCGATCCGTGCCGCGGTACCGACGAGGGGTCCGCGCTCGAACTGGTCGATCACGACCTCTCGCAGCGTCAGCTTCTTCTCCTCCGCGATCGCGCGGAGCCGTGCGACGGTCTCGAACCGGTCCTGGTGGACGAACGCCCGTCCCTGGATGATCGGCTCGGCGTCGGGGTCGGGATCGATGTCCGGCAGCGGGCCCTCCGGATCGTATTCGGACAGATCCCGATTCCAGATCTGCTCGAGCAGGATCAGGGCGGTCTGCCCGGTGACCTGCTGGTTACGGATCGCGTGGTACTTCTCGACGGCCTCGGCCTCGGTGTCACCGATCACGAAGCTCGCCGACGGCAGGATCTTGATGTCGTCGGCGGAGCGGCCGGCAGCGATCGCCCGGGCCTTGACATCTCGGTAGAACTCCGTGGCCTCGGGCAGCTTCCCGTACGGGGAGAAGATGGCGTCGGCGTTCGCGGCAGCGAAGTCCCGGCCCTGCGGGGACACCCCGGCCTGGAGGATCACCGGGCGTCCCTGGGGGCTGCGCGGAACCGTGAACCTGCCGTGCACGTCGAAGTGGTTGCCGTGGTGTTCGAAGGCGCCGGCGTCGGGTCGACGCAGGAACCGGCCGCCGGCCTTGTCGGCGACGATGTCGTCGCTACGCCACGAATCCCAGAGTTGACGGATGAGCGTCAGGTTCTCCTCCGCGCGCTCGTACCGGTGGGAGCGATCCAGGAAGCCGCCGCGGCCTGGTGGGGGGTCTTCGGGAGGATCGTGGCGGCGGAGAGTCCACATGAGAATCGGACGTCCGCACGCGTCGCGACGGCTGTGGATGTCCGATTCGTGCACTGCTTCGAGCCGCTCGGCGCGGTTCAGTCCGTCCGCAACCGGATCAGCGTCTTCTCGAAGGGGTGCGGCCCGATCTCCTCGGCCGGTCGGCCGGGATCGAACAGGGCGGTGTATCCCGCGGCCAGGTACAGCGCGACCGCCTCGGGTTGACGCCACCCGGTGGTCAGGTAGATGCGGGCGTACCCCCTCCGGGCCGCCTCGGCCTCGAGTTCCTCCAGCACGAGTCTGCCGAGTCCGCGGCGGCGGTGCGCCTTCGACGTCCAGATGCGCTTGAGCTCTGCGGTGGTCGCGTCGTAACGGCGGAACGCGCCACCGGCGACGGGTTCTCCGTCCTCGACGAGCACCAGCAACGTCCCGTCGGGTTCGGCGAACTCGTCGGCCGGGTGGGTGGTGAGGGTGTGGATCTGCTCGTCGAGCGGACGTTCGTAGCGGGTGCTGTACTCGACGGCGAGTTCGGCGAGCAGCGGGGCGGCCAGTGGGTCGTCCTGCCGCACGGGGCAGACCTGGATGCGGCGGGCGGTGGTCATCGCGCGGTCACCGCCTCGCGGGTGCCGAACCGGAACGGCTCCGGCGCGACGGCCGTGCCCTCGACGAGCCCTGCGATCAGCTCGCCGATCGCGGGAGCGAACTTGAAGCCGTGCCCGGAGAAGCCCGCGGCCACGACGACGGCGCCGATGCGGTCCACGACGAAGTTGCTGTCGGGTGTGCTGGTGTACAGGCAGGTGTCGGCCACGGCGCTGCCCGGGTCGACGCCGGGCAGCCACCGGGCAGCGTAGGCGGCGAGCCGCGCGACGCCGGCGGGGTCGGCCCGGAAGGTTCTCGTCTCGGGCGTCACTTCGGGTCCGGTGCCGTGCTCGCCGATCTTGATGCCGTCCTCGGAGCCGAGCCCGTAGATGCCGGCTGTCGTGAGCAACGCGCCGGGGTGATGGACGAAGCTCGGCCAGTCGGGCCCCGTGACGGGAACGAAGTGCGCGGGCTGCTCCTGCGTCGTGCGCATCGCCGGGAGGCGGGGCGCCGGATCCGAAGTCCGGGTGAGCAACCGGTGCGACCATGCGCCGGCCGCGACGACGACATGCCGGCCGCGCACCACCGCGTCCGGGGTGACCACGTCGACGCCATGTCCGTGGCTGTGCAGGCTTTCGACCACGGTCCCGTGCCGCACGTCGGCCCCGGCCTGCGCCGCGGCCTCCTGGAACGCGGCGACCGCGCGGTCGGCGTGCAGCCGGCCCGCCTCCGGATGATGCACGACGGCCGTGTCGAACCGTATCCCGGGCCAACGAGTTTCCGCGGAGCACGGCTCGAGGACCTCGTGCCGGAGGCCGAGGGTGGCCAGCGACCGGGCACGCGACTCGACGACGGCGGGCAGTCCGTGGTCGACCGCGCCGGTGAGGGTCAGTACCTCCGTGCCCGTGGTGTCCTGCAGGTGCCGCCAGAGCGGCAGGGCACGGCCGGCGAGCGCCGTGTAGAACTCGCCGTCGTAGGCCTGCCGGTAGATGCGGGAACTGCCGTGCGAGGCGCCGCGGCGATGACCCGGCTCGAACTGCTCGAGCAGGGTCACCGACTTCCCGCGGGTGGCCAGACGCCACGCCGCCGCCGATCCGATGACGCCACCCCCGACGATCACGACGTCGGCCCGGGGCTCCACCCGGCTCATTGCTGTCCCTCCCTGGCTGTCGTCCGGTTACTGCTTCTTCGGCAGGCCCGGAGGATTGATCACCGACGTCTCGACCGCCTCGTTCGCGATACCCCATCGGTCGAGCACCTGCTGGTAGGTGCCGTTCTCGATGACGTGGTTGAGCGCCGCGTTGATCGCCTCGATCAGGCCGTTGTCCTTCTTGGTCAGGACCGCGATTTCGCCCTGCAGGTCCGGGCCCGCGCCGGAGAACGTGCCGGCGATCTCGGTCTCACCGGCCTGGATGACGTGGAACGACGCGGACGGATTGGGCCCGAAGTAGGCGTCGATGCGGCCGGAGCCGAGCGCGAGGTAGTAGTCGGTGGCGTTCTGGAAGTAGAGGATTTCGGTGGGCTCGAGGCCCGCGGCGACGTTCTGCTCGTTCCACTCGACGAGCAGCGCCTCCTGGTTGGTGCCGGAGCTCACGCCGACCTTCAGACCCGCGACATCCCTCGGGTCCTGCACCTCGATCCCGCTGTCCTTCCTCACCTCGAAGGCGAGGTTGTCGAGGCGGTAGGTGGAGAAGTCGTACTTCTCCTTGCGTTCCTCCGTGACGGTGACATTGGAGATGAACACGTCCGCCTCACCGGAGTCGACGCGCACGAAGTTCTGCGCCCAGTCCGCGGCGGTGAGCTCGACGTCGAGGTCGAGAACGTCGCCGAGGAGATGTGCGAAGTCGGTCTCGGAGCCGATGATGGTCTTGTCGTCGTCGGCGTAGAACCGCAGCGGGGGTGCGGTGCCGGCGGACCCCGTGACGATGAGGGTGCCGCGGTCGCGGATGGACTGCGGGACCTTGGCCGCGATCTCGGGTACGGGGTCGGTGGTGATGCGGTTCTGGTCGGCGGTGAGGTTGTAGCCGGCGGCGCCGGCCGCGTCGGGCTCGTCGGTGCCGCAGGCGGCGACCGACAGCAGGGCGACGGCGGTCAGGGCCGAGGCGACCAGCCTCGTGCGTCGGGTCAACGCGGACATCATTGCCTTTCGGGAGGACTTCAGAGGACTTTGGACAGGAAGGCGCGGGTGCGTTCCTGGGTGGGCCGGTCGAGAACCTGCGCGGGCGGACCTTGTTCGACGACGACGCCGCCGTCCATGAACACGACGGTGTCGGCAACCTCACGCGCGAAGCCGATCTCGTGGGTGACGATCACCAGGGTCGCACCGTCGCGGGCCAGGTCGCGGATCACCTCGAGCACCTCGCCGACCAGTTCGGGGTCGAGCGCGGAGGTCGGCTCGTCGAACAGGATCACGGCCGGGCGCAGCGCGAGGGCGCGGGCGATGGCGACCCGCTGCTGCTGCCCACCGGACAGCTGTTTGGGGTAGTCGTGGATCTTGTCGCCGACGCCGACCCGGTCGAACAGTTCGCGGGCGAGCGTCTCGACCTCGGCGCGGTCGCGGCGCTGCGCGGAGATCGGCGCCTCGATCACGTTCTCGAGCACGGTCAGGTGCGGGAAGAGGTTGAAGTTCTGGAACACGAATCCGATGCGCGACCGTTGACGGAGGATGTCCCTCCCGCGTAACTCGTGCAGCTTGTTGCCCCGGCGGCGGTAGCCGACGAGTTCGCCGTCGATGCGAACCGTGCCGCGGTCGACCTTCTCGAGGTGGTTGAGGGTGCGCAGCAGGGTGGACTTGCCGGAGCCGGAGGGGCCGAGGATCACCGTGACCTCGCCCTTGCGGACCTCCAGGTCGACACCCCTGAGGACCTCGAGGGATCCGAACGACTTGTGCACGCCCCGGACGTCGACGGCGTACGGGGTGGGATCGACCGGCGTGGTCATCGGGTGGCTCCCCGGGGTGCGGCGATACCCGAGTCGCGGATCTCGCGGAACTTGGCGACGGTCTTCTGCCAGGGGGTGAGCGGGAGGACGCGGGACGAGCCGCGCGCGTAGTGCCGCTCCACGTAGTACTGGATGATCGACAACGCGGTGGTGAGCACGATGTACCAGACGGTGGCCACCATGAGCAGGGGCACGACCCGGCCGTTGCGGCCGAAGACGACCTGCACCTGATAGAACAGCTCGGCGATCGCCATCGTGGAGACGATCGAGGTGCCCTTGAACAGGCTGATGACCTCGTTGGCGGCGTTGGGCAGGATCGATCGCATGGCCTGCGGCAGAACGATCTTGAAGAACTGCCGGCGACGAGGGATGCCCAGGGCCTGCGCCGCCTCGATCTGGCCGTGGTCCACGGAGATGATGCCGGCGCGGATGATCTCCGCCGAGTAGGCGGCCTGATGCAGGGCCAGGCCGATCACCGCGGCGGTGAAGCCGGAGATCACGCCGGTGACCTCGAACTCGAAGAACGACGGTCCGAACGGGACACCCAGCGACAGCGTTCGGTACAGGTACGCGATGTTGAACCAGAACAGCAGCTGCACGATGAGCGGGATGGATCGGAACGCCCAGATGTACACCCAGGAGATCACCTGCAGGACGGGATTCCTGGACAGCCTGCCGACGGCGAGCAGCACGCCGAGCCCGAATCCGAGAACCGTTCCCCACACGGTGAGTTCGATGGTCACCACCAGGGCCGAGAGCACGGACTGTGCAGTGAAGTACCGGGCGAACGTCGCCCAGTCCCAGCCCGGGTTGGTAGCCAGGCCGTGCACGAACTGCGCCACCAGGACGAGGGCGAGGGCGGCGACCAGCCAGCGCAGCGGGTGGCGGGCGGGGGCGACGACCAGCCCGGCGTCGTCGGGCTCGGCGGTGCTCGCCGGCGCGGGACGGATCCCGGTCGGCGCGCTCACGCCGACCCACCGGGGAAAGCGTTCATCGGGTAGTACCTTTCACGGATCTCGGGTGAGTGATCGGCGTGCACACCGAGCGGGCGGGGCGCGTGGACATCACTGTCGCCCGGCGGGGTCCTGCTCGTCACGGATTCCGATCCGGGTGATTCGAACCCGCCGCAGGACCCGAGCAGTCCGCGGGGTGATACCGCACGCCTGAATGGCCGAATGTCACACGGGTTCGATCCAACTGAACCTGTGTGACATTCGGCCGAGTGAGGCGCCGGTGGGCGGGCGTGGCTCTAGCCGATCGGCACCCGCGTCGTCTCCGGCAGCGCCGGTTCCTCGGTCGCGCGCGCATAGACGGTCTCGCCGGGCGCGAGACCGAGAGCGCGTGCGTCGCCGCGGGTGACCTGCGCGGTGAAGTCCTCACCGGTCGCGGCGTTGCGCAGCTCGACGCGGACCTCGAACCCGAGGTGCACGACCCGCTCCACCGTCGCGCGGGTGACACCCACGGACCCGGCGGTGCCCGCGTCCTGGGCGCGGGCGAGATCGGGTTCGCGACCGAGACGGATGTCGTGCGGCCGCACCAACTTTCCGTTGAGCCTGGAGACATTGCCCAGGAACGACATCACGAAGTCGTTCGCGGGCCGGTCGTACAGGTCCCGCGGGGTTCCGACCTGCTCGATGCGGCCCCGGTTCATCACGGCGATCCGGTCGGCGACGTCGAGCGCCTCCTCCTGATCATGGGTGACCAGCACGGTGGTCACGTGCACCTCGTCGTGCAAGCGGCGCAGCCACGTGCGCAGGTCGGCGCGCACCTTGGCGTCGAGCGCGCCGAACGGTTCGTCGAGCAGCAGCACCTTGGGATCGACGGCGAGGGCGCGGGCCAGGGCCATGCGCTGGCGCTGGCCGCCGGACAGCTGTGCCGGATAGCGTTGCTGGAACCCGTCGAGCCCGACGATGCCGAGCAGTTCGTCGACGCGGCGGCCGATTTCGGTCTTGGGCCGCTTGCGGATCTTCAATCCGAACGCGACGTTCTCGCGGACGGTCATGTGCTTGAACGCCGCGTAGTGCTGGAAGACGAAACCGATGTCCCGCTTCTGCGGGGTCACGCCGGTCACGTCGTCGCCGCCGATGCGCACGATGCCGTCGTCGAGGGTTTCCAGTCCGGCGATGGACCGCAGCAGCGTCGACTTACCGGAGCCCGAGGGTCCGAGCAGCGCGGTGAGCGACCCGGACGGGATCTCGATGTCGACGTCGTCGAGGGCCGCGAAGTCGCCGTAGTTCTTTCGTGCGCCCATGACGGTGATCATCTGGTACTCCTCTTGCGGTCGAGCAGGGTCATCAGCAGCAGCACGATCACGGCGATGGCCATGAGCAGGGTCGCGGCGCAGTAGGCGCCGAAGGTGTTGTGGTCGTCGATGTAGCGGGAGTGCACCAGCAACGTCAGGGTCTGGGACACGCCGGGGAAGCCGGACGAGACCATGATGACAGCCCCGAACTCGCCGAGCGCGCGGGCGACGGTGAGGACCACGCCGTACGTCAGGCCCCACCGGATCGAGGGGAGGGTGATGCGCCGGAACGTCTGCCAGCCGTTCGCGCCGAGTGTCGCGGCGGCCTGCTCCTGTTCCTGGCCGATCTCGTGAAGCACCGGTTCGACCTCGCGCACGACGAACGGCAAGGTGACGAAGATCGTGGCGATCACCATGCCCGGTAGCCCGAATATCACCTTGAATCCGAGGGATTCGACACCTCCGAACCACCCGCCGGCACCCCACAGCATGATCAGGGCGACACCGACGACGATCGGTGAGACGGCGAACGGCAGGTCCACCACGGCTTGCAGCAGCCCGCGGCCGCGGAACCGGCCGCGCACGAGCGCAAGCGCGACGACGACACCGAACACGACGTTGACGGGCACCACGATGGCGACGATCAGCAGCGACAGGTTCAACGCCGAGATCGCCGCGGGCGTGCTGATCGACTGGAGGAACGCACCCACGCCGTTCTCGAATGTGCGGTAGAGGATCACCCCGATCGGAACGAGCAACAGGACCAACAGGTAGCCGAGTGCGATCGTCCGCAGCGAGATTCGCGTCCACGGGGAGACCTTCATCGGTCCTCCTCCTCCCGGCGCAGGCTGCGTCCCGTTGCCAGGCGCAGCACGAACAGCACGACGAAGGCGATGAGCAGCAGTGCCACGGACACCGCGGCAGCGTTCACCGGGCGGTCGATCTCGATCTGCTGCTGGATGTACTGCGACGCCACCTGGGTCTCGTACGGGATGTTGCCGCCGATGAGCACGATCGATCCGTATTCGCCGAGGGCACGGGCGAACGCGAGCCCGGCACCGCTGACGACAGCCGGGGTCAGCACGGGCAGTACCACGGACCGGAAGATGGTCAGGTTGTTCGCGCCGAGGGACGCCGCGGCCTCTTCCACCTCTCGGTCCGCCTCGAGGAGCACCGGCTGCACCGAACGCACCACGAACGGCAGCGTCACGAATGCCAGCGCGACGACGAGCCCCGGCTGGGAGGCGTTGAGATGGATACCGATCGGGCTCTCCGGCCCGTACAGCGCCAGCAGCACAATGCTCGCCACGATGGTGGGCAGCGCGAAGGGCAGGTCGATCAGGGCATTGACGAACTTCTTGCCCGGGAACTCGTCGCGCACCAGTACCCACGCGATGAGGGTGCCCATGACCACGTTGACGACCGCGACGATTGCGGAGACGACCACGGTGATCCGCAGCGTCGCCAGCGCGGCCGGGGCGGTGACGGCGTTCCAGAAGCCACTCGGACCGTCGGCGAACGCCTCGGTGGCCAGCGCCGCGAGCGGCAACAGAACGATGACGGACAGCCACAGCACGGCCACTCCGATGCCGAGCGGTCCGACCGTGCCGGTGGCTGCACGCAGCGGAGTGCGGCGGCGCGTCGCCGGGGCGGGAGCCGGCCTCGATCCCACCCCGGTGGCGCTGTCGGTGATACTCACTGTCCGGGCTCTACTTCGTGGCGTTGTCGTAGATCACGGCGATCGAGCCGGTCTCGGCCTTGAACAACTGCTCGTCGACAGCCTTCCAGCCGCCCAGGTCCGCGATCGTCCACAGCTTCGCCGGCTGCGGGAAGTCGGCCGCGAACTCCTCCGCCACCGCGGGGTCGACGGGACGGAAGCCCGCCTCCGCCCACAGACGCTGCGCCTGCGGGGTGTAGAGGAAGTCCGCGAACGCCCGTGCCTTCTCGGCGTTCTTCGAATTCGTGAGCACTGCAGCCGGATTCTCGATCTTGAAGGTGGTGGGCGGGGTGACGTGCTCGACAGGGTCGCCGTTGCGCTCGATGAACAGCGCCTCGTTCTCGTAGCTGAGCAGCACGTCGCCGGAGCCCTGCAGGAACGCCTCGGTGGCCTCGCGACCGGACTTGGGCTGGATCTTGACGTGCTCGTTCACGAGTGTGGTGACGTAGTCCAGACCCGCCTGCGGGTTCGCGCCGCCGTCGCTCTTCGCCGCGTAGGGGGCGAGCAGGTTCCACTTGGCCGAGCCGGAACTGAACGGGTTGGGCGTGACGACCTCGAGGCCGGGCTGCAGCAGGTCGTCCCAGTCGGTGATGTTCTTGGGGTTGCCCTCGCGCACCACGATCGTCACCACCGAACCGAAGGGAATTCCGTTGTACGGACCGGAGTTCCAATCGGCCTCGACGAGCCCGGCGTCGACGAGACGGGTGATGTCCGGCTCGACGGAGAAGTTGACGAAGTCCGCCTCGGCGCCGTCCTTGACCTTCCGGGACTGATCGCCGGAGGCGCCGTAGGACTGCTGGAACTCGACGTCCGCACCCTCCTCGGTGGCCTGGAAGGCGGGGATCAGCTTGTCGAATCCGGGCTTCGGCACGGCGTACGCGTACAGGTTGATCGTGCCGCCGGAGCCGTCGCCGCTGCTCTCACCTCCGCCCACGGTGTCGCTGGATCCGCCGGAGCACGCGGTCAGCACGGTCGCGCCGAGGGCGGCGAGGGCGGTGACGAACAGACCCGAACGTCTCTTCATGAGGTGATGCCTTTCCTGCAGGAGTGTCTCTGTGCGAGACCGGGGGAGGACCCGGGCACACCGGTTCGAGGAGACGCTCCGCAGGACGGACGAAGGTGGTGGAGACGTGGACCCGAACGAGTCGGGCCGACGAATGTCACGCCGGACGGGGCGACGCGACTCCTCGGCAACCGGGGGCGGCAACGATGCCGCAAGGGTTGGTGACGGGAGTCAGCGACGACAGTCGACGTCGGCGACCGCGCGCACGCCGACAGCGATCAGCGCCAGTTCATGGCGGACGCGAGGCACGGCGGTAGCGGACACGCGGCAGACTCTAGCAGAGGCACTCGGCCTGTTCGGCGGTGTCGCCCGGAAGCGCGCGCAGTCCGGTGGCGCGACCGCCGCCCCCGCCGCCCATCGCGTCCATCGCCTCGCCGAGGAGCAGGCAGCCGGCGAACACGACACCGCCGACGGTGAGAACCGTGGCGTACATCTTGTCGATCACGATCTGCCTCCCGGCGGGTTCCGCGGTGTCGCGAGTGGTCGTGCTCCAGCGTGACGCGGGATCGGCGCCCCGAACTGTCCGGATTCTGGACAGCGACCCGACCCGCGTCACGGCACCGTGCGCGCGCCGGGCGAGCCCTCGCCCCCCTCGGCCGCGGCGACCCCGAGCATCAGCCGCGTGATCTCTTCCCGGTCCGACGCGCCGGGCAGGCCCCAGCCGGGCTGGTAGCCGTACATTTCCGCGAGCGTGATCGCGCGGCGGTTGCCGTCCGCCACCTCGACGTCGGTCGGGGTGATCAGACCGGGATGCGCGACGCCGCACGCCTCGGCCAGCTTGAAGATGTCCCGGCGCAGCGCCCGGATGTAGTTGGCGGCGCGCACCGACTTCAGCTCCACGTCGAGCCCCCGCTCGAGCCACGGGTTCTGGGTGGCGACGCCCGTCGGACACCGGTCGGTGTGGCACTTCTGGGCCTGGATGCAGCCGATCGCGAGCATCGGCTCCCGCGCGATGTTCACCATGTCGCAGCCCAGGGCCATCGCCACCACCGCGTTGTCGGGCAGTCCGAGCTTGCCGGCGCCGATGAACGTCACGTCGTCGCTGAGGCCCGCCTCCGTGAACAGCTTGTAGACCCGGGCGAAGCCGCTGCGGAAGGGCAGCGAGACCGCGTCCGTGAACACGAGCGGCGCGGCGCCCGTGCCACCCTCGCCGCCGTCGATCGTCACGAAGTCGACGCCGCGGTCGGAGTTGCACATCGCGTCGACGAGGTTCTGCCAGAACGCCATGTCGCCGACCGCCGACTTGATGCCGACCGGCAACCCGGTCTCGTGGGCGATCAGCTCGATCCAGTCGAGCATGCTGTCGACGTCGTGGAACGTGGTGTGCCGCGACGGGCTGACACAGTCGCGGCCCTCCGGGATGCCGCGGATCTCGGCGATCTCGGGGGTCACCTTGGCTCCGGGCAGCAGGCCGCCGAGGCCGGGCTTGGCACCCTGGCTCAGTTTGATCTCGATCGCCCGCACCGGCGCCGACTCGACGACGGCCTTCAGCCGGGCCAGGTCGAACCGGCCCTCCTCGTCGCGGCAGCCGAAGTACGCGGTGCCGATCTGGAAGATCAGGTCTGCCCCGTTGCGGTGGTAGCGCGACAGCCCGCCCTCGCCGGTGTTGTGCAGGCACCCGCTGGCGGCGGCACCGCGGTTGAGCGCCGAGACGGCGGCCCCGCTCAGCGAGCCGAAGCTCATCGCCGAGATGTTGACGATCGACTGCGGCCGGAACGCCTTCGCCCGCCCGCGCGCCCCGCCGAGGATCTTCGCCGACGGGATCCGCAGCTCCTCCCCGGCGTGCGGCGCCGCCGACGGCGGGGTCTCGGAGAACGTGCGGTGCTTGATGATCGTGTAACCGTCGGTGTATTCGACGTCGTTGTCGGTGCCGAAACCGAAGGTGTTGTTCACGAGTTTCGACGACGCGTACACCCAGCGACGCTGATCGCGGGTGAAGGGGCGCTCCTCGTCGTTGCCGGTGGTGATGTACTGCCGCAACTCGGGACCGACCGCTTCGAGCAGGTAGCGGCCGTGCCCGACGACTGGGAAGTTGCGCAGCAGCGCGTGGCGTCGCTGCAGCAGGTCGTACGAGGCGACCGCGGCCATCGCCGCGGCGGGGATTCCGAGGGCTTTCGACCACTTCATGGGGCCACCGTACGACGCTGCCGCGATGCCCGCCGACCTTCGTGAACGCGGTTTCGGGAGCGGGCCGCGCGGGTAGGCAGTGCACCGACACGCGTGCGCGGGGCACCCGGGCGCGCGGACACGGTGTGGACGACCGCGGACACCGTGTGGACGACGAGGGGCCGGCGATGCGCAGACACGATCGGGACTACGACGAGCGCGACCTCGAGGTCGACGACGCCGAGGATCACGCCGCGGGCCCGACCGCGGTGGCGGTGTCGCTGAAGCGGTCCCTCGAACGGATGGGACCGATCCGGACGGCGCAGACGCTGTTGCGGCTGAACCAGGCCGAGGGCTTCGACTGCATGAGCTGTGCGTGGCCCGATCCGGACCCGGGACATCGATCGGTCGCCGAGTTCTGCGAGAACGGTGCGAAGGCGGTGGCGGAGGAGGCGACCCGGCGCCGTGCCACTCCCGAGTTCTTCGCCGCACACAGCATCGCCGACCTGGATTCGCACAGCGAGCACTGGCTCGGCCGGCAGGGCCGCATCACGTATCCGATGATCAAGCGGCCCGGCGCCACCCACTACGAGCCGATCGACTGGGACGAGGCGTTCGCCCTGATCGGTGCGGAACTCGAGGCGCTCGACAGCCCCGACGAGGCGATCTTCTACACCTCCGGGCGCGCCTCGAACGAGGTGGCATTCGCCTACCAGCTGTTCGCCCGGGCCTTCGGCACGAACAACCTGCCCGACTGCTCCAACATGTGCCACGAGTCCACCAGCATCGCGCTGCAGGAGTCGATCGGCATCGGCAAGGCGAGCGTCACGCTCGACGACGTGTACCACGCGGAGCTCATCGTCCTGCAGGGCCAGAATCCGGGGACGAACCATCCGCGCATGCTGACCGCCCTCGAGAAGGCGAAACGCAACGGCGCCACGATCCTGTCGATCAACCCGCTGCGCGAGGCGGGCCTGGTCAACTTCCGCAATCCGCAGACCCCACGCGGGGTCGTCGGCCGCGGCACCGACCTGTCGGACCTGCACCTGCCGATCGCGCTGAACGGCGACCTCGCGCTGCTGCAGGCGTTCGGTTCGCTGCTCGTGGAATGGGACGCGCTCGACCACGAGTTCATCGAACGGCACACCCACGGTTTCGAGCAGTGGCGCCACCACGTCGCCGGCGTCGACTGGGACGTCGTCACCACCGCCACGGGGCTGTCGCGGGAGCAGATCACCGAGGCGGCGACGCTGCTGCGCGACTCGCGCGCGACGGTGTTCTGCTGGGCGATGGGCCTGACCCAGCACCGCAACGCGGTGGCCACCATCAAGGAGGTCACCAACCTGGCCCTCGCGCAGGGCAACATCGGCAAGCGGGGCGCGGGTCTGTTCCCCGTGCGCGGGCATTCGAACGTGCAGGGCGACCGCACCATGGGTATCTGGGAGCGGCCGCCTGCCCACTTCCTCGATGCGCTGCAACGGGAGTTCGGCTTCGATCCGCCGCGCGAGAACGGCTTCGACACCGTCGACTCCATCCGGGCCCTGCGCGACGACCGGGCCCGCTTCTTCATGGGGCTCGGGGGCAACTTCGTGCAGGCCGCGCCGGACACCCACGTCACCGCGGCGGCGATGCGCAGGGCCCGGATGACGGTGCAGGTCTCCACCAAGATCAACCGGTCGCATCTCGTGTGCGGGGAGACGGCGCTGATCCTGCCGGCCAAGGGCCGCACCGAGCAGGACGTGCAGGCGTCGGGCCCGCAGTTCGTGACGGTCGAGGACTCCACGTGCTCGGTCCACGCGTCCCGCGGACCGTTGCCGCCGGCGAGCGCGCACCTGAAGTCCGAGGTCGAGATCGTCTCCCGGATCGCCGAGGCCACGCTGGGGGACCGGTACGGCCTCGACTGGAAGGCGATGCGCGACGACTACGGCGTCGTCCGCGGCCTGATCTCGCGGGTGGTGCCCGGGTGCGAGAGCTACGACGTGAACGTGCGGCGGCCGGGCGGCTTCGTCCTGCCGCATCCGCCGCGCGATTCGCGCTCCTTCCACACCGCCTCCGGGCGGGCCGAGTTCGCGGTCTCCCCGATCGACGTGCTGCAGGTGCCCGCGGGGCACGTGATCCTGCAGACCCTGCGGAGCCACGACCAGTTCAACACCACCGTCTACGGGCTGAGCGACCGGTACCGCGGCATCGAGGGCGGGCGGCGGGTGATCTTCCTGCACCGCGACGACATCGCCGCCCTCGGCTTCGACGACGGCGACCTGGTCGACCTGTTCACCCGGTGGGACGGCGACGAGCGGGTCCGGTGCGCGCGGTCGTTCCGGATTGTCGAGTACGACACGCCGCGCGGCTCGGCGGCCGCCTACTATCCCGAGACCAACGAGCTGGTACCGCTGGATTCGACTGCACGCCAGAGCAATTGCCCTACCTCGAAATCCGTCGTGGTGTCCCTGGCGCGCGCGGGCGAGCGCAGCGGCGAGTGCCCCGAGGACTCGCACCAGGGCCGCCTCGGGTCGGACTGGTCGCACAAGACCTGCCCGGACCCCGAGTACCTGTCCTGAGACCCGCTCAGCCGGCCCCGGTGTGCCGGGCCGCGGTACGCGAGTGACCGGCGCGGAACGCCGCCGGTGACGCCCCGTAGCGACGGGTGAACGCCTGCCGCAGCGTCTCGGCCGTGCCGAAGCCGCAGCGCGCCGCGACCGCCGTGACCGGTAGCGACGTGGTGGTGAGCAGGACGGCGGCGGACTCGAGCCGAACCCGGCGGACGTAGCGGGCGGGTGTGTCGTGCAGGTGGTGCAGGAACATCCGGGTGAGGTGCCGTTCGCTCATCCCGGCGCGCGCGGCGAGCGCGGCGGCCGACAGATCGCCGTCGAGGTGGGTGGTGATGTGGTCGACGAGGCGCCGCATCCCGCGGTCCTTCGGTTCGGGGGCCGTGGTGAACATGCTCATCTGCGCCTGGTTGCCCGGCCGCTGCAGGTAGGTGACGAGGGCCCGGGAGACCCGGCGGGCCATGTCGGGGCCGTGGTCCTCCTCGACGAACGCGAGGGCGAGGTCCAGGGCGCTGGTGACGCCGGCGGCGGTGGCGACGTGCCCGTCGCGCACGAAGATCGGCAACGGATCCACCTGCACCTGCGGATACCGCGCGGCGAGCCGATCGGCGAACGCCCAGTGGGTGGTGGCGCGACGGCCGTCGAGCAGACCGGCGGCCGCGAGGACGGAGGCGCCCGTGCACACGGACGCCACCCGGCGGCTGTCCCGCGCCAGGCGGCGCACGTGGCCGACGAACCGGGCGTCGTCGGCCATGTCGATGTGCCCGAAGCCACCGGAGACCACGAGGGTGTCGAGCGTTCCGACGAGCCGCTCGAGCCGTCGCTGTCCGGCCAGCACGAGCCCGGTGTCGCAGGTGATCGCGGCCCCGCCGGGGGTGGCCAGCTCGACCCGGTACGCCGGGACCGCGCCGAACCGGTTCGCCGCCGCGAACGTGGTCGTCACGCAGGCGATGTCGAGCAGCTCCGCCCGGTCGTAGCCGACGACCACCACGAGTCGTTCGTCCACACCGTCGACCGTAACCGGGGCCGGGCCCGGACGCGACGTGTCCGGCGGACAGGGATCCCAAATTTCCGGACCTGTCCGGCGCCCGGGTCTCGCCCGGCCGGCCCCGGCCGCCGATCGTGGAGGCATCCCCCACCACTGCCCCCGGGAGACCTCATGGACACCACGACGGCCGTGAGCACGGCCCGCCCCGCATCGCGCCGCTCGGCCGGGCCGGCCTTCCTGGCGCAGCGCTGGCCGACGGTGGCGGCTCTTGCGTTCGCTCTGATCGGCACGCCCGCCGAGGCGAGCGTCGAGATCCTCACCGAGATGATGATGCTGCTGCCGTTCCTGTATCTCGTCACGGCCGTGCTCGACCGCCCGCGTGCGGTGTGGGTGGTGTTCCCGGCCTCCTACACGGCGTGGTTCGTGGTGCGGGCGCTGGACGTCGTGCCGTCGACGGTGCTGATCGGCGCCGCGGTGGCGGTCGTGGTCGTCGTGGGCGCGGTGCGCGGCCGGCTGCGCGACCGCCGTTTCCTCGTCCAGGCGGCCGGCATGGTCGCCTTCGGGGCGCTCGGCCTGGTCGCGCTCGCCGTCGATCCGGACGTAGCCCGGTACATCGTCGCGGCCGGATGGTTCCTGCACGGCGTGTGGGATCTCGTCCACCATCGGCTCCGGGTCACCGTGGACCGTTCCTTCGCCGAGTTCTGCGCCGTCCTCGACATCGCGGTCGCCGTCGCGCTCGTCCTCGTGTGAGACATCGGCATCGCGCTCACCGGGCGCGCAGCCGCAACCGGGTGTAGGTGAACGTGGCGTAGACGATGCCGAGGAGGAGCAGCATCCCGGTGGAGAGCAGCCACCACGACGGGGCGTGCTGCCACAGCACGTCGGCCTCGGCGGTCGGGTCCTTGGCACGCAGGTCGACGGTCGAGGCGGTCGCGGCATAGCCCCAGCGCGACGGCGACAGCCACGACAGCTGGGCGAGCACGGCGCGCCCGGTGATGGGAATCAGGCCGCCGCTGAGCACGAGTTGCACCATGACCGTCACGACGAGCAGCGGCATCACCTGTTCGCCGGACCGGGCGACGGCCGACAGGGCCAGGCCGACCACCACGCAGGCGCACGTGGTCAGCGCGATGTCGACGACGAGTTCGACGCTGCCGGAGGGGATCACGCTGCCGGGCCCGGGGGTGCCCTTGCCGACGAGGACGACGAGGACCAGCACGAGCGACTGCACGATCGCGGCGGCGCAGAACACCACGATCTTCGCGATCAGGTACGCCGAGGGCGCGAGCCCGGCGGCGCGTTCGCGGTGGTAGATCATCCGTTCGCCGACGAGGTCCCGGACGGTGAGCGACGAGCCCATGAAGCAGGCGCCGAGGATCAGCAGGATGAGGATGAACGCCAGCTCGCCGGGCTCCGCCCCCGGGCTCGGTGGGCCGAATCCGTCGCTGCCGGGCACCAGGATCGACAGCCCGCCGAGGATGAACGGCAGCAGTGACAGGAAGACGAGGTAGCCGCGGTCGGCACGGATCAGCCGCATCTGCCGCCGGGCGACGGTGCTCAGCTGTCGGCGGCGGGAGGTGTGGGCGGGGCGGCCCAGCGGCCCGGGGGCGGCGGCGGGGGGATGGTCGACGGCCGCGCTGCGGGCGAGGTGCTCGGCGTGCACCGCGTCGGGTTCGGCCGCGACGCGGGCGAAGATCTCCGCCCAGTCGGTGCTGCCGAGGGCGGCGCCGACCTCGCCGGGCGGCCCGACGTAGGCGGTCTTGCCGCCGGGGGCGAGCAGCAGCACCTGGTCGCACAGTTCGAGGTAGGACAGCGAGTGCGTGATGACGAGGACGACCCGGCCGGAGTCGGCGAGGCGGCGCAGCGTGGTCATGATCTGCCGGTCGAGCGCCGGGTCGAGGCCGGAGGTGGGTTCGTCGAGGATCAGCAGCGACGGCCCGGTGAGCAGTTCGAGGGCGACCGACGCGCGCTTGCGCTGGCCCCCGGAGAGGCGGTCGACGCGGGTGCCGGCGTGCTCGGTGAGCTGTAGCTCGGCGAGCACCCGGGCGATCACCTCGTCGCGGTCGGCGCGGGTGGTGTCCGGCGGCAGCCGCAGTTCGGCGGCGTAGCCGAGGGCCTCGCGGACGGTGAGTTGCCGGTGGAGCACGTCGTCCTGGGGGACGAGACCGATCCGGGAGCGCAGGGCCTGGTATTCGGCGTGCACGCTGTGGCCGTCGAACTCCACGACCCCGTCGGTGGGGTTGCCGGTGCCGGACACGATCTTGGCCACGGTGGATTTGCCGGCGCCGGAGGGGCCGATGACGGCGGTGAGCGTGCCGGGCGGCGCGGCCAGGGTGACGTCGTGGAGCAGTCGACGATTCCCGTCGATGGTCAGCCCGACGGCGCGGACCCGCAGGCCACCGGTCGCGGGAGCCGCCACCTTCTCCCGGGGGACGAGGGTGCCGTTCCGGACGACGAGGTCGGTGTTGCCGATCGTCACGACGTCGCCCTCGGTGAGGGCGGCGCGGGTGATCCGGGTGCCGGCGACGAAGGTGCCGTTGACGCTGCCGAGGTCCTCGATCTCGAGACCGGACGGTCCGGTGCGCAGGGCCGCGTGCTGCCGGGAGGCCAGGACGTCGGGGACGACGACGGCGTTGTCGGCGGCGCGGCCGATCGACACGTCGCCGGGCCGGGGCGCGGGGCGGGGCCGGCGCAGCGGTCCGCGGGTGTCGCCGGCGCGGACCGCGGTCAGCTGGTCGAGCAGGCCCCATCTGCGTTCGCGGGTCGCCTCGGGTTCGGCGACGGAGATCCGGAGGTCGGGTCCCTCGGCCCGGTCGCCGAGCCGGGCGACGACGGTCCCGGTGACCCGGACCCGCTCCACCCGGCGGCCGTCGACGAAAAGCCCGTTCTTGCTGCCGGAGTCGACGAGATACCACCCGTCGTCCCAGTGCAGGAACGCGTGTTCGCGGGAGACCACCGGGTGGTCGAGGGTGACGTCCATCGATCGGTCGCGGCCGATGCGCACCGTCGCGCCGGGGCCGTAGCCGGCGCGCCCGTCGTCCCATTCGAGCAGGACCTGCGCGTGCCGGGTCTCCAGGTCGTCCATCGTCTCGGCCTTCCGTCAGACGTGTCCGCTCGCACCGACGTGCGGTCCTCGACCGCCCACCGACGATTTCCGACCGCTCGTCGCATCGTGCGCCGGGAGCCGGTCGATCTCCGATTCTCCCACTCCGGGAATGCCCAGGCCAGGCCGTCGACGAGGACGGCGCGAGTGTGGTGTGCCCGATTTGACAGGCGCTTGTGTGGCCCAGGACACTAACTAACAGACCGCTTACCGACCGAGCGATCGGTCGTGGCGGGGAAGGTTCCGCAGTCGAGTGGAAGGAACTGCGTCGTGACGTCCGAGAAGCGCCCCTGGACCGCGCTCTACCCGAACGGGCTCGATCCCGAGCCGGCGGTGCCGTTCGTCTCCCTGGTGGACGTGTGGCGCGCCCGCGTGGATGCCAACCCGGACGGCAAGGCCATCGCCTACTTCGACGGTGTGCTGACCGCCCGCGAGACCGACGAGCTCTCCAACGCCCTCGCCGTCGCCCTCGCCGCCCGTGGGGTCCAGCGCGGCGACCGGGTGGGCATTTACCTGCAGAACATCCCCCAGTACGCGCTGACCCTGCTCGCGTTGTGGAAGCTCGGGGCCGCGGCGCTCGTGCTCAACCCCATGTACCGGCGGGCCGAACTGCGCCGCCTCGTCGACGACGCCGAGATCGTCGGCATCGTGTGCGCCGACACCGCCGTCGCGGAGACCGCGGACACCGTCCGCGACAGCTCCGTGCGGTGGATCTTCAGCACCAGTGACCTGGACTTCCAGACCCGCGACGACGCCCGGGTCTTCCCGTCGACGGACCGCGCCGTGGCCGCGCCCGACGGTGACCTCGTCGAGCTGATCGAACAACACCGGGGCCGGCGGCCGCCCCACGTCGAGATCACCGGCGACGACGTCGCGTTGCTCGCCTACACCTCGGGCACCACCGGTCCGCCGAAGGGTGCGATGAACACACACGCCAACGTGCTGGCCGTGGCCACCACCTTCGGTTCCTTCGTCGGCCTGGCCGCCGGCGACGCGGTGTTCGCCGTCGCCCCGCTGTTCCACATCACCGGCGCCGTCATCAACGCCACGCTGGCGCTGGTGCACGACACCGCCCTGGTCTTCGCGAACCGCTTCAACGCCGAGGTCGCGCTCGAGGCCCTCGTCGAGCACGGGGTCACGTTCACGATCGGCTCGATCACGGTGTTCAACGCCCTGTACGAAACCCCCGGCGCCGAGGCCCGCCACTTCGCCTCGATCAAGACCCTCTACTCCGGCGGCGCGCCGATCCCGCCCGCGACCGTGGAGAAGTTCGAAGCGAAGTTCGGCAAGTACATCCACAACGCCTACGGCATGACCGAGACCTCCTCCGGCGTGATCGCGGTACCGCCCGGGCGGCGGGCACCCGTCGACCCCGCCAGCGGCACCCTCGCGATCGGCGTCCCGCTGCCCCTGCTCGACGCGCGTGTCGTCGATGCGGACGGCGCCGACGTCGAACCCGGCAAGCAGGGTGAACTGGAACTGTCCGGCCCGCAGGTGATCTCCGGGTACTGGCGCAACCCCGAGGCGTCCGCCGCCACCCTGCCGGACGGGCGGCTGCGCACCGGCGACGGTGCGATCATCGACCGGCACGGCTGGGTCTACCTGGTGGACCGCCTGAAGGACCAGATCAACGTCTCCGGATACAAGGTGTGGCCCCGCGAGGTCGAGGACGCCCTGTACGAGCATCCCGCCGTCCACGAGGCCGCCGTCGTCGGCCAGCCCGACGACTACCAGGGCGAATCCGTGGTGGCGTACGTGTCGCTCGAACGCGACGCCCACGCCACCGAGCGCGAGCTCGTGGACTTCGTCCGCGACCGCCTCGCCGCCTACAAGCGGCCCCGCCGGGTCCACATCGTCGAGAACCTCCCCAAGACCCAGACCGGCAAGATCCGGCGCAGCGACCTGCGCGACCGCACGATCCCCACCCCGACCGCCTGACGGTCCGTCCCCTCCGGCGTGACCGAATGTCACACGGGTTCGGTCACATCGAACCTATGTGACATTCGGCCACCGCTCCCGCGAACGAAAAGAGATACGACGTGAACACCGACGTCCGGAACACCCGGGGTGCGGTCGACACCGCGCCCACCCTGGCATCGAAGAAGAAATCGCTGTTCGCCAGCGCGGTCGGCAACGTGCTCGAGTGGTACGAGTGGAGCGCCTACGCGGTCTTCGCACCGTTCATCGCCGCGGTGATGTTCAACAACTCCGATCCGATCTCCGCGCTGCTGTCCACGCTCGCGGTCTTCGCTGTCGGCTTCCTCATGCGCCCCCTCGGCGGCATCGTGTTCGGCCGCATCGCCGACCGGCGGGGCCGCAAGTTCGTCCTCGTCACCACGATGCTCATGATGGCGACGGGCAGCCTCGTCATCGGCATCATGCCCACCTACGAGTCCATCGGGGCGTGGGCGTCGCTGATCCTGCTCGCCGCGCGGATCATGCAGGGCTTCGCCCACGGCGGCGAATCGGCCACCGCCTACTCGTACGTCGGTGAGATCGCCCCGCCGCACCGTCGCGGGATGTGGGGCAGCGTCGCCTTCATCGCGATCTTCGGTGGCTCGGTCCTCGCCTACAGCATCGGTGGCGCCGTCACCTCGTCGCTCTCCGAAACCGCCGTCGCCGAATGGGGCTGGCGCATCCCGTTCCTCATCGGCGCCTGCCTGGCCCTGGTCGCCCTGTACCTGCGTCGCAGCATGGACGAGAGCGACGTGTTCGACGCCCACCAGGAGCAGGACGAGCAGCCGCGCATCCCGCGGAAGACCGTCGTCCGCGCGATCCTGCTGATGATCGGCATGACCTCCGGCATCACCGCCGCCCACTACACCTGGACGTCGTACGTCGCCACCTACGCCATCACCCAGCAGGGGATGGACCCCGACGTCGCCTACTGGATGTCGGTGATCGCCCAGTCGATCGCGCTCGTCTCCCTGCCCTTCTGGGGCATGCTGTCCGACCGGATCGGCCGCCGCCCGATGCTGTTCGCGTTCGCCGCACTGATGCTCGTGCTGCAGCTGCCGCTGACGATGATGATCTCCTCGGCCGGATGGACCCTGCTCGTCGCGACGACCGTCGCGCTGCTCGTCGTGTCCGTCCCCGCGTCGGTGCTGTCGGCGACGCTGTCGGAGAGCTTCCCCACCCGGCTGCGGACCCAGGCGATCGGCTTCGCGTACTCGTTCTCCGTCGCGGTGTTCGGCGGAACCGCCCCGTACCTGAATCAGCTCCTGATCGGCCGCGGCATCGGATGGGCGTTCAGCGTGTACATCATGGTGCTGTGCGTGCTGACCGGCATCGCCTGCGTCTTCATGAAGGAGACCAAGGGCATCCGCCTCGAACACGCCTGACGGACGATCGGCTGCGCCCCGCCGGCACGGAACGGCGGGGCGCAGCCGTGTCCCGCGACGTCCCGCGGCCCGGACCGGATGCCGTTACGCTGGGGCTGCCGCAGCGGCGGGACCGGTCCCGGCGTGCTGTACCCGCTCCTCGTCGCGGTGACACGTCGATCCCGTGGGCGAGGAGGCGGTGTGCAGGCAGATTCCGGTGCGCGGCTGCTCGACAGCGACGGGCTCACCGGCCGGGAGGCCGCCGCGCGGCTCCGCCGGGACGGGCCGAACCAGCTTCCGGCCGCGCGACGGGTGCCGTGGTGGCGCAGGCTGATCGCGCAGCTCACGCACTTCTTCGCGCTGCTGTTGTGGTTCGCTTCGGCCCTCGCGTTCGTTGCGGGCATGCCGGAGCTGGGCATCGCCGTGATCGTGGTGATCGTCGTCAACGGCATCTTCGCCTTCGTGCAGCAGGAGCGCGCCGAGAAGGCCGCCGAACGCCTGGGGGAGCTGCTGCCCACCACCATCGTCGTGCGGCGCGACGGGGCGGTGCGCACCGTCGACGCCCGCGACCTGGTGGTCGGCGACGTCGTCGTGCTCACCGGCGGCGACCGGGTCCCGGCCGATCTGACCCTCGCGGTCGCGGGCCGCTGCACCTTCGACGAATCCACCCTCACCGGGGAGAGCGAACCGGTGCTCCGCACGGCCGGCGCGGCCGTGTTCGCCGGAACATTCGTCGCCGAGGGCGAATCCGAAGGGATCGTCACGGCTACGGGTGCGAACACCCGCCTCGCCGGTATCGCGGCCCTGACCACCTCGGTGCGACGTCCACCCGGCCCGCTCGATCTGGAGATCCAGCGCATCGTCCGGACGCTCGCCTTCGGTTCCGTCGGCGTCGGCGCGGTGTTCTTCGCCGTGTCTCTCCTGGTGGGGATCTCCTGGCAGGACGCCTTCCTCTTCGCGGTGGGCATCACCGTCGCCCTCGTGCCCGAGGGACTGCTGCCCACCGTGACGCTGTCGCTGGCGATGGGGGCGCAGCGCATGGCCCGCGACAACGCGCTGGTGCGCAACCTCGAGGCCGTCGAGACCCTCGGTTCGACGACGTTCATCTGCACCGACAAGACGGGCACGCTCACCCAGAACCAGATGAACGTCGTCGAGGCGTGGACCCCGGCCGGGACCGTGGCGGTGCGCGGGGAGGGGTATGCGCCCACCGGTGAGGTGACCGGCCCGGAGCCGGCGGTGGCGGCGGCCGCGACCGCCGGTCTCGCCGGTGCGGCCGCCTCGAAGGGTGGGATCACCCTCGACGACGACGAGTGGCGGGCGGTCGGTGACCCGATGGAGGCGGCGATCGCCGCGTTCGCGGCCCGTCTCGCCGGCCCCGGCGCACAGCCGGGGCCGGTCACCCGCCGGTTCGTGTTCGACCCCCGGCGCCGCCGCGAATCGGTGATCGTGGGCGGGCAGCTGCTCCTCAAGGGCGCCCCGGACGCGGTGCTTCCGCGCTGCGCCGACCCGGGCGAGCTCGTCGACCGGGCGGAGGAGGCGCTCGCGGACATGGCGTCGCGGGGCCTGCGGGTGCTCGCCGTCGCCCGCCGGACCCTGACCGATCCCGGCGTGGAGACCGACCCGGACCTCGCCGAACGCGACCTCGAACTCCTCGGCCTGCTCGGCATGGAGGATCCGCCGCGGACCGCCGTCCCGGCCGCGTTGCGGGCCGCCCGCGGCGCCGGCATCAAGGTCGCGATGCTCACCGGCGACCATCCAGAGACCGCGCGCGCCATCGCCCGCGAGATCGGGCTGCTCGGGCCCGCGGGCCTGGTGGTGCAGGGCAAGGACCTGCCCGAGGACGATCAGCTGCTCGGTGCCCTGCTCGACCGGGACGGCATCGTGATCAGCCGCGTCTCGCCCGAGCAGAAGCTGCGTGTGGCCAAGGCCCTGCAGGACCGCGGCCACGTGGTGGCGATGACCGGTGACGGCGTCAACGACGGACCGGCCCTGCGGCAGGCCGACATCGGGGTGGCGATGGGTGAGGGCGGCACGGACGTTGCGCGCGAGGCCGCCGATCTGGTGCTGCTCGACGACGACTTCGCGACCATCCTCACCGCGGTGGAACAGGGCCGTGCCACCTACGCCAACATCCGCCGCTTCCTCAGCTATCACCTGACCTCCAACGTGGCCGAACTGACGCCCTTCGCGCTGTGGGGCCTGTCGGGCGGGCAGTTCCCGCTCGCCCTGGGGGTGCTGCAGATCCTGTGCATCGACATCGGCACCGATCTGCTGCCGGCGCTCGCCCTCGGTGGCGAGCCCCCGAGCCGGGACACGCTGAAACGCCCGCCGGAACGCCGCCACCTCGTCGACGGAACCCTGTTGGTCCGGGTGTTCGGTGTGCTCGGGCCGACCGAGGCGATCGTCGAGATGAGCGCGTTCCTCGTGGCGCTGCTCGTCGCGGGCTGGCGTCCCGGGGGCGAATTTCCCACCGGGGCGGCGCTTCTCGCTGCCTCCGGTGCCGCGTTCACCGCCGTCGTCCTCGGTCAGGTGGGCGCCGCGTTCGCCTGCCGCAGCGCGACCCGGCCACCGTGGCAGCTCGGGTGGGGCTCGAACCGGCTGCTGCTGTGGGCCGTGCTCGCCGAACTCGTCGCCCTCGTCGTCTTCCTCGGCGTCGGCCCGGTCGCCGACGTTCTCGGGCACGCGGTTCCGCCGCTCGAGGCGCTGGGGGTCGCGCTGCTGGGCATCCCCGCGGTCCTCGTGGTCGACTCCGTGTACAAGCGGGTGCGCCGTCGCTGGCAGTGAGCCCCGGGGCGTTCGGGGTGCGGGCATCCCGCCGCACGCGCACGATGGGACCGAAGAGGAGGAGCCGCATGGATGTCGTCACAGTTAGGGCTCTGCACAAGCACTACGGAGACGTGCGGGCCGTCGACGTCGTTGACGTGCCGAACCTGGGGTTGCGCCGCCGCGGCACCGGGTATCCCCGGAACACCGCTCGCCGATGATCGGAAGTGACCCGCCATGATCGTCCCCGGCCTGACCGCACCGGACCCGGACACGGAGCCGGGCTCACCCGAGCCTGCCCCGCCGATCCCGCCGACGCCCACGCCGCCGCCGCCGTTCCCACCGGAGCCGAACCCGGTGCCGACCCCACCGGAGCCGCAGCCGCCGTTCCCGCCGGAGCCGGATCCCGAGCCCTCGCCGCCGCATCCGCAGCGGCCCTTCCCCCAGATCCACGACCTCGCGATGTGACGACCTCGCCGACGGCGGGAGTAAGGAGAGCAGGTATGTCGAGCATGTTCGGCCGCACGTTGCTCGGAACGACCGCGGCGACCGCCGCGACGGCGGTGGTGGGATCGATCGCCTCCCGGGACGTGGACACACGCTGGTACCGGCGACTGCGCAAGCCGTCGTTCCAGCCGCCGAGTGCGGTCTTCCCCGTCGTGTGGACGGCGCTGTACGGCGACATCGCGGTGAGTTCCGCGGTGGCCATCGACGAGCTCGAATCGGAGGCGCGGGTCGACGAGGCCACCTACTACCGGGCCGCCCTCGCGGTGAACCTGGCACTCAACGCGTCCTGGTCGTGGGTGTTCTTCAAGGCACATCGGCTCGTGCCGGCGACGGTGGTCGCCGGGGCGCTCGCGGTGAGCAGCGCCGACCTGGCGCGCCGCGCCGCCCTCGCGAAGCCGGCGGCGGGGGCCGCGCTCGGCCCGTACGCGGTGTGGTGCGCGTTCGCCACGGTCCTCAGCGGCCGGATCGCGCGGCTCAACCGGTCCTGACCGAGCGCGGTCGTCAGTAGAGCGGGTCGTGGCGGATGCGGTCCGCGGGCACGCCGGTGGCCTGCAGCCGGAACTTGGTCGCCTGGATCATGGCGGGGGACCCGGCGATCTGCACGTCGTGCCCCGACCAGTCCCCGGCCTCGGCGACGCACCGGCTCACCGGGCCCTCCAGGAGGGACAGCCCGGCCGGCGGATCGGTGGGGCCGGTGAACCACCACGGGTCGGTCGGCGACTCGGTCACGGGCACGACCGTCAGCCACGGGTTGGTGCGGGCGAGGTGCCACAGGGTCGGCAGGTCGTAGAGATCGCACGGGTAGCGCCCGGCGTAGAACACGGTGACCGCCCGCGTGGCGGGACGCCGGGCGAGGGCCATGAGCTGGGCCCGCATGGGGGCGATCGCGGTACCCGACGCGATCATCAGCAGCGGGCGCGGCCGACCGGGGCCGGGCCGCATCGTCTCCGCCCCCAGGGCGCCGATCGGTGAGCCGAGCACCCACGTCTCGCCGACGCGGGCGTGGCTCACGATGTACGGGCTCACCCAGCCGCCGGAGACGCGACGGACATGGAACTCCACGGCGCCGTCCGCGTCCGGCGGCGTCGCCGGTGACAGGTAACGCCACATGCGCGGCCGCCCGGGAACCTGCACGCTCACGTACTGTCCCGGCTCGTACGCCATCGGCTGGTCGAGCCGCAGGCGCACGACGGCGACGTCGTCGAGCGGTCTGCGGTGCTCCACGACGGTGCCCACCCAGGCGGCGGGGCCGGTTTCGGCGGCCGCGGCCTCGGTCATCGTGGTGGCGACGAGGTGCAGCGCGTGGTGCCATGCGTCGTCGAGCTCGGTGGTCCAGTCGTCGCCGGCGGCCTGCGCCACCGCATCGATCAGGGCCTCGGTGAGCGCCTTGTACTGCCACAGCTCGATGCCGTACTTGCGGTGGTCGCGGCCGAGCTGCTCGAGGAACGGGACGACGGTCTCGGGTCGGCTCAGCCGGTCCACCACGTGGACGACGGCGTGCAGGATGCGTTCGCGTTGCTCGCCCATGGCGGCGGGAAAGTACTGCCGGGTCTCGGGATGACGCGCGAACAGGTTGGCGTAGAACGCTTTCGACAGGGTTTGCAGGCCGTCCGGGCGGGCGGACACGGCCTCGACGTTACTGCGGATCAGCGCACACAGTCTCGGGTCCACAATGTCCGCCACCTCCGCGATCCTGTCCGTGTGCGGCGCGGCGCATGCCGGACGCGTCGCACCGGGGAGCGACTCTAGGGCGGAATACTGCTTGTCGCGAATCGCCCTGTGCCCGGAACGGTCGGCCGGGGAACAGATCTCGGGACGTACGTCCCGGGCGGTCGGGTACTTCGGTCCTGTGGACGAAGCATGTGGACGAAATGCCGGCGCCGCGTGTGCGACCGGCACCACCTGCAGGCGGTGCCCGCATCGCCGCGAAGGTGCCTGGGGAGGAACGGAAGACGCGTCGGTCTCCGTGCCGTAGGTCACGGTCGCCGGAGGGTGCGGCGGCGGCCCGAAGGTCCCGCGACAATCGGGACCTTCGGGCCGGTTCCCCGGGACGGTTGCGTCGCCCCGGTGGTTACCGCTGGGCTGCAATGCGGTTGCGCATCGCCTCGAGCCCCGCGACGACGACAAGTGCGATCACCACGTGCATCAGCGACAGCGTGATCGTGCTCGGGGTGTCGAAGTCGGCGACGATCGTCGACGCGATGGTGCCGAGCGCGGCCACCGCGCCGACGACCTCGGCGACGCGGATGATGCCGAACCAGCGCAGGCTGAGCAGCGCCGCGAGACTCATGCCGACGGTGAGCGGGACGACGGTCATGACGAGAACGCCGCCCGGGGCGGCGCTTTCGACGGTGTCGCCGTTGGTCACCTCGAACGAGCCGCCGGCGGCGAGGCCGACGAGCCACAGTGCGACGTTGGCGACGAGAGCCACGACGACCGGGACGAGCACCGCCATCGGACGGCTGAGCGAGAAGGCGGGCAGGGTCGACGTGGTGGTGCGGTCGAGAGGCTTGACAACACTCATGGTGTCCTCCGGAAGGGCCGATGAACTGACGTCGCTCATCGTTCAACCTCGAGTCGACTCGAGGTCAAGTCCGTTCCGCGCAAGCTATGCCGCGGCCACCGCGCACCAGTCCACGGTGACCGAACGGGCACCGGAATGCGCGAGCATCGAACGCACGGGGCCGCCCAGGCACAGCTGCCGGTCGAGCTCCCGCTGCTCCGCATCCGGGTCGCGGGCGTCGGGGGCGCCCACGAGGATCTCCGCCGGCTCGGTGCTGCGCGCACCCTCCACCAGCAGTCGCTCCTCGTCGACCACCCGCACGGGCACGTCGTCCGATCCGGCCACGTCGCCGACCAGCAGGGCCACGTAGTCGGCGTCGTCGTCGGCGTCGTGATAGGCCAGCAGCCGGCCGCGGACGGTGCCCGAGGCGACCCGGTGATCGAGAGTCAGCCCGGACTGCGTGGGTGTTCCCGCCGCGACGGCACGCAGGCAGTGCGGCAACGTCACCCGTCGTGAGGTCCAGCTGAAGAAGGCCCCACACCCCGTTTCCATGGCACTCGCTCCTCCTCGGTACGTCCGGGCGAGGTGGTCCCCGGTTCTGTGATCAGTGTGCGCCGGGGGTCCGACATGTTCCGGGAGTGGCCGAGCTGCTGCCGGAGCAGGTTCAGGGCGTGGTGCTGGGCGAGCCGGACGGAGGTGGCATCGGTGTTCAGGGCACGGGCCGTGTCGGTGATCGACAGGCCACACGCGATGCGCAAGTGCAGCACGGCACGGTAGCGGTGCGGGAGGGCAGCGATCAGCGTCGAGGGTCGTGTCGCCGCCTTGTCCGTCGTCACCGCCTCGTCCGTCGTCACCGCGTGCGTCCTCCTCCGTCCGGTGCGGGACATCGTGTCGCGACCGGTGTCCCGGACGGAAGGGACCGGTGTCCCGATCCTGTGGGCGCGCGGCGTCTGCTGTGATGCACTCGCGGAACGACGCACCAGGAGGCTTTCGTGAGACCCACCACCGAGGACATCGAGCGGATGACCTCCACCCTGTTCCTGTCCGAGGACGCCCGGCCCCGTTCCCGGCGCGCGACGTTCTGGACCTTGCTCGTACTGGCCGCGGTCATCGCCTCGGCGGGCGTCGTCGCGGACTCGACCGCCACCGTCATCGGCGCCATGATCGTGGCGCCGCTGATGACGCCGATCGTCGGGACCGCGCTGGCCGTCGTCCTCAACGACCACCGCAACCTGATCGCCTCCGCGCTGCTCGTCGTGGCAGGATCGGCCGCGGTGGTCGCGACCGGATTCGCGGTGGGCCTGCTCGATCCGCTGGACGTGCTCGCGCAGAACAACAGCCAGGTGGCGGGACGGGTCGCGCCGCGGATGATCGACCTCGTCGCCGCCTTGGCCACCGGTGCGGTCGGGGCCTTCGCGCTGGTGCGCCGCGATGTGTCCGACACCCTGCCCGGGGTGGCGATCGCGATCTCGCTCGTGCCGCCGCTCGCGGTGGTCGGCCTGACCCTCGAGTCCGGCGCGCCGCGGCAGGCCGGTGGGGCCCTGTTGCTGTTCGCCACCAACGTCGCCGCCATCGTCGCCACCGGCACCCTGGTCTTTCTGCTGGCGGGGGTGCGCGGGGCGGCGCACCGCGCCGGCCGTACGGTCGGGGACCTGCGCGGCCTCAGCGTGCTCACGGTCGTCGCCGCGGTCGTGCTCGTCGCGGTCCCCCTGGGGGTGTCCAGCACGCGAGTGATCCGGCAGGAGACGCTGAAGGCCGACGTCGCCCCCGTCGCGGAGCAGTGGGCGCAGGAGCAGGGCTGGGTGATCACCGACATCGGATTCCGCGAGTCCGTGCTGTGGATCGAGGTGCTCGGGCCGCCGCCCGAGGCGGATCCGGCGACCCTGCGCGACGCCCTGAACGAGGCCGGGCTGCGCGACGTCGACGTGGAGGTCACCCTCGTGATCGGCGGAACGCGGCGCCTGCCCGGCGGGTAGGGGCGGCGCTCAGCACACGACCGGCCGCGCCCCGGCCGGGTCCAGCGCGGCCAGCACCAGCTGCTCGGCGACCGGATCGTAGGGGATCGAGACGTGGTCGGCGGTGTTCGCGGGGCACACGTCCTGCAGCAGGATGTTCTGCGCGCCGGGCCCGGTGAGGAACGACGCCGTGTAGGGGATGATCACCTGGTCGTATCTGGTGGCGACGACCGTGTAGGAGACGCCCTCGACGGTGTCGCTGCCGGCGTTGAGCTCGGCGAGCACGGCATCCTGCGCGACCGACGGCGGCCCGAGCGAAGGGTAGTTCGCCGGCGCCAGCCCGGCGATGCGGCTGGTCTTGTCCGCCCCGCCGAGGAACCGCACGTACCACCGGGGGACGGCGCCGCCCTTGGAGTGACCGACGATGCTCACTCGCTCGGCGCCGGTTTCGGCCAGGACGGTGTCGACGAACGCCGCCAGTTCGCCGGCGGCGTCCGGGATCGGCTCGCGCGCCTTGAACGGCTCGCCCGGCGGTGCGCCGTAGTCGAGTGCGAACACGCAGTACCCCTCGGCCTTCAGCGCCGGTGCCAATCCGGCCCAGTTGGCGTAGGAGTTCTCGAGGAAGCCGTGGACGAGCACCACCGGTTCGGGGTGCGCCGGTGTGGGCACGCAGTCGACATCGTTCGTCCCGGCCGGGACGACGCCGGGATGCGCCAGCGAGTAGGCGAGCGCGGCGCCGAAGGTGCCCTGCGGCGGGCCGGTCGTTGCCTCTGCGGCACGCTGTTCGGCGCCCGCCGTGGGTGCGGCGGTCGCGATGCTGCACGCCGCGATCAGCCCTACGAGGGCGAGCCTGCCGACCATGTCGCCCATCCTCGCGTCCGGCGGGTGTCCGGGGGCGCGAAATGCGCGAAAGGGCGTCATCCCGCGGGCGTGGGCCGGATCTTCTGCTGCGTGACGCGCCACAGTCGCCGCGGCAGGCCGCCTTCCTCGAAGGCTTCCACCTGCGGTTCGGTGAATCCCTGCGCCAGACGCTCGACGAGTGCCCGATCGAAGAAGTGGACGACGAACCCGCCGTGCTCGGTCAGGTTGTCGCCACGGTCCGTCCCGGTGGCGAAGTGGGCGTCGCCGGTGTGCCGCACGGTGTAGACGTGCCAGCCGCCCGGGCGCAGCACCCGATGCACTTCGGTGCCGAGCGCGTCGATCTCCTCGGTGGTGAGGGCCATGTTGAAGAGCATGTGGCTGTAGACGGCGTCGACGGACGCGTCGGCGACGGGCAGGGGTTCACGCACGTCGTGCACGCGGGTCGTGAGCCGGTCGGCCACGCCGGCCTCGGCCGCGCCGCGCCGGAGTTCGCCGAGGCCCTCGGGCGCGTAGTCGAGCGCGGTCACCGACAACCCGGCCCGGAGGAAGGCCAGCGTGTCCCGGCCCTGGCCGGCGCCGAGTTCGAGGACCTCACGCACCTGCTCGCGGTCGAACAGCTCGAGGGCGCGCCGGGCTGGCTCGCTCGGTGCGGGCCCGTACATCGTCGGGTTGTCGCGATAGGTGCGCTGCCAGTGTCCGCGCTGGGCGTCCAGGGCGCCGCGGTCGACATGTTCCATGCCGTGCCTTCCTCGTGACTTCCGGCCGTGGACGGCCGGCCCTGTGCGGTCGGGCGCGCCGGCGTCGATGCCGATCGACACATGGTGCCTCGGCTGCCTCCGAGGGCGGGCCCGAATCGTGGACCCGGCAGACGGTCCCGCTCGCGTCCCGCTCCGTAGCGAGCACCCGGCGACGCTCGATCGAATGGTCTGCGGGCCGTTGAGGTGGGGTCGATGTGCAGCGTAAAGTGAGTACGATCGTTGTCAGATGGAGGGTGTATGCGGACGATCCGTACCGTCGGTGATCTTGTCTCGCCTCTGGGGGGATCGATCAACGCGGCGAATGTCATCATGCAACTGGCCGTGCCCGGAGTGGGGCAGGGAGTGATCGAGAGCGCGGTGCACTCCGGCCGGGCGGATCTGCATCCCGTCAAGCGCGCCCGCACCACCACGACGTACCTCGCGGTGGCGGTATTCGGCAACGAGGACGATCGCGCCTACGTGCGGGAAGCGGTACGGCGAATCCACGCCCGGGTCGTGTCCGGGCCGGATTCGGTGACCCCCTACAGCGCCAACTCTCCCAAGCTGCAGTTGTGGGTGGCGGTGTGCCTGCTGAAGTACTTCGTCGACCAGTACGAATACCTGCACGGTCCGTTGACCGACGCCGAGTACGAGCGGGTGCTTCGCGACGGGGCCACGTTGGGCACCACCTTGAACGTGCGGCCCGGGGCGTGGCCGGTCACGCGCGAGGAGTACGACAGCGTGTGGCGTGCGGGCCTGGACGAGGTGTCGATGACGGACGAAGTCCGTACCTATCTCGCCGCCCTGGCGGACCTCCGTTTCCTCGAGGTCCGGCTGGGCCGGGCCGGCTACGCGATACACCGAGCGCTCGGCCGCCCGTTCCGGCTCGTCACACGAGGAGCGTTACCGCCGGAATTCCGCGCGGTCATGGAATTCGAGTGGTCGTCGGACGACCAGCGCGCCTTCGCCCGGTACCTGCGCCTGCTGCGCGCCGTGCACCGGCTGACGCCGGGACTGTGGAGCATTCCGTGGAAGGCGTATCTGGTCGACCTGCGCCTGCGGCGCCGCTTGGGCCTGCCCGTCTTCTGACATGCCGCCGCGCCGGTGTCCGGGTGGCCGGAATATCGCCCGCACCGCACCGGTTCGTATAGTTGAGTAATCAACTATTGACGGAGGCTCATCGTGCAGTTCGGCATCTTCACCATCGGCGACGTGACCCGCGACCCCACCACGGGCCGCGTACCCACCGAGCACGAACGCATCGTCGCGATGACGGAGATCGCGCTGAAGGCCGAGGAGGTCGGGCTCGACGTCTTCGCGAGCGGCGAGCACCACAATCCGCCCTTCGTCCCGTCGTCGCCCACCACCATGCTCGGCTGGATCGCCGCCAGGACCGAGAAACTGATCCTTTCCACGGCCACGACGCTGATCACGACGAACGATCCGCTGAAGATCGCCGAGGACTTCGCGATGCTGCAGCACCTCTCGGGCGGCCGCGTCGACCTCATGATGGGCCGCGGCAACACCGGCCCGGTCTACCCGTGGTTCGGCAAGGACATCCGCCAGGGCATCCCGCTCGCGATCGAGAACTACCACCTGCTGCGCCGCCTGTGGCGGGAGAAGGCCCTCGATTGGGAAGGCAAGTTCCGCACCCCGCTGCGCGGCTACACCTCGACCCCCTGGCCGCTCGACGACACCCCGCCGTTCGTGTGGCACGGCTCGATCCGCTCGCCGGAGATCGCCGAGCAGGCCGCGTTCTACGGCGACGGCTTCTTCCACAACAACATCTTCTGGAACCGGGAACACATCCAGCAGATGATCAGCCTCTACCGCACCCGGTTCGAGCAGTACGGCCACGGCGCCGCCGACCAGGCGATCGTCGGCCTCGGCGGCCAGGTGTTCATGGCGGAGACCGAGGAGAAGGCCAAGCGCGTCTTCCGGCCGTACTTCGACAACGCCCCCGTCTACGGTCACGGACCGTCGCTCGAGGACTTCTCCGCGACGACCCCGCTGACCGTCGGCACCCCCGAGCAGGTGATCGAGCGCACCCTGGGCTTCGCCGACTACGCGGGCGACTACCAGCGGCAGCTGTTCCTCATGGACCACGCCGGTCTGCCCCTCGACGTGGTGCTCGAGCAGATCGAGATCCTCGGCCGCGAGGTCGTGCCCGTGCTGCGCACCGAGTTCGAACGACGCCGCCCGGCGCACGTGCCGTCGGAGCCCCCGACGCACGCCTCGCTCGTCGCCGCGGGTCCGGATTCCCCGCACCGCCTCGTGGTTCCCGCAAAGGTGGATCTGTCCGCCGCCGAGGAGGCCGACGCCCGATGAGCCGCCGCATCGTCGTCGTCACCGCCGGGCTCTCGCAACCGTCGTCGACGCGTCTGCTGGCGGACCGGATCGCCGCCGCCGTCACCGCGGCGGTCGGCGCGCGGGGTGAGTCCGCGGATGTCGAGGTGATCGAACTCCGCGATCTCGCAACCGATCTCGCGATCACGGTCGCCACCGGCGGCCTGCCGGCCCCGGCCGTCGCGCGGGCGCGTGAGCAGGTGTCGCACGCCGACGGTCTGATCGCCGTCACTCCGGTGTTCACCGCGAGTTACAGCGGCCTGTTCAAGATGTTCTTCGACGTGCTCGACACCGACGCGCTGAACGGCATGCCCACGATCGTCGCCGCGACCGCGGGCTCGGCCCGGCACTCGATGGTGCTCGACTTCGCGATGCGTCCACTGCTGACGTTCCTGCGCGCGGTGGTCGTCCCCACGGGCGTGTTCGCCGCGACCGAGGACTTCGGCGACGGGGAGGCCGGCGCCGCCCTCGGCAGCCGGATCCGGCGGGCGGCCGAGGAACTCGCAGCGCTCGTCGTCGGTGAACGGACCGGTGTGGACGGCTTCACGCCCGCGTCCTCCCCGGCGCGGCCGCGCTCGTCGGGGAACTCGCTGCGCGCCCCCGGCACGCCGTTCCAGGATCTGCTGCGCGCCCACATGGGTTGAGAACTCGTCGTACCGCGGTGTGGCGCGGAGCGGACCGGGCGGGCCGTGCCGCATCCGAAACCTGATCACCCGGCCGGCAACCGCGCGCGCAACTCGTCCGCGCCCGGCCCGGACACCAGGGGCAGCGCCACGCGGCGGCCGGTGAGCAGCAACAGGATCGCGGAGATCGGCCCCCGGATCTCCGGCCCCTCCCCGGCCGACCATTCGACGTCCGTGGCGGTGAGCCGGTAGCCGCGCAGCGGAAGGGAGCGGAAGACCCGGGCCTTGCCCCTGCCGCCGAAGGACCACACGCGGGTGGCCGCCGCGGCCGCCGCGGTCACCGGCATCTCGAGGTCGCGGTGCAGCGGGATCGCGATGTCCTGGCCGTGCACGAGGATGTCGCTCAGGGGCTCGAGGCTGGTCAGCCCCACGTTGCGGCGGCGGGAACCGATCGTCGCGCGCAGGTCCGCGATCAACCGGTCGGTCGGCAGGGTCGCCCGTCGGCGGGCGGCGGCGCAGATCATCGAGTTCAGCGGGCCGGGATGACGCAGAACCATCCGGACGCAGTCCCCGACGGTCAGCTGCTGCAGGGTCAGGTGGGCCGCGACGTCGCGTACCGTCCAGCCGTCGCACAGCGACGGCTGTACCCATTCGTCGTCGGACAGCTGCCCGAGCAGGTCGGCCGTGCGTCGTCGCTCGCTGTCGATCGCGGCCCACACCTCGTCGTCGTTCATCGCCGGAGCCTTCCGTCTCAGCGGAACACCGGTGGCCGGGTCCTGGTGCGTTCGAGCTCGAAGACGTCCGCGAAGCCGGACAGCACCCGCGCCCTCGAAGACGCGCACGGCGTCGTGGCCGCGGGGAATCGAGTCCCCGGCGATCGGTTCGCCGGTCATATCGCACCTCCCGGACGGGCACAATCAGTACGATGTTGGTACCAATATAGTTCGATGATCGGACTATCGGCAAGGGAGGATGATGGCCGAGGACCTCAGTGCCGCCGTGCTGATGTTCATCGCCCAGCGCTCGGCGGAGAACCGCATTCTCGCGGCGCTGCGGCGCGCCGGCTACGACGACATCACGCTCGCCCAGGCGCGGGTGGCCGCCCGGATCGGACCCGGTGGGACCCGGCTGACAGTTCTCGCCGAACAGGCCCAGGTGGCCAAGCAGACAGCCAGCTTCCTCGTCGACCAGCTCGAGCGGGCCGGCTACGTCGAACGCACGGTCGACCCCACCGACGCCCGCGCGCGACTCGTGCGGATCGCTCCGCGCGGCGCCGAGGCCGGCCACGTCGCCCGGGCCGAGGAGGCGCGGATCGAGGCCGAGTGGACCGAGCATCTCGGTGCGCGCCGGATGAAGCAGCTGCGCGAGGCGCTCACCCTGCTCCGTGAGATCACCGATCCGTATCGGCCGTCGGGGGAGTAGTCGCCCGGTCACGTCCCACCGGACGTGGGGCGGTCATCCGTCGGTGTCACGCGCGCCGTACATCGGGAACGATGTTGGCGTTCCGATGAAAGACGTTGTGCGGATCGTACTTCGCCTTGATCTCGGCCAGTCGGGCATATTTGGTGGGGCCGTAGGCGGCGCGCACCCGGTCCTGTTCGAACTCGGCCATGGAGTTGACGTACGCGCCGATGCCGACCGAATACGGGCGCAGGGCCTCCCAGACGGACCGCACCCAGGCCCGCTCCGGTGGCAGCAGACCGGGATCGGGACAGACGCCGACGATGAAGACGGCGAAGCGTGGCGTCCGTCCGCCGCCGAAAGCGGTGTCGTCCTCCCTCGTTTCGCAGTACGCCTCGTCCAGCCGGTAGAACAACAGGAGCGACAGGGGCGAGTTCTTCTGCGGCACGACATCGACGACTGTCGCGATCAGATCGTCGGAGAGATCTTCGACGTAGCAACCCTTGTCGTAGCAGTAGAAGCCCCACGCGTTGCCCTCGTCGAGCAGCTGCTGCACGTCGACGTAGGGCATCGGCGTGACGAACTCGAACAGCGGTGGCAGAGCGCGCCGAATCCGCGCCAGCGCGTCCTCGTGCGTCTGCGGTGCTCCGAAACCGGTGACGAGGAAGGCATAGCCGGGCTGGAGGTGGTATTGCTCGGGCACGAACGGGGCGGGTGGGGCGTTCACGCCGGCGATCACAATGTTCAGCTCGCGGGGCAGCGTATCGATGACCTCCCGGGCGAGCCGCAACACCTCGGTGCCTTGATCCAGGCCCCAGAACAGGAGCCCGAACTGCACGACGGGGCCGGCCTCGTGCAGGCGGAACTCGAACTCCGTCACCACCCCGAAGTTGCCGCCGCCGCCCCGGATCGCCCAGAACAGGTCCGGATTCTCGTCCTCGGCGGCACGCAGGATCCGGCCGTCGGCAGTGACGACCTCGGCCGACTCGAGGTTGTCGATGCTCAATCCGGCCTGCCGGGTGAGCCAGCCCATTCCTCCGCCCAGCGTCAGTCCCGCGACGCCCGTGTGACTGATCAGACCGGCCGGGACGGCGAGCCCGTGGGCCTGCGTGGCGGCATCGAGGTCACGCAACAGGGCGCCCCCGCCGACCCGTACTCGCCTGCTCTCCGGGTCGACGACGACGTGATCCATCGATCCGAGGTCGATCACCAGGCCGTCGTCGACGACCGAGGCGCCCGCGGTGCTGTGCGCACCCGCGCGCACGGCCATCTCCATTCCGTGCTCGGTCGCGTAGGCGATCGCCGCCTTCACGTCGGCGGTGCTCCGGCATTGTGCGATCGCGGCCGGGCGGCGGTCGATGTCGGCGTTCCACACCGTGCGCGCTTCGTCGTAGTCCGCGTCGCCGGGTCCGAGAACCGGGCCCTCCATCGCGGCCCGCAGCATGCCGAGGTCGCCGGTCGTACGAGTCATGTGTCCTCCAGACGTTGCCGGGAGCAGGCGGGATCGTCTCCGGCGAGGCGTTCGGCGCGTTCCCGGATGCCGAGCAGCATCCTGCGCATCATCGGGAAATCGGCCAGTTCCATCAGCGCGACGGTGAGCGGAAGCGACGGCGTGGGCCGGTAGGAGGCCTTCAACCGGCTCACGAGCCGGGTCCGTCGCCCGTCGTCGATGGGATCGAGGCGCCACGACCACGTCGAATCCGGCTTCGCCCAGACGAGGCAGCGCCCCGGATCGAAGGAGTGCACCCGGAAGGACGTCGCCGCCGTGGCCCGACTCGCCATCGGCGCCGCCACGTCGCCGACCTCGATGCACTGCAGGCGCGGATCGATCGTCGTCGCGCTGGGCCGCCCCAGATTGTCGAGACGGTCGTAGGAGTAGAAGCCGGCCCGGTTGTAGCCGACCTGGACGATCCACGGCCACACGCACTCGGCCGGCGCCTCGATCGTGAGGGCACGGGTCGCAGTGAACGTCGCCGAGGAGAGGATGTCGTCTCCGGGCATCGCACCGGCGTGCTCGGCGGTCGTCGCTCCCCACCGCAGGTGCCACCGGCGGTAGAAGGCGAATGCGCTCACCGCTGTCGCGACGCCTGCGATCGTGAGGATCGCCATGAGGAAACTGTTCCACACCGGAGCCGGGGAGAGAAGGTCCCGGAGGCCCCGCTCATCCGCTTCCCCCGTGAGCCCGGAGGGCGAGGGCGGCCTGTACCACCGCGGCATGGGTGAGCGCCTGCGGGTAATTGCCGAGGTAGGCGCCGGTGCCCGGGTCCACCTCTTCCGGGAGCAGGCCGAGGGGGCCGGCGCGCCGCAGCAGCGTTTCGAACAGTTCCCCGGCTTCGGTCCGCCGGCCGGTGAAGGCCAGCGCCTGGACCAGCCAGAAGGAGCACGGCAGGAACGCGCCCTCGACGCCGGGCAGCCCGTCCTGTCCGGGGGGATATCGGTAGAGCAGAGGGCCTCCGGCCGACAGCTCGCTGCGGATCGCGTCGATCGTGCCGCGCACCCGGTGCGAGTCCGGATCCTCCATGCCCAGGACGGGGAGCACGAGCAGGGCGGCATCGATGTCACGCGACCCGTAGGTGCGGGTGTACCGATTTCCGATCCGGTCGAAGCCGCGGGCGAGCACCTCGTCGGCGAGGTCGTCTCGCGCCGCGAGCCAGCGCCGGCGACGACGGCTGGACAGGCGGTGGGTCTCGGCGATGCGCAGGGCCCGGTCGAGGGCGAGCCAGGCCATCATCTTGGAGTGCACGTGGTGGTCGGCGTCGCCCCGGATCTCCCAGATGCCGGCGTCCGGGTCACGCCACCGTGCACAGACGTGATCGGCGAATCCCCTTACCATGCGCCAGGTTTCCGAATTCAGCGGCCGACCGGAGCGGACGAACGTCCATGCGGCGTCGACGACCCAGCCGTAGCCGTCGAGCTGATGCTGATCGGCCGCGTCGTTGCCGAGCCGCACGGGTACGCTGCCCGCGAAGCCCGGCCATCCCGGCAGGGTGCGTTCGGCGGGGGCGTGCCGGCCGTCGAGGGTGAACAGGACCGGCAGGCGGGGCCGCTGCAGGCGGCTGGCGTGCAGGAGCCATCCGAGGAACCCGCGTGCCTCGTCGACCTTGCCCGCGCCCAGGAAGGCTGCGACGCCGATGCTGGCGTCGCGCGGCCAGGCGTAGCGGTAGTCCCAGTTCCGGACCCCGCCGGGCCACTCGGGTAACGACGTCGTCGGGGCGGCGATCGGCGCCCCCGACGGGGAATACGTGAGCAGCCGCAGCGTCAGCAGGCTTCGCACGACGGCCTCACGACAGGGCAGATCGTGAGCGATCTCCGCCGTCCACGCCCGCCAGCGTGCCTCGTCCTCGGTCACGAGCTCCCAGGCCGCGGAGGGAGGGAGGTGGATCAGCGGCTCGCGGTGGGCCACAGTCAGGACGACGGTGACCGGATGCCGCGGGGTCACGAGGATCGAGGTCGGCCGGCCCGGCGGGATCGGGGTGCCGGAGTCGCAGGCCAGGGACAGGGCGAGCGAGCCCCACTCGCACACGAGGTCGGGACCGCGCCGCACCTTCGGGGGGTGGTGGCGTTCACCGAGCCTCGGATCGAATTCGACGACGGCGCGCGCAGTTTCGCCCTCGACGGAGAGGCGACGCACGAGGACGGTCGCCGGGAGCAGCCGTCCGGCCACCTCCGCGATCATCGCCTCGCTCAGGGTGAGCCGGGTGTTGCCGAGGTCCCAGGTGGTTTCCAGCGTTGCGGTGTGCGTGCGGTAGCGGCGCCGGACGACGGTGGCATGCCCCTCGGGCCCGAGCCGGAACCGCCCCGCCGGCGCTCCGCCGACGAGTCGGCCGAAGACGGGATCTCCGTCGAAGCGGGGCACGCAGAGCCAGTCGAGCGATCCGTCGCCGGAGACCAGGGCCGCGGTGCGGGTGTCGCCCAGCAGGCCGTAGTCCCCGATCCGGGTCTGCGTGCCCGCCCTGTCCTCGATGCCACTCTCGTCGAAATCGGTCATCCTGAAAGTCATTTCAGCGCACCTGGAGAAGAAGGCCGAGTGCGGTGCCGTAGACGAGATGGGCGGCGACGGCGACGGCGGGGGTCTGCGCACCGTAGTTCAGGCCGAGCAGGCCGGGTGGTTCGAGGACCGCGGTGCTCCGCGGCCCGGCTCGATGGGAGGCCATGCGCGGATGCACGCCCGGCAGTAGTGGCAGCAGGACCGTCAAGGCGACCGCGACGTGCAGCAGGCCGAGCAGCATGCCCAGCCACCACGTCGCCCGGTGGAGCAGCGCGAAGGTGGCGGCGTAGCCGAGTGCGAAGGCCTGGCCGATCGCGAGGTGGATGAAGAATCCGACCACCCGGGCACGATCCGGGTCGGCGGTGACGACGGTGCCGAGCACGAGCGGCAGATCCAGGCGGCTGTAACCGGCCAGTTGGGCGGCGATCATGACTGCGGTCAGGGCGGTGGTGGCCACCGATCCGAAGAGCGCCCATCCGGCCCAGTCCATGGCGGAGTCACCTTTCGGTGGGGAGGTCGCTGCCGCCGGTCCACGGTCGCCGTCGGACGTCCGTGAACCGGCGGCTCGGTTTCACGATGTGCCCGGGGTGGGTCCGCGGCGAGTCACCGGGGCGGTGGCCAGCCGGGCCAGGGCGAGGGCGGCGACCGCCAATCCGAAGTCGCGCAGCGCGATGTCGAGGTAGCCGCCGAGGGTGACCAGGTCGACGATGATGCCGAGCAGCCATGCGGCCACGACGTAGCCGCCGATGGCGGGTCTGATCGCGACGACGATGCCGGCGAGGATCTCGACCACGCCGACCGCGAGCATGGCTTGGTGGGCGGTGCCCGGGACGAGGTCGTCGATCCAGGGTGCGAGGTAGCGCTCCCAGTCGGTGAGCAGGTTCGCGAACTTGTCGAGACCGAAGGCGATCGGGGCCACCGTGAACACGGTCCGGAGAAGGACGAATGCCTGGCGGGCGCCGGCGTTCGTGCCGGCCGGGGTGGAGTGGAGCGTGGTGGGGGAGGTGGGCGTGTGGCTCATCGAAGTCTCCTGACTTCTAAGAGAGAGTAGATTTGATTTTAGAAGTGTGACGTAGATTACGTCAAGAAGTTTCTCTTTTAGAAGGGGGAATCGTGCAGGACGAGTTCGCCGAACAGGCGTCGGGGATCGGTGCGCTGGCAGACCCGGCTCGAAGGTCCCTCTACCGCTACGTCGCCGCACAAACGGACGCGGTCGGGCGCGAGCAGGCTGCGGCCGCGGTAGGCCTGCCGCTGCACGCAGCGAGGTTCCACCTCGACCGGCTCGTGGAGGAGGGCCTGCTCGAGACGGAGTACCGCAGGCTCTCGGGGCGGACGGGCCCGGGTGCAGGACGGCCGTCGAAGCTCTATCGGCGCTCGTCGCGCGAGCTGTCGATCTCCCTGCCCGAGCGGCGCTACGACCTCGCCGGGGAGGTTCTGGCGGCCGCGATCGAGCGGTCGATGCGCGACTCGGTGCCCATCGCGGAGGCGGTGCGGACCGCTGCCGTCGAGCACGGCCGGCGTATTGCCGCGAATGCGGCCACCCCGGCCGTGCCCGCCGGAACGGTGCCCGGTCCTATGGACGCGGGAGGTACCGACCTCGAACGTATGGCGCGGCTGCTCGCCCGGCACGGCTACGAGCCGCGCCTGTCCGGCGACGGGCAGATGCGGTTGGCGAACTGCCCGTTCGACCGGCTGGCGAACGAGCACCGTGAACTGGTCTGCGGGATGAACCTCGCCCTGCTCGACGGGGTCGTCGCCGGACTCGGGACCGACCGGCTCTGCGCGGAACTCGCCCCGGAACCGGGGTTCTGCTGCGTCCGGATCCGGGGCGTAGAGCGGTGAGTCGTCGCGGTTCCGGGCCTCAGAGCCCGAGCGCCGCGGCGACCTCCCGCAGGGCCGGAACCGGGTCGTCCCGCATCGGCAGGGCCTGGACCGCGACGTGGTCCGCCCCGGCGTCGAGGTGCTCCCGCAGACGCGACGCGATGTATTCCGCGTCGCCGTGCGCGACGAGCGCGTCGACGACCCGGTCGGTGCCGTCGTTGTCGAGTTCCTCGGCGGTGAAGCCGGTGCGTTCCAGATTCGCACGGTAGTTGCGCAGCTTCAGATACGGGTTGGCCACGGCCTTGCGGCCGATGGTGCGGGCCGTGGCGACGTCGGTGGATAGCACGATCTTCTGCTCGGGGGCGAGCACGGCGCCCGGGCCGAGAACGGCGCGCGCCTCGCGGGTGTGCTCGGGGGTGGTGAGGTAGGGGTGGGCTCCGGCGGCCCGGTCCGCGGACAGCTTCAGCACCTTCGGTCCCAGCGCGGCGAGGACCCGCCGCGCCTCGGGCACGCCCTCGCGGTCGAGCACGTCCAGGTACTCGACCAGGGCCGCGTAGGGCTTGCGGTACGTCTCACCGTGCGCCTCGGGGTGGCCGACGCCGACACCGAGCAGGAAGCGGCCGGGATGGCGTTCCTCGAGCCGGTGGTAGGAGGCCGCGATCTCGTCGGCGGGGGCGGTCCAGATGTTGACGATGCCGGTGGCCACGACGATGTTCTCGGTGGCGTCGAGGAGGCGTTCGGCCACCTCGAGGTCGGCGGGCGGCGAACCGCCGATCCAGATGGTGCCGTAGCCGAGCTTCTCGATCTCGGCTCCGGTCTCCGGTGGGAGGCCGGTCGCGTGCCGCCAGACGCCGAAGCGGCCGAGCGGGGGAGTCTGCGTCGTGTTCTCTGCCTTCGTCGAATCCGTCACGCCGGGTCCAACCTCCGTCGCCGCCGGTTTCATTCCGGGCGGTCGATCGGTGGCGGTCGGCCCGGACCGCGGCCCTGGATGATCGTCCAAACCCCTCCGCCGGACCGCGGCCGACTTTGTAGCTGCGGGCACCCCGGGAGCCGCCCCGCCTGCGCGAGGGTGGAGACACCGGAACGAAGGAGGCTCCCGTGCCGTACACCGTCGCCGAGTTCGACGCCCTGCCGGAACCCGAGGCCGTCGCGCTGCTGACGACCTGCTGCGCCGGCGCGACCTGGGCCGCCCGGGTGGCCGCTGGACGCCCGTACGGCGACCGTCCGGCCCTGCTCGACGCCGTGTCCGTCGCGATCGCGGGTCTCGACGACCACGGCCGGGCCGAGGCCCTGGCCGGGCATCCGCGCATCGGGGAACGTTCGGAGAGCGCGTCGTCGCAGCGGGAGCAGTCGGCCGTCGCCACCGCCGACGCCCGGATCCTTGCCGCCCTCGCCGCCGGCAACCGTGCCTACGAGGACAGGTTCGGGCACGTGTACCTCGTGCGCGCGGCCGGGCGGTCCGCCGCCGAGCTGCTCGACATCCTCCACCGCCGCCTCGGCAACGATCCCGCCACCGAGGCCGCGGAGGTGCGCTCCGCCCTGGCCGACATCACCCGGCTCCGGCTCGAACGTCTCGTGCTCGACGAGGCCGACCTCGCATCCCGCGGGGGCGGGCGATGAGCACCCTCAGTACGCACGTGCTCGACGCCACCACCGGGACTCCGGCAGCCGGAGTGCACGTCGCCCTGGCCGGCGCGGACGGCAGCGTCCTCGGGACGGGACGCACCGACGACGACGGCCGGATCCGCGCACTGACCGACGAGCCCCTGCCGCCCGGCACCTACACCCTCACCTTCGGCACGGGCGACTGGTTCGCCGAGCGCGACATCGTCCCCTTCTATCCGGAGGTCGTCGTCACCTTCCGGATCTCTGTGGCCGGCAATCACTTCCACGTGCCGCTGTTGCTGTCCCCGTTCGCCTACTCCACCTACCGCGGGAGCTGACCCCATGACCGAACTGACCGGCAAGATCGTTCTCGGACCGCACCAGTACGGCAAGGCCGAGAACCGCGTGGTGCGGATCCATCGCGACACCCCGCGGCACGAGATCCGCGACATGAACGTCTCGTCCTGCCTGCGCGGCGACTTCGGCGCCGCGCACCTCGAGGGCGACCAGGGCACCGTCCTGCCCACCGACACCCAGAAGCAGACGATCTACGCCTACGCCAAGGGCGTCGAGTTCGTCGAGACCTACGCCCTCGCCCTCGCGCGGCACTTCGTCGACGACGTCGAACCCGTCCACTCGGCTCGCATCGAGATCGAGGAATACGCCTGGGAGCGCGTCGCCGTCGACGGGGTGGGGCACGACCACACCTGGACCCGGAAGGGCTCCGAGGTACGCACCGCCGCGGTGACCGTCCAGGGTTCCGGCCGGGCGCGCCGGGAATGGGTGATCGGCGGGCTGAAGGACCTCGTCGTACTCAAGTCCACCGGTTCCGAGTTCGCCGGGTTCCTCACCGATCCGTACACGGTCCTCGAGCCGACTCGCGACCGGGTGATGGCGACGAGCCTCGTCGCGAGGTGGCGGTTCACCACGACCGACGTCGACTGGGACGCCACCTACGCCGGGATCAAGGCGACCATGCTCGAGCGGTTCGCGAACCTTCAGTCGAAAGCACTGCAGCAGACTCTTTTCGAGATGGGACGCGCCGTGCTCGAGAAGTACCCGTTCGTCGCCGAGATCCGGCTGTCGGCCCCCAACAAGCATCACTTCGTCTACGACCTCGAGCGGTTCGGCGTGGTCAACGACAACGAGGTCTTCCACGCCGACGACCGGCCCTACGGCCTCATCCAGGCGACGGTGCAGCGCGAGGACGCCCCCGACGCCGGGATCGCCTGGGACGCCTACACCGGCGCCGTCTGACGGGCCGCTCTCATGCCAGGGCGCGCACGGCGAGGTACACGTCGAGCCGGTCGCCGATGCGTCCGAGGTCGCGGCCGGTGAGTGCCTCGACGCGGCCGATCCGGTAGCGGACCGTGTTCAGGTGCACGTGCAGTCGGTCCGCCGTGCGGCGCCAGGAGCCGTCGCAGTCGAGGAACGCCTCGAGGGTGGCGAGCAGCCCGGCGTCGGTGCGCCGGTCGTGCTCGAGCACGGGCCCGAGGATGCGCCCGGCGAACGCGCGGCGCAACTGATCGGGAACGGCGGTGAACAACCCGAGCGCGGAATCGAGCTCGGCCGCCCGCACGCACACCGCCCCCGCGTCGCCGCGCGCCGCGGCGACGGCGGCGGCCGCGGAGCGCACCGCGCCGTCAACGGATTCGCCTGTGCCGCAGGCACTGACACCGACGAGTAGGCGAGTCCGGGCCAGCGCGGGAGCGAGGCGCCCCAGGCGCCGCCGCAGCGCGGCAACCACCTCGGACTCGTCGCCGTCGACCAGCGCGACGACGCGCCCGGCGACGTCGACGGTGGTGACGGCGCCGGACAACGCGTCCTGCACGGCGGCCCGCATCGCGGCGCGCTGCTCCGGGGTGCCGGCCGGGGCACGGTCGACCACCACGGCGACCGGTGATCTGCCGCAGTCGATGTCGCCCCCGGGGGGCGTCCGGTCCGCGGCCTCCCACCCGAGCCGGCGGCGTTCCTCCCGCCGCACCCGGTCGAGGGCCGCCACCGCGGCGAGTTCGCCGAAGGCGTCGAGGCACTCCGCCTCCGGGGTGCCGGCGTGCCGGACCACGAGGTACCACGAGCCGATCCGGTCGGCGAGCCCCGAACCGACGGGCAGCACCGTGTATCCCCCCGCCACCTCGGCGGGCAGGCGATCGGCGGTCAGCGCGGTCCTGGTGAGGGCGTCGACATCCTCGTCGGGCAGGGGATCGGCGCCGGCGACGGGCATCCCGGTGGCGGTGAGCAGCCACGCCGACACCCCGAACTCCCGGGCGGTCCGGTCCGTGAGTTCGTCGAGGCTGCACCCGTCGGCGACCGCGGTGAGCAGCCGTCGCTGCCGGGCCAGGCCGGTCTGCAACCGGTCCATCCGCGCCCCGGCCATCCGGCCGGTCATGTACTCGATGACCCGGCTGAACGGCACCTCCTCGGGCACCGAGAGCAGCGGTATCCCGTGCCGGACGCAGGCCTCGACCACGTCGGACGGCACCTGCCCGTGCAGCGCCTCCCCGGCGGCGAGGGCGGAGACCCCGGCGCGGGCGAGCAGCGTGACGAACAGGTCCGCGTCCGCCGCGGTGCGCCGCCAGACGAGGCCGGTGAACACCAACGATCCCGCGCTCACGTAGCGGGTGGGATCGGGCATGTCGGTCGTGCACGCCCGCAGCACCGGGCGGGTGAGCGCATCGGAGTCGCCGTGCAGCAGGCGGATTCCGAGCTCCGGTGCGTCGAGGACATCCTGTAGCAGCACGGCGTTCACCTCCGGGTGACGGGTTTGGACGATCGCACAATACGAAGCCGATATTTCGGTTCCGTTTCGTGTGTGCCGACCGGGATGTTGCGGTTTCCGGGGCGTTGACTGGGAGCGTCGACGAGCGTGAGGAGCAACGCCGATGCAGCCGAACACCACCCGGCCGATCGTGATCCAGGGCGCGCACGTGGTGACGATGGACGCCGGACGGGCCGAGTACCGGCGCGGGCACGTCGTCGTCGAGGGCAACCGGATCGTCGCCGTGGGCGCCGGCGAGCCGCGCGGCTACGCCGACGCCACCCTCGTGGACGGCACCGGCTGTGTGCTGACGCCCGGCCTGGTGAACACCCACCACCACCTGTACCAGTGGATCACCCGAGGCCTCGCCGTCGACCACACCCTCTTCGAGTGGCTGACGACGCTGTACCCCGTCTGGGGCGGGATCGACGCCGACGCCGTGCACGTCGCGGCGAAGGGCGCCCTCGCCCACCTCGTCCGCACCGGCTGCACCACCAGCACCGACCACCACTACGTGGTCCCGCGCGACGGCGGCGACGTCTTCGGTGCGGAGATCGCCGCGGCCGCGGACGTCGGCGTCCGGTTCCACCCGTGCCGCGGATCCATGGACCTCGGCGCGAGCGCGGGCGGCCTGCCGCCGGACCACGTCGTCGAGGACCTCGACACCATCCTCGTCGAGAGCCAACGGGCCGTGGAGAGGTGGCACGATCCGTCGTTCGGGTCCATGCTGCGGATCGCGCTCGCACCGTGCTCGCCGTTCTCGGTGAGCACGGAGTTGCTGAAGCAGTCCGCGGTGCTCGCCCGCGATCTGGGGGTGCGGCTGCACACCCACCTCGCGGAGACCCTCGACGAGCAGGACTTCTGCATGGAGCGGTTCGGCTGCAATCCGGTGCAGTACATGGAGTCGCTCGACTGGACAGGCCCCGACGTCTGGTACGCGCACGCCGTGCACCTGGACGACCGCGACATCGGGGTGCTCGCCGCCTCGGGCACGGGCGCGGCGCACTGCCCGACGTCCAACGCCCGCCTCGGTGCCGGCATCGCCCGCGCCGCCGACCTGTACGCGGCGGGGGTACCGCTCGGTCTCGGGGTCGACGGGGCGGCGAGCAACGAGTCGTGCTGCATGCTCGAGGAGGCCCACCACGCCGCGCTGTTCGCCCGGGCCCGCAGCGGGCCGCGCGCGATGACGGTCCGGCAGAGCCTGGAACTGGCGACCGTCGGCGGGGCGCGGGTCCTCGGCCGGGAGAACGAGATCGGCTCCCTGGAGGTCGGCAAGCTCGCCGACCTCGCGCTGTGGCGGATCGACACGCTCGCCCATGCGGGCATCACCGATCCCGTCGCCGCGCTCGTGCTCGGCTCCCAGCCGCCGCTCGAGCTGCTGCTGATCGACGGTCGCGAGGTGGTGCGCCGCGACGAGGTGCGCACCGTCGACGAGACGTCGGTGGCCGCGGAGGTTGCCGCCGCGCACGACGCCCTGGTGGCGAAGGCGGGGTGAGCGCATGGACCTGCACACCGTGACCGCATACGACATAGCCTGTACCCGAGAGGATCTCGTCGCCGACGCTGCTACGGCGTTCGTCGGCGGCGGGACGTGGCTGTTCTCCGAGCCGCAGCCGTACCTGCGCCGGCTGCTGGACCTGTCCGGGCTGCGCTGGCCCGCTCTGACCGTCACCGACGCGGGTCTCGAGATCGCGGCCACCTGCACCGTGGAACGCCTCGCCGCGCTGTCGGGAACCGAAACATGGCCGAGCGCAGCGCTGTTCCATCAGTGCGCGGCGGCACTGCTCGCCTCGTGGAAGATCTGGAAGCGCGCCACCGTCGGCGGCAATGTCTGCCTCGCGTTCCCGGCGGGGGCGATGATCTCGCTGTCCACGGCGCTCGACGCCACCGCCCTGATCTGGGCGCCGGACGGCGCGGAGCGACGGATTCCCTTGCAGCAGTTCGTTACCGGAAACGGAACGAATCTGCTCGGGCCGGGCGAGGTGCTGCGCAGCGTGCACGTCCCCGCGGCGGCGCTGGCGTCGCGCACCGCGTTCCGCAAGATCGCGCTCGCCCCACTCGGCCGCTCCGGCGCGGTGGTGATCGGCCGCGTCGGCCCCGACGGCGCCTTCACGCTGTCGGTGACCGCCGCGACCGTGCGGCCCTACGTGTTCCGATTCCCCGAGCCACCCACGCCCGGCGAACTCGCCGACGCGCTGCGTACCGGTGTGCCGGCCGACGCGTACTTCACCGACGCGCACGGCGCCGCCGACTGGCGCCGCGCCGTCACCGCCGTCCTGGCCGACGAGATCCGAGAGGAACTGTCGTGAGGTTCACCGTCAACGGCCGCGAACTCGACGCCGACCCCCGGCCGGGACAGTGCCTGCGCACGCTGCTGCGCGAGCACGCCCACTTCGAGGTCAAGAAGGGCTGCGACGCCGGCGACTGCGGCGCCTGCTCGGTCCTCGTCGACGGAGAGGCGGTGCACTCGTGCGTCTTTCCCGCCGTGCGTGCCGAGGGCCACGCCGTGACCACCGTCGCCGGCCTCGGTACCGGTGACGATCTGCATCCGCTGCAGCAGCGGTTCGTCGACGCCGCCGGGTTCCAGTGCGGATTCTGCACGGCCGGAATGATCGTCACCGCCGCCACCCTGACCGACGACGATCTGACGGACCTGCCGAACCGGCTCAAGGGGAACCTGTGCCGGTGCACCGGCTACCGATCCGTCGACGACGCGCTGCGCGGCGTCACCAACGTGGAGGCGCCCGCGCCCGGGCCCTCCTGCGGGCGGTCCCTGCGTGCCCCGGCCGCCGCGCGGGTGGTGACCGGCGCCGAGCCCTACACCTTCGACACCACCGTCGCCGGTGCGCTGCACGTCGCCGTGCTCGGCAGCCCGCACGCCCACGCACGGATCGTCTCGATCGACACCACCGCCGCCGAGGCACTGCCCGGCGTGCACGCGGTGCTCTGTCACCGCGACGCCCCGGCCGTCGCGTACTCCACGGCCCGCCACGAACACCGGGACGACGACCCCGACGACACCGTGCTGTTCGACCGGATCCTGCGCCACCACGGGCAGCGGGTCGCGGCCGTCGTCGCCGAGACCCCGGCGCTCGCACAGGAGGGATGTCGCCTGCTCGCCGTCGAATACGAGGTGCTGCCGTACGTCCTGGACCCGGACGAGGCGCGCCGGCCCGGCGCTCCGCTGCTGCACGCGGACAAGGGACCCGAGAACCGCATCGCCGATCCGTCGCGCAACCTCGTCGCCGAACTGCACGGCGAGGTCGGTGACGTCGACGCCGGCGTTGCCGCGGCCGCCGCCGTCGTGCGCGGCCGGTGGCAGACGCAGCGCGTGCAGCACACCCACCTCGAGACCCACGGCGCCATCGGGTGGATCGACGGCAGCGGTGATCTCGCGACCGGGGGCCGCCTGGTGATCCGCAGTTCCACGCAGGTGCCGTTCCTCGTCCGCGACGAGCTGTGCCACATCTTCGGTCTCGACCGCGATCGGGTACGGGTGTTCGCCGCGCGCGTCGGCGGCGGCTTCGGCGCCAAACAGGAGATGCTCGCCGAGGACGTCGTCGCGGCGGCCGTCCTGCGCACCGGACGCCCGGTGCAGTGGGAGTTCACCCGCACCGATCAGCTCACCGTCGCGCCGTGCCGGCATCCGATGCGCGTGGACGTCACGGTCGCGGCCGGTGCCGACGGCGTCCTCACCGCCCTGGCGATCGATGTGCTCTCCGACGCGGGCGCCTACGGAAACCATTCGGCGGGAGTGATGTTCCACGGATGCGGCGAATCCGTCGAGGTGTACCGGTGCCCGAACAAGCGGGTCGACGCCCAGGCCGTGTACACCAACAATCGTCCCTCCGGCGCGTTCCGCGGTTACGGGCTGGGGCAGATCATCTTCGCAATCGAGTCGGCGATGGACGAGCTCGCCGTCGAACTCGGCATGGACCCGTACGAGTTGCGGCGGCGCAACGTCGTCGTGCCCGGCGACGACCTGGTGGGCGCGCACCCGGAGGGCGGCGATCTGATCTTCGGCAGCTACGGGCTGGACCAGTGCCTGGACCTGGTGCAGGACGCGATGCGCCGAGGCGGTGCCGGGGAACCGGCCGGGCCGCAGTGGCGCGTCGGTGAGGGCATGGCCCTGGCGATGATCGCGTCGAACCCGCCGGGCGGGCACGTCGCCGACACGTCCGTCGAACTGCTGCGCGACGGCACCTATCTCGCGCGGGTCGGTACCGCCGAGTTCGGCAACGGCACCACCACCGTGCACACCCAGATCGCCGCCACCGAGCTGGCCACCCACCCCGACCGCATCCGGATCCGCCAGTCCGACACCGACGTCACCACCCACGACACCGGTGCGTACGGATCGTCGGGGACGGTCGTCGCCGCCAAGGCGCTGCTCGCCGCCGCGCGGGAACTGCGCCGGCGGATGGTCAAACTCGCCGGACAGATCACCGGCACCGACCCCGACGACGCGGTGCCCGAGGCGGACGGGGTGCGTGCGGGCGGCCGCCTCGTCGCCCCCGGCGAACTGCTCGACGCGGCCGGCGGCACGCTGCGGGCCGAGGGCAGCCACGGCGGCCTGCCCCGCTCGTTGTCGTTCAACGTGCAGGCCTTCCGCGTCGCCGTCGACGTGCGCACCGGCGAGCTGCGGATCCTGCAGTCGGTGCAGGCCGCCGACGCCGGCGTCGTGGTCAACCCCGAGCAGTGCCGCGGCCAGGTGGAGGGCGGCGCCGCCCAGGCGATCGGGGTCGCGCTGTACGAGGAACTCGTCACCGACGCCACCGGCCGCGTCGTCACCGATGCGCTGCGGAACTACCACATTCCGCAGTACGCCGACCTGCCCCGCACCGAGGTGTATTTCGCCGACACCTACGACGCGCTCGGCCCGATGGGCGCGAAGTCGATGAGCGAGGCGCCCTTCAACCCGGTGGCGCCCGCGCTGGCGAACGCGGTGCGCCGCGCGATCGGGGTCCGGCCGCACGAGCTGCCGCTCTCCCGCGACCGGATCTGGCGGCTGCTGCAGTGATCGGGGCCGGTTCCGTCGGCCCGCCCGTGCCGAGCGAATGTATCGCTCACTCGATCAGGCCGACGGAACGATACATTCGCTCGAGGAGGGGAGGGGCGAACAGGCGGTCTCAGGGGTGGCGGCGCCGCAGCAGCAGGTAGACGATCAGGGCCACCAGCGCCGACACGGCCACTGCCGGGCCGACGCGCTTGAGCACGGACCCGCGGGCGTACTGCATCAGGTCCAGCGGCGCGGCCTCGGTGGGCTGTGGTGCCGCCGTCACCGGCACGGCCGGGGTCACCTCCGGGGCCCCGCCCGCCGGGGGTGGGGGCGCGGCGGCCTCCGGCGTCGGCACCGGGGCGGGCGGGCCACCGAGCTTGTCCGCCAGGCACGCCGTGAACTGCTCGATGATCTTGCCGCCGACGTCGGAGATCATGCCCCGCCCGAACTGGGCGGGCTTGCCGGTGATGGACAGGTCGGTCACGACGGTGCCCTCGGTGCGGTCGCCGTCGCCGACGAGGGTGATCGTGAACGTCGCGTTCACGGTGCCGTTGCCGCGCGAGTCCTTCGCGGCGGCCTCCATGACCGCGCGGCGGGCCTGCTCGTCGGTCTCGACGAACTCCCCGGTGCCCTTGTACAGCAGCTGTACCGGTCCCATCTTGATCTTCACCGTGCCGGTGAAGGTGTTGCCGTCGACGCCGGTGAGGGTGGCGCCGGGCATGCAGGGTGCCACCTTCTCGGGGTCGAGCAGTGCCGTCCACACCTCGTCGATGGGTGCCGGCACGGACATGTGGTGTTCGAGTTGCATGGTTCGTCTCCAGTGTGTGCTCAGGCGACGTCCGCTGCCGTCGCCACGGCACGGCGCGTGAGCACCCGCGCGAGCTGGCGGCGGTAGTCGGCGTCGGCGTTGCCGTCGCTCATGGGTGAGGTGCCCTCGGTGGCCTGCTCGGCGGCGGCACGGACGGTGTCCGCCGTCGCGGGCTGCCCGACGAGGGCCTGCTCGACGGCGTGCGCCCGCACGGGCACGGCCGCCATGTTCGTCAGCGCCACCCGGGCCTGACGGATCGTGCCGCCGTCCGTCTGCACGGTGGCGGCGACCGCGACGATCGACCAGGCGTGGGCCACCCGGTTGAACTTCTCGTACCGCGCCGCCCATCCCGTGAGCTTGGGGATCCGCACCTCGACGAGGATCTCCTCGGGCTGCAGGGTGGTGGTGAAGTAGTCGTCGAAGAACTCCGCGACGGGGATGCTGCGCCGCCCCGACGGTCCGGCCGCGACGAGGGTGGCCTCGAGGGCGAGCACCGGCGCGCCGAGATCCCCGGCCGGATCGGCGTGGGCCAGGGCCCCACCGAGGGTGCCGCGGTGCCGGATCTGCGGGTCGGCCACCGTGCTCGTGGCTTCGGCGAGCAGCCGCGCGTGTTCACGCACGAGCGGATCGTGGATCACGTCGTGGTGGGTGGTCATCGCGCCGATCACGAGGTCGCCGCCGTCCTCGCGCACCCCCCGCAGGTCGGGGACGCGCCCGAGGTCGACGAGCGTGGTGGGGGCGGCCAACCGCAGCCGCAGCACCGGCATCAGGCTCTGCCCGCCGGCGATGATCTTGGCGTCCTCCCCGGCCGCGGCCAGCGCGGCGACGGCCTCGTCGATGGTGGTGGGCGCGACGTAGTCGAACGTCGACGGAATCATCGGGCGCCTCCCTGAGCCGATTGCCGAGCTGATTCGACGGCGTGCCACACCCGCATCGGGGTGCACGGCATCTCGATGTCCCGCACGCCGAGGTGGCGCACGGCGTCGAGGACGGCGTTGACCACCGCCGGCGTGGAGGCGATCGTGCCGGACTCGCCGACCCCCTTGACGCCCAGCGGGTTTCCGGTGGCGGGGGTCTCGGTGCGGTCGGTGGTGAACGTCGGCAGGTCCGCGGCCGACGGCAGCAGGTACTCGGCGAACGAACCGCTGAGCAGGGTGCCGGACTCGTCGTGGACGGCCTCCTCGTACAGGGCCTGCGCGATGCCCTGGGCGAGGCCGCCGTGCACCTGCCCCTCCACGATGAGCGGGTTCACGACGTGCCCGACGTCGTCGACGCACACGTACGAGCGGATGCGCACCTGCCCGGTCTCGGTGTCCACCTCGGCGGCGCACAGGTGCGTGCCGTGCGGGAACGAAAAGTTGTCCGGGTCGTAGGTGGCCTCGGAATCCAGGTTCGGCTCGATGCCTTCGGGCAGGTCGGCCGCGGTGAACACCGCGAGCGCGATGTCGCTCATGCCCACGGCCTTCTCGGTACCCCGGACCCGGAACCGGCCCTCGGCGAACTCGAGGTCGTCCTCCGAGCACTCCATCATGTGCGCCGCGATCGGGCGGGCCTTCGCGATCACCTTCTCCGCGGCCTTGACCACGGCCATACCGCCGACGGCGAGGGACCGGGATCCATAGGTGTCCAACCCCTTCGGCGAGGTCTGCGTGTCGCCGTGCAGCACCTCGATGTCCTCGAACGGCACTCCGAGCCGGTCGGCGACGATCTGGCTCCACGCCGTCTCGTGGCCCTGCCCGTGCGACGACGAACCGGTGACCACCTCCACCCGGCCGGTGGGCAGCATGCGGATCGCGGCGTGCTCCCAGCCGCCCGCCCCGTAGTTGAGCGAGCCGAGTACCCGCGACGGCGCCAGGCCGCACATCTCGGTGAAGGTCGACACCCCGATGCCGAGCTGGACCGGGTCCTGCCGGCGGCGGCGTTCCTCCTGCTCGCGGCGCAACTCGTCGTACCGGAACAGATCGCGGGCCTTCGCGGTGGCCGCCTCGTAGTTGCCCGAGTCGTACGTCAGGCCCGCGACGGTGTCGAACGGGAACTCCTCGTGCCGGATCCAGTTCTTGGCGCGCAGCTCGAGCGGATCCATCGACAGCTCGGCGGCGAGCTCGTCCATGATCCGTTCGATCCCGAACGTCGCCTCCGGCCGGCCCGCCCCGCGGTAGGCGTCGGTGGGCACCTTGTTGGTGAACACGTTGGTGCACGAGAAGTGGTAGGCGCCGAACTTGTAGATGCCGTTGAACATGAACGCGCCCAGGATCGGTACGCCCGGGGTGACGAGCCTCAGGTAGGCGCCCATGTCGGCGAGCAGCTCGACCTTCAGGCCGACGACGGTGCCGTCGCGGCGCGCGGCGAGGGTGAGCTTCTGGATCTGGTCGCGGCCGTGATGCGCCGCGACCATCGACTCGCTGCGGGTCTCGGTGTACTTGACCGGTTTCCCGAGCCGGCGCGCGACGAGCAGTGCGAGCAGTTCCTCCGGGGTCACCTGCAGCTTGCCGCCGAAACCACCGCCGACGTCCGGTGCGATCACCCGCAGCTTGTGCTCGGGGATGCCCAGCGTCATCGCCAGCATGATCTTGAGGATGTGCGGGATCTGCGTGGCCGACCACACGGTGATCTGCGGCCCGGTCGGGTCGACGACGACGGAGCGCGGTTCCATGAACGCCGGGATGAGCCGCTGCTGCCGGAACGTGCGCTCGACGACGACCTCGGCGTCGCGGATGGCCTGCTCGACGTCGCCGCCGGTGCCGGCCTCGGCGGAGTCGAACGTCCAGGTGGCGCTGACGTTGGTGCCGAGGTCCGGGTGCACGAGGTCGGCGCCGTCGCGGGCGGCGATCGCCAGGTCGAGGACCACGGGCAGCTCGTCGTAGTCCACGTCGATCGCCTCGAGGGCGTCGTGGGCCTCGTAGGCGCTGCGCGCGACGACGAGGGCGACGGCCTCCCCGGCGAAGTTGACCGTGTCGACGGCCAGGGACGGCGCGGGCGGGATCTTCATATCGGGGGTGATCACCCACGCGCACGGCAGGCTGCCCTGCTCCGGCGAGGCGTCCGCGCCGGTGAGCACCGCCACCACGCCGGGTCTCTGCCGTGCTTCCGACGTGTCGATCGAGGTGATGCGGGCGTGGGCGAACGGGCTGCGCAGGATCGCCATGTGCAGCATCCCGGGGAGGACGAGGTTGTCGGTCCAGCGGGTGCGCCCGGTGACGAGGTGCTCGTCCTCCTTGCGCCGCCGCGACTGGCCGATCTCGGGTTCGACGGTGCTGGTCATCGCCCGCCTCCTGCCGTCGTGTTGTCCGTCTGCAGTTCGGCGGCCCGGGCCTTCTGCGCCGCGTCCAGCGCCGCCCGCACGATGTTCTGGTAGCCGGTGCAGCGGCACAGGTTGCCCTCGAGACCCAGCCGCACCTCGTGCTCGTCGGGATCGGGGTTCTCCTCGAGCAGGTCGATCGTCGACATGATCATGCCGGGCGTGCAGTAGCCGCACTGCAGTGCGTGGTTGTCGTGGAATGCCTGCTGGACGGGGTGCAGCACGCCGTCGCGGGACAGGCCTTCGACGGTCGTGACCTCCGCACCGTCGGCCTGCACGGCGAGCACCGAGCAGGATTTGACGCTGCGGCCGTCGAGGTGCACGGTGCAGGCACCGCAGTTGCTGGTGTCGCAGCCCACCACGGTGCCGACCTTGCCGAGCCGGTCGCGCAGGTAGTGCACGAGCAGCAGCCTCGGTTCCACCTCGTCCGTGTAGGTCGTCCCGTCGACGGTGACAGTGATGCGCATCGGGCCTCCAATGCCGGGAACATCCGGGATCCAAGATCGTCGAGAAGTGTTCACTGACACTGTGCTCCAACGATGACCACCGAATACGCCGATTCGCCGAATCGGTGGCGGAACAACCTCGTTCCCGCGCGGGTGGCGGCGGGACGGGGGAATCCGACTCGCGAAGCCGACCCGCGGCAGGGCATTTTCGGTCCGCGTGCGGGGTACCCCCCGGGCATGGATCAGTCCGAAACTCCCCTGCTGGATGCACTGGATCAGTACCACCGGCTCGACCGTTACGGCTTCTCTCCGCCCGGCCACCGCCAAGGCCGCGGTGCCGACCCGCGGGTGAAGAAGGTCCTCGGGCTCGACACGTTCCGCTCGGACGTGCTCGCCTCGGGCGGCCTCGACGACCGGAAGTCGGGCAACGGCTACCTGTCGCGGGCCGAGCAGCTCATGGCCGAGGCGGTCGGAGCGGAGCAGGCGTTCTTCTCCACCTGCGGCAGCTCCCTGTCGGTGAAGGCCGCGATGATGGCGGTGGCGGGCAACGATCCGGGGGGACTGCTCGTCGGCCGGGACTCGCACAAGTCGATCGTCGCCGGGCTGATCTTCAGCGGCGTCACGCCCCGCTGGATCACACCCCGGTGGGACGAGGAGATGCACTTCTCCCATCCGCCGTCGCCGGACCAGGTGCGCGCGACGTGGGAGAAGTACCCGGATGCGGCCGGCGCGCTGATCGTCAGCCCGAGCCCCTACGGCACGTGCGCGGACCTCGAGGGCATCGCGAAGGTCTGCCACGAGCGGGGCAAGCCCCTCATCGTCGACGAGGCGTGGGGCGCGCACCTGCCGTTCCACGACGACCTGCCCACCTGGGCCATGGACGCCGGCGCCGACATCTGCGTGGTCAGCGTCCACAAGATGGGTGCCGGATTCGAGCAAGGATCGGTGTACCACCTACAAGGCGACCTGGTGGACGGGGCGCACCTGTCGGCCTGTGCCGACCTGCTGATGACCACGAGCCCGAACGTGATGATCTACTCGGCCATCGACGGGTGGCGCCGGCAGATGGTCGAGCACGGCGCCGAGTTGCTCGGTGACGCACTGCAGCTGGCTCGGCGTACCCGCGACCGGATCGCCGCGATCGACGGGCCGACCGTCCTCGAGGACCGGTTGCTCGGCGAGGAGGCCTCGCACGATCTCGATCGGCTGCAGATCCTCCTGGACGTGAGCGAACTCGGCGTCTCCGGCTATCAGTGCAGCGACTGGCTGCGCGAGCACTGCCGGCTCGACCTCGGCATGACCGATCACCGGCGCATCCTGGCCACCCTCTCCATGGCGGACGACGAGGGCACCACGGACCGGCTCGTCGCGGCGCTCGAGTCGCTGTCGCAGGCCGCGGAGTCGTTCGATCCGCCGCCGAAGATGTATCTGCCGAGCCCCGGCGAGCTGCAGCTCGACTCGGTGATGTCGCCGCGCGACGCGTTCTTCGGCAGGGCGGAGATGGTCGACGCGGGCCGGGCCGCCGGGCGCATCGCGGCCGAGCAGATCACCCCCTATCCGCCGGGCATTCCCGCCGTCGTGCCGGGTGAGCGGCTCGACGACGCCGTCGTCGACTACCTGCGCAGCGGCGTGAACGCCGGGATGGTGATTCCCGACGCGACCGACACCTCGCTCGAGAAGTTCCGGGTCGTCGCCGAGGGCTGAGCGCGGCCGCCCCGGGCAGCTCCTACTGCCCGGGAACCGCGCTGTCCTCGTGGGCGTGGATCGGGCCCTCGGTGCGGGCGAGGTGCTCACCCCGGCCACCCCATTTCAGCGCGATGATCTCCGCCGCGATCGACACCGCGGTCTCCTCCGGAGTGCGCGCCCCCAGATCCAGGCCGATCGGGGAGCACAGCCGCGCCAGCTCGTCCTCCGTCATCCCCGCTTCGCGCAGGCGCGCCAACCGGTCCTCGTGCGTCCGCCGCGACCCCATGGCACCGACGTACGCCAGGTCGAGCCGCAATGCCACCTCGAGCAGCGGCACGTCGAACTTCGGGTCGTGGGTGAGCACCGTGACGACCGTGCGCGAGTCGACGCGCCCCGCGGCCGCCTCGGCGGCGAGGTAGCGGTGCGGCCAGTCCACGACCACCTCGTCGGCGGCCGGGAACCGGGCGGCGGTGGTGAACACGCCCCGCGCGTCGCACACCGTCACGCGGTAGCCGAGGAACGAGCCGAGCTGTGCCATGGCGGCCGCGAAGTCGATGGCGCCGAACACCAGCAACCGCGGCGGCGGCTGGAACGAGTGGACGAACACCGACATGCCCTCGCCGCGGCGCTGCCCGTCCGGCCCGTAGTGCAGCGTCGCGGTCCGGCCCGCGGCGAGCAGACCCCGCGTGTCGTCGGCGACGGCGTCGTCCGCCCGCGCCGACCCCAGCGCCCCGTGCGCGCGATCCGGCCACACCGCCATGCGCCGACCAACCCACGCCGGATCGGGATGCTCGGTGACGGTGGCGACCGCGACGGGTTCCCCGGCCCGCACCGACGCGACGACCTCGCCCAGCTCGGGGAATCCGGCGACGTCCACCCGTTCGACGAACACGTCGATGATGCCGCCGCAGGTGAGCCCGACGGCGAAGGCGTCGTCGTCGGACACGCCGTACCGCTGCAACACGGGCACACCGTCCTCGATCACCTGCTGGGCGAGCTCGTACACGGCGCCCTCCACGCAACCGCCGGAGACGCTGCCGGTCACGGTGCCGTCGCCGGCGACGAGCATCGCCGCGCCCGGTGCGCGCGGCGCGGAACGGAACGTCGAGACCACGGTTCCCAAGGCGACGGTGTCGCCGGCCCGGTAGCGACGGTCGAGTTCGTCGAGAACCTCACGCACGGTGGACCTCCTCCAGCAGTTCCTGCAGCGTCGCGAGGCTGTGCCCGGCGAGCAGACGGTCGAGATGCGGCAGGGCGGCCGCGATGCCGGACTGCACCGGCTCGTACCCGGCCGCCCCGGCGTGCGGGTTGACCCACAGCACGGCGCGGGCGAGGCGGCGCAGCTGGGCGAGCTGCTCGGCGAGCAGGCCGGGATCGCCGCGTTCCCAGCCGTCCGAGAAGATCACCACGACGGCACCGCGCGCGAGCCCACGACGGCCCCACCGGTCCAGGAACGCCCGCAGGGTCTCGCCGAGCCGGGTGCCGCCCGCCCAGTCGGGGACCGCCCGGCCCGCCGCGGCGAGGGCGAGTTCCGGGTCGCGGGCCCGCAGCGCGCGCGACAGCCGCGTCAGGCGTGTGCCGAGGGAGAACACCTCGGTGTGGGCGGGATCGGCGCGGGTCACCACGTGCGCGAACCGCAGCAGCGCGTCCGCGTAGGGGCTCATCGATCCGGAGACGTCGAGCAGCAGCACCACCCGGCGCGCACGGGTCGCCTTGCCGTGCCGGCTCGGCCGGACGGGCTCGCCCCCGGCCGCGAGCATCCGGCGCACCGTGCGGCGCGGGTCGATGCGGCCCCGGCGCGACGGGCGCAGCCGCATCGCCGGGCGGGTGGGCGGTCGCGGATGCAGCGTGGCGATCAGCTCGGCGAGGTGCGCCCGCTCGGCGTCGGACAGTTCCGCGATGTCGCGACGGCGGAGTACGTCGGCGTCGTCCGCGGCGACCCGCAGTTCCGGACCCTCCCCGGCGGTCTCGTCACCCCCCGTGGATGTGAGTCCGGCGATGCGGGCCCGACGCGGGGTGCGGGTCTGCGGCGACGTCACGCCGGGTGCCGTTCCCCCGAACCAGCTTTCGAACGCGAGGTCGTAGCGGGGGATGTCGTCGGGGTCGTGGCACAGGGTGGCACGTCCGGTCCAGTACACCTGCCGGCGGTCGCCGAGGTCGATCTCGCGCAGGGCGCGCACGTAGGCCTCGGCGGCGTCCGAGGCGACGGGCAGGCCGGCCGCGGCGAGGGCGCGGGTGAACCCGGCGATCCCGACGAGGGGACCTCCGACGTCCGCGGCCGTCGTCATCGCGGGCCTCACCCCGTCAGGAGCCGGTCGAGCCCGGTGCGGACCACCCGGTCGAGGTCCTCCCGGTACTTGAGGACGGCGCCCAGCGTCGCGGCCGCGGTCGTCGCGTCGAGCACGTCGCGGTCGAGTTCGCGCAGCGCTCGTGCCCAGTCCAGCGACTCGGCGACGCCGGGCGGCTTGAGCAGATCCATCCCGCGCATGGTCTGCACCGCGTGGGCGACCTGCTCCGCGAGGTGTTCGGCGATGCCCGGGATGCGGCGGCGCAGGATCTCCACCTCCCGCGCGAGGTCGGGATGTTCGAGCCAGTGGTACAGGCAGCGGCGTTTGAGGGCGTCGTGCACCTCGCGGGTGCGGTTGGAGGTGAGCACCACCAGCGGCGGCGTCTGCGCCCGCACCTGCCCGAGCTCGGGGATGGTGACGGCGTTCTCGTCCAGCACCTGCAGCAGGAACGCCTCGAACTCGTCGTCGGCCCGGTCGATCTCGTCGACGAGCAGCACGCACGGCGCGTCGGTGAGCGCCTGCAGCAGGGGCCGCGCCAGCAGGAACCGCTCGGTGTACAGCGAGCGTTCCGCCTCCTCGGCCTCCAGGTGGCCGCCGCTCGCGGCCTCGAGGGTGCGCAGGTGCAGCAACTGCCGGGGGAAGTCCCAGTCGTAGAGGGCCTGGGACGCATCGATGCCCTCGTGGCACTGCAACCGGATCAGCGGCAGGGCCAGCGCGTCGGCGAGGGCAATGGCCAGCGATGTCTTGCCGGTGCCGGGTTCCCCCTCGCAGAACAGCGGGCGGCCCATGCGCAGCGCCAGGAAGGCGACCGTTGCGAGGCCGTCGTCGGCGAGATAGCCCGTCGTGTCCAGCGCCCGCGCCAGCTCCTCCGGTGAGCCGATCGCCGCCGATGCCGTCATGCTGCGAGCCTATGGCAGCGCCGCTGCCGTGGCGTCCTTTCGGAGCTCCGGAAGTCCGGAAAGGCACCATTGCCGAATGCCGTCCACCAGCTCGTCGCGGGCCGACAGCTGCGGCGCGTGATCGGTGTCCAGCGTGATCACCCGGGCCCCGGGCACGAGCCGCTGCATCTCGCGCTGGGCGACCAGCGGGACGGTGCGGTCGAGGGTGGCCTCGACGTACAGCCGGGGCACGGTCCCGAACCGCTCCGGTGTCCAGGCCGGCGCCATGAGGCGGGCCGTCTCGAGCTGCGGGACGAGCCGGCGCGCGGCGGCGACGGCGTCGGCCGGGGCGGCTTCGTGGAAGAACACCGCCGCCCCCGCTTCCGGGGGCACCACGGTGCCCCGTCCGTCGGCCGTGGGCCGCAGCCACCGCGAGATCCCGACCGGTGGTGCGAGACCGAGGGCGTCGCACAGCTGCCCGAACCCGGTGCCCGACGGCAGCATCATGCCCGCGACGTACACCACCCCGGCGATACGGTCGGGGAGCTGCTCCGCCACCTGGGTGACGACGATGCCGCCGCCCGAGTGCCCGACGAGGAACACCGGGCCGTCGAGCGTGGTGACGTGCGCGGCGACGTGGCCGGCGACGTCGTCGAGGGTGACGTCGGTCGCGCCCCACGTGCCGGCGCCCGGCAGATCCAGCGCGTGCGGAGTGAACCCCGCGGCGCGCAGCGGACCCAGCACGGTGTCCCACACCCAGGCCCCTGCCCAGGCCCCGTGCACCAGCACGACGTGTGTCACGGCAGGTCCCGCCCCGCGGCGGCGAGCACGCGGGCCGCCTCACGGACGGCGGCGGTGTTGGCCCGGCCCTGCCGCGACCCGGCCAGCTTGGCTCTGATGTGCTCGCGCACGGTGATGGGCTCGTAGCACTCGTCGCCGGCGAACTCGGGGAGCGTGGCGATCACCGCGTCGACGTTGCCGTCGTGGAAGAACGCGGCCGAGCGGCGGCGCACGATGGTGCCGTCGACGATCGGCGGCTTGACGCGGTGCAGTGTCGACATCCAGCGGTCGCCCGTCAGCCGCGCCGTCAGATCTCCGAGGTTGACGAGCAGGCCGCCCTCGATCGGGGCGACGTCGTGCCAGACGCCGTCACCGCCGAGCACCTGTAGTCCGGCGACGCGGTCGGCCCACAGCACGGTCACCAGACCGAAGTCGGTGTGCTCTCCCATGCCGGTGAGTTCGCCGTCGAGCCGGACGGTGCCTTCGGGCAGGGCGTAGTTGTTCATCCGCAGCACGTCGATGGAGTGGTCGGTGAGCGCGTCGAAGAAGTCCGGCTCCCGGCCCAGCGCGTCGGCGAAGATGCGGGTGAGGGTGCGGGCCACCCGCGCGGCGTGCGCCCGGTAATTCTGCACCGCCGCCCGGAATCCGGGCACGTCCGGCCACACGTTGAGACCGTAGTCCTCCTCCGGCAGCGACACTTCGGGGAACGAGCGTGCCTCGGTGCCGATGTTGAACGCCTCGAAGAAGTCGTTCATCCGCCCGGCGGATTCCACCCCGAGGCTCAGGCTCAGCGACTCGCTCTTCGGCGGACTGTAGCCGCGGTTGGCGCCGGCGACGCGGTAGCGGTTCTTCGTCTCGAGCGGGAGGGCGAAGAAATCGTCGAGGGCGGTGGTGAAGTCGTCGAGGATCGTCCCGGGGATGCCGTGACCGAGGATCTGCACGAATCCGACGCGGCTGCAGGCCTCGTCCATCTGTTCGGCGATCCGGAGTCGGTCGGAGTCCCCGCCGCCGGTCACATACGGACCGATGTCGATCGTCGGGACCTCGAAGGGCTCACGCGTGGGCAGGGACAACGGATTCTCCTGTGATCTGGTCGCTTTCGGTTCCGGGGGTGCCATCGGCGGATCGCCGGGCCGCGGCGCCGAGCCTGGTGTGGTTGAACAGCAGGTTGAGCGAGAACGCGGTGATCGCCGCGAGGGTGATGCCACTGCCGAGCAGAATCTGCGCGGCGGACGGGAACTTGTCGAACATGCCTTCCGCGAGTTCGGGGACGAGGCCGATGCCCACGGCGACCGCGGCGATGGTGGTGTTGATCCGGTCGGAGAGGTCCACCTTGCGCAGGGTGTTGATGCCGACGACGGCGACGGTGGCGAACAGGATCAGGCCCACCCCGCCGACGACGGGCTTGGGCAGTGCGGCGACGACCGAGCCGACCTTGGGCAGCGCACCCAGCACGACGAGGATGACGCCGCTGGTGGCGGTGACGTAGCGGCTGTAGACGCGGGTGGTGGCGACGGCACCGACATTCTGCGTGAACACCGTGTCGACGAACGCGTTGAAGATGCCGCCGAAGATGCCGGACAGGCCGTCGCCGGCGAGGCCGCGGGCGATGTCGGATTTGGTGACGGGCTTGCCGGTGATCTCGCTGACGGCGAGCATGCTCGCCGTCGACTCGGCGAACACGACGGCCATCACGATGCTCATGGCGACGACGGCGGTGATCGGGAATTCGGGCCCACCGAAGTGGAAGGGAGTGGGCACACCGAGCCACGCGGAACCGGAGACACCGCCGAGGTCGATCAGGCCCATCGGCAGCGCGGCGACGGTGCCCACGAGCAGGGCGATCAGCACACCGAGCTGCGTCCAGATCCCGCGGCCGAGGCAGATGAATCCGATGGCGACGGCCATGACCGCCACGGCGAGAGCGATGTTCGCGGGATCGGCGAACGTGGGCGCGGTGGGATCGGTGCCGACGATGAGCCCACCGGCGACACCGATGAGGGAGATGCCGACGACGGTGAGCACGGCGCCGGTCACGAGCGGTGGGAAGAACTTGATCACCTTCGCGAACGGCCACGCCAAGGCCAGACCGACGATGCCACCGACGAGCATCGACCCGTACACCGCCTGCAGGCCGTATTCCTCGGCGATGAGGATCATCGGGGTCAGCCCGGCGAAGGTGGCGCCGCAGACGATGGGCAGCCGGACGCCGGCGAGTTTGCCGACGCCGAGGCTCTGGATGATCGTGATCAGGCCGGCGATCAGCAGGTCGGCGTTGATGAGCATCGCGACGGTCTCGCGGTCGAGACCCACGGCGGCGCCGAAGACCAGTGGGACGGTGATGCATCCGGTGTACATGATCAGGACGTGCTGGATGCCGAACGCCAACTGCCGCCCGAAGGGCAGTCGGGTGTCGACGGGATGGGCTGTTGCCATGGAGGGCTCCGTCCGGGACACAAGGCTGTATACGGTGATGAATACAGTTCTAGCCCAGCGCCTTTACGGGCGACAGCCACCACGTTTCGCGCAGGTAATCAATTTCTCACCGCCGGCGGCTGACGCCGCCGGTGTGCCCTTTGGGCTGTTGCCGCCACCCAAAGGACGCACCGCCTACGTCAGCCGCCCGTGCACGCGCAGCCGGGCGATGCCCCCGTCGGGGTAGACGTCGAGCCGCACGTGCCGCAACGGCACGGCCGCGTCGACGCGGAACCGGTGCCGGCAGTCGGGCAGCAGTGCCGTCCGCGGCACGAGCTCGACCCACGCGGATTCGTCGGAGAGCGCTGCGCCGTCCGGGATTCCGATCAGTCGTGCCCACCCGGGGGCGTTGCCGACGAAGTACGAGGTGTCGATTTCGACGTGGTCGACGTGGCCCTCCCCGGCCAGGCGCACCACCACATGGTCGTTGCCGCCGTCGCGGCGGCGGGCGTTCTCCCAGCCCTCGCCCATGTGCCGCGCCCGGCCGGGGGCGATGATGTTGCGCGGGGACGAGTAGAAGCGGTTCGAGCAGTCCACCACGTCGGCCCCGTGCTCGAGCGCGGCGAGGTCGATCGTCCCGGTGAGGAACGCCGGGTCGGGCCGGGGCTCGCCGTGCACCCGCAGCCGGGCCACCCCACCGTCGGGAAAGATGTTGAGCCGCAGGTGTGTCCATCGGAATTCGCTGTCGACCGCGAAGGTGTTGGCGGTGTCCCCGGCGAGGGCCACCTTGTCGAGGATCGGCTGCCACGGCGCCGCGAGCAGCTGGTCCGGTGTCGGATACCCCTCCGTCTCGACGGCGTCCACCGAGGCGAACGGCGGGTAGTTGCCGGTGAACCATGCGGTGTCGATCACCACGCCGCGCACGACTCCGGGCACCCCGAGCCGGACGATCGCGAAGTCGTGGCCGGGTTCGCGGCGCCGACGGGTCTCCCAGCCGTCGTACACCTTGCCCTTGTGCCCGAAGTCCCCGGTGTCGAAGGCCGGGGGTTCCGGGGTGACGAGATTCTCCCGCTGGGCGAACAGTTCGTCGTTGGCGTACACCACGGAGCCGGCGAGGGTCCGGGACGCGAGGTCGGGCAGCTGCAGGAAGGCGGGGTCGGTCACGGGTTCGTCCTCTCACGGTCGAGCAGGCGCCCGCGCGGCGTCCGGCCCACGGGGCGGCCGCCGAGCCACGTCCCGCGGACCACCCCGGCAAGCGCGGTCTCGGCATAGGGGGTGACGGCGTTGCGGTGGTGCAGGCGTTCGGGGAAGACGACGAACGCGTCGTCGGGGGCGAGGACGCAGAAGTCCGCGACGTTGCCGATCGCGATCTCGCCCCGGTCGGTCATGCCCACCAGGTCGCGGGGGCCTCGGGCCATCCATCGGGTCACCTCCGTCAGGGTGTGGCCGCGGCGCCTGGCCTGGGACCACACGATCGGCAGGCCGAGCTGCAGCGACGAGATGCCGCCCCACGCCTCGGCGAAGTCTCCGGTCGCGAACTTCTTCAGTTCCGGCACGCACGGCGAGTGGTCCGAGACCACCGCGTCGATCGTGCCCTCGGCGAGGCCGCGCCACAGGTCTTCCCGGTTGCTCGCCTCGCGGATCGGCGGGCAGCATTTGAAATGGGTCGCACCGTCCAGGATCTCCTCGCTGAACAGCGACAGGTAGTGGGGGCACGTCTCGACGGTGACGGGCACGCCGTCGGCCTTGGCCTGCGCGATCAGCGGCAGGCTCCCGGCGTCGGACAGGTGCAGAATGTGGGTGCGGCAACCCGTTTCCCGGGCGCCCTCGAGCACCTGGGCGACGGCCCGCGACTCCGCGGCCGGCGGACGCGACCGCAGGAAGCCGGCGTACCGGCGGCCCGCGGCCGGCGGCTGGGCGTCGAGGGTGGGCCCGTCCTCGGCGTGGACGATGAGCAGGCCCCCGAAGCCCGCGATCGTGCGCATCGCGGCGAGCATCTGTTCCCGGTCGAGCGGCGGATACTCGTCCAGCCCGGAATGGGCGAGGAAGCACTTGAAGCCGTACACGCCCGCGTCCCAGAGCGGTTCGAGGTCGGCGAGGTTGCCCGGCACGGCGCCGCCCCAGAATCCGACGTCGACCGAGATCTGTTCGGCGGCAACCTTCTTCTTGACCTCCAGCGCAGCGACGTCGACGGTGGCCGGCACGGAGTTGAGCGGCATGTCCACGACGGTGGTGACGCCGCCCGCGGCGGCCGCGCGGGTCGCGGTCGCGAATCCCTCCCACTCGGTGCGGCCGGGGTCGTTGATGTGCACGTGCGTGTCGACCAGACCGGGCAGAAGAGCCTCGTCGTCGGCGAGGACAACCTCCTCGGCGCCCGCGGGGGCAGGGGCGTCGTAGGCCCCGATCGCGGCGATGCGCCCGTCCCGGAGCACGACCGAGCAGGGGTGTTCGCGGTCGCCGACGACGGCGCGTCGCGTGCGGATCACGGTGGGCATCCGGTGGGTCCTTCCTGTCGGCCCGCGAGCCGCGCCAGCCGGTCCGGCGTGGTCTCCGCGCGGTCGCGGACCTCGGTCTCGGTGAGGGCTCCGCAGGCGAGGCCGCGGAGCAGGAATGTGGCCAGGGCTCGGGCCGTCGCGGGTTCGTCGAGATAGCCGGAGTCACGCCCCGGCGACAGGTAGGCGGCGACGCGGGCCGCCGCGGTGGGGAACGAACGGCGGTAGAACGCGAACGTCGCGGCATAGCGGGTGGGCAGTTGCGCGGGGTGCAGGTCCCAGCCCTGGTAGAACCCGCGGCGCAGCGACCGCTCCACCAGCCGGGCGTGCAGGCCCCACGCGGCCCGGATCTGTTCGCGGGTGCCGACGGGGAGGCGGTTGGTGGATCCGTCGGACAGGGGTACGCCGGTGCCGGCGGCGGCCACCTGCATGGTGGCCTTGGCGTGGTCGGCGACGGGGTGGTCCATGGCCTGGTATTCGGCGGCGATGCCGCACGCGGCGGAGTAGTCGTAGGTGCCGTAGTGCAGTCCCGCGCAACGGCCCGCGGCGGCGTGCAGCATCCGCGCCACCTGCGCGGTGCCGTCGGGACCGCAGATCGCCTGCGGGGTCTCGATCTGGATCTCGAACCGCAGGGGAACGGCGAGCCCGTGCGCACGCTCGAGGTGCTCGCACACGGTGACCATCGCGGAGACCTGCTCGGGTGCAGTCACCTTCGGCAGGGTCACGACGAAACCGTCCGGAGCGGAGGTCTTCTCGGCGAGAGCACCGACGAAGGCGTCGAGCGTGCGGATCCCGCGACGGCGGGTGGCGGGCTCGAGACACTTGAAGCGCAGCCCCACGAACGGGGTGGCGGAGGGATTGCCCGCGAGAACGGTGGCGGTCCGAGCGACGTGGGCGTCCTCGTCGGTGTCGCGGTGCGGGCCGGGCACGTCCGTCTGGGGAAAACCGTCCTCGAAGTCGATGCGCAGATCTTCGATCGGCTCGGTGCCGAGCTTGGCCCGCACGAGCGGTAGGACCTGTTCGGCGAGCTCCGGTTCGATCCCCGTCACGCCGGCCAGGTCGCCGGGGCCGGAGCAGTTCTCGTCGAGCGCCCGGCGGGCGTGTGCACCCCACTCGGCGACGGTCGTCGCGTCGTACCGGTGGGCCGGCACGTACACGGTGTGCACGGGTTGCCGCGCCGGTGTCGTCCCGGGATAGGCGGTGGCGTACGCGGCGTCGACGGGCCCGAGCGTCGCGTCGAGCGAGGCGTGGAGCCGTTCGAGTCCGTCCACCGCTGCACACTCCCGTCGTCTGTATCCACGGCTGTATACGCGTGGCTCCGCCGACGGTAGTGGCGTCGTGTCAAGCGAACGGTTAACCGCGGTAACGACGGTGTTACGCGGTGGACCGCGTGCGGCGAGCGAATGTATCGCTCACCTCCTCAGTCCGAGTCGGTGATACATTCGCTCGCCCCACCCGGGCGGGTGCTCAGCCGGCGGCCGAGAGATCGAGGCGCGTGGCCGACAGATCCGTGCGGCGCCGGGCCAGGTCAGCGGCGCCGACGATCCCGGCGTCGGGGCCGAGCTCGGCCAGCCGCACCGGGGCGGCCGGGCGGTGCCCGCGTCCGGTCAGCCGCTGGGCGAACGTGGCGACGGCGGGCCCGCGCAGCAGTTCGCCGGCCTCGCACACACCGCCGCCGAGGACGAACACCTCCGGGTCGAGGAACGCGGCGAGGTCCGCCATGCCGTGCCCGAGCCACGTGCCGATCGTGCGGAAGCACTCGAGCGCGGCGGCGTCGCCCTCGCGGGCGGCGGTGGTGACGTGGTGCCCGGTAATCTGCTCGGCGCGCCCGCCGGCCAGCTCGAGCAGCCGGCCGGCGAGCGCGGGCGAGACGCTCGCGATCTCCTGCGCCTCCCGCACCAGGGCCCGCCCGCTGGCGTAACGCTCCCAGCAGCCGTGGTTCCCGCACCCGCAGCGACGGCCGTGCGGCTCGACGTTGAGATGGCCGAGTTCCGCGGCCAGCCCCGAGGCTCCGCGGTGCAGGGCGCCGTCGATGATCAGACCACCGCCGATGCCGGTGCCGACGGTGAGCACGATCGCGGTGCGGGCACCCCGGCCGGCGCCGAAGCGTGCCTCGCCCCAGGCGGCGGCGTTGGCGTCGTTCTCGACGACGGTCGGCAGCCCGCACGCGGCCTCGACGGCCTCGCCGAGCGGTTCGCCGCGCCACGCGAGGTTGGGGGCGAACAGCACGGTACGGCGATCGGACGCGACGAATCCGGCGGCGCCGATGCCCACCGCGCACACGTCGTGCGCGGCGCGGAGTTCGCGGACCACGTCGGCGACGACGTCCTCGGTGCGGGCGGGGTCGTCCGACGGGGTGGCGCGGCGGAGCCGGGCGTGCAGGGTGCCGTGTTCGTCGACCACGCCGGCGGCGACCTTGGTGCCGCCCACGTCGATTCCGATGGTCAGTGCCATGTCTGTTCTCTCCCTGACTGTTCTGTTACCGGGGTGCCCGGGATTCAGGCGGCGTCCATGTCCTCGAGTTCGCGGCCCTTGGTCTCCTTGACCCAGCGCAGGACGAACAGCAGCGACAGCACCGCGCACACGGCGTAGAAGCCGTACGACAGCCCCAGCGACAGTTCCTTCATGGCGGGGAAGCTCACGGTGATGACCCAGTTGGCCGCCCACTGCGCGCCGGCGGCGAGCGACAGTGCCGCCGCGCGGATCCGGTTGGGGAAGGCCTCGCCGAGCAGGACCCACACGACCGGTCCCCACGACATGCCGAACGCGACGACGAACAGGTTCGCGGCGATCAGCGCGATCGGTCCCTGCAGTCCGGTCAGGTGCGGGGTGGTCACACCGTCGACGACGGTGGTGGAGGCGGTGGCGAAGACGACGGCCATCGTGGTGAGGGTGACGGCCATGCCGCCCGAGCCGATGATCAGCAGGGGCCGGCGTCCGATGCGGTCGACGAACGCGATGGCCACGAGGGTGGTGGCGATGTTGACCACGGACGTGACGACGGTGATGACGAGGGAGCTGTTCTCGTCGAATCCCACTGCCTGCCAGAGGATGCTGGAGTAGTAGAAGATCACGTTGATGCCGACGAACTGCTGGAACACCGACAGCCCGATGCCGATCCACACGATGGGCAGCAGGCCCAGCGCGGGTCCCCTCAGGTCGCGCAGCGACGGGGTGCGCTCGTGGCCGAGGGTGGCGCGGATCGATTCGATGCGCAGGTCGATGCCCTGCTCGCCGAGCAGCGTGCCGAGGATGCCGCGGGCCTCCCCGATGCGGCCCTTCGCGACGAGATAGCGCGGGGACTCCGGGATGGTGAGCGTCAGGAATCCGTACACGAGGGCGGGAACGGTCATGGACAGGAACATCCAGCGCCACGCCTCGAGCCCGAACCACAGTTCCTCGCGGGAGCCACCCGCGAGGGCGGCGAGGGCGTAGTCGACGAGCAGAGCGGCGAAGATGCCGACGACGATCGCGAGCTGCTGCAGCGATCCCAGGCGACCGCGTACCCGGGCGGGGGAGATCTCGGCGATGTAGGCGGGGGCGATGACGGAGGCGAGTCCGACGCCGACACCGCCGACGATGCGGAACAGGACGAGAGTTTCGACGTTGAAGGCGAATCCGGTGCCCAGCGCGCTGACCAGGAACATCGCGGCGGCGACCTGCATGGTGGTGAGCCGGCCGTAGCGGTCCGCGATGCGGCCGGCGAGGACGGCGCCGCCGGCCGCGCCGAGCAGGGCCGAGGCGACCGCGAAGCCGAGGACGGCGGACGAGACGGCGAACCGGGATTCGATGGCCGACACGGCACCGTTGATGACGGCGCTGTCGAAGCCGAACAACAGGCCGCCGAGCGCGGCGATGGCGGCGATGCGGACCGGCACCGGGGCGCCGGCGGTGTCCGGTCCGGTGTCGGGGACGGTCGGGAGCGCGACGTGGTTACTCATGGGACTCCTCGTGGGCGGCGGGACCCGGCCGCGGCGGTCCCGTTCCGGGAGGCGAGTGGCGGCGGTCACGCGAACTGTGTGCTGGACCACAGTAGGACGAAGCGGCGTCAGTCGTCAAGAAATGAATGAAAAAAGCGTCTTGAGACGCTACCTATGTTCGAATTTGAACCTAGTTCTGGACGTGAGTCGGCGCCGAAGCCTCGAAGATGATCTTCAGCGGGGGCTGGCCGCGCGCAGTCCCAGGGCGACCGCCCCGAGTACCTGGGCCCGGGCGCCGAGCGCCGCCGTCCGTACCTGCACGGTGCGCGCGGCGCTGGGCACCGCGTACCGCTCGATCGCGCGACGCAGGGGCTCGAGCAGCAGCTCTCCCGCCAGGGCGAGTTCGCCGCCGATCAGGAGGAGCTGCGGATTGAGCAGGTTGCACAGGCTCGCCGCCGCGACCCCGACGTGGCGGCCGGTGTCCGCGAGCACCCGGGCACACCCGGCGTCGCCGGCCTCGGCGAGTGCCACCACGTCCGCGATCGTCAGGCCGGGCCCCCGGCTCGGCTCGAGCAGCCCGATCACCACGTGCGAGGCCACCATCGTCTCGAGGCAGCCGCGGTTGCCGCACCGGCACACCTGGCCGAACTCGTCGAGGGAGGTGTGGCCGATCTCGCCGGCCGTGCCGGCGCGGCCCCGGTACAGCCGCCCGTCCAGCACCAGTCCGGCGCCGACGCCGTCGGACAGCTTGATGTAGGCCAGGTCGTCCACGCCGCACCCGGCACCCCAGATGTGCTCGGCCAGCGCACCGAGATTGGCGTCGTTGTCGACGTGGACGGGAAGCGCGAGCCGCTCGGCGGCCAGTGCGGCCGGGTCGACGCCCACCCAGCCCGGCAGGATCGACGGCCCGCCGATCCGGTGCGTGGCGGACTCGACCGGCGCGGGCAGGCCCATGCCGACGGCCGCGACGGCGTCGCGTCCGCACCCGAGTTCGACGAGGGCGTCGTCGAGAAGCGCACCGGCCCTTGTTATCCCGTCCTCGGCGCGATGTCCGGTCGCCAGCTCGACCCGCTTCTCGGCGAGGATCTCGTGCGACAGGTCGGCGACGGCGACGGTGAGATGCCGGTGCCCGAAATCGATTCCGACGGCCAGGCCCGCCGACCGGGTGAGCTTCACGGCCCGCCCCCGCTGGCCCGGGCGCTCGGCCGCGGCCACCTCCACCAGGCCGCTGGTGGTCAGTTCCCGCACCAGATTCGACACCGTGGCCGGGGCCAGACCGGTGCGCCGGGCGATCTCCGCCTGGGTGAGTTCGCCACCGGACTGCAGAACCCGAACCACCCGTTGCTGATTGGCCGACCGCAGCGACGACTGCGAGCCGGGGTGGTCGGTGTCCTCACGCATCCGCCCAGGGTACCGTCCCCCGGCGCTCCGCTGGCTCCGGCCGGCGCGGAAGATCTGCGACCGGCCTGGTCGGATGCGCGCGTCACGCGCGCTGGTCGCGGCTGACGGCGAAACGCGCGGATCCAGCAACGTCGAGGGCTCGCCCCCGTCGCGTCCGAGTAGGACGGGGGCGAGCCCGGTCGGCCTACGCCTCGGCCAGGCGTAGTTTCGTGGTCACCTGCGCGAGGCGGGTGATCCGGGCCCAGTCCCGGGTCTGCACCGCATCGGCGGGGGTGAGCCACGAGCCCCCCACGCAGCCGACGTTGGGCAGCGCGAGGTAGTCGGGGGCGGTTGCGACCGAGATCCCGCCGGTGGGGCAGAACCGGGCCGCGGGCACGGGGGAGTGGACGGCCGCGAGGAACCGGGTGCCCCCCGCGGCCTCCGCGGGAAAGAACTTCATCTCGCGGTAGCCGCGTTCGAGGAGCAGCAGCACCTCCGAGACGGTCGCGGCACCCGGCAGGTGGGGCAGTCCCGTGTCGGTCATGGCCTTCAGCAGCGACTCCGTCGCGCCCGGCGACACCAGGAAGCGCGCGCCGGCCGCCGCGGCCTGCGCGGCCTGGCCGGGTTCGACGATCGTGCCGGCACCGACGGTGATCTCGGGAACCTCGGCGGCGATCCGCTCGATCGCCTCGAGGGCGCACGGGGTGCGCAGAGTCAGCTCGATCATCGGCACACCGCCGTCGACGAGGGCCCGGGCGATCGGGACCGCGTCCGCGGCATCGTCTATCACGACGACGGGAACGACGGGGGTCACGTCCAGCAGGCTCATCGGGGTCTCCTTCACGCGGGGTTGGGTTGGAAGACGCTGGCGCCGAGGGTGGCCGGGCCCACGGCGGCCCGCAGGCCCGCGAACAGTTCCCGGCCCGTGCCCGTCCAGGCGTCGTCGGTGGGGGCGTGGCCGGTCGCCACGCGGTCGGCGAGTGTGGCGTCGGACAGGTGCACGCACAGCGAGCCGGCGACGGCGTCGACGGTGATCAGGTCGCCGTCGCGGACGCGCGCGAGCGGGCCGCCGGCCGCGGCCTCGGGCGTGACGTGGATGGCGGCGGGAACCTTGCCGGACGCGCCCGACATCCGGCCGTCGGTCACCAGCGCGACCCGGCGCCCGCGGTCCTGCAGCACCCCCAGCGCGGGGGTGAGCTTGTGCAGCTCCGGCATTCCGTTCGCGCGCGGGCCCTGGTAACGCAGCACCGCCACGACGTCGCGGTCGAGTTCGCCCGCCTCGAAGGCCGTGAGGAAGTCGGCCTGGTCGTCGAACACCCGGGCCGGCGCGGTGACGATGTGGTGCTCCGGGGCGACCGCGGACACCTTGAGCACGGCCTCGCCGAGGTTGCCGTCGAGCACCTTGAGCCCGCCGTCCACGGCGAACGGGTCCACGACGCCGCGCAGCACGGTGCGGTCCAGGCTCTCGGACGGCCCGGCCTCCCACTGCAGCGTCCCGTCGCGCAGCCGCGGCTCCTGCGTGTACCGGTGCAGACCGGGGCCGGCGACGGTGGTGACGTCGTCGTGCAGCAGGCCCGCCGAGAGCAGTTCCGAGACGACGACACCGAGCCCGCCGGCGGCGTGGAAGTGGTTCACGTCGGCCGCGCCGTTGGGGTAGATCCGGGCGAGCAGCGGCACGACGGCCGACAGGTCCGCCAGGTCGCGCCACGTGAGCGTGATGCCCGCGGCCCGCGCGATCGCCACCAGGTGCATCGTGTGATTGGTGGAGCCGCCGGTGGCGAGCAGTGCGACGCAGCCGTTGACGACGGCCCGCTCGTCGACGACCTCCCCGACCGGGGTGAAGGCGGAGCCGAGCGCGGTGAGGCCGGTGACGCGGCGCGCGGCCTCGTCGGTGAGCGCGTCCCGCAGCTCGGTGCCCGGGTTGACGAAGCTCGCGCCGGGCAGGTGCAGGCCCATCACCTCCATCAGCAGCTGATTGGAGTTCGCGGTGCCGAAGAACGTGCACGTGCCGGCGCCGTGATAGGACGCGGCCTCGGCCTCGAGCAGGTCTTCGCGTCGGGCGCGGCCCTCCGCGTAGAGCTGCCGCACCCGGGCCTTCTCGCCGTTGGGCAGCCCCGACGTCATCGGCCCGGCCGGGACGAACACCGTCGGCAGGTGCCCGAAGCCCAGGGCGCCGATCAGCATGCCGGGGACGATCTTGTCGCAGACCCCGAGCATGAGCGCGCCGTCGAACATGTCGTGCGACAACGCGATAGCGGTGGACATCGCGATGACGTCGCGGCTGAACAGCGACAGCTGCATGCCGTCGCGGCCCTGGGTGATGCCGTCGCACATGGCCGGGACGCCGCCGGCGAACTGTGCGATGCCGCCTGCCTCGAGGACCGCGGCCTTCAGCCGCGCCGGGTACTCCTCGAAGGGCCGGTGCGCCGAGAGCATGTCGTTGTAGGACGAGACGATCGCGATGTTCGGCTTCACCAGCCCGCGCAGCGCGGACTTGTCGGCGGGCTCGGCCGCGGCGAATCCGTGGGCCAGGTTGGCGCACGCGAGGCGCCCGCGGGCAGGCCCCTTGTCGGCGGCGGCGCGCAGCCGCTCGAGGTAGGCGGCACGCTCGGCCCGGCTGCGCCGGACGATGCGGTCGGTGACCCGGGCGAGAACGGGATGGACGTGGCTCATGAGGAAGGTCCTTCGTACCAGGCGCGGCCGTCGCGCTCGATGAGGGTGATCGCGTCGGTGGGGCCGGACGTACCCGCCGGGTAGCGGCGCGGCACCCGGCCGGTGCGGTCCCAGGTCTGCAGGATCGGCTCGACCCATGCCCACGCGGTCTCGACCTCGTCGCGGCGCATGAACAGGGTCGGGTCACCCCGCACCACGTCCATCAGCAGCCGCTCGTACGCGTCGGGGGACGGACGGTCGAACGCGTCCACGTAGTTCAGATCCAGCGACACCGGACGCAGGCGGATCCCGCCGGGCCCGGGTTCCTTGGCGGTCATGTGCAGGCAGATGCCCTCGTCGGGCTGCAGCCGGATCACCAGGCGATTGGGTTCGGTGGCGCCCTCGGCCCGGGGGAACATCGGGTGCGGAACGTCCTTGAACTGCACCACGATCTCGGAACTGCGCTTCTCGAGACGCTTGCCGGTGCGCAGGTAGAACGGCACGCCGGCCCAGCGCCAGTTGCGCACCTCCGCGCGCACCGCGACGAAGGTCTCGGTGCGGCTGTCCGGGTTCTCCACCTCGTCGCGATACCCGGGCACGGCACCGCCGTCGACCAATCCGGGTCCGTATTGCCCGGTGACGGTGAATCTTTCGACGTCGTCGGGCGTCATCGGCCGCAGTGCCTGCAGCACCTTGAGTTTCTCGTCGCGCACGGTCTCGCGGTCGACGACCGTCGGCGGTTCCATCGCCACCAGGCACAGCACCTGCAGCAGGTGGTTCTGCAGCATGTCGCGCAGCGCCCCGGAGGTGTCGTAGTAGCCGCCGCGGGTGCCCACGCCGAGGGATTCGGAGACGGTGATCTGCACGTGGTCGATCCACGTCGAGTTCCACAGCGGCTCGAGCAGGGTGTTGGCGAACCGGGTGACCAGCAGGTTCTGGACACTCTCCTTGCCGAGGTAGTGGTCGATGCGGAAGATCTGCGACTCGTCGAACACCTCGCCGACCGCGTCGTTGATCGCGCGGGCGGACGCGAGGTCGCGGCCGATGGGCTTCTCGAGCACCACCCGCGACGTCGGCTCGACGAGTCCGTGCCGGGCGAGGTGATGGGAGATCGGCCCGAACAGCGAAGGGGCGCAAGCGAGGTAGAACACGCGCACGGAGTCCGGGGCCAGGACGTCGCGCAGGGCGGACCAGTCGTCTCCGCCTGCGAAGTCGACGCTCACGTAGTCGAGGCGGTCCAGGAACCGCGTGAGGGTGCCGGCATCCAGCAGGTGGGCGGGTACGAAGCGTGCGAGCTCGCCGCGGACCTTGTCGCGGTAGCCGTCGGTGTCGAGGCCGGCGCGCGCGGCGCCGACGATCCGGCTGCCGGGCGGCAACTGGCCGTCGTGATCGCGCAGGTAGAGGGCGGGCAGGAGCTTACGGACGGCGAGGTCGCCGGTGCCGCCGAAGACGACGACGGTACAGGGAGAGGCGGGTGACATGGCTTGTCCTCCCGAATGAGGGGGTGAGGGCTGTCACTGGCAACCGTAGAACATCTTCCGCACTGAAACAACAAACTTACGCATTTCTAAGAACAAAGTCCGGTTCGACGCAGCACGCCGCGGCTGCACGAGGCGCTCTCGGGTGCGGTTCCTTGGTTCAATGGCGGTATGAGCCGATCCTCCAGCGCGCCCGCCACAGCGGGCGAGGTCTTCGCCCTCGTCCGCGCCGGCGCCGCGACCACCCGAAGCGAGATCGGGCACCACACCGGGCTCTCCCGCACCGCCGTCGCCGCCCGGGTCGCGGCACTCCAGGACCTCGGCCTCGTCGTCGAAACGGAGGAGGGGCCCTCCACCGGTGGGCGGCCACCGCTCACCCTCACCTTCGGGGCCGGCGCGGGCATCGTGCTCGTCGGCGCGATCGGCCGCAGCCGCACCCAGCTCGCCGTCTGCGATCTCGCCGGGGAACTGCTCCGGACCGAGGACCTCGAGCAGGAGATCGGGGCGAGCCCGGGCGAGCTGATGCCGAAGATCGCCGCGCACCTCGCCGACCTGCGCGACGCGCTCGGTCCCGGCGCGCCCCGCACCGTCGGCATCGGGGTGAGCCTGCCGGGCACGGTGGACACGGTCCGCGGCTGCAGCCTCGACTCGCCGATGATGGCCGGCTGGGACGGTGTCGAGCTGCAGCCCTTCCTCGCCGGCCTCGGTGCGGCGCCGGTGTTCGTCGACAACGACGCGAACGTCATGGTGCTCGCCGAAAGGCTCGGCGAACGACGGAAATTCGATGACATGCTCCTCATCAAGGCGTCCACGGGCCTCGGTGCGGGCATCGTGTCGGGCGGTGTGCTGCAGCGCGGCGCGGTGGGCGCGGCCGGCGAGATCGGGCACACCAAGACCGCCGCCGCGCAGGGCGTCCTGTGCCGCTGCGGCGACGTCGGCTGCGTCGAGGCGATCGCCGGGGGCTGGGCCCTGGTCCGCGACCTGCAGGAGCAGGGCCGGGACGTGACCCACATCCGCGACGTCGTAGCCCTCGCCGTCGGCGGGGATGCGGAGGCGCGCCGCATGATCCGGGACAGCGGCCGGCGGATCGGTGAGGTGATCGCCGGTGCCGTCAACCTCCTCGACCCGGCGGTGCTCGTCGTGGGTGGCGACATGGCCGAGGCCTACGACGTGTTCGTCGCCGGACTGCGCGAAACCCTCTATCGCGACGCGGTGTCCGTGGCCACCCGCGCCCTGCAGATCCTGCCCTGGTCGCACGGCGATCGCTCCGGGATGATCGGCTGCGCCTCCATGGCTCTCGACCAGGTGCTCAGCGTGCGCGCCGTGGACCGGATGGTGGCCGAGCGGGGCCGCTGATCCGGCTACTCCGCCGGTTGACGGCGGATGAAGTCGGCCATACCCGGGACGGTGAAGGCGATGCGACCGTGCTCCGGTGCCCAGATCAGGCCCTTGCGGATGGCCGAGTTGCGGACGTCGCTGACACCGGTGGCGGTCGAGCCCATCAGCTGGGCGACCTTCCCGGACCGCGGGGTCTCCTCGCCGGTGGCGGCGAGCGCGGTGAGGTAACGGCGCTCGCGGTCGGTCGCCCGGTTCCAGCGCGACGGGAAGAATCCCTCGTCGAGGTGACGCCGGCCCACCTCGACGGCGAGTTCGGCATCCTCGAGCTGAAAGGGGCTGTGTGGAGCGATGTTCCAGATCGCCTTCCCGTACTCCTGGAGGAAGTACGGGTAACCGCCGCTGGCCTGGACGAGCACGGCGAGCGCGTCGTCGGTGAAGTCCCCGCCCTGACGGCGTACCGGGATGCGCAGGGCGTCGGCTGCGGCCGCCGGGGTGAGGGGGCCGATGGTGCTGTAGAGGAACTGTCGCTCCGCGTACGAGCGGTTGCCGGCCAGCACCGCGGGAAGATTGGGTAGTCCGGCGCCGATGAGGAAGAACGGCCATTCGCGCTGGCTCGCCCGGTGCTGGACGGCGAGCAGCGCCGACAGCAGATCGGAGTCGAGGTCCTGCATCTCGTCGATGAACAACCCGAATGCGCTGGATCTGGGCCGCAGTTCGGCGGTGATCGCTTCGACGAGTTCCTCGAGGTCGAGATCGATGTCGCCACTGGCTGCCGGACGCTGGTCGAGGGAGAAGCTTGCGGTCGCCGGGCCGAGGCCGAGGCCGAGGGAGAAGCCGCGGGCGAGGTCGATGAGCGGGTCGATCGCGTGCTGGATCCGGTGCTTGCGGCTGTAGCGGCGCAGTCCGACCGTCAGCTCCTGGGAGAGCTTGGCGCGGACCGCGGTGGTGCCGGCCTCGCTGGGGCGGGCCTCGATGGCGATGGTGAGCCATCCCTGCCGGTCGGCGTGCTCGACGAGGGTGTTGAGCAGGGTCGTCTTCCCGACCCCGCGCAGTCCCGACAGGATCGGGCCACGGTCGTAGTTCTGCCGTTTGCTGCGGGCGACCAGGAGTTCGAACGCCCCGATCTGCTCGTCGCGCCCCTCGAGCGCCGGCGGCCGGAGTCCGGAGCCGGGCTTGAACGGATTGAGCTCGAGGTCCATGGGGCGAGTATAGAGACTTATGGAGTTCTATCTGAAGTTCTCCATAAATGACCATAACGTCCCATAGTCGCCCGCAGACACCAGGCTTCTTTGCACTCTCGGGACAATGGTGCAATCATGCACTCTATGGATGAAAGTGCAACAACTCCGTCCGGGCGGCGGAACCGCCGGATGGAGCGCACCAGAGCCGCACTCGTCGGCGAGGCGCGCGCGCTCACCGCCCGACATGGTCTTGCCGGGTTCACCGTGGAGGAACTCTGCGAGCGGGTGGAGATCTCCCGGCGCACCTTCTTCAACTACTTCCCGTCCAAGGAGGACGCGGTCCTCGGCGAGCCCCCGCTCAGCCTGACCCCCGAGGAGGAGGACGCCTTCGTGGCCGCCGGGCGGCACGACGGGGACGGCATCTCCCCCACGCTGCTCCAGGACCTCGTCGCGGTGATCCTCACCCAGATCGGGCGCACCGACTTCACCCGCGAGCACGCGAAGCAGTACCACGACATCATCCACCGCGAGCCGCAGCTACTGCCCCGCATCCTGCACAACGGCGAGGCCCAGCTCCGGCGGTTCGCCGAGGTCGTCGCCCGGAGAGAGAACCTGCCTCCCGACGATCCGCTGCCGCGGACCGTCGTCTACGCGCTCGCCGACATCACCCGGCACACCGCCGACGAGTTCTTCGGCGACGACACCGATCGACCCTTCGCGGAGCTGCTGCTCCGCAACCTCGACATCGTCCGGCGACTGTTCGGACAGCGGCTCGACCCCATCGAAACGGCAGGAAACCCGTGACCGCAACGTCGTCCCGGCCCGCGGCACCACCGTTGGTGCTCACGCAGCGCCGGATCTGGCTCATCTTCTCCGCGCTGATCGCCGGCATGCTGCTGTCGAGCCTCGACCAGACCATCGTCTCCACCGCGATGCCGACCATCGTCGGGCAGCTCGGCGGCGTCGAACACCAGGCCTGGATCACCACCGCCTACCTGCTGGCGACCACCATCGTGATGCCGATCTACGGAAAGTTCGGCGACGTGTTCGGCCGCCGCACCCTCTTCCTCGTCGCCATCGCGGTGTTCACCCTCGCCTCCGCCGGCTGTGCCTTCGCCACCGACTTCTGGTGGTTCGTGATCTTCCGCGCGATGCAGGGCCTCGGCGGCGGCGGCCTGATGATCCTCTCCCAGGCCATCATCGCCGACATCGTCCCGGCCGACCAGCGTGGCAAGTACCTGGGTCCGCTCGGTGCGGTCTTCGGTGTGGCCGCCGTCGCCGGCCCCCTGCTCGGCGGCTTCTTCGTCGACCACCTGACCTGGCACTGGGCCTTCTACATCAACCTGCCCGTCGGCGTGCTCGCCTTCGCGATCGCCTGGTTCACCCTCACGCTGCCCACGAAGCGGCCCGAGAAGAAGGTCGACTTCCTCGGCGTGCTCACCCTCTCGGCCGCCACCACGTGCCTGATCCTGTTCACGGACTTCGGTGGCGACCGGGGCTGGACGGATCCGCTGACCCTCGCGCTCGCCGTCGGAGTGCTCGTCGCGGCAAGCCTTTTCGTCCTCGTCGAGTCCCGCGCCGAGGATCCGATCATCCCGCTGTCGCTGTTCCGCAATCCGATCTTCGTCAACGCCACCGCGATCGGCTTCACCGTGGGCCTCGGCATGTTCGCGGCGCTGGCCTTCATGCCGACGTTCCTGCAGATGTCGTCCGGCACCTCGGCCGCGGTCTCCGGCCTTCTGATGATCCCGATGATGGCCGGCCTGATGGCCACCTCGATCGCCTCCGGCATCGCAATCACGAAAACCGGTCACTACAAGGCGTATCCCATCGCCGGTGCCCTCGTCACGGCCGCCGCGATGTTGTGGCTGACCACCCTCGAAGGCAGCACGCCGCTGTGGCTGATCTGCACGATGCTGTTCACCCTCGGCCTCGGCCTGGGTCTGATCATGCAGGTGGTCGTTCTCGTGGTGCAGAACGCCGTGCCGCCCACCGAGATCGGGACCGCGACCAGCACCAACAACTACTTCCGGGAGGTGGGCGCGTCCCTCGGCGTGGCGGTCTTCGGCACGATCTTCACCAACCGGCTGGCCGAGAAGCTCACCGCCGTGTTCACCGGAGCCGGGGCCTCCCCGGAGCAGGCCGGCCAGGCGACGGCGACGCTCGATCCCGCGGCCCTGAACCAGCTGCCGGACTCCGTGCGCACCGGCGTGGTCGACGCCTACGCCGACTCCCTCGCACCGGTGTTCTGGTACCTGATCCCATTCCTGTTGGTGGCCTTCGTCATCGCGTGCTTCCTGCGGCAGATCCCGCTGTCGCACGAGGCGGGCATGGTCGCCCGCGGTGAGGCGGTCACGGAGGAACAGCTGACGCACGCGGCAGGCGCGCGACCGCACCCCGCCGAGGCCGAGGCCGGGAGTCGCCCGGCCCCGTGACGGCGCCCATGCGCGCGGGGTCGGCCAGCGCCGCCCGAAGGCGGGACAACGCGCGATGCTGACCCACACGAACGGCGCCGGGCGTCGTCCGCAGGACGGCGGCGGACTCCTCCACAGACAACCCCTCGACCACCCGCAGGCGCAGGATTTCGCGTTGCCTGCGGGTGAGCGTCGAGAGCAGCGCGTCGACGTGCTGCCGCTCGCAGCGCAGCACGCGCAGCTCCGGACCGTCCCTCTCGCATACGGAGTCCGGCCGATTCCCGCGTGCGGCGGCGGTATCGACGGCCTGGGTGGGAGTTGTCATCGAGTCGTGCCTTCCTTGCTGGGGCATGACGCATCGCGTCTGTTCACGCACCCACACAACCGGACGACCCTCGGGCGTCCATGGGAGTGAGCCGTGGATCTGCTGGGAAGTGCGCCTTCGGTGAACCCGACACGTGTCGGGGACACCGGTCACCGAGGTGCCGATGCCACTGCGGTGCCGGAGATCGTCACTGCGTACCGGAGATCGTCACTGCGCGCACGGGGATCCGCCGCCGAGTGCGCAGCGGTCCGTCCCGTCCTGCGTCAGCAATCCGAACACCCGGCTCTTCGCATCGTCGCGAGTGGTGACGACGACGTGGTCCCACGGACCCCCGGCCGGGGCGTCGTCCTCGCGGGTGAGGTGCGGTCGCAGAGCCGTCCACCGATGCCAGTGCCGCGCGAACGACGACTCGTTCACCACGCGCCCGCGAGCGTGCTGTCCGGCCCGCGCGACATCGCGGGGCACGTCGAGGAAGACCAGCACCGGCGTCCAGCCTCGACGCCGTGCCAGGCGGGCCGTCCAGTCGCGTCGGCGCCTGCGCGTGGCGGTGTCGTGAACGGCCACAGGTCCTTCGCTCCGGTGCGGTCCGGCCAGGAGGGTGCGCACCACGTCGAGGGTGTGCATGAGATGGACCAGTGGCCGATACCAGCGATACGGCAGGCCCGGCGGAAGCGCGGCGGCGAGGCGTTCGGCCCGGCGCTCCGGATCGAGAACGGTCAGACCCGGGATGTCGTGCTCGATCCGGCGAAGCAGGGTGCTCTTACCCGCTCCGGGAACGCCACCGGTCATCAGGAAGACGGCACCGGTGTCGCGCCCGGACGGGTGTCCCGGGTGGGGGACCGTCGGGGCTGAGGTGGTTATGACGATTCCTTTCCCTGCGGGCAGATTCGTGATCGATTCTGCCGTCTCCAGGATGCCGGCAGGGACTGGGCCGACGCTGAGTCCTTCCTGAGGTCCGGCTGTGAAACCGGGCCGCACCTCGCGCCCGGCGCTCGCGCCTCGTCCGGTCGACTGTCACGCAGCTCAGCTGTCACGCAGCTCCGCGAGCGCAGCGGTGCGCTGTTCGATCCAGGACCGCATCGAGTCCGCGCTCGACTGGAGGGAAGCGGCCGGGAGTGCGTCGCTGACAGGGACGGTCGAGACCAGGGTGTCGAGCACCTCGATGGCGCGTCCGCTGCCGTACATCTGTTCGTGGAGGTCCCGGTAGGCGTCCTCGTAGACCTGGGTGAAGGCGTCGGATTCGAGGAACCGTGTCTTCAGGCTGTTGCCGGACTGCACCCGGCCTGCCCCCTGCCCGCCCTGCGGTGCAGCTGCGCCCGGAGGCAGCATCCCACGCGGCTGGGGCATGGTGCCGGGGTCGGCCGCCGCGGTGCCGGCCTCGCCCTGCCCGGGGCCGCCCATCGCGCCGGGTGTCATCGAGACGGTGTCGTGCGGGCCGGTGGTGACATCGCCTTGCATGGCCAGGTTCAGGTCCCAGGACACGACGGAGAGCTTGCCCGTCTGCAGGTCGTACCAGAGGTAGTAGTTCTGGCCCGGCCCGCTCATGTCGTCACCGTTGACGAGCAGGTTCTGCGTGGCGACGTACCGCGCGAACGAGTCCACGTCCACCCACTCCGACAGGTGTGCGCCGAACTCCTCGTCGCTCGCCGAGTCCAGCCATTTCAGGAAGCTGACGACCGGCTGCAGGTTCCCCGTCCCGACCGCATTGATCTGCTCGAACTGGTCGGCGTAGTCCGACTGGTCGTCGCCGATGTACTCGAACCGCGACGACGCGTCCGCCTTGTACAGGTAGCCGTCGGAGTCGAACAGGGAGTTCGCATACGTGTCGTCGGGGTGTTCGAGCAGCAGGCGCGTGGTGGTGGCGCTGTCGTTGACCGAATAGACCGTGTACGCGTAGCGCTGCGTCGGCTGCCCGGTCTCCGCGGTCAGCGACAGGGCCATCGCCTCGTTGAGCACGGGCGAGCCGGGACGCACCGAGATTTCGGTCATGCCCTGGTAGGCGCGGCCGCCGGCGTTCTCGTCGAAGCTGATGAGCAGCGGCAGCGACGTCGGATCGTCCTCGGACGCCTGCGACATGCCGCCCGGGCCGCCCATGGCCGCCGGATCGAATCCGTCGGGCAGCTCCATCCCCTCCGGGGGCTCGAAGCCCTCGCCGCCGGGCCCGGCGTCCTCGCCGCGCACGCCCATGAGGGTGGAGTTGCCCTTCAACCGCACCGAGACGTCGGTGATCAGCGTGCCGTCGATGGTGACATCGGCGGTGACCCACTTCTTCTCGCCGGTGCTCTGGAAGGCGGTGATCATCTCGTCGTATTCCGCGTCGGTGATCTCGACCGACAGTTCGTGCGGGACCGAGGCGTCGAACAGGTCCACCGTGCCGGTGATGTTGTCGGTGATCTCCGAGGCGATGATCGTCGGGTCGCCGGTGATGTACGGGCGGATGCGGGTCGCCCCGAACACGGTCGCCAGGATCGTCACGAACGCGACGAACACAGCCAGGAGTTTCCAGTGCCGGCGCAGCGACGTCGGGACCCGGTGCCGGAGCCGGCGCCGCGGCGGCGACTGTCCGGCGGTGGGTGTGTCGTCCATCAGATGTCCGTCTGGTCGTATCCGGTCAGGACGGTCACCCGCTGGCCGGTGTTGACCGCACTCAGGGCCGAGATCAGCTCGTTCGGCTTCGTGCCCTTCTTCAGCTGCGCGGTGTAGTACAGCTCGGTCAGCGCACCGGAGCGAACGGATTCGGTGGAGACCAGTTCGAACTCGGAGCAGTACCGGATGAGCACGTCCTCGACCAGCGCGTTGTACTCCTGCTCCGGCGGCACCTGCACCTTCACGACCTGACGCTGGACGTCGAGCTTGAACCAGTTGAACTTGTTCATGATCAGCAGCACCAGGCAGATCGCGATCGTCGCGGCGATCGCCAGCAGGTAGAAGCGGGTGCCGGTCGTCATGCCGACGGCCATCACCAGGAAGATGAAGCCTACATCGCGAGTTTCCTTGATGGCGTTGCGGAATCGAACCACCGACAGGGCGCCGACGAGTGCGAACGCGCGGGCGATGTTGGAGCCGACGACCAGCATGATCAGCGAGATCACCATGCCGACCAGCACGAGGGTCTGCACGTAGGACTGGCTGTAGGAGACGTTCCTGTGGGTGTGGCGGTAGACCCAGCCGATGATCGAGGCGAGCACGAACGACAGCGACAGCGACACGATGATGTCGAACGTCGTGAACGTCCCGCTGAGGTCTTGCAGGTCGAAATTCATGATGGTCCTGGTTCGGTGTAGGGACGGGAACGGCGCCCGTGCGGGGGACGCGGGCAGACGGTGCGGCGGTCAGCGCGCCATCGTCGAGGTCTCGAAGAGACCGGTCGGCACACGGTCGTCGAAGCCTTGCGGCAGAACGAGTTCGGGGGCGCCCATCCGGGAGCGCGGAGCGAGGCCGAACGCCTCGACGGACTGGCAGTACTTCGAGACGCGGACGACCGACATGTCCAGCCGGGCGGTCAGATCGGTCGCCCAGTACGGAACGCGTTCGTTGGCCTTCAGTTCGACGATCGCCAGCCTCGGCGGGACGACGAACCGGTTCTGTGCTCCCGAGGCGAAGTGGAAGTCGCGGTCGCGGCCGTGCACCTTGTGGTCGATCGTCACTCGCAGGCCGAGGTCGGCCTCGCGGCCGACGAACGCCTCCCGCAGGTAGCCGGTGGTCACGATCGGCCGCAGGTCGAGGTTGCCGATCAGCGTCGTCACCTCGTGGGCGAACGGGCGTTGCGAGGGTTCGCAGTCGATCTCCTGCCGTCCGTCGAGCCAGCGTCGCGCGTTCCCGTACGGCACTGCGATGCGCCGTTTCTGGGTGACGCGGTTGACGCGCTGCTTGATCTCGATGTGCACCGGCGTGTCGTCGGTGCATTCGGAAGGGTTGCCGTACAGGCGCATCCGCAGCTTGCGCCGGAACCGCAGGCCCTCGATCTTCTCCCAGTAGAACCGCAGGTCCGGCGTGTCGTAGTAGAGCGAGGTGACCGGGTACCCGCCGTGGGGCGAATACGGATCGGTGTCCATCCGCGCCGCGAGTTCCCGCCGCAGTTCGGGGACCTTCATCTCGTCGACGAAGTATTTGATCTCGTAGCGGTTGAAGGCGTGCAGCCTGCCGGCGGTCTGCTGGTAGCCGGTCGGTGCGGTGGGGACGTCCTCCGCCCGGTGCGTGCCCTTCGCGGAGGACGTGCGGAATCGGTCGAACACTCCCATGGAACCGGCCTCTCGTCGGCGAACCGCTGTGCGGTGAACGCGATGCGAACGACACCAGTACAGCCGGTGACGCTCGAGGAACCTTGGGACGTTCCTGGCAGTCTGCTGGCAACGGGTACGCCGACCGGGACTGCACTTTCGTCTCCGCGACACGAACCGACGAACGCCCCGACAATCAGCGAATGGTGGTCGCGGACGGCTGTGGACCGCGCGGCTGTGCGGTCGTGCGGATTCGGGGGAGCGAACTCGTCGCCGCTCTGCGCCTCAGGTTCCGGCGGACCGGATTCCCAGGACTCGGTGCCACCAGCGCCGACGCGGCGGCTCGGGGGCGTACTCGCGCAGCACGGCGGCCGCTGCCGCGGCCCGCTCGGCGCGTTTCGACCGCAGTTCCGCCCGGTCCGCGGCCCACTGCCGGACCACCTCCTCCGGGTCGACCCTGTGGATGGGGACCAGGGGGCCGCTCGGTGCGCGCAGGCAGTCCACGATCCGCCGGTTCAGCTCCCGGACGATCTGCCGCACCGCCGGCTCGGAGGGCACGTCGAGCACGGTGCTGCGCAACCGCTCGATCTCCTTGCGCAGTTGCAGCGGGGGCGGCAGCAACGCCTCGGTCGACAGTCCTTCCCGGCGCAGATAGTCCTTCACCCACCACAGCTCGTCGTCGCTGCGATGCGGGATGGGTTTGCCGGCTCCCCTGAGGTTGTCGAAGTCGCCCCGCTCCTGCGCGACGCGGATCTGACGTTCGATCCACGACTCGAAGGTGATGTCCGGCCGCTTGCGCTCGGTCATGGAGGCGATTGTCCTCCGCGGGGCGCCGGGTTTCACGGTCGCGGGGTGACCGGGACCGTCGCCGACACGCCGATCGGATCGGAGACGAGGGGCGTCGCGACCATGTGCCAGCGGCCGCACGCGCAGCGCTGGTAGTGCACCACCCCTTCGCTCGTCGGGTGGCGGGAGACCTCGGTCCAGTGGTGGCGATGGGATGTCTGCATGCCACCCAGCGTGATGTAATGGCATTGTGCATCTCAACCCTTACGGCGAATATGCCGTGCGGCTCGCCGCGGATCTGGTGAACGACCCACCCGTGACCGTCGACGCGCTGGTGCAGCGCTGCGTCGAGGCGGGCCTGGTGATCGACTTCCCGGTCGGTGCCGACGACCTGCTCGGCGTCGGCGCGATGCTCGGACGCTGGTGCCGCGTCGTCGACGCGACCGGGGACGCCGAGCGCGCCGCGCTGGTCAACGAGATGCTTGCCGCCGCATCGGCGTACCCGCGCATGACGAACCACGCCGGCGACGGCTGGCACCTGCACTACCGGGACGACCAGCATTCCCTCGCCGGTGTCGTCGAGGCCCTCGTCTCCGTGGGAACGGCCCTGCACCTGGTGGGCCGGGGCATGCACCGCCTCGGCCGCTGCGCCCTCGACGAGTGCGACCACGTCTACGCGGACACCTCCCGCAACGGGCGGCAGCGGTACTGCTCGCCGCGGTGCGCGAACCGCGACGCCGTGCGCCGGCACCGGGCCGCGCACGTCGGGTGAGCCGGGACGATCAGCGCGGAGCGGTGCCGACGACGACGGTCGCGAACGCGTCGTCGCTGTGTACCACCTGCGGGATCAGCCCGCTGCGGGCGAAGCACTCGGCGATCCCGGCGGCCTGCCGCTCGCTCGATTCGACCAGCAGGTGCCCGCCCGGTGCCAGCCATCGCCCGGCCGTCGCGGCCACCCGCCGCAGCACGTCGAGGCCGTCGGCGCCCCCGTCGAGGGCGATGCGGTCCTCGTGGTCCCGGGCCTCGGCGGGCAGCAGCGCCAGGTCCGCGGTCGGTACGTACGGCACGTTCGCCAGCAAGAGGTGGACGCGTCCGCGCAGCACCTCGGGGAGCGGGTCGTAGAGGTCGCCCTCGTACACCCGGCCGCCGAGCGCGGCGACGTTGCGGCCCGCGCACCGCACCGCGGCGGGATCGAGGTCCGTCGCATGCAGGTCCACCCCGGCAACGGCCGTCGCCACCGCGGCACCCAGGGCCCCCGAGCCGCAGCACAGGTCGACGACGACGGCGCCGGGCACGGCGAGAGCGACGGCGCGATCGACGAGGAATTCGCTGCGCCGGCGCGGCACGAACACCCGGGGGTCCAGGAGGATGCGCAGGCCGTGGAACTCGGTCCAGCCGAGGATGTGCTCGAGCGGCTCGCCGGCGGCGCGCCGATCCACCATGCCGGCGAGCTCACCGGGCGTGCCGGCGGCCTCGACGAGCAGCCGCGCCTCCTCCTCCGCGAACACGCAACCCGCGCGCCGCAGGGTGGCCGCGACGGCGGAGGGATCCGGCGGAGTCGGCATGCGGCCGTGTCCCGGTCTCAGTCGGCGAGATCCTTGTATTCGGGGTGCTTGTCGATGAAGCCGTCGACGAACGGGCAGATCGCCACCACCCGCTTGCCGCGGGCACGCACGTCGTCGAGCGCGAACCGCACCAGCGTGCTCGACAGGCCCTGGCCCGAGTAGGCGCGGTCGACCTCGGTGTGGTCGAACACGAGTTGAACGTCGCCGTCGGGGTGGTACTGGGTGTAGCCGACGACGGTGTCGCCGTCGCGCAGTTCGTAGCGCTGTTGCTGCGGATTGTGGACGGCGACGACGGACGGGTCGCTCATGGCATTCCTCCGGCTGTTCAGGTGTTGTCGAGCAGGTGCGCGCGCATCGCGGTGTACGTGTCACCGAAGCGGGTCACGTCCTGAGGGCTGAGCAGGTCGAACACGTAGGAGCGTACGGCCTCGACGTGTCCGGGGCTGGCCTGGGCCAGCTTCGCGGCGCCGGCCTCGGTGAGTTCGGCCAGCATGCCGCGCTTGTCCTCGTCGCATTCGACGCGTTGCACCCAGCCGGCGTCGACGAGGCGGCTGATCGCGCGGGTGACGCCGCTGCGGGTCGTGACGACGGCGTCGGCGAGGGCGCGCATGCGCAGCCGCCGGCCGGGGGCCTCCGAGAGGGCGACCAGCAGTTCGTAGTCGGTGAGGGACATCCCGGAGTCCTGGGTGAGCTGCTTGTCCAGGGCGCTCATCAGCAGCCGGGTGCTGTCGAGGTAGGCGCGCCAGGTGCGCTGCTCGTCGTCGCTGAGCCACCGGGTCTTCGTCATCCGTCGAGAATAACCGGGTGGTTGCTCAGGAAATCAATTCGGCCGTCACTGTTGCGGGGGACGTACCGGGTGCCGGCTGACGATGGAGATCCGGTTGAACGCGTTCATCGCCACGGCAACCCACGCGATCGCGGAGAGTTCGTCCTCGGTGAGCCGGGCGCGCGCGAAGTCGTAGTCCCGGTCCTGCAGGTGACTGTCGGGCAGCGTGGTGATCGACTCGGCGAGGGCGAGAGCGGCCTGCTCCTGCTCGGTGAACAGGTCCGTCTCCCGCCAGGCCCGCAGCACCGCGAGTCGCTGGGTGGTCTCGCCCTCGCGCAGGGCGTCCCGGACGTGCACGTCCAGGCAGTAGGCGCAGCCGTTCATCTGGGAGACGCGTACGTTCACCAGCTCCACGAGCCGACGCTCGAGTCCGGCGTCGGCCGTGGCCTGGCGGATCGCTTTGGCTACCTCGATCTGCGCCCGGTACACCGGGCGGGTCTGCTTGTCGATCGGGACGCGCGCCTCGCTCACTCCGGCGGCGATACGTGCACGGAGATGTAGAGGGCTTCGCCGAGCTGCTCGAGCAGGCCCAGCTGGGTCTCCAGGTAGTCGATGTGTTCTTCCTCGTTCGCGAGGATCTCCTCGAAGATGCGGGCCGAGGTGATGTCGCTGACCGAGCGCATGTACTCGGAGCCCTTGCGGAGGCGGTCGCGGGCCTCGATCTCGACCTGCAGGTCGGCCTCGAACATCTCCTTGACCGTCTCGCCGAGCCGCAGCGTGCCGAGCCGCTGGTAGTTGGGCAGGCCCTCGAGGAACAGGATCCGGTCGGTGAGGGTTTCGGCGTGCCGCATCTCCTCGAAGGATTCGGCGCGGGTGTGCGCGGCGAGCTTGGTCCAGCCGTTGTTGTCCTGCATCTTCGAGTGCAGGAAATACTGGTTGATCGCCGTGAGCTCGGCGGTGAGCTGCTCGTTGAGGTACTCGATGACCTTCTTGTCGCCCTTCATGGCGCCTCCCGGGGACCGAACGCGGATCGACCGCCGGGTAGGGGTCTAGACGGCGGTCTCGAGTTCGATCCTCTCATCCCGCTCGCGGGATGCGCGAACGATCGCCGAGATATTTCGGACGCACCGTCCGCAGTCGGTGCCGGCGCGGCAGGCCGCGCCGATCTCGCGGGTGCAGCGCGCCCCGGCAGCGATGTGGGCCTCGATGTGCCGGTGCGAGAGAGCGTGGCAGCTGCAGACGATCATCGAGACCCTCCTGGACGTACTACTTAGGTTCACCAAACCTTACCTCAATGAGGTGTGGCTTACCTGTGAGCGTAGTCACAATCCGGCCTCGGGCGCCCCGGGTAAGTGCCCAGTCCCGGCCCGGGGTGCCCTGAGGCCGGTGCTGCCGGGCTCAGGGCTGCCGAGTTCAGGGCTGCCGAGTTCAGGGCTGCCGAGTTCAGTGCTGCTGTGACTGCAACTGCGACGCCACCACCTGGTTGATCCGCTGCAGACCGCCGGGGGTCAGACCCGGTAGCTGTCCCTCGATGGTCCGGACGATCGCGCTGTCGTCGATCACCTTCTCGCTGGACTGGATGAGCACGGTCCCGGCGCCCGTGAAGTCGAACTGCCGCTCCTCCCCGGACTGCACACCGAACATGCGCGCCCCCGCCGCCACGAAGCCGTTGACCCACGCCTCGTCGTAGTGATGGCTCGGCGACGGGCAGTCCGCCCACCCGACGAGCGCCTCGGGATCGACCCGCAGCGGCGGCTCGGCGAACATCACGGGCCCGTTCGACGACGCGAGGAACTTGCCCGTCCCGATCAGCGTGAGGAAGCCCGGCACGATCGACTGGTTCAGCGACAGCCCGGGCTCGAACGCGAGCAGGTTCGCGGCCCGGATGGTGAGGTTGCCGTCGTCGAGGTCGTAGGAGTTGATGTCGTACCCACGGTCACCGAGGATCAGCTTCCCGTACCCCTCGGCGACGACGTAGTCACCCATGTACAGCGGGGCCGAGAACTGGTGCGCCACCATCTGCAGCAGCTGCCCCTGCAGTCCGTGGGTGAGCGAGGTGAACTGCACCTGCCCGTAGTAGGCGATCATCGCGCCCTTGGACAGGAACCACGGGCTCTGCAGGTCGATGCAGAAGGCGTAGTGGTTGCCGGGCAGGTTGTCGCTGCCGACGAGGTGGGACGGGTTCAGGACGACGCTCACAGTTTCTCCTCTGACGCTTGCACGTAGACGATGCCCTGACCGGTGCATTCGAGCTGGAGGCCCTCGCCGCCGCTGCGCCCCGCGGTGCGCCAGCTCATCGCGGACTTCAGTTCCGTCCGCACCGGTCCGTGGGCGGCGATGAAGGACTGCGGGTCGACGACGACCGGGGCCGGCCCGCCGACCTGCAGCTCGAGGAATCCACCGTGCCCGAGCAGCACCGCGGCCCCGCGCCCGGACAGCTGGGTGGTGAACATGCCGGTGCCGGTCACCATGCCGGTGGCGGCGCTGCGCAGCGCGCCCAGGAAGCCGCCACCGCCACCGCCGCCCCCGGTCGGGGGCGCCGACATCGACACCACCGAGCTCTGCAGGCTCGCGGTGTATCCCAGCAGCCGCGACGCCTCCACCCGCAGCTCGCCGCCCGCGGACAGGTCCACCACGTGCACCTCGAGGCCGCGGAAGCCGTAGTGCACCACGCCGTTGCCCTGCGCGAGCATCGTGCGTTCGTGCTCGCCCTGCATCATCCGTCCCGCCATCCCGGCGATCCCGCCCATGCCCGGCATCGCACCGGCCCCGGGTACCTGGTGCGGAGCGAACTGCACCATGCCGGTGTAGAACAGCATCGCGCCGCGACGGGCGACGACCGGCCCGGACTGGTTCAGATCGACCTTGACGACCTTGCCGTTGATCTTCGAGAACACCGCTGCCTCCGTCATCGCTGCCTCCGTCATCGCTGCCTCCGTCATCGCTGCCTCCCTCACCGCTCCGCCGGCTGGATGGACACGACGCCCATGCCGTCCCACCGCAGCGAGAACGCCTCGCCGCTGCCCTGACCGACGAACGTGCGCCACGAGACGTCGGTGACGAACGACTGGCTCAACTGTCCCTTCGCGCACACGAACGCGTCCGGGTCGACGACGAGCGGGTACTGCGGCGAGACCTCGAGGTGGATCAGTGGGCCACCGGCCGACAGCAGCGCGACCTGCCCGCTGCCGGTGACCGTCGTGGTGAACAGGCCCTGGCCGCTCATGTTGCCGCGCACCCCGGCGAACGTGACGTTCGTGGTGAGGTTGCCGTTCAGGGCGAGCAGTTGCTCCGACTCGACCTGCAGCGTCTCGTTGTTCAACTCGAGCACCGTGACGTCCTGCCCCTGGTGGGCGAGATAGACCACGCCGTTGCCGGCGCACTCCATCAGCGACAGGCCCTCACCCGTGGCCCGCTGCCGCAGGCCGGCCAGCACGCCCTCGCCGCCGCCGAATCCGGCCGACTTGAACTGCACCTGGCCCTCGTACGCCACCATCGACCCCGACAGTGCCCGGATGCTGGTGTTGTTCAGGTGCGCCTCTATGACCCGTTTCGATCTCTCGACCAGTCGCATGCGCGAACACGATAGACGCTCGGCCGCCGGTGCGCCCTTCCGGCTCGCGCCCGCCCGATGCGGACACCCCACAATGGGTGCGTGCCCGATGTTCCCGACCGGACCCTGCTCGGCCGCGCCTTCGCCGTGCTGGGCGCGTTCACCGCCGAGCGCCCGCGCCTGACCCAGTCGGAACTGAGCCGCCGGACCGGGCTTCCCCTGCCGACGGTGTTCCGGCTGTGCGGCCAGCTCGTCGACGCCGGGGCACTCGAACGCCGTGCGGACGGCAGCTATCAGGTCGGGGTGCGGGTGTGGGAGCTCGGCGCCCTCGCGCCCCGCGCGCACGGCCTGCGCCAGGTGGCGATGCCCTATCTCGAGGACCTGTTCGACGCGACCCGGGAGAACGTGCAGCTGGTCGTCCGGGAGGGGCTCGAGGCGCTCTACGTCGAGCGGTTGTCGGCGCGCGGTGCCGTGGCCGTGGTCGGCCGGGCGGGCGGCCGGCTGCCGCTGCACGCGTCGAGCGGTGGGCTGGTGCTGCTCGCCCACGGCGGGCCCGAGCTGCTGCAGGAGGTGCTCGATGCCGGGCTCGAACGGTTCACCCCCGCCACGATCACCGACGAGGCCCGGTTGCGGCGCGTGCTCGACGGCGTCCGCCGCACCGGCATCGTGATCTGCCGCGAATACCTGAACGTGGGCACGATGGCGATGGCGGCACCGATCCGGGAGCGTTCCGGCCGGGTCGTCGCGGCGATATCGGTGGTGGTGTCGATCGATGCGGATCCCGCGCCGTTGATCCCGGCCATGCGAGCGGCGGCGAGCGGCATCTCCCGGCGGCTGACCTGAAAGCCGTCTTTCGCTGAGTGAAAGTGGGGGGTGACGACGTGGACCTTCCTTCGGGACAGTGAGGGTCGTCACCGCTTCCCGATCCCGAGGAGTCCCCCATGAGCGAATCCCGCACCCAGGTCGCCGTCGTCGGCGCCGGCCCCGCCGGGCTGATGCTGTCGCACCTGCTGCACCTGCGCGGCATCGAGTCCGTCGTGCTCGAGGCGCGCTCGCGGGAGGACATCGAGGCCACCATCCGCGCCGGCGTGCTCGAGCAGAACACCGTCGACCTCATGGTCGAGACCGGCGTCGGCGACCGGCTGAAGGCCGAGGGTTACGAGCACCACGGCGTGGAGTTCCGTTTCGGCGGCAGGGGTCACCGCATCGCGTTCGACGAACTCGTCGGGCGCGCGGTCACCGTCTACCCGCAGCACGAGGTCAACAAGGACCTCATCGCCCGCCGTCTCGCCGACGGTGGCGACCTCCGCTTCGGTGTCTCCGACGTGCAGGTCCACGACCACCTCACCGATCGGCCGTACCTGACCTACACCGACGCGCAGGGCAACCCGCAGCGCCTCGACGCGCTGCTCGTCGCCGGCTGCGACGGCTCGCGCACCGGCACCCGCGGTCTGATTCCGGCGCCGCAGGTGCGCACCGACCACTTCCGGCAGTACCCGTTCGCCTGGCTCGGCATCCTCGCCGAGGCGCCCCGCTCGTCGGAGGAACTGATCTATGCCCGGCACGAGCGGGGCTTCGCACTGATCTCCACCCGCACCGCCGACGTGCAGCGGCACTACCTGCAGGTGGACCCGGACGACGACGTCGCCAACTGGTCCGACGACCGCATCTGGAGCGAACTGCACGCCCGGGTCGACGGGGAGGGGGCCGAGGTCAAGGACGGCCGGATCTTCGAGAAGTCGATCCTGCAGTTCCGCAGCTTCGTGTGCGAGCCCATGCAGCACGGCAACCTGTTCCTCGCCGGCGATGCCGCGCACACCGTCCCGCCGACCGGCGCCAAGGGGCTCAACCTCGCGGTCGCGGACGTGTTCGTGCTGGCCCGTTCGATGGACGAGTACCTCACCCGCGGTGAACGCGGCCGGCTCGACGGTTACACCGCGGAAGTGCTGCCGCGCGTGTGGCGGGCCCAGCACTTCTCGTGGTGGATGTCGTCGATGCTGCACGCCCACCCGGGCAGCAGCCCGTTCGACAACAAGCGCCAGGACGCCGAGCTCGACGCGATCACCCGTTCCGTCGCCGGACGCACCCTGATCGCCGAGCAGTACACCGGGTGGCCCCTGGTCTGACGCGCCGACGCCCTCCGCGCGCAGCCTGCTCCGGGTCGAACGGGAGCTTGTCGCGCCGAGCGGGCCGGGACGGCGGCGTCGGCCGAGTAGCTCCGACGACAAGTTCCCGCTGGACGCGGAAACCTCCCGCTCGTCGGCCGAGTGCGGACCGTCAGTACGACGCGCGGCCGCCGCTCGCGTCGTATACGGCGCCGGTCGAGAAGCTCAGCGCGTCCGAGGAGAGCCAGGCGACGAGTTCGGCGATCTCGTCCGGCCTGCCCATCCGGGCCATCGGCGTCAGGCTCTGCGACCGCGCCAGGATCGCCGGATCCGTTCCGGCGTTCATCGGGCTCTCCACCGCCGCGGGCGCAACCACGTTGGCGAGCACCCCGGTCGTCGCGATCTCCTTGCCGAGCGACTTCGTCAGCGCGATCACCGCGGCCTTGGACGCCGAGTAGGCGCTCTGCTTCGGATTGCCGTCCTTGGCCGCGATGCTCGCCAGATTCACCACCCGGCCCCAGCCGGCGCCGATCATCGCGGGAACGAAGGCGCGGCATGCGAGGAACGTGCCGTCGACGTTGATGCGGAACGTGCGGTGCCAGTCGGACAGCTCGGTGTCGACCAGCGGCGCCGAGGGTCCCACGACGCCGGCGCTGTTGACGAGGATGTCGACCCGGCCCAGGCGTTCTCGCAGCCGTTCGACGGCGGCGGGGTCGGTGACGTCGACGCGTTCGTCGGCGCCGTCCGCGATGTCGGCGGTGACGACCCGGACGCCCGCGGCGGACAGCCGCCTCGCGCAGGCCGCGCCGATTCCGCTCGCCCCGCCGGTGACGAGCGCGGTCGCGCCCGAGGGATAGGTCACCATACGGCTGCTCCTCGCCGGTGTGTGGATAGTAGTCTGAATCCATGTGCGAAATCGAAACAATCGGAGACGCACCATGTATGAATCTGGATATACGGCTGTAGGTGCAGTCGTCAAGTCCCCGAAGGGATCGACATGGAGATCCGCTGGCTTCAGGCCTTCGTCGCCGTCGCGGAGGAGCTGCACTTCGGCCGGGCCGCCGCCCGCTTGCAGATGGCGCAGTCACCCCTGAGTCAGACGGTGCGCAAGCTCGAGAAGGACCTCGGTGTGCCGTTGTTCGAGCGCAATACGCGCAGCGTCGCCCTCACGGCGGGCGGTCACGCCTTCCTGCCCCACGCCTACCACATCCTCGAAAGCGTCGAGACGGCACGGCAGGCCACGCGCGCGTCCGCCGGCGGCGTGTACGGCCGCATCAAGATCGGGTTCACCGGTGTGCTGAACCATCTTTCGCTCCCGCCGCTGACCCGGGCGCTGCGACAGCGTTACCCGGACATCGAGCTCGACCTCGTCGGCCGCATCATGACCCGCGAGGCGGTCACCCAATTAGAAAGTGGTGCATTGGATCTCGCGTTCGTCGGGCTGCCGGTCCAGTCCACGGCGGTGGCCACCCGGCTGATCCGCCGCGAGTCGTTCGGTGCCGTGCTGCCCTCCGACCACCCGCTCGCCGGAGAGCCGGAGATCGACCTGCACGAACTCGCGGACGACGGCTTCATCACCACCCCGTTGTCGGCGGGGTCGGCCCTGCAGGAGAGCGCCATGCGTGCGTGCCTCGACGCGGGGTTCCGCCCGCGCGTGGTCCAGGAGATCACCGACCCGTACATGATCCTGGTGCTCGTCTCGGCCGGCGTGGGGGTGGCGTTGATGACGTCGAGCATCGCGACGATCACGCCGCCGGGCACGGTCTTCGTCCCCCTCGCCGGAGAATCCGTCTACATGCACCACGGGATCGGCTGGTCGCCCCGGCGCGTGTCGCCGGCGCTCGAGGTGGCCTTGAAGGTCGCCGAGGAGATTCTTCCGACGCCCGATTGAGACGATAAGGGTCTTTATCTGAGACTTTTTCAGTGTTGGACGCTGCATAGTGCGGCGTGTCACGCTCGTCTCGTTCCGGCGACTGTGAGGGCCATCACCGAATGGCCGACTCGGCGTCCGTCGGATCCTGGGACGAAAGGAACGCCATGGCGAACACGCACGCTGCCGGCCCCGACGGACGACCGAACGAGAACGCCCGCCGGGCGGCCATCTCCGGTTTCCTGGGCAGCACCCTGGAGTACTACGACTTCTTCATCTACGGCTCCGCCGCAGCCCTCGTCTTCGGGAAGATCTTCTTTCCCGGCGACGGAGCCACCTCGACGCTGCTGTCGATCAGCACCCTCGGCGTCGCATACATCGCCCGCCCGCTCGGCGCCGTGCTGTGGGGGCACTGGGGTGACAAGTTCGGCCGGCGCAACGCCCTCCTGGCCTGCCTGATGCTGATGGGCATTGCCACGTTCGTCATCGGCTGCCTGCCCACCTACGAGCAGATCGGCATCGCCGCGCCGGTGATCCTGGTGCTGCTGCGCCTGCTGCAGGGCCTGTCGGCCGGTGGTGAATCCCCGGGCTCGTCGTCTCTGACGCTCGAGCACGCCCCGGCGCACCGGCGCTCGTTCTTCACGTCGTTCACCATGAGCGGCATCATGTTCGGCATCGTCATCTCGAGCCTCGTGTTCATCCCGGTGGCATCGCTGCCCGACGAGGCGCTGTACTCGTGGGGCTGGCGGGTGCCGTTCTGGCTCAGCATCGTCGTCACGGTGGTCGCGGTGTGGCTGCGCCGCAAGCTCGACGAGCCCGAGGTGTTCGAGGAACTCCAGGAGAACGGCGAGACCGCCACCCTGCCGGTCGTCGAGATGTTCCGCTCGCACTGGCGCACCGTCCTGCGGATCAGCCTCAGCGCCACGTTCGCCATGATCAACACGATCGTCAACGTCTTCGCACTCGCCTACGCCGTGCAGGTCGAAGGCTTCGAGCGCTCCACGATGCTGTGGGCGATCGCCGCCGCCAACTTCGTGGCGGTGCTCAGCCAGCCCGTGGCCGGGCTCCTCGCGGACCGGATCGGCCGCAAGCCGGTGTTCGTGTTCGGTGCCCTCGGCTCGGGCGCGATGGTGTTCGCCTTCTTCCACGCCATCGGAACCGGCAGCACGCCACTGGTGTTCGCCTCGGGGATCGTGCTGATCGGCTTCTTCTACGCCATGCCGAACGGTGTCTACCCGGCCTACTTCCCGGAGCAGTTCCCGGCCCGGGTCCGGTACACGGGCATGGCCGTGAGCCTCATGCTCGGTCTGCTCGTCGCCGGATTCACACCCGCCGTCGCGCAGATTCTCTCGGCGGGGGACACCAGCAACTGGGCCCCGGTCGCCTGGATGTGCCTGGGCTTCGCGGTGCTGTCGTCGATCGCCGCCCTCACCGGTCCGGAGACCTACCGCACCCCCACCGAGGACCTGGGCGAGCGTCGCCCGGCGCCGGCGGCGCGACCGGCGCAGGAACTCGTCCGCAGCGACGTCTGACCGGCCACCGAGCCCCGGCGCCCGACGCGCCGGGGCCACGGGCCCGTCCCACCCCCGTAGGAGTAACCGTGACCCCGTCCACCGCCCGCCACCGCATCCGGCTCGTGGGGGCAGGCATCGCCTCGTCCCTGTCGCCGGCCCTCCACGAGCGCGAGGCCGCCGCACTCGGTGTGAGCGACTACCGCTACGAACTGCTCGACCTCGAGGCGGAGAACGTTCCCGTCGAACGCACCGGCGACCTGGTGCGCGCCGTCGTCGCCGGCGGCTGCACCGGCCTGAACATCACCCACCCGTGCAAGCAGGTCGTCATCCCGGCCCTCGACGGCCTGTCCGACAACGCCCGCCTGCTCGGCGCGGTCAACACCGTCGTCGTCCGGGACGGGCGCCTGATCGGCCACAACACGGACCACAGCGGATTCCTCACGGCGCTGCGCCGCGGGCTGCCCGATGCCGCCCTGGATGCGGTCGTGCTGGTCGGTGCGGGCGGTGCGGGCTCGGCGGTGGCCTACGCGCTCGCAGCCGCGGGTGTGGCGGACCTGCGGATCGCCGACGTGGACACCGCCCGCGCCGCGGACGTCTGCGCGCGACTGTCCACCGCCTTCCCCGCGACACGGGCCACGGCTCTGCCGGCGGAGGCGATCCCCGCCGCCCTGCGCACGTGCACCGGGGTGGTCAACGCCTCGCCGATCGGCATGGTCGGCCACCCCGGAACGCCGTTCGACACCGGCGCCCTGCACCCCGGGCTGTGGGTCGCGGACATCGTCTACCGGCCGATCCGAACCGAGCTGATCGCGGCCGCAGCGGTTCTCGGCTGCGACGTGCTCGACGGCGGGCAGATGCTCGTCGCCCAGGCCGCCGACACGTTCGCGCTGCTGACCGGGATCCGTCCCGACGTCGACCGCATGCGGAAGCACCTCGACGAGCTGATCTCGGACCGGGTTCTCGTGGCCGCGCCGGTGGACCGTGCGCCGGCCGGACGTCCCGATGCCCACCAGGAGATGGAATGAACACCACCGCGTCCTTCGCGCAACCGCTGGACATGGGTTCGGTCCGTTTGCGCAACCGCTTCGTGTCCGCGCCCATGGAACGCAACTACTGCGAACTCGACGGCACGATGACCGACCGCTACATTGCCTACCTCGAGCGACGTGCCGCCGGAGGCGCCGCGCTCGTCTTCACCGAGGCGAGCTACGTGCGGGCCGACGGCAAGGGCCGCATCCGCCAGATGGGTGTGGACGTCGACGAACGCATCCCCGGCATCGCCCGGATGGCGGAGGCGGTGCACGCCCACGGCGCGCTCGTCGGTGTCGAACTCAACCACGGGGGCCGCACCGCGCAGGGCGCGGTGAGCGGATTCGTCCCGGTCGCCCCCACCCCGATCCCGTGCGCGGTCGTCGGCGGCGAGATGCCCGAGCAGCTCGACAGCGACGACATCGAGCACCTCGTCGAGTGCTTCGGTGAGGCTGCGGCACGCTGCGCGGAGGCCGGCGTCGACGTGATCTCCCTGCACGGCGGGCACGGTTATCTCATCCACCAGTTCCTCTCGCCCGCATACAACCACCGCGACGACGAGTGGGCCGAGCCGACGCTGTTCGTCAACCGGGTCATCGACGCGGTCCGCACCATGGCGCCGGGTATCACTCTGGGACTGCGTTTCTCGGCCTTCGAGGCGGTCGACGGCGGGCTCGACGCGGAGACGACGCGCGAGCGCATCGACGCGATCGACACGCACCGGCTGGACTTCCTCGACGTTTCGGCGGGCAACTACGAGTCGGGGCAGTGGATCATCCAGCCGGGGGAGTGGCAGCGCGGTCTGCTCGCCCCGTACGCCGAACCGTATGCCCGCGACTTCGACATCCCGGTGGGCGTCGCCGGCCGGATCAGCTCACCCGAGACGGCGGAGCAGATCATCGCCTCCGGCCGGGCCGACTTCGTGAGCATGGCCCGGACCCTGCACGCCGACCCGGACTTCCCGAACCGTGCCCTCGACGGGGGCCGGTACCGGCCCTGCATCGCCTGCAACTACTGCATCGACAGCCTGGCGGCCGGGCCGATCCCGTGTTCGGTCAACCCGTGGGTCGGTCGCGAACTCGAGCAGCCCTCGAAGCCGGCCGGGACCGCGGTGCGCGTCGCCGTCGTGGGCGGCGGACCGGCCGGCACGGCGGCCGCGCGTGAGCTCGCCCTGGCGGGCCACAGCGTCGACCTGTACGACGAACGCGGCAGTCTGGGTGGCGATTTCGCGTTGGCCTCCCGGCTGCACGAGTACCCGGAATACCACCGGATCGTCGACTGGTACCGCGACGAACTTGCGGACCTGAATGTCACCTGCCACACCGGTACGAGAGTCGATGCCGCCACGCTGGCCCCGCTCGACTTCGACGCGATCGTCCTCGCGACCGGCGGGCGCGGACCGGCGATCGACCTTCCCGGTGCCGGCACGCGACGGATCCGCGACGTGCGGGAGTTCCTCGCCTCCGGAGACCCCGCACCCGAGTCGATCACGATCTTCGGTGCCGACCGGGAGGCCGCGGCGGTGGCCGACGACCTGCTCCAGCACGGCACGAGGGTGGTGATGATCGGTCCGCAGGAGACGATCGCGCACGATGTCGGCCGTCGCGGCAAGATCGTCCTGCTGCCCCGGCTGGCGGCGAGCGAGAACCTCACCACGTACCTGTCGTCCGTCGTCACGCACATCGAGGCCGACCGGGTGGTCATCTCGACGAACGGGCAACAGCGCACCGTGCCCGCGCCCGGGGAACTGCTCGTCTCGCACGGCGTCGAGCCACGCGCCGGCCTGCTGACCGAGCTGCGGCGGCTCGCGCCGCGGCTCGGCGTCCATTCCGTCGGGGACGCGAGCGGCGACGGCGGCTCCCTTCATGCCGCGCTCGTCACGGCCGCCGACGTCGCCGTCCGCATCACCGCGGCCGCCGATTCGAGCGTGGGGGCCGACGCGTGAACCCGGAGACCACCGCGCCGGCACCGGATTCCGTGCGCACCGCGCTGCCGCGCCTCGGCCTGGGCACCTGGCCCCTCGTCGGGCCCGACGCCACGCGCGCCGTGCTCGCCGGCATCGAGGCCGGATACCGGTTGATCGACACGGCAGCGATCTACGGGAACGAGGACGCCGTCGGCGCCGCCCTCGCCACCTGCGGCGTGCCCCGCGACGACCTGTTCGTCACCACCAAACTCCGCGGCAGCGACCATGTTTCCGGCGACGTTCGCGGTGCCGTGGAGCGGAGCCTCGAGCGCCTCGGCCTCGAGCGGCTCGACCTGTTCCTCATCCACTGGCCGCTGCCGCGGTTCGACCGGTACGCCGCGGCTTTCGAGGCCATGCTCGAGTGCCGCGACGCCGGGCTCGTCCGCTACGTGGGGGTTTCCAACTTCCTCGGCCACCATCTGCGCAAGGTGGTGGCCGAGACCGGGGAGGCTCCCGCCGTCAACCAGATCCAGATGGACCCGTCGCTGGCCCGCCTGCCCGTCCGCCGCGCGAACGACCAGCTCGGGGTGTTCACCCAGTCGTGGAGCCCGCTCGGCCGCGGCGAGGTGCTCGGCGCCCCCGTCGTCGCCTCGATCGCGGACCGCGTCGGCTGCACGCGCGCGCAGGTCGTGCTGGCCTGGCACCTCGCGCAGGGCGTCGTGCCGGTCGCGCGGTCGGCGAACCCGGCGCGCCAGTCCGAGAATCTGGCCGCCGTCGACGTGGAACTCACGGCGGCGGACGTCGCCGCGCTGAACCGTCTCGACCGCGGCGAAGCCGCGGCCCGGGACGTCGAACGAGAGGAACACTTCTGATGCCCCTTCGTGCAGGCATCGTCGGATGCGGAAAGATCGCGGGCAACCATGCGCACGCACTGCAGCAGGTGCCCGGCGTCGAGGTCGTCGCGTGCTGCGACCCCGACCTGGAGCGCGCTCGCGCATTCGCCGCCCGGCACGGCATCGCCCACGCCGTCGGATCGGTGGCGGAGTTGTTCGCTCTCGGCCTCGACGCCTGCACCGTCTGCACACCACACCCCGTGCACGAACAGATCGTCCTCGCCGCCGCCGAGGCCGGGATCCACGTGCTGTGCGAGAAGCCGATCGCGGTGGACGTGGCCGCGGCCGACCGGATGATCGCGGCCGCCGACCGCGCGGGCATCACCTTCGGGGTGTTGTTCCAGCGCCGATTCTGGCCCGCGGCGCGCCGCATCAAGGCGGCGATCGACGACGGCCGCCTCGGCGTTCCCGTCCTCGGGGAGGTGTCGGTGATCCTGCACCGCCCGTCGACCTACTACTCGGCCGACGCGTGGCGCGGGCGGTGGGACACCGACGGCGGGGGCGTCCTCATGACGCAGGCCGTACACCAGATCGACATGCTGCAGTGGTTCATGGGCGCGCCGGTCCGCGTCAGTGGCTTCGTCGGCACCCGCTTCCACGGCGAGCACATCGAAACCGAGGACAGCGCCTCGGCCGTCGTCTCGTTCGCCTCCGGTGGCACCGCGACGATCACCGCCACCACCGGCGCCAACCACAACCTCGGCAACCGCGTGACGGTGATCGGCGCAACCGGGGCGATCGCGAGCGTCCTCGAGTTCCCCGAGGGGCGTGAGGGCGTCAACGAGCTGTGGACCGCGCCGGGCGAGGTGGAGCTGCGAACCCCGTATTCCCCCGAGGTCGACGCCAATCTCGACGTCCGCGACGTCAATGCCGGCCTCGCCGACTTCCACACCCTGCAGGTCCAGGACTTCGCCGAGTCCGTGCTGACCGGCCGCCGGCCCGCGGTGACCGGGCGGGACGCCCGCGCCTCCCTGGCCGTCGTCGCCGCGATCTACGAATCCTCCCGCACCGGCCGGGTCGTCGACCTCGCGCCCGCACCCACCCTCGTCTCGTCCGGCAAGGAGCTCCGATGACCCCCGACACAGTGTCCGAATCCCTCACCTACGACGTGGTTGTCGTCGGGTCCGGCGCGGGCGGCCTGTCCACGGCCGTGGCTGCCGCCCACGGGGGCGCCTCCGTGCTCGTCGTCGAGAAGGCGGACGTGTGCGGCGGCGCCACCGCCTGGTCGGGCGGGTGGATGTGGACGCCGCGGACCCTGTTCGCCCACGCCGACGGGGTGCACGAGGACCGCTCGGAGCCGCGCCGCTACCTCGAACACCGGCTCGGGGACAACTTCGATGCCGCCAAGGTGGACGCGCTCCTCGACGGTGCCCCCGAGATGGTCGAGTTCTTCGAACACCACACGGCGCTGCAGTTCGTCCCCGGCGCCGCCATCGCCGACATCCACGGTGACACCCCCGGCGCCGGCACGGGACACCGCTCCGTCGCGCCGAAGCCCGTGAGCCTGCGCCGCCTCGGACCCGACGTCGCCGCGCTGCTGCGGCGGCAGCTGTACGAGACCTCGTTCCTCGGCATGGGCATCATGGCCGGCCCGGACCTGCAGGCCTTCCTGCACTCGACCCGCTCGGGCCGGGCGTTCCTGCACTGCGCGCGCCGCGTCTCGACCCACATGTTCGACCTCGCCACCAGGCGTCGGGGCCAGCAACTGGTCAACGGGACGGCGCTCGTGGGCCGGCTGCTGCGCTCCGCACTCGATGCCGGCGCCGACATCCGCGTCGCCACCGCCGCCACCGCACTCGTCACCGACCCGTCCGGCCGTGTCGTCGGTGTCCGGCTCGAGGGCCCCGACGGCGCCTACACGGTGTCCGCCCGCCGGGGTGTCGTCCTCGCGACCGGCGGGTTCACCCGCGACCTCGACCGGCGGCGAGAGCTGTTCCCCCGCACCCCGACCGGACGCGAACACTGGACGCTCACGCCGTCGACGACGACCGGTGACGGCATCTCGCTGGGCGAATCCGTCGGTGGCCGCCTGGACCGTTCGCTCGCCTCGCCGGTGGCATACTGTCCCGTATCCCTCGTCCGGTACCGCAACGGCAGGCAAGGCGTGTTCCCGCACATCCTGGACCGCGGAAAGCCCGGTGTCATCGGGGTGCTGGCCGACGGGCGCCGTTTCGTCAACGAGGCGCTCGGATATCACGACTACACACTGGCAATGGTCGAACAGGTGCCGGACGGCGAGGAGATCTGCTCCTGGCTGATCGCCGACCAGCAGTACCTGCGGTACTTCCCGCTCGGCATGGCCAAGCCCTTCCCGATCCCGACGTGGCCCTACCTGCGATCCGGATACCTCTCGAAGGGCCGGACGCTCCGCGAACTCGCGGAGCGGATCGGCGTCGACCCGGACGGGCTCGAGAAGACCGTCACCGCGTTCAACGAGAGCGCACGCCTCGGGGAGGATCCCGAATTCGGCCGCGGCACCACCCCGTTCAACGTCAAGTCCGGGGATGCGGACAACCCGTGGCCCAACCCGTCCCTCGCGCCGCTCGAGCGCGGACCGTTCTACGCCGTCAAGGTCGTCCCCGGCAGTTTCGGCACGTTCGCCGGCCTGGTCACCGACTCGTCGTCCCGGGTGCTGAACCGCGAGGACCGGCCGATCGACGGTCTGTTCGCGGTCGGCGTCGACCAGTCCAGCGTAATGGGCGGCCACTACCCCTCCGGCGGAATCAATCTGGGCCCGGCAATGACCTTCGGGTACCTGACCGGACGCCGCCTCGCATCGACCACAGGAGCCACCCGATGAGCACCCCGCTCGGCCTCGCCGCCCTCACCGTCCTCGACACCCCGCCGCTGCAGCACGTCGATCTCGCCGAACGGCACGGATTCGACACGATCGGACTGCGTCTGCTGCCCGCGGCGCCCGGCACCACGGCCTACCCGCTGCATGAGGACGACGCCGCGCTCTCCGCGCTCGTCCGCCGTCTCGCCGATTCCCCGGTCGAGGTGTTTGATCTCGAGATCATCCGTCTCGGTCCGGATTTCGACCCGTCCGACTACGCTCCGCTGCTCGAGGCGGGCGCGCGGCTCGGGGCGCGGGCCGTCCTGGTCGGCGGCGACGACCCCGACCGGGCCCGTCTCACCGACTCCTACGCGCGGCTGGCGGAGCTGTGCGCCTCCTACGGCATCGTTGCGAGCCTCGAATTCATGCCGTGGACAGCGGTTCCCGACGCGAAGACGGCCGTCGAGATCGTCGCCGGGGCCGACGGTCCGGCCCGCAGTGTGCTCGTCGACGCGCTGCACGTCGCGCGCTCTTCCACGACCGTCGCCGACCTGGCGGCCATCCCGCGCGAGTGGTTGCACTACGCCCAGATGTGCGACGGCGCCACCCCCGCCCCGCGCGATCACGCCGAACTGATCCGGCACGCCCGGGAGGAAAGGCTCGTGCCCGGCACGGGCGGCATCGACCTGCCGGCGATCTGGTCCGCCCTGCCGGAGGGGCTGCCGGTGAGCATCGAGCTGCCGAACGAGCCGCTGCGCCAGGCGATCGGCACGGACGCCTGGCTCGAGCAGCTCGTCACCGCCACCAGGGCCGTGCTCGGACGTGTCCCGGCCACCGCGATCGTCGAGTGAATCCGGAGCGCAACCGAATTCGCTCGCAGTACCGGAATCCGCCCACGCCGTGGCGTGGGCGGATTCCGGTTCTCCGCACGGATCCTGTGCGGGCGGAGGTCAGAGCCCGAGATCCTTGGCGATGATCGTCTTCATGACCTCGCTGGTGCCGCCGTAGATGCGGCTGACGCGGGTGTCGGCGTAGAGCCGCGCGATCGGGTACTCGGTGATGTAGCCGTAGCCGCCGTGCAGCTGCAGGCACTTGTCGATGACCCGGCCGGCGGCCTCGGTGCAGAACAGCTTGGCCTTCGCCGCGTCCGCGACCGTCAGCTCGCCCGCGTCGTGCAGGTCGAGGGCACGGTCGACCATGAGCCGGATCGCCTCGACCTCGGTGGCGCACTCGGCGAGGACGAACTTGGTGTTCTGGAACGACGCGACCGGCTTGCCGAACACCTTGCGGTCCTTGACGTACGCGATCGCGTGCGAGAGCGCCGCGGCCGAGGACGCCGATGCGCCGAATGCGATGGTCAGCCGCTCCTGCGCGAGATTGTGCGTCAGGTACGAGAATCCGGATCCCTCCTCGCCGAGCCGGTCCGTCACGGGCACCTTCACGTCGGTGAAGGACAGCTCGGCGGTGTCGGACGCCTTGAGGCCGATCTTCTCGATCTTGCGGCCCACGGCAAAGCCCTCGGAGGTGGTGTCGACGACGAGAATGCTCAGCCCCGCGCGGCGGTCCTCCGGCGTGGCGGGCGCCGTGCGGCACACCACGAGGATGCGGTCGGCGAGCGCACCACCGGTGATGAACGTCTTCGCGCCGTTGACGACGTAGTGGCTGCCGTCGGCCGACAGCTTCGCCGTCGTCGAGATGTTCGCCAGGTCCGACCCGGTGCCGGGCTCGGTCATCGCAATCGCGAACATCAGTTCACCCGAGGCGAATCCGGGCAGCCAGCGCTGCTTCTGCTCCTCGGAAGCGTACTCGAGCAGGTACGGCAGGATCAGGTTGGAATGCACCGAGTAGCTGCCGAAGGACACGCCCGCGGCGGCCGTCTCCTCGGCGACGACGGCGTTGAACTTGATGGACTTCTCGCCGCCCCCGCCGAACTCCTCGGGCACCTGGATGCCGAGCACGCCGAGCTCACCGAGACGGCGGTAGAAGTCGCGCGGCGGATGCCCCTCGACCTCCCAGTCGTGGTGGACCGGCGCGACCTCCTTGGCGATGAAGTCGCGGACGAGCTTGCGGAAGGCCTCGTGGTCCTCGTTGAACACGGTTCGCTGCACGGAAAGGTTCTCCTTCGAATGGGGTCGATGCGGATCAGAGTGCGTAGCTGCGCAGTACGCCCTTGCTGATGATCGTCTTCTGGATCTCGCTGGTGCCCTCGCCGATGAGCAGGAACGGTGCCTCGCGCATGAGCCGCTCGATCTCGTACTCCTTGGAATAGCCGTAGCCGCCGTGGATGCGGAAGCTGGCCTGGGTGACCTCCGAGCAGTACTCGCTGGTGAGGTATTTCGCCATGCCGGCGGCGACGTCGTTGCGCTCGCCGGAGTCCTTCAGCCGCGCGGCGTTGACCATCATCAGATGAGCGGCCTCGACCTTCGTCGCCATCTCCGCGAGGGAGAAGGAGATCGCCTGGTGCTGCGCGATGGGCTTGCCGAAGGTGGTGCGCTGCTGCGCGTACCGGGCGGCGAGTTCGAACGCGCGGATGGCGACGCCGCAGGCGCGGGCGGAGACGTTCACGCGGCCGACCTCGACGCCGTCCATCATCTGGTAGAAGCCGCGGCCGGGAGTGCCACCGAGGACATCGGTCGCCTTGGCGCGGTAGTTGTCGAAGATCAGCTCGGTGGTGTCGATCCCCTTGTAGCCCATCTTGTCGATCTTGCCGGGGATGGTGACGCCGGGGACGACCTCGCCGAAGCCGGCGGGCTTCTCCACGAGGAACGTGGTGAGATTCTCGTGGGGCTTGGCGGCACCCTCCTCGGTGCGCACCAGCGCGGCCACGAGGGTCGAGCTGCCGCCGTTGGTCAGCCACATCTTCTGGCCGTTGATCACGTAGTCGCCGTCGGCGTCACGCTTGGCCTTCGTGCGGATCGCGGCGACGTCCGAGCCCAGTTCCGGCTCGGACATAGAGAAGGCGCCGCGGGTCTCGCCGGTCGCCATCTTCGGCAGGTAGTAGTTCTTCTGCTCGTCGGTGCCGTGCTGGCGCAGCATGTAGGCGACGATGAAGTGGGTGTTGATCACGCCGGACACGCTCATCCAGCCGCGGGCGAGTTCCTCGACGCACAGGGCATAGGTGAGCAGCGACTCGCCGAGCCCGCCGTACTCCTCGGGGATCATCAGCCCGAACAGGCCCATCTCCCGCATCTGATCGACGATGGCCTGCGGGTAGGTGTCCGAGTGCTCGAGTTCCTGCGCGTTCGGGATGATCTCCCGGTCGACGAACTGCCGGACGGTGGCGAGGATCTCGGTCTGGAACTCGGTGAGGCCGAGGGTCTGGGCGAGACGGGTCATGCGAAGTCCTTCTCGAGGGCGGGGAGGGTGCCGGCGGGGACACCGACGGTCCCGTCGGTGGCGAGACGATCGATCTCCTCGGGCGTCAGGCCGAGGTGTTCGCTGAGGACGGCGGCGGTGTCGTCGCCGTTGGCCGGCGCCGGCCGGGGTGCGGGGTGGAGGCCGTCGAACGACATCGGCAGGCTGGGGGCCAGGTGCCCGCCGACGCGGGGCTGCTCGACGTACTGGAACATCGGATTGGCGGTGACGCGAGGGTCTTTCGCGATCTCGGCGAAGGTGCGGTACCGCTCGTGCAGGATCGAGGTGCCCGACAGGGCGGTCTCCACCTCGGCGGCGGTGTGCTCGCGGAACCACACGGCGAACAACGCGTCGAGTACCTCGCGGTGGCGGTAGCGGGCGCCCTCGTCGCGGAAGTCGGCGCCGAGGGCGGCTTCGAGCGCGTCGACCGCGGCCGTCGTGCCGGTCAGTTCGGTCAGGTCGCGGAAGTGGCGCGGGGTCAGCGCGACGACCATGAAGGACGCGCCGTCGGAGGTGGTGAAATCGCGACCGTAGGTGCCGTAGACGGCGTTGCCGATCCGGTCGCGGTCGGGCCCGCCGAGCTGGGCCTCGGCGAGGTAGCCGAGGTTGCCGACGGTGGCGAGGGCGACGTCTTCGAGGGGGAGCACGATCTTCGCGCCTGCACCCGTGACCTCGCGGCGGTGCACCGCGGACGCGACCGAGAGCGCGGCGTAGAGACCGCATGCGACGTCCCACGCCGGCAACAGGTGATTGACCGGTCCGGCGTGGCCGACGGGGCCGGTGGCGAGCGGGAAGCCCGCGGCGGCGTTGACGGTGTAGTCGACGGCGGAACCGCCGTCCGCGCGGCCCAGGACCTGCACGTGGATCAGATCGGGGCGGATCGTGGCGAGCTCGTCGTAGTTGAGCCAGTCGCGTCCCGCGGCGTTGGTGACGAGCACCCCGGCGTCGGTGATGAGGTCCCGGATCAGCTTGTGCGCGTTCGGGTCCCGGAAATCTGCCGCGAGGGAGCGCTTGCCCTTGTTCAGGCCCGCCCAGTAGATGGACTCGCCGTCCTCGGTGACGGGCCACCGGTGGTAGTCGGCAGCGCCGCCGATCGGGTCGACGCGGACGACCTCGGCGCCGAGCTGCGCGAGCGTCATGCCGCACAGTGGGGCTGCGATGAAACTCGAGACCTCGATGACCCGCACACCGGCCAGGGGCGCGGTGGACGAGGGAAGCTCGTCGATGGAAGCAGTGGAGTTCATATCGCCTGTCCTCATCCGGGCGGACGCCGGAGCCCAGGGCGCGCCGGCGAAGCTGTCCGAGCAAATATGCAGCACCGCCGGGCCACAGGGCCAACACCGTTCGGCTATAGGTCGGTTAGCGCCGATCAATGGCCCTCGCATTGGAGGGCCGGAAGTCCATAGGTTTCGACGATCGATCGATTCGTCGACGGGACATTGCCTCAGTGACCTAGACCACGTTGAATGGATCCCGAGCGCCTGATCGGTGCATCTCCTTCGATCGCCGACGCACCGTCCGATCGATATATCCCTTCGAGCCATTAAGGGGACACTCCGGTGACCACTGGCGAAATCTCGCACGACGCAGCGCACGGCGCCCCGCCGAAGGGGGCGGCACCACTCGTCAGCGGCAAGCAGGCATGGGGCATGACCGGCCTCGTGATCTTCCTGTACGTCGTCAACTACGCCGACAAGGCGGTGCTGGGCATCATCGCGCAGCCGCTGGCTCGCGAGCTGGGACTGTCCTCTTCCCAGATCGGCCTCGTCGGATCCCTGTTCTTCGTGACCTTCACACTCGGCGGCTTCCTGGCCGGCCCGCTCAACAAATACCTCACCCTGCGGTGGGCGCTGCTTGCGCTGGCCGCGATGTGGTCGGTGGTCATGCTGCCGCTGGTCGTCTCGGCGAGCCTGGTGATGCTGATCGTCACCCGCATGCTGCTCGGCCTGGCCGAAGGCCCCAGCTCGGCGCTCATGCACACCGCCGCGTACTCCTGGCATCCCCCGGCCAAGCGCGGTCTGCCCGGCGCCTTCCTCGCCGGCTCGGCGTCGGTTGCCAAGATCGCTCTCGCCCCGATCCTCGCCTACATCACGGTCGAGTGGGGCTGGCGGGCCGCCCTGGTCTCCCTGTCGATCCTCGGCGCCGTGTGGATGGCCTCGTGGCTGACCGGCTGGAAGGAAGGCCCGTTCACCGCGACGGCCGTGAAGAAGGGGACCGGCACCGCATCCACCGAACCGTCGGTGCCGTGGAAGAAGATCTTCCTCACCCGCACGTTCATCAGCTGCGCCGTCCTGATCATGGTCGTCTACGCGCTCACCACCGTCGTGCTGACCTGGCTGCCCTCCTACTTCGAGGTGGGCCTCGGCTACAGCGCCCTGCAGGCCGGTTCGATGTTCGCCCTGCCGTCGATCGTCGGTCTCGTCCTCATGGTCACCTCCGGTTCGGTCACCGACCGGCTCGCCCAGCGCGGCTACCGCTCCCGGGTCGTGCGGATCATCGTTCCCGGCATCGGCGTCCTCGTCTGCGGTTCGGTCCTGGTCTTCCTGCCCAGCATCGGCACCCCCGGCCTCGCCGTCGCGGCCGTGTCCATCGGCTACGGCTTCGGCGCGATCGTCTTCCCCCTGATCAACGCCGCCATCTCGGAGCTGTGCCCGCCGCAGCAGACCGCAGGCACGATGGGCGTGTTCCTCGCACTGATGGCGGTCGGCGGCCTGGTCGCCCCCTACGGCACCGGCGTGCTCGTCGACAACGCGGCCACCCCGGCCGAGGGCTACGCGACCGCCTTCCAGGTCATCGGTGCACTCGGCATCGTCGCGGCGATCCTCGTCCTGATCTTCGCGAACCCGGAGCGCGACCGCGCCGTCATCCGGGGCGAGTCGGACGCCACCGCGAAGGCATAGCTTCCGCCTAACGGAGTCATCCACCGAATGTCCTTTCCCCACCGGCCGGGTGCGTGATCGACTCGATATCGAGGACCACCACCCGGCCGGTCGTCGTCTCCGCTCCTCGCTCTTCTACTGCAGTAAGGAATCCCCATGCGCGATGCCGTGATCGTCGATGCCGTCCGTACTCCGATCGGGCGCCGTGGCGGTGCCCTGTCCGAGATCCATCCCGCCAACCTGTCGGCACACGTGCTCGGGGCCCTCGCCGACCGCACCGGGCTCGATCCCGCGTCGGTCGAGGATGTCGTGTGGGGTTGCGTGAGCCAGGTCGGCGAGCAGGCCGGAATCGTCTCACGCAGTGCCGTGTTCGCCGCCGGCTGGCCCGAGACGGTTCCGGCCACCACCGTGAACCGCGCCTGCGGGTCGAGCCAGCAGGCCGTCTCGTTCGCCGCGGCTACCGTGATCTCCGGTCAGAGCGACGTGGTCGTCGCCGGTGGCGTGGAGTCGATGAGCCGCGTCCCGATGGGCAGCGCGAGCAAGAACGGTGAGCACTTCCCGGCCGAGGTTCTCGAGCGGTTCGGTGTCGAGGGCTTCAGCCAGGGCACCGGCGCGGAGATGATGGCCGAGAAGTGGGGCCTGTCCCGCACCGCGCTCGACGAGTACTCGCTGCGCTCGCACGAGCTGTCCGCGGCCGCGACCGACGCCGGCGCCTTCGCCGGGCAACTCGCCCCGATCGCCGGCCTGAGCGCCGACGAGGGCATCCGCCGCGGGGGCAGCCTCGAGTCCCTGGCCAAGCTGAAGACCGTGTTCAAGGAGGACGGCGTGATCCACGCCGGCAACTCCTCGCAGATCTCCGACGGCGCCGGTGCCCTGCTGATCACCACGAGCGAGTACGCCGCGGCGCAGGGCTGGACCCCGATGGCCCGCATCCACACCGCCGTCGTCGCCGCCGACGATCCGGTCATCATGCTCACCGGTCCCATCGCGGCCACCGAGAAGGCGCTGAAGCGGTCGGGCCTGTCCATCGATGAGATCGGCGCCTTCGAGATCAACGAGGCGTTCGCCCCGGTGCCGCTCGCGTGGCAGATCGAGACCGGCGCCGCGATGGACCGGCTCAACCCCCTCGGTGGCGCCATCGGCGTCGGCCACCCGCTCGGCGGCTCCGGCGCGATCCTCATGACCCGTCTCGTGCACCACATGCGCGACAACGGCATCCGTTACGGCTTGCAGTCGATGTGCGAGGCCGGCGGCATGGCGAACGCCACCATCCTCGAACTGCTCTGACACCCCGCTTCGCATTTCACGAAAAGGAACGAAAGATATGGAACTGAAGGGTCTTTCCGTCGCGATCACCGGCGGCGCCTCCGGTCTCGGCCTGGCCACCGCCCGCCGCGTCCTCGACGCCGGCGGCACCGTCACCCTCATCGACCTGCCTGGCTCGCCGGGTGCCGACGTCGCGAGCTCCCTCGGTGACGGCGCGGCCTTCGCCGCCGCCGACGTCACCGACGCCGAGCAGTTCGCCGCCGCCCTCGACGTCGCGCACGAGCGCGGCGGCCTGCGCGGACTCGTGCACTGCGCCGGCGCCGGCCGGAAGATGCGCGTCCTCGACAAGGAGGGCAAGGCCGGTTCGCTCGAGGACTTCGAGTTCGTGATCCGGCTGAACCTGATCGGCTCGTTCAACGCGCTGCGTCTCGGTGCCGAGCGCATGGCCGCGCTCGAGCCGGTCGACGGCGAGCGTGGCGCCATCGTCATGACCGCGTCGGTCGCCGCCTTCGAGGGGCAGATCGGCCAGATCAACTACTCGGCGTCCAAGGCCGGCATCGTCGGCATGACCGTCGTCGCCGCCCGCGATCTGGCCAGCAAGAACATCCGCGTCAACACCATCGCGCCGGGCATCATGGACACCCCGCTGCTCGCGCGCCTGCGCGACGATGTGCGTGCCTCGCTCGAGAAGACCGTGCCGAACCCGGCGCGCCTGGGCCGCCCCGACGAGTTCGGCCGGCTGGCCACCAACATCCTCGAGAACGGCTACCTCAACGGTGAGACCATCCGTCTCGACGGTGCCATCCGCATGGCCCCGCGCTGAGGTGGGACGGATGACCATGAACCTGCCGGATCCGTCGACGATGTCGCTGTCCTACCCGGACGTGACGATGGGCGTGTGGGCGCCGAGCATGGCCGCCCTCTACGGCGACCGCCCGGCGATCGTCGACGGGGAACGGGTGTGCACGTACCGCGAGCTCGACGAGCGCTCCGCGCAGTTCGCCTCCGCCCTGCAGGGAGCCGGTGTCGCCCCGCGCGACGTGGTGCTGCTGCACGTGGGCAACTGCATCGAGTTCATCGTGGCCTATTACGGTGCGCTGCGGGCCGGCGCCACCGTGACGCTGGTCAACCCGCTGCAACCGGAACCGGGCCTGCGCAAGCAGATCGAGGAGACGGGCGCCGTGGCGGCGGTGACCCAGCCGCAGCAGCTCGGTGTCCTCCTCGGCGCCGCGGCGGGCACCACGGCCGTGACGATCGTGGTGGTCTCCGACGAGCCGGTGGAGGTGGCCCCCACCTCCGCGGCCGTCGTGCGGTACGACGAGTTCCTCGCCGGGCAGCCCACGGCGTTCACGCCGGCGGAGGTCGCCGGAACGGACGTCGCGCACCTGGCCTTCACCGGCGGTACCACCGGCATCTCCAAGGGCGTGCGCGTGCTGCACCGCAACGTGGTCGCCAACGTGACCCAGATGTGCGGGTGGCGGGCCGCCCACCAGGTCGTCACCACCGGCGACGGGCTGGTCGCGCTGCGCCCGATCGAGGGTCTCGATGTGCACGGGGTGATCCCCGGCGAGGGCGCCACCGTCGTCGTGTCGCCCCTGTTCCATGCCCACGCGCTGATCAACACGTCGTTCCTGCTGCTGTGCGGCCTCACCCAGGTGCTCGCGGGCCGCTTCGACCCCGCCCGCATGCTCGAGCTCGTGGAGCGGCACCGCGCCAGCTACATCACCGGCAGCCCGGCCATGTGGCATGCGCTGGCCACCCACCCCGACGTCGCCCGCCGTGACACCACGTCGGTGCGGGTCGTGTCGTCGGGGGCGGCGCCGATCGACCACGTCACGCTCGAGGCGCTCGGTACGGCGTTCCCGAACGCCCGCGTGGCCGAGGGCTACGGCCTGACCGAGGGCACGTGTGTGGTCACCGCCATGCCGCTGATCATCGGGTCCACCTATCGTCTCGGCAGTGTGGGCCTGCCCGTCTTCGACACCGAGATCGAGATCCGGGTCCAGGACGATCCGAGCGTCGTCCTCGGCGAGGGCGAGCGCGGCGAACTGTGGGTCCGTGGGCCTCAGGTGACCGACGGCTACCTCGGCCATCCCGAGATCACGGCCCAGCAGTACGTGGACGGCTGGCTCGACACCGGCGACATCGCCTACCGCGACGCCGACGGCTACGTCTATATCTGCGACCGCGCCAAGGACATGCTGATCTACAAGGGCTACAACGTGTATCCGCGTGAGCTCGAGGAGATCCTGGTGTCCCATCCTGCGGTGTCGACGGCGGCGGTGGTCGGCCGCGAGGCCGGCAACGTCGGGCAGGAACCGGTCGCCTTCGTGGTGCCGGTGCCGGGCGCGCAGCCCGACCCTGCCGAGCTGATGGCATTCGTTGCCGAGCAGGTCCTGCCCTACAAGAAGATTCGCGAGGTCGTCCTCGTGGACGCGCTGCCCACCTCCGCGGCGGGCAAGGTGCTCAAGACGGATCTGCGGGCCCGGATCGAGCAGGCCGCGGCCTCACGCTGAACCGGCAGCCGGGTACCGCGACGGTGCCCGGCTGTCGCCCTGTCGCCGTGTCGCCGTGTCGCCGTGTCGCCGTGTCGCCGTGTCGCCGTGTCACCGCGTCACCGCGTCGCCGCGTCGCCGCGTCGCCGAGCGAATGGACCATGCTGTCGGTCTGACGAGGTGAGCGATACATTCGCTCGGACGAACAGACGAAAAGGGGCGGTGCCTTCGACAGGCACCGCCCCTCGTCGCGTTCCGGGGTCAGCCGCGCTGGGCCTGCTTGACCAGTCCGCCGCCGATGATCAGACGCTGGATCTCGCTGGTGCCCTCGTACAGGCGCAGCAGCCGCACGTCCCGGTAGATCCGCTCGACCGGCACCTCCCGCATGTACCCGGTGCCGCCGTGGATCTGCACCGCCAGGTCGGCGACCTTGCCGACCATCTCGGTGCAGAACAGCTTCGCCACCGACGGTGCGATCCGCCGGTCGGTGCCCTCCACCCACGCCCGCGCCGCGTCGCGCACCAGCGCCCGCCCGGCCATCACCCCGGTCTGCTGATCGGCGAGCATCGCCTGCACCAGCTGGAAGTTGCCGATCGCGGTGCCGCCCTGCGTCGCGGTCGCCGCGTACGCGACCGACTCGTCCAGCGCGCGCTGCGCCTGCCCCACCGACAGCGCCGCGATGTGCACCCGCCCGCGGGCCAGGGAGGTCATCGCGGCCTTGTAGCCGACGTCCTCGCTGCCGCCGACCAGCGCCGCGGCCGGCACCCGCACGTCGGTGAAGTGCACGTCCGCCGTCCAGGACCCCTCCTGGCCCATCTTGCGGTCCTTGGCGCCGACCTGCACCCCGTCGGTGTCGGCCGGGACCAGGAACACCGCGATGCCGGTGCCGTTCTCGTCGGCGGGGCGGGTGCGGGCGAAGACGACGAACAGGTCCGCGAGCGGGGCGTTGGTGATGAACCGCTTCTCACCGGTGATAATCCAGTCGTCGCCGTCGCGCACGGCCTTGGTGCGCAGCCCGGCCGGGTTCGAGCCGGCGCCGGGCTCGGTCAGCGCGAAGGACGCGACGACCTCGCCGGAGGCGATCTTCTCGAGCCACTGCGCCTTCTGCTCGTCGGTGCCGAACCCGACGAGGACCTGCCCGGCGATGCCGTTGTTGGTGCCGAACATCGACCGCAGCGACAGCGTGGTGTAGCCCAGCTCCATCGCCAGCTCGGCGTCCTGCGCCAGGTTCAGGCCCAGCCCACCCCACTCCTGCGGGATGGCGTACCCGAACAGGCCCATCTCCTTGGCAGCGGTGCGGATGTCGTCCGGAATCGCGTTGGTGTCGGCGATCTCCTGCTCGCGCGGCACCACCACGCCGCGCACGAACGCGCGGGTCTGGGCGAGGATTTCCTGGAAGTCGTCGTCGTCGACCTGGGCAGCCGGCGTCGCAGTCGAGGTTGTCATGAATCCACCATCGGTTTCCGGGGCGGCGGGTGTCCAATACGAATCACCCCATCGCCACATAGGCACTGTCGATGAATGGGGCGGGGTCGAATCACCGGTCCTCTCGGTATATTCGGAGCATCAGCCGACGGGCGTCGCCCGCGTCCTCGATTCATCGGTGCCTTCCCACCGTCCCCGGACCGGGTGGGCTCGTGCGAAAGGAACCTCATGTCACTGCTGGAGAACCGAACCGCCGTCATCACCGGAGGCGCTCAGGGCATCGGTTTCGCGATCGCACAGGAGTTCGTCGACGCCGGCGCCCGGGTCGTCCTCGGCGACCTCGACCTCGATGCCGCGACAGCCGCCGCCGAGAAGCTCGGTGGCCGCGAGGTGGCCCGGGCGGTGCGGTGCAACGTGGTGAACGCGGAGGAGTGGGACACGCTCCTCGCGGAGGCCGTCGACGGGTTCGGCTCGCTCGACGTCGTCGTCAACAACGCCGGCATCACCCGCGACGCGACGATGCGCACCATGACCGAGGAGGACTTCGATCTGGTGATCGCCGTCCACCTCAAGGGCACCTGGCACGGCACCCGCAAGGCGTCGGCGATCATGCGCGATTCCAAGCGTGGCGCCATCGTCAACATCTCCTCGCTCTCCGGCAAGGTCGGCATGGTCGGCCAGACCAACTACTCGGCCGCGAAGGCGGGCATCGTCGGCCTCACCAAGGCGGCCGCGAAGGAGATGGCGCACCACGGCGTGCGGGTCAACGCGATCCAGCCGGGCCTGATCCGTTCCGCGATGACCGAGGCGATGCCGCAGAAGGCCTGGGATCAGAAGATGAGCGAGATCCCCATGGGCCGGCCCGGCGAGGTGTCCGAGATCGCGTCCGTGGCCCTCTTCCTCGCGTCCGACATGTCCTCGTACATGACCGGTACGGTACTCGAGGTCACCGGCGGCCGATTCATGTGAGTCCCTGTCTCACAGTCTCTTTCACAATCACTCTCCTCTCCCGAAGGTCGTCATGCGCGAAGTAGTCATCTGCGAGCCCGTCCGCACTCCCATCGGCCGCTACGGCGGAATGTTCAAGTCCCTCACCGCCGTCGACCTCGGTGTCGCCGCACTGAAGGGTCTTCTCGACCGCACCGGAATCGCCCCCGACGCGATCGAGGACGTCATTCTCGGCCACTGCAACGGCAACAGCGAGGCCCCCGCCATCGGCCGCGTCGTCGCGCTCGACGCGGGCCTGCCGATCACGGTGCCCGGCATGCACATCGACCGTCGCTGCGGCTCCGGCCTGCAGGCCGTCATCCAGGCTGCGCTCCAGGTGGGCAACGGCGACAACGAGGTCGTCGTCGCCGGTGGTGCCGAGTCGATGAGCAACGCCTCGTTCTACTCCGTCGACATGCGCTGGGGCGGCGCCCGCACCGGCGTGCAGATGCACGACAGCCTCGTGCGTGCCCGGGCCACCGCCGGCGGCCGCTTCTACCCGGTGCCCGGCGGCATGATCGAGACCGCCGAGAACCTGCGCCGCGACTACGGCATCAGCCGGCTCGAACAGGACGAGCTCGCGGTGTCCTCGCACGCCCGCGCCGTCGCCGCGCAGAAGAACGGCATCCTCGCCGAGGAGATCGTCCCGGTCACCGTCACGACCCGCTCCGGTGACGACGTCATCGACACCGACGAGCATCCCCGCCCGGACGTCACCGTCGAGTCGCTGGCGAAGCTGAAGCCGATCATGGGCAAGCAGGATCCCGAGGCCACGGTCACCGCCGGTAACGCCAGCGGCCAGAACGACGCCGCGTCCATGTGCCTCGTCACCACCCCCGAGCGCGCCGCGGAGCTGGGCCTGACCCCGCTCGTGCGGGTCGTGTCCTGGGGCCTGGCCGGTGTGGCTCCGAAGATCATGGGCATCGGCCCGGTTCCGGCCACGGAGAAGGCCCTCGCCAAGGCCGGCATCACGCTCGCCGACGTCGACGTGATCGAACTCAACGAGGCCTTCGCGGCGCAGGCACTCGCGGTGACTCGCGAATGGAAGTTCGGCGCAGCCGATTTCGAGCGCACCAACGTCCACGGGTCCGGCATCTCGCTGGGCCACCCGGTCGGCGCGACCGGCGGCCGCATGCTGGCGACGCTCGCCCGGGAACTGCACCGCCGCGACGGCCGTTACGGCCTCGAGACGATGTGCATCGGCGGCGGTCAGGGTCTGGCCGCGGTGTTCGAGAGGGTGTAGGCCGCTTCGCGGCCGGTGCGTCCTTTGGGCTGTGGGAGCAACTCAAAGGACGCACCGGCGCGTCAGCGCCGCCGTACCAGGTCGACGAACGCCTGACCCACCGCAGACAGGGTCGCCGGATCGAACGCGAGCCCGTACGTGCCCACCAGCCGCGGCTCGCATGCGCGCACCACGAGCCGGTCCCCGGCGGCCTCCGCCGGCACCCGATCCACGATCGACCCGCCGAGTCCGGCTGCCACCATCGGCAGCCGGACTTCGCGCTGGCCGACCAGGACGGAGATCTCCGGACGGGCACCGGCCGCGCGCAGCGCCGACTCCACCGCATCGACCATCGACCCACCGGTCGGCGCGAACACCATGGGGATGTCCGGCAGCTCGGACAGGTGGATCGGGCCCTCCGGCAGCTCGGATCCCGGCGGATACGCCAGCCACCACTCCTGCTCGCCCAGCTCGATCACCTCGAGTCCGTCGCCGCCCTCGAGCGGCAGGTGCGCAACGACGAACTCGCAGTGACCGTCGCGGATCAGCGACGCGACCAGCTCCTCGTCCTGCAGGGCCGAGAACCGCACCGCGACCTTGGGATATTCGCGGCGGAACCGCGCGATCAGCTCCACCAGCGGGCCGGCGGACAGTGCCGGGAAGGCCATGATGTCGAGCCGGCCCGCCACCGCGCCGTCCGACGTGGCGAGCAACTCCTCGACCGCGGTCACGTCACGCAGGATCTGCCGGCTCGGGCCGATGAGGCTGCGGCCCGCCGCGGTGAGAACCATGCCGCGACCGATGCGGTGGAACAGCTCGACGCCGAGCTCGCGTTCGAGGCTGCGCAGGGCCTGCGACACCGTCGGCTGCGCGACGCCGAGCGCGGTCGCGGCCCCGTTGATGCCGTTGTTCTCGACGACCGCGAGGAAGTACTCCACCTGCCGGAAATCCACAGTCCTACACTCCCTGCCGCAGTGTCGAGGCGACGTCGAGGAACGCCGCCGCGGCCGGCGACGGCTCGCCCGCCCGCAGCACGAGTCCGACGGGCCGGGTCAGTGGCGGCTCCAGCGGCCGCACCGTCACCGTGGGCATCTGCTGTTCGGCCACCGGCCTGGGCACCACCGTTGCGCCGGTGCCCAGGCACACCAGTCCCCACGTCGCCGCCGGGTGGGCGCAGTCGACGACGACATTGGCGGCGTTCTCGGCGAGCAGCCCGCCCGCCTTCGCGGCGTTGGTCCGGTCGCCGAGATCGACGACGAGGGGTACGTCCCGCACACGGGTGCGCGGGATCGGGTCCGGCAGGTCGGCCGCGAGGTCGTGGTGGAGGGCGAGCACGAGCTCCTGCTCGAACAGCGGCACGGTGATCATGCCCGCGTGCTCGACCGACAGGTCGGTCACGCCGATCTCCGCCTCGCCGCGGCGCAGCGCGGTGTGCACCCCGGCGGGACCGTCCGTGTCGACGATCCGCACCAGGATGTGCGGGTAGCGGTCACGGAAGCGGCGGGCGAGCTCGATCATCGGGTCGAACGAGAACGACGAGTACGTCACCACGTCGACGCGGCCCGAGGCGAGTTCGCGTACCGCGGCGACCTTCGCCTTCGCCCGTTCGACGTCGGCGAGGATGCGGCGCGCCGCTACGTCGAGCCGGCGGCCGTCCTCGGTGAGCGTGAGCCGGCGCCCGGTCCGGTCGAACAGGGTTGTGCCGAGCCGACGTTCGAGTGTGCGAATGGCCTGCGACAGCGACGGCTGCGAAATGTAGAGGGACTGGGCGGCCTTCGTGATCCCACCCCGGTCGACGACCGCGACGAAATAGGTGATGAGGTGAAGGTCCACCGGCTCATCGTACGGGGACGGCGGTTGCCGGCATCCAGCGGTCCGGGTCGGTACCGCACCCGGTGACCACGTCCCGGTCGGCGAGAACCAACAGGTGGGCGTCGGTCTCCCGCACCGCGAGCCGGCACAGACGCGGCGACATCGTCTCGAACGGACGGGACCACGAGATCCGCGTGGCGACCTCCCACGCCGTGGAACCGGGATGCCGGGACACGGCCTCGGCGATCTCGGCCAGACGTTCCTCGTGGTGGCCGAGCAGCGCCTGCGCGCGGGAAGCGACACCGCGGAAGCGGTATTCGTGGGCGGGGAAGACCTCGCCGTCGGGCAGGCTCGTGGTGGCGTGCAGCGACAGCAGGTAGCGGTGCAACGGATTCGGCAGTTCGCCCGGGACGGTGGAGATGTTGGGACTGATGCGGGGGAGCATGTGGTCGCCGCTGAACACCAGCTCGTGGGTGCGATCGACGAAGCACAGGTGGCCGGGGGTGTGGCCGGGCGTCCACACGGCGTGCAGGTCCCAGCCCGGCAGATCCAGGGGGGTGCCGTCGTCGAGCACGACGTCGAGCGACTCGCGCGGCCCGAACCGGACCAGTTCCATGACCTCGCCCGATCGGACCTCTTCGGGGGCTCCGAGCCGGGCCAGCTGCCGGGCCCAGGCCGCGGTGAACCCTTCCCGATCCGTGGCGGTGTGGTGGCCGAGCAGCGACGCGTCGGCGGCGTGCATCGCCAGTGCGGCACCGCTGACCTCGCGCAGCCGCGGCGCCAGGCCGAAGTGGTCCGGGTGCAGGTGCGTGATCGCCGCGAACCGGACCTCGGTGATGTCGTGCCCGGTCTGCCGGATTCCGTCGACCAGGGCCTGCCACGACTGTTCGGAGTCCCAGCCGACGTCGATCAGGGCCAGGCCGTCGGGCAGGGCCAGCGCGTAGACCAGCACGTAGCGCAGCGGGTTCTTCGGCATGGGCACGGGAATCGACCACAGCCCGGGCCGGACCTGCTCGACCGGTGGCAGCTCGCCGCGCCGCCACGCCTCCTGCTGCACGACGCCGACGACCTCGACCGCGGTCACGACACCTCCCCCGCGAGGGTGTCGCGCAACGTGCGCTTGAGGATCTTGCCGCTGGCGTTGCGCGGCAGCTCGCTCACGAAGTGGATGCGCTGCGGCTTCTTGTAGGAGGCGAGCCGGCTGGTGGTGAACGCGACCAGTTCGCTCTCGTCCGGCACGGCGGCACCGTCGGCCACCCGCACGACGGCGGTGACGGCCTCGCCCCACTTGCGGTCGGGGACCCCGACCACGGCGACCTCGGCGACGGCGGGATGTTCGGCGAGCACCGACTCCACCTCGATCGGGTAGACGTTCTCCCCGCCGGTGATGATCATGTCCTTCACCCGGTCGGTGACGAACAGGTAGCCGTCCTCGTCGAGGTGGCCGGCGTCGCCGGTGCGCAGGAACCCGTCGTGGGTGAACAGCGCCGCGGTCTCCTCCGGGCGCCGCCAGTAGCCGGACGTGTTGTGGCGGGAGCGGCACACGATCTCGCCGGACCCTCCCACCGGCAGGTCCTCCCCGGTCGCCACGTCGCGGATGGCGATCTCCACACCGGGCATGGGACGGCCTGCCGAGCGCAGCAGGTAGGAGCGGGGACCGGTCGGGTCGTGATCCTCGACGCGCAACGCGGTGACGGAGCCGCTCGTCTCCGTCATCCCGTAGCGCTGGACGAATCCGCATCCGAGGGTGTGCACGGCTCGGCGCAGCATCGACGGCGTGACGGGGGAGGCGCCGTAGAAGATCAACTGCAGGCTCGACAGGTCGAACGTGTCCAGGCCGGGCAGGTCGAGCAGCATCTGGACGGTCGCGGGCACCAGGAACGCATGGGTGATGCGATGGCGTTCGACGAGCGACGCGACGGTGCGTGGCTGGAACTCGCCGAGCAGGACGGCGTGCACACCGGCGGACAGGCAGGTGCTCAGCCATCCGGCCCCGGCGATGTGGAACAGCGGCATCGCGTTCAGCGCCACCGAGTCGGGCCGCCAGTGGTAGATGCGCTGTCCCTCCTCGTCGTTGTGGAGGTTGCGGTGGGTGATGAGCACCCCCTTCGGCGTGCCGGTGGTGCCGGAGGTGTACAGCTGCAGCAGCGTCGTGTCGGGGTCGTCGCCGCGGCCGGGATCGGTGTCGGCGCCGGTGGCGGTGAGCCGTTCCCACGTCCACGCCCCGGGCAGCAGGTCGTCGCCGGGATCGGTGTCGACGAGGACGACGGGCAGGCCGGGCAGTGCGGCACGGATCGCCTCGGCTGCCGCTGCGAACCCGGATTCGACGACGAGCACGTCGAGTTCCGCGTCCTCGGCGATGCGGGCGGCCTCCGCCGGGGTGAGCCGCCAGTTCAGGGGGACGAACACCAGCCCCGCTTTCCCGCAGGCGACGAAGGTCTCGGCGGCCTCGAGCCGCATGCGCAGGAGCGCTCCGATCCGACCGCCGCGGCGGGCCAGACCGCTCAGGGCGGTCGCGAGCCGATTGGTGCGCCGATCGAGTTCGGCGAAGGTGACGGTGGTGTCGCCGCAGGTCAGTGCAAGTGCGTCCGGCCGTTCCGCCGCGTGCTGCCGGACCCGCTGCGGAAGGTGCAGACCGCTCACATCCCACTCCTCGTTCCGTTCGGCGAGCGCCTCGATGTCGGGCCGCCGTGCCCGATCAGTCGATCACCAGCGCCTCGGCGGAACAAAGTCCAAGATCCACAGCGACCGATAGCGAGTGCCTATGTCGGGACCGGCGGCGCGCGACTGTCCTTGCGCGCGGAGGTGCTTCCTGCGCGGGTACGGTCCCCGACGGACGCGCGCAAGGAGCACGGCCGCGCGCGGATGTTCGGCTCAGCCCGAGGCTCAGCGCCCGAGCACAGCGACGACGCGGCGGAGCCCGTCGAGGTCCGGCGCAGTGTCCAACGTGAGCTGCCAGTCGGTGCCGGTCCACGGATCGGCCATGTGGGTGCCCGGCGCCACCGGTAGGTGCTGAGCCTCCTGCGAGAGCAGGTCCAGCAACGGCTCGTCCGTCACACCGTCGTCCTCGCCGACGATGATCACCGAAACCGGCTGTGTCGCAGACGCCTCCACGATCCGGATGACGTGCCTCAGATCGTCACGGGTGTAGCCGTGCGGGATACCCGCGAGCACCACGATCCGTGGCGCCGGTGGCTCGGCACCCGGATCCGCGGCCGCGGCCAGGGCGGCGAGATCGACCGTGTGCGCCACGTCGCGCAGCCGGGGTCCGATGTCCGGGACGTCGCGGACGACCGGGCTCGTCACTGCGAAGGACACCACATCGGTGAGGGCGGACAACGCACCGGCCGTGTCGACGATGTCGAGTCGCGCCGCCGGGTGCGCCGCGAGGAGCCGCACCACGAGGGCCGACACGATCGGGGCGGCGGCGACGGAGTCCCCGTCGACCCACAGCGGGCGCCGCAGCGGCAACGGGAGGCACAACGGAAGTGTCGGCGAGTCGCGATCCGGGGCCCCGAGTTCGCCTATCCGCAGCCCGTTTCCGCCGAGACCCGGCCGCTGCCACGCCGGTGCGTCCCACGAGGCCATCGCCGCGGGCAGGGCCGCGCCGACGGCGCGCAGTTCCTCGGTCAACAACGCGGTGTCGGCGGCGTGCCGGGCCCGAGCCGCGGCGATCAGCTCGTCGCATCGCCGATTCGCCTCGGCCCGAGCCTGGTCGGCGGCCGGTCCGGTGCGGCGGGCCGGGTCGGAGACGGCTGCGGACAGTTCCTCGTCGAGCCGGTGCAGTGCGTAGTCGTGCGCGGAGACCAACGCGGCGGCAGAGCGGGATGCGTCCTCGAAGATCTGCCAGGTCCGCTCCCACGCCTGCTCCGGTTCGACCGGCACCGTCGCCGGGGTATCCGGCGAGGGCGGAGCCGGCTCGTCGTCGACGTCCACTCCGTGCGCGCGGAACAGTTCGGCGAGTCCACCGGTATACCCCTGGCCCACCGCCCGCAGCTTCCATCCGCCGTCGCGGCGGTACAACTCCCAGCAGATCACCGCCGACTCGGCACCGCCGGCGGGCGCGTCGAACGTCGCCGGCCCGGATCCGGGCGGCCCGGTCAGGTCGGTGGACAGCGCGCCCACCGGCCCTCGGTCCGAGGAGACCGCCAACAGCACCGCGGCGGCCTGCGGGCACACCCGGTCGAGATCCACGACGACGGCGTCGCCGGCCAGGTCCACGCCCAGCGCCCCGGGCTGGTTGTAGAACACGGCGTCGGCGGAGGTGCGTACCTGCAGGTTCGCGTCGACCACCAGCGCGCACACGTCCAGCGGCCCTGCCGCGCGCGCCGTGAAGCGGACCCGGCGCGCCGTCAGCGGGGCGTTCTGCCCCGCCGCGAATCTCCCCGTCACGGCGTCAGGACACCAGGAACCGGCCGAGCTGCGGCGCGGCCTCCCCGGGATGCTTGGCCTGGATGCCCTCGCCGATCGCCTGAAGCTTCCAGTCCTGCCCCTGCCGGTACACCTTGGCCATCACCATGCCGGTGAACGGCATACCGCCCTGCAGGGTGTAGCGGGCCAGCTCGGCGTTGTTGGTGCCGTCCACCAGCCGGCAGAACGCGTTCGCGACCTGCTCGAAGGTGTGCCCCTTGTACGAGGTGACGATGAACATGACCGTCGTAATGTGGGCCGGGACCCGGGTGAGGTCGACGAGCACGACCTCGTCGTCGCCGGCGCCCTCGCCGGTGAGGTTGTCGCCCTGGTGCTGGACCGAGCCGTCCTTGGACCGCAGCTGGCCGTAGTACGCGACGTCGACGAGGTTCTGGTCGGCGAACAGCACGGCCGACGCGTCGAGGTCGATGTCGGCGGCACGGTTGCCGAACAGACCGCGCTTCGCGATCGGATCCCAGCCCAGCCCCATGCGCAGGTAGGTCAGGGCCACACCGCCCTCCTTGCGGAGGGTGACCTTCTGGCCCTTGACGAGGCTGACCGGCCGGCTCTTGGTGAGGCTGACCTCGGGCTGGGCGTCCTGCGCCGGCTGCGGCGCGGAGGCCTGCACGTACGGCTGCGGCGGGGCCGGCTGCTGGTAGGGCTGCTGAGCAGAAGGCGGCGGCGTGGAGTAGGCCGGCGGTACGGGCGGCGCGGCCGGGACCGACGGCGGCACGGGCTGCGCAGGCTGCGGTGCGGGCTGAGCCGTTTGCGGCGCCGCCGCGGGCGCGTCGTCGACGCTCACCCCGTGATCGGTCACGAGCGCGGCGAACCCGCCCGCGTATCCTTGGCCGACGGCCCGCACCTTCCACGCGCCCTGCCGCCGGTACAGCTCGAGGGCGATCACGATCGACTCGCTGCTCAGCCCGTCGATCCGGTACTCGTAGAGGACGTTGCCCGCGGTGTCGGAGACCCGCGCTGACGGCGGGGCGAAGCGACCGAAGCTGCTCGACGCGTCGTCGAGGGTGATGACCGCGCGCACCTGGTCGATGTCTGCCGGCACCTGGTTCAGCGACACGGCCAGCGACGCGGCCTGCCCGGGAGCGCCCGGCACGAGCCGCACCCCCGGCCCGCTCGGCTGGTTGAAGAAGACGAAGTCGGCGTCGGAGCGCACCTTGCCGTCGGCCTTGACCAACAGGGCAGACAGGTCGGCCGGGGTGGTCAGCTCGAGCGAGACGACGACGTCGGTGGCGGTGAGGGGGCCGTTCTGACCCTTGGCGAGAGATACGGGCACGGGAGGGGTCCTCACTGTTACTGGAAACTCTGTCTTGGGGAACATGGAGCGTCACTGCCACTGTACGAACCCGCGCCGATCCGGGCGTATCGGGCGAACCAGGCCAGGATCTCCTCGCCGGCCCGGATCCCCGTTTCCCGGGTCACCGTCACCGTCGGGTGCCGCCAGTCCAGCGCCTCGAGTTCGCCGTGCCGCGGCCGGATCGCGGCGTCGGCGGCGATCAGCATCTCGGCGTCGAGCGCTCCGTCCCCGGCGGCGAGTACCGCGGCATCCGGGGCGAGCGTTCCGTCGGCGACCAGGCGCCGGCGGACCTCGGCGACGGCCTTGCTCTTGCACACCGCCGACGGCATCGTGTACAGCTTGCGGCCCTGCTGCGAGGCGCTCCATCCGCGGCCGCGGCACCAGTGGTCCCATTCGTCGAGGAATCCGACCGGCTGGGCGGCGACGTCGATCACGAGATAGCAGAACAGCTCGTCGGCGATGCGGAACTTGTGCACCCAGTCGTCGGAGACGCGGCGCCGCAGTTCGGCGGTGACCTCGTCGAGTCCGGCGCCCTCGGCGCGCACGCCCGCGTCCACCGCCTGCCGCCACCCGGTGTCCGGCACACCGTCGGCGAGGATCACGCCGCCGTTGCTGGCGATCGCGTAGCGCCACGGTGCGCCGGGCAGCGCGATGCGCCGGAACTGTTCCGGGGTGCGCGTGGTGGTCGGCACCACCACCACCGCGGCGGCGGCCAGGTCGCGCAGGCGCTGCGCGGACGTGACGGTCAGGTACGACAGGGGCGCACCGTCGTAGTGCTCGACACACACCAGATCGCGGTCGACGACGGGCGATTCGCCCATCGCGGCGCGCGAGTAGATCATCGTGCGGTCGAGGTCGGTCGCGACGAGGGCGGTGGTCACGGCAGATCCTTGATCAGTCCCATGCAGGAATACGCCAGGTCGGGAACCGTTTCGACCGGCACGTCGCGGGCTGCGGCGAGCATCCGGATGTGCGCGTGCTCCTCGGCATCGGCCTCGCGGACCAGCACCCGCCACGGCACGCGCCGCAACAGCACCCGGGTGGTCTCACCGACACCGGGCTTGACGTAGTTGACGGTGGAGATGCCGTACTCGGCCCGTACCCTCTCCACCGACTCCCAGCCCGCCCACGTGGGGGTGCGGTCGGACCGCAGGATGTCCCCGGCGGCGGTGACTGCGGCGTCCCGGTCGCCGAATTCCGCAGCGACGGTGTCGAGGAGGACGGCCGAGACGTCCTCGCCGGCAAGTTCGGCGTAGAACTTGGCGCCGTGGAACTCGCCCGGGCCGATCAGGGTTTCGTTGAGGACGGTGCGTGAAACCAGGCCGGAGACAGTGGAATTCAGGCACGCCGAGGCGATGAGGAAGTCGTCGCGGGTGCCGTAGGTCCGCACGCAGTACCCGGGGTCGGCGAGCACGGCGAGGTCGCCGGAGAGTTCCGGACCGCCCGCGGCCCGGTACTCGGCCAGGGCCGCCGCGAGTTCGCGGGCGATGGCGCCCTTGCCGGTCCAGCCGTCGACGAACACCACCGAGGCCGGATCGTGACGCGCCGTCACGTGGTCGAGGGCGGCGACGTCGATGCCACGGCCCCGCACGATCGACACCGCGTAGTGCGGCAGGTCCAGCCCGTGGTGCCGCTGCGCCCAGCGACGGATCAGGATGCCGACGGGAGTGCCGGCGCGGGCCAGTGATACGAGCGTCAGATCCCGGCCCCGTTCGGCGAGCAGCAGTTCGGTGACCGTACCGACGGCGTGGGCGAGGCGCCCCGCCGTCGCGGCGAGTACCTTGTCGAACAGCTCGCGGTAGGCGGCATCGGGTTGGTATTCGATCGGCAGCGTCTCGGCGTAGTGGGCGAGACCCGACTGGATGCGGCGTTCGCGCTCGGCGATGTCGGCCTCGAGGGCGACGTGCGAGAGGTCCTTGAGGAGCCACCGCACCTCGTCCGGGGCGTAGGAGCCGAAGTCGGGTCCGGCCAGCGGAACGGTCATCGTCCCTCCCGGGCGGCGCGCAGCACCGACGGGTCGGTGGCGGGCACGACGGCGACGACCACGTCCTCCCCGGCGGCGGTCAGCACGTCGAGCAGGCCACCGTCGGCCCGGAGGCGATCGGTGTCGGCGGGATCGTCGAGCACCAGCAGCAGCCGTGCCCGTTCCTCCGGCCACCGCGCGTTGTACAGGTACCGCGGGACATCGTCGGGTTCGGGTGCGATGAAGGTGAATCCGCGCCGAAGGGGGTAGCAGGGCACGTCCCGGACGTACGCAGGGGAGCGGGTGGTGGTCTGGAACCGCGTGGGGGTCCCCCGGCGGGCGAGCGCGTCGGCGATGCGCAGTGGCAGGTACATCAGTTCCTCGTGGCCCACCACGACGACCGGCCGTCCCGGTCCGAGGGCGGTGGCCACGGCCTCGGTCGTGTGCTCGATCGCGGCGTCGAAAGCCGCGGTGTCGGTGCGCAGGAAGCCGTGCCGCCCGCCGTCGGGCACGGTCGCCGGCCACGGCAACGTCACGAAATCCACGGAGCCTCTTTGTGAGGCAACGGGATTCATATCCGGATCGGGCAGTGCGGCGACCCGCTCGACGAGCCCGTCGGGAAGGATCGTGTGTCCCGCCGCGAGGCTCACGTGGTCGATCCGGGCGCCGAGTTCGGCGGCCGCCTCGTCGACCGCGCGACGGTGATCGGCGGTGCGCATGTCCACGAGCGACGCGACGACGTACCGGGCGCGAGGATGGTGCCGGTGCAGGGACCGGATCGCGTCGACGGCCGTGGCGCCGGTGGAGATCTCGTCGTCCACCAGGACCAGCGGTGCGTCGTTCGCGAACAGCTCCGGCGACGTCGGCTGGAGCAGGTGCGACGTGGCGTGCGAGTGGCCCTCCTCGAACCCGGCGAAGGTGCCGGCGCCGGGCACGTCACGCCGGGTGGAGTGCAGGTAGCAGCGCGCTCGCAGCCGGCTGGCCACACAATGACCCAGGCCCGTTGCGGTTTCGGCGAATCCGAGTACGACCGTGTCGTGCGCGGCGGAGCCCAGCAGGTCCGCGACGAGATCGCCGAGCCGGTCACCCGCGCCGATGACCGCGGCCGGGTCGGTGGGAATGTGCTTGCCGAGCACCGTGGAGACCAGCAGGTGTGCGCGACGGGGGTTGCGGCGCAGCCCCGGCACGACGAGGTCCGGCACGGTGTCGCCGGTCGCCGAGTCGAAGTGCTGCAGTTCCAGGCCGAATTGCTCCGTCGCCCAGGGTGACTGCAACCCCGCGGTCACCGGTCCACCAATGCCGTCAGCAGGTCCACGAAAGTGACTCCCTTGTTGGTGACGCCGAACACCGAGGCGCGCAGCAACGTCTGCTGCGCCCAGGTGCGGTGCGGACGCCGCTCGTTCATCTTGTTGCGGTAGCCGGAGGCCTGCACGCCACCTGCGTCGCCGCCGAGGATGTCGACCGCGTCGTGGTACTCCTCGTGGGTGACCGCGGACAAGGCGTGCACCGCGGCCACATGGGAGGGATGGATCACGGTCTTGCCCTGGATGCCGTTCGCCCGGTCGAGGGCGATCTCGCGGAGCAGCCCGTCGAGATCCCGGCTGACGAGCTGCTGGCGGAACATCACCGCGTCGTGCTCGGCGAACGGCGTGGCCCGCAGCATCGGGCGGAACATGCGCTCGTGATCGGCGAAGTACTCCCAGACGGGACCGGTGATGACGAATCCGGTGCCGTCGGTGCGGCCGAGATAGTTGACGACATCCGCAATGACGTCGACGACCACGCGTACGTCGTAGATGGTCAGGTCGCGGTCGCGGCGGATGCCGAACGTGCCGCACATGTCGGTGGCCCCGATCCGTACCGCCAGCACCCGGTCACGGTGCCCGGCGAGCAGTGCCGCGATCTGCTGCAGCTCGCCGTCGCGGGTCTGCCGGTGCACCAGCTCGGCGGACTCGAGCACCGGCATCGCGTACAGGTGCTTGCCGAGCCGCTCGGACGCCGCCGCCACCGCATCGAGGAAGGCCGGCCCCGACGCCGCGGTGAACTTGGGCAGAACGAATCCGGTCAACGCGGTGACGCCGGGCCCCAGGATGTCGGCGATGCGGTCGACACCGTCGGGGGTGCGCACCCGGACGAACAGCAGCATCGTCGCGGCCGCGGTGCCGGCGAGCTCGTCGAGGGTGGCGACCGCGTTGCGCAGGCCGTCCTCGACCTCATGATCGGCGACGGCGTCCTCGAGGTCGATCACCATCGAGGCGACACCCTCGCGGGCTCGGCGGGCGATCGTGGCGGTCAGATCCGCGCGGGTGGCCGGGACGTACAGGGTGGCCCCGAGCGCGACGGCGAGCCGATCGCGCTCGTCGGCATCGGAGAATGCCTGCGGCGGATGCAGGAACAGCGTGTCCCGGGTCGCGCGGTCCATGTGGTGGAAATGGTGCATCGTGCGCATATCGGCGAAGGTTCCCCCACTCATGCCTCTTCCGTTCGTCCTCTCATTCGTTGCACCACGCCGGCGATGAAGCGCGAAACGGCGTCGAGCTCTCGGACGTACGCCCAGTAGTCGGGGTGTACGCCGGTGAGCGAACCGACTGCCCTGTCGATCCGATCGAGCTGCGCGTCGAGCACCGATCCCCATTCTGCGGTCAACCCCCGTTGCACCGCGAGTTGTTGCGCGTCGCGCAGACGGAACCGTACCTGCTCCACCTTCGCGGCCGGATCACGGCGGACCGCGCGGAGGACGGACAGCCGCTCGGTGACGGCGTCGACGTAGCGTTCCGCCTGGGTGAGCGATGCCCGGGCCGCCGCGGTCAGCTCGAGCGCCTGCTCGGGCCGGTTCCCGGCCGAAGCCGTTCGCGCCGCGGTCACGTCGGCGTCGGCCCGGTCGAGGAACTCGCGGGCGGCGCGCTCGTTGCCGGACAGGTCGGCGGAGCTGGCCGCGTTGAACTCGCGCAGCAGGGCCGAGAACGCCGGCGCCAGGCTCTCGGCGCGGGTGCGGACCGCCGACAGGCGGGTGGTGACGGATGCCACAGCTTTCCGGGCGGACTCGGCCTTGTCCGGCGCCTGCGCGAGGGCGCGACGCAGGGCGATGGCCGCCTCCTCGGCCCGCCGTGCCGCCGTTCGGACGGCGCCGGTTCCCACCGCCGAATCCAGGGCGCGGACCTCCGCGTCGAGCGCGTTCGCCGCGGCCCGCACGGACGGGTAGTCGGCGTATGCGGCGTGCTCGGGCGCGTCCACCAGCGCCGCCGCGGCCTGCGCCTCGGTGCGGACCTGCCGGGCGAGCTGCGGGACGGTCTGTGCCACCGCGACCGAATGCTCGAGGTGTGCGCGGTGGCGATCGTAGAACTGGTCGAGGGTGCGGGTGGCGAGACCGATCTGCTGCAGAGCCTGTTCGTAGGCCGGGGCGGGAGCGAGCGGATCGGTCGGTTCGGTGCGGGCGAGGTGCAGGTACGTCTCGGCCGCGCGGTAACAGGCTTCGCGGACGGGCTCCCACTCGCGGCGCAGCCCGCGCTGCGGCGCGAGGTCGTGCGAGGCCGTGACGGCGGCCTCGGCGACGGACTGGCGGCGGTCCATGTCGAGGAACGCGGCGACCATCGCGTCGTAGGCGCCACGGGCCACCGGATCGTCGGTGCTCCCACCGCCGAAGAGGCGGCGCGTCCATCGGCTCGCCACGCCCCGAATGGTACTGGTCCGCGCGGTTCGGCCCCGTGCGCGCGCCTCGAGCATGGGGCGTCGGCGCGGAACAGCTATTAGGGTGGAGTGACACGCGCAAATCGGGCGTGCCCGCCCGGGCACCTCGTCCGGACCGACAGATCGAAAGGACCCCGCATGGGCGTCAGCTTGACCAAGGGCGGCAATGTTTCCCTCACCAAGGAAGCGCCGAACCTCACCGCCGTGGCCGTCGGCCTCGGCTGGGACATCCGCAGCACCACCGGTGCCGACTTCGACCTCGATGCCAGCGCGATCGCGACCGGCGCCGACAAGAAGGTCGTCTCGGACCAGCACTTCGTCTTCTTCAACAACCTCAAGTCCCCGGACGGCTCGATCGAGCACATCGGCGACAACCGCACGGGCGAGGGCGAGGGCGACGACGAGGTCGTCAACGTCGACCTGAGCGCCGTGCCGGCCAACATCGAGAGCATCTTCTTCCCGGTCTCGATCTACGACGCCGACTCCCGCAGCCAGTCGTTCGGACAGGTCCGCAACGCGTACATCCGCGTCGTCGACCGCGCCAACGGCAACGAGCTCGCCCGCTACGACCTGTCGGAGGACGCCTCCACCGAGACCGCCATGGTCTTCGGTGAGCTGTACCGGCACGGTGCGGAGTGGAAGTTCCGCGCCATCGGCCAGGGCTACGCGTCCGGCCTGGCGGGCATCGCCCGCGACTACGGCGTCAACGTCTGACGTCGCATCCGGATTCCGGATCCGGCCCCCGGCTTCGTCGCCGGGGGCCGCTTTCCTTGGTTCACCGATAATTTGCTGCAGTAACCACCCTGCACCGCCCCGATCCAGACAGAAAGGCCACGCTTCGTGGTTCTGCGCATCTTCGGCATATCGTTTGCCGTCACCGTCGTCTCCCTGGTGGTCGCCTTCCTCTACGGCGGACCCCAGGCCCTGTTCCTCGCCGCGATCCTCGGCATCCTCGAGGTCTCGCTCTCGTTCGACAACGCGGTCATCAACGCCACCGTGCTGCAGCGGATGAGCGAATTCTGGCAGAAGATCTTCCTCACCATCGGCATCCTCATCGCCGTGTTCGGCATGCGGCTGATCTTCCCGCTGCTCATCGTGTGGATCGCCTCCGGCCTCGGTCCGATCGAGGCACTCGACCTCGCCTTGAACCCGCCGCCGAACGACGCCGCGTACTTCCCCGACGGCAGCCCCAGCTACGAGACCATCATCACCGACGCCCACCCGCAGATCGCCGGGTTCGGTGGCATGTTCCTGCTGATGCTGTTCCTGAACTTCATCTTCGAGGAACGCGAGATCAAGTGGCTGGCCTGGCTCGAGCGTCCGCTCGCGCGGGCCGGCAAGCTGGACCAGCTCGAGGTCGTCACCGCCTCGGTGCTGCTGGTGCTGACCGCCACGATCCTCGCTCCCGAGGACAAGGTCTCCACCGTGATGATCGCCGGCGTGCTCGGCATGATCACCTACATCGTCGTCAACGGGCTCGGCGAGCTGTTCCACATCCCCGAGGAAGAGGAAGAGCCGACGGGCGGGCCCACCCAGCTGGCCAAGGCCACCGGCAAGGCCGGGTTCTTCCTGTTCCTCTACCTCGAGGTGCTCGACGCGTCGTTCTCCTTCGACGGCGTGATCGGCGCGTTCGCCATCACCTCGGACCCGATCATCATCGCCCTGGGCCTCGGTTTCATCGGCGCGATGTTCGTCCGCTCGATCACGGTGTTCCTCGTCCGCAAGGGCACCCTCTCGGAGTACCGCTACCTCGAGCACGGCGCGCACTGGGCGATCGGTGCGCTCGCGTTCATCCTGCTGTACTCGATCGGCCATCACGTGAACGAGATCGTCACGGGTCTCGTGGGGGTCGCGCTCATCGGTGCCGCGTTCGCCAGCAGCATCCGCCGCAATCGTCAGGAGGCGAAGGCGACCGTCGCCGCCTGACCGCACGACTTCGATGGGAATCCTCGATCGGTTCGAGCGATCGAGGGTTCCCATCTTCGTATCCAGGGAAAGGTCTTACCCATGGCAATCGATTACACCCGACCCTCGAAGAACCCCGGCGACAAGCAGGGCGGAGTCGGCCTGAGCAAGATCAGCCTCACCAAGGCCGCTCCGACGGTCGGCCTCGCCAAGTCCGGAGCGGAGCGAGGGATCACCCAGGTGAACCTGAACTGGTCCCAGGGCGGATCCCCGGCCCCACGGAAGCAGGGGTTCCTCGCCAAGCTCACGGGTGGCGCGACGGGCCGCGGCATCGACCTCGACCTCGCCTGCCTCTACGAGCTTGCCGACGGCTCCAAGGGCGTCGTCCAGGCCCTCGGGAACAGCTTCGGTGCGCTGGAGAAACCCCCGTTCATCGCACTCGACGGCGACGACCGGACCGGCGCCGTATCCGGCGGTGAGACCATGCGCATCGACCTGGGCCAACCCGAACGATTCCGGCGGATCCTGATCTTCGCGATGATTTACGAGGGCGCCCCGAACTGGGCTGCCGTGGACGGTGTCGTCACCCTCACTCCGCCCTCCGGACCGCAGATCGAGGTGCGCCTCGACTCGCCGAACAATGGCGCACGCATCTGTGCCATCGCGATGCTGCAGAACACCGGCCGCGAGATCAGCGTCTCGCGGCTCGTCGAGTACGTCGACGGCAGCCAGTCCGACCTCGATCGTGCTTACGGTTGGGGCATGAACTGGGCCCCGGGCCGCAAGTAGCACCATCGCGCCCGATGGTGGCATTCGGCTGCAACGAATATCGGGCCGACAGCGATCCCTTCAGAGGTTCACCCCTTCGGGTGGAACGATGCCGACTACTCAGGGGGTTTGCCGTGACATCTCCGATTCTGTCCAAGGGACAGAACATCACTCTGCCGAGTGACCTGTCGCAGATCGACGTGGTCGTCGGGTGGGTCGAATCGGAGGTCGAGGTCGACGCTTCGGCGCTGCTGCTCGGCTCCGAACGAAAGGTACGTTCGGACGCGGACTTCGTCTTCTACAACCAGCCGGAGTCCGCCGACGGGTCCGTACGGTTCCTCGGCACGAGTACAACCGAAGAAGGAGCGCAGGCGCGGATCGCTGTCGTTCTCTCGGACGTGCCCGCCGACGTACACACGGTGGCGCTCGCGGGAAGCCTCGGTACCGGGAGATTCGGAGACCTGGGCAAGCTCACCCTGCGAGTGGTCGACCCTGCAGGGCATCCGGTGGCGGAGTACGTGACCGCAGACGCGACCAGCGAAGCTGCCTTCGTTTTCGGGGAGATCTATCGGCGCAACGGCGAATGGAAGGTCCGTGCTGTCGGGCAAGGATGGGATTCCGGTCTGTCCGCGCTCGCGACGGATTTCGGCGTCGACATCGACGAGGAACCGGGGGGACCGTCGCACGACGCCGGTGACACCGTCTCAGTGCGCGACTCCGCTCACACCGATGCCGGGGAGGCACCGACCGCTCCGGTCGCGGATGTCATCGAGGACCACGCCGGCACATCCGCCGCACCTTCAGCGAAGCGGCGCGGCGTACGAACCACCAGGCGAGTTGTCACAAAGGCGAAGCCGATCGATTTCAAGCTCGCAGAGCACGACGCCTGGCAACCTGCGCGACTCTTCTCCGTAGCTGGAGTGGGTAGCGGCGAAGAGCAGGAACGCAGGGCAACGTCCGCGCTTGTTGCGGCTATGCAGGCGGTACGTCCTTTCGCCCGTGCCATCTGTTCCCGAGTCGGGGCGCCGGCAGGTGCGTTCGAGGGTTATTGCGAAGTGCAGTACGCCCAGGGCGAGTCGAAGGTGATTCCCGACGCCGTGCTGAAGGTGTCGCGTGGCGCCAAACTCTGGACCGCGTTGCTCGAGGTCAAGACGGGGAACGGCAAGCTCAGACGGGAACAGTTGGAGAACTATCTCGATGTCGCGCGGAAGAACAAGTACGACGTCGTCGTGAGTCTTTCGAACGACATTCCTGCCAGTGCGGGAGAGCTTCCCATCGAGGTCGACCGCCGCAAACTCGCCAAGGTGGCCCTGCGGCATCTGTCCTGGTCGGAGGTAGCGCACGAAGCTCGCATGCTTCTGTCCCACGGCGGTGTCGACGATGCGCTGCAGGCGTGGATTCTCGGTGAGTTTCTTCGCTACCTGGACCACCCCCGGTCCGGTGCGGCCGAGTTCGTCGACATGGGACGCCATTGGGTTGGGGTCCGAGATGCCGTCGCGTCAGGAACTTTGCGTGCGGGCGACAAGAAGGCGGCAGCAGTGGCGGACACGTGGGTGTCCTTGGCGCGGCATCTTGCGCTTCGTTTGACCGCTGAATTGGGAGTGACGGTCAAACACGTTCTACCTCGGCGATACAACAACGACCCGAGTGCACGAAACGCCTACTTCGCAGAAAAGCTGGCGTCCGAGGGGACTCTCGAGGCCCTTCTCCGTATTCCGGAAACAGCCGGTGATCTCGTGGTAGTGGCCGATCTCCGCACCAACCGTGTCCGCTGCCGGACCACCATCGATGCTCCTGACGAAGGCACTTCGGCACGTCGATTGTCCTGGTTGCTGAGGCAACTGAAGGACGCACCGGGTGATGTCCAAGTGGAAGCAGTCTTCTCCGAGCGCGGAAACGAAGCCTGCGAGCATCTCGACGCCGTCCGTGCCGATTCCAAGATCCTCACCGAGGGGAGGGACGGCCGGATCGTCAGCTTCACCCTTCAGCAGGGCTTCCCTATGGGAGGCCGACGGTCGGGAACTGCCGCCGGATTCATCACCAGCGTGACCTCTTCCACCGACTCGTTCTATGCCGGTGTCGTCCAGCCCCTGAGGGGGTGGGTGCCGGCTGCTCCCAAACCGGCACCTCTCGGCGAACCGGCTGCTTCCGAGTTCGAATAGGCCCGGGGGAGGGCTCGCCCTACCGGCGGGCCCTTCATCGTTTCGCGGACAACTCGCGCAGCAGCGTCTCGGCGTCGGCGAACGCCCGCGCCCGTCGCACGACGGTCGGCGCCGCCGGCGGATGCCCGTCCCACCCGTAGAACAGCGTGCTCAGGCTCAGGACGATCCGCTCCGGGTGGATCCAGTCGCCCCACCGGACGAATTCGGGATCCCGCACCAGCTGCCGGGCCGCCTCGAGCGGCCCGGCGCCGCGCGCGTACTGTTCCCGGCCGGCCTGCTCGAGCCACACCCAGTAGGCGCGCAACTCGCGGATCTCCGTGGGTCCGCACAGCGGCCCGTGACCGGGCACGTAGAGGTCCGCGTCCAGGGCCAGCAGCCGGTCGATCGCGGCGAGCCAGTTCTCCAGCGGCCCGTGCCACAGGATCGGGGTCGAGCCGATGAACAGCAGATCGCCGGCGAACACGATGCCGGCGTCCGACACGTGCGCGATGAGGTCCCCGGCGGTGTGGCACGGCCCGAGGCGCTCGAGCTGGACCGGACGTTGCCCCACATCGAGCCGCAGGACTGTGTCGAATGTGTGGTCGGGCAGCCGAGGCGATCGCAGCGGCAGGCGGGCGCCGCCCGGCACCCGGCGCATGTAGGCGGCCGCGGCGCCCAGCATCCCGGGCAGCGCGGCGAGCGGACGTCCGGCCGCCGCGAGCGCCGCCACCGCGGCGGGAGGGAGATCCTCGCGCATGCCGCGCAGCGCGGCCGCACTCGTCGTGATGCGGGCCGTCGCCGGAAGCGTGTCGTTGCCCCACCAGTGGTCGCCGTCGGAATGGGTGTTGACGGCCTCGGTGATCGGTGCCCGCGACACCAGCAGCTGCTGTGCCTCGGCGATCCGCCGCGCCAGCCGCGTGTCCCACGCGGTGTCCACGACCAGCGACGCCGTGCCCGCATCGACGACGAGACCGGTGTTCGCCTCTCCCCAGCCGCCCGGCGTCCGCACAACCGCCCACACCCCGTCGCCGATCTGCGTCAACCCGCCGTCGCCCACCGTTCGCCCCCCGTCCGCAGTGGCGGTGAGTCTAACCGCACGAGCCGGACCGTGGTTTGCCCCCGGCCGGCCCGGGAACGCGGTATGAATCGCACGGACGGCGTCACGAGCGAAGGGGATCCCATGGGAACGACGGTTGCGGTCACCGGCCCCACCGGCGAGATCGGCAGGGCCGCGGTCGCGGCCCTCGAACAGGACCCGCGCATCGATCGGATCCTCGGCATGGCGCGAGGCCCGTTCGATCCTGCCCGGCAGGGCTGGACCAAGACCGAGTACCGGCAGGGCGACATCCTCGACCGCGGCGCCGTCGACGCCCTGGTCGCGGAGGCCGACGTCGTCGTGCACCTGGCCTTCGTCATCATGGGCTCGCGCGCCGAGAGTCACCGGATCAACATCGCCGGGACCCGCAACGTCTTCGAGGCGACGGTTGCCGCCGCCCGGCCGCGGCGTCTCGTGTACACCTCGTCCGTCGCCGCGTACGGATACCACCCCGACAATCCGACCCCGCTCTCCGAGGACGTGCCCACGCGTGGCTCGCACGAGCACTACTACTCCGAACAGAAGGCCGAACTCGAGCGGGTGCTCGACGAGGTCACCCGCGGATCGGACCTCGAGGTGTTCGTGCTGCGGCCCTGCATCGTCGCGGGGCCGCACGCGACCGCCCTGGCCGATGCCATGCCGTGGCGGCAGGTCACCGGGCATCTGCCCGGGGCCGTGCGGAAGGCCGCCGGCGCCCTGCCCCTGCCGCGCCCGGTGTTCCCGGACCCCGGTCATCCGCTCCAGCTCGTGCACCACGACGACGTCGCGAGTGCCGTCGTCGCCGCCGTGACGTCCGAGGGGCCGCCCGGCGCGTACAACATCGCCGGCGACGGGGTGGTGTCGCTGTCGGACGTCGCGGCCGCGCTCGGCGCCCGGCCGATCCGGGTCCCGGCGTCGGTCGCGACGGCCGCGTCGGCCGTGGTGGCGCGGCTGCCGTTCCTGCCCTCCATGGTCGAGTGGATCCACACGGGCCGCACGTCCGTCGTGATGGACACGACGAGGGCCCGGACGCAGCTCGGCTGGCAGCCGCACTACACGAGCGCCCAGACCCTCGCGGCGCTGGCGAGCGCGGTGGGTGGCGCCCGGTAGCAGTGGGTCAGCGTCGTGCGGCCGCGTGCGCGGCCATGCGGATCGGGGCGTTGACCGTGCCGTGACCCCGGTAGCCGCCGCGCCGCTGCACCAGTTCGAAGAACACCCGGGCACTGACGACCTTGGTGAACACCTGGAACAGCTCGCCGCCGTCCTCGTCCCGATCGTAGAGCACGTTGTATTCCCGCAGGGCGGCAAGCATTTCCGGATCCGGAGCCAGGCGCGCATCCAGATCGTCGTAGTAGTTGCGGGGGATCTCGAGCACCGGCGCTCCCGAATCATGCAGGGCGCGAGCGGCTTCCACCGCATCATCGACACCGAACGCGATGTGCTGGGGGTGCCGCACGCCCGGTGCCCATTCGCCGCGACGGAGCACGGGTGCGACCAGGCCGACCTCGAAACCGTCCGTGGCGAGGACGCGGCTGCGCACCAAGCCGAACGGTCCCGCGTATTCGGCGGCCTCGGCGTCGGTCAGGCCCAGCACCGACCGGTAGAACAGCGTGGCTTCGTCGAATCGGTCGTAGGCCTGGGTCAGCGCGACGTACTCGGTGCACCGCACGCCCACCGCCGTCGTCGGCGTCGTGCCGGTGGGGCGGAAGTCGTTGCGCCAGTTCGCCGGGCCGTCGCTCCGCGACGACAGGAACAGGGCGGTGCCGTCCGGGGAGACCACTGCGGACAACGGTGCCTCACCCGGGCCGACGACCCGCGCCAGCTGCGGTGCCAGCAGCTCGTGGGCGTGCCGGGAGACGGCGCCGACGTCCGCGACCTCGATCCCCAGAGCGGTGACGGCCGCGCCCTCGGCCGCGCTGTGGGCCGGGTTCGAGGTGTTCACCAGCACCCGCGCATCCCCCTGCTCCCACAGCTCCACCGGCTTGCTGTGATGCTGCCCCGAGTGGGTGAAGCCGAGCGAGGCGAGGGCCGCACGGACCGGCTCCGCAGCGGTGGGCGGAGTTCCGATCTCCGTGAACGCGTGCCCGCGCACCTGTACCGGGTTGGGGTCACCGTCGAGCCGCAGTTCCAGATCGAGCAGCGAGCGCATCGCGTCGATCGCCGTCGGCACCGGCGCCGCCTGGCGGAACACATCGTTGAACACCTCGAGCGAGAGCGGCCCGGTGTAACCCGCCGCGAGGACGTGCCCGACGAGTCCGACGAGATCGAACTCGCCCTCGCCCGGGAACACCCGGTAGTGGCGGCTCCACTGCAGGACGTTCATGTCCATCTCCGGTGCGTCGGAGAGTTGCAGGAAGAAGATCTTCTCGCCCGGGATGTCCGCGATGCCGGCGACGTCCTTGGTGCGGGAGAAGATGTGGAAGCTGTCGAGGCACAGCCCGAGGGCCGGATGATCGGCCCGGCGCACGATCTCCCACGAGCGCTGCCAGGTGTTCACGTGGCGGCCCCACGCCAGCGCCTCGAAGGCGATCCGCATGCCCCGCTGCGCTGCCGCATCCGCCAGTTCCCGCAGCTGCGCGGCCGCGAGATCGACATCGTCGACGGTGTGCGGCGACACCGACGAGCACACCAGCACGAGGTCGGTGCCGAGCTGTTCCATCACGTCGAACTTGTGCCGCGCGCGGCGCATGTTGCGGGCGTGGATCTCGGCCGGGACGGCCTCGAAGTCGCGGAAGGGCTGATACAGCGGGATGCTCAGCCCGAGTTCGGCGCAGCGCTCGCGCACCGCCGCGGGGGTGAGCGGGGAGCCGATCAGGTCGGGTTCGAACAGTTCGATGCCGTCGAACCCGGCGTGGGCGGCGGCGACGAGCTTGTCCTCGAGGGTGCCGGACAGGCACACGGTGGCGATTGCCTTGGCGCGCTTGGTCCCAGGACGGGGGTGGGTCATGGTCGGGCTCCTCCACGGTGCCGCCTGTGCGGGCGGACTCGGAATCGGGGACCGGTGCGCGAGGGCGGGTTCGCCCCGCACACCGGTATCGGCAGGGGTGGCTCGCCGCGGGTCGCGCGCGAGGGGACCGGTCTCGGGGTGTGGGGGCGCCGGTTACGCCTGCGCCGTGCGCTGGGCCACGAGCGCGCGCAGCGCCCACTCGTAGCCGGCGACGCCGAGACCCACGATGATCCCGGACGCGACCGGGGAGATGTAGGAGTGGTGGCGGAACCCCTCGCGGGCATGGACGTTGGAGATGTGCAACTCGATGAGCGGTACGTGGGCGCCCTTGATCGCATCGTGCAGGGCCACCGAGGTGTGCGTGTAGGCGCCCGCGTTGAACACCACCCCGAGGGACTCCCCGCGGGCGACCGCGGCGCCGGCGTCGTGGAGGGCGTCGATGAGGACGCCCTCGTGGTTGGACTGCCGGAAGTCGATGTCGACGCCCAGTTCCTTGCCGACGTTGCGGCACAGGGTCTCCACGTCCTCGAGGGTCTGCGCGCCGTACACGCCGGGCTCGCGGGTGCCGAGCAGGTTGAGGTTGGGGCCGTTGAGGACGAGCACCGAGGTCATGGACGAATCTCCTTTGCTTTCTTCGTGTTCCGGGGGCATCTCCCGGTCGGGTCTGTCAGCCGACGGGCAGGCCGGCGGTCACGGTGCTCGAGCGCACGACGAGGTGGGTGCCGAGTTCCACGGGCGCAGCGCGGGGTGTGGTCTTTCCCTCGAGGACGTCGCACAGCAGGTCGATCGCAGTCACGCCGGCCTCGTCGAACGCGAGATGCACGGTGGTCAGCGGCGGCGAGGTCATCGCGCAGAGCCACGAGTCGTCGAATCCGACGACGGAGTAGTCGCGGCCCGCCCGCAGTCCGTGCTCGGCGAATCCTTGCATGAGGCCGACGGCGGCCTGGTCGTTGTACGCGACGATGGCCGTCGTCCCGGTGCCGACCAGTTCCTCGGCCGCCTTCCGGCCCGCGACGACGAAGTCGGGCTCGAGGGGGCCGAGCACCGTGCCGGTGATGCCCCGGCCGGCGCAGGCCTCCACGAAGGCGGCGAGGCGGCGGCGCTGGGCGAGCCAGTACTCGGGGCCGCCGAGGTAGGTGACGGCGGTGTGCCCGGCGTCGGCGAGATGCTCGACGGCCTCGACCATGCCGTCGTCGGAGGACAGCAGCACGGCGGGCAGATCGCCGGCAGTGTGGTTGACGAGCACGACGGGCGTGACCCGTGCGAGGTCCTCGAGGTCGGTGTCGGACATGCGCGGGGCGATCAGAACCAGTCCGTCGACCTGCCGGGCGATCGCGCGGACGAGGTCCAGCTCGTCCGCGGACCGTCCCTCGCCCGCCGCGACGAAGAGGGAGTAGCCGCGCGCGCGGGCCCGGTCCTGTGCCGACTCGACGGCGGGGCCGAACACGGGGTTGCGGATGTCCGGGACGAGGAAGCCCAGGTTGTGGGTGCGGCCGAGGGCGAGCGAGCGGGCGGTGGGGTTGGGGGTGAAGGACAGTGCCTCCGCGGCGGTGAACACCTTCGCGCGCGTGTCGGGACTGACGGCCTCCGGGCGGGAGAACACGCGTGAGACCGTGGCGGTCGAGACGCCGGCGCGCGCTGCGACCTCGCGAAGCGTCGCCATGGGTTCTCCTCGGGTGTGGGGTCCACCCACTGTGCAAGCGGTTACATCGCTTTGTCAAGCTGCATGTAACCGCTTGCACGGAGGGGCGGCCTGGGCGTCGCCCGCCGACCGTACCCAGCGGGCGACGCGTCGCTCACCCGTCGATGCTGGACATGTCCCCGTAGCGCTCCCCCACGACCGCCTCCCGGGGTACCGCCGACTCGATCGCGCCCAGCTCGTCCGCGGTGAGCGACACGGCCGCGGCCGCGACGTTCTCCTCGAGGAAACGCACCCGCTTCGTCCCCGGGATGGGGACCACGTCGTCGCCCTGGGCGAGGACCCACGCCAGTGCCAGCTGACCCGGGGTGCAGTTCTTGGACCGGGCCAGGCGGCGGACGGCGGTCACGAGCGCCAGGTTCGCCTCCAGCGCCGCACCCTGGAATCGCGGGAAATACGCGGTGCGGCGAGAATCCGAGCTCTCGAGATCGGACGGCGCCGTGATCGCGCCCGTCAGGATGCCGCGCCCGAGCGGCGAATACGGCACGAGCCCGATGCCGAGGTCACGCAGGGCCGGCAGGATCTCGTCCTCGATGTCGCGGGTGAACAGCGAGTACTCGGTCTGCAGCGCGGTGATCGGGTGGACGGCGTGGGCCCGGCGGATCGTCTCCGCGGACGCCTCCGACAGACCCAGATGGCGGACCTTCCCCGCCTGCACCAGTTCGGCCATCGCGCCGACGGTGTCCTCGATCGGCACGGTCTTGTCCACGCGGTGCTGGTAGTAGAGATCGATGTGGTCGACGCCGAGGCGGCGGAGCGACGCGTCGCAGGCCGTGTGGACGTATTCGGGCCGGCCGTTGATGCCGAGGCGGGTGCCGTCCTCGGCACGCTCGTTGCCGAACTTGGTCGCGAGGACGACGCGGTCGCGGCGATCCGCGACGGCGCGGCCGACGAGGTTCTCGTTGGTGAACGGCCCGTACATGTCGGCGGTGTCGAGCAACGTCACGCCGAGCTCGAGGGCCCGGCGGATGGTGGCGACGGCCTCGGCCTCGTCCCCGGTGCCGTAGAACTCGGACATGCCCATGCACCCGAGTCCCATCGCCGAGACCGTCAGCGGCGACGCGGTGCCGAGCGTGCGGGTGCCGAGTGGGGGCCGGGAGGTGTTGTTCGTGGTCATGGCGTCGAGTCAAGACCTTCGAGCGCGCTCGAAGTCAAGCGCGAGCGCTCTCGCACGGTCCGTCGTCGCGGCCGCTCGTCCGGGAGAGGTAGATGTCGATCTTGCCGTCGATCGCGGCGAGGTGCTCGGTCACCTCGTCGAGTTGGGTGAGCACCCGCGCCCGGTGCGCGCGGAGCAGCGCGAGGCGGTCCTGTTCGTTGCCGCCGCCGGCCCGGCAGAGGGCCGCGTACTCGCGGATCTCGCGGATCGGCATGCCCGTCGCCCGCAGCCGGGTCAGCAGCACCACCCAGGAGAGGTCGTCCTCGGTGTAGAGCCGGTGGCCGGAGGAGGAGCGGCCGATTGCACGCAGCATGAGGCCGTCGCGCTCGTAATAGCGGAGGGTGTGGGTGGTCAGACCGGTGCGCTCGGCGGCCTCGGCGATGGTCGCAACGGTCGTCGCGGAAGGGGCGGTCGTCATGGCTTCATGATCCGCCTCGGGGGTGGTCCTGCGCTCCGAAGGCGATCCGGGGTGGCCGCATCGGCACCACAGGGTGCCTGTCGAGGACCCGGATGGCGGCCGACGATGGGCGAACCCCGTTTCTCACCACCCTCAGGAGGCTGCCATGAAGACCCGGATCCGCACCACCGTCGCGGTCGTCGCGACCTTGTTCACCGTCGTCCTCGGCACCGCAGGCGCCGCGAACGCCGCCACCGCGAGCGCGTCCGTCAAATGCGGCCACGTGACCATCCACTGCCCGGGCTGAGCACGGGCGGCGTCGGGGACGTCGCCGTTCCCGACGCCGCCCACCGTGGGCGCGGTGCGCGGCCCTCCGCGATGACGAACAGATGGATGATGAACAGATGATCGAGACACCCGTGATCGTGGGCATCGTGTCCATCTGCGTCGGATTCGTGCTCTTCGTGCTCGCCGCGAGCGGAACGCGCGGCGGATGGAACAGGAAGCTGACGATCACGCTGTTCGTCCTGTCGGTCCTGTTCCTGACGCTCGTGCCGGTGACCGGTGCGGTCTTCTTCGCCACCTGATTTCCGGTCACCTATCGAGGACCAAAACTGTCCGCATTCGTCCCTACCGTCGTAGTCGTAGCCGCAGAATCGACATCACGAAGGGCGGAAGCGACATGACCGAGCGGACCCTCTCCGGAGAACGGGCCGACATCCTCGACATGCTGGCCGAGCAGCGGAAGATGTTTCTGATCACCCTCCGCAACCTCGACGACGAGCAGGCCCGCACCCGCAGCACCGTCAGCGACCTGACCCTGGGTGGGCTGCTCAAGCACGTCTCGACCACCGAGCAGCACTGGATCGACACGATCCGCACACTCGACGACACCGCCGAGTTCGACATGGAGTCCGCGATGGAGCAGTACTACATGCGCGACGACGAGACCGTCGCCGGCCTGCTCGAGCGGTACGAGGCGATCGCGGAGCAGACGGAGGCCTTCGTCGCCGGCCTCGCGGACCTCGACCTGCAGGTGCCGCTGCCCACCGCGCCGTGGGCGCCGGAGCGACAGTGGTGGAGCGCCCGAAAGGTGCTGCTGCACATCATCCGGGAGACCGCCCACCACAGCGGTCATGCCGACATCATCCGCGAATCCCTCGACGGGGCGAACACCACCATGCAGCAGGGCACCGACGCCGGCATGACCTTCGACTAGACGTCCGCGCGCGGCGGTGCTTCCCGCGCGCGTCCGTACGAGCGCGGGAAGCACTTTCGGTCGCGGGACGGCAGCCCGATCCGCGACACGCGCACGAATGTCGTTGGCCGTGCGCTCGACACGGAGCAGTATCGGGCCATGTCGGCACTCTGGGACGAAGACGGCCGCGTCGCCTGGGAACTGCACGCGTCCGGGTGGGACTGGGAACAGATCGGTCGCGAACTCGCGTGCCCCGAACACATCGCACGCGAGATGTGCGAGAGACACGGCGCGGTGCTCGCCGAACAGGCGCAGCAGGACCATCCGACGCTGTTCGACCTGCCCTGACGACGGCGACGCGACGGGCACCCCGCTCGGACCTGGCCGAGTGCGGGTGCCCGCCTGCGTCGTCGTCAGTGGGCGGTCGCGACCTCGGCCCCGATCCCGGTTTCCGCGCGCACCAGCATCTCGGCGAACTTCTCGTCCTCGTGCGCGGAGCGTCCGCGTCGCTTCTCGGCCACGAGTGAGCCGACGACGCACGCGGCAAGGCCGAGCGGCATGGTGACGATCACCGGAAGCTGGATCGTCAGGGGTGCCGGGCCGCTGCCGAGCCACAGCGCCTCGGTGAGCATGAGACTGACGATGGTCGAGACCAGGCCGGTGAGGATTCCCCACACGGCACCGGTGCTGTTGAAGCGCCGCCAGTTCAGGCTGAGCACCAGCGACGGCAGGTGGGCGCTGCCGGCCACCATGAACGCCATTCCCATGAAGTAGGTGATGTTCGTGTCGTCGCCGATCAGCATGGTCAGCCCGATCGCGACGGCGCTGAACGCCACCGCACCGAACCGGGCGACACGGGCCTGGGCGTTCTCCTCGCGCGTGCGCGCCGTGACGTCGAGTTCGTCCACCGGCGGCTTGCGGGTCAGCGCCGGCCAGATGTCGCGGGCGAAGGTGCCCGCGGCGGAGATCACCACGCCGGCGACAACGGCGACGATGCTCGCGAACGCGACCGCCGCGACCATCGCGAGGGCGATCGAGCCGCCGATCGTGCCCACGCCCCCGCCGAGTTCGGTGACGAGCACGGGCGCCGCGAGATTGCCGCCGGCGCCGACCCGATCGGCGCCGCCGTCCCCCAGCAGGGCTGCGGCGCCGAAGCCCATCACGATGACGATCAGGTAGAACATGCTGCACAGCGCGACGGTCCAGCCCAGCGAGCGTCGGGCGGTGCTCGCCTCGGGGACGGTGAAGAAGCGGATCAGGATGTGCGCCATGCCCGCCGTGCCGAGCGCGAACGCCAGCGAGTACGAGACGAGGTTCAGCGCGCTGGTCTGCCCGAAGATCAGGCCCGGGGACAGGACGGCCTCGCCCGCAACCGCGTGCTCGGTCGCGGTGTCGAGGACCTTCGGGAAGCTGAACCCGAACTGCGCGAGGATGCCCAGCCCGACCACGATCGCGAGGACCGACAGGATCGTGGACTTGATGACCTGCACCCACGTGGTGGCGAGCATGCCGCCGACGAAGACGTAGATGCCCATGAGGGTGCCGGCGACGATGACGGACAGCCAGAACGGGATACCGGAGACCGACTCGAGCAGCACCCCGGCCGCGACGAGTTGCGCGAGCAACACGAAGGTGCCGGTGGCGATGGTGCTCAACGCCACGACGACCCGCACGCTGCGTGCCTCGGTGCGGAACACGAGTACGTCGGCGAGGGTGTACTTGCCCACGTTGCGCATCTTCTCGGCGAGCAGGAACAGCACGGGCAGGAACGAGATCACCGAGGTGCAGAGGATGACGGCGCCGTCGACGCCCTTGTAGAAGATCAGGCCGGTGGTTCCGAGAAAGCTTCCGGCCGAGATGAATTCACCGGCGATCGCGAAGCCGTTCTGCCAGCTCGAGATCGAGCGGCCGGCGGCGAAGAATCCGTCGGCGCTGCGGGCCCGCCGGGACACGGCGAACGTGACCCACAGGGTCAGCGAGATCACCGCCGCGCAGATCGCGATCGCGAGGTAGTCGGCGTCGCCGGTCATGCCGCACGCTCCTGGTTCTCGAGGACGGCCGCGACGGCGGCGTCGGCGGCGGGCTGGATGTAGATGCGGGTGAGCCGGAAGTAGGCGTAGACGAGGACCCACGTCCCGGCGAACTGGGAGAACACGACCCACAGCGAGAGGGGAACTCCGAGGAGCTCGGTGTCACCGAGGAATTCGGGGAAGTAGGCGAAGCCGACGAGGAAGGACGCGAAGAGCGTGATCGCGAGGGCGCCGAGGGAGTTGGTGACGGTGCGCCGGCGGCGGCGCAGTTCGACGACCTCGGGCAGGGAGAGCATCGCGCTCCAGGTCGGTTGCGTTCCGGTCTGCAACTCGGTCACGGCCGCACCGCCGCCCGGCGTGCCGTCTCCAGCGCGAAGAGGTTCTCGTCCCAGCCCTGCTCGAGCGGACCGAAGAAGTGGAAGCGGACCTGCTTGACCCGGTAGCGCCAACGGCCGTCGACCTTGACCACCTCGTCGGTGTAGCGGCCGGCGGCGATGGCGGGGGCGCCGTCGGTCACGCAGGGCTGCCACAGGAAGGACCGCACGGTGGCGCGGTCGCCGTCGAGGTCGATCTCCATGTTCGTGATGAAGTGCCAGAACGTGGTCAGCCCTCCGGCGGCGAGGCCGGCGAAGAACTCGCGCATCTCGGCCTTGCCGCGGGGATGGGACAGGCCGTCGAACTCGCCGTCGTCGGTGAACAGGTCCATCAGGGCGTCCCAGTCGCCGTCGTCGAGGTGACGGCAGTAGCGGGCGTCGAGCGAACGGATCGCCTCGAGGTCCTCGAGGCGGGTGATGCGCTCGGTGAGCGTGATGTCGGGGATGGTGGTCACAGGTGCGCCCTCCGAAGAAGTGGTTAACGCATGTTCATGTGAGGTGGACCATAGACGGGCGGCAACCGCACCGTCAAGACCGGCTTCTTGCTGGTCCCGACCTGGGCCTCTACCCTCCATCTCATGAACACTCGATCGGGCACGACCCTGATGGGCGTCCGGGACCGGATCCTCGACGCGGCGCTCGACGAGTTCTTCGCGGCCGGTTTCCACGGCGCGACGATGCGCACCATCGCCAATCGTGCTGGTTGCAGCGCTGCGAACGTCTACAACCACTTCGAGAACAAGTCGGAGTTGCTCGTCGAGATCCTCCGGGCGGCCAGCGACGAGCAATTCACCGCCACGCGCAACGCGCTGCGCAAGGCGGGTACGGATCCCGCCGAGCGCTGGCGGGCCGCCGTGGTGGCGCACGCGCTGTTCACCGCCCGTAATCCGCGTGAGTGCCTGGTGGCGAACACCGAGCTCCGGTATCTCGGCGAGGTGGATCGCAAGCGGGTGGTCGGTTCGCGGGACGCGCAGGAGCAGCTGTTCGTCGAGATCGCCGAACAGGGTTCCCGGATAGGGATTTTCGATGTTCCGCACGTGCACCAGGCCGTGACCGCGGTCCTCACGATGTGCGCCGGTATCCCGCTGTGGTTCCGCCCGGACGGGCCGCTCGGCGCGGCCGAGGTGGCCGACGACTACGGCCGGTACGCGCTCAACCTGCTCGGATACCGCCCCGCCTGAACTCCGGCGTTGACGCCCGGGCGGGGGCGTGCTGTACTTGGTGAACAAGCGTTAATAACCAGATTCTGGTTCCCCGAGGGAGTCCCCCATGACCCACCGGCCGTCGCAGCCCCGTACCGACACTCCGCGGTACCTCACCGAAGAGCGCCTCGCCATCCGCGACCTCGCCCGTGACTTCGCCATGACGAAGGTGCTGCCCGTCGCCAACGAGCTCGACCCCGTCCAGGGCACCATCCCCGACTCGCTGAAGAAGGAGATGGCCGAGATCGGGTTCTTCGGCATCATGATCCCCGAGGAGCACGGCGGCCTCGGTCTCGGCGTGTTCGAGTACTGCCTGGTCGCCGAGGAGCTGTCCCGGGCCTGGATGAGCGTGTCCGGTCTCCTCGCCCGCGGCAACGGCATGGGCGGTGGCTTCACTCCCGAGCAGGAGGCCGCCCTGCTGCCGAAGGTGGCTCGCGGCGAATACCTCGGCGCGTACGCCCTGTCCGAGGCGGAGGCCGGCTCCGACGTCGCCAACATCTCCTGCCGGGCGACCCGCGACGGGGACGAATGGGTCGTCAACGGCACCAAGATGTGGTGCACCTACGCCGACGAGGCCGACTACCTGGTGCTGTTCGCCCGCACCGATCCGCACAAGGATCCGGCCAAGCCGCACCGCGGGATCAGCGCGTTCCTCGTCGAGAAGCAGCGCGGCGTGTTCCCGGAGGGAATCTCGGGCACCAAGGTCCGCAAGATCGGCTACTTCGGCTGGCACACCTGGGAGCTGTCGTTCGACAACTTCCGCATCCCCGCCGGCAAGATGCTCGGCGAGGAGGGCAAGGGTTTCTATCTCGCCGTCTCCGGGCTCGAGGTCGGCCGGGCCCACACCGCGGCCCGCGCGATCGGCCTCGCCCGTGCGGCCCTCGAGGACTCGATCGCCTACGTACACACCCGGCGCCAATTCGGCCGTCCCATCGGGGACTTCCAGCACCTGCGGTTCAAGATCGCGAAGATGGCGGCCGACATCGAGGCGGCCCGCCAGCTGATGTACTCCGTGGCCACCGACATCGACACCGGGCGGCGCTGCTCGCTCGAGGCGTCGATGTGCAAGCTCGTCGCCACCGAGATGGCAGAGCAGGTGACCAGCGAGGCCGTGCAGATCCACGGCGGTGCCGGCTACACCACGGACTTCCAGGTCGAACGGCACTGGCGCGACGCCCGCCTGACGAAGATCTTCGAAGGCACCAGCGAGATCCAGATGCGCATCATCTCCGACGAGCTGCTCGGAAGGCCGGAAACCGCATGAGCACCACACTGAACACCCTCCGCGTCGGCGATCGCACCGCCGGTTCCGGCCGGATGGCCGCCGACCTGCTCGCAGAGTCCGGAATCGTCCTCCCGACAGGGACGTTCGCGCTCGGGACCGTCGCCGCCGAGCTGCTCACCCCGCCCGTGCCCGCCGCGCACCGCACGGGACTGCGCTGGACGGCGATCACGCCGGTCACGGCGGTGGACCGGATCCGGTCGGAGGCCGTCGTCACCCGCGTCGAGGGCACCACCGCCGAGCGGTTCGTCCGCGTGCTCGATGCCGCCGGCGCCGTGCGGGAGGAGGGCACCGAGACCTGGCGGCTCGCCACGCCATCCGAACCTGTTCCGGCACTGGACTTCTGCACTCCGGCCTGGGGTGAGCTGCTCCGTGACCACCTCGAGGCCGACCCCGCCTTCGGGTCCGCCCTGGCCACCTGGGACGGCACCGTCGGCCTCCGCTGTGGCGACCGGGAACTGCACCTGCGGATCTACCGCGGCCGCATCGTCGACGTCACGCGGCGCACCCCGCACGGGGCCACCTTCACGTTCGTCGCACCCGACCACACCTGGGTCGACCTGATCCTCGGTGCGCACGACGACTTCATGCGCCGCGCAATCGGCGGCGAATTCTCCTCCACCGGAGACGGATACGAGTATCTTCGGCTCACCAAACCGCTGAACCTGATCATCGGCCACGCCCGTGCCGTCGCGAGAAAGGCCCGCTCATGATCGAGGCCCGTTACCTGGACATCGACGGAGCCCTCGGATTCGTCGAGATCGTCACCCCCGCCGGCGAACACGCCCCCGACGCGCTTCCCACCGTGCTGTGCATCCACACCGCCGGGCAGAGCGGGGTGCAGTGGCGGCACGTCGCCCACGACCTCGCGGCCCGCGGCTACCGCGTGCTCGTGCCCGACCTGCCGGGACACGGCCGATCCGAGCCCGCCCCGGACGGACCGGTCACCAGCCTCACCACGTACGGCGACTGGCTCACCGCCCTGCTCGACGCGCTCGACGTGCACCGGCCGTACGTGCTCGGCTGCTCGATCGGCGGCAAGCTGACCCTCGAACTCGCCACCCGACCGGACCGGCCGCTCGCCGGCGCCGTCGCGATGGAGGCCGAGGCCGGCCCCGGCCGCGTCAATGTCTCGGGTCTGCGCCGCGAACTCGAGGACGTCGCCGGGCCGTCGCGCGCCGAACGCACCTATCTGGGCACCCTCGCCTCCGTCGGGCGTTCGGTACCCGCCGCGACGGCGCACCGGATCGCCCTCATGCACAAGCGGGAGGACCCGGAGATCTCGTCGTCCGACCTCATCGGCTGGGGCACCCACGACGTGCGCGACCGGCTGCCGCTGCTGACCTGCCCGCTCCACCTCGTCGTCGGGGCCGACGATCCGTGGCTCGACCCGGACGCCGTCGCGGACCTCGCCGTCCGGATCAACGACATCTCGCCGGGACGGGCGCGGTTCACCCGGCTCGACGGCGTCGGCCACTATCCCATGGAGGAGGTGGAGGGCTTCGCCGTCCTCGCCGACTCGTGGCTGACCGACCTGCGGGGCGCCACCGCGGAGGTGCTGTCATGACCGCGACCACCACCTCCGGACTGGCCGCGTTCCTCGACGACCTCGTCGCCGCCGATCCCGGTGCCGTCGCCACCTACGACGTCGCCGACGGGCGGCTGCTGATCTGCAACAGGGCGGAGCTGCGGCGCCGCGTGCAGGCGGTGCGGGCCGAACTCGCGGCCGTCGGCGTCCGGCGCGGCCGGTGCATCGCGGTGCTGTTGCCCAACTGGTCCGACGCCCTCGTGTGGCAGTTCGCGGCCGCGGCGCTCGGCGCCCACGTGATCGGCGTGAACACCCGCTACAACACCGCCGAGGTGGCCCACATCCTCACCGCGGCGCGGCCGGCGGTCGTCGCCGTCGCGGCCGGCTTCCACGGCCTGGACCTGTTCGGCACGCTCCGTGCCGCCTCGGAGGTCGCCGCGGTGCCGGCTCCCGCGGTCGCGGTCGTCGCCGAACCCGGCGGGGGATCCGCCGATCCGGCCCCCTTCGACCTCGGCGCCGGGTCCTGGTGCGCGGGCGGCGGCGACACCCGCGGCGTGCGCGCCCCGGACACGCCCGACACCGCGACGCTCACGCCCGCCGGCGCGGAGGACGATCCGGCGGACCCGCTGGCCGTCGCGTTCACCACGTCCGGCTCCACCGGAACCCCCAAGCTCGCCGCCCACCGCGACTCGGCGATCGTGCGGCACGCTCGCGCCGACGCCGCGATCATGCGGGTCGAGCCCGGCGACGTCGCGCTGTGCGTGCTGCCGGTCTCCGGGGTGTTCGGCTACAGCACCGCCATGGCCGCGCTCGCCGGCGGTGCCGCGCTGCTGATGGAGCCGGTCTTCGATGCCGCGGCGACCCTGCGCCGCATGGAACAGCTGTACGTCACGCACGTTGTCGGGGGCGACGACCTGTTCGGCCGGCTCCACGACACGTGGCACGCCGAGATGCGCGCCGACCTGTCGGCGCTGAAGTGGCTCGGCATCGCCGACTTCCTCGGCCGCTCGCACGAGATCGCCCGCTGGGCGCGCGACGAGTTCGGCGCCCACACCTCGGGCGTGTTCGGGTCGTCCGAGGTGTTCGCGCTGGCGTTGCTGTGGTCGGCCGGCGACCCGGAGTCGGTGCGCTGGAACGGCGGCGGCCGCCCGGTCGACCCGTCGGTCGACGTCCGCATCGCCGACCCGCTCGACGACCGTGTCCTCCCGGACGGGGAACAGGGCGAGCTGCAGGTGCGCGGCCCCAACGTCGTCGACGCCTACCTCGGCAACCCCGATGCCGCCCGCCGCGCATTCACCGCCGACGGCTGGTTCCGCAGCGGCGACCTCGCCGTCGCGACCGGAGACGGCGGCTACACCTACGTGTGCCGGATGGGAGACGTGCTGCGGCTGCGGGGGTTTCTCGTGGACCCGGCCGAGATCGAGCACCGTCTCGCCGAACACCCCGGGGTGCGGACCGCGAAGGTCGTCGGCATCACCGGCGAGGGCGGCTACACCCGGGCGGTGGGGTTCGTCGTCCCCGTCGAGGACGCCGTCGAGTTCGATGCGGCATCGCTGAAGGCGTGGTGCGCCGAGACGCTGGCCGCGTTCAAGGTGCCGGCGACGATCCACGTGATCGAGACGATGCCCACGACGGTGGGCGGCAACGGCACCAAGATCCGCGCCGTGGAACTGCGTGAGTGGGCGCAGCAATGGACCGACCGCGAAAGGGACTTCCGACGTGACCGCAACTGATGTGACCGCAACCGATGTGGTGATCTGCGAACCGCTGCGCACACCGGTGGGCCGGTACGGCGGGGCGTTCGTCGACGTCCCCGCCACCGACCTCGCCGCCGGGGTGATCTCGGAACTGCTGGCGCGCACGGGCATCGACCCGGAGTCGGTGGACGACGTGATCTTCGGCCAGTGCTATCCCAACGGCGAGGCCCCCGCGATCGGCCGCGTCGCCGCGCTCGACGCGGGCCTGCCGGTGACGGTGCCGGGCCTGCAGCTCGACCGCCGGTGTGGGTCCGGGCTGCAGGCCGTGCTCGACGCGGCGATGCGCGTGCAGACCGGCGTCGCCGACGTCGTGATCGCCGGTGGCGTCGAATCCATGAGCCGCGCCGAGTACTACACCGAATCGATGCGGTGGGGTGCCAAGGGGGCTCCGGCCGCCCTGCACGACCGCCTCGCCCGCGGCCGGGTCACCGCCGGCGGCCGTCACCATCCCGTCCCCGGCGGGATGCTCGAGACCGCCGAGAACCTGCGCCGCAAGTACGGCATCGGCCGACGCGAACAGGACGAGCTGGCCGTCGAATCGCACCGGCGCGCGGTGGCCGCCATCGAATCCGGGGTGTTCGCGCAGGAGATCGTGCCGGTGGCGGTGCCCCAGCGCAAGGGCGACGACCGCATCGTGGACCGGGACGAGCATCCGCGCGCGGACGCCTCCGTCGACACCCTCGCGAAACTGCGGCCGATCATGGCGGCGCAGGATCCGGAGGCGACGGTGACCGCGGGCAACGCCAGCGGTCAGAACGACGGTGCCGCAGCCTGTCTCGTCACCACCCGCGCGCAGGCGGACCGCCTGGGCCTGCGTCCCCTGGGCCGGTTGGTGACCTGGGCGGTGGCCGGCGTCGCGCCGGCGGAGATGGGCATCGGCCCGGTGCCGTCCACCGAGAAGGCCCTGAAGCGCGCCGGCCTGACGCTCGCCGACATCGACCTGATCGAACTCAACGAGGCGTTCGCGGCGCAGGCACTCGCGGTGACCCGTGAATGGAACTTCGGGACAACCGATTTCGAGCGGACGAACGTCAACGGTTCGGGAATCTCGCTCGGCCACCCGGTCGGGGCGACCGGCGTGCGCATCCTCGCCACGTTGCTGCGCGAACTGGATCGTCGCGGGGCGCGCTACGGCCTCGAGACGATGTGCATCGGTGGCGGGCAGGGGCTGACGGCGATCTTCGAAAGGGCCGCATGACGACCCGGCCGCTCGAGGGGATCCGCGTCGTCGACCTGTCGAGCTTCGTCGCCGGTCCGACCGCCGGGCGCATCCTCGCCGAGCTCGGTGCCGACGTGGTCCGTGTCGATCCGGTCGCCGGCGCGGTCGACGGCGGGCGGTGGCCCCTCGCGGAGTCGGGGGCGAGCCTGTACTGGACGGGGTTGAACCAGGCGAAGCGGTCCGTCGCGGTGGACCTGCGCAGTGCGGACGGTCGTGCCGTCGTCACCGAGCTGATCGCCCGGTCCGGGGTGGTGCTCGAGAACGCGGCCCACGCACCGTGGCTCGCCCACGAGGTGCTCGCCGCGCGACGACCCGACCTGATCCACCTGCACATCGCCGGCAACGCCGACGGCACCCCCGCCGTGGACTACACGGTCAACGCCGCTGTCGGGCTGCCTCTCATGACCGGGCCCGTCGATGCTGCGGCCCCGGTGAACCACGTGCTCCCGGCCTGGGACCTGATCACCGGGGTGCAGGCGGCCCTCGGCATCGTCGCCGCGCTGCGCAGGCGGGACCGCACGGGGGAGGGCGCGTACCTCGAGCTCGCGCTCGAGGACGTCGCGGTGTCCGCGGTCGTGAGCATGGGCTGGCTGGCCGAGGCCGAGGAACGCGGCTCGGCCCGCGACCGGCAGGGCAACGCGCTCTACGGCAGCTACGGGTCCGACTTCGCCACGGCGGACGGCCGCGCCGTCATGGTCGTCGGCCTCACCCCCGCACAGTGGCGATCGCTCGTCGAGGTCACCGGCACCGCCGAGGTCTTCGCGGCGCTCGAACGGCACCGCGGGCTGCGGTTCGCCGACGAGGGTGACCGCTACGCCGCGCGCGACGAGATCACGGCGATCCTGCGTCCGTGGTTCGCGGCGCGCACGCTCGCCGAGATCGAGAAGGAACTGTCCGGCAGCCGGGTGCTGTGGGCGCCGTACCGGACCATGGACGAGGTGGCCGCCCGCGAGTACGCGGTGATCGAACGCGTCGAGCAGCCCGGCGTCGGCCCGGTGCCGACGGCGCGCTCCCCGTTGCGCTGGGACGGGACGTACACCGAGGCGCGCCCGGCGCCGCGCCACGGGCAGCACACCCGAGAGGTACTCGAAGAACTCGGTCTCTCCCCCGAGCGTGGAGACGAACCCGGCGGAGCGCGCTGACCGCGGCCGTGTCGAGTGCGCTGAGCGCCGTTCGGTCCGGTGACGAGCCCGGTCACTCCTCGGCGAAACCGCCGAAGAACAGCGCAACGAGCACGTCGGTGAACTCGTCGGTGGTGTATCCGTCCCGTCCCGGCCAGTGCATGCTCGCCCACAGCGCGTCCCGCACCGTGCGGTAGAAGACCTCGGCGGGGATGTCGGAGCGGAAGCTGCCGTCGGCGACGCCGGTGGCGATCGTGGTCAGCCAGTAGTCGCGCACCGTGCGCGACGGTGCGTCGACGACGTCGAGCAGGCCGTTGTCGCGCAGGTACTGCCGGTTCTGCTGGTAGATCGCCGTCGGATGGGGATGCTCCTCGATCACGACGAGGGTCTGGTGGATCAGGCCGCGCACAGTCTCGCGGGGACTCGTCGAGGTCTCCACGACGCGCCGGAAGCGCTGGTCGATGTCGGCCATGAAGCCGCTGAGGATCTCGGCGACGAGTGCATTCTTGGATCTGAAGAAGTGGTACAGGCTGCCGGAGAACACTCCGGCGCGTTCGCCGATGTCGCGGACCGTCGTCGGCCCGATCCCCTTGGTCGCGAAGAGTTCGGCCGCGAGCCGCATGATCTCGTCGCGTCGGTCCGACGTCATGGTTACCTCACCTTCCGATTCGCCGGTTCGGCGCGAGTTTTCCGCCCTCTGTTCCAACTGAGTGGGAGTGGGCAGTCCTGGCGGGGCGCCCGCGCCTACGGTACTGCACCAAGCGCTTGCTCAAGAAAGGTGGTGCGGACATGCCGACGCTGGAACAGGAGTTGGAACGCGAGTTCGAACAGTACGTCGGGAAGGTGGCCGAGCCCGCCCGGGTGGCCCGGTACGCCGTCGACGAGGCGATGATCCGGAACTGGGTCGAGGCCCACGACGACTACAACCCCGTCTACGTCGACCGGGACGCGGCCCGCGCGACCGGACGACCGGACGTGGTGTGCCCGCCCGCGATGATCTCGACGTGGGTGATGGCCGGCTACCGCCGCTGGCGCGAGGTGCAGCGGCTGCGCGCCGAAGGACGGACCGAGGACTTCGCCTACTCCGCGCTGATGACACTGCTCGACCGGCACGGCTTCACCTCCGTCGTCGCCACCAACGCCGAGCAGGACTACCACCGCGAACTCGTCCCGGGCGACCACGTCACCGCGCACTTCACCATCGAGTCGATCTCCCCGGTCAAGCACACCGGCCTGGGCCGCGGCTGCTTCGTCACCCTGCACAAACGCTACGAGAACCAGCACGGCGAACTGCTCGTCGAGGAGCGGTTCCGATTGCTCCGCTTCAATCCGAACACCACCGAGGAGGCGTGATGACGGCCGTTCCCAGGTTGACCGTCACCCAGGACAACGAGTTCTGGTTCGCAGCCGCCCGCGAGGGCCGGCTCGAGATCCAGCGCTGCAGCGACTGCGGCGCGCTCCGGCATCCGCCGGGACCGGCGTGCCCGAAGTGCCGCTCCTTCAAATGGGACGCTGTCGAGTCGTCGCGCCGCGGCACCCTGCACAGCTGGACCGTGATCCACCACCCGAAGGACCCGTCCTTCGACTATCCCCTCGCGGTCGGGCTGATCGACCTCGAGGAGGGCATCCGGATCGTCGCCGACATCGCCGGGGTCGAGCACGACCGGCTGCAGATCGGCATGGAGCTCGAGGTCGGCTTCGCCGAGCACGCGCACGGCGAAATCCTGCCGCAGCTGCGTCTTCCGGGCGGAGGTGCCGCATGAGCCTGCCGACCGTGTCCGTCGGCACCGAACTGCCGGCACTGGACCTGCCCCTCGATCGCAGCACCATCGTCGCCACCGCCATCGCCTCCCAGGATTTCGAGGACGTGCACCACGATCCGGGCGCAGCCGGAAAGCGCGGCACGCCCGACATCTTCATGAGCATCAACTCGACGAACGGATTCGTCGACCGCTACATCACCGACTGGGCCGGGCCGACCGCCCGCATCCGCCGCGTCGCACTGCGGCTGGGCGTCCCCAACTTTCCCGGCGACACCATGCGCCTGACCGGGACGGTGACCCGCGTCGACCCAGGCGCCGTCACCGTCGAGGTGCTCGGCCGTAACGCCCGAGGAACGCACGTGACCGCCGAGGTCACCGTCGCACCGTACGAAGGACAGACACGATGAGCGGCAGGATAATTCCCGGCGGGGGCTTCGCCCGCAGGGCGGCGATCGTCGGCATCGGCGCCACCGAATTCTCCAAGAACTCCGGGCGCAGCGAATGGCAGCTGGCCTGCGAGAGTGTGCTCGCCGCGCTCGAGGACGCACAGATCGGCGTCGAGGAGGTGGACGGCTTCGCGCTGTTCACGATGGAGACCAACCCCGAGATCGCGGTCGCCCGCGCACTCGGCATCCCCGAACTGACGTTCTTCAGCCGCATCCCGCACGGCGGCGGCGGCGCATGCGCACCCGTGCAGCAGGCGGCGCTCGCCGTCGCGAGCGGTGTCGCCGACGTCGTGGTCGTCTACCGGGCCTTCAACGAACGTTCCGGCACCCGGTTCGGCGCCGGCCCGCCGCCGTTCGCCTACACGGCCAACACCGATCAGGAATACCGCAACTGGATCAATCCCTACGGGCTGCTCACCCCCGCCCAGCAGGAGGCGTTCCTCGCCCGGCGCTACATGCACAAGTACGGCGCGACCAGCGCCGACTTCGGCCGCATCTCCGTGCTGTCGCGCAAGCATGCCGCAAACAACCCCAAGGCATGGTTCTACGAGCGGCCCATCACCCTCGACGAGCACCAGAACTCCCGGATGATCGCCGACCCGCTGCGGCTGCTCGACTGCTGCCAGGAGAGCGACGGCGGACAGGCCCTGGTGATCGTCAGCACCGAGCGGGCCCGCGACCTGCCGCACCCGCCGGCCGTCGTCTCCGCCGCCGCGCAAGGCGTCGGGCCCCAGCAGATCTCCATGAGCAGCTACTACCGCGAGGACATCGACGAGATGCCCGAGGTCGAGCTGGTGGCACGGCAGCTCTGGGATCAGGCGGGCATCGATCCGGACGACATCGACGCCGCAATCCTCTACGACGCGTTCACCCCGATGGTGCTGCTGCAACTCGAGGAGTACGGGTTCTGCGCCCGCGGCGAGGCCAAGGACTTCATCGCGGACGGCAACCTCGAACTCGACGGCCGTCTGCCCGTCAACACCCACGGCGGACAACTCGGCGAGGGATACATCCACGGCGTCAACGGAATCGCCGAGGGCGTGCGGCTGATCCGCGGCACGTCGGTGAACCAGCCCGGCAAGGACGTGGCGAACGTTCTGGTCACGGGCGGCTCCCCGGTGCCGCACAGCGCACTCGTGCTCTCCACCGACAACTGACCGACCACCCATCCAGAGGAAGTCCCGACATGACCGAACGCATCACCTATGCCCGCGCCACCCACGGCGAGGACGAAATCCGAGCGGTGGTCGACGTCCTGCGCAGCGGCCATCAGGGGCTGCGCATCGGCAAGAACGTCCTCGAGCTCGAACGCCGCATCCCCGAGCTGTCCGGGAAGCAGTACGGCGTGATGTGCAACTCCGGATCCTCCGGCCTGTACCTCGCGGTCGAGCTGCTCGATCTGCCGAAGGGCAGCGAAGTCATCACCTCGCCGCTGACCTTCTCCACCGACGTCGCGCCCCTCGTGCGCGCCGGCCTGATACCGGTCTTCGTCGACGTCGAACCGAACACGTTCAACGTCGACGTCACCAGGATCGAGGCGATGGTCACCGACCGGACCCGCGCCGTGCTCATCCCGAACCTCGCCGGCAACTGCCCGGACTGGGACGCGATCCGGGCCGTCGCCGACCGGCACGACCTGAAGGTGATCGAGGACACCTGCGACACCCTCGGCGCCCGGCTGCGCGGCACGCCCACCGGCGCGCGCGCCGACCTGACCGTCACCAGCTTCTCCATGGCCCACATCATCACGTGTGCCGGCACCGGCGGCATGGTCATGATGGACGACGAGCAGACCCGCGATCGCGCACTCCTGCTGCGCCGGTGGGGACGTCGATCCGAGCCGAACCTGTTCGGCAACGGACGTGGACGCGTCTTCCGGGAGGATCTGGACGGGGTCGACTACGACAACGACTTCATCTTCGACCTGCTGCCGTGGAACTTCGAGCCGTCCGAACTCGGCGCCGCCTACGGTGTCGTGCAGCTGAACAAGCTCGCGCAGAACTACGAGCGGCGCCGCAAGACCTTCGCGGAGTTCACCGCCGCGTACGGCGCCTACCCCGAGTTCTTCAGCACGCCGGTGGAGACCGATGAACTCGACACCGCCTGGTTGTGCTATCCCGTCACGGTCACCGCCGACGCCCCGTTCTCCCGTAGCGACCTGCAGGAATTCGTCGACGCGCAGGGCATCGACACGCGAACCGTGTGGAGCGGCAACATCACCCGCCACCCGATGATGGCGGGCGTTGAGCACCGCGTGCCGGACGAAGGCCTGCCCGAGGCCGATGCGGTGTTCGAGCGCGGCATGACGCTCGGCATGAGCCACGGGCTGTCCGACGAGGAGGTCACCCGCGTGACCGACGCGATCCACGCCTTCGCCGCGAAGTGGAGGTGACCGCCGTGCCGTCTCGTTTCACCGGCCGCATCTGCGACAGCCTCGGCCTCGTCGACGAATTCGGGCGCGAGGTCCGCGGGCTCGACAATCGGCAGTGGACCCGGGTGCAGGTGCCCGCATGAAGCCCGTGATCGTCGACGCCGCACGCACCCCCTTCGGCAAGCGCGACGGCTGGATCTCCGGTCTGCACGCCGCCGAGTTGCTCGGTCTCGCGCAACGCGGCGTGCTCGACCGGCTCGACCTCGATGCCACCCTCGTCGAGCAGGCCGTCGGCGGGTGTGTCACCCCGATCGGGGAGCAGTTCGGCAACATCACCCGCACCGCGTGGATGCACGCCGGCCTGCCGTCCCACACCGGGACCACCACCATCGACGCCCAGTGCGGCACCGCGCTGCAGGCGGTGCATCTCGTCGCCGGGCAGATCGCGCTCGGCACCCTCGAGGTCGGCCTGGCGTGCGGCGTCGAACTGATGTCGCGGGTCCCGCTCACCTACAAGGTCGGCACCGGCGCCGGCACCCCGCGGCCGGCGTCGTGGTCGGTGGACACCCCCGACCAGTACACGGCGGCCGATCGCATCGCCCGGCACCGCGGCTTCTCCCGCGAGGACCTCGACGCGTTCGGCCTGCGGTCGCAGCAGCGGGCGCGCGACGCCTGGGACGCCGGGTGGTTCGACCGGCAGATCATCCCCGTCGCCGTCCCGAGCGACGACGGCGACACCACGGTCACCCGGGACCAGGGACTGCGCGAGACCGGCATGGAGGCGCTCGCGCGGTTGCGTGCCACGATCGAGGGCGGTCTCCACACCGCCGGCACCTCGTCGCAGGTGTCCGACGGGGCGAGCGCCGCGGTCCTGATGTCCGAGGACAGGGCACGTGAACTCGGTGCGGCGCCGCGGGCCCGGCTGCTCGCGCAGTGCGTCATCGGCGGCGACACCGAGTTCATGCTCGACGGTCCGGTGGCCGCGGCGCAGGTGCTGTTCGACCGCACCGGGATGACGGTCGCCGACGTGGACCTGTTCGAGGTCAACGAAGCCTTCGCGGCCGTGCCGATGTCGTTCGCCCAGGTGCACAAGGTCGACCCGGACGTGCTCAACGTCGGCGGCGGTGCCATCGCCCTCGGTCACCCGGCCGGCGCCACCGGAATCCGGCTGCTGGCCACCGCGATCGACGAACTCGAACGCCGGGACCGGCAGGTCGCGATGATCGCCATCTGCGCGTCGGCTGCCACCACGTGCATGATTCTGGAACGGATGTAAGTCATGGCCATTGCACTCGACGCCGACCATCGCGACCTTGCCGACTCCGTCGCGGGCCTCGCCCGTCGCCATGCCCCGATCGAACGCACCCGCGCCGCGTTCGCCGACCTGGCGGCGGGCAAGCGGCCCGAGATCTGGGATGCGTGCATCGCGCAGGGCCTGCACGCCCTGCACCTGCCCGAGGAGCACGGCGGCGGTGGGGCGGGACTGCCGGAACTCGCGGTCGTGGCCGAGCAGTTCGGCCGCGCCCTGGTACCCGGGCCATGGGTGTCCACCGTCGTGGCCGGCGCGCTGACCGCCACCCTCCCGGCCGAGGGCACCGCGGCGGAGTTGTTGCGGCGGTTCGCCGACGGAGCGACCGGTGCCGCCGTCACCACCCCCGGTCTCGTCGCGATCACGTCGGGGCGGGGATGGACGGTCACCGGTGTCTCCGAGCCGGTGCTCGGGTTGCCCGGCGCCGACGAGGTGATCGTGCGCGCCACCGCCGACGGCGCGCCCGTGTGGTTCAGGCTCCCGCCCGCGGCCGGAGAGGTCGAGCTCGCCGACGGCGTGGACCCCACCCGCTCGGTGGGACGACTGCGACTGTCCGGAGCGGCGATCACGCCCGAGCACCTGCTCCCGGCGATCGACGACGACGACGTGCAGCTGATCGTCAACACCGTGCTCGGCGCCGAGGCGGCCGGGCTTGCGGCGTGGGCGCTGGACACCGCCGTGGACCACGTCCGCAACCGGCACCAGTTCGGCCGCCCGGTGGGCAGCTTCCAGGCCGTGCAGCACAAGGCTGCGATGATGCTGGTGCGTAGCGAGATCGCCTGTGCCGCAGCGTGGGACGCGGCCCGGTCGGTGCAGCAGGGCCGGGAGCAGCAGCGGCTCGCGGCGGCGCAGGCAGGACTGACGGCAGTGCCGGCGGCCGTCGACGTGGCGCTCGAATGCGTCACCCTGCTCGGCGGTCTCGGCTTCACCTGGGAACACGACGCGCACCTGTACTGGCGACGGGCACTGTCGATCGCCTCCGTCGCCGGCCCGGAGGACGTCTGGGCACGCCGGCTCGGTGAGCTCGCACTGTCGGACGAGCGCGACTTCTCCTTCGTCGAGGCCGATGCGCTACCGGAGCTGCGCGCGCAGGTCGGCGCCGTCCTCGACGAGGTACGTGCACTGCCGGACGACGCGGTGCACAGCGACGGATGGGCGCCGGCGCGAGGCGGGGCACGTCGCGCCCGCCTCGCCGAGGCCGGTCTCGTCGCGCCGCACTATCCCCGGCCGTACGGGCTGGCCGCCGGACCGCAGGAGCAGGCCGTGATCGCGGACGAATTCGCGCGCCGCGGCCTCGAACAGCCGACCACCGTCATCGGCGAGTGGGCCCTGCCCACCCTGCTGCTGCACGGCAGCGAGGACCAGCAGCGCCGCTTCGTCGCGCCCACCCTGCGCGGCGAGATCGTCTGGTGCCAGTTGTTCAGCGAACCGGGCGCCGGCTCGGACCTGGCCGGGTTGTCCACCCGGGCCCGCAAGGTGGACGGCGGCTGGATCCTCACCGGACAGAAGGTGTGGAATTCGATGGCGCACGAGGCGGATTGGGGTATCTGCCTGGCCCGCACCGATCCCGATGTGCCCAGGCACGAGGGCATCTCGTACTTCCTCGTCGACATGCGCAGCGACGGGCTCGACGTGCGGCCGCTGCGGCAGGCGACCGGGCGCGCGGAGTTCAACGAGGTGTTCTTCGACGACGTCTTCGTCCCCGACGACTGTCTGGTCTCCGAACCGGGGCAGGGCTGGCGCCTCGCGGTGACCACGCTCGCCAACGAACGGCTCAGCATGGGCACACAGCTCGCGCACGGCGCGGCCGCGCGGGTGCGCGACCTCGTCGAGTCGGGCCGCTACGCCGCCGGCCGCGACGACGCGTTGCGCGTCCTCGGCCGCAACACCGGCCGCGAGATGGCCCTGTCGGCGATGAACCTGCGCAGCGTGCTGCGACGGTTGTCCGGTCTCGACGCCGGCGCGGAGATCAGCGTCCAGAAGGTCTTCAGCGCCCTCGCCCAACGCGACGGCTCGCGCGGGCTGGTCTCGCTGCTCGGCCCGGTCGGCGCCGTCGACGACGACGGCCACATGCTCGACCACATCGGCCTGCCCGCGGTGCTGTTCGGCGGCGGCACCATCGAGATCCAGCTCAACGTGATCGCCCGTCGCGTGCTGGGACTGCCGCGCTGACACCGAATCCATCACACGAACCTGGAGGGGCCATGCACCCGGAACTGTCCGACAACTCACGTCGGCTCCGCACCGAACTGCGCAACTACTTCGCCGAGATCATCGACGACGACGACCGGCGCGCACTCGTCGATCAGACCGAGGGCGGTCCCGTGTTCGACCGCATCCTGCGGCGGATGGGCCGCGACGGGTGGCTCGGTCTCGGCTGGCCCACCGAATACGGCGGCCGGGGAGAGGATCCCGAGGCCCTGTACGTGTTCTACGACGAGGTGATCCGCGCCGGCGCACCGCTGTCGCTCGTCACCCTCAACACCGTCGCGCCGGCGCTGATGAAGCACGGTACCCAGGCGCAGAAGGACTTCTTTCTGCCGCCGATCCTGGCGGGCGAACTCATCTTCGCCATCGGCTACACCGAACCGAACGCGGGCACCGACCTCGCCTCGTTGCAGACCCGCGCCCGCATCGAGGGCGACGAACTGGTCATCAACGGCAACAAGATCTTCACCAGCGCCGGAGTCTACGCGGACTGGATCTGGCTGGCCGTCCGGACCGATCCGGACGCGCCGCGGCACGAGGGCATCTCGGTGGTGCTGGTACCGACGTCGGCGGCCGGGTTCTCGGTGACCGAGATCCACACCGTCGGTGGCATCAGCACCTCCGCCACCTACTACGACGACGTCCGCGTGCCGCTGACCAACGTCGTCGGCGAGCTGAACCAGGGCTGGGGCCTGATCACCAACCAGCTCAACCACGAGCGGGTGGCGCTCGCCGCCCGCGGTGGCATCGCGAACGAGTTGTACGACGCCGTCCTGGCCTGGGCGCAGTCCGAGCCCCTGGGCGCCGGGACGGTCTACGACCTGCCCTGGGTGCGCGCCAATCTGGCGGAGACGTACGCGCTGCTCAGCGCCGCCGATCTCGTCAACCTCCGGCTCGTCGCGGACGTCGCCGCGAACACCCTCGGCGGCGGTGATTCCGCGGCGGCGAAGATCTTCGGCACCGAGGCGGTCGTCACCGCCTACGGCAAGATGCAGGAGATCCTCGGCGTGCGGGGTCTGCTCCGGCCCGGCAGCCCCGGTGCCGTCCTCGAGGGGCGCGTCGAAACCCTGGCGCGCAGAGCCCAGAACAACACCTTCGGCGGCGGCACCAATGAGGTGATGCGCGAGATCGTCGCCGCCAAGTGCCTCGGCATGACGCTCGCCGCCCGTCGCCGCACCGATGCCCCCACCAGCACGAGGAGCTGACATGGATTTCGAACTCGACGACGACCTGACGAGTGTGCAGGACCTGGCGTCCCAGCTCTTCCGGCAGCTCGCGCCGGTCGATCGGGTTGTCGAGGTGGAGAAGAACGAGGGCGGCTTCGACGCGAAGCTGTGGAGTGCCCTGGCCGACGCCGGTCTGCTCGGCATCGCGGTGCCGGAGGAGTCCGGTGGCGCCGGGATGGGCCTGCTCGGCCTGATCACGGTGCTCGAACAGCAGGGCCGGCACGTGGCGCCGGTCCCGCTGTGGTCGGTGACGGCGGCCGCATCGGCGATCGTCCGTTTCGGCACGGCCGAACAGGTCGAACGTCTGGTCCCCGGCATCGTGGACGGATCCCGACCGGTCGTCGCGGCGTTCGATGCGCCCTACGGTGAACTCACCTCGCTGTCGGCGGTGAGCAAGGGCGACGACCTGGTCGTCAGTGGAACCGTCGCCGGTGTGCCCGCCGCAGCCGTGGCCGCCGCGACGATCGTTCCGGTCCGGTGCGACGACGGGTCGCTCGCCGTCGCGGTGATACCGACCGGGGCGGACGGGGTCACGGTGGAACCGGTCGCCGCAACCGACCGCGGCAGCCTCGCCCACGTCCGGTTCGACGACGTCGTGGTGCCCGCGTCCGATCGCCTGCCGGGCGACGGCGCGGAGACGGTCACCTGGGTGCGCCGCCGGATCCAGCTCGCGCTCGCCGCGGTGCAGCTGGGCGTGTGCGGGCAGGCGTTGAAGACGACGGCCGAATACACCTCGCAGCGAATCCAATTCGACCGTCCGCTGTCGACCAACCAGGCGGTGGCGGTGCGGGCCGCAGACGCCTACCTCGACACCGAGGCGATCCGGCTCACCACCCGGAGGGCGGCGTGGCTGCTCGACGCCGGACGGGAGCAGGAGGCCGAATCCGCGGTTCTCGTCGCCACATGGTGGGCGTCGCGCGGCGGTCTGCGGGTGGTGCACGCGACGCAGCACCTGCACGGCGGTATCGGTGCGGACGTGGACTACCCGATCCACCGCTACTTCCTGTGGGGACGGCAATTGTGCTTCACCCTCGGCGGTGCGGACGCCACCGCGGCCGAGCTGGGAGACGTCCTCGGATCCGCACCAGGAATCGGGGCGCCCGCATGACGAACGCCGGGCAGCTCGTCACCGGCGCGAGCCGCGGCACCGGCCGGGCGATCGCTCGAGATCCACTTCGGCGCGGACGAGGCGCGCCCGGCTGATCGCGAACGCCCTGCACGAGGGCCCGCCCGACAGCGTGCACGGCGGGTTCAGCGCTCACCTGCTGGACTGCATGCTCGGCATCCTCATGCAGGCACGGGGCAGTCGTTCGCTGACGGCGTCGCTCGACCTGCGCTACCTGCGGCGCACGTCGCTCGACGAGCCGCTGGATCTGTATTCGCGGATCGTCGAGATCGAGGGCCGGAAGACCGTCGCCGGGGGTTGGATCGAATGCCGCGGTGAGTGCACGGTCGAGGCGCGGGGAGTGTTCGTCCGCGTCGAGGAATGACCGGTTCCGTCGACGGAACGGTGTGCAGGCAGCTCGAATTCGCGGCGCGCCGGACGACCTCCGGCGCGCCGCCACGTTCTAGTTCACGACACCCACGTGCGTTCGGTGCGACAGACGGGTCCGCGCGGTGGAACCGGGCCGGCCGGGTGTGAGCAACCGCGAGGTGCGGCGCGCGGTGGCCCAGACCATCGGTGCGATGTGGGCGAGTTCGATCGTTCCGCGGCACGCCACCGAGATCGCACCCACGACGCCGTCGGGACCGACAACCGGTGCGGCGACCGCGCTGATGGACATGGGGCACGCGTGGCCGGGCACGAACGCGAGACCCTGCCGCTGGCGCACCCGGTTCAGACGGTCGTGCAGTGTCGACAGGTCGGCCCGGGACCGTACGTGCGGTCCGGCCGTCATGAGGGCGTCGACCTTCTCCGGCTCGAGACCGGCGAGCAGCGCCCGTCCGCTGACGGTGCTCTCGGCCGGCAGCCGGGCCGCGACCTGGGAGGGGATGCCCGCGCTCGCCGTGCCCCCGATCCGGTCGAGGAAATAGACGGACGAGCCTTCGAGCACCGTCAGGTGCGCGACTCCGCCGGTGCCGATCTGCAGGTCGTTGAGCATCCCCGCCGCTGCGGCGCGCAGCTGCGAGTAGTCCCGGGGTCGGGCCATCGTCTGCATCCGCAGACCGGGGCCGTATCCGCGGGAGTCGTGTTCGACCCAGTGAAGGTCGACGAGCTGGGTGAGCAGGCGGAAGGCGGTCGAGCGGGGCAATCCGGTGGCGGCCGTGATCTCCTCGAGGAACATCCGGTCGGGACCGGATGCGAACACGTCGAGGATCTGGGTGAACCGTTCCGCCACGCTGGGGCGTTGCTCGCGCGGCATGTCCGACGTCGGAATCGAGTCACTACGCGTCACTGTCAATGTCTGGCCTCCTTCGGTGCACTTTACCTAGCATTTGCTTGGTGCGCTATGCGGAATGCGGTGCGCTCCCGTCAGGCGGGAACGGGCCGTGTCTACTGTGACTGCTCTGATGTGATGCGCTCGTACAGAATCGAGGCGTTGCAGCCGCGGCGACAATTCCGCACCGGACGGTTCCCGGCGGTGCGTCGAACCGGACGGCAGGCGTCGCATGCTGCACACAGCGGAGGTGGACGGTGGAGACATTCACGGACGTGCTGCTCGCGCGGCGAGGCGACCCGAAAGTCGGACTGCGTTTCGAGGGGAGGGACTGGACCTGGGACGAGGTGGTGTCCGAAAGCGCCTGTAGAGCAGCCGCTCTCGAGGCGATCGTGACCGCCCCGGCCGGTCGGCAACGCCACGTCGGGGTCCTGCTGGACAACGTGCCCGATTTCGTGTTCTGGATAGGAGCCGGGGCGCTCGCCGGCGCCGTCGTAGTCGGAATCAACGCCAGCCGCGGCGGGCCCGAGATCGCTCACGACATCGCCCACGCGGACGTCGACCTCCTCGTCACCGAGAACCGGCTCGCGCACCTGGTCCACGGTGAGGAGCACGGCCTTGCGGTAGAGCGGATCCTGAACGTCGACTCGGACTCCTACGCCGAACTGCTCGCACCGTTCCGCGGCGTGGAGCCGCCCGCCGCGACACCGTCGCCTGAGCAACTTGCCCTTCTGCTGTTCAGTTCGGGATCGACCGGGGCGCCCAAGGCGGTCGTCGTCGGCCAGGGGCGACTCGGCCGGCTGATCGACGTTCTCGTCGACCGGACACAGATGCGCCGGGACTCGGTCGCCTACCTGTGCATGCCCTTGTTCCACGGCAATGCGCTCATGCTCAACCTGGGCACGGCGATGCGCGTGGGGGCCACGGTGGCGATGGTCCGCAAGTTCTCCGCCTCGCGTTTCGGGGACGACATCCACCGGTACGGCGCGACGTTCGTCAACTACGTCGGCCGGGCCCTGTCCTACGTGCTGAGCCGGCCCGAGGATCCCCGGGACCGGACGGGCACACTGGAACTGGCGTTCGGCACCGAGGCCTCCGAGGCCGACGTCACGCGTTTCGCCGAGCGATTCGGCTGCACGGTGATCGAGGGTTACGGCCTCAGTGAGGGAGTGTTCCGGATCAACCGCACGCCCGGGACTCCGCCGGGCTCGCTGGGCCTGCCCGCCGGCGACGCCGACGTCCGGATCCTGGACGAGGCGACCGGACACGAATGCCCACGCGCCCGGTTCGACGCCACCGGCCGGCTGACGAACCCCGAGGCGGTGGGGCAGATCGTCGCGGTGGGGGCTGCCGGCATGTTCGAGGGCTACTACAAGAACCCGGGGGCGATGGCGGACCGCGTCCGGGGCGACGACTTCTGGTCCGGGGATCTCGGATACCGGGATGCCGACGGGTACTTCTACTTCGCCGGCCGCTCCTCCGACTGGCTACGGGTCGACAGCGAGAACTTCTCCGCGGCACCGATCGAACGGATTCTGCAGCGTCATCCGGCGGTCCTGTCCGCCCCGGTCTTCGCGGTGCCCGATCCGGTCACCGGCGACCAGGTCATGTGTGTACTCGAACTGTCGCCCGGCGCGCACCTGGACGGGCGACAGTTCGGTTCGTTTCTCGCCGCGCAACCGGACATGGGCGACAAGTGGTGGCCGCGGTTCGTGCGGATCGTCGAGCGAATCCCGTTGACAGGCAGCAACAAGGTGAACAAGGCGCCGTTGCGGTCCGCGGCGTGGCGCACCGACGATCCGGTCCTGGTCCGGGTGGGACGAACCAGCGAGTACGTTCCGTTCGGCGAGGACGCGCGGGACCGCTACGAGGCCGAGTTCGTCGCGCACGGCCGGGCGGGACTGCTTCCGGCCCGATCGGTGGCCACAACCCCGGTCGCCTGACCGGAACGACGGCACCCCGAGCCGGGCGGGGCGATCGGCGAAGTACCCGGAGACCTGCGCCTCGAGTTCGTCGCCGGTGCCCGGGGAGCGGCCCGCTCGGTGCTCGGGGGGAGCGGCCCGCTCGGTGCTCGGGGGGAGCGGCCCGCTCGGTGCTCGGGGGGAGCGGCCCGCTCGGTGCTCGGGGGGAGCGGCCCGCTCAGTGCCCGGGCGTCCGGTACGCGGCGTTGCGATGCACCGCGTCGTCCATCTCCTGCGGGGTGAGCAGCCGGATCGGCACGGAACGCGCGATGCCGGACGCCCGGGTGCGGAACTCGAGCGTGGCCACGGCGAGGTCGTCGGGCACCTCCCCGATGACGTAGAGGTCGTGCCCGCCGAGTGCGAAGTGCACGGACTCGACGCTGCCGCCCACGCTCTCGACCATCTCGGTGATGGCGGAACTACGGACGGAACCACCCTCGGAGAGCAGTCCCTGCGCGCCCTCCGGGGTGTAGGTGACCTGCCACAGGTACTTCGGCATGTTCTCAGCTCCTCGGCTGTCGGACCATTCCATGGTCGGGCTCGTGGACCCTCCCATCGTCGGCCCGGAGGCCCTGTCGCGGGATGGTTTCCGCCGGAACCGGCGTAGGTTCGTGATCGAACATCCGCCACCGTCCGCCGAGGAAAGGACCACGCCGTGCCCGAAGCCCCGCTGCCGCAGGCCGTCGCCGAGATGCTGGCCCAGCCGAATTACGCCACGATCAGCACGTTGCGCGCCGACGGACATCCGGTGTCGGTGCCCACCTGGTATCTGTTCGAGAACGGCCGCATCCTGGTCAACATGGACGCCGGTCGCACCCGCCTCGGGCACCTGCGGCGCGATCCCCGGGTCAGTCTCAGCGCCATGGACCCGACGGACTGGGTGACGCACGTGAGCATCCAGGGCCGGGTCACCGAGTTCGCCGACGACCCGGAACTGACCGACATCGACCGGATCGCGCGGCACTACACCGGCAAGCCGTACGGGGTGCGCAACCGGCCGCGGGTGAGTGCCTGGATCGACATCGACCGCTGGCACGCGTGGGGCCGGCTCAAGGACGTCGCCTGAGCCGGCCCCGGGCGGCCGGGCTCACACGAGCCCGGCCGCCTTGGCCACCTTGCGGATCTGGAAGGAAAGGACGATCAGCAGCACGCCGAAGAGGATCGCGTAGATGCCGAGCAACCAGATCAGGCTGATGATGCCGCTGCCCGGGAAGATCAGCAGCACGACGCCGAGCAGGACGGCGAGGATCCCGGCGAACAGCGACCATCCCCACCCGGAGTTCGGTACCTTCCGGAAGCTCAGCGCACCGATGATGCCGGTGACGCCGAACAGGATCGCGTAGAACGCGATGATGTAGAGCACCACGAGTGCGGTGGCCGCGGGCCAGACGAGGGCCACGATGCCGGCGGCGATGGAGACCAGGCCCATCGCGAGCCACCAGCCCCAGCCGTCGAGGCGAGCCCGGTCGCGAATCGAGTGGTAGACGAGCACCACGCCGTCGACGATGGCATAGATGCCGAACACCACCACCAGGGCCCAGACGGTGATCCCGGGCCACACCAGGGCGACCACGCCGAACAACACGGCGAGGATGCCGCGGATCAGCACCAACCACCACATCTGTTTGAACAGGGGACTGAACTGATCGTTTGCGGTGAAAGCTCTCTCGGACACGGCCACTCCTAGGATGCGGTCTCGTAGTTCGGGCACAGCGTAGGCCCGTGCCGCGCCCGGCGCCCGCCGAATGACGATCCGATTCCCAGTCGTGACGAGCGTTACCGTGTAGCGGTGGCTCAGGTGCGGATCGGGATCTCCGGCTGGCGGTACGCCCCGTGGCGTGGCGACTTCTATCCGTCCGGCCTGCCGCAGCGCCGCGAACTCGAGTACGCCGCGGAGCGGTTCGGCTCCATCGAGATCAACGGCACCTTCTACGCGCTGCAGCGGCCGTCGAGCTTCCTGCGGTGGCGCGACGAGACGCCGGACGGGTTCGTCTTCGCCGTCAAGGGCGGACGGTTCGTCACCCACATGAAGCGTCTCGTCGACGTGGACGACGCCCTCGCCAACTTCTTCGCCTCCGGTGTGCTCGCCCTCGGTCCCAAGCTCGGACCGGTGCTGTGGCAACTGCCCCCCACTCTGGCATTCGAGCCGGAGCGCCTCGGCGCATTTCTCACGAGCCTGCCCGCGTCGACGCGCGAGGCCGCGGCGCTCGCGGCGCGGCACACGGACAAGGTGCGCGAGGACCGGGTGTGGACCGAGATCGACGCGGACCGGCCGATCCGGTACGCGCTCGAGGTGCGCCACCCCAGCTTCGCCGACGAAGAGGCGGTCGCCCTGCTCCGCCGGCTCGACGTCGCCCTCGTCGTCGCGGACACCGCGGGCCGCTTCCCGTTCCTCACCGAGGCCACCACCGATTTCGTCTACGTGCGGTTGCACGGCGACACCGAGCTGTACGCCAGCGGCTACACCCCCGAGGCGCTGGACGAGTGGGCGGCCCGGATCCGCGGTTGGCGCTCCGAGGGGCGCGACGTATACGTGTACTTCGACAACGACATCAAGGGCTATGCGCCGTGGGACGCGCTCGAGCTGCAACGCCGGGTGTGACACGGATGTCGGTGCCGGCTGGCAGGCTGGCGCCGACACGTCGGCAACCCCAGGAGGACATCGTGTGGCCAACGCAGTGGCCGGAGATCGCACGCGACGTTGCGGATCACACCGCGACCGCGCTCGCCGCGGCCCGGGCGCAGTCGGTGCCGGCGTGGGAGGACGCGGTGGCCGAGCTCGCCGCGTTGCCGTACGAGCAGGTCGCCGGGGTACACGCGACGATGATGCGGGAACTGCTCGAGGAGTTGCATCCGGACGGGCTGACCGGTGAGGACGTGCAGGCGGTGCTGGAGCGCAGCGCGCGCACGGCGTCGACGTGGCTGCCGTCACTGCAGCCGGACACGCTGGTCGCGGTGCTCACCGGCACGCTCGGGGTGTCCGATCCCGACGCGCCGAAGGCTAGCCCCGACGAGTACCTGCGGGCGGGGCTGGTCGTGCTCGCGGATCTGCTCGCGGCACGCCGGGCGGGTCCCGAGCTCTACCTGCGCCGCGCGCTGGGCGAGATCGAACGCGCAGAGACGATCGAGATGCCCTGACGTCCCGGATCAGGGCCGGGTCTGCGCCTCGACCTCGCGGGTGAGGCGCCGCAGCAGAGCGGTGAGGGTGTCGAGTTCGCCGTCGGTGAATCCGTCGAGCAGGTGGCGTTCCCGGGTGAGGCGGCGCGGGAACTCGGTGTCGACCACGGCTCGCCCCGCATCGGTGAGTGCGAGCAGGACCACGCGACCGTCCCGCTCGAAGCGCTGACGTTCGACGAGGCCGAGCCCGACGAGGCGGTCCGCGTGCTTGGTGGTGGAAGCGCCACTCAGTCCGGTGACGGAGGTGACTTCGCTGGCGCGCAGCGGTGATTCGCTGCGGGCGAGGGCGCACAGCACCTCGAATTCGGGGCGCGTGACGCCGCTGGGGACGAGTTCGCGGTCCAGTTGGGCGAGCACCAGGGAGCTGATCCGCGTGATGCGGCCGACGACGTCGATGGGTCGCGTGTCGATGTCGGGGTACGTCTCGGCCCAGCCGACCCGCACGCGGTCGACGAAGTCCTCGGGCTGGGTGGCGTCCGTCATGGGCCCATTCTAGCGATGAGTCTCACAATCGATTAATATTTAATTTATACGTGAAGTATCTACACTGGGGGAGTGCCCCTCGCTACCTCTGTCCCGGACCGCAGCCGCCTCCGTCACTCGCGGATCGCCCTCGCGCACTCCCTCTCGCCGACGGCGTGGCGCGAGTCGCTCGAGTTCCGCAGTGCGGACGCCACGCGCGCTCCGGCGCTGCGCGTCGGGGCGGCAGTTCTCGTAGTCCTCGTCGCGGGAGGGCTGCTGGATCTGCCGCATCCGGCCGGCTTCGCCGCACTCGGTGCACTCGCCTCGGCGTTCGGCCGGCACGAGCCCTACTCGCAGCAGGCCGGCAAGATCGCGGTGGTCGGCCTCGGGGTGGTCGGGTACGCCGCACTCGGTGCCGCCGTGGGGACCACCGGTGCAGCCATGTGGACGCAGATCGCGGTGCTCTCCGTCGCGGCCGCGATCGCCTTCTGGATCCTCGGCGCCTTCCGGCTGTCCGGCCCCGGCCCGGTGATCCTCATCTTCGCCGCGGCCGGTGCCGCCGGATTCGCCCGCACCGCCGTAGACGTGCGCGACGTGGTCGTCGCGACGGCCCTCGGCGCGCTCGTCGGCTGGGCCGTCGCGATGCTGCCCGCGCTGCATCACCCGCACGGTCCCGCCCGGCTCGCCGTGGCCCGGGCCCTGGCGGCGGTCGCGGCGATCGAACGCGACGGCGAACGGGCCGTGCCGGGCGCCCGGGCGGCGATCGCCCGCGCCCACGAGGTTCTCGCGCTCGGATTCAGCCGGACCGACCGGCACACCCACGAACTGCTTGCGCTGCTCGACGCGGCCGAGACGGTCGTCGACGGGGCCGCATCCGGCGTCGCGGCCGATCGCGTCGCCGAATTCGCCCTGTTCGAGGCCGAGCTGAGAAAGGTGCGGCGCGACATTGCGATTCCTCGCGTCGATGCGGCGGGGGCGCCGGTCCTCGAGCGGCCCGCCGGGTTCGCGCGAGAGGGATTCGCCCGGTTGCGCGATCGCGCGCTTCTCGTCGGCGCGGGCCGGGTGCTGCTCGCCGCGCTGATCGCGGGCTGGTTCGCCGAGGCCGCCGGTCTGCAGCACCCGCTGTGGGCGACGATGGGCGCGATGGCCGCGTTGCAGGGGGCCAACTACCGGAACACCGTGCAGCGCGCGATCCAGCGGTTGCTCGGCAACGTCGCAGGCGCGGTGCTCGCCGCCGCGCTGCTCGCGCTGTCCCTCGACTACTGGCCGTACGCGCTGGCCATCGTCGTCCTGCAGACGGTGGCGGAACTGTACGTGATGAAGAACTACGCAGCGACCTCCGTCGCGGTGACCGCGATGGCGCTGCTCCTCACCGGTCTCGGGGCGTCCGTCGGGCCGGAGATCGCGCTGAGCCGGATCGCCGACACCCTCGTCGGTGTGGTGGTCGGCGTGCTCGTCGCGGCCGCGACGATCGACCGCGCCGACCGGCATCACCTCACGGCAGCGCCGGCGCGCTGAGTGAGCCCCGCGCGGCGGGGCTGCGTGACGCCGCGGATCGCGGGTCACCCGTTAGCATCGGCGCATGCGCGTGCGCCGGATCGTCGACCTGAGCCGCACCGTCTCCGGCGACACCCAGGTCTACCCGGGCGATCCCGTGCCGGTGCTCACGCCGCACGCGACGCTCGAGCGCGACGGGTACAACCTGCTGCGGGTGGAGATCGGCTCGCAGACCGGAACGCACGTCGACGCCCCGCTGCACATGCGCGCCGGGGCCGCGCCGATCGACCGGGTGCCGCTCGAACATTTCGTGGGTCGCGGGATCGTCCTGGACGTGCGGGGCCTGCCGCCGCGCACCGCGGTGACGCGGCGGCACGTCGTCGACGGGGTGGCCGGCGGGCCGGACCCGGGCCCCGGCGACATCGTCCTCCTGCATACCGGGTGGGCCGAGCACTACGGCACCGATGCCTACTTCGAGCACCCCTATCTGTCGGAGGACGCGTGCCGGTGGCTGCTCGGGCGGGGCGTGCGCACCATCGGCCTCGACGCCCCGAGCATCGATTCCGCCCTCGGCAGTGACTATCCCGCGCATCGCCTCGTCGCCGAGGCCGGCGGCATCGTGTGCGAGAACCTGTGCAACCTCGAACTCGTCGACTTTCCCGATCCGCTGATCAGTCTTCTTCCGCTGCGGCTGCGGGACGCGGACGGCGCCCCGGTGCGGGCCGTGGCGATCGCGCTCGAGCCGTGATCAGGGCACCTGCGTCGCGACGATGCGTGCGGTGCCGTACGCCGCGGTACCGAGCGTGACGACCGCGAACGCCACGATCCATACCGCCGTCGGCACCCGGGTGAGCCACCGCAGCTGATCCGCGTCGGAGCCGTGCCCGCGGCCGCGCCGGTGGGTGCGCGCCAGTTCGAGCACCGGCCGGGTGGCGCCGAACAGCAGCACCCAGGTGGTCAGGTACGCGACGGTGTAGCGCACCAGCTCGTCGCCGTAGTAGGCGGCGGTCCCGATCACCGCGCCGGCCGCCAGCACCGAGACGAATCCGAAGAAGTTGCGGATCAACAGGATCAGCAGGGCGAGCGCGGCCAGCACGGACCACAGCACCGCTGCGGGCCGGTCGACGGTGAGCAGGGTCGCGGCCACGAACCCGAGCACGGCCGGGCCGGTGTACCCGGCGAACGCGGTGGCGATCATGCCCGGCCCGCGTGGGTTGCCGGAGGACACGGTCACGCCCGAGGTGTCGCTGTGCAGGCGGATGCCCGCCAGCTGCCGGCCCACGAGCCGTGCGACGAGCGCGTGCGAGCCCTCGTGTGCCTGGGTGATCACATGCCGCGTCACCAGCCACAGCGGGCGCACCGTCACCAGCACCAGCGCGACGGTGGCGGTGAGGGCGACGAGCAGGGGCGGCGCGGGCTCGCTCACCGCGGAGACGGCGTGCCATCCGGCGCGGACCGCCGACCCGAAGGACTCGAGTGGCGTGGACGGATCGGCCTCAGGGTCCACGGTCGGCACCTTTCTCTCGGGAGTCCGCCATCGTACGGTCCGGCAATTCGCTCCACGGGCGCCGGGAATGTGCCACTCTCTATAGGGGCTAATCATTCATATCAATAGGGAGGCCGGGTGTCGGTCGAGGTTCTGGAAAGGCGCCGGGTGGCTCGGCCGTCGTGGATCGCACTGTCGGTGTTCCTCGTGTTCGCGGCGAGCAATGCCCCGGCTCCGCTGTATGTGGTCTGGCAGCGCGAGATGGGTTTTCCACCCAGCACGGTCAGCCTGATCTTCGTCAGTTACATAGTCGGGTCGGTCGTGGCGCTGGTGTTCGGTGGCCGCGCTTCGGACCGATTCGGACGTCGGGCCGTCCTGCTGCCCGCCCTGGGTCTCGCGATCGTGGCCTGCCTCGTGTTCGCGACGGCCCGCACGCCCCTGTGGCTGGAGGCGGGGCGGTTCTTCATCGGCCTCGCATCCGGGGCGTTCGGCGCGGCGGGGTCGGCGGCGATCGCCGACGCGTTCGGCCCCGGCCGCGGAGCGCGTGCCGCGCTGTACGCGAGCGCGGCACCCGTCGCCGGGTCGGCCGTGGGGCCGCTGCTTTCCGGGGTGCTGGCCGACGTCGCGCCGGCGCCCACACGGCTGGTCTTCCTGGTGCTGATCGTTCCGCTGGCGGCGGCCGCGATACCGCTGACCGCCGTCGGCGGTCGACCGGCCGGGGTGGGCGGTCGCTGGGTGCAGCTGCCGAGCATCCCGCGCGAGATCGCGGGAACCGTGCTGCTGTCCATGGCTGTGGCCGGCAGCCCCTTCGCGCTGGCGGGGCTGTTCATCTCCCTCGGCCCGGCGTTGATCGCCGACCTGCTCGGCAACGACACGCGAACCCTGGCCGGCGCGGTGTCGTTCGTGGTCTTCGGGGCCGGGGCCGGGGCGCAGTTCCTCGTCCGCCGGATGAGCATCTACCGGGTCGCGGTGGTCGGGCTCTCGGTTTCCGCGCTGGCCGCGGTGCTCATCGCCGTCGCCGTCGGCGCCGCCTCGGTGCCCGTCATCGTCGTGGCCGCGATCGCGGCAGGCCTGGGTCAGAGCCTGGCACAGCTCGCCGGGCTCACCCTCGCGCGCGGGTATGCGCCGGAGGGGCGGACCGCCGAAGTGGTGTCCATGGTGTGGCTCGCCGGATACGCCACCGTCGGGTCGGGGATCCTCGGGCTGGGATTCCTGGCGGACGGAATCGGCTTGCGCCCGGCGACTTACGCCTTCTGCGGGTTCTTCCTGGCCTGCGTCTGCGGTGCCGGAGTCGCGGTGGTGCGTCGCCGGCCGGTCGTCGAGGCACTCGGAGCGGACACCCATTGACACCCGACAATCAATGAATATGATTATGACCTAAATCACGCGGTCATCGAATCGGAGGAGTGCGCAGTGACCTACACCATCACCGAGCCCTGTGTCGACGTCCTCGACAAGGCGTGCATCGAGGAGTGTCCGGTGGACTGCATCTACGAGGGCGGCCGGATGATGTACATCAACCCGGAGGAATGCGTCGACTGCGGCGCCTGCGAACCCGTCTGCCCCGTGGAGGCGATCTTCTTCGAGGACGACGTCCCCGAGGATCGCGCCGGGTACACGCAGATCAACGCCGACTTCTTCGCCGAGATCGGCTCACCGGGCGGCGCTTCCAAGATCGGAAAGACCGACTACGACCCACCGCTCGTGAAGAGTCTGCCCGTACGGGCATGATCGCGGTCCGGGCTCCGCGACCCGGCCGGGGACCGGTGCTCCTGGGCGCCGCGGTGGCGGCCGCATTCACGTTCGCCGTCGTCGGGTCCAACATTCCGGGCCCGATCCTGCCGTTGTACGAGGACCATCTGGGCCTGTCCCCGTTCGTGCTGGCCGCCCTGTTCGTGACGTACTTCGTCGCCCTGGTGTCGATGTTCCTGGTCGTGAGCAGGAGCGCGCTCGGACGGTTCGCGTGGGCCGTCCTGCCGGGTGCGCTCGTCGTCGGGGTCCTCGGCGACGTCGCCCTGTGGTCCGGCGCCGACACCGTCTGGCTGCTCTTCGTCGGCCGTGCCCTGACCGGAACGTGTGTCGGGCTCGCCACCGGATCCGCCGCCACGCTCGCCGTGGCGGCGCGCGGCGACGCGGGCCGCACCCTGGCGGCGACCGGCGCGATCGCGGGCTCGTTCCTCGGCCTGATCGCCGCGGCCACCGTCGCCCAATTGCTGCCGGAGCCCACCGTTCTCATCTATCGGCTGCACGCCGTCTCCCTCGTGCTCTCGGGACTGCTGCTCGCCGCCGCGCTGTGGGGGAACAGGCGCCGGCTCTCCGCGCTCCGGCACGCCGAGCCCCCACGCCCGGCGGGGCCCGTTCCGGCCGGCGCGGGCGCCGCGTTCGACCGGAACAGGTTGCCCGCCTACGGATTGGGTGCGGCCGGGTGGACGGTCGGCGGCATCGCCGTCGGCGTGCTGCCGTCGGCGTTGCGCGACGGGATCGGGTCCGAGCTGCTGGTGGTCGGCGTCCTCGCCGCCATCATCCTGCTCGTCACGGCCTGGTTGGGCCCCTACCTCGCCCGGGCCGCAGGCCGTTCCCCGGGGCCCCAGCTGTGTCTGCTCCTGCTCGCCGGTGGTGGCGTGTTCGTCGCCGCCGGCCTCGTCGCCCGCACGCTGTGGCCGGTACTGGCCGGCAGCTTCCTGTGGGGCATCGGGCAGGGCTTCGCATACGCGCAGGGCCTCATCCTGCTCACCGCCGGCATGACGCCGGTGGAGCAGGGGAGGAGCACGTCGCTGTACGCGTGTTCGTCGTACGGCTTCGCGGCGGTGATGATCCTGGTGGCCGGCGCCTTCTCGTCGGCGTGGGGATACTCCTACGGATCCGCCGGTGCGGTAACGATTTTTGTCCTCTTCTGTGTGGCCGTCGCGGGGGCGGGCCGGGGTCGGTGGACGCCGGCCGTCGCCGTGGACCCCGTACGCGTCCCCGCCCGCAAATAATTCCTGCGCATATCCGGATCGGCCTCTGGACATTTCGTCGGCGTGGCTCTACTGTGACGGGCATCACGACTAATGATGCATATCATTCGACCGGAAGGTGCACACATGTCTCGAGTCGACCGGAAAGTCCGGCGTCGTCTGCTCGGAGCCGCGAGCGCGTTCGGCGTCCTGTTCACGGCCGCCTGCGGCTCCGGCGGAAACGGCACCGTCGCCGACGGTGACCTGCCGGCCGAGATCAAGGTCGTCTCCGTGACCGACCAGACCGGCACCACGGCGTACGTCGGCAACAGCCAGCTCAAGGGCATCGAACTCGCGATCCAGGAGATCAACGAGCAGAATTACCTGGGTGACTCGAAGATCGTTCTGCAGAAGCGTGATTCGGCGAGCGATACGCAGACCGCGGTCAGCCAGGCCACCGAGACGCTGACCGACAAGAGTGTCAGCGCCCTGCTCGGACCGGTGCTCAGCGCCCATGCCGTCGCGATCGCCCCGCTCGTGGAACGGGCCGGGCTGCCGACGATCTTCACCCAGTCCGGCAGCGAGGGCGTCGTCATCGGCGACTACACCTACCGCGCGACGGCTCCGATGGAGACCTACTTCGTCAAGGCGCTCGAGCGGCTGCAGCAGCAGGGTGTGAAGACCGTGAGCGTGCTCTACAACGCGGGCAACGTCACCCTCGCCGGACTCGGTGAGAAGACCATCCCCGAGGGCCAGGAGAAGTACGGCTACCGGATCCTGTCGAGCACCTCCGTCCAGGCCACCACGCAGGACTTCGGCACCACCGCAACGAAGATCGCCGGTGAGAAGCCCGACGCGGTCATCGTCCTGCTCGTCGGCGCCGGCAACTCCACGGCCATGTCGCAGCTGCGCCAGGCCGGCTACACCGGCACCGTGGTGGGCAACCCCGCCGCCGGCGCGGGCAACCTCGCACCCGCCGGTGCCGCGGGCGCGGGCATGTACTGGGCCACCGACTTCAGCTTCCACCAGAAGGACGAGTCCTCGCAGCAGTTCGTCGAGGCGTACCGCGCCGAGTACAACGGGGAGAATCCGCTCAACTACGCGGCCGAGGGCTACGACGCGACCTGGATGCTCGCCCACGCTGCCAAGAACGCCGGCGGTGCGTCCCGCGACGACCTGCAGCGCGGCCTCGAGCAGGTCGTGGCCGAGGGCTTCGACGGCGCGCTCGGCCCGGTGCGCTTCGAAGGCAACGACATGCGCGTCAACGGCGTGCTCGTGGAATGGAACGGCACGGAAGAAGTGCTGATCGACGACCAGGAATCGGCGAAGTAGTGCGGATCGCTCCGCACCTGTGCACCAAGGAGTTCGACGAATGACCGGAAGAACATCGCACCGCCGCCGGGGAATCCCGGCCGGAGGAAGGCAGGCGTCATGTCACAGCTGGTGATCGACGCGCTCGTGCTCGGCTCCATCTACCTGCTCTTCTGCCTGGGAATGAGCATCTCCTGGGGAACGATCGACATCCTCAACTTCGCCCACGGCGGGATCTTCATGTTCTCCGCGTTCGTGGCCTCCCAGATCGTGTCCAACGTCGGTCTCGGGCTCGTCACGGTCTGCCTGATCTCCGTCGTGGTCGGGGCGGCGCTCTCGGCGGCCATCGACGTCTTCGCGTTCCAGCCGATCCTGCGACGGGCCAAGAACCAGCGGACCGCCGAACTGCAGATCCTCATCGGCGGCATCGGAATCGGCACCATCCCGGTCGCCGTCGTGCAGTTCCGCACGCTGAGCGAGCCGTTCGGTTTCGTGGGCAGCTCGTACGAGACGTCGGTCTACACCGTCGGCGACCTGCGACTGACGAGCACGGGCCTGATCGTGCTCGGCTGCGCGCTGATCCTCACGCTGGCGATCTCCTTCTGGCTCAAGAACACCAGCCACGGGCTCGCCCTGCGGGCCATCGGCGTGGACTCGGAGACCGCCGAACTGATGGGCGTCAAGCGGCGCCAGCTGTCGCTGCTGACGATGGCGGTGTCGGGCGGCCTCGCCGGCCTCGCCGGTGCCCTGCTCACCTACAACCTCGGCGCCATCACCGCCGAGAGCGGTGAGACCCTCCTCATCAAGGCGTTCGCCATCATCATCCTCGGCGGCGTGGGCAGCACCGGCGGCGCCGCGCTCGGTGCGATGGTGCTCGCGTTCTCCGAGGTCCTGGTGCTCCGCTACACCGGCGGCGGCTGGGTCGACGCCGTCGGCTTCGGCCTCATCCTCGTGGTTTTGCTGCTGCGGCCGCAGGGCATCTTCGGAAGGAAGGAGGTGCGACGGGTATGAGCGACTTCTACTTCTCCAACATCGTCCTCATCCAGAGCACGTTCACGGTGCTGCTGCTCGCCCTGAGCATCCAGATCCAGTTCCGGATGGGAGTGTTCTCCTTCGCCGGCGCCGCCTTCTACGGCATGGGCAGCTACGGCGCCGCAATCTTCGTGCTGCACTACGGATTCGACGCAATCTCCGCGACCGCCGCCATCGTCGTGATCTGCGCGGTCATCGGATACCTGCTCTCGCTGATCCTGCAGCGCCTCGCCGGCCTGTACCTGGCCATGGCCACCGTCGCGTTCGTCATGATCGTCACCGTCGTCGCCCACAACGGCGGCGAGCTCACCGGCGGCTCGGTCGGCCTGTTCGGCGTTCTCACCACCCCGGAGATCTCCGTCCCGCACCTGGCCGTCGTCTGTGCCGCCGTCGTCGCGGCGATGATCCTCAGCGAGCGCGGCCGCATGGGCCGGCGCATCGAGGCGGTCCGCGAAGACCCGGAACTCGCCTCGGCCATGGGCATCAACGTCGCCCGCTACCGCCGGATGTCCTTCGTGATCAGCGGTGTGCTCGGCGCGCTCGGAGGCGCCCTGAACATCCTGATGATGACGGCCATCGCCCCGGAGAACATCGGCTTCCCGTTGATCGTGCTCGCGCTGACGATCATCATCGTCGGTGGCTCCCGGTCCTGGCTCGGTGTGCTCATCGGCGCCCTCATCTTCACGTGGCTTCCGGTGATGCTGGAGCAGGTGGGCACCTACCAGAGCATCGTCTACGGCATCATCGTCGCCATCGCCGCGATCTTCATGCCCGGCGGCATCACCGGCGTCGTCACCGACCTGTACCGTCGCCGCCTCGCCCGTCGCGACAGCGCGGCCCTCGAGGACGCGGCTGCCGCGGAACGTCTCGCCGACGCGGCCGACGACGAGGCCGCCGCAGAACTCGGCGCCGAACTCGCGGGCACCGGTGCCCACTCCGCCTCGACAGGAGAAACGCGATGACCACCGAAGTCGCTCCCCAGGAGGGCGTTCCCGGCCGGGTTCCGGATCAGGTGCTACGCATCGAGGATCTCGCGGTCCACTTCGGCGGCATCAAGGCCGTCGACGGCATCACCCTGGGCCTCGAGCGCGGCCTGATCTCCGGCATCCTCGGACCCAACGGGTCGGGCAAGAGCACCCTGCTCGGCGCCGTCACCCGGCTCACGCCCCTGACCCGCGGATCGATGCACTTCGAGGGGCGGGACTTCTCCGGCGTCCAACCCGAGCAGGTGGCGCGGCTCGGCATCGGGCGCACCTTCCAGACCGTCCGTCTCCTCGACGATCTCACCGTGCACGAGAACGTCGAACTCGGGCACGACCTGATCGCGGGACCGCGACGGTGGTGGCGACGGGTCGACAGCACCGAACGCGACGCCGCCGAGGCGGCCGTGCGCACCGCCCTCGAGCGCACCGGGCTCGACGGCAAGGAGAAGCTGCGCCCCGGCCAGCTCTCGTACGGCCTGCAGCGCCGGGTGGAGATCGCCCGCGCCATCGTGATGTCCCCGAAGCTGCTGCTGCTCGACGAACCCACCGCCGGCATGAACCGCTTCGAACGCGAGGAGATCGGCGGGCTGATGTCCGACCTGCGCTTGGAAGGACTCACCCAGCTGATCGTCGAACACGACGTGCAGATGATGGTGGACGTCTGCGATCACCTCTTCGCCATGAACTCCGGACAGCTCATCGCCTCCGGTTCCCCCGCCGACGTGGTGCGTGATCCGGCGGTGCGCGAGGCCTATCTCGGAAAGCAGGACAACGATGATCGAGATTCGTGATCTGCACGTCGATTACGGCAAGGTCAGTGCCGTGCGCGGGGTGTCCGTCACCGCGCGGCCGGGCCGGGTGACGCTCGTCCTCGGCGCCAACGGCGCCGGCAAGACCACCACCCTCCGCACCGTCGCGGGGCTGACCACGCCCAGTTCCGGGGACGTGCTTCTGGACGGCGAGTCGATCAAGGGATGGCCCGCCCACAAGATCCTCAAGCGTGGCATCTCGCTGGTTCCCGAGGGCCGCAAGGTGTTCGGCTCGCTCACCGTCCACGAGAACCTCAAGATCGGGGGCCTGGTGGCGTCGAAGAAGGCCCGCGAGGAATCGATGCGGACCGTGTTCGAGATGTTCCCCATCCTCGAGGAGCGGCAGTCCGGCCCCGCCGGCCTGCTCAGCGGCGGCGAGCAGCAGATGCTCGCCTTCGGCCGCAGCCTCATGTCGCAGCCCGGGTACATCCTCATGGACGAGCCGTCGATGGGTCTGGCCCCCGCCGTGGTCGACCGGGTCATGGCCAGCGTGCGCAGCATCGCCGACCGTGGCATCGGCGTCCTCATGGTCGAACAGAACGCCGAGGCCGGCATGAAGATCGCGGACGACGTCGTCGTCGTCAACCGCGGCGAATCCGTGTACTCCGGACCGGTCGACGAGGCGCGAAACCACTCGTCCGTGGTGCTGGCCTTCCTCGGTGAAGCCGCGCTCACCGGAACCGACAACTGAACCGAGAACGGAAGAGAATGAAGAACAAGCGCATTGCCGTCGCCGCGTTGGCCTGTGTCGCCGGGCTCGCCCTGACCACCGCGTGCGGCTCGGGCGGCGGCGGAACCGTGGGGTCCGGCGAGATGCCCGGCGAGATCAAGATCGTGTCCGTGACCGACAAGACCGGTCTGACCGCCTTCGGTGGCCTGCCCCAGTTCCGGGGTATCGAGCTCGCCGTCGAACAGGTCAACAGCAGTGGGTTCCTCGGTGAGTCGAAGCTCGTGCTCGAGAGCCGCGATGCGGCCAGCGACACGCAGACCGCTGTGAGTCAGGCGACCGAAGCGACCGCGGACCGGTCGGTCAGCGCCCTGCTCGGCGGCATCTCCAGTGCCCAGGCGATCGCGATCTCGCCGCTCGTCGACCGGGCGAAGCTGCCGACCGTCTACACGCAGTCCGCCAGCGACGGTGTGCTCGGCGGCGACTACACCTTCCGGGCGACCCCGCCGCAGACCACGCACATCGGCACCTCCCTGGCTCATCTCGAGGACCTCGGCGTCGAGCGGGTCAGCGTGTTGTTCAACGCGGCCAACCCGGCCCTCGCGGAGATGGCGGAGAAGAACCTTCCCGAGGGGCAGGCCGAGCACGGCTACCAGATCGTCTCGACCACGTCCGTGCAGAACACCACCCAGGACTTCGCGTCCTCGGCGACGAAGATCGCCGGGGATCGGCCCGACGCCGTGGCGATGCTCCTCACCGGCGCCCAGAACGCCACGGCCATGCGGCAGTTGCGCCAGGCCGGATACACGGGACCGGTGCTCGGCCAGACCGGTGCAGGCGCGAAGAACCTCGTCCCGGCGGGGGCTGACGGCGCCGGCATGTTCTGGACCGCCAACTTCACACTCGACCAGCCGGCGGCGTCGTCCCAGGAGTTCGTCGCGGCGTATCGGGCGAAGTACAACGAGGACCCGCTGAACTACGCGGCCGAGGGATACGACGCCGCGTGGCTGCTGGCGCGCGCGATCAAGGCCTCCGGCGGTGCGTCCCGCGAGGACATCCAGCGTGGTCTCGAGCAGGTCACCGCCGAAGGATTCGACGGTGCACAGGGCGAGATCACGTTCGAGGGTCACGACATGCGTACCCCGGGCGTGCTCGTCGAATGGGACGGCAGCCGTGAGGTGGTCGTCGCCAAGCCGTCGGCCTGATTCATCCTGTGGCCGAATGTCACATCGCTTCGATCTGGGCTGACTCAGGTGGTCCATGCGACACGCTCCCTGACCAGGGGAGATGTCAGTGGGTCGAGCAGCACGAGAGGCGAAGAAGGCTAGGTTCTTCGCCATGCGCATGACGAAGGTGTCGATCGCCAAGGCCGCAGCCGCGGTCGGTGTCAGCCGACAAACCGGCTACCGGTGGGAGGACGAGGCCAACGGCACCGTCCGCCGTGCCCCGCACTGGGAGCACGGCGGACGGTCGTTGTCCCTGGGCGAGCGGGAGCTTGTCGCCCTCGGACTCGCCCGCAACGAGTCGGTCCAGACGATCGCCGCGCACCTGGGCCGGCACCGGTCGGTGATCTACCGGGAGATCGAACGCAACAGCAACCGCGACGGTAGCTACCGCGCCGTGTCGGCCCACGCGCGGGCCTGGACCCGAGCACTGCGACCGAAAGTCGCCAAGCTGATGGCCGCACCCGAGTTGCGCGCGTATGTCGTCGCCAGGCTGAAGCTGCGCTGGTCCCCGCAGCAGATCTCGGCCAGGCTGGTGGTCGACTTCCCCGACCGAGCGGAGATGCGGGTGTCCCACGAAACCATCTACCAGGCCGTGTATGTGCAACTGAAAGGCGAACTGCGAAAAGAGCTTTCGGAGTATCTGCGGCGCCGGCACACCCGTCGGGTGCCGCAGGGGCGAGTGCCGAGCAGTGCCCGCCATATTCCCGACAAGATCCTCATCTCCCAGCGGCCCGCCGAGGTCGAGGACCGGGCGGTGCCCGGGCACTGGGAGGGAGATCTGATCATGGGGGCGCGCAACCGCTCGGCGATCGGCACCCTGGTCGAGCGCACCACCCGGTACGTGGTGTTGCTGCACCTGCCGAAGGTCCGCGACGTGTCCGGCGTCCGCGATGCGATGATCGCCGCGATGCGGTCGTTGCCGGAGGTGATGCAGCGGTCGGTGACCTGGGATCAGGGCCACGAGATGCGTGCTCATGCCCAGATCACCATGGCCACCGACGTCGCTGTCTACTTCTGCGATCCGCACTCGCCGTGGCAGCGCGGCACCAACGAGAACACCAACGGTCTGCTCCGGCAGTACTTCCCCAAGGGCACCGACCTGTCGGTGTACACGCCCGAGGACCTGCAGCAGGTCCAGGACGAGATCAACGGCCGCCCCCGGCAGACGCTACGCTGGCGCACGCCAACCGAAGCGTTCACCGAGCTTGTCGCATCGGCCGCCTGAAACCGCCCTGATCGAAGCGGTGTGACATTCGGTCCTTCGGCACACGAATGCGAGCGGGGCCCGGGAATTCCTCCCGGGCCCCGCTCGTCGTACCGCTGGGTCAGCGTCCCTGCCAGACGGGTTCGCGCTTCTCCTTGAACGCCAGCGCGCCTTCCTTCGCGTCGGCGGAGGAACGCACCGGCTCGTAGATCTCGCGCATGCGCTCGAACTCCTCCTCGTTGGACCAGTCCCGGGCCTGCGCGATGATCTGCTTGGTGGCGCGCAGTGCGAGCGGGCCGTTCTTCGCGATGGTCTTCGCCAGGGCGATCGCCTCGGTCAGCGCCTGCCCCTCGGGCACGAGGCGGTTGAGCAGCTTCGCCTCGTACGCGGTCTGCGCCGAGAAGTACTCACCGGTGAGGCACCATTCGACGGCGAGCTGGTGCGGGACGCGGCGTGGCAGCCGCAGGAGTCCGCCGCCACCGGCCAGCAGGCCGCGCTTGACCTCGGGCAGGCCGAAGACGGCTGTCTCGGAGGCGACGATGAGGTCGCAGGCGAGCACGATCTCGAACCCGCCGGCCACGGCGTGTCCCTCGACCGCCGCGACGAGCGGCTTGGCGGGGGACTTCTCGGTGATGCCCGCGAAGCCGCGACCCTCGACGGAGGGGCGTTCGCCGGCGAGGAAGGCCTTCAGATCCATCCCGGTGCAGAAAGTCTTGCCGGCGCCGGTGATCACGCCGGCGACGAGATCGTCGCGGGCGTCGAGTTCGTCGAGGGCGGCGGCGACGGCGACGGCGGTCTCGGTGTTGATCGCGTTACGCACCTCGGGCCGGTTGATCGTGATGATCTGCACGCCGTCGGACTGTTCGACGTGTACGGGGGTGTCCATGGCTGTCTCCTAGCGGGGCTGCATGCGGATCGCGCCGTCGATACGGATCGTCTCGCCGTTGATCATCGCGTTGTCCACGATCGACAGGGCGAGCTTCGCGTACTCGTCGGGCTGCCCGAGGCGGGCGGGGTGCGGGGTCTGGGCGGCGAGTCCGTCGCGGATCTCCTGCGAGAACCGGGACAGGATCGGTGTGTCGAAGGTGCCCGGCGCGATGCTGTTGACGCGCACGAGCTTCCGGGCCAGATCACGGGCGGCGACGAGGGTCATGCCGACGACACCGGCCTTGGCGGAGGCGTAGGGGATCTGGCCGATCTGGCCCTCCCACGCCGCGACCGACGCGGTGAGGACGATGACGCCGCGTTCGCCGTCGACGGGCTCGTTGTTCACCATGCGCGCGGCCGACAGGCGCAGCACGTTGAACGATCCGATCAGGTTGATCCGGATCAGGTTCTCGTACATGTCCAGCGAACCGGGGGTGCCGTCCTTCTCGACGACGCGGACGGTGCCACCGCGGCCGGCGCAGTGCACGACGGCCCGGAGCGGAGCGCGTTCCTCGGCCGCGTCGAGCGCGCGGTTCACCGCCTCGGGATCGGTGACGTCGGCCGGGGCGAACACGGCGAGCTCGCCGAGTTCCTTGGCGACGACCTCCCCGTCGGAGGTGGGCAGGTCGAGGATCACCGTCGGCACGCCGAGGCCGACGAAGCGCTTGACGGTGGCCAGGCCGAGGCCGGAGGCCCCGCCGGTCACTACCGCCGATCCCTGGGTGATGTCCATGATTTCTCCTGAGTCGGAAGTGGGTTTCTACAGTCGTTCCACGACGGTCGCGTTGGCCATTCCGCCGGCTTCGCACATGGTCTGCAGGCCGTAGCGCCCGCCGGTGCGTTCGAGGTGGTGGAGCAGTGTGGTCATCAGCCGGGCACCGGACGCGCCCAGCGGGTGTCCGAGGGCGACGGCGCCGCCGAGCGGGTTCAGGACGTCGTCGGACGCGCCGATCTCGCGCTGCCAGGCGAGGGGAACGGCGGCGAATGCCTCGTTGACCTCGAAGGCGGCGATGTCCCGGACGGACAGGCCGGCCCGGGCGAGGACCTTTTCGGTGGCGGGGATGGGGCCGGTGAGCATGAGGGTGGGATCGTCGCCCACGACGGCCGAGGCCACGATCGCGGCGCGCGGGCGCAGGCCGAGCGCGGCCGCCTTCTCCTCGGACATGATCAGCAGGGCGGCCGCGCCGTCGGAGATCTGCGAGGAGTTGCCCGCGGTGACCTTCCAGTCCAGCTCGGGGAAACGCTCGCGCCACGTGTCGGTGTCGAAGGCCGCGGGCAGACCGGCGAGCCTGCCGGCGGTGGTGCCCTCGCGGATGGTCTCGTCGGAGGTCACCACGCCGTCGGGGGTGGTGACGGGAACGATCTCGCCGTCGAACCAGCCCGCGGCGCGCGCGTGTGCCGCGCGTTCGTGCGAGCGGGCCGAGTACTCGTCCAGCTCGGCCCGGCTCAGTGCCCACTTCTGCGCGACGAGCTCCGCGGCGATGCCCTGCGGGACGAGATCGGGGAAGCGCTCGCGCACGGCGGGCCCGTGCGGGTCCTTGCCCATGGCCGCCGATCCCATCGGGACCCGGCTCATCGACTCGACGCCGCCGGCGACGACGATGTCGTACGCGCCGGCGGTGATGCCCTGGACCGCGAAGTCGACGGCCTGCTGGCCGGAGCCGCACTTGCGTTCGATGGTCACGGAGGGCACGTGCGTGGGAAATCCGGCCGCGAGCAGGGCCTGCCGCCCGGGGGTGGCGGACTGTTCGCCGGACTGGTTGACGCAGCCGATGAGGACGTCGTCGATCAGGCCGGGATCGAGGTCGTTGCGGGCGACGAGCCCGGCCAGGACCTGGGCGAGCAGATCGCTGGGGTGCACCCCGGCCAGCGCTCCCTGCGCTCTGCCCCGTCCGGTGGGGGATCGGACGGCGTCGACGATGACAGCGCGGGTCATGGGCGTTCCTCCAGTCGGGAAATCAATTCATGATGATGGTTACTATAAACCATTCTCCGACCGATCGTATGGCCCGCGTCACATCGGTAGGGCCCTCATCGGTAGGTCGACCAGGTCGGCAGGGATTCGGGGAAGTCGGCGCGCCGGTGCGGGGTGCCCGGCCACTGGATGCGCTCCGTCGTGCACAGGCCCGCATTCATCCGCTCGAACGGCACGGCGTACATGAACCGCAGGTCCCGTCGCCGGAACAGCCAGCGGCCGTCCACGCGGGCGTACTCGTCGGAGTATCGGTACGCCGCCATCATCAACGTCCCGTCGAGCGCCAGTTCTGCTCGGCCCGTGAGCAATCCGCGTGCGCGGTCCCCGTCGACGGAGATCTGGTCGCTCTGCGGCGAGTGCAGGGTCAGGCTGTAGCGGTCCATGGCGGCGACGTAGAACTCGCGGATCTCCTCGCGCCCGCGGGCGATGGAGCCGGCGCGCTCGAACTCGCCGTCCTCGGTGAACAGCGAGAGCAGGGTCTCGAGGTCGTGGTCGTCGACGGCGATGGCGTAGGCCGCGACGAGGTCCTGGATGCGCGCACGGTCCTCGAGCCGGGTGAGGCGCCGGACCAGATCCTCCAGCGCCCTCGGGGACGAGTCGAGTGTCGTCATGTGACCTCCATAGAAACTGATAACGATTGTGATGTATTGCACAATAGGCGGTGGAGGCGCGGGAAGGACAGGGCGGCGCCGGCGAGGCCGCGAATTCCGCAGGTGACGACCCTTCCGGGCCTGGGTGGCGACCATCGACCAAAGAAGCGATTGCCTCTTAATCATTATCATGGTTAGTATGTGAGTCATCGAACTGAGTGACCTTGACCACATCCGGTGGGCACTTTAGGTTAATGATGAACACAGAAAGGTGGGGACATGGCGACATCGCACGTCGACGACGAGCTCCGGGACATCCGTGCGGCCGCGGCGACCGTAGCCCGGGAGCGCTACGCACCGAAGGCTGCGCAGTGGGATCTCGAACGCACCGCGTTCCCGCACGACGAGCGTCGCTTCCTCGGCGAGCTGGGCTATCTCGGCATCTCGCTGCCGGAGGAGTACGGAGGGTCCGGCGCCCCGCTGTCCCACGCCCTGGCGGTGATCGAGGAGTTCGCGAAGGTGTGCCGGCCGGCGGCCTTCCAGATCTTCGAATCCAACACCGGCCCGGCCCAGGCCATCGCCCGCCTGGGCACGGAACACCAGAAGAAGACGTTCCTGCCGCAGATCGTCGCCGGCGAGAAGACCATGGCCGTCGCGATCTCCGAGCCCGACGCCGGCTCCGCCGCCACCGACATGACCACCAAGGCCGTGCGCACCGACAAGGGTGTCGTCGTCAACGGCATGAAGCGGTGGATTTCCAACGGCAGCGAGGCCGACGTCTACCTCACCTACTGCCGCATGGGCGATGCCCCCGGCGCCAAGGGCATCGGAGCCGTCCTCGTCGAGGCCGACCGGCCCGGCATCAGCTACGGCGCACGCGAGAAGCTCATGGGCTTCCGGGGCATTCCGTCGGCCGACATCTTCTACGACGACGTGGTCGTTCCGGAGGAGAACATCGTCGCCGAGGCCGGCGGCTTCAGGAAGCTGTTCGGCGCGTTCACCATCGAGCGCCTGGGCAACACGACCATGAGCCTGGCCATCGGGCAGGAGGCGCTCGACCGCACCGTCACCTACGTGCAGGAACGCCACCAGTTCGGCAAGCCGCTCGTCGAGTTCCAGTCCGTCCAGATGACCCTGGCCGACATGGTCCTGCAGGTCGAGGCCGCTCGGCTGCTCCGCGATCGCGCCGTCGCGAACATCACCGACGGCCTGCCCGATCCGCTCGAGGTCTCCCTCGCCAAGTGCACCGCCAACGAGATGGCCAAGCGCGTCACCGACATGGCGATCCAGCTGCACGGCGGCAACGGGTACACCGAGGAGTTCGGAATCGAACGGCTGCACCGCGATTCGCACGGATGGGCGCTGGCGGGCGGCACGCCGACCATGCAGCGCACCCGGATCGTCTCCGAGCTCCTGGGCCGCACGTTCGATCAGCGCGCCTGACATTGCACATCAACGAAGAACTTCTCGAGAACGAGGTGAACGAAATGCTGGGTCGTTACGAGGGACGTATTGCCGCGATCATCGGCGGTGGTTCGGGAATGGGCCGCGCGATCAGCCATCGCATCGCCCAGGAGGGCGGCCACGTGTACGTCGCCGACCTGTCCGAGGACGGTGCGGTCACCGTCGCCGAGGAGATCCGGGCCGAGGGCGGTCAGGCCACTCCGATGCGGGTGGACGCGACGAACAACGACGATCTTCGCTCGCTCTTCGGCAAGATCGACGCCGACCACGGCGTCCTCCATGCGCTGCACGCGCAGGTCGGCATGCCCGGCCCGGGCGGCCTCGAGGTCGGCGACGCCGACTGGGAGAAGAACATCGCGGTCAACGTCAAGAGCGCCTACTACTCCACCACCCTCGGCTTCGACCTGCTGAAGAAGGCGGAGGGCAAGGGCTCGGTCACCCTCACGTCGTCGACGTCCGCGCTGATCGGTTCGCCGTTCAGCCCGATCTACTCGATGACCAAGGGCTCGCTCGTCCCGTTCGCCCGCTCCCTCGCGCTCGTCGGCGCCAAGGACGGTATCCGGGTCAACGTCATCTGCCCCGGCCAGGTCGTCACGCCGATGCTCTCGCAGTTCTTCGGGCGCGAGCCCGGCGCCGACGTCTCGGCCCTGACCAAGGACTTCGTCGCCACCATCCCGCTCGGCCGGGGTGCTCAGCCCGAGGAGATCGCGTCGGTGATCGCCTTCCTCAACAGCGACGATGCCAGCTACATCACCGGCGTGACCATTCCGGTCGACGGCGGACTCACCGCTCAGTAACGACCACTTCGACCGGAGGGACAGGACCATGGTTCAGGTCGGATTGCTGCTCAGCGACGTTCCGAAGTCGGTGAGCCCCGCACAGCAGTTCAAGGACGTACTGCGCATCGTCGACGCGGCGCAGGAGAACGGCTTCACCTACATCGCGATCGGCCAGCACTTCCTCTACGGGGAACTGCGGTGGCTGCAGCCCGTGCCGCTGCTCGCGCGCCTCGCCGCGCACGTCGAGCCGCACATCAAGCTCGTCACCCAGATCATGATCGCGCCGCTGTATCACCCCGTGATGCTGGCCGAGGAGATCGCCACGCTCGACGTGGTCACCGAGGGGCGGCTGATCTTCGGTGCCGGCCTGGGCTATCGACCCGAGGAGTTCGACTACCTCGGTATTCCGTTCAAGCAGCGGGCCGGACGGTTCGACGAGTCTCTGCAGATCATGAAGAAGCTGTGGACGGAGGAAGAGGTCACCTTCCACGGCAAGTACTTCCAGCTCGAGGGCGTCAAGCCGCACCTGTTCCCGGTGCAGGATCCGCACCCGCCGATCTGGATCGGCGCGCACGCGATGGGCGGTGTCCGCCGCGCCGGCAAGTACGGTGACGCGTACGCGACGCCGCCGGAGACCCCGAAAGAGGAAGTGCTCGAACGCTTCCGGGTCGTGCGGGATCTCTTCGCCGAGCGGGGCAAGGAATTCGGCCCGCAGCCGCTGCGCCGCAACGTGCTGGTCGCCGACACCCGCGAGCAGGCGATGCAGGAGTACGCCCGCGTGGCGCAGGGCCGCTACCTCACCTACGCGAACAAGGGCCTGGACGTCATGAAGGGCACCGACCTCGAGAACGAGTTCGCCAAGGCGGTGTCGAGCCACGCCGTCGTCGGCGATCCCGAGCAGGTCGTCGCCCAGCTGACCGACCTGGTGACCACCATGCCGGTCGACCCGCTGCTGATGCGTCCGCAGTGGCCGACGATGGACGCGGACGAGACCATCGCCGCCATCTCCCGGCTCGGCAAGGAAATCGTTCCGTCGATCACCGCGATCCCCGCAAACCGGGAGTTGTCCTGATGCAGACCTACACCGATCTGAAACCGACCTTCACCGACCCGCAGGACTGGACGCTGGGCCACGTGCTGCGCACGTACGCTGCGTCCCAGCCGGATTCGGAGTTCCTCGTCACGCCGGAGGAGGGTCGGCGCTTCACCTACGCCGAGATGCTCTCCTCCGCCGAACGGATCGCGAGCTCCTGGTACCGGGCCGGCGCGCAGCAGGGTGATCGGGTGATCATCATGGCGCAGAACTCGTCCCAGCTCGTGCGCTCCTGGTTCGGCACGGCGGTCGGCGCACTCGTCGAGGTGCCGATCAACACCAACTACGAGGGCGAGTTCCTCCGCCACCAGGTGGTGACCGTCGAGCCGCGGTGGGCCGTGATCGACGACACCTACGCCGAGCGGTTCGTGGCGATTGCCGAGCATGCGCGTGGCATCGAGAAGTTCTGGGTGGTCGACTCGGGCGCCGGAAACCGCGACCTGGCACTCGAACTGCTGCGCGCCAACGGCTGGGACGCCGAGGCGTGGGAGGCGCTGGAGGCGGGCGAGGTGCAGGAGCTGCCGCAGGCACGGCCCCAGGACCTCGGTGCGATCTTCTTCACCTCCGGGACCACCGGCCCGTCCAAGGGCGTGGCGATGCCGAACTCGCAGCTGTACTTCTTCGCGCAGGAGGTGGTGTGCTTCACCCGGCTCACCCGCGAGGACACCTACCTCACCACCACGCCGCTGTTCCACGGCAACGCCCAGTTCATGGCGGTCTACCCCGCCCTGGTGGCCGGGGCGCGGGCCGTGGTGCGCTCGAAGTTCAGCGCGAGCCGCTGGATCGACCACGTGCGCGACGACGACGTCACCGTCACCAACTTCGTCGGGGTCATGATGGACTTCGCGTGGAAGCAGCCGCCGCGCGAGAACGACCTCGACAACCGCCTGCGCTGCGTGTACGCGGCGCCGACGGCCAGCTCCATCGTCGAGGACTTCAAGAAGCGCTACGGCATCGAGGCCTTCGTCGATGCGTTCGGGCTGACGGAGACCTGCGCGCCGATCGTCGCGCCCTACGGGGTGCCCCGGCCGGCCGGGGCCGCGGGGCTCGCGGCCTCCGAGTGGTTCGACATCCGCCTGGTCGACCCGGAGACGGACCGCGAGGTCGAGGTCGGCGAGGTCGGCGAGCTGGTCGTGCGTCCGGTGCAACCGTGGACGTGCAGCATGGGGTACTACAACATGCCGGAGAAGACGCTCGAGGCGTGGCGCAACCTGTGGTTCCACACCGGCGACGCCCTCAAGAAGGACGAGGACGGCTGGTTCTACTTCGTGGACCGGTACAAGGACGCGCTGCGCCGTCGCGGCGAGAACATCAGCTCCTACGAGATCGAGCAGGCGGTGCTCGGGCACCCGGCCGTCGTCGAGTGCGCGGTGATCGGTGTTCCCGCCGACGTGGAGGGCGGCGAGGACGAGGTGCTCGCGACCGTGGTCGGCACCGGCGACGTCGGTCCGGAGGAGATCCTGGCCTGGTGCGACGGCCGGATTCCGGCCTTCGCGATCCCGCGCTACCTTCGATTCGTCGGCGCGCTGCCCAAGACCCCGTCGGAGAAGGTCCGCAAGGCGGTCCTGCGCGAGGAGGGCATCACCCCCGACACCTACGACCGCACCGCGGTCTCCGACGCAGACCGCACCGCGGTCCCCGCGGTCTGACGGCCGGGAAAGGCAACCGAGATGGACTACAGCAAGAACGAGACCCACGAGGAAATCCGGCGGGGGATCCACGATCTGTGCAAGCGGTTCCCCGACGAGTACTGGGCCGAGCACGACGAGTCCCACGAGTTCCCGTGGGAGTTCTACAACGCCATGGCCGAGGGCGGCTGGATGGGTCTCACCGTCCCCGAGGAGTACGGCGGCGGCGGCCTCGGCGTCACCGAGGCCGCGATCGTCGAGCGGGAGATCGCCGCGTCCGGCGCCGGCATGGGCGGGTGCAGCGCGGTACACATCGGCATCTTCGGATTCGAGCCGATCATCCACCACGGTTCCGAGGAGATGAAGCGCAAGTACCTGCCGCGCGTCGTCACCGGCGAGCTGCACACCTCGTTCGCCGTCACCGAGCCGGACGCGGGCACGGACACCACCAACATCCGCACCTTCGCCAAGAAGGTCGACGGCGGCTGGCTGGTGTCCGGCAAGAAGGTGTGGATCACCAAGGCGCAGGAGGCCGAGCGCATGCTCCTGCTGTGCCGCACCAGCCCCCGCGACGAGAACGCCAAGCGCACCGCCGGCATGACGCTGATGTTCGCGGAGATGGACCGCAGCAAGGTGCAGATCCGGCCGATCCCCAAGATGGGCCGCAACGCCGTCGACACCAACGAGCTGTTCATCGACGAGCTGTTCGTCGCGGACGAGGACGTCGTCGGTGAGGTCGGGCACGGCTTCCGCACCATCCTCGGCGGCCTCAACGCCGAACGCGTCATCTCGGCGAACGCCGCCCTCGGCATCGGTGAGGCGGCGTTGCGCCGCGGCGTCGACTACGCCAAGCAGCGCGAGGTCTTCGGCCGTCCCATCGGGAAGAACCAGGGCATCGCGTTCCAGCTCGCCGAGGCCCGCATCCGCCTCGACGCCGCCGAGGCGGTCCTGGACAAGGCGACGTGGATGGTCGACCAGGGCCTGCCGTGCGGACGGGAGGCGAACGCGGCGAAGTTCCTGTGCGCCGAGGCCGGCTTCTACGCCGCCGACGTCGCCCTGCAGACCCACGGCGGCTTCGGTTACGGCAAGGAGTTCCACGTCGAGCGGTACTTCCGGGAGGCGCGGCTCATGCGGATCGCGCCGATCAGCCAGGAGATGGTCCTCAACTACACGGCCGAGCACGTGCTGGGCCTGCCGCGAAGCTACTAGGAGGACGACGTGCAGCCGTATCGTTCGATCCTGTTCGTCCCGGGGCACCGCCCGAAGTGGGTGGACAAGGCCGTCGCGGCCGGCGCCGACTGCGTCGTGCTCGACCTCGAGGACTCCGTGCCGGCCGCGGAGAAGGCGGCCGCCCGCGCGACCGTCGCCGAGTCCATCGCGCGGGTGCGCGAGTCCAACCGGGACGTCGGGCTGTTCGTGCGCGTCAACCCCCTCGCCACCCGGCTGACCGGGGCCGATCTCGAGGCGGTCGTGGTGCCGGGCCTGACCGGCATCTTCGCCCCGAAGATCGAGCAGGCCACCGACGTCCTGCGCTACGACGCGCTGCTCGACCACTTCGAGCTGCGCAACGGGGTGGCGGGGCTCGAGTACATCGTGCCCGTCGAGACGGTGAAGGCCATCCACAACTGTCTCGAGGTGGCCACGGCGTCGCCGCGCGTCGGCGCCATGATCGGCCCGTCGGCCGAGCACGCCGACATCGCCCGCGAGGTCGGCTACGAGTGGACCCCCGAGGGACACGAAACCCTCTACCTGCGCAGCCGGGTGCTGCTGGCCTGCCGGGAGGCCGGCATCCACGCCCTGACCGGCCTGTGGGAGGATCTCGAGAACCTGGACGGGCTTCGCGACTTCGCGGTGCGAGGCCGGCAGCTCGGGTTCCGCGGGATGATTGCGATCCACCCCTCCCACGTGGCCACCGTCAACGACGTGTTCAGCCCGTCGGAGCAGGACCTGGAGTTCTACCGCGGACTCGCCGAGGCCTACGAGAAGGCGGAGGCGGAGGGCGTCGGCGCGCTGCGGTATCGCGGCCTGCACATCGACAAGGCCCACTACGACAAGGCAATTCAATGGCTCGAACGAGCCGAGGCGATCCTACGGAGAGGTGAACGGTGATGCGCGGTCTGTACTTCGAGGAGTTCGAGGTCGGGAAGCACTACAAGCACTCGATGACCCGCACCGTCACCGAGATGGACAACGTGCTGTTCACCTCGCTGACGATGAACATCCAGCCGCTGCACCTCGACGAGGAGTTCTGCAAGACGACGATCCACAAGCAGCGGGTGGTCAACAGCCTGTTCACCGTCGCGCTCATCGGTGCGTTCCACGTACCCGAGCTGACCATGGGGACCACGCTCGGGAACCTCGGCTACGACAAGGTCAAGTTCCCGAATCCGGTCTTCCACGGCGACACCCTGCGCGCGGAGACCACCATCCTGAAGAAGCGTGAATCCGAGAGCCGCACCGACAGCGGCATCGTGTGGTTCGAACACCGCGGCTTCAACCAGCGCGACGAACTCGTCTGCCTGCTCGAGCGCGTCGGCCTGATGGCCAAGCGCCCCACCACCGAGGAAGGTGCCTGAGATGACTGCAGCGCCCGAAACCGAATTCCCGTTGAAGGACTGGGTTCCCGAAACCCGGACCCTGCTGATCGGCGACCGGGAGGTCGAGCCCGCCGGTGAGACGTGGGACGTCTACAACCCGGCCACCGAGGAGGTCATCGCCACCGTCGGCGGCGCCTCCACCGACCAGGTCGACGCCGCCGTCGCCGCCGCCCGCGCCGCCTTCCCGGCGTGGTCCGCCCTGAGCGGCGAGGAGCGCTCCCGCCACATCCACCGCTTCGCCGACGTGCTCGAGAAGGCCGCCGACCGGCTGCTGCCCTCGATCGTCAACGAGGTCGGCACGCCGGTCTCGCTCGCCGAGTACCTGCAGGTCAAGATGGCCGTCGACGAGCACCTGCGGTGGGCCGCCGAGGCCGCGAAGACCGACCGCACCGTCCATCTCGGCGAGTACGACAAGCCGGTGCCGACGATGAGCGACGTCGTGTACGAGCCGGTGGGCGTCGTCGCGGCGATCACCGGGTACAACTACCCGCTGAACCTGGCGATCTTCAAGTTCGGCGCCGCGCTCGCGGCCGGCTGCACCGTGGTGCTGCTCCCGTCCCCGCGCACCCCGCTGACCACCCTGTTCCTGGGCGATCTCATCCGCGAGGCGGGTCTGCCGCCGGGCGTGATGAACGTCGTCATCGGCGGCGCGGACGTCGGGCAGCGGCTGTCCTCGCATCCCGGCGTGGACCGGGTGTCCTTCACCGGTTCCGACGGGGTGGGCGCGAAGATCATGGAGCAGGCCGCGGCGAACCTGGCCGGCGTGACCCTCGAGCTCGGCGGCAAGTCGCCGAACATCGTGCTGCCCGGCGTGGACGTGCAGAAGATCGCCGTCGAGATGCACCTGCGCTGGTCCCGCAACGGCGGTCAGGGCTGCGCCGCCCTCGCCCGGCTGCTGGTGCACGACTCGGTCTACGACGAGTTCCTCGAGGCCGGCGCGTCGGCGTTCGACCAGATGGTCGTCGGCGACCCGTGGGACCGTGCGACGAACATCGGCCCGATGATCCGGCCCGACCACCAGAACCGCGTGCAGGGCTTCATCGACGGCGCGGCGGCCGAGGGCGGCAAGAAGCTGCTCGAGGTGACCAAGCCGCTGCCCGAGAAGGGCTGGTTCGTCAATCCGGTTCTGCTCGGCAATCTTCCGCCCAACGCGCGCGCGGTGCAGGAAGAGATCTTCGGTCCCGTCGCGGTGATCCTGCCGTTCAAGGACACCGAGGAGGCCATCCGCCTCGCCAACGACACCCCCTTCGGTCTCGCCGCGAACGTGTGGTGCGACGACCCGGTCGAGGCGCGCCGCGTCGCGGAGAAGATCCGCGCCGGAACGGTATGGATCAACGGCGGCGGTGCCATGCGGCCGGACGCGCCGTTCGGCGGCTACGGGCGCTCGGGAGTCGGCCGCGAGCTCGGTGAGTGGGGGATGCGCGAGTACCTCGAGGTCAAGCACATCCAGTGGCGGATCTGATTCGCCGGCAAGGTATTCGGCAACATCGCATTCGGCAGGGCCGAACCGGACGACAAGGCTAGGAGAGACGACGATGAACGCATCCGCTGCGGGTCCGCTCGCGGGAGTCAAGGTGCTCGAGCTCGGCACCATGTATGCCGCCCCCACCGCGGGGCGCATGCTCCGCGACTTCGGCGCCGAGGTGGTCAAGGTCGAGGACCCGACGACCGGAGACTTCGCACGCCAGTGGGTTCCGCAGAAGGAGGGGTTGTCGCTGGGCTTCTCCCGTCTCAACGCCGGGAAGAAGTCCCTCGGCATCGACCTGCGTTCGCCGGAAGGCCGCGACCTGGTGCGCCGGCTCGCGGCCGAGGTCGACGTCGTCGTCGAGTCGTTCCGTCCCGGCCGGCTCGAGGAGTGGGGCCTGGGCTACGACGTGCTGAGCGCGGACAACCCGGGGCTCGTGCTGGCCCGGGTGTCCGGGTTCGGGCAGACCGGACCCAATCGCAGCCTGCCGGGATTCGGCACCGTCGCCGAGACGGCCAGCGGTTTCGCGCACGTCAACGGCTGGCCGGACTCGCCGCCGACCTCCCCGCCGTTCGGGTTCGCCGATTCCATCGCCGGGCTGTCCGCCGCGATGGGCGTCGCGATGTCGTTGTACAAGCGGGAGCGGACGGGGCAGGGCGACGTCGTCGACGTCGCACTGTACGAGCCGCTGATGTTCATCATCGGTGACATGTTCCTGCGCTACACCGCGCTCGGCGAGATCCAGCAGCGCATCGGCAACGCCACCGGCGCGGCGTCGCCGCGGGGCATCTACGAGGCCCAGGACGGGCGCTTCCTGTCCATCGCGGCGTCCAACCAGGGCATCGCCAAGCGGCTGTTCGCCGCGATGGGGCGGCCCGAGATCATCGAGGATCCCCGCTACGCCACCAACGCCGCACGCCTCGAGCACAACGACGAGGTGCAGGCGATGGTGAAGGAATGGGTCGGCTCGATGCCGCGGGCGAGCGTGCTCGAGACCCTGGAGAAGTTCGAGGTCGTCAGCGCACCGGTGAACGATGCCGCGGACGTCGTCGCCGACCCGCACTTCCAGGAGCGCACCCTCGTCGAGATCACGGGCAACGAGATCATGAAGGGTGTGCTGATGCCGGGGCCGGTGCTGCACCTCGGCAGCTACGACGGTCCCAGCTACGACGGTGTGCCCACCATCGGCGAGCACACCGCCGAGGTGCTCTCGGACCGGCTGGGGCTGAGCGCGGACCGGCTCGCGGCGCTCGCCGAGGCGGGCGTGATCGGCAAGTCCTGAGAGTCGCACGGACCGCAGTCCGAAAATCGATGCGGTGAACCGGAATCCGCCCACGAAACGGCGTGCGCGGATTCCGGTGTCACGCGCGAATTCAGCAGGTTCGCCGACGCACGCAACGAGACGAGGTACCAATGCAGCTGAGTATCGGCTCGGGCTCGGCCTACGCCAACGACCGGCTCGAGACAGCGGCCGCCATGGCCGACAGCGGCCGGGTCCGGTACATGGGCTTCGACTGCCTGGCCGAACGCACGATGGCGCTGGCCCAGATCCGCCGCCTGCGCGATCCGTCGGCCGGCCAGGACGAACGCATCTCCGCCCTGGTGCCGATCCTGCGCCGCTTCCTCGCGTCGGGAGGTCGCGTCGTCGGCAACTTCGGTGCCGCCAATCCCGACGCCGCGGCGGCCGAATTCGCCGTCAATCTGCGCGCTCTGGGGCTCGGGGGGACCCGGATCGGCATCATCCGCGGCGACGACGTGCGGGACGCCGTCACGGCCGCCGACGTCGCGCTCCCCGAACTCGGCACCACCACGCGTGCGCTCGCCGACCGGATCGTCTCCGCCAACGCCTACATCGGAGCCGATCCGATCGTCGACTGCCTGCGGCAGGACGCCCAGATCGTGCTCGGCGGCCGGATCGCCGACCCGTCCCTGTTCGTCGGGCCGATCTGCCACGAGCTGGGATGGTCGCTCGACGACTGGGACCGCGTCGGCACCGCGACCCTCGCCGGGCACCTGCTCGAGTGCGGCGTCCACAGCACCGGCGGCAACTTCGAGGACCCGCCGTACCGGGTCGTCCCCGACCCGCACAACCTGAGCTTCCCCCTGGCCGAGATCGACGACGACGAGCTGATCGTCACCAAGCTCGACGGCACCGGCGGGGCCGTCGACCTGCGCACCACCCGCACCCAGCTCTACTACGAGATCCACGATCCCGCCCGCTATCTCACCCCCGACGTGACCGCGGACTTCAGTGACGTGCGGATCGAACAGGCCGGGCCCGACCGGGTACGCCTGTCCGGCGCCCGCGGATCCGCCCGGCCCGACACCCTCAAGGTGCTCGTCGGCGTCGACCTCGGATACAAGGCCGTCGCCGAGATCTCCTACGGCGGACCGGGCTGCGTCGACCGCGCCCGTCGCGCCGAGGAGATCGTGCGCCGGCGCCTCGAACCGATCCGGGCGCAGATCGACGAACTGCGGATCGAACTGCACGGCGTCGACACCCTCTTCGGCGACCGGATCGCCGGCGGCGAGCCGGCGGAGGTGCGGCTGCGGCTCGCGGCCCGGGCCCTCGATCCCGACGTCGCCAAGGCCGCCGCCTACGAGGTCGAATACCTGTACTTCGGTCCCGCAGGTGGCGGTGGCGTGGTCACCTCGGTCGTCCCCGCCGTCGTCGTGACCCCCGCCCTGCTGCCCCGCAGCGAGGTACCCCTGTCCGTGGAGGTGACCACCGCATGAAACTTCGTGACGTCGCGTACAGCCGCTCCGGCGACAAGGGCGACACCAGCAACATCTGCGTGTTCCCGCACGACGACGCCGACTACGACTGGCTCCGGTCGGTGCTCACCGAGGACATCGTCGCCGAGGCGTTCGGGAACCTCGTCGAGGGCGAGGTGACCCGCTACGAGATCCCGGTGAACTGCTGCCTGAACTTCGTCCTCACCCGTGCCCTCGCGGGCGGGGTCTCCAAGTCCCTGCGGGTGGACCCGCACGGAAAGTCCTACCAGTCCCTGATTCTCGACATCGACGTTCCGGGACGCGAGGAGAGGCGATGATCCACGACCTGTTCGCCCGGGCGGCGCACGGCCCGTCCGTGCACGTCGGCGGCAGAGGGGAGACCGGGCGCGGCGAGACGTTCGACTCGATCGATCCCGCCACCGAGGAGGCGCTGGCACGGTGGACCGCCGCTGACCGGGAGCAGACCGAACGCGCGATCACGGCCGCCCGCCGCAGCTTCGACGCCGGGGAATGGCGCGCCGCCTCCCCGGACCAGCGCGCCAAGGTCCTGCGGCGGCTGGCGGACCTGATCGACGAGCACGCCGGGCAACTCACCGAACTGGTCGTGCGGGAGGTCGGATCACCCATCGGTCTGGCCCGCACCCTGCAGGTCGCGCAGCCGGCGATCAACTTCCGGTGGTTCGCCGACGCGGCGCTGCGTGGTCCCCGTGGGGGTTACCAGGAGCGGTTGCCCGGCATCCGCGGCGCGGTGTCGTCCGAGAGCCTCCTGCTGCGCGAGCCGATCGGCGTGGTCTCGGCGATCGTGCCGTACAACTACCCGCTGAACATGATCTCGTGGAAGGTGGCGCCCGCGCTCGCCGCCGGCTGCAGCGTGGTCCTGCTGCCCTCGCCGCGGGGCACGTTGTCCGCGCTGGCCTTCATGCACCTCGCAGACGAGGCCGGATTGCCGCCCGGCGTGCTGAATCTCGTGCCGGGTGGACCGGCCGTGGGCGAACTGCTCAGCTCCCACCCCGGGGTGGACATGGTGAGCTTCACCGGATCCTCCGCCGTCGGCGCGGCCGTGATGGCACAGGCCGCGGCCACCCACAAGAAGGTCGTGCTCGAACTCGGCGGGAAGTCCCCCAACATCCTTCTCCCGTCGGCGGACCTGTCCACCGCCGTGGGACCGTCGATCCTGCGGTTCTGCCGCAACGCCGGACAGGGCTGCGGCGCCACCACCCGGATCCTCGTTCCACACGATCGCATCGACGAATTCCTCGATCTGGCAGCGGGCTTCATCGAGGAGAACGTGCCGACCGGCGACCCGTTCGACGAGCGCACCGAAGTGGGGCCGCTGATCTCCGCCGAGCACCTCGCGCGCGTGCGCGGCTACCTCGACCGCGCCGTCGCCGCCGGCGGCCGCATCTCGGTCGCCGGCGAGCGGCCGGTGGGCAAGGGCTGGTTCCTGCCGCCGACCCTGGTGACGGGTGTGGACAACTCCGCCGAGATCTGCCGGGAGGAACTGTTCGCTCCCGTCGCGGTGGTCCTTCCGTACCGGGACGTCGACGAGGCGGTCGCCGTCGCGAACGACTCCCCGTACGGACTCAACGCGAGCGTCTTCGGCGACCACGCCGAGGCGGTGGCCGTGGCTCGGCGCCTCGACACCGGCACCGTCGCGATCAACGGTGGCGGCCCCATGCGGGCGGACGTGCCGTGGGGCGGATCGAAGCGCAGCGGCACCGGCGTCGAGATGGGCGAGGACGGGTTCGCCGAGTTCTTCCGGATCAGGCACCTGAACTGGCAGGTGCCGTCGTGACCACCGAAACCCGAATGCCCGCACACGCTCCCGCGTACCCGATCCTCGACGGACCGGCACCCGACCTCGCCGTCCGCGCGTCTACCGGAAGCCGTACCGTGCCGTGGCTGCTCGACCGGTGGCGCACCGACCGGCCGGAGACGACCTTCCTCATCTGGGAGCCGCACACCGGCGCCGAGGCGCAGCGCTGGAGCTATGCGGAATTCGCCGCCGCGGTGGATCGGCTCGCGGCCGGACTGCAGGCGCGCGGCATCGCACCCGGTGACCGTGTGGTGCTGCTGATGGACAACTGCCCCGACTTCCTCGTCGGATGGGCGGCGATCGTGTCGACCGGCGCGGTCGCGGTGTGCCTCAACACCCGCAGCAGCGCCGACGAACTCGCCTACTACGACCGGCACTGCGCCCCCCGGGCCGCGCTGATCGGAACCCGGTCGGCCGAGGCCGCGCGGGCCGCCATGCCCGGCCTGGAGTGGATCGCGACGACCGGCGGCACCGAGACCCTCGAGGCCGCGGCACCGGGGGGTACCGTGCCCGAAAGGGCGTCCGGCAGCCTCGGCGCGCTCGGACGGGCCGCCGGGGCACCCGCGCCGGTGTCCATCGATCCGCTCGCGCCCGCGAGCATCCAGTACACCTCCGGGACGACGGCGCGGCCCAAGGCCGTGGTCTGGACGCACGCCAACTGCCTCTGGGCCGCCCGGGTCAACGCCGCCCACGCCGGGCTGCGGGGCACCGACGTCGGACTGATCACTCTGCCGCTGTTCCACACCAACGCCCTGGGCTACTCGTTTCTGGGACTGCTGTGGGTGGGGGCCACCGTGGTGCTGACCCCGAAGTTCTCCGCGTCCCGCTTCTGGGACGTCTCGCTCCGGCACCGGTGCACGTGGGCATCGGTGGTGTCGTTCATGCTCCGGGCCCTCGACGGTGCTCCCGTTCCGGCCGGCCACACCTACCGGCACTGGTCGGGCAGCGCGACGCAGCACTCGGTGGCCGACGGGATCCGCATGACCGGATGGTTCGGCATGACGGAGACCGTGTCGCACCCCGTCGTCAGCGAACTGGCCCATCCCGACCCTGACGGGACCATGGGACGTCCGGCCCCCGAGTACGCCGTCGCCGTCGTCGGCGACGACGGCCGTCCCGTCGAGCCCGGCACGGTGGGTGACCTGTGGGTGCGCGGAACACCGGGTGTGTCCCTGTTCGCCGGGTACCTGCACAACGACGACGCGACGCGGGAGGCCTTCACCGCCGACGGCTGGTTCCGCACCGGAGACCGGGTGCGCCAGGACCGCTCCGGGCAGTTGTGGTTCGTCGAGCGGTCCAAGGACATGCTCAAGGTCGGCGGTGAGAACGTCGCCGCCGCCGAGATCGAACGCGTGGTCGCGGCGGTGCCCGGCGTCCGGGAGGCCGCCGTCGTGGCGAAACCGGACCCGATGCTCGGCGACGTCCCGGTCGCCTTCGTGATCCCGGACGGCGCCGCGCCCGACGGCCTGCCGGCCGACATCGAACGGGCCTGCGCAGAACTGCTGTCCGACTTCAAACGACCGCGCGAGGTCCACCTGGTACCGGAGTTCCCGCGCGCCACCTTGAACAAGGTTGCCAAGGCGAAGCTGCGGCACTGGCTGCTCGAGCCGTCGACGGAAGCGAGGAAGACATGGACCTGGGTGTGATCCTCGGCGACGTGCACTCCACGTTGTCGCCGCGCGAGCACCTCGACGGACTGCTGCGCCAGGTCGAGGCCGCGCAGCGCAACGGCGTGCGCTACATCGTGATGGGCCACCACTACATCTACGGCAACCTGCGCTGGCTGCAGCCGATCCCGACCCTGGCGCGGATCGCGGCCGAATTGGACCCCGGCGTGAAGATCGGCACGATGGTGGTGCAGGTGCCGCTGTTCCATCCGGTCGCGCTCGCCGAGGAACTCGCCACCCTCGACATCCTGACCCGGGGCAACCTCATCGTCGGCGCCGGCGCGGGATACCGGCGCGAGGAGTTCGCCGCGTTCGGCGTCGACTTCGACCGGCGGTTCGCCATGATGGACGAGGCGCTGCAGATCATCCGGCTCATGTGGACGCAGGACGAGGTCGACTTCCACGGCAGGTTCTGGCGGCTCGACGGGGTCAAGACCCACATCCGTCCCTGGCAGGATCCCCACCCGCCGATCTGGATCGGCGCACTGAAGGATTCCGGCGTCCGGCGCTCCGCACGACTGGGCGACGCGTGGCCGGTGACGCCCGAAACCCGGACCGACGACATGCACCGCATGTTCGGCGTCTATGCCGCGGCGCGGCACAAGCACGGGCGGCCGCCGGTGGCGCGGCATCCGCTGCGCCGCGAGATCGTTCCCGGCGCCACCACCGAGGGTGCGTTCCGGCGCTTCGAATCCATGGCGCGGGACCGCCTCCTGGCCTACGCGCAGCGGGAACTGGACACCCGCGATGCCACCGCCCTCACCGAACGATTCCGGCAGGTCGCCGCCGCGGAGGCGATCGTCGGAACCCCCGACGACTGTCTCGGCCAGTTGCGCGCTCTCGCGGCGCAGGTGCCGGTCGATCCGGTGATCGTGCGCGCGCAGTGGCCCGACATGACGGCCGACGACGTCGTCGCGTACCTCGACGACCTCGGCCGCGACATCGTCCCCGGAATGCGCGAGATCGTGTCGATCGACGCCCGCACCATGGCGGCCCCCTCGGCGATGGCGTCCACGAGCCCGACAGGAGAAGTCCGATGACGCTCGACGACCGGAGCACCGAACCGCGTTGTCCCGTGGTCGACTTCGACCACAACTCCGCCGCGCACGCCGAGGACCCGGTCGGCTCCTACCGTCGGATGCGGGCGGCAGGGCCGGTGGTCCGGTCGACCCGTCACGGCGGCTTCTGGGTGCTCACCGACTACGACGGCGTGTTCGAGGCCGCCCGCGACGACCAGACCTTCTCGTCCGCGCGGTGCCCCTACGGCGGCGACGGCCTGGCCACCGTCATCCCCAAGACGCCGGTGAACCACCACATCCCCGTCGAACTCGATCCCCCGGAACATCGCAAGTACCGCAAGCTGATCAACCCGCTGACCTCCCCGGCGGCCGTCGAGCACCTGCGGCCGGCGATCGAGAAGTACACGACGTGGTTCATCGACCAGGTCATCGAGGCCGGCACGTGCGACTTCGCGACGGTCATCGGCGTGCCGGCCGTGGTGACGATCGACTGGCTCGGCCTGCCGCCGGCGGACTGGGAGCGGTACGCGCACGCCCATCACGCCGCGCTCTCCGACGTGCCGGGCACGCCGGAGTTCGAGCACGCCATCTCCGTCGAGTTCCCGTGGATGGAGGAGCAATTGCGGGCCGCGATCGCCGAGCGGCGCGTACGGCCGCGGGACGACGTGCTGAGTCACCTCGTCGGCTCGGAGGTGGACGGCCGGCCGGTGACGGACGACGAGGTATTCGCCATGGCGGAGCTGCTGATCTCCGGCGGCGTGGGCACCACCGCCTCCCTCGTCAGCCAGACGCTGATGTACCTCGACCGCAACCACGAGCTGCGTCGCACCCTCGCCGAGCACCCGGAGAAGCTGCCGCGGGCGATCGAGGAGTTCCTGCGCGTCTTCTCACCCACGCAGGCCCTGGCCCGCACGGTGACTCGTGATGTCGAGTTCCACGGGCACGACTTCCGCACGGGCGATCGCGTGCTCCTCGGCTGGGCGTCGGCGAACCGCGACCCGAAGGCGTTCGACGACCCGGACACCGTGGACATCGAGCGGTGGCCGAACCGGCACACGGCGTTCGGCATGGGTGTGCACCGGTGCGCCGGGGCGCACATCGCCCGTGCGCTGTCCGTCGAGATGCTCGGCCAGATCCTGTGCCGCATGCCGGATTACGAGATCCTGCACGATCGGGTGGTCCCGTTCGCGCACCAGGCGGTCAATCCCGGTTGGAAGCGAATTCCCGCGCGCTTCACACCGGGACCGCGTATCGGCCCCACTGCCGGGAACGCGCGCCCCTTCTCGGCCTGAAAGGTTCACCTTCAAGAGATTTCGCGCCGGTGGAACGGGACGGGCGGACCGTGAACCCGGGGGTGCTCGCCGAATCGACCATTGACCTCCCGGGTCCGATGTGAGCATAATCATATGCAGAGATTTCTTCCGTTTCCGTTTCCGTTTTTCTCGCGTCTCGCGATCCACCGCTCTGCACGCAAGCCCGGCCGGCCTCCTCGCGGGGACGGTCGCCCGGTCCGTGACGCGAACCGAAGAGCGAGTCGAGAGAGAGGTTCACGTCATGGGATTCGACGGAATGGTTGCCTTCGTCACCGGTGCGGCGAGGGGACAGGGGCGCAACCACGCGGTGCGCCTCGCCCGCGAGGGCGCCGACATCATCGCGATCGACCTGTGCGCTCCGGTGCAGGGCGCCCCGTACGACATGGCCACCCGGGCGGACCTCGACGAGACGGTCCGCCTGGTGCAGGCCGAGGGGCGGCAGATCGTCGCCACCGAAGCGGACGTGCGGGATTCGGCCGCGGTCGCCAAGGCCGTGGCGACGGGGGTCGAGCGGTTCGGCCGCCTCGACGTCGTCGTCGCCAACGCCGGGATCGCCGGCAGCTATCCGGTCGAGGATCTCACCGACGAGATCTGGCGCGACATGATCGACATCAACCTCACCGGCGTGTGGAACACGGTGAAGGCCTCCGTCCCGCACCTGCGTGCCGGCGGCCGCGGCGGCAGCATCGTGCTGATCAGCTCCATCGCCGGACTGAAGGGCCTGCCGAACAACGCCCACTACGCGGCGGCCAAGCACGGCGTGCTCGGCGTGATGCGCAGTCTCGCCAACGAACTCGGCCCCGAAGGTATCCGGGTCAACGCGGTCCTGCCGACCAACGTGGAGACCCGCATGCTGCTGAACGACGCGATCTACAAGTTGTTCCTCCCGGACGAGCCGCAGCCCACCCGGGAACAGGTCGAACCGCTGCTGCACGGCATGCACGCCCTCGACGTCCCGTTCGTGCAGCCCGACGACGTCAGCAACGCCGTTCTGTTCCTCGCCGGAGCCGAGTCCCGCTACGTCACCGGCATCACGATGCCGATCGACGCCGGCGCCCTGGTGAAGTAGTGACAGGCCCCGAAACGCGCTCTGCGACGGAAGGACACGACATGCTCGACGGCCGGGACCGCCACCCGCGACGGACGGAGGATGTCCTCGAGATCCGCGAACTGGCGACGCGGTACGCCCTGGCCGTCGACGACCACGACATGGAGACGCTGGCCGCGCTGTATACGCCGGACGCCGCGTTCCACGGTCTGTCGGAATCGCTGTGGGGGCGGGACGCGATCATCACCTACGTTCGTGCCGCGCTCGACGGATACGACGGGGTCAGCGTGCACACCCCGCACCCCGGCACGGTGGACTTCACCGATGAGGACACGGCGCAGGGGGTCGTGCCCTGCCACGTCGAGTTCGCGCAGGCGGGGGTGCAGAGCATTCTCGCGTTGCGATACCACGACCGTTACGTGAGACGGGCCGGGCGCTGGTACTTCGGCGAACGCCGGCTCGAGGTCCGGTACGCGACGCCGACCGCGACGTACGGGACGGTCCTCACGGCCGGGGCCGCACCCGACCCGCCGTCCCCCGCCGAGCCGGACGGACGACTCCGGCCGAGTCCGTCACCCACCTTCGACTGAACCATCCCGAGAGAGGGAATTACGATGCAAGACAACGACGGATCGGACGCCTACGACGTCATCGTGCTCGGCAGCGGGGGTGCCGGACTGTGCGCCGCCCTGTCGGCCGCCCGGTGCGGTGCCCGAGTGGGCGTGTTCGAGAAGGGCGAACTGCTCGGCGGTACCACGTGCCTGTCGAGCGCCGTGGCGTGGCTGCCGAACAACCGGTACGCGCGGGAGGCGGGGATCGTCGACTCGCGCGAGCAGTCCCTCGCCTATCTCGAATCCCTGTCGCACGGGATGATCCTGCCCGAGCTCGCGGAGGCGTTCGTCGACACCGTTCCCGAACTGCTCGACTGGCTCGACACCACGCCGCTGAAGATGCGCCTCGTCGCCGGCTACCCCGACTACCACCCCGAGCGGCCCGGCGGGATGCCGCAGGGCGGACGGTCCCTCGAACCCGACCTGTTCAGCTTCATCGACCTCGGCCGATGGGAGGACAAGCTCGTCGGGGTCCCGCGCCGTATGACGGTCGCGGAGACCCCCATCGGCGGCGGCACCGGCCACCTTCCCCCCGACGTGCTCGAGCAGCGGGAGCGGGACCGCGTGGAGGGCCTGGGCCGCGGCATGATCGCGGCCCTGCTCCAGGGCTGCCTCGACGAGGGCGTCGCCGTGCACACCGGGGAGCGGGGCGTGCGGCTGATCCAGGACGAGTCCGGCCGCATCACCGGCGTGCGGTTCGAGGGGCGGAACGGGGCGCACGACGTGCGCGCGGAGCACGGCGTCGTGCTCGCCACCGGCGGCTTCGAATGGGACGAGCGGCTGCGGCGCGACTTCCTGCGCGGACCGATGGCGCACCCCGCCACCGTGCCCACGTGCACGGGGGACGGATTGCGCATGGCGATGCGCGTCGGCGCGCAGCTCGGCAACATGCGCGAGGCCTGGTGGGCGCCGGTCGCGGTGCTGCCCGGGCAACGGGCGAACGGTGCCCAGGCCGTCCAGCTCGTGCACCGGGAGCGCACTGCGCCGCACTCGATCATGGTCAACCGGCTCGGCCGGCGGTTCACCAACGAGGCGACCAACTACAACGCGCTCGGTGGGGCGTTCCACCAGCTCGACGCGCACGACTTCGACTACCTGAACCAGCCGTGCTGGCTGATCTTCGACGCCGACCACGTCGAGAAGTACGGGGCGTTCGGGGCCGCGCCGGGCACCGAAGCCCCGGAGTGGGTCGTGCGGGCCGACACTCTCGCCGATCTGGCACGGCAGATCGACGTCCCCGCGGACACCCTCGAATCGACGGTCGCCCACTGGAACGAGGACGTGCGCCGGGGCCACGACAGCGAGTACCACCGCGGCGAGAGCGTGTACGACGGGTTCGTCGGTGACAAGAACAGGTACCCCGGCGTGGAATCCACCCTGGGACCCGTTGCGCGGGCCCCCTTCCATGCGGTGCAGATCCACAGCAGCACGCTCGGCACGAAGGGCGGTCCGCGCACCGACGCCGACGGCGCGGTCCTCGACGTCGACGATCGGGTCATCCCCGGCCTGTTCGCCGCCGGGAACGTCATGGCGGCCCCCACCGGCATGGTCTACGGCGGAGCCGGCGGAACCCTGGGCCCTGCCCTGGTATTCGGCTACCGGGCGGGCCGGGCCGCGGTGAGGGCGTCGGTCCGTGCGGCCGATCCGTCGGCGGATCCGGCCGCGGCGCCGTTGCGGCCGGTGTCGCTCGCCTGACGGATCAGGGGAGGGATCCCTGCCGAATATCCGCGCGGTCCCCAGTCAGCCGCGACAGCCGTTCGTTGCTGTCGCGGCTGACTGCCGTGCGCGCGGCTCCGGAACCTGTGCCGGCACGGGACGTAGGTGTCCGGCGATCGGGGACCTTCGGACCTTGCGGGCTCACTAGCTAATAATCATGATAAGCATTAGAGTGCGGTTCGTCACAGTACGCATACAATGAGAACGGGAGCACCCATGGGACGAGTAGCCGGAAAGGTCGCGCTGGTCACCGGCGCCGCCCGGGGCCAGGGACGATCGAACGCCGTCCGCCTCGCGGAGGAGGGTGCCGACGTCGTGATCCTCGACTCCTGCAAGGACGTCGACACGGTCGCGTATCCGCTCGCCACCACCGACGACCTCGCCGAGACCCACCGGCTCGTCGAGGCGACGGGCCGCCGCTGCCTGTCCCGGGTGGTCGACGTGCGTGACCAGGCGGCCCTCGACCTCCTCGTCTCCGACGCCGTCGACGAGTTCGGGCACCTCGACATCGTCAGCGCCAACGCCGGCATCGTCAGTTTCACGCCCACCTGGCATCTCAGCGACGAGGAATGGCAGAACGTCATCGACGTCAACCTCACCGGTGTCTTCCACACCGTGCGGGCCGTCGTGCCCCGGATGATCGAGCAGGGTACCGGCGGTGCGATCGTGCTCACCAGCTCGGTCGCGGCGATCCGGGCGAGCCGCAACCTCGGGCACTACGCGGCCAGCAAGGGCGGGGTCGTCAGCCTCATGCGCACCCTCTCCAACGAGCTGGGGGAACACGGCATCCGGGTCAACACCCTCAACCCCGGCACCGTCCGGACGGACATGATCGAGAACGACGCCATGTACCGCATCTACCGTCCGGACCTCGAGTCGCCCACGCAGGCCGACATCGTCGACCACTGCCGCCGGCGCAACGAACTCGACGTCCCCTGGGTCGAGGCCGTCGACATCAGCAATGCCCTGGTCTGGCTGGCCTCCGACGAGGCCCGGTACGTGACCGGCGTGGTCCTGCCCATCGACGCCGGATTGCTCGCCAAGGCCTAGAACCCGATTCGCCGCCAACGAATCCCGTCTCGGAAGGAACGCACGATGGAAAGCCCCGCTCGCTGTCCGGTCGTCCACTTCGACCACAATTCGCCCGAGCACTCGGCCGACCCGGCCGAGTCGTACCGGAAGATCCGCGAAACCGTCAAGATCGGCTGGACTCCCGCTCACGGCGGATACTGGGTGCTCTCCGACTACAGTTCGGTCTTCGACGCCGCCCGCGACGACGAGACGTTCTCCTCGGCGCGCAGCGAGTACGGCGGCGACGGGCTGTCCGTGGTGATCCCGAAAACCCCGCATCACGACCATATTCCGATCGAGCTCGATCCCCCGGAGTTCCGCAAGTACCGCAGGATCGTCAACCCGGTCAGTGCGCCGGCCGCCGTCGAGAAGATGAAGCCCACCATCGACCGGCACGTCGCGGGCTTCATCGACAGCGTGATCGAGAGCGGTGAGTGCGACCTGACGTCGGTCATCGGAGTGCCCTCGATCGTCACGGTGGAGTGGCTCGGACTCGACGTCTCGGAGTGGCGCCGGTACTCCAACGCCCACTTCCAGGTGCTCGCGGGAATTCCGGGCACCCCCGAGCACACCCGCGCGGTCGAGGTCGACTTCCCGTACCTGGCCGGACGCATCGAGCAGACCATCACCGAACGGCGACGGGATCCGAAGGACGACATCATCAGCTACCTCGTCCAGCAGGAGGTCGACGGCAGCCCGATGAACGATCACGACGTGTTCGCGATCGTCGACCTGCTCATCTCCGGCGGCGTCGGCACCACCGCGTCCCTGGTGAGCAACTCGCTGGTCTGGCTCAGCCGCCACAAGGACGTGCGGCAGCGTCTCATCGACCACCCCGATCTCCTCGATCACGCCATCGAGGAGTTCCTGCGGTACTTCTCGCCGACCCAGGCGCTCGCCCGCACCGTGACGCACGACGTCGAGTTCCACGGCTGCCCCATGCAGAAGGGCGACCGGGTGCTGCTGTCGTGGGCCTCCGCCAATCGCGATTCGGAACTGTTCGACAAGCCCGACGAGATCGACATCGAACGGTGGCCCAACCGGCACACCGCCTTCGGCATCGGTGTGCACCGCTGCGCCGGTTCGCACCTCGGCCGGTACATGTCGCACGCTCTGATCAGCCAGGTGCTCGAACGGATGCCGGACTACGACGTCGACCTCGCGGCGCTGCAGCCGTACCCGCGACAGGGCGTGAACACCGGCTACCAGCGCATCCCGGCCACCTTCACGCCCGGTCGCCGGGTACTGACGGACTACACGCTGCAGTAACGGCTTTCGCCGACGCGGCAGTGACGTCTTTCGCCGACGCGGCAGTGCCGTCTTTCGCCGACGCGGCAGTGCCGTCTTTCGCCGACGCGGCAGTGCCGTCTTTCGTCGACGCGGCAGTGCCGTCTTTCGTCGACGCGGCAGTGCCGGCCGTCCGCGTACGCGATCGCATGCGCGGACGGCCGGCTGTCGCGGCTGTCAGCCGAGCTTCCCGGTCGGTTCGAACTTCACGCGCAGTTCGGGGATGCTGCGGGTGTAGAGGCCCTCCTCGCGCGGTACGAAGCCGTCCTGGTACTCGATCGAGTCCATCGTGTCGAGCACGAGGTTCAGCGCGATGGTCATCTCCGTCTTCGCGAGCATAGAGCCCACGCAGAAGTGGCGGCCGAGGATGAACTGCACGTGGTTGGCCGCACCACTGAATGCTCGGTCGACGTTGAGGTCGGTTCGGAAGATGTCGAACTCGTCCGGATTCGAGAAGTGGCGCTCGTCGCGGTTGGCGGCCGCGAGCATCATGATGCACGTCGCCCCTGCGGGGATGGTCGAGTCCTCGATCTGCACCTCGTCCTCGGTCTGGCGCATGATCATGTGGACGGGTCCGGAATACCGCAGCGTCTCGGCGATGACGCGGTCGGCGAGGGTGCGGTCCTCGCGCACGGCCCGCATCTGCTCGGGATGGTCGATCAGATTGCGAATCATGCTGGCGATGGCCTTGTCCGTCGTCTCGCCACCGGCGACGAGGAGCAGACTGACGAAGGCCTTGATCTCCTCGTCGGACATCTGCTCGCCGTCGACCTCCGCGCGGCACAGGCGCGAGAGCAGATCGTCGCCGTCGCCCGAGCGTCGTTCGCGGATGATCGGCAGCATGTACTCGCGCAGCTCGACATGGGTGCGTTCGGCGGCGGCGTTGATCTCGGGGTCTCCGGCCAGGTTGTTGAGATAGGCCATGATCGAGAAGTACCAGCCGCGGAACCGCTCGTGATCGCTCTTGGGCAGGCCCAGCATGTCGACCATCACGTTGATGGGGAATCGGCTGGTGAACTGGGAGACGAGTTCGGCCTCGCCCTGCCGGGCCACCGCGCCGAGCAGCTCGCCGGCGTTGCGCGCGACGATGTCGCCGATCAGCTGGGCGGCATTGTGGGTGATGGCCGGCATGAAGCGTTCGAGTCCGTTGCCGCGGAAGAACGGGTTGAGCAGCGCGCGGTGCGTGGAGTGCTCGCGCCCTTCCATCTGCAGGATCGTGCGGCCGTGGATGGGCTCGAGCTGCCATTCGTAGTTGCGGCTGGAGAACTTCGGGCTGCGGAAGGCCTCGGCGCAGTCGGCGTACCTGCTGATCAGGTAGCTGTCCGTGCCCTCGTGGTGCAGGGCCGGGTAGTGGTCGCGCAACACGCGGTGGAGCGGGTACGGGTTGTCGAGGAACTCGGGGGAGAGGATGTCGGGGGCGATGGGGCGGGGATCGACTGCGGTCACTCTGGGATCTCCTGATCGTCGAATCGAGGGTCGAGCAGGATCGGTGCCGGAGCACCGGTCGGGGTCGTGCCGCTCCGCCGAGGGTCTGGGGCCGGAGGTGGACAGTGATCCGGATCACTAGGTGCTGATAACTATAAATACGATTCGAATGATGTCAACGCATATTGGTGAAACGAGTTCTCGACGGGAACGGGCGCCCACTCGTGAGGAGTGGGCGCCCGCACCGAATCTGCCGTCCAGCTCGAGGGTGCTGCCACGCCGGCGGTAGTCGGCGAGCGCCGCGTCGTACTCGTCGTCCGATCCGAGTCGGCTGCACATGCTGGACCCGCAGCGGGTTAGAAGAACCGTTTGACGACCTTCGCTGTCGGCGCGACGTCCATGTCCGAGCGGACGTAGAGGGCGTCTGTGATCCGTTTGATCGGCAGAGTGTGCCATGGATCGAGTTCGGATTCCACACCGAACGAGATCGAGCCGCGCCCGGACCATGCTTGCTTCGGGGTCACACGGCAGGAGTTGAGCACCAGATCCGCGAGCGACGGGTCCTCACCCTCGGGATTCGGGATGACCCGGAGGCCCATCGGCTTCATGTCGTAGGGCTCGAGGTCGACCGGACGCTCCGGCTTCATCTGTACGGTGCAGATGCGGCTTCCCTTGGGACGTTCCACGATTCCCTGCATGACCTCGCTTTCCTGCTGCCACTCGATGTGGCCGAACTTCTTGGGGTTGCCCCAGATCTCACGGCCGGCGGCGAGTGCCGACTCCTGGTTGAGCAGGATGCGGACGGGATAGATGCACGGCTCGCCCTCCCACGTGCAGTCGAGGAACTGGTAAGCCTCCTCGTACGCACCGAACGTGGTGAACGGCATCTTGGCGATGACGATGCGGACGGTTGCGGGGAGAGTGAGTTCGAAACCCGCTGCCTCCGGAAGGAGGTCGAGCGCGGCGTTCTCGTCGGTCTCGTAGGCGACCGTGATGGTCTCCATGTCGCGATAGTAGACGGGCGGCTTCGGGTAGAGCGGCTCGTCCACCGGCATCGTGTAGCCGAATTTCTCCCGGGTGAGTCGCCCCTGCTTGGCCATGATTGCTCCTTGCGTCGAGGGAAATGTGGCGGATCAGTGTTCGTAGACGGGAGTGGTGGTACCCCGGGGGACGATCATCTTGTCGAACTGCGCCTGCTCGATCAGGGCAGTGTCGCAGAACTCGAGCATGGCCGCGATCTTGTCGTCGCGGACGGTGACGATCCAGCAGTACTGGTTCTTGTACGGAACCCCGTTGCGGCCCATGCCATCCGAGCGGCAGAATACGACGACGCGCCCGTCCTCCAGCGAGAGGACGTCCTCGACCTCGAGTGGCTTGATGCCGTACTCCTGGCTCAGGCCCTGCACGGACGGGCCTTCGCGCTCCTCGCCGCGGAAGTTCGCGCCGAGAAAGTCGTTCTGGATGGACTCGAGACCCTTGTAGGTGCCCGAGATGGGAGTGGATCCGATGAGGGTCCAGGTGGCATCGGGATGGAAGTAGCGGGTGAACGCGTCTCCCACCCCCTCCGAATCGCCGCGGACGGCGGCGAGCCAGTTCTGTACGACCTTCTTTTCGTTGGTTCCCATGTCCATTCGCTTTCGTGATTCCGGGGCGGGCTGCTCCCGCGCCGGTCGACAGGTCCGTCCCGAGGAAAGCCGCCGTCGATGCTCGCGCATCGGCTGGGATGGGACGGGGGCTCTCCTGCGGTCGCTCGGGCCTCTGCGGATCGTCGAATCGACGGTCGAGCGGGAGTTGCGTCGCTCAGGGGCGAGCGCCTCCGCGGACGGTTCGGGATCGGAGTCGAAGTGATCCAGATCACCGATGCTGACGACTGTATGCGGAATTTGGTAATTGTCAATGGATTTCGCGCACGCCGAAGATGCCGAAGGGGGCGTCCACTCGGTGGAGTGGACGCCCCCTTCGCGCGCGGGAACTCGCGCGGGAACTACGGTTGCGTCGTCTTCGGCGGCTCCAGCGTCCGGAGGGCGGCGAGCAGCCGCTCCGGGATCGGGGCCTTGTTTCCATCGGCGCCGCGCACGGCGAACGTGATCTTGCCGTGGGCGACGAGTTCGTCGCCGCGCTCGAAGTCGAATCCCAGCGCGTACGAGGTGGTGCCGAGGTGGTCGAGGACGACCGTGCAGGTCAGCTCGTCGAACACCTCGCAGCTGGTGATGTACTGGCACTCCGACTTCAGGCCCACGGTGTAGACGCCGACGGTGTCGAGCAACGTGTGGCTGTCGAGGCCGAACGAGTGCAGCCAGACGCTGTACGTGCGTTCCATCCACGGGTAGTTGATGGCGAAGTACGAGATCCCGACGGCGTCGCAGTCGCCGTAGGCGAGCTGGAAGCGCTGCTGCGTGACGGCGGTGGTGGCGGTGGTCATGTCGTGTCCTTCCTGGTGGATCAGGGGTGGCCGCCGTCGACGGTGACGATGGAGCCGGTCGTGAAACTCGAGGCGTCGCTCGCGAGGTAGAGGGCGGCGCCGACGATCTCGTCGGGCTGTCCGCCGCGCTTGGCGGCGAAGCGCTGCGCCCGCTGGGAGAACGCCTCCATGTCCCACGAGTTGCTCACGTCCGTGAGGAAGGTGCCGGCCATGATTGCGTTGCTGCGCACCGTGGGACCGAACGCGTACGCCATGCCGATCGTAACGGCGTTGAGTCCGGCCTTGGCGGCGGCGTAGGGCAGGATGTCCGGCCTGGGGTGCACGGACCCGGCGCTGGAAATGTTGATAATGGATCCGCCGTCGCCCTGCGCCATGCGGGTTCCGACGAGTGCCGCGAGCCGGAACGGGCCCTTGAGGTTCACCCCGATCACTTTGTCGAACAGCGTTTCGCTGACGGTGTCGAGACTGTCGTACAGCGGGGACATGCCCGCGTTGTTGATCAGCACGTCGATCTTCCCGAAGTGACCGTAGGCCGCCTCGACGAGTTCCTCGATCGATTCCCATCGTCCGACGTGGAACGAATGCGCAAGCGTCTTGCGTCCCGTCTCCTCGGTGATCTCGTCGGCGGTGGCCTGGCAGGAGGCCAGGTCACGGCTGGCGATGACGACGTCGCAGCCGGCGCGAGCCAGCCCGAACGCCATGGCGCGGCCGAGGCCCCGGCTGCCGCCGGTGACGATCGCCGTGCGGTCGGTCAGATCGAACGCGCGGACGGGGTCGAACCCCGGGCGGGTCCGGCCGGTTGTTGAATCGGTCATCGAGTTCCTCCACTGGTCCTGGTTGACGGTACCCAATTCCTTGCTATTGTGATCATAGATTAGCGGATAGTGATCCAGTTCACGACAATGGCCGAGACCGCGCCGAGTCACACCGCCGTGTCGCACCCGGTGGATCGGACGCATCGCCAGAACGGAGTACAAGGTGAGTGACGACCAGCAGGACCTGTTCGCCCTGCCGCAGCGGTACCTCGACCTCCAGCGGGAAGCCCGGGACCTCGCGGCCGAGTGCGCCGACATCGCCGCGCGCGCCGACGAGGCGGACAGCTTCGATCCGGACGTCCGCAAGCGGCTGACCGCGTCCCGGCTCACCGAGGTCGTCGTGCCGGCTGCCTACGGTGGTCGCTTCGAGAAGGTCGACTCGCTCGCGGTGACCATCGTGCGCGAGGCCCTCGCCGCCGAGTCGGCCCACCTCGACTCCATGTTCGGCATGCAGGGCATCGGCAGCTACTGCATCAGCGTCGGCGGCTCCGAGGAACTCAAGGCGGAGTGGCTGCCCAAGGTGGCCCGGCTCGAGGCCGTGGCCGCGCTGGGCCTGACGGAGCCGCACGTCGGCTCCGATCTCAAGGCACTCAGCACCACCGTCGTCGAGCGCGACGGCAAGCTGATCGTCGACGGGCACAAGTCCTTCATCACCAACGGCGGCGACGCGGACTTCTACAGCATCCTCGCCCGCGAGGGCGACGGATACTCCCTCGTGCTGGTCCCGGCCGACGCGCCCGGCCTGCGCATCCAGCGCCCGCACCAGATCATCGCGCCCCACGTGCTCAGCGACGTCATCCTCGAGAACGTCGAGGTACCGGTCGGCAACCGCATCGGGGAACCGGGCAAGGGCTTCGGGCTCGTCCTCGCCACCCTCGCCACGTTCCGCGTGTCCGTGGCCGGCGCCGCCGTCGGCGTGGCCCAGGCCGCGCTGGACGAGGCGGTCGCCCACGCCAAGACCCGGGAGGGCTTCGGCGTCAGCCTCGCGCGTCTCGGATCGGTGCCCGAGCACCTCGCCTCCTGCTGGACCGACATCGAGATGGCGCGCTCGCTGACCTACCGCGCGGCCGCCGCGTCGGCCCGCGACGCACGCGCCAATCTGCACCTGTCGTCGATGGCAAAGGTCGGCGCCACCGAGGCGGCCGCCCGCGTCGTCGACCGCTCGGTGCAGATCATGGGCCGCTTCGGGCTCGTGCGCGGCGGGAAGCTCGAGCGCCTCTACCGGGAGGCCCGTCCCATGCGGATCTACGAGGGCTCGACCGAGGTGATCTTCGATTCCCTGGCCAAGCAACTCGTGAAGGAAGCCCATTAGGGGCAGAATGCGGACCAGAGGCAGGCACCCATGACAACGGACGCGAACACCACCAAGCTGGAGCGAGTCGTCATCCGCTTCGCGGGCGACTCGGGCGACGGCATGCAGCTGACCGGCGACCGGTTCACCTCCGAAGCGGCCGCGTTCGGCAACGACCTCGCGACGCAGCCGAACTTCCCCGCCGAGATCCGGGCACCGCAGGGCACGCTGCCCGGCGTGTCGTCGTTCCAGATCCAGATCGCGGACCACGACATCCTCACCGCGGGTGATCGCCCGGACGTCCTCGTCGCGATGAACCCGGCGGCGCTGAAGGCGAACATCGGCGACCTGCCGCGCGGCGGCACCGTCATCGTCAACACCGACGAGTTCACCAAGCGCAACCTGTCCAAGGTCGGCTACGCCGCCAGCCCGCTCGAGGACGGCAGCCTCGACGAGTTCGTGATCCACCAGGTGCCGATGTCGAGCCTGTCGGTCGGGGCGGTCGAGCCGGCCGGCCTGAGCCGCAAGGACGGGGAACGCGCGAAGAACATGTTCGCGCTCGGGCTGCTGTCGTGGATGTACAACCGGCCGGTGGGGCGGATCGAGGAGTTCCTGCGCACCAAGTTCGCCAAGAAGCCGCAGGTCGCCCAGGGCAACCTGCTCGCATTCCACGCCGGGTGGAACTACGGCGAGACCACGGAGACGTTCGCGACGACGTTCGAGGTGGCCAAGGCGGACCTGCCGCCCGGTACGTACCGGCAGATCACCGGCAACACCGCCCTGGCCTACGGCCTGGTGGCCGCCGGTGAGCTGTCCGGGCTCGAGGTGTTCCTCGGGACGTATCCGATCACTCCCGCCTCCGACATCCTGCACGAGCTGACCAAGCACCGCAGCCTCGGCGTGACCACCTTCCAGGCGGAGGACGAGATCGCCGCCATCGGCGCGGCAGTCGGGGCCTCCATCGGCGGCGCCCTGGGCGTCACCAGCACCTCCGGTCCGGGCCTGGCCCTCAAGAGCGAGGCCATCGGCCTGGCCGTGATGACCGAAATCCCCCTCGTGGTGATCGACGTGCAGCGCGGCGGACCGTCGACGGGCCTGCCGACCAAGACCGAGCAATCCGACCTGCTGCAGGCGCTGTACGGGCGCAACGGTGAGTCGCCGGTCGCGGTGCTCGCGCCGCGCTCGCCGGCCGACTGCTTCGCCACCGCGGTCGAGGCGGCCCACATCGCCCTGACCTACCGGACCCCGGTGCTGCTGCTGTCCGACGGCGCCATCGCCAACGGCTCCGAACCCTGGCAGATCCCGCGGGTAGACGAGCTCGCCCCGATCGAGCCGGGCTACGAGACGGGCCCGGACGCCGGCGGTGCGCCCCTGCGCCCCTACGCCCGGGACCGCGAAACCCTGGCCCGCACCGTGGCGATCCCCGGAACGCCCGGCCTCGAGCACCGGATCGGTGGCCTCGAGAAGGCGAACGGCAGCGGCAACATCTCCTACGACCCGGCCAACCACGATCTGATGGTGCGCCTGCGCCAGGCGAAGATCGACGGGATCTCGGTCCCGGACGCCGAGGTCGACGATCCGTCGGGGCAGGCGGAACTGCTGATCGTGGGATGGGGCAGTTCCTACGGGCCGATCGGCGAGGCGTGCCGCCGGGCCCGGCGTCGCGGCACCGCGGTCGCCCACCTGCACCTGCGGCACCTGAACCCGTTGCCGCGCAACCTCGGTGAGGTGCTCGGCCGGTACCGCACGGTGATCGCGCCCGAGATGAACCTGGGACAGCTGACGAGCGTGCTGCGGGCGCGCTACCTTGTCGACGTCCAGCCGGTGACCAAGGTTCAGGGCCTGGCCTTCCTCGCCGACGAGATCGTCGACGCGATCGATGCCGCGCTCGCCGGCACCCTGCGCGAGCTGGAACACGCCAAGACCACCGCCGCGCTGGCTGCGGCCGAGTACCGTCCGGAGCCGGACCGCGAGGAGGAATCGGCATGACCGAGTTGATCAGCCGCGTGGGCACCGATCTCGGACTGAGTGCCACCGCGCTCGTCCCGACGACCGACACCCCGCAGAAGGCCAAGGACTTCACGAGCGACCAGGAGGTGCGCTGGTGCCCGGGCTGCGGTGACTACGTCATTCTGGCCGCGATCCGCAACTTCCTGCCCGAACTCGGCCTGCGGCGCGAGAACCTGATGTTCGTCTCGGGCATCGGCTGTTCGAGCCGGTTCCCGTACTACCTCGAGACCTACGGCCTGCACTCCATCCACGGCCGTGCGCCGGCAATCGCGACCGGTCTGGCCGTCACCCGGCCCGACCTGTCGGTGTGGGTGGTCACCGGCGACGGCGATGCCCTCTCGATCGGCGGAAACCATCTGATCCATGCGCTGCGCCGCAACGTGAACCTCACGATCCTGTTGTTCAACAACCGGATCTACGGCCTGACGAAGGGGCAGTACTCGCCCACGTCCGAGGTCGGGAAGATCACCAAGTCCACGCCGATGGGTTCGGTGGACCACCCGTTCAACACGCTGTCCCTCGCTCTCGGTGCCGAGGCCACCTTCGCGGCCCGAGCGCTCGACTCCGACCGCAAGGGTCTGACCGACGTGCTGCGCCGCGCAGCCGAGCACCGGGGCACCTCGTTCGTCGAGATCTATCAGGACTGCCCGATCTTCAACGACGGCTCCTTCGACGTGCTGCGCAAGGAGGACGCCGAGCAGCGGGTGATCCCGCTGCGCCACGGTGAGCCGATCGTGTTCGGCGCCGAGGGCCAGAAGTGCGTCGTCCGTGACGGATTCGGACTGCGCGTGGTGGACACGGCGACGGCCGACCCGGGTGCGATCGTGGTGCACGATGCGCACGCCGACGATCCGGAGTACGCCTTCGCGCTGTCGCGGCTGTCCGACCAGGACCTCGAACACACCGTGTTCGGCGTGTTCCGCAGCGTTGCCCGTCCGACGTACGACGACCTGGTGCGGGAGCAGAACGAGAGCGCCCGCACCGGCGGTCTCGACCGCCGAGACTCCCTGCAGTCCTTGTTGACCGGGCACGACACCTGGACTGTGTCCGATTAGCCCGATGTTCGAATAGCGTCGATCGCCGTCCCTCGGCGCGGAAACTGGGGTCCTCGTACCCCTAGACAATGCGCATGATTAGTATAAAGTGACTGCCATCACACCTCCCTTCCTTCCCTCCCCTCGGCAGGAGTAGTCGTAATGTCGCTCAGGAACGAAATCGAAAACGCCCTCGCCCGCTACGCGCTCGCCTACGACGACGGCGACATGGACGGCGTCGAGCGCGTCTTCGGCGAAACCGCCGTGTTCACCATGAAGATCGGCGACGGCGACCTCATCGGGCCGCTGAACGGCCGCGAGGAGATCATGGGCCTGTTCCGCGGCGCGCACGAGTCGCAGACCGACCAGCGGCGGCACATCACCACCAATCTGCTGATCGACGAGATCGACGAGAAGAACGTCCGCACGGTGTCCTACCTGCTCATCACCTCCGCGGAGAACGGTGCGCTGAAGGTGTTGTCCACGGGCAAGTACGAGGACGAGTGGACCCGGAGCGGCGGCGACTGGGTGCTCACCAAGCGGCACATCGCCCTCGACCTCCCGTACTGAACCCTCCCGCATCCGGAGACACCCATGACGATGAACCAGGGCCTCATCCCCGCCAAGTGGGCCGCCCTCACCCCGAACCGCATGGCGTTGTACGACGTCCCCAACGATCGCCGCATCACGTTCGCCGACCTCGACGAGCGCGTCCGGCGCCTGGCGAACGGACTGCGCGGACTCGGCCTGGAGAAGGGCGACCGCGTCGCCGTGCTGACCAAGAACAGCATCGAGTTCCAGGAACTGTTCTTCGCCGTCGGCCGAGCGGGACTGGTCCTGCAGCCGCTGAACTGGCGGCTGGCAACTCCGTCCCTGCTCGGGCTCGTCGCCGACGCCACCCCGAAGGTGCTCATCACCGCCTCCGAGTTCCGGTCCGTGGCAGAGGAACTGAGTCGATCCACCACGGTCGACCACTGGCTCGAGTTCGGCCCGGGCGGAAGCGGGACGTACGAGGAGCTGCTCGCGAGCTCCAGCCCGGCCGAACCGATCTGGACGCCGAGCGTCGGGGGAGACGACCCGTTCTTCATCCTCTACACCGGCGGCACCACCGGCGAGTCCAAGGGCGCGCTGCACTCGCACACCAGCGCGGCCGCCGGCATGCTCAACCAGACCGTCGCCGAGCGGGTCGTTCCGACCGACGTCTACATGCTCACCGGCCAGATGTACCACATCCCGGTGGTGCTCTCGATGAACTACATGAAGCACGGATGTCCGGTCGTGCTGGTCAATTTCGAGGCCAAGCAGGCGCTCGAGATCATCGAGTCGGAACGGGTCTCGGCGTTCCTCGGCATCACCACGATGCTGAACTGGATGATGGCCGTGGAGAACTTCGACTCCTACGACCTGTCGAGCCTGCGCAACATCCAGTACGGCGGCGGCCCCATGCCGTCCGCGATCGTGCGCAGCGCGCTCGAGGCGTTCCCGTGCACCCTCATCCAGGGATACGGCCAGACCGAGGGCACGACCATGTCGTTCCTGTCCCAGGAGGACCACCTCGACGCGGTCAACGGAATCAACGAGCACCGGCTGAAGTCCTGCGGCCGCGAAGGATTCGGCACCACGATCCGGGTCGTCGACTTCGACGGCAACGAGGTCCCCAAGGACGGCAGGACCCCCGGCGAGATCGTGGTCCGCTCCGAGGCCAACATGCTCGGCTACTGGAACAAGCCGGAGCTGACCGCGCAGACCCTGCGCGACGGCTGGATGTGGACCGGCGACGTCGCGGTCTGGGACGAGGACCACTACGTCTATATCGTCGACCGGGCCAAGGACATGATCATCTCCGGTGGCGAGAACATCTACAGCATCCAGGTCGAAGAGGCCATCGGCGCCCATCCCGCAGTCCTCGAATGCGCCGTCATCGGCATCCCCGACGACGAGTGGGGCGAGGTCGTCAAGGCCGTCGTCGTGCTCAAGCCCGGGCACACCGCCACCGAACAGGAGATCATCGACACCGCCAAGCGGAACCTGGCCTCCTACCAGAAGCCCCGTTCGGTCGACTTCGTCGACGCCCTGCCGAAGGCGCCGACCGGGAAGATCATGAAGCGGGACCTGCGGGCGCCGTACCTCGAAGCGACGGCGGCCCGATGACCGTGGACACCGGACGCCGGGTGCCGACCGAGACCGAACTCGCCGAACTGGTCGGCACCCGCTTCCCCGGCGGCCAGGCCACGCTCGAGCCGTGGTGGGTGCACCTCGTCCTCGACAGCATGCTCGCCGACCCCGCCGACGGCGGTGCGCACCCGGTGCTGGTGTTCCTCGTCGCCACCGGCGCGATGGGCTGGAGCTGGGACGAGTTGTTCGCGGTGTTCGGGGCCACCGAGGCCGACGGCCCGATGGCCGGGGAAACCGAGACGGTGATGCACCGGCCGCTGCGCGTCGGCGCCACCTACCGCGTCTCGGGCGAGATCGTCTCCGCGACGCGCAAGGTGGGCCGGCGCACCGGCGTCTTCGACATCGTCGGCTATCGTCTCGACCTGCACGACGAGGACGGCGCGCACTGTGCCTCCACCACCAACTCGATCGTGTTCCCGCGGCGAGGAGAGAACGCATGAAACCGACCGTCGGACAGAAGATTCCCGAGCGCACCATCGACGCGGTGGATCCGGCCCGGATGAAGACCCTCTCGGCGCTCATGCGGGACCCGAACCCGATCCATTTCGATCGGAAGGCGGCGAGCGCGCTGGGCCTCGGCGACCGCACGGTCAATCAGGGCCCGAGCAACATCGCCTACGTCGTGTCCATGCTCGGCTCCTGGGCCGGTGGCGTGGACCGGGTCACCGGATACCGGTTCAGGTTCCTCGGCAACGTATTCGAGGGTGACAGGCTGCGGGCCGCGGGCGTGGTGACCGACGTGGAGGAGACAGCCGACGGCCTCCTGGTGCGCTGCGACCTCACGCTCGACGTCCTCGGCGGAGCGCGCGTTCTCGAAGGCACCGGGACCGTCCGGTTCCCCGCCGATCGCTAGACACCATTTCCCACGAGAGGGGCGACAATCATGGCAGGACGAGTAGAAGGCAAGGTCGCGTTCATCACCGGGGCCGCCCGCGGCCAGGGTCGCAGCCACGCGCTGCGGCTCGCCGAGGAGGGCGCCGACATCATCGCGGTCGACATCTGCGAGAACATCGACTCGGTGACCCCGTACTACCCGCTGGCCACCGAGGACGAGCTCAAGGAGACCGTCCGGCTCGTCGAGGCCCTCGACCGGCGGATCGTGGCGCACCGCGCCGACGTCCGGGACCGCGCGGCGCTGCAGCGCGCCTTCGACGACGGGGTGGCGCAGCTCGGCGGCGTCGACATCGTGGTCGCCAACGCCGGCATCGCCACCTACGGCCGCTCGTGGGAACTCACCGCCGAGCAGTGGCGCGACATGATCGACGTCAACCTCACCGGCGTCTTCAACACCGCGGTCGTCGCGATCCCCACGATGATCGAGCAGGGCCGCGGTGGGTCCATCATGTTCACCAGTTCGATCGGTGGCCTCAAGGGCATTCAGCAGGTCGCCCACTACGTCGCCGCCAAGCACGGCATCGTCGGGCTCATGCGGACCATGGCGAACGAGCTCGGTCCCCACAGCATCCGGGTCAACACCATCCACCCGACGAACGTCGACACCATCATGATCCAGAATCCCGGGACGTACGGCATGTTCTCCCCGGGGGATCCGGAGCCGTCGCAGGAGAAGGCGATGCCGGGGTTCATGTCGCTGAACACGCTGCCGGTGCCCTGGGTCGAATCGATCGACATCAGCAACGCGGTGCTGTTCCTCGGCAGCGACGAGGCACGGTACGTCACCGGAGTCACCTTCCCGGTGGACGCCGGCGCGTACGTGAAGTGATGTGACGATGGCCGTCGGAATCGACGACAACGAGGATCTGCGTACGCTGCGGGTCGACGAGGAGGGCATCGCCGAACTCGTTGCGGCGCAGACCGAATGTACCTTCGCCTTCAGTACGGCGGCCGGGTGGCCCGCCGGGGTGGTGATGAGCTACCTGCACCACGACGACCGGTTCTGGCTCACCGCCGCGAAGGACCGCGCGCACGTACGTGCGGCGATGCGCGAATCCCGCGTGACGCTCGTGATCTCGAATGCCGGCACCGGCCTGCCCGGCAGGCGGATGCTCGCCGTCCGCGGCCGCGTCACCGTCCACGCCGACGCGGAGACCAAACGCTGGTTCTATGCGGCGTTCGCGCAGCGCCATGCTCCGACCGATCCCGCAGCCTTCCAGCGACTGCTGGACAGCCCCAACCGAGTCGTCCTGGAAGTCCGTCCCGTTCGCATCGCGGTCAGTCACGACTCGACCAGGATGCCGGGCGACGGACGAGGCGGCTCGCTCGGGCCTCGACCGAACAAGGAGTGAACAATATGACCGCGGATCCGGACTCCGCCTACGCCCACCTGCTCTCGCCGTTCCAGATCGGCCCGATGAAACTGCGCAACCGCGTGGTGCTGCCGCCGCACGCCTCGGCGATCGGCAACATCTTCGGGTCCGAGGCCGACGCCGAACGCAACCTCGCCTACTACGTGTCCCGGGCGAGGGGCGGAGCCGCGTGGTTCGACAGCCTCAGCGCCTGGGTTCCGAACACCGGGGTGATCCCGGGGTTCGAGCCCACCGGCGTCGGCGCCACGGTCGAGGGCCACTACAGCCTGCCGATCTTCGTCGAACGCGTACAGGCGTATTCCGATGCCCTGCACGCCGAGGGCGCGGTGGCGACGGGGCAGATGGTCCACCAGGGCGGCATGCCGCATGGTGCATCGTCGGTCCTGAGCGCTCCGGTGATCAACAACGTTCCGCACAAGCTGAACCGGGACGAGATCGCCTACTTCGTCGGCCAGTACAAGTTCTGTGCGGAGCAGGCCCAGAAGGCACGCCTCGACGGCGTCGAACTCCACATGAACCACGACGATCTGCTCGAGTACTTCCTCTCGCCGCTGACCAACAAGCGCGACGACGAGTACGGCGGCTCGATCGAGAACCGTTGCCGGTTCCCGGTCGAGGTGCTGCGGGCCATCCGCGACGTGATCGGATCGTCCATGGTCATCGGCATCCGGCTGAACCTGCGCGAGGAGGTCCCGGGCGGCTACGACATCACCGGGGCCATCGAGATCGCGCAGTACCTCGAGAGCACCGGCCTCGTCGACTACTTCCACGGCGTGGTGGGCAGCCCGTGGGGCAACCCGTCCTACATCCAGCCGCACTTCTACGAGGCCGGCCAGTGGAGCGATCTCGCCGGGCAGCTCAAGCGGGCGGTGTCGCTGCCCGTCGTGCACACGGGCCGCATCAACCACCCCGACGTCGCCGAACGGATCCTCGCGGCCGGCGACGCCGACGTCGTCGGCATGGCCCGCGCGCACATCGCCGAGCCGTCGATCATCGAGAAGGTCCGCACCGGCCGCGTCGACGAGATCCGGCCCTGCGTCGGCGGCAACGAGTGCATCAGCCGCCGCTACGTCGAGGGCCTGCCGTTCGGCTGCGCGGTCAACCCCGTCACCAGCAACGAGGTCGACGGGCCGTGGCCCACCGTGACCGACCCCCGGCGCGTGCTCGTCGTCGGTGGCGGCCCGGCGGGCATGGAGTTCGCGGCCCTGGCCCGGGAGAAGGGCCACGACGTGGAGTTGTGGGAGGCGTCCGACGTGCTCGGCGGCCAGCTGCGCACCGCGATCAACGCGCCCACGTACGACATGTTCGAGAAGTACCTGGACTGGCAGCAGCGCCGGCTCGAGCGGGCGGGCGTGAAGATCGACTACCGGCACGCGGCGACGAAGGCGGAGATCGAGGCCGCCGGATTCGACGTGGTGGCGGTCGCCACCGGCTCCACCCGCCGGATCCCGGACATCCCGGGCGTGTACGGCGACAACGTCGCCGACATCCGCGACGTCCTGAACGGCGACGCCGCGGTCGGCAAGCGGGTCCTGATCGTCGCGCAGGACGATCACATGCCGCCGCTGTCGCTCGCCGACTTCCTCACCGATCGCGGTCACGACGTCACCATCGTCTACGCGACGCAGGTCGCGGGCCAGCTGCTCGGCCGCTACATCGTCGGTGCGATCCTCGGGCGCCTCGACGAGAAGGGCGTGCAGTACCGGTTCATGGAGGACGTCGTCGAGATCACCCCGACCGGGGTGGTCACCCGCAACGTCTACTCCGGGCGCACGCACCAGGTCGACGGCTTCGACTCGGTGGTGCTCGCCTGCGGTGGCATCGGGGACGCGGACCTGTACGAGAGCATCAAGGACGGGCCGGCTGCAGAGGGCGAGCGGGAGGTGCACATCCTCGGTGACGCCTACGCACCGCGCCGACTGGTCTTCGCCACCCGTCAGGCATTCGCGCTCGCGAAGCTGATCTGACGGACACCACGACGGGGGTGCGGGCTTCGGGCCCGCACCCCCGTTTCGGTGTCCGTCGGCGATGAGCGGGATGTTGCTGCGTCGAGCGGGAGGTTGTCGTCGTCGCTTCTCGCGTTTCGGCGCGAGATCCTCCCGCTCGGCGCGAGATCCTCCCGCTCGGCGCGAGATCCTCCCGCTCGGCGCGAGATCCGCCGCATCAGGCCAGGACGAATCCCTTGAAGTCGGCGTCCCGGACCTCATTCCACGTCTGCTCGTAGAGCACGATTCCGCCGGCGTACGGCATGAAGATCTGCGGCTTACCGGGCACATTCGCGCCGCGGTACCACGACCCGGACTCGCCCTGCGGCCACAGGGTCATGTTCGCGATCTCCTCGACCGTCTCGACCCACGCGTTCTGCGCTTCCTCGGTGGCCTCGATCGTGGTCAGTCCGTTCTCGCGCATGTGATCCATCGTCTCGACCGTCCACTCGACGTGCTGCTCGATGGCGGTCACCATGTTCGACAGCACCGACGGGCTGCCGACGTTGGCGATGATGAACATGTTGGGGAAGCCGGCGGTGCCCAGGCCGAGGTGCGTCTTCGGGCCCTCCTGCCACGCCTTCTGCAAGGGCAGGCCGCCCCGGCCGCGAATGTCGATCTGGGTGAACGCGCCGGTGAAGGCGTCGAATCCGGTGGCGAGCACGACGGCGTCGAACTCGTACTCGGTGCCGTCGGCGAGATGCATACCGTGTGCGGTGAAGCTGTCGAGGGGCTTCTTACGCAGGTCGACCATTTCGACGTTGTCGCGATTGAAGGTCTCGTACCAGTCGGTGCCGACGACGGGCCGCTTCGCCCCCATCGGGTAGCCGAACGGCTTGAGGCTGTCCGCGACGTCCGGATCGTCGACGATCTCGTCGATCTTGGCCCGGATGAAGTCACAGACCGAGTCGTTCGCCCGCTGGTCCACCATCAGGTCCGCGAACGCGCCGAGGAAGGCGATTCCGCCGCCCTGCCAACGCTTCTCGTACTCGGCCCACCGCTCCTCGTCGCTGACGTCGAACGCGGCCTTGGGGTTGTCGTCGCGGATGCAGCCGGCGGCGGCGGTCCGGCAGGCACGGCGTCGCTCGCGGTAGTTCGCCTTGACGTTCGCGACGAACTCCGGGTCGAGCTTGTGGTTGCGGGCGGGAATGACGAAGTTGGCGGTGCGCTGCAGCACGGTCAGCTTGCCGGCCTGCTTGGCGATCTCCGGGATGGCCTGCACGCCGGAGGATCCGGTGCCGACGGCGGCGACCCGGAGACCGGTGAAGTCCACTCCCTCCCCCGGCCACTCGCTGGTGCGGTAGATCGGCCCCTGGAACTTGTCGAGGCCCGGGACGTCGACGTCCTTGGGGACCGACAGGCAGCCGACGGCCATGAGGCAGAACCGTGAAACGTACTCGTCGCCCTTGTCGGTACGGACGTGCCACTTCTGCTCGCCCTCGTCGAAACGGGCTTCGGTGACGTTGGTTTCGAGACGGATGTCGCGGCGCAGGTCGAACCGGTCGGCGACGTGCGAGAGATACGCCTGCAGCTCGGGCTGCGACGGGTAGCGCTCGCTCCACTCCCACTCCTGCTCGAGTTCCTCGTCGAATCCGAACGAGTAGTCGTGGCTGTCCACGTCGCAGCGGGCGCCGGGGTAGCGGTTCCAATGCCAGGTGCCGCCGACCTCCTCGCCCTTGTCGAGCGCGACGGCGGTGTAACCGTGCCTGCGCAGCTTCCACAACAGGTACAGGCCTGCGAAGCCGGCGCCGACGACGACGGCGTCGACCTCGATTGCGGATGTTGAGGAGTTGGGGGTTGCAGTCATCGGATGACCTCTCTGACTGGGGGATTCGGTCGGATGTGCCGATGTCACCGCCAGGCTCGCGGTTTCGGTGTGCCAGGCGGGAGCGCGGTGCGGCCGGATGGTCGTCCGCTCGCGGAAAAGTCTGTGACGGGTATCACTCTATCAATGCGAATGGATATAATCAAAGGTGTAGAGCGGATATATTTGGCGGGCGTCGTCGCGCCACCCCGTGTGCGGGGCCGTTCCACACCCCCGCGTGCGGGGCCGTTCCACACCCCCGTGTGCGGGGCCGTTCCACACCCCCGTGTGCGGGGCTGTTCCACACCCCCGTGTGCGGGGCTGTTCCACACGGAAATCTCCGAATCCACCATGGAAAGAGGTCGACATGTACCGACTCGTCGCCGCGTACAACCACCCCGAGGATCCCGAGAAGTTCCTCGAGCACTACCGCAACGTGCACTCCAAGCTCGCGCTGAAGCAGCAGGGGATCCGGAACTACGAATGGGGCGTGTGCTCCACCCCCGACGGCAGCACCCCGCCGCACTTCCTGGTCGCGGTGTGCGACTGGGACAGCAAGGAAGCCATGCTCGCCGACATGGCGTCTCCGGAAGGGCAGCAGGGCGCCGCCGACCTCGAGAACTTTGCGCAGGCCGGCGTCTCGTTCGACTTCTACGAGATCACCAAGGACATCTGAGCCGAGACATGCGACAGGGTGGGGACCGCGAAGTCCCCACCCTGCCGCATGTGCCGCTGCCGTGCTCCGGTCAGGCGTCGAAACCGTCCATCTGCGGCGTGGTGAGGCCGGTGATGATCCGCTCGGCGATCTTCCAGCCGTCGGCGGTGCGGACGTAGCGGTCCTCGTTGAGCGCGATTGCCTTGATGGCGGCGCCGTTCTTCATCTCCGCTTCGGAGAAGACGTAGTTCGTACCGGTGGCGTGGTCGTCGTCCTCGAAGTCGATGACGTGGTTGGTGATGATGTGGAACTGCTTGTCCACTGCCTGTGCGTCCCGCTCGAAGAAGTCGAGGATCTGCTCGTGCCCCTCGTACCGGGTCAGGCCGACGGCGCTGGCGTCCCACGCTCCGTCGGGTGCGAAGGCGGACAGTGCCTCCTTGGGGTCGAATCGATCGAGGCCACGGGCGTAGAGATGGGTGATGCGGATGATCTCGTTGATGTCGTCGGCGCGCATGTGTCGGTCTCCGATGTACTCGAGGTGCAGGGTCAGGGAACGGACGGCAGGTCGATGCCGTCCAGGTCGGCCTTGATCTGGAGAGCAAGGTACTTGTTGTAGATACGGGCGAGGGTGAGATTGCCGCCGCTGAACCAGAATCCGTCGTGACCGGAACGTCGCCACACCGACCGGATCTCGCCCTCGTCGTCGAGACCCCAGACCGGTCCGCATTGGTCGGCGACGGCGTCGCCCAGGATGCGGCGGGCAGTGTCGAGGATGCCCCGGAACCCGGTGGCGAACACAACGGTGTCGGCGGGTACGACGGTGCCGTCCGACATGACCACTCCCTCGGGAACGAACCGTTCCACGGTCTTCCCTGCGACCAGTCCGATCGACCCGTCGGCGACGAGCCGGGACGCTCCGACGTCGATGTAGTAGCCGCCGTTCCGGGTGAGGAAGAGGTCCATCGCTCCGGTCCCGCCGTCGCCCAGGTGATGCCGGAATCCCCGGGCGCTCAGGGCATCGAGCAGGTCGCGATCGATGTCGGCCATGGCCGCGACGGCGGTGCGCAGGCCGTCGACGAATCCCTGGTCCCGCCGCGCGAACGACGCACCGACGAGGTCGGCGATCTCGGTGGGCGCGGTGTTCTCGCCGTAGGCGGGTTTCAGCATGACGTCGACCACGGTGGTGCCGCCGACGACGTAGGTCGGACCCCGCTGGACGAGGGTCACGTGAGCGCCGGTGTTGTACAGGTCCTGGGCGATGTCGTGGCCGCTGTTCCCGGTGCCGATGACGACGACATCACGGCCGCTCCGTCGTGGGTCCGTCGTGTACCGGCCGGAATGCAGCAGCTCGCCCGCGAATTCTCCGGTCCCGGGGATGTCCGGTACGAGCGGCTCGGTGCCGCTCAGGCCGGTGGCCAGGACCACGTGCTGCGGGCGCAGCACCCGCCGTTCGCCTCCGCGGTCGAGCAGCACCTCCCACCGCTTCGTCGCGGGATCGTACGAGGCGCTCACGAGTTCCGTGCGGGTCCACACGTTCAGTTCCAGGGCTCGGGCGTAGATGTCGAGCCAGTCGCCCATCTTGTCCTTCGGTGTGAACACCGGCCAGGTGGGTGGGAACGGCATCATCGGCAGATGGTTCGACCACACGGGGTCGTGCAGCACCAGCGAGTCGTAGCGGTTGCGCCAGTTGTCACCCACGCGCTCGTTGCGCTCGACGACGAGCGCGTGGACGTTCATCGCCCCGAGGTAGGCGGCGAGCCCGAGACCGGAATGTCCTGCGCCGATGACGAGGACCTCCGGATCCCGTTCGGTGCACTCGCTCGCGAGGAGCCGACGATCACCCCAGTGGACGGTGACGCGTTCACCGGGTTCCGGGGCGCCGTTCGGACGGCGTTCTCCCACAGCCGGTTCGGCCCCGGAGAGACTGTCGAGCGTCGTCAGGACAGCCGTCGCGCGCCAGCGGCCCGCGTCGTCCGGGGTCAGTCGCGCGACGCCACGGACGTGTCCGAACCGGATGGTGAGGCGGAAGAGCAGCTGCACGACCGGCGGGCCCTCGCCTGTCGGCAGCAGCGCCGGTGGCACGGAGGAGTCGAGCGCTTCGTCGCGGACCTCGAGATCCGCCGCGCCGGTGAGCAGCGGGCGGATCGCCGATTCGCCGTGCAGGCTGCGCAGATCGCCGGTGAAGGCGAGCAGGTCGCGCCACCACGCGTCGGTGGCGAGTGCGTCCGGGTAGTCGTCGGCGTTTCCCGATCGGAGCGCACCGGCGAAGTCCGCGAGCCAGCGTTCGGCGACCGCGTCGGGGTGGGCGGGATCGAGGCGCGGTGTGTCGAGTCGAGCAGTCATGTGGTCTCCCGTTCGTCCGGCCGGGTCAGCGGAGGGTGTAGCCGGCGTCGACCTTCAGTTCGGTGCCGGTGACGTACCGGGCCTCGTCGGAGGCCAGGTACAACACCGCGTTGGAGATGTCGATCGGCTCGATCCACGGCACGGGCAGGACGTTGGTGGTGGCGAAGACCGGTGCGGCCTGTTCCTTGGTGGGATGTTCGACGTCCGGGAGGAACAGCCGGAAGCAGGCCTCGTTGAGGATCATGTCCGTGGCGACGCCGGTGGGATGCACGGTGTTGACGCGGATGCCGTGCGGACCCAGTTCCAGTGCGAGCGTGCGCATCAGGCCGACCACGGCATGCTTGCTCGCGGTGTAGGGCGCGACGTTCGGCGTGCCCTTCAGGCCGGCGGTGGAGCTGGTGATGACGATCGACCCCCCGGTGCCCTGTTCGATCAGGTGCGGGGTGACGGCCTTGCACGTGTGCCACACGCCCTTGAGATTGATGTCGAGGACATCGTCCCAGTCGCGTTCGCTCACCAGGTGTGTCTCGTCGCCGAAGAGGAAGATGCCGGCGTTGGCGGCGACGATGTCGATCCGGCCGAGCTCGGCGATGCCCTCGTCGACCACGGCTTTGACGGCGTCGAAGTTACGGACGTCGGCCTTGCGGGCGATGATCCGGCGATCGAGTGCCTCCACGGCGCGCACCGTCTCGGCCAGGTCGTCCTCGGTGGCGCCGGGGTAGAAGCGGGTGACGCTCTCGATGTCCTCGGCCACATCGAGAGCGACGATGTCGGCGCCCTCCTCGGCGAGGCGGATCGCATGGCTGCGTCCCTGGCCGCGGGCCGCGCCCGTGATGAAAGCGACCTTACCTGCTACCCGTCCTGTCATAGCTGCTCCTTCGGGGGCCGCCGACGGGCCCGATCCGCCGTCAGCGGTAGGTGTTCCAGGTGGGAGCCGACTCCGGATAGTCGGCCTCGGTGTATCGGGTCTGGGGCCACCGAATCCGTTTGGTGGTACGGAAACTCGAGCCCATCGACTCGAACGGTACCGCGTACATGAACGACACGGCGCGTCTTTCGAAAAGCCAGGTGCCGTCCCGGCGCACGTATCGGTCGCGGTACCGGAACGCGGTCATCATCAGGGTGTCGTGGACCGCGAGTTCGGCGTGGCCGGTCATGATTCCGCTTGCGTGCGAGTCGTCTTCGATCGTGACGAGGTGGATCTCGGGTGTGTGCAGCATGGTGTGGTAACGGTCCATGCTGGAGACGTAGAAGGGGCGGATCTGCTCACGGCCGCGCAGTTCGGTGCCGGCGACCTCGAAGACACCGTCCTCGGTGAACATCGACAGCACGGTATCGATGTCGTGGTCGTCGACGGCCAGGGCGTAACGTCCGGCCAGGTCCCGGATCTCGTCCTTGGCGACGAGGCGGCTCAGGGCGGCGGAATCGAGGTCCGCGAGTTTCGAGGCAGTCATCGGCTCTGTTCCTGTCGGAGGTACACGGATCGGGCCGGGACGGAGTGTGGACCCCCGTCCCGGCCCGTGCGCCGGGCGCGAACACTCCCGGGGAATCGCGTGTGCCGATCTAGTCGTCGTACATGATGACGCCGCGAATGTTCTTGCCCTCGCGGAGATCCTTGAACGCGGTGTTGATGTCCTCGAGCTTGTAGGTCTTGGTGACCAGCTCGTCGAGCTTGAACTCGCCACGGCGGTACATGTCGGCGATGAGCGGGATGTCCCGGCGCGCCGTCGTGGTGCCGTACAGGGTGCCCTGCAGGCGCTTGCCCGACATCGCGAAGGTGAACAGGTCGAACGGCACGTCGCGCTGGGTGACGGGAGCGGCGGCGGTGAGCACCAGGGTGCCGCCGCGGCGGGTCATCTCCTGCGCCGGGTTGAGCAGGTGCCCGTAGGCGATGTCGACGGTGATGATGACGACGTCGGCGCCCTGCCCCTCGGTGAGCTGGTCGACGACCTCTCGGCACTGTTCGAAGTTCTCGGTGGTGTGGGTGGCACCGAAGATCTTGGCCTGGTCGCGCTTGTACTCGACGGGGTCGATCGTGACGATGTTCTTGGCGCCCTTGTGCCGGGCGCCCTGGACCGCGTTCATGCCCACACCGCCGGTGCCGATGACGACGACGGTGTCCCCGAGCTGGATGTCGGCCGCGTAGACGGACGAGCCCCAGCCGGTGGGGACGCCGCAGCCGATCAGTGCGGCCTTGTCGAGCGGGATGTCCTTGCCGATCTTGACGCACGAGTCGATGTTGACCACGACGTACGGGGAGAAGGTGCCGAGGTAGGAGAACGGGCCGACGCCCTGGCCCCGGGCGTGGACGCGGTGGGTGCCGTCGGGGGCGAAGCCGCCGAGCACGCCGGCGCCCATCTCGCACATGTTGGAACGGCCGATGGTGCACATCTTGCAGTGGCCACAGGACGGCAGGAAGGACAGGACGACGTGGTCGCCGACCTCGAAGCCGGTGACGTCGGGGCCGAGCTCCTCGATCACGCCCGCACCTTCGTGCCCGCCGATGATCGGCGCCCAGTCGAGAGGGATATCGCCGGTGTCGACGTGGTCGTCGCTGTGGCAGATGCCGGAGGCGGCGAGCTTGACCCGCACCTCCCGGCTCTTCGGGGGATCGATCTCGATTTCCTCGACGCTCCAACCGGACCGGGTTCCCGGCTCCCACAGCAGCGCTCCGATGGTCTTCATGGCTTCTCCTCGTGACGAACGGGGGTGAAGGCGCGAGCGGCGGCCGGCGTAGGGCGCCGGCACGGGCTCGACGGTGTTGATCGCTATGCATGCATGTGATCGCTATCACCATAACCATATGCATGGATATAAGCAATAGCGGTGTCGTCGGAGTTCGCCGGACCTCGGGAACCGGGCCGCCGGTCGCGAATCGGCCCGGAAACACGGCGGGCCCGCGCCGAGACGATGCTCGGTGCGGGCCCGCGGGGTCCGTGTCGCCGGACGGCGGCGACAGTGGTGTTCAGCCGCCGAGCGCCTGGTTCCAGGGCAGGACCTGGCTCAGGAGTTCGGGGAACTTGCGCTCGGCGTACCGGACGTATTCGTTGATGTGGTCGCGCATCCGGTCCTCGGACAGGTCCGCGTCGTGCGAATGCAGCGCCTCGTAGATCTGGAGGTGCGCCTTGAGGGTCGTCTCCCGCAGCGGGGCGGGGTGGTCGACGCCCATCACCGTGCCGCCGGTGATCCGCAGCAGCGCGTCCGTCAGGTAGCCGAAGAGCGCGTTGCCGGTGGACCAGGCGATGACGTCGTGGAACTGCTTGTTCGTCTCGAGGAACGTGTCGATGTCCGCCGTGTCGAACGACTGCTGCATGCGGTCGACGGACTGCTTGAGCTCGAGCAGGTTCTCGTCGCTGATCCGCTCGGCGGCCAGGCGGCAGATGACGGGCTCGAGGGCGGTGCGGGCCTCCACGATCGTGCTGAGCGAGGCGTTCTGGAGCTGCATCAGCAGGATGATGGTGCTCGCCAGATGGGACGCGTCCGGATCGAGGAGGACGGGACCGCCCTTGGGCCCCGGCTTGAGGGCGATCATCCCCTGGAACTCGAGCAGCCGCAGTCCCTCACGGAGGGTGCCGCGGCCGATCTGGTACTCCTCGAGCATCGCCTTCTCCGGGGGCAGCAGGTCCCCGGGCTGCAGACCTTTTCGCGCCGTATCCCGGACGATCTGCTGGGCGACCACCAGCGATGTCTTCGGGCCTCTCGACATTGCAGCCACGGAACCTCCTTAGCCTCGTGGCCTCCTGACTTCCGGGAAGCGGAGGCTGTCACGGCGCAGCGGGTGCTCGCCGTGTCGGCGGATCGGGCGGGCAACTTCCCCGGACGATCCGAATTGTGCACTGTACTCATTGTGCACGCGATTGTGCACATTGATGTGCACCATTATCGAACGTGTGCCTATTCGGCGGGCGGGAACTGCGGCTTACGCTTTTCCAGGAAGGCCTGCGCACCCTCGATCATGTCGGCGCTGCCGATCGCCTGGACGAGCATGCCGAGCCCGTTGCTGAACGAGTCCCGGGCGGAGTTCCACCAGATGTTCGAGCTGACCTTGGTGATCTCGAGGTAGCGCGGGCTCAGGGCCTCGAACTCGCGGCACAGCGAGCGGACGGATTCCTCGAGAAGCTCGTCGTCGACCACCTCGTTCACCAGTCCCATCTCGTAGGCGCGTTCCGCCGGGTAGCGCCGGCACAGCAGCGACAGTTCCTTGGCGCGCTTCTCGCCGATCTGGACCCCCATCACGTTCGTGGCGCCGCTGACCGGAGAGCTGCCGACGCGGGGACCCGTCTGACCGAATGTCGCCGAGCGGGCGGCGACGGCGAGATCGCAGGCCACCACCAGTTCGTTGCCGCCACCTGCCGCGGCACCGTTGACGGCCGCGACGACCGGGCGGGGGCAGGTGCGGATCGCGTCGAAGAGTTCGAGCGATGAACGGTAGAGACCCCGCAATTCCTTGACGGTGGGCTGGCTGAGCTGGCCGAGCGAGCCGCCGGCGCAGAAGCTTCCCCCCGATCCGGTGATGACCACCGAGCGGTACTCGGTGGCCTCGTGGAGCGCGTCGACCATGACAGCGCACATCTCGGCGTCGAAGGCGTTGCGGCGCTCGGGCCGGTTGAGCCGGATCCACAGGCTGGAGTCGACGGATTCGAGAACGACGCTCGTGGTGGTGGAGGTGGGGCTGCTCATGGGAACTCCTTCGGTCGAGGTTCACGGTTCGGCTCGGCGGGGTACGAGAGAGGCGGGGTGTGGGAGGGGCGGGGGCCGGCGGGAGTGTCTCTTCGCCGGTAAGGAGCCAAGACACGAACTGTACGTTATAATCGTTAGCATTATTTTGGCCCGTCGGGAAGTGGGGAGTGTCCGATCCGGACAGAGTTCCCGAACCGGCAGGTGCTCTCGGGAGGAGAAGGCGCGATGATCACAGGACGGGCGCCGAAAGCTGCCATGGTGGTGGCGCAGCACATCATCAGGGACGCGACCAGGCAGAACCTGGCGGCGGGCGATCTGCTGCCGTCGGAGCGGGTCATGCTCGAGAAGTACGAGATCGGCCGCGGCACGCTGCGGGAAGCCCTGCGGCTGTTGGAGTTTCAGGGGGTGATCGCCCTCAAGCCCGGCCCCCGGGGCGGGCCGGTGATACTGGATCCCGATGCGTCCCACCTCGCGAGTTCGCTCATCCTTCTCATGCAGCTCAAGGACGCGCCGTTCAGTGTCATCATCGAGGCGCGCACCGCCCTCGAGCCGATGATCAGCCGCCTGGCTGCCCAGCGCATCAGCGGGGAGACACTGGTCGAGCTCAAGGAGACCATCGACCGGATGCACGGTTCGCTCGGCGATCAGCACGAGTTCCTCGAGGCGAACAAGAACTTCCACGATCTGATCGCCTGGTCCTCGGGTAATCCGCTGTTCGGGTACATGGTCGATTCGCTGCTCGGAATCATGGACGGCACTGCGATCGGGATCGACTACCCACCGCACCGGCGCGAGGCGATCATCGTCGCGCACACCCAGATCTACGAGTCGCTCTCGCAGGGGGACCCGATCGGATCCGAGGAACGCATGCGCGACCACATCAACGCCTACCGGAGGTACGCGCAGCGCAAGTACCCCGACCTGCTCGAACAGGTCATCCAGTGGGACCGCGCCCTGGGCTGAGGCGCACGGCCGCACACGGAGGAAGGGGCCCCGGGTCGAACCCGGGGCCCCTTCCTCCGTCGTGTGCCGGCCGCTCGGAAGGCGTCGTCACTCGGTGACGACGGAGATCGCACGCTCGGGGCAGGACGCGGCGGCCTCGCGTGCGGCGTGCTCGTTGGCCGGGTCGTCGCCCCCGGGCAGGACGTACGCGTGGCCGTCCTCCTCGCGCAGCGCGAAGACCTGCGGGGAGGTCATGAAGCACAGCCCGTGGCCCTGGCAGTGGTTCTCGTCGACAACAACCTTCATCGGTCGCTCCTTCCGTCATCCGGATATCGAGGATGCCAGCTCGTTGAACATTTGATTTGATAGCCGGGCTGGCGGTGTGATCTACACTACTATATCATCTGTTATAACCATTAGCAGGAGATGCCCGATCCGACGCAGGAGGGTCCACGCGATGGACAGCCGCAATCGTTGCCCCGTCATCAACTTCGACCACAATTCGCAGGAGCACTCTGCCGATCCGGTCGCCTCGTACCGCAAGGTCCGCCAGAACGAGCGAGTCGCCTGGACGGAGGCGCACGGCGGGTACTGGGTGCTCAGCGACTACGACTCGGTCTTCGAGGCCGCCCGTGACGACGAGACGTTCTCGTCCGCGCGCAACGAATATGGGGGAGAGGGCCTTTCGGTCGTCATCCCGAAGACGCCGATGCACTTCCACATCCCCATCGAGCTCGATCCCCCGGAGTTCCGCAAGTACCGCAAGATCGTCAACCCGATCACCGCGCCCGCGGCCGTCGAGCGGATGAAGGCGCTCGTCGACCGCCACACCGCCGGGTTCATCGACAGCGTGATCGAGGACGGGCAGTGTGACCTCACCTCGGTCATCTCGGTTCCCTCCATCGTGACGGTGGACTGGCTCGGTCTCGACCTCGCCGACTGGAAGCGCTATTCCCACGCGCACCACCAGGCGCTCGCCGGCATTCCGGGAAGTGACGACTACCGCCACGCGATGGAGGTCGACTTCCCGTACCTGGGCGACCGCATGCGCGAGACCATCCGGGCCCGTCGCGAGAACCCCACCGACGACATCATCAGCTACCTCGTGCAGCAGGAGGTCGACGGTCGTCCGCTCAACGACTTCGAGATGTACTCGATCGTCGATCTGCTGCTCGCCGGCGGTGTCGGTACCACCGCGTCCCTGGTGAGCCAGGCGCTGGTGTGGCTCGCCGAGCACCCGGCCGTGCGGCAGCGGCTCATCGACGATCCGAGCCTGATGGACCACGCCGTCGAGGAGTTCCTGCGGTACTTCTCGCCCACTCAGGCGCTCGCCCGGACCGTCACCAAGGACACCGAGTTCCAGGGCTGCCCCATGAAGAAGGGCGATCGGGTGCTGCTGTCCTGGTCGTCGGCCAATCGCGACGAGAAGCTCTTCGACAACCCGGACGAGATCGACATCGAACGGTGGCCGAACCGGCACACCGCATTCGGAATCGGCGTACACCGTTGCGCCGGATCGCATCTCGGCCGCTACATGTCCAAGACGCTCATCACCCAGATTCTCGAGCGGATGCCCGACTACGAGGTGGACTTCTCCGCGCTCGAGCGGTACCCGCATCAGGGCACCAACATGGGCTGGCAGCGGATCCCGGCCACCTACACGCCGGGCCCGCGCGTGCTGTCGGACTACACCTTGTACTGAGTTGTACCGAGCGCACCCACCGCACCATCCGATTCATCGACAGGACAGGGGAACGCCGTGTTCAACGGCCGAAGAATCGTCGTCGTCGGCGGCGGCCTCGCCGGGCTCCGCACGTGTGAGGCGTTGCGCGCCGAAGGCTTCGACGGCGAGCTCGAGCTGATCTGTTCCGAGCCCACCCCGCCGTACGACCGCCCGCCGCTGAGCAAGTCCGCACTCCTCGAGGCGCAGGACACCACGTTCGACGTCGACTACGCGGCGCTCGGCGTCGAACTGCGCCTCGGTGTCCGGGCCCGGGCGCTCGACACCGCAGCCCGGGCGGTGCACACCGATGCCGGCGCACATTCCTACGACGCGCTGGTCGTCGCGACCGGGGCGGCCCCGGTCTCGCTGCCCGGGGCGGGCCGGCAACTCGTGCTCCGCACCGCCGCGGACGCCGAGCGTCTCCGCGCCGAGCTGCGCCCGGGAGCCCGCGTCGTTCTCGTCGGTGCCGGCTGGATCAACGCCGAGATCGCCACGACCGCACTGTCTCTCGGCTGCTCGGTCACCTGCGTGGAAGCCGGGTCCCGGCCGCTCGCGGGTCCGCTGGGCGCGCAGGTCGCCGAACGGCTGCGATCGTGGTGGGACGGAGTCGATCTGCGCTGCGGCACCGGCGTCGGCGAGGTCACGACAGACGGGCTGACACTGGACGACGGCACCGCACTGCCGGCGGACGTCGTCGTCACCGGTATCGGAGTGCGGCCCGACGTGGGCTGGCTGACCGGATCGGGACTCGAGATCGATCGCGGGGTCGTCGTCGACGAGTCGCTGCGAACCGCCGACCCGGCGGTGTTCGCCGTCGGAGACGTCGCGATGCGCTGGTCGCCCCGGTTCGGAACGCGACTCGGGGGTGAACACTGGGACGAGGCGCGCACCGGGCCGGCGACGGTCGCCGGCGCGCTCCTGCGACCGCAGTCGCCGCCCGTCTTCGACCCGGTCCCGTACTTCTGGAGCGACCAGTTCGGACACAAAATCCAATTCGTCGGACACAGAAGCGAATCCGACGATATGGTGTTCCGCGAGGGTGCGGACGGCAAGTGGGGTGCGGCCTGGTTCGATGCCGCCGGGCAGCTCACCGCGCACCTGAGCGTCGATTCCCCCCGGCACATGGTGCAGGCCCGCATGGCGATCGACCGCCGTGTCGTCGTGGATCCGGACGAGATCCGGGATCTGTCGGCGCCCCTGCAGGCGCCGGCCCCGGCAGCGAAGTAGTACTCCCATCCCATCCAGCGAGTCGCCGTGGCGAGAGTCCGCGGTCGAGTGGAGGAACACAGCATGACCACAGCCACTCCCATCCAGCTGAAGAGCTACGACAAGCTGTTCATCGGCGGATCGTGGGTCGAGCCGTCCAGCGACGCGGTGATCGAGGTGATCTCCCCGATCAACGGCGAGGTCATCGCGACCGTGCCCGAGGCGCGCGAGGCGGACATGGACCGCGCCGTCGCGGCGGCGCGCAAGGCGTTCGACGAAGGTCCCTGGCCGCGGATGACGCCCGCCGAGCGGGCGGAGATCCTCGTGCGCGTCGGGAACGAGGTGAAGAAGCGCATCCCCGAGATGGCCGAGGCCTTCACCCTCGAACTGGGCGCCCCCGCAGCGGTTTCCACTCTGTTCCACCAGAACGCCGTCGACATGTGGGACGACGCGGCCACGTTCCACGAGCGCTTCGCGTTCGAGGAGGAGCGCACCTGGAAGGGCGGGCACGGCAAGATCGTGCGTGAGCCCATCGGTGTCGTCGCGGTCGTGGTCCCGTGGAACGGTCCGGTTGCGACCGGCTCGCTGAAGATCTCGCCCGCACTCGCCGCGGGCTGCACGGTGGTGCTCAAGCCGGCCCCGGAGGGCCCCGTCACGATGATGATGCTGGCCGAGGCGCTCGACGCCGCCGGTCTGCCCGAAGGCGTCATCAGCGTCGTGCCGGCAGGACGGGAGGTGGGTGACTACCTCGTCAGCCACCCGGACGTCGACAAGATCAGCTTCACCGGCAGCACGGCGGCCGGCCGCGTCGTCATGAGCCGGGCCGCCGAGCGGATCAAGCGGGTCACCCTCGAGCTGGGCGGCAAGTCTGCCGCGATCATCGCCGACGACATCGACCTGGACACCTTCCTGCCCGGCATGGTGTTCGGCGGCATCGGTCACTCGGGGCAGGTCTGCGCCGCCCTCACCCGCATCATCGTCCCGCGCGAGCGCCAGGAGGAGGTCGTCGAGGCGATCAAGGCGGTGATGGAGAGCGTGAAGGTCGGTGATCCCCGTGACGAGGACACTGTCCTCGGCCCCCTGGCCGCCGAGCGTCAGCAGACGCGGGTGCTCGACTACATCGAGATCGGCAAGAAGGAGGGTGCCCGTCTGGTGACCGGTGGCGGCAAGCCCGCCCACCTCGACCGCGGGTGGTACGTCGAACCGACCCTGTTCGCGGACGTCTCCAACGACATGCGCATCGCGCAGGAGGAGATCTTCGGGCCTGTGCTGGTGGTCATTCCGTTCGATTCGATCGACGAGGCCGTCGCCATCGCCAACGACTCGGACTACGGCCTCTCCGGCTCCGTCTACGCGAAGGACGAAGAGCTGGCCCAGAGCATCGCGCGACGGGTGCGCACCGGCCAGATCTCCGTCAACGGCTACGCGATGTGCGTCGTGCAGCCCTTCGGCGGCTACAAGCAGTCCGGTCTCGGCCGCGAGGGCGGCATCGAGGGCTTCGACGCGTTCTTCGAAACCAAGCTGATCCAGCTTCCCTGACCCACGACGAAAGCGAAGGACCCGATATGACTGCGGTTTCTCCCGATCTCGCGCGCCGCGCGGAGGACGTGATGTACGCGTACGCGACCGCCGTGGACGAGGGCGACCTCGACGCCCTGCGCGCGCTGATCACCGACGACGTCTCGATCACCCAGAACGGCAAGGAGGATGCGGGCCCGGAGGAGTTCCTCGGCGTCTACCGTGCCTTCGCCGAGTCCGGCGCGGAGTTCTCCCGCCACGCGATCACCAACGTCCGCGTGTCCGACGAGGGCGACGGCCGGGTGCGGGTCGACGCGTACTTCGAGGCCACGGTGGCCGGCCCCGAGGGCACGCAGCGGCTGTACGGGCGCTACGCCGACACGTTCGCCGAGCGTGAAGGGACACTGCTCATCGAACGCAAGCGCATCACCGTGGACCGCGTGCTGGACCAGCCGGCCTCCGCGGCGGCGTACGCGCCGTACTGATCGAGCCGAACAACAGGGAAGGGCGGCGATTCGACGAATCGCCGCCCTTTCCCATGTCCTGGGGGCCGTCCTACGGGCGACCGCCGTGGGTGGCGCCGACGCGGGTGGCGAGCAGGCTCGCGTCGCGCGTGTGACGACGGGCGGCCTCCGAGGAGTTCGGCGCGGCGCAGGCGTAGAGGGTGTTGCCCTCCGGGCCGCCGAGCATGCACGCGAACACCCCGGTCGGGAACACGACCTCGCCGGTGATCGCGCCACCCTCCTCGACGCGGATGACCCGCCGATTGAGGGCGTCGGCGACCCACACCGCACCGTCGCTGTCGAGGCAGATGCCGTCCGGCGCGACCGCCGCGGCGCTCATCGCGGCCTTGACGGAGTCGGTGGGCAGGTCCGGACCGAACGCGGCCCAGGTGCGCTGCCCGCCGAGCCGGCCGTCGGAACCGATGTCGAACGCAGTCAGCTTGTTGCCCATGCTTTCCGCGACGATCAGCGTGCCGGTGGGGGTGATCACCATGCCGTTGGGGAAGCGGAGATCCGAGGCCTCGACGGTGAAGGACCCGTCGGGCGCGACACGGACCAGGTTGGCCGGCGCGATCGGGGTGTCGCGCTTGAACTCGAAGCCGAAACTGCCCACGTACGCGGTGCCGTCCTCGGCGACCACCATGTCGTTGAGTTTGCCGGTGGCGACCGACGAGAGGTCGGCGTGGACGACGATCTCGCCGTCGTGCTCGCGGCGCATGATCCGCCCGGACTCCATCGCGGTGATCAGCAGGCGGCCGTCGGGCAGCCAGCCGAGGCCGGACGGCTCGTCGCCGGGGAGGGTGGCCTCGACGGTCACCGCACCGTCGGCGCCGATCGAGATCACCTCGTGCCGATAGAGATCCGAGACCCATACCCGTCCGTCGTGCCAGCGGGGGCACTCGAGGAAGGCACGGTCGGAGACGACGGTGTCGATGGGGCTCTGCAGCGCGGTGTCCTGGTTTCCGGCAGTCATGGTCGGTGGCCTTCCGTAGTAGATGCGGGGAGATGCCCCCGGAACTCTCGCTTCCAAGCTAGACCAATCATGCGCATAGATAAAGGCCCTAGCGCGCCGGTATTGCAAATAATCATGCGTATGGTTATGGTGATGTGCATCACTCGCTGGGCGCCGACTCTGCGCATCCGATCGGGAGTCGTCGACGTCTGTCGAAACCCATGCCGCACACGAAGGAGATGCCATGGCCCTCGACCCGGCCACCACCGCGTTTCTTGCCGAGATGGCGAAGGCAGGCGGTCCGCCCCTGCACGAAATGGCCCCGCAGGAGGCCCGCGCGATGAGCGAAGGCTTCACGCCGCTCTACGGCGACGGCCCGGAGATGACCCGGGTGGAAAACCGCACCGTGCCGACTCCGGACGGTCACCAGCTGCCGATCCGGCTCCTGGTGCCGACCGACAACGCCCGCGGCGTCATCGCCTACCTGCATGGTGGGGGCTGGGTGGTCGGGAGCCTCGACGGGTACGACACGCTCGGCCGTCAGCTCGCCGAGCGCACCGGCTGCGTCGTCGCCCTCGTCGACTACCGGCTCGCTCCCGAGCACGTGTTCCCGTCCGCCGCCGACGACGCGTGGACCGCGGTGCAGTGGCTCGCGGCGAACCGCGCCACCTACGCGGCCGCGGACGCCCCGCTGATCGTGGGCGGTGACAGTGCCGGCGGCAACCTCGCCGCGGTGGTCGCGCAGCGCGCCGCCCGGGAGAACGGTCCCGAACTCGCCCTGCAGTTCCTCGCCTACCCCGTCATCGACTGCGACTTCGACACACCCAGTTACCTCGACCCCGCGAACGAGCTCATGCTCACCCGGGACGCAATGGTGTGGTTCTGGGACCTGTACGTGCCCGAGGCGAAGGACCGCACCCGCTGGGAGGTCGCCCCGATCAACGCGAAATCGTTCGATGGTGTCGCCCCGGCCGCGGTGCTGATCGCCGAGCACGACGTCCTGCACGACGAGGGCCGCAAGTACGCGCAGGCGCTCCGCTCGGCCGGAGTGCCACTGCGCGAGAAGGTGTTCACCGGGCAGATGCACGGATTCTTCCAGTTCGTGAACATCCTGCCGGGCGCGAAGGACGGCATGGACTACGTCGTCGAGGCGGTCGAGGACGTGCTCGCCGGCGCGGACATCGCCCGATGAGCCCCGATCGGACGGAGATCGGCATGGGCACCGATCGGACGGAGATCGGCATGGGTACCGAGAACCCCGCCGAGGAGTTCGACGCGATCGTGGTCGGTGCCGGCTTCTCCGGCATCTACATGGTGCACCGGCTGCGGGAGATGGGGCTGACGGTCCGCGCCTTCGAGGCCGCCGACGGTGTGGGCGGCACCTGGTTCTGGAACCGCTATCCCGGCGCTCGATGCGACTGCATCAGCATGGAATACGCCTACACCTTCTCGCCCGAGCTGATCGACGAGTGGGAGTGGACCGAGCGCTATCCCGCCCAGCCGGAGATCCTGCGTTACCTGAACTTCGCCGCCGACAGACTCGACGTGAAGAAGCACTTCCGGTTCCGGACCCGGGTCGACTCGGCCCGGTTCGACGACCACACCGACCGATGGACGATCACCACCGACTCCGGTGACGTCGCCGTCGCCAAGTACTTCGTGACCGCGGTCGGCTGTCTGTCCACGTCGCAGACGCCGGACTTCCCGGGCCTGAACAACTTCCGCGGTGCGACGTACCACACGGCCGACTGGCCACGCGAGGGCGTCGACTTCACCGGCAAGCGGGTCGGGGTGATCGGCACCGGTTCGTCCGGCGTCCAGGTGATCCCGCTCGTCGCCGAGCAGGCCGAGAAACTGACCGTGTTCCAGCGGACTCCGGCGTTCAGCCTCGACTGCGGCAACCGCCCCCTCACCGAGGACGAGAAGCGGGAGTTCAAGGAGAACATCGAGACTTTCAAGGCGACCTCGAAGACCACACCGTCGGGCCAGTACACCGACACCCTCGAGGTCGGCGCGCTCGACCACTCCCCCGAGGAGCGGTGGGCGGTCTACGAGGAGCGGTGGAACCGGCACCGGGCGATCGACCTCATCGCCGCCTACCCCGACCTGTTCACCAACCGGGAGGCCAACGAGACCATCGCCGAGTTCTTCCGCAGCAAGATCCGCGCGGTGGTGCAGGACCCCGAGCTCGCCGAACACCTGTCACCGCGGACCTATCCGCTCGGTGCCAAGCGGATCACGCTCGACACCAACTACTTCCAGACCTTCAATCGGGAGAACGTCGAGCTCGTCTCCCTCCGCGAAGCGCCGCTCGAGGAGTTCACGGACAAGGGCATCCGGGCCGGGGGAACGGAGCACGAACTCGACGCGGTGATCCTCGCCACGGGGTTCGACGCGATCACCGGTCCGCTGCTGAAGATGGACATCTCCGGTGTCGGCGGCGAGACGCTGCGGGAGAAGTGGCAGGACGGACCCGTCACGTACCTCGGGATCGCGGTCGACGGGTTCCCGAACATGTTCATGCTCACCGGTCCCGGAAGCCCGAACGTGCTCACCAACGTGGTGTGCGCGATCGAGCAGCACGTGGAGTGGACCGCCGACTGCATCGAACGTCTCGAGCAGCGCGGCGCCCGCCGGTTCGAGGCGCTCGAGCCGTATACGCACGATTGGACCGAGCTCAACAACGAACTGGCGAAGGGCACGCTCTATCCCGAGGGCAACTCGTGGTACACGGGCGCCAATGTGCCGGGCAAGCCGCGGGTGATCATGTCCTACGTCGGTGGGCTCAACACCTACCGCGAGATCTGCGACGACGTCGCGGCCGAAGGCTATCGCGGTTTCGCCATCAAGTAACGGGAAACGGCAACGGCAGGACGCGCACTCGCGGCTGCGTGCCGCGGCGCGTCCTGCCGTCGTTTCCGAGGTTTCCGACGACGAGGAGTTGGTGGTGTCGCAGGGTCTGAAGTTGGGGTACAAGGCGTCGGCGGAGCAGTTCGGGCCGCGGGAGCTGGTGGAGCTGGCGGTGCTGGCGGAGGAACACGGGATGGATTCGGCGACGGTGTCGGATCATTTCCAGCCGTGGCGGCACAACGGGGGGCATGCGCCGTTCTCGTTGGCGTGGATGACCGCGGTCGGTGAGCGCACCTCGCGGCTGCAGTTGGGGACCTCGGTGCTGACCCCGACGTTCCGGTACAACCCGGCGGTGATCGCGCAGGCGTTCGCGACGATGGGGTGCCTGTATCCGGGGCGGGTGATGCTCGGGGTCGGCACCGGGGAGGCGCTCAACGAGATCGCCACCGGGTATGCGGGGGTGTGGCCGGAGTTCAAGGAGCGGTTCGCGCGGTTGCGGGAATCGGTGGCCCTGATGCGCGAGCTGTGGACCGGGGAGCGGGTCGACTTCGACGGGGAGTACTACACCACGAAGGGGGCGTCGATCTACGACGTGCCCGCCGGCGGGATCCCGGTGTACATCGCGGCGGGGGGTCCGGTGGTGGCGCGGTATGCGGGCCGGGCGGGGGACGGGTTCATCTGCACCTCGGGTAAGGGGATGGAGCTCTACACCGGGAAGTTGTTGCCGGCGGTGGCCGAGGGTGCGGGCAAGGCCGGGCGGGACGCCGGGGCGATCGACAAGATGATCGAGATCAAGATCTCCTACGACACCGATCCGGAGCGGGCGCTGGAGAACACCCGGTTCTGGGCGCCGTTGTCGCTGACGGCGGAGCAGAAGCACAGCATCGACGATCCGGTGCAGATGGAGGCGGCGGCCGATGCGCTGCTGATCGAACAGGTGGCCAGGCGGTGGATCGTGGCGTCGGATCCGGACGAGGCGGTGGAGAAGGTCGCGGCGTATGTCGACGCCGGGCTGAACCATCTGGTGTTCCACGCGCCGGGGCACGATCAGCGGCGCTTCCTCGACCTGTTCGAGAAGGATCTCGCTCCCCGCCTGCGGGCGCTGGCCTGAGGAAGGAAAGTCCGAATGAACACGGCCACAACTACACTCACCGGCACGGCGCCGTGGCGGGCGCTGGCCGCCCATCGTGGCGAGCTCGAGGCGGTGGATCTGCGGGGGTTGTTCGCGGCGGATCCGGGGCGGGCGCAGCGGTTCTCGCTGACCGTCGGGGAGTGGTACATCGACTACAGCAAGCATCGGATCACCGACACCACGGTGGGGTTGCTGCTCGAGCTGGCCCGGGCGTGTGGGCTCGAGGCCCGCCGCGATGCGATGTTCGCCGGGGACCGGATCAACACCACCGAGGACCGGGCGGTGCTGCACACCGCGCTGCGGCTGCCGCGGTCGGCGACGCTGACCGTGGACGGCACCGACGTGGTCGCCGAGGTGCACACGGTGCTCGACGCGATGGCCGGCTTCGCCGAGAAGGTCCGCTCGGGCACCTGGCGCGGCGCCACCGGCGAGCCGATCGCCACGGTGGTGAACATCGGGATCGGCGGCTCGGATCTGGGCCCGGCGATGGTGGCGCGGGCGTTGCGGCACTGCGCCGACGGCCCGGCGGTGCGGTTCGTCGCCAACATCGACCCGGCGGATCTGACCGCGCAGCTGACCGGCCTGGACCCGGCCACCACGCTGTTCGTGGTGGCGTCGAAGACGTTCACCACCGTCGAAACCCTCACCAACGCCACCGCCGCGCGGCGCTGGCTGGTCGCCGCGCTCGGCGAGGACGCCGTCGCGGCGCATTTCGTGGCGGTGTCCACCAACGCGAGCAAGGTCGCCGAGTTCGGCATCGACCCGGCGAACATGTTCGGGTTCTGGGACTGGGTGGGCGGGCGGTACTCGGTGGGCTCGGCGATCGGGCTGGCGGTGATGTGCGCGATCGGGCCGGTGCGCTTCGCCGAGTTCCTCGCCGGGATGCACACCGTGGACGAGCACTTCGCCACCGCCCCGCTGGAGGCGAACGCGCCGGTGCTGCTCGGGCTGCTGGGGGTGTGGTACGCGTCGGTGCTGGGGGCGCAGTCGCGGGCGGTGCTGCCCTACAGTCAGGACCTGGCCCGGCTGCCGGCGTATCTGCAGCAGCTGACCATGGAGTCGAACGGCAAGAGCGTGCGGCGGGACGGGACGGCGGTGGACCACGACACCGGGGAGATCTTCTGGGGCGAGCCGGGCACCAACGGGCAGCACGCGTTCTACCAGTTGCTGCACCAGGGCACCCGGCTTATCCCGGCCGATTTCGTCGGGTTCGCCGCCGCGTGCGAGGACCTGCCCACCCGGGACGGGACCGGCAGCATGCACCAGATCCTGCTGGCGAACATGCTCGCCCAGGCCAAGGTGCTCGCGTTCGGGCGCACCGCGGCCGAGGTCGCCGCCGACGGCACCGACCCGGGGTTGGTGGCGCACAAGGTGATGCCCGGCAACCGGCCCTCGACCACCCTGCTCGCCCCGGCGTTGACCCCGGCGACGCTGGGCCAGTTGATCGCGTTGTACGAGCATCAGACCTTCGTCCAGGGCGTGATCTGGGGCATCGACTCGTTCGACCAGTGGGGCGTCGAACTCGGCAAGACCCAGGCCCTGGCCCTGGCACCGGCCCTGACCGGCGCGGCGGACCCCGACACCGGCGACACCTCCACCGACACCCTCGTCCGCACCATCCGGCGCCTCCGCCGCACGTGAGTCCCTCGGGCGGCCCCCACCGCCTCGAGGACGCACCGGCGAAGCCGCCCAGAGAAGGGAGAATCATGCCCGCGCCCAAGCTGTTGACCTTGCCCCCGGCGATCACGGAGTCCTGGGACTGGCAGCTGCACGCCGCCTGCCGGGACGCCGATGCCGCGACGTTCTTCCATCCGGACAACGAACGGGGTGAGGCGCGCACCGACAGAGTTCGTGCCGCGAAGCGGATCTGCCAATCCTGTCCTGTGCGGACGCAGTGTCTCCGGCACGCGCTCGAGGCCGGGGAACGGCACGGAATCTGGGGCGGGTTCTCGGAGGAAGAACGCAGAGTCCTGGTGCGGCCGTCGAACAGGGCACCCCATAGCCTGGAGCCGTGTCCGGTAGCCGTCTCCCCGAGATCCGCACGGGTGTCCGCGACTCCTGGGCGGTCGGTCTCGGCCTGATCCCGCTCGGCCTCGCGTTCGGGGTCGTGCTCACGCAGGCGGGCTTCGACTGGTGGTGGGCGCCCGTCTTCTCGACGGTGATCTACGCGGGCTCGATGGAGTTCCTCGCCGTCGGCCTGATCGGTGCGGTGACGCCGGTGGCGTCGATCGCCGCGGCGACCCTGCTCGTGAACTTCCGGCACGTGTTCTACGGGCTGTCGTTCCCCCTGGAGAAGATCCGCAGCCGGCTCGGCCGGGCGTACGGTGTCTACGCCCTCACGGACGAGACCTATGCCATCGTCGCCACCAAGCACCGCGACGAGCTGACCGGCCCGCGGATGCTGACGGTCGCGGCGACCTGCCAGCTGCTGTGGGTCGCCTCCGGGACCGTCGGCGCCCTGATCGGCGCGGCGCTGCCGACGGGGCTGTCGGGCCTGGAATTCGCCCTCACCGCGTTGTTCGCCGTGCTCGCGCTCGACGCCTTCCGCCTCGGGCGGGACCTGCCGGCCTCGGCTCTCGCGGTGGTGTGCGGCCTCGTCGGGGCGGCCGTGTCGAAGGACGGCATGCTGGTGATCTCGCTGGGACTGTTCGTCGCGTGCCTGCTGGTGCGGTTCGTCTACCGCAACAAGGTGGCCCGTGCCTGAGCCGGTACCGGGCGCCGGCTACGTCGTCGCTGCCCTGATCGTGATGTTCCTCGTCACCGTGGGCCTGCGGGCGGCGCCGTTCGCCGCGCTCGCCCGGCTGCGGGAGTCGGACGTGGTGGGGTACCTCGGCGCCGCGATGCCGGCCGGCGTGATGGTCATCCTGGTGATGTACACCCTGCGCGACGTCGGGCCGGCGACGTGGCTACCGGCGGTGCTGGGCCTGGCGGGAACCGTCGCGGTGCACCTGTGGCGGCGCAGCGCGGCGCTGAGCACCGTGGCCGGAACCGCGATCTACGTCCTGGCCGGGGCGTTCTGGAGCTGAGCGGTGCGAGCGCCGACCGGCGCCGGGACCACGTCGGGGCGGCGGGAACGTGCCGCGACGACCGCGGCGACGAGCACCGCGAGACCGGTGACGCACTGCGCGTTGCCGAGGGTCTGCTGGATGGCCGACTCGACCCAGCCGTGCGTGGAGGTGTCCTCGAGCAGGTAGTTGGGTCCGACGAGGAAGACCAGCGTGGCCGGCAGCAGCACGGGCCACCACGAGCGGTACCGGGGAGCCAGCGCGACCGCGACGAGCAGCACGCTGTATGCCCAGTGGTGCGTGACTGCGATGGGCGCCGCGAGCAGGGTCGCCAGCGCGATCACCCCGAGGGCGACGACGTGCTCGCCGGCCCGGGTGAAGCGGTGGGCGGCCCAGAGCGCCGCTCCGACGACGAGCGCGACGCCCGCGAGCCACGCCGCGGTGTACGCGTGGCCCTCGAGGCCGAGCCGGGCGAGCAGGCCGCTGAGCGCCTGATTGCGGAAGAAGTCCTGGTCGCCGGCCCGGTCGGTGGCCCAGGCTTCGGTGGTCCAGAAGTACACGGAGGATTCCGGGCGCAGCCAGTACGCGAAGCCTGCGACGGCGAGGAACGCACCGAAGGCGCGCACCGCGGACGGCATGTCCCGACGGAGCAGGAACAGCACACCGAACGCGGCGGGGGTCACCTTGATCGCGGCGGCGAGCGCGATCCCGACGCCGCGGAACCGCTGCGGGATCACACCGAGGACGTCGGCGACGACCAGGGCCATGAGGATGATGTTGATCTGCCCGAACAGGAAGTTGGACCGGATGGGTTCGAGCCAGAGTGCCACGCCCAGCGCGGCGGTCGCGACCACGTTCGCGCGACGGACGTCCATGCGGTCGAGCGAGACCTTCAGGACCCACCACACCAGGCCGATCAATCCCGCGGTCCACAGCACCTGCATCAACGTCGCGTTGAGCAGGGGGAGCGGGGCGAAGAGGAACGCCGCGAACGGCGGATAGATGAACCGGAATCCCGAGTTGGTGTGGAAGCCCTCGGTGTAGAGGGGGGTGTGGTGCAGGAATGCCCACCCCGCGTCGCGGAAGACGGACAGGTCCATGAGGTATCCGGTGACGGCGTTCTCGAGGTGGACACCGACCACGATCGCCGAGGCCATCAGCCCCACCCCCACGAGCAGGGAGTACCCGGGCCGGGCACGGACTTCGGACAGCAGCACGGACGATCACCTCCGCTTGTCGGGACAGGAACCTCCCGGATACGTTACACAATCGTTGCCTTCGGGGCCGGATGCGCGGGTTGCCCGGTCCCCCACCGCGTTTCCGGCCGGTTTGTCCGGTTCGGGCGATTCCGTGCGACGGCCTGCCTCGCACAGTCGAGACGAAATCGCGATCTCTACGACGTCTCCTAGATATGGACAGAAATTCCTGTCGAGCGGGGCCTTGCGATACTGGGCGCATGCCGCGCCGCGTGCCCGAGGAGCTTCTGCCGCACCTGCGCCGCGCCCGCGATCTCGCGGACCGGGAATACGCGCAACCTCTCGACCTCGCCGGGCTCGCCGCCGCCGCGGGGGTCTCGAAGTATTACTTCCTGCGCTGCTTCACCGCCGTGTACGGCAGGACGCCCGGGGTTCACCTCACCGAACGACGCATCGAGCGGGCGCAGGACCTGCTGCGCGCGACGAACCTGACCGTGACGGAGATCTGTCATCTCGTCGGGTACAGCAGCCTCGGGTCGTTCGGCACCCGGTTCCGTCAGCTGGTCGGCGTCACTCCCACCGAGTATCAGGCCACGTTCGCCGAGTCCGGTGCGCCCCGCATCCCGGGCTGCTGGGTGTTCATGCACGGTCTGAGCGACCGCCGTCGAACTGCGCAATTTGGGAGAAGCCCGCACCGTTCCCGTCGATCTACGGTCGAGGCGTGCCGCACCATCGACCCGGAGGGCACGCTGTGATCACCAACATCTCCCTGTTCACCCTCTATGTCACCGATCAGGACGAGGCGAAGAAGTTCTATGTCGACACGCTGGGGTTCGTGGAGACCGCGGACGTGGCGATGGGTGAGGGCTTCCGCTGGGTGACCGTCGCGCACCCGGACCACCCGGAACTCGAGGTGACGCTGATGGTGCCCGGCCCACCCCTGGGCCCGGACATGGCCGCGGCGGTGCGCCGCGCGCTGGCCGACGGCACCATGGGCGGTTTCGGGCTCCGCACCACGGACTGCCGCAAGACGTACGAGGAACTCACGGCCAAGGGGGTCGAGTTCACCCAGCCGCCGTCCGAGCGTCCCTACGGTGTCGAGGCCGTGTTCCGGGACAACTCGGGAAACTGGCTCGTGTTGGTGGAGCCCCGCGAGTACACGCCCGACGAGTTCCGTTGATTCGGAACTCTACGACTTTCTCGGACTTTTCCGAGAGAGGGATATAAAGGCGCAGATCCACGTCGGGAAGCCGCCCGGACGCGCCGGCGGTACCCTCCTGTGCGGCGCCGGGCCGTCCGGCACGGTGACGCACGGGAGGGAACCCATGACACGGCAGGCGCCGGTGATCGCGCTGCTCGCTGCGGTGCTGGCGGCGACGCCGGCGCATGCCGCACCCGCCGAGCCCGCGACGGACGGGGTGCCCGGCAGCGGCCCGTGTGCGAGCGACACGTGGCAGCACGAGTCGCTGATCCCGAAGGACCTCGACATCCCGGTGCCGTACCCGGTGATCACCACCGTGCCGTACCCGGCGCCGGAACCGGAGACCGTGCGGATCGATCCGCCTCCGCTGCCGGTCGACCCGTGCGCCGATCCGTGCCCGGACCTGACCGACGAGCCGGTCACCCCGGATCCGGTCTTTCCCCGGATCGCCCTGAAGCCCAGTCCCTTCCACCTCGGCATCCCGGTGCCCGGCGAGGGGGCCGAGCCGCTGCCGCCGCTTCCGGCGCCCGAGACCCCGCCGATCGAGCCCGCCCCGCAGGCGCCCGCGCTCCCGGCTCCGCGGGTCGTCGAGGTCTCCACCGTCGCCAAGCAGACGGGCGCCGGATCGGTCACCCGGACCGACAAGCGCTGGCAGGTGTACGGCACCGATCTGGGCATCATGTGGGAGTCGGAGCCCGGCCGGATCGCCGTCGCGTTCGGTGACACCGTCGGCAAGGGCTTCCATCCGCCGGGCGGGCAGGGTGACGACTGGCGCAGCAACGTGCTGGCCTTCTCCACCGACCGTGATCTCGCCGACGGGATGAGCTTCGACTCGATGGTGCAGGACTCGCGGTGCCATGCCGCCGAGATCCTCGGCAGCCGCAAGCTCGACAACGTCGAGATCACCACGATCCCGACGTCGGGATTCGCGGTCGGCGACCGCCAGTACCTGACGTACATGTCCATCCGGACCTGGAACAGCATTCCCGGCACGTGGTGGACCAACCACGGTGGCATCGCGTACTCGGACGACGGTGGTTCCACCTGGACCAAGGATCCGTACGCCAAGTGGGACAACATCTTCGGCGTCACCAACTTCCAGGTGGCCGCGGCGGTGCCGGCACACGGATACGTCTACCTGTTCGGCACCCCCAATACCCGGCTCGGCTCGGTGGCGCTGGCCCGGGTGCCCGAGGACCGGGTGCTCGAGCCGGGCGCCTACCAGTACTGGCGCGACGGGAACTGGACCCCTGCCGGCGGATACACTGCGGCGACGCCGGTCGTGCACGGCCCCGCTGGGGAGTTGTCCGTGCGCTACGACGCCGCCGCGGACCGCTGGCAGATGACGTACCTGGACACCGCCAAGGCCGCGATCGTCGTGCGGGAGGCCGAGTCGCCCCAGGGAGTGTGGTCGGAGAGCACGCGACTGGTCGGCGTGGAGCAACACCCGGAGCTGTACGGCGGGTTCGTCCATCCGTGGTCGACGGACGAGGACCTGTACTTCATGCTCTCGACGTGGTCGGACTACAACACCTTCCTGCTGCGGGCGAGGATCGAGCGCTGAGCCGCGGCCGCCCGCCGACCGGCCGCTGCCCGCCGGTCGGCTGCCCGGCCGCCCGCTGACCGGCCGAATGTCACATGGGTACGGTTCGATCGAACCCATGTGACATTCGGTCACGAGAACTGCTCACGCAATGCCGTTTTCCGGAACTTTCCGGTCGCCGTTCGGGGGATGGCCGGAAGGATCTCGAAACGGTCCGGCATCTGCCATTTGGCGAACTCGGTGGACAGGTGCTCTCTGAGGGCGTCAGGATCGACGGACTTGCCCTCGCGCAGGGCCAGGACCGCCAGCGGTCGCTCGCCCCACTGCGCGTCGGGGACTGCCACCACGGCTGCCTCTGCGACGGCGGGGTGAGCCATCAGGTGGTTTTCGAGATCGACCGAGGAGATCCACTCTCCCCCGGACTTGACCAGGTCTTTGGCCCGGTCGCAGATGCGGATGCACCCGCGATGATCGATACGCACGATGTCTCCGGTGCGGAACCACCCGTCAGGGGTGAAGCTGTCTGCACCCGACCCGTTGTGATAGGCGGCGGCCACCCAGGGACCGCGGACTTCGAGTTCTCCCATGGACTTGTCGTCCCAGTCGATCAGGTCGCCCTCTTCCCGGCGGGCGCGGATCTCCACGAACGGCACGGCGATGCCCTGCCGGGATCGGAACTCGTACTGCTCGTCGCGGCTGCCGTCGTCGAGATCGTCGGGCAGTCGGCAGATGCTGCCGAGCGGGGTGGTTTCCGTCATTCCCCATGCCTGGACGACAGTGAGACCATGGCGGTCGAAGCCTTCGAGCAGGCTGCGCGGGACGGCGGCACCGCCGACGATCAGCCGATCGAGCCGGGTGAGGTCCCACCGATGCGGATCCGCATCCAGCTCCGCGAGCATTCCCATCCACACCGTCGGTACACCTGCCGTTATCGTGACCCGCTCGTCCGCGAGCAGGTCGAGCACGCTGGACGGGTCCAATTGCCGGCCGGGCAGTACAAGTCGTGCGCCGATCAGTGCCGCGGCATACGGCAGGCCCCAGGCGTTGGCGTGGAACATCGGGACGACCGGAAGCAGCGTGTCGCGTGCGGAGACCCCCAACGTGTCGGGAAGCGCTGCGGTCAGGGAGTGCAGGACCAACGCCCGATGGGAGTAGACCACTCCCTTCGGCCGCCCGGTGGTCCCAGACGTGTAACACATTGCGGCAGCTCGATGCTCGTCGACAGAGGGCCACGGCATCGGGGCCGCCGAGTCGACGAGGTCGTGGTAGTTCAGCGTTCCCTCGGGCGCCGGTCCGTCGTGGGCGACGACGATGACATGGTCGAAGGTGTGTCCTTCTCGGATGTTGTCGAATACGTCCAGCAGGGATTCGTCCACCACGAGCACCCGGTCCTGCGCGTCACCGACGATGAAGCTCAGTTCGTCGGGGTGCAGGCGCGGATTGAGGGTATGGACCACCGCGCCCATCGCGGGTACCGCGAGGTACATTTCCATGTGTTCGATCTGGTTCCACATCAGTGTGGCTACCCTGTCGCCGTCGGCAACGCCGAGTTGTGCGAGCGCTGATGCCAGCCGACGGGCACGTGCGCCACATGCTCCCAGGGTGGACCGTACGATGCTGCCGTCCGGACGTCGAGATACCACTTCCTTGTTGCGGTGGAAGTACTCGGCGCGCTCGGCCACCGCCGCGATCGTCAGTTGATAGTCATCCATCATGAGTCCGTTGAGCATGTGGTTCTCCTGGTTCGATGAGTCGAGAAGGGCGGGGCCGGACGCTCCGGGTCGATGGGCGACGATTCTCCTCACGGCGGAGGCGCCGGCCCGGCGTGCCGTCTGCGGCCCGTATCGGCGGAGTGCGCTGCGGTCGGCGGAGTGCGTGCACATCCGAGGGGCGGAACGGCTGCGCGCCCTGTGCGGTCGGCGCGCGATGGCCCGACGTGGAGCATAGGGGGCAGTTGGTCAGTTGTCGAGCCGATTCGATTCGTTGTCAACGCGATTCGACGACGATTCGGGCGAGCCGTGTGTTCGGGTGCGGTCTGCGAGGGACGTCGGCCGGACGGAGGTGTCCGGTCGAAGGGCCTCCACCCGCTGCACTCCCGCCGAATACGTCCGCCGTCCGATGATCAGGAGCGCTCCGGCGGCCACGTATGCCAGTGGTGCCCATTGGAGGGAGACGTCGAGGCCGATCCGGTCGGCGGCGAGGCCTACCACGAACGGTCCGAGGGCAAGTCCGAAGACACTGTTGGACATGGTGACGGTGCCGAAGGCGGACGCCCGCAGACTGGGGTGGGTAAGGCTGGCGACCACCGAAGTGATGCCTCCGGAGATGGACGCGGCACACAGTGCACCGCCGGCGAGCAGCGCCAGTTGCGGCGGTCCCGGCTCGAGGCCGAAGCCGACGATCAACAGCAGTGCTGCAACTGCACACAAGGCGAGTGCCACGCTCCACCGCCGGTCCGGGGTGTTGCGGCAGATCCGATCGGTGGCGATCCCGCCGACCAGCATTCCGAGGCCGATCGCCAGGAAATACACTGCGGCAACCGCTCCGGCCCGGTCGGGCGCGAGAGAGTAGTAGCGGTTGAAGAAGCTCGGCAACCATGCCGTCAGCGCGCCGACGGTGAACATCTGCAGACCCGCGGTGGCGTATGCGCACAACACCGAGACGCTCGAGAACAGGCTCGACAGCGGCGCACGGTATCCGTCCGTGCCGGACTCTGCGGGCGGGGCTTCTGCCTCCGGACTCTGCTGCTGCACTATTCGGCGGTCGGTGACCACGAGGCTGAACAATCCGGCCAGGACGAACCCGATGACGGCCATGACGCCGAACGACCACCGCCAGCCCAGAGAGGTGGCGACGGTGCCGCCGAGGGCGACACCGATCACCGAGCCCATTGCTCCTGCTGCATAGAAGGCGCCGCTGAGGGAGGCACGCAGGCGTGCAGCGAAGACACTGAAGATCACTGCGATCCCTGCGCTACCGAATGCCGCCTCTCCCACACCGACCAGGAATCGGGCCGCCAGCATCTGTTCGTAGCCGGCGGCGACCGCGCACAGCAGCGTGGCCACACTCCAGATGGTCGCCATCAGGACGATGCTCTTCACGCGACCCCACCGGTCGGCCAGGATCGACAAGGGTAATGCCAGCAGACCGACCATGAGCGCGACGACGCTGTGGAAGGAGGCCAGTTCGGCGTCGGACAGATCCCATTCCTGCTTCAGGAAGGGATAGATCGAACTGAGTACCTGCCGGGACATGTAGTCCGACAGCATCAGTCCGAGGATGAGCGCCAGCACGACCCAGGGGTAGATCCTGGATCGAGGCGTCGGTGGGGGCGATGTGGCAGACGCGCAGTCGATCTCCGGCGTGGCCTTTGTTTCCATGGACGCTCCTCAGACGGTCGGTTCAGCTCACCTCTCGGCGCCCGCGATCGGTGCGATCCGATGTGGCGCGTCCGAGCCGTATGCCGGCGCGGTCCTCCGCGGTCCTCCGCGGTCCTCCGCGGCACTCTCGCACTCGGGCGTTGTGGCGGCGGGGCGATCCGGGATCGAGGTGCGTGCGGGCGACCACTTCGAGGTGGCGGACATCACAGTAGCCCGGGTCGGTGCCCGAGTGCTTGACCTGACGTGGCACCCGAGTTGACATTCTGTCCCGAGTGGAGTGCGCAAAGATGCTCCATCGCCGCCGAGTCCGTGCGCCTGCCGACCCGTGGTCGATGTCTCCTCGGGTCCGGGTCGCAGTGTCGTCGACGGGGTCGCGTCCGACGTCAGTGCGTGGACTGTTCCGCGCCGGTCGACGGGTCGGGGCGGGAGACGTCCCCGGTTCTGTGGGTGGCGCGCCACGACGTGGGGCTGGCGCCGAATTCGCCGCGAAACCACCGTGAAAACGCGGAGGGTTCGGAGAACCCGAGCAGTTCCGCGACTTGGCCGAGCGGTCGGCGCTGGTGTCCGACGTACTGGCGCGCCAGATCCAGGCGGGTGGAGTTGAGGAGGGCGGAGAAGGTCGTGTCGGCACGCACCAGGCGGCGGTGCACCGTCTTGCGGTCCACGCCCAGTGTTCGGGCGACCTGCTGCAGCGAGCACCGGCCGGTAGGGAGCAGGGCCTCGACCAGTTCGCGGATCCGGTCGAGGTCGTCTCCGGGTCGGCCGGCGGCGATTCCTTCCACGTACTGTCTGGCCAGGGGACGCAGCAGCGGGTCGGCCAGGCTGTTGGGGGCCTCGAGGTCATCGGCGAACATCACGAGTCCGTCGAATTCTGCGCCGAAGCGGATCTCGGATTCGAGGACGCGATGGTGAACGGTGAGGTCGGCCGGGGGGTCGTGCCGGAAACACACGGTGACAGGCTTCCACGCACCCCCGACCAAGGCGCGGACGACGCGAACGGTGGTGCCGACGACCTGCTCGACGAGCTGGCGTGACTTGACGGTCGCCGCCAGGTCCAGCTCGATCTTGACGGTGGCCAGACCATCGGTTTCGGAGATCCGAATATGGAACGCCTCGCTGTGCAGATGCTCGTAACGGCTGATCAACTGCAGCGCGCTACGCACATCCGGCTCCTCCCGGGCTCCGAGTCCGATCGCGCCGAGGACGGACAAGCGCCGGGTCTGCGCGAGCTGAAGGCCGAAGGCTGCCGAGCCGGTCGCGTCTGCGGACACTTCGAGCAGTTCGGCGACCGCGTGCACGGCGATCCATTGACCGGGTACGGCCAGGTCGGCTGTGCTCAGGCCGACCGACCTCAGCAGTGGGAGCGGGTCCACGCCGACGGAGCGCATGAAGTCCAGGTAGGCGCTCAAGGTGGTGTTGCGGACCAGGGGGTTCATGCGACTCCTTACGTGCCCCGTAATGTCAATGATTCTGCCACGCAGAGTCAAGAAATATTGCGTGTGCGGGTCTACGCTCTGGTTACCGAAATCACACGGTGTCGGATCGGGAAGCGCGCGTCACGGACAGAGGTGGCGCCGTCGTCCGGACGGAGAAGCTCCGGCCGGGAGCACCTCGGGGCGACGGCCATCGGCCCCGACCCGACGTTCGCAGGTCCGGCATGTGCGGCTGCACCCGATGCCCGCCCCACCCTCATGTCCTGATCAACCAGGCCAGATCCCAACCAGGGAGGATTCAGATGAAGAACATGCTCCACGCCGAAGAACAGGCCCCCGTCGACGCGGATCACGCGCCGCCACTGATCAAGGCGAAGCCGCTCTCGAGGTATATCGGTACCGAACTGTTCGATGTGACTCTCGGTGAGATCGCCCGCGACGATGCGCTGTTCGCCGAAACGAAGGCTCTTCTGCTCGAGCGCAAGGTACTGTTCCTGCGGGATCAGGACATCACGCGCGCCGAGCACGTCGCCTTCGCCGAGCGATTCGGTCCCCTCGAGGAGCCCCACCCCAACGCGCCCAACGATTCCGGACTGGTGCTGCTGTACAAGGACGCGGACAGCACGCCCGAGCATTACGAGAACGTCTTCCACTCCGACACCATCTGGCGGGAGCGTCCAGCCATGGGCGCTGTCCTGCGGTGCGTGGAGACACCGGAGGTGGGCGGGGACACGATCTGGGTGAACATGGTGCAGGCGTACCGGGATCTCCCGGAGCACGTCAAGCAACAGATCGACGGACTTCGCGCTCGCAGTAGCTTCGAAACCCTTTTCGGCGCAGCCAAGCCCATGGAACTGCGCCACCAACTGAAAGAGCGTTTCCCCGATCCCGAGCACCCGGTGGTGCGTACGCATCCCGAGACCGGCGAGAAGATTCTCTACGTCAACGGCGTGACCACTCACTTCGTGAACTTCCATACCCCGCAGAACGTGCGCTTCGGGACGGATTTCGCGCCCGGCTCCGGCAACCTGCTCAACTACCTGATCAGCCGCGCCGCGATCCCGGAGTACCAGGTTCGCTGGCGATGGACCAAGAACAGCGTCGCGATCTGGGACAACCGCAGCACCCAGCACTACGCAGTGCAGGACTACTGGCCGGCCGTCCGGAAGATGGAACGCGCCACCATCATCGGAGACCAGCCCTTCTGACGGCGACGGCCCGGACCACCCACAGCACCCCCTGAAGGAGATTCTCATGCAGACCGCTCAACAACTCGACGTCAACTACATCAAGGGCGACGACAATCCGTGGATCCCGTTCACTCCACTCACCGACCAGGTGTTCCTCAAGTACTGGAAGGTCGACCCCGTACGGGCCGAGATCGTCGTCTCGATGAAGACCCCGGCCGGGCTCGAGCTGCCGCCCCATTACCACACCGGTATCGTGGTCGGGCACACCGTCAAGGGCGCCTGGCGCTACAAGGAGAACAACTGGATCTCCCGGAGCGGCGACACCGTCTACGAGGTCGCCGGCTCCTCTCACACCCCCGAAAGCCTCGAAGACACCGAGGTCTTCTTCTATCTCGTCGGTGAACTGCTGTTCCTCGACCAGGACAACAAGATCCTGTGGCAGGAGACTGCCATGACCCACATCGAACGCTACAACACCTACTGCGCTGAGCACGGCATCGCGGCGCGCGACCTGAGCAGCTGGCAGGACTGACCACCGCAGATCGACACCACTCGAATCCGGTTGCGGCCATCGGGCCGAGAAACGGCCGCAACCGGATTCGACTACCCGACTCCCTGGTTCCGGCGATGGTCATCGAAGTTGCACGGCGGGTCCTTTCCGGCGGGAAGAGCGCCGCAGTCGGGCGGAGGAGTCGTCGGAACGATTTCCCGTCAACGCGTATCCATGACGTTTCACGCGATGTCCACGCAGTCGACGTCATGACACCCCGCACAGCAACCGAACTCACGCCCGGCCGTCGGCGGTCACACCGCCGGGATCCGGCGCGGAGGAAGCGCGCGCGGAATTCCATGTAAGACGCACTCCGCGAGTGGGATTCGGAGCGGTATCGACGGATCACAAGAGATCTCCTGCACATCCCCGACGCGATCTACCGGAGCCGACCGTGAACACCACCAGCACCACCACCATCACCCCGCCTACCGTGGTACTCGTCCCCGGTTTCGTCCCCCTCACCGCCGACCACTGGCAGTGCCTGCTCGCCGAGAAATGGGAGAAGGCGCGCATTGTCGCGCCGCCCGGCTGTGCCCCGCTCAGCCGAACCGCGTGGGTTGAGGCGCTCGAGGCGGTCCTCGCCGGCATCGCGGGCCCGGTTGTCCTCGTCGCCCATGGTGCCGGCGTGCTCACCACTGTCCACTGGGCTCGGCAACCCAACCGCCCCGTCGACGGAGCGCTGCTGGTGGCTCCACCGGACTTCGAACTACCGCTGCCCGATGGATACCCCTCCACCGAGGATCTCGACCGCCACGGCTGGAATCCATTGCCCCGAAGGCGACTGCCGTTCCGCAGCATCGTTGCCGCCAGCAGAAACGACGCCCTGGCCTGCTTCCGCCGCGTGGCCGGCATGGCCGAACACTGGGGTAGCCGTCTGATCGATGCGGGAGATGCCGGGCATTTGGATCCTACTGCTGGATACGGCAATTGGGATCAGGCGCACGAACTGGTCCGCGATCTCGGGCGAGTGCGCATACCGGAGGGCGTGCCCGGCGCACCCATCCTTGCAATGAGTGACCCATCCTGAATCGGTTTGCCTTCTGCGGCGGCGCCACTCCGTTCCGGGAAACCCTGAATCTGATCCGCGGAACGTGTCCGTCGCGCTTCAACTGGGAGAACATTGAATGACTATGCAAAGATCGGATTCTGCCGAGGAAACGGCAGCGCCTACCGTGGACGACCCTCACGGTTTCCTGCATCGATTCGCGGAAGTCAACGGAATGCGTATCCACTATGTCGAGGAGGGGGAAGGTCCGCTGGTGGTGCTGGTACACGGCATCCCATACCTCTGGTACATGTGGCGCCGGCAGATCCGTGCACTGGCCGCGGCCGGATATCGAGTGGTGGCACCGGACATTCGTGGGTTCGGGCGGAGCGGGTGTCCCGAGCAGGTGCAGGACTGCAATGTGTTCGATGCGGTCGGCGACCTCGTCGGGTTGATGGGCGGCCTCGGGGAAACCTCGGCCGTGGTCGTGGGCCACGATCTCGGATCGTTCGTGGCCCATGCGGCGGCCCAGCTGCGCCCCGATCTGTTCCATGCCCTGGCCATGCTGAACACCCCTGTCCCTCCCCGCGAGCCCTGCCGGCCGAGTGAGAATTGGAAGAAGCTGGAAGCGGAGACCGGTACGCGCTTCTATCAGCACTATTTCCAGACGCCGGGTGAAGCCGAGCGACACATGGATGCCGATGTCCGCACGACGCTGCGCAGCATCTACTACTCGGTCCCCGGCAGCGCGGTCGGTGAGGAACGCTGGCGCCAGTTCGTCGCGGAGGGCGAGAACTTTCTCGATACGGTTTTCGACCCCGAGTTCCTCCCGGGTTGGCTACCCGAGATCGCCCTGGACTACTACGTCAGCGAATACTCGCGCACCGGGTTCGGGCCTGCGTTGAACTTCTACCGGAACCGCGACCGCATCTGGGAGCAGAGCTCGTTCCTCGACGGCCTGAAGCTGCAGCAGCCCAGTCTGTTCATCGGTGGAGCGGCGGATCCCGCGTTGGACCGATTCGCTCCCCTCTACGACCGTCTGGAGAGCCATCTTCCCAACTTGCGCAGGAAAGCCCTGCTCGAGGGAGTCGGTCACAGCGCAGCGGAGGAACAGCCGGAACTCGTCACCGGAATGTTGCTCGCCTTCCTCGCCGATCTCTGAACGGAGGGACTCCGGCGACTCGCAACGAAAGTGTGTCCCGTAGGGGTCGGGGACTCCGTGCGTCGGCCTGCGCTGTCGCGGCCGCCCGTGCGCCGGTCGCCCGGCCGAATGTCACATGGGTTCGGTTGGATCGAACCCATGTGACATTCGGTCACCTAGGTGCCGGTGATCTCGTTGGGGGTCTGCGGCAGCGACGCGGTCGTCACGGCGGCCGAGTCGAGATCGACCGCGTGCAGCGCGCTGTTCGCCGGGTCGGTGACGTAGGCGGTGTGGCCCTGCACGTACAGCGCCGGGCGCGGTGACTGCCACTCGTCGGGCTCGGTCCACGGGGCGAGGACGTCGATGCGCCGGACCACCGCGCCGCTGTTCTGGTCGATCACGTGCAGCGCTCCGTCGGTGCCCAGGACGAGTGCCTCGCCGTGGGGTCCGCGTCCGAGCGAGCGGAACGTGTAGCTGGTGCCGAGGTCGACGAGCCGCAGCTCGCCGGTGCGGGTATCGGTGAGCGAGACACGCTGTGGTCGTTCGAGTTCCGCGTCCGGATCGCTCTTGTAGTCGCCGAGCACGATGTCGGACTCCTCGGATCCGGCCTGGTTTCCGATCCGGCCGTACGGGTCGGGGGCGCTCACCTTCGTGATCGTGCCGTCGCGGTAGACGAGCAGGCCGTCCTCGCAGCCCAGCACGACGGCCTCGTCGGCGGCGACGGCCTCGCCGTGCACGCCGGGGCACTGCTCGTTGCGGGTGATCTCCCGGCGCTCGGCGTCGAGGACGGCGATGCCGTTGCGGGACTCGCTGTTGCCGAGGGTGACGAGCAGGCTGCCGTCGGCGAGCGCGACCGCGACGCCGTGGTGCGCTTCCGGAGTGGTGTAGGTGTCGGTCTGCGGCGTGCCGTCGGCGAGGTCCTCGGGGTCGAGGATGTCGACGCGGCCGGTGCCGTCGTCGAAGAGCACGGTCCTGCCCGCGTGCCGGACGACGTGCCCGGGCTTGGCGGCGGCGAACTCGACGTCGGTGAGTGCCGCGCTGCCCGCGTAGTGGTGCGCGTGGTCGCCGTGGGGTTCGGACCAGCTGCCGGTGTCGAGGACGCGGAAGCGGCCGGCGGTGGAGACGAACACGTGCCGGCCGTCGCCGGCGGCATTGAGGCGGTTGAATCCGTCGAGCGGCAGGTCGGCGACGACGTCGAGGTCGTTCGCGTCGAGGACGAGAATGCCGCCGTCGTAGGTGACGGCGAGCCGGGGCTCGGCGGCGGCGACCTCGGCGGGAGCGGTCGGGGCGGGGGCCGCGGGGGCGTCCTCGGCGGTGGAGGTGGAGCAGCCGGCCACGAGCACGGCGGCCAGCCCGGCGGTGAGCGCGAGACTTCGGGAGGACTTCATGCCGGAACATCTACGCGTTATTGCAAACGAATGTCAAAGTCTATTATGCGAATGTCCGCATCCGGGATGTCCCGCGACACGCGGTGCAAGGAGGCGGTGTCCACGCGCGGCGCCGTTACCATCGACCGATGGACCCGGTCCGCAACCCGTACGCTCCCGGCGCGGGGCAGCGCCCGCCCGAGCTCGCCGGCCGGGCGAAGCAGCTCGACGCCTTCGACGTGGTGCTCGAACGGATCGCCCGCGGCCGCCCCGAACGCAGCGTCGTGCTCACCGGGTTGCGCGGCGTCGGCAAGACCGTCCTGCTCAATCAGCTTCGCTCCGCGGCGATCTCGCGGAGCTGGGGCACCGGCAAGATCGAGGCCCGGCCCGACCAGGACCTGCGCCGGCCGCTGTCGTCGGCGCTGCACATGGCGGTGCGCGAGATCGCCCCGGCCCATCCGCACCCCGAATCGGTCGAGTACTTCCTCGGCGTGCTCAAGTCGTTCGCGCTGCGGGCCACCGCGGACAAGGGCATGCGCGAGCGGTGGCAGCCCGGCATCGACGCCCCCGCGGTCAAGGGCCGCGCCGACACCGGCGACCTCGAGATCGACCTCGTCGAACTCCTGATCGACGCCTCCGGGCTCGCCCGCGACGTGGGCGTGGGCATCGCGCTGTTCGTCGACGAGATGCAGGACCTCGGCGCACCGGACATCTCCGCGATCTGCGGGGCGTGCCACGAGCTCAGCCAGGACGCCGCACCCCTCATCGTGGTCGGCGCCGGGCTGCCGCACCTGCCCGCGGTGCTCTCCGCGTCGAAGAGCTACTCGGAGCGGCTGTTCAGCTACCACCGGATCGACCGGCTCGACCGCGGCTCCGCCGACATCGCGCTCATCGCGCCGGCCGAGCGGGAGGGAGTGACCTTCACCGAGGAGGCGCTCGACGCGCTGTACGAGACGGCCGACGGATACCCCTACTTCGTCCAGGCCTACGGCAAGGCGACCTGGGACGTCGCGGCGACGAGCCCGATCACCGCCGACGACGTGCGCGTTGGCGCGCCCGCCGCCGAGGAAGAACTCGCCGTCGGGTTCTTCGGCTCCCGGTACGAGCGCGCCACCCCCGCGGAGCGGGAGTACATGCGCGCCATGGCCGACCTCTCCGGCGACGACGGTCCCGTCGCGACGTCGAAGATCGCGGCCGAACTCGGCCGCAAGCCTGCGTCGCTGTCGCCCGCGCGGGACGGGCTCATCAAGAAGGGGCTCATCTACTCCGCCGAACGGGGCTTCATCGGATTCACCGTGCCGCACTTCGGACGGTATCTGCGCGCTCAGCACGACTGAGCTGCAACCGGATTCGCTGCAGGGCGCGGTGCTGGGCGATGCGGACGGCGCCGACCGAGGTGCCGAGCATCGCGGCGGTGCGTTCGGCGCTGTAGCCCTGCAGGATCCGCAGCTGCACCACGCGGCGCTGCTGCTCCGGCAGCAGCGCGAGTTGCCGGCGGACCGCGGAACGCAGCTCCTCGTCGAGCACGCCCTCCTCGGGCCCGGGGCCGGCGACGTCGTGCAGCGGCGTCACGGTACGCGCAGCCTTGCGCCGGACGTCCGCGACCTTGTGCGTGGCGATCCCGAACGCGAAGCGCAGCAGCGACGCACCGCGATCCTGGTAGCGCGGCAGTGCCCGCGTCAGTGCGAGGCACACCTCCTGGGTGACGTCCTCGGCCGGAGTGTGCGCGCGGGTGCCCTCGTCCATACGCGCGGCGCAGAAGCTCAGCACATGGGGGCGAACGGAACTCACCACCACGCCCACGGCGTGCGGTTCACCGGCGACGGCGCGCGGTACCCAACGGCGGAGCAGCTCCTCGGTTTCGATGCGGTGCACGGGGTGTCCTCTCGGGCGGGGAAGGTGGTGAGTTCCACCTTCCGTCGCCCGGGCGCCCCGGGCCAGGACCCCTGGGGGTGGTTACTCCTCCACCCACCGCACGGCGTCGTCCAGGCTCGCCCGGTCGGTGCGGCAGGTGTTGGCGGGGTGGCTCTCGTCGGCGTAGCCGAAGGAGATCGCGCACACGATGTCGCGCTCGTCGGAGATACCGAGTTCGCGGCGGACGGCACCGGCGGCCATCGCGACGGCGGCCTGCGGGACGGCGGCGATGCCGAGCGCCTGCGCGGCGAGGAGCAGGGTGGCGACGTACCCGCCGCAGTCGACCGCTCCGTACGTGCCGAGTGCCTTGTCGGTCGTGACGATCGCGACGTGCGGCGCCCCGAAGAAGCGGTAGTTCTCGAGCATCTGCTCGGTGCGGCGCGCGTAGTCGTCGCGGGCGATGCCGAGGCTGTTGTAGAGGGCGTAACCGGCGCCTCGGCGCCGGTCGGCGTACACCCCGCGGTACTCGGCGGGGCCGGGGATGTCCGGGTCGAGATGGCCGGACGCCGCCTGGTCGTACACCGCGGTCCGCAGCCGCTCGATGGCGTCCCCGCCGGCCACGACGACCTCCCACGGCTGGGAGTTGCACCACGACGGGGTGCGCTGCGCCATCCGCAGCATGGTTTCGATGTCTTCGCGCGGCACCGGCTTGGACAGGAACGCCCGGCAGGAGTAGCGGGTGTCGAGCAGGGTCGAGAGCGAGGCACGGTGGTCGATCGTCATGTGACCAGGGTCGCACAGGCACCTGTGTAGCGCTCGTTCAGGGCCGTCGTGCGGGACCGGCGGCCGTGTAGTTCTCCCGGTCGAACCGCCGGGTGCGCAGCCGGTATCGCCAGGACGAGCCCGGCCACAGCGACCGGTTCACCGCGTCGCGGTCCAGGTACCAGCTCCGGCACCCCGTGGTCCACACGGTGCCTGTCGAGCGCCGGCGCATCTCGTCGGCGAACTCCCGCTGGGCGGCCGCCCGCACCTCGAGTGCGGTGACGCCCTCCCGGTCGGTGGCGTCCATCGCGGCGGCGACGTAGCGGAGCTGGCTCTCGATCATGAACAGCAGCGAGGTGTGGCCGATGCCGGTGTTGGGCCCGCCGAGCAGGAAGGCGTTGGGGAACCCGGCGACGGTCGTGCCCAGGTGCGCCGACGCGCCGTCGCGCCCCCACCGCTCGAGCAGGGTGCGGCCGTCGCGGCCGACGACCGGCAGGCCGGCGAGCGCGGCGGACACCCGGAATCCGGTCGCGTACACCAGGACGTCGGCCGCGTGTGCCCGACCGTCGACGGTGCGCACACCGTGCGGGCCCAGTCCCGCGACCGGGGTGGTGACCACCGTGCTGGAGTCTCGGGCGAGCGCGGGATAGTAACTGTCGGAGAACAGGATCCGTTTGCACCCGATCCGGTGTCGCGGGGTCAGGGCGCGGCGCAGGTCCGGGTCGGGCACCTGCCGGTGCAGGTGCCGCAGCGCCCGGGCCTCGAGGCGGGCGAGCCGGCGGTCGGCCCCGGTGAGGGCGGGGACGAGCGCCTCGCCGCGCCAGTACTCGACCGTCCGTCGCGCGCGGTGCGGCAGCGGTAGGTGCTGCCTGCGGCGCGGCAGCACCCAGGCGGGGCTGCGCTGGAACATCGTGACACGGCCGGCGGTGTCGGCGAGGTACGGGATCACCTGGGCAGCGCTCGCACCGGTGCCGATCACGGCGACGTGCCGCCCGGTGACGTCGACGGCGTGGTCCCAGCGCGCGGTGTGGAAGGCGGGGCCCGCGAAGGAGCCTTCGAGGCGGGGAATCTGCGGGACGTTCAGGGCGCCGGTGGCCAGGACGAGGAAGCGGGCCGCGTAGTCCGGACCGTGGTCGGTGCGCACGTGCCAGCGGCCCGTCGTCTCGTCCCACCGGCACCCGGTTGCGGTCGTGCCGTAGGCGATCCGGTCGTCGAGCCCGTTCCCTGCGGCGAACGTGTGCAGGTGCGCGAGGATCTCCGGCTGGGTAGCGCGGCCGCGGGCCCAGACGGCCTGGGGAGCGGACGAGTACGAGTACAGGGCCGGATGGATGTCGCACTCGCACCCCGGGTAGGTGTTGTCGCGCCACGTGCCGCCGAGAGCGGCGCTCCGTTCGAGAACGCGCACGTCGCGGCCGCGTTGCCGCAGGTGTGCGGCGGCACCGAGCCCGGCGAAGCCGGCGCCGACGACGAGTACTTCGGTTCCGATCACTTGAACAGTGTGCAAGTACCGGCTTCACCAGGCAAATTAGGGTCTATATCGCCATCTAGTACGCGGTCGAGAATCCTGAATACTTCCCGATCAGACCACGTCCTCTTCGTTGCCCGGCGTGACCCGGCGCAGCCCCCGGTACGCGTCGGCGGGGGAGCGGCGGCCGGCCACGACGGCCTCGACCTCGGCGGCGATGGGCATCTCCACCTCGTACTCGCGCGCCAGTTCCATCACCGTCGGGGCCGTCTTCACCCCCTCGGCCACCTGGCCCAGCCGGGCCACCGCCTCCTCGAGGGTGAGCCCGCTCGCCAGCGCCTCGCCGATCCGGCGGTTGCGGGACGCCGGGCTCGTGCACGTCGCGATCAGGTCGCCCATGCCGGTCAGGCCGGCGAACGTCCGCGGGTTGGCCCCCATCACCTCACCGAGCCGGGTCATCTCGGCGAGGCCCCGGGTGAGCACCATCGCCCGGGTGTTGTCGCCGACCCGCAGCCCCTCGGCCATGCCCGCCGCGATCGCGACGATGTTCTTCAGGACCCCGCCGAGTTCACAGCCGAGGACGTCGGTGTTGCGGTACACGCGGAAGACCTTCGAGGCGAACAGTGGCTGCAGGGCCGCCGCGACGCGTTCGTCCGCCGTGGCCACCACCGCGGCGGCCGCCATGCCGTCGGCGACCTCGCCGGCGATGTTCGGCCCGGCCAGCAGCCCCACGGGGTGCCCCGGCAGGCATTCGCCGATCACCTCGGTGGGCCGCAGGCGCGTGCCCGGTTCGAGTCCCTTCGCGAGCGAGAGGATCGGCACCCAGGCCCGCACCTCGTTCGAGATCTCGGCGAGGGTGGCGCGGACCGCGTGGGACGGCACTCCGACCACCAGCACGTCGGCCTCGTGCGCGGCCTCGAGGAGGTCCGAGGTGGCGCGCAGGTTGGCCGGCAGGGTCCGCTCGCCGAGGTACCGGGTGTTGCGGTGCTCCTCGTCGATCTCGCGGGCGGTGTCCGGATTGCGGGACCAGAGCAGGGTCGGGGTGTTCCGGGCCGACAGCCCTGCGACGGTGGTGCCCCACGAGCCGGAACCGAGGACGACGACGCGAACCGGACGTGCCATGGGTTGTTGATCCTGTCTGCGCGGCGGGACGGTACGGCCCTCAGGGTGTCAGTTCGCCCGTCCCGGCGCCGGATTTTCGCGGATGCCCGGTCCCCGATCTGCGTCGTACCGTATGTGCGGATGCGCACACTGGCATATCTGATACCCCAGGGGGTATATTGACGATAGACCCCGACCGCTTCCCCGAGGAGGACGCCCATGTGTTACCCCGTCACCTGCCCCAAGTGCGGAAAGACCGGCTGGGGCGGCTGCGGCCAGCACGTCGACAGCGTGATGAAGTCCGTGCCCGCCGCCGAGCGATGCGCCTGCGACCAGGACTCCGCTCCCAAGACGAGCTCCGGCATCTTCGGCTCGCTGTTCGGCCGCTGACACCCACCGGCTCGGGACACGGCGGGTGCGCGCACCCACACGCGCGCACCCGCCGTCACCGGCCGGTCGTCCAGTCCCCCCGCTCGAGCAACCGCGACACGATCACCCCGGCCACCAGACCCCAGAACGCCGCCCCGATGTTCCAGAACGTCACGTTCGCGGCGGTGACGACGAATGCCACCAGCGCCCCCATCGTGTACTTCGAGGCGAACGCCGTCACGAACGCGCCCTGCAGCGCCCGCAGCATCGCCAGGCCCCCGAGGGTCGCGACGAACGCCGCCGGCGCGGCGGTCATCCACCGCACGAACAGCGGCGCGAACAGTCCGAACACGATCGAATACAGCCCGAAACACACGGCCGCCGTGTACTGGCGGCTCCGCTCACCGGACGCGGTGAGCAGGGCGTTCGTCGGGCCGGTCAGGCACGTCGACACCGCGCCGACGCAGGCGGCACCGAGCGACCACACCCCGCACGCGATCGTGGTGACGTTGATCGGGGGCCGGTGCCCGGCCGCCGTGAGCACTGCGACGCCCTGCCCGTTCTGCACCACCAGCACGGTGATCGCCAGCGGGATCACCAACTCCAGCAACGCCGTCCACGTGAACACCGGGGCGGTGAAGACCGGCGACGCGAGGATGCCCGCTCCGCCCGGGGCCGGGGAGAAACGCCCCGACGCCGCCACCGCGACCGCACCGGCGATCAGCGCCCCGAGGATCGGCGGCAGCCACCGGCCGATCCGGCCGAACGCGCTCAACGCCAGGAACATCAGCACCATGGGCGCGGCGATCGCGACGTCCGCACCGAGCGCGAGCACCAGGTCCACACCGAACTTCAGGAAGACGCCGGCCACCATCGCCATGACGATCGGCATCGGCAGCGCCTCCATCACCCGCCGCACCAGCCCGGACGCCCCCAGCACCAGCACCAGCAGGCCGGTGACCAGGAACGCCCCGATCACCTCCGGCCAGGACAGGTGCCCCAGCGACCCGCCGACGAGGATCGTGCCCGGAATCGTCCAGGCGAAGCCGAGGGGCTGCCGGTAGGCGATGCTCATCGCGATCGTCAGCACGCCGTTGAGGACGAAGATCCCGAAGATCCACGACGCCAGTTCGGCGGCGCCGAGCCCGCCGGCCGCGCCGGCCGCGAGGACGACCGCGACCGGCCCCGTCGACGAGAACACCAGCCCGATCACGCCGTTCGCCGCGTACTCGACGCCGAGGTCCCGCAGCACCCGGCGCGGCCGGGTCACGGGCCGAGCGGGCCGCTCGAGCAGGTCGGTGTCGTTCGGGGGAGAGGTCTTCTCGTCGACTGCTGTCATCTCTTCCTCACTCCTCTTGCCGGAACTGGGCGGCCAGCTCGCTGCGCGAACGGATGCCGAGCTTCGCGTAGACCCGTGTCAGGTGGTACTGCACCGTCTTCACCGACAGGAACAGCTCGCCCGCCACGTCCTTGTTGGTATTGCCCGCGGCCACCAGCGCGGCGACCGCCTTCTCCTGCGGGGTCAACGCCGCCAGATCCATGTGTGTCCGGCGGGTATCGTCGCCGTTCGCCTTCATCCCCCCGGCCTTGAGTTCGCGGTCGCAGCGCTGCACGTACGACGTCGCGCCGAGCGTCACGTACAGCTCGCGGGCCGTGCGCATCACCGCGTCCGCCTCCCGCCGGCGTCCGGCGCGGCGCAGCGTCTGCCCGTACGCGAAGTTCACGCGGGCACGGTCGTACGGCAGCGACAGCGTCGCCAGGTTCGCCAGCGCGTCCTCGAATGTTCTGCGGGCGGCGTCGATGTCACCCCGTGCCCCGTGGATCCGTCCGCGCACGTATCCGAGCCGCGCCCGGGCGGACAGGTGCCCACGGGAGACGGCCAGTTCCTCGAACGGACGGAGGAACTCGTCGGCCTCGTCGACGCGTCCGGTCATCACGAGAGCATTCGCGTACAGGTCCGGCCACGGCCAGAAACCCGGTTCCACCAAGGCCTGCCGCCGACGGGTGGTGAGCGGTGCGAGGTGCCGCAGCACCCCGTCGTAGTCGGCGGCGACCTCTGCGCACTGGGCGGCCGCGATGCAGGACGGCACCACCATGACGGCATAGTCGGTGGCGCCCGCGCGTCCGCGACGCAGGTGCTCGCGGGCCAGCGACCAGTCCCCGCGCAGGGCGTGCACCTGTGCTCCTGTCCAATGCACCAGCGGCCGAAGCAGATCCAGGCCGGCCGTGTCGAGCTGTGCGGCCGCGCGGTCGACGGTGCGCACGGCGTCGTCCCATGCGCCGAGCGCGAACTCCGTGCGCGCCAGCCACGCCTGCGCCCACAACGAGATCCGGATCGAGCCGCCGCGGAAGACGGTCGGCTCGGCACTCTCGAGCTCCGCGCGGGCGCGATCCGGCTCGTCCAGCGCCAGGGCGAGCCAGCCCTCCGCCATGCGGATCCGCTGGCTCTGGGCGCCGAGCCGGAAGGTCTCCGACAGCTCTGCGTACGAGGCGCGTGCCTCGTCGACGCGGCCGGTCATGGCCAGGCCGAGGCCGCGGATCGCGGCCGACTCGACGGCAGCGGGCATGTCGGGAGCTACGAGGGACGACGCGCGGTCGGCCCACTCGACGAGGCCCGCGCCGTCGAGCTGGGCCAGCGAATGCAGCACCATGCGCTGGCAGATCATCGCACCCAGATCGGGGTCCCGGGCCGGGTCCGGGAGCAGTTGCCATGCGCGCGTGAGCAGCTGGGAGGCCTCGGCCGACCGGCCGCGCTGGATCGCCAGGTAGCCGAGCACCACGTCGCGCATGGAGCCCTCGGGCGCGGCCTCCATCGCCGGCACGAACGTCAGCGCCTGGGGCAGGTCCGCCGCGCCCGTGAGGGCGTCGACGCCGCGGATCAGCCGCTGCGCGCGCTGGTCGCGGTCGGGACTGATGCCACTCGCGATGATCAGTGCCTCGGCAGCATCCGACCACGCACCGACGGCGGCGCGGCGCCGGCCGTACCGATCGAGGCGGTCCGCGAGGTCCGCATCGGCGGTGGGGGTGGCGGAGACCAGGTGGGTGAGGGCGGCACCCTCGTCGTCGACCAGTTCGGCGGCGCGGGCGTGCAGGTCGCGCCAGCGGGCGGGACCGATGTCGTCCGCGACGGCGGCCCGCGTCATCGGGTCCGGGAAGATCAGGGTGACCGCGCCGCGCTGTTCGCGCCGCCGGAGCAATCCGGCGGTGTGCGCGGCGTCGAGCGCCGCGGTCGGGTCCGCCAGCCCGGCCAGCGCCGCGGCCTGGGTCAGGGTGCTTTCGCCACCGAGCACGGCCGCCGCTTCCACGAGTGCCCGGGTCTCGGCGGGGCAGTGGTCCAGCGTGCGGCGCACGGCGCCCGACCGTTCCTGGGGCGCCGGGAACCGGGCCTGCCAGTGCTGCCACTGGTTGCGGGGGATCTCGTCGAGCAACTGCAGGATCGGGCGGGGTGTGCCGAGAGTGTGCTCGAACAGCCGTCGCGCGGTCCACGGCGACAGGTCCACGCCGATGCGGGCGAGGGCCAGCTGGGCGATGTCCTGCGGCCCGAGGGGCCGCACGTGCACGGAGAGGGCGCGGTGATGGTCGAGCACCTGCCGGGTGCTGTCCGGGACCGCCTCCGGCAGCGGGTCCACGGTCACCAGCAGGACGAGCAACTGCTTGCCGTGGGCGCGGCGGACGGCGGACGACAGGGCCTGCAACGACTCGGAATCGGACCAGTGCGCGTCGTCGACGACGAGAACGGTGGGATCGTCCACGAGGGACAACAGTTCGTGCGCCACTTCCACCGGATCACGTCCGGTGACGGGGGCCTGCAGCAGTTGCTCGGCCGTGCTCCACGCGCGCGCCGCCTCCCACGGGACGCCCGCGGACACGCGGACCTGCCAGCCGTTCAAGACCTCGGTGAATCGTTGCACCAGGGCGGATTTGCCGATACCCGGCGGACCCTCGACGAGGGCGAGCACGGGTGAACCGGCTCGCGCCTCGCCGAGGTGACGGTCGAGCTCGGAGAGCTCTCGGGTACGTCCGACCAGCATGGCGGGGTGAGTCACACTTCCACGGTAGTGGGGCTCGCGGCCGCAGCTTCGGGGGTTCGGGCAACGTACTGCGCACCCCGTCGGATGGGAACGAACACCGTGACCAGGGCGCCGGCCACGGCGATGCCCGCGAAGATGTAGAAGCTCACGTCGTTGCTCAGCCCGGCACCGATGAGCAGGCCGCCGATGATGGGGCCGAAGATGCCGCCGAGCCGGCCGAATCCGGCGCACCAGGCGACACCGGCACCGCGCGCTGCCGTCTCGTAGTAGTTGGAGACGAACCCGTAGATGAGCACCTGGGTGCCGATCGTGCCGACCCCGGCGATCGCCACCGCGGTCAGCAGGACGGGCAGCGGGAACCCGAAGGTGAGGAGGATCAGTGCCAGGCCGGCGAGGCCGAACGTGGTGGCGATGACCGGCTGGGGGCCGCGGCCGTCGGCGATCCGGGAGGCCAGGAGGCCGCCGATGATCGCACCGCCGTTGAGCACCAACAGGAATGCGAGCGAGCCCTTCGCGTTGTAGCCGGCGTCGGCCATGATCTTCGGCAGCCACGTGTTCAGGCCGTAGGTCAGCAGGAGCCCGGCGAAGCTCATCAGGCCGAGCAGGGTGGTGCCCCACGCGTAGCGGCGGGTGGCCAGTGCGGCGAATCCGACCTTCTCGGCCGGGGCCGGGGCGATCGTGGGCAGGGGGAGACCGAACTTGTCACAGACCGCGGCCGCCTCGTCCGTCCGCCCGCGCGCCTGCAGCCACATCGGGGATTCGGGGAGCTTCACCAGGGCCAGGGGCAGCAGGATCACCAGCGGCAGCGCGCCGATCCAGAACAGTCCGCGCCAGCCGATGGTGTCGCGCAGCACGATGGCCAGCAGAGAGGCGAGGACGCCGCCGGCGGGGACGCCGCTGTAGACGATCGCGTTGAACAGGTTCCGTTTCCCGGGCGGAGCGAACTCGGCCACCACGGCACCCGCGGTGGCGACGAGACCACCGACGCCGATGCCGGTGAAGAAGCGCAGGATGCCGAAGGAGGTGATGCTGGTGGCCATCGCCGCGGCGCCCATGCCGACGGAGAACCAGACGATGTTGATCAGCATCATCTTCCGGCGCCCGAGCCGGTCGCCGAACGCGCCGGTGAACAGGGCGCCGACCATGACGCCGATGAGGGCGTACGAGCCCAGCGCGCCGCCCTGCTGCGCGGAGATCGCTCCGATCTGGCTGGGGTCGGCCATCAGTGTGGGCAGGATCGTCCCGTAGACGACGAGGTCGTAGCCGTCGAAGATGATCGCGAGCGTGGCGAGGGCGACGACCCAGATGACGGTGCGGCGGTGCCGGGGACTTGCCCAGGCGGTTGTGTTGTCGGCCATGTCGGCTCCGGTCTGTGAGTGCGGTCACAAATGAAACGGGGCAGAAAGAGGGCCTCACCGGCAGGGGATCCCTGGCCTGTCGGTGAGGCCTGTGGCGGTGCTGGGGTGTTACCCCAGGTCGCCGCCGGCGACGGGAAGAACCGTGCCGGTGATGTAGGAGGCCTCCTCCGAGGCCAGGAAAGTGATCGCGGCGGCCTGCTCGTCGAGCGTGCCGTACCGCTTGAGCAGCGAGGAGTCGACGGTCTGGTCCACGATCTGCTGGTACCAGCCCTTCTCCTGCTCGCTCTGCGCGGCGGGGCCGCGCGCTACCCGGCGGGCGGGGGCGTCGGTGCCGCCGGGGGCGGTGGCGACGACCCGGATCCCGTACGGGGCGGCCTCGAGGGCGAGCGCGGCGGTGATCGCGTTGACCCCGCCCTTGGCGGCGGCGTAGGGGACGCGGTTGACACCGCGCGTCGCCACGGAGGACACGTTGACGATCGTGCCCGAGCGTTGCTCGATCAGGTACGGCAGCACCGCGCGGCATGTCCACAGCGTCGGGAACAGCGACCGCTGCACCTCCGCCTGGATCTGCTCGGGGGTGTAGTGCTCGTACGGCTTCGCCCAGATCGTCCCGCCGACGTTGTTGACGAGCACGTCGATGCGGCCGTGCTGCTGCCGGGCCTCGTCGATCGCGGACTGCGCTCCCGCGAAAGTCTCGAGGTCGGCGGTGACGGAGTGCGCCTGGAAACCCTTCTCGCGCAACTCCTTCGCCACCTCGTGCACGAGCTCGGAGCGGTCGACGAGGATCACGGATCCGCCCTCGGCTGCGATGCGGGACGCGACCACGAGGCCGATACCCTGCGCGGCGCCGGTGACGGTGACAACCCTGCCGTCGAAGCGGCCCGGGTACACGGTGCCGACCGGAAGAAGGGCACTCACGCGAGTTCCACCTTCGCGGACTCCTCGATGGCGCGGCGCATCGTCGCCTTGGCGTGCTCGGCATGGCTGACGATGAGGTCGCGGGCCGCCGCGCGGTCCTTGCGTTCGAACGCCCGCACGATCTGCAGGTGGTCGTGCGGAATCTGCTCGTCCACCCACTGCGCGGTGCGCAGCACCTTGCGCATCAGCTGGGTCACCTCGAGCCGGTTGTACGCCTCGAGCAGCACGGGATTGCCGCAGCAGCGGAACAGGAACTCGTGGAAGGCGGCGTTGGTGTCGGTGAACGCGCCCGCGTCGGTGAAGCGGTCGTGGTCGATCGACGCGGTCGACGCCTCGGCGAGAATCCGGAATTCCACGAGCTGCGCGTCGGTGAGCCGGCCGATGGTCAGCTCCAGCGCACCGAGTTCGAGCGCCATGCGCGCGTCGAACTGGGCGTCGGATTCGGTGACGGGCGGGTGCTCCTCGCCGATCTCGTAGTTGCCCACCGGCACCTGCTCGGCGGCGCCGAGGGACACCGGCAGGCCGGTCTCCTCGGCTGCCCTGGTGGCGGCTTCGAGTTCCCGCTCGGTGGGCCGGGGCGCCGGTTCGGCGGCTCCGAGGGTCGCGGAGTTGTTGAACTTCTCGAAGTAGAAGTTCGTCACCGAGATGCCCTCGTCCGACAGGTGCGTGCGCACCGCCTCGACCATCGGCGGCGGCCCGCACAGGTAGACGTCGACGTCGCCGTCGTTGAGGTGCTTCGGCTCGAACAGCCCGGTGACGTACCCCTTGTTGGGGGCGGTCGACTCCGGATCGGAAACGCAGTAGTCGAACGTGAAGTTCGGCAGCGACCGCGTGTAGGCCTCGAGCTTGTCCAGCTCGACCAGGTCCTGGTCGAAGCTGACGCCGTAGACCAGGTGCACCGGCAGGTCGCTGCCCTCCTCCTGCATCTTCGACAGGATGGCGAGCAGTGGCGCGAGGCCGGTACCGCCGGCGAGCAGGAGGGCGGGGCGCTTACGCTCACGCAGGAAGAAGCTGCCGAACGGGCCGGTGAACTGCAGGGTGTCTCCCACCTGGGCGCGATCACTCAGGTACTCGGACATCAGGCCGCCCTCGGTGATCTTCACCAGGAAGGACAACTGCGGGTCGTTCGGTCCCGTGCTGAACGAGTACGACCGGGTCTGTTCCGTTCCGGGCACGGTGATGTTCACGTACTGGCCCGGCAGGAACACCAGGTCGTCCCGATTGGGGATCTCGACGGTGAAGCCCACGGTGCTGGGAGAGAACCGCTGCAGGTCCGTGATCGTCGCCGTGTACGTCGCGGCCGCGGTCTTCGCGACGTCCGAGGTCGTCGCGATCTGCAGCACGAGATCGGATTCCGGGACCATCTGGCACGGCAGGCAGAATCCCTGCTCGGCCTCGTCGTCGGTCAGCGCCTCCTCGATGTAGTCGCCGCCGTCGTAGTTGCCGGACTCGCACAGCGCCTTGCAGGTACCGCACGCGCCGTCGCGGCAGTCGAGAGGAATGTTGATCCGCGCCTTGTACGACGCGTCGGCGACCGTCTCGTTCGGTCCGCACTTGATGAAGCGGGTCACCCCGTCCTCGAAGCTCAATGCCACCTGAAAGCTCACGGCATGTGCCTCCTTTCGTGAATCGGGGGTGGATCAGACGACGTAGACGTCCACGATGTGGTGGATGTAGTCGTTCTTGAGCACGATCTTCTTCTTCTTGATCACCGGGTGCGGGCCCGAGACGTCGAGGGTCACGAAGTTCGTGCCGAAGTAGGTGTCGGTGGTGTTGTACCGGTAGTACAGCGAGAACCAGTTGTGGCGCAGGTCGATCTCGGTGCCGCGGCGCTCGAGGATCTCGACGTTGGTGATGTTGTGGCCGGTGCGCGGTTCGGGCAGCGACGTCGCGGAGGAGCGGTCGGTGCGGATGCGGAACACCCGGTCCTCGAGGCCACCGCGGTTGGGGTAGTAGATGAGCGAGATCTCGCGCTGCGGGTCCTCGGTGAGCGCACCGTTGTCGTCCCATGCCGGCATCCAGTACTCGGCCTGCGGGTGGTAGCACTCGAGCCACTTCTCGAACTCGCGGTCGTCGAGGAGACGGGCCTCACGGTAGAGGAACTGCTCGATGTCGGTCTGCGTCAATTCCGTTGCGGCGGTCATGTCCTGGTCTTCCTCAGCGCTCGTTCGTGGTGGTGGGCTCGGCAGCGGCGTTCTCGGCGGTTTCCGCCGCGACGGCCTTGCGCATGCTCTCGAGCCAGAAACCGTGCTGGATCGGGTACAGGCCCTCGTCCTCGGTCTTCACGCCGCTCGACAGCACGTTCTTCATGCCGAGGTCCAGCGCGACCTGGTCCGGTCCGTTGAGCTGGTGGGTGGCGCCGCGGCTGAGGTCGTTCCACGGGGCGGCCGACGCGAGATAGGTCTTCTGGCAGGACCGGAACTCCTCGAGGTCGTCCGGGGTGGCCATTCCGGTGGCGTTGAAGAAGTCCTCGTACTGGCGGATGCGGTTGGCGCGGGATTCGGCGCTCTCACCCTTGGGGGCGATGCAGTAGATGGTGACTTCGGTCTTGTCCACGGAGATCGGCCGGAAATGCCGGATCTGCGAGGAGAACTGGTCCATCAGGTACACGTTCGGGTAGAGGCAGAGGTTGCGGGACGCGCCGACCATGAACTCGGCCTTCTTCTCGCCGAATTCTGCGGCGAGCTCGTCCTTGCGGGGGAAGAGCGGGCGGTCCTGCGGGTTGCCCCACCACATCCACAGCAGCAGGTGGCCGTTCTCGAACGAGTGGTAGCCGCCGCCCTGCTTGCCCCAGGTGCCGGCGTCCATCGCCTTGGTCTCGTTGGTCGACTCGCCGGCGGTGCGGCGCGCGGTGGTGGCCGCGTAGTTCCAGTGCGTCGCCGACACGTGGTAGCCGTCGGCGCCGTTCTCCGCCTGCAGCTTCCAGTTGCCGTCGTAGGTGTAGGTGGACGAACCGCGCAGCACCTCGAGACCCTCGGGGGACTGGTCCACGATCATGTCGATGATCTTGGTGGCGTCGCCGAGGTGCTCTTCGAGGGGCTTGACGTCCTCGTTCAGGCTGCCGAACAGGAAGCCGCGGTAGCTCTCGAACCGGGCGACCTTGGTCAGGTCGTGGCTGCCGTCCTTGTTGAACCCCTCCGGGTAGCCGGCGTCGCGCGGGTCCTTGACCTTGAGCAGCTTGCCGTTGTTGCGGAACGTCCAGCCGTGGAACGGGCAGGTGAACGTGGTGCGGTTGTCGGTCTTGCGCCGGCACAGCATCGCGCCCCGGTGGCTGCACGCGTTGATCAGGCAGTGCAGCTCGCCCTCCTTGTCGCGGCTGATCACGACGGGCTGGCGACCGATGTAGGTGGTGAAGTAGTCCCCGTTGTTCGGAACCTGGCTCTCGTGCGCGAGGTAGACCCAGTTGCCTTCGAAGATGTGCTTCATCTCCAGCTCGAAGACTTCCTCGTCGGTGAAGATGTTGCGGCGCACTTGGTATCGGCCGCTGGCCGCATCTTCGACGAGAGCGCCGTCGAGGGCGGCGCGCACATGGTCCAGGGTCTCGGTCATGGGGATCCTCCAGAAAGGGTGTCGGGTCGGCCCCGGCGGAGAATGGGGCTGTTTCCGCGTTATCTCCACCATGCCACCATGTGGCCACAGTCACACCAGGCAAATGCCTAGGCCTACCTAGGACCCTCGGCAGGAGGGTAGGAAGTCCCCAAACGCCCGGTGCGTCCTTTGGGCTGCTGGAACAGCCCAAAGGACGCACCGGGGGTGGGTCACGTCGCCGAGGTGAACTTCTCCCGCCGGATCCGGCGCGGCGACATCCGGCGCCGCTTGCACGCCTTGACGGCGCTGTCGACGAAGGCCTCGGAGCCGCAGATGTAGCCCGTGTACTCCTTCGCCGACGCCACGTCCTCGACGAAGGCGTCGGGGGCGTAGCCCTCGCGGTCGCCGCCGGACTCACGGCTCAGGCACGCGACGAACCGGAAGCCGGGATGCTGCGCCTCCAGCTCGCGGAAGAAGCCGGAGTCGTAGAGGTCCTCGGCGGTGCGCACCCCGTGGTAGAGGACGATCTCGCGCCGCGGATCCAGCGACAGCGCCTGCCGGACGATGCTCTTCATCGGGGCCAGTCCGGTCCCGCCCGCGAGCAGCACCATGGGGCCGGTGGACTCCGCGTCGAACGTGAAGTCCCCGAGCGGTCCGGTGACGTCGACACGGTCGCCGACCGCGACGGTGCCGAACGCCCACCGGTCGCTCGCGACCCCACCCGGCCGGCGACGGACATGCAGCTCGAGCAGCTTCGCCTCACCCGGGGTGTTCGCCAGCGAGTACTGCCGCCGGACGCCGGTGCCCGGGACAGTCAGTTCGACGTACTGCCCGGCGGAGAATTCGAGCGGCGTGTCCAGGGTGAGCAGCATCCGCCGCGTGTCGTGGGCGATGTCGCGGACCTCGGTGACGGTGCCGACGAGGTCGCGCAGCGCGTGGGTGGCGTCCCGGTCCCGGCCGTCGTCGGTGCGTGGCCGCTCGACGACGGTGTCGCCGCACGGCGTGGCCTGGCACGCGAGGGCGAAGCCCGCGTCGCGTTCCGTCGCGGGCAGCGTCGCCTCGGGGGACGTGCGGTGGTCGACGGCGCCCGAGCGGACCCGGATCTTGCAGGTGCCGCACGTGCCCTGGTTGCACGAATTGGGCATCCACACCCCGCTGCGCAGCAGTGCGTCGAGCACGGTCTGCTCGGGTGCGCACGCGACGGTGGTGTCGCCGACGGTGACGGTGGCGCTCATGTCCTAGACCTCCCAGGTGACGTGCAGGGCGGTGGGTCCGCGGAAGCCCCAGCCCCAGAACTCGACGTCGGCGTTCGTGTCCCGCTCGAGGTTGGGGATGGTGTCGAGCAGTTCCTCGAGGCCGATGCGGCACACGTGGTTCGCGAAGTAGATGCCGGCGCACGCGTGGTTGCCGGCGCCGAACGCCAGGTGCGGCAGCGGCGGGCGGGTCATGTCGTATTCGGTGGGGGCGTCGTACTTGCCGGTGTCGTGATTGGCCGAGCCGTACGACAGGATCACCACGGTGCCTGCCGCGATGTCGACCCCGGACACCGTGGTGTCCCGCCTCGCGATGCGGGCCGTCGCCGACCAGATCGGCGACGTCCACCGCATGCCCTCGGCGATCGCGCGCGGAATCAGACCCGGCTCGTCGACGACGGCTTCGAACTGTTCGGGCCGGCTGAACAGCCCCGCCAGCGTCGAGGACATGGCGTGCCCCGGCTCCTGCATGGCCCCGAGCAGGAACACGTACAGCGTGGGATAGATGTACTCGCGGTCGCGGGTCTGCCCCTCGGGCATGCCGTCGTGCAGCCAGTGCGACATCGCACTGTCGTCCGGGTGTTCGATCCAGTGGTCGATCAGGGGATCGACGATCGAGCGGATCTCCGCCTTCGCGGCGTCGCCGGCCGCGAACCGCTCCTGGTCGGTGAATTCACCGTGGTCGTCGACCTCGGCGTTGGTGAAGGAGTCGGACAGCTTGTGGAACCACTCGCGCAGCGTGTCGGAGCCGACGTCCTTCAGCCCGAGCAGGTCGCCGAGCGCGCGGACGCTGACCGGTTCGCAGTACCGGGCGACGAGATCGGCGCGGCCGTCGTTCTCGAAACCCTCGAGGTAGCGGCGGGCGATGGGCCGGACCAGGTCCTCGATCCAGCGGTCGACCTCGCTCGGCTGCAGCGCGGGTTCGACCATCGAGCGCAGATCCTGGTGGATGTCGCCGTTGACACCGATGATCGCGGGATGTCCGAACGTGCGGCCGCCGGCCGGGGTGATGATGGCCTCGAAGTCGTCGCTCGTCGCGATGGCGTGGCACGCCTCGGCGGTCGAGGCGACGAACGCGCCGAGGACGGGGACGAAGGCGACCGGTGCCTCGGCCCGCAGCCGCTCGTAGACCGGGTACGGGTTGCGCTCGAGTTCGGTCATGGTGATCTCGTCGATCCATGAAAGGGTGCTCGTCATCGGTAGTGCTCCTCGATGTGTCTTCGGCGGTTAGGCCCCTCGAGCGGGGCCGTTCGTCGGGTGAGGCAGAACATATGACGGCAGTCACACGATCGCCGAGACGATCCGCGCGGCCCCTGGACACATCGCGCGACTTTCTGTGACCGGCGTCTCCGCTACGTACGCTCGTGGTGTGAGTGCGACCGAGATCGGAGACTGGGATGCCGCATCCCGGGCGGTGGCGGACGCGTACTTTCCCCATGAGCTGACCGATTTGTCGGGCACCGACCGGCCGAAGCTGTCGCTGACGACGGTCGATCTCGGCGGGGTGACCCTCGGCCGCCTGCACTGGGGTGCCGACATCGCCATCGCGTGCGACTATCCGGGCGCCTACGAGGTGAACATCCCGGTCACCGGCCGGCTCGAGTCCCGTGGCAGCCACGGCGAGACCGTTTCGGTGCCCGGTCAGGCCACCGTCTTCCGGGCCGACACGCCGAGTGTGATCACCCATTGGGGCGCAACGTGTTCCGTGCTCGGGGTGAAGTTCGACCGGGAGCATCTCGAGCGGGAGGCCGACAGGATCCTCGGTTCGCCGGTGCGATCGAAGCTCGAGCTGCCCGACCAGCTCGACCTGACCGGTCCGGCGAGCGAGTGGCACGGGCTCGTCCGGGCCCTGTCCGAACAGCTCGACGGCGCCCTCGAGGTGGTGCGCAATCCGGTGGTCGGGGCGCAGCTCGCCGGTGCCGTGACCGCGGCGTTCGTCCTGGCCGTCGCCCCGCAGGACGGACCGGCCGGACCCCCGCGGCCGGGCATGATCCGTCGCGTCCTCGACGCCCTGCACGACGATCCCGGCCGGGCGTGGACCTCGGCCGACATGGCCGAACTGGCCGGCACCAGCGTCCGCCGCCTGCAGGAGGCGTTCGCCCACTTCGTCGGCCGCAGCCCGTCGGCGTGCCTGCTCGACATCCGGCTCGACCGCGCCCACGCCGACCTCGTCGCCGGAGCGGGCACGGTCACCGTCGCCGACGTGGCCTACCGGTGGGGTTTCAGCCACCCCGGCCGGTTCGCCGCGGCGTTCAAGCGGCGCTACGGGACGACGCCCGCGGAGGTCCTGCGCGGCCGCTGACGCACACAGAAGTCCCGGACGTCGACAACCGTCGAGACGCTTGTCGATGTCCGGGACCTGTGTCGTTGCGTGGGCCTACCCGACCCAGAACTGCGGGGTGGGCCGGTCGAACGACAGCTCCGGGAAGTCGTCGTCGCAGATCGGGACCCGGGCTCGGCGCTCGACGTAGTCGTGGCCGTAGGCGCGCATGTGCTCGATGCACGCGACGGTGTATCCGACGGGATCGGGGTGGACGGCGGTGGCCGGCCGGAAGAGGTTGGGAAAACCCTTCGCCGTCAACGTGTTCGCCGTGCACCGCGCACCGTCGCGGCCGCACAGCGGGAGGGTGCCGTCCCCGTCGACGAGGAACTTGGCCCGCGCGACGACGGTCGAGCCGTCGAGGATGTCCCAGCGGTGGTCGACGTCGTCGTAGCGGGCGGAGGTCGCGCCGGCCGTGTCGTGGACGGCCAATCGCAGTTCGTCGCGCAGGCGGCCGGCCGCCCGCAGGGCGGCGAAGGAGCGCCCGAGGACCACGGCGTCGAACTCCGGGACGGGGGCACGGGCGACGGACTTCGAGGCGGTGGTCATCTCGGGCGCTCCTTCGCGGGTGGAACGCCGCGCGCGGGCGGCAGGGGATCGCCCGCGCGCGGCAGCTGGGGGTTACTTGCGGTAGTAGGCGCTGACGTCGTCGTTGCCGATGAGGTCGGGCACGGTCCAGCCGTCGAGGTCGTACTCGCTCATGAACTGCTCGGCCAGGCCCTTCATGCCGGAGACGATGCCGCGGTTCTCGGCGGCGAACAGCAGTTCGGCCTTGACGTTCTCGTGGTTGCCGGAGTAGTTGCGCTCGTACAGTTCGTGGCGGCCACCGAACTCGGAGCCGATCGAGTCCCACAGGGCCTTCATGACCTTGACCCGGTCCACGGCGGTGATGCCGTCGGAGCCGCGGACGTACTTGTCCAGGTAGGGGCGCACCTCAGGGCTCTTGAAGTCCGCCGCCGACGAGGGCAGGTAGATCAGGCCGGACGCGACGTCCTGCTCGATGATCTCCTTGATGCGCGGGTAGCCGGAGATCATGAACATCCGGTAGGTCAGGCCGTACTCGAGCTTCGGGATGACGGTGTCGCCGATCCACGGCTCGGGGTCGCGGGCCATCGACTCGGTGAGCGACCAGAACAGGTTGCGCCAGCCGATGACCTCCCCGACGCGGGTCTGCACGCCGCGGAAGCCGCCGGCGCCGGTGGCGTCGAGGGCCTTGAGCAGCAGGCCCGCGATGAAGTCGAGCTTGACGGCGAGGCGGGTGCAGCCCTGGAAGGTGAACCGCGGCAGGAATCCGGACTGCGGGAAGAACGCGTTGATCTTCTCCACATCGCCGTACATGAACACGTTCTCCCACGGCACGAGCACCTTGTCGAAGATGAAGATCGCGTCGTTCTCGTCCATGCGCGAGGACAGCGGGTAGTCGAACGGCGAGCCGACCACGGCGGCGTTCTGGCTGTAGGAGGCCCGCGAGATCAGCTTGATGCCGGGCGCGTCCATCGGCACCGTGCAGATCAGGGCGAATTCCTTCTTCTTGATCGGCAGGCCGTAGTGGGCGATGAAGTTGTAGTTGGTGATCGCCGAGCCGGTGGCGACGACCTTGGCGCCGGAGACGATCAGGCCCGCGTCGGTCTCCTTCTCGACCTTCATGAACACGTCGCCGACCTGGTCCGGGGGCAGTTGCCGGTCCACCGGGGGGTTGATGATGGCGTGGTTCCAGTACAGGACCTTCTCCTGCGACTCGCGGTACCAGCGCTTGGCGTTGTCCTGGAACGGGGCGTAGAGCTCGCTGTTGGCGTTGAGGGTGCCGAGGAAGGAGGCCTTGTAGTCGGGGGACCGGCCCATCCAGCCGTAGGTCATCCGCGCCCAGGTGGCGATGGCGTCGCGTTCGGCGAGCAGGTCGTCGGCGGAGGTGGGGGTGCGGAAGAACGGCATGGTCACCCCGCCGTTGCCGGTGTCGGTGGGACAGGTGAGGGTGCCGACGTGCTCGCCGGTGTGCAGCGAGTCGTAGAGGCGGGCGGTCATGCGGATGGAGTTGCGGAACGCCGGATGGTTGGTGAAGTCCTCGACCCGCTCGCCGTGCAGCCAGATCTCGCGGCCGTCCTTGATCGATTCGATGTACTCGTCGCCGGTCATCGGCCGCGTGGCGAAATTCTGCTGCCGGTTCGCCGGGGAATCGGCGGCGACGTTCACCGTGGAGCGGTCGATCGTGTTCTCGCCGGGACGGGACTCGAGAGTGGTCATGGATATCTCCTTGCGGGTGAAGGGAACTGGTAAGTGGTTCCGGGCGGTGGTCAGTTCACCGCGGCATCGAGGTGGAGCGGGGTGAACCGGGTCCGGGCGTCGAACCAGCCGCTGTGCGGATCGTCCATCGAGCCGTTCCATGCGGCGGAGGCGCTCGGTGCGCCGAGTTCGTGGAAGGTGCTCCGGTAGAACAGCAGCGGGGCGGTGTCGCGGCACTGGGCGTCGACGATCTCGCCGATGTAGATCACGTGGTCGCCGCCGTCGTACTCGCGCCACGGGACGCAGGACAGGGTCGCCGCGGCCCCGGCGAGCACCGGCGCCGTGGGTCCGTCCTCGAACACCGGGCCGGGGGTCTGCGGCCGGCCGGCGAAGTGCAGGGCGGTGTCGACCTGGTCCGCGGCGAGGATGTTCACCGCGAACGGTGCGCCGGAGAGGAAGCCGCACGCCTTCGACGTGCGGGTCAGGGTGACCTGGCACAGCCGGGGCTCGAGGGAGACGGCGGTGAACGCGGTGACCGTCGCGCCGTGGGGTGTGCCCTCGTGGTTGGCGCAGGTGATCACGGTGACGCCACTTGCGAACTGTCCGAAGATGTTCCGGAGCCGACGCTGTTCCATTTCGGCGCTCCTCCCGGGTCGATCCGTGCTGGTGTGATGTAGACCATAGGAGCGGGTGGGTGCCGGCTGCGATCCGCTGAACGCGGTCGCTATCCGGTTAGCGCGGTCGGCGTGACCGATGGCCTCGTTTGCCCGGAGACGTGTTGCCCATCACACTGGGCAGTGGGTCCCGGGTATACCGGGACGAAGGTCCCGAATGGCGAACGGCGCCGAAGGTCCCGGGGACGGAAACGGAGGTACAGGGTGAGGTCGACGCCTGATCCGGCCGATTGGGACGAAGCCGAGCATGTGGTGTCCGACGCATACTTCCCGCACACCCTGGCCCCGCTGGCCGCCGGTACGGAACCGCACGTCGATGTCCGCGCGCTGCAGCTCGGTCCGCTGCGGCTGGCGCGAATCGGATGGGGCGCCGAGGTCACGGTGCAGTCGGACCATCCGGGTGCCTACGCGGTCAACATCCCCCTGTCCGGGCGCATCGAATCGGTGACCGCGGGCCGCGAGGTGGTCTCGGTGCAGGGACAGGCGTCGGTGTTCCGGCCGGACACCGCCGCCACCATCACCCGCTGGACCGACGACTGCGAGATCGTCGGCGTCAAGCTCGACCGCGACTACCTGGACCGTGAGCTGGCGCGGATCCTGGGACGTCCCGACCTGCAGTTGCCGGAGCAGGTGGACCTGACCGGGGAGGCCGGTCAGAGCTGGATGACCCTGCTGCGTTCGGTGGTCGATCAGCTGCGCGCGGACGAGGAGCTGTGGCGCAACCCATTGGTCGCCGAGCAGCTCTCCGGCGCCCTGACCTCGGCGTTCGTGCTCGCGGTGATGCCCGACGGCGGAACCGGCACCGCGGCGCGACCGCGGATCGTCAAGCGGGTCCTCGACCGCATCCACGAGGATCCGGCCCAGCCGTGGACGTCGGCGGACATGGCCGAGCTGGCGGGCGTGAGCGTGCGCCGCCTCCAGGAGGGATTCCGCGAGTACCTGGGGGTCTGTCCCCGCGACTACCTGCTCGACCTGCGCCTCGAGCGGATCCACGAGGAGCTCGCGGCCGGCGACCCGGCGGCGACGTCGGTCACGGAGGTGGCCATGCGCTGGGGGATGACGCACACCGGCCGCTTCGCCGCCGCCTACCGCCGCAAGTACGGCGTGACCCCGTCCGCGACCCTGCGCGGCTGACGAGACCTACCCGCGGTACCCGAGGTCGGCGCTGAGGTCGTTCGCGGACTTCACCAGGCAGTCCACGGCGAGCGCGCGGAATTCCTCGGGCGTGTGCCGGGCCGCCGACGTCGAGCAGGCGAGCACACCGACCACGGTGCCGGCGGCGTCGCGCACCGGCGCCGCCGCCGAGATGAGGCCCTCCTCGAGCTCGGCGGAGGTGAGCGCGTAGCCCTGGGCGCGCACCCGGGCCAGCTCGGCCCGCAGTTCGTCCGCGTTGCCGACGGTCGCGGTGGCGAGCTTCTCGAAACTCGTGTCGGCGACGACCTGCTCGACGGTGTCGGTGGGGGCCCACGCCAGCAGCGCCCGGCCCATCGACGTCGCGTATGCGGGGACCCGGGTGCCCACCGAGACGTTGATGCTCATGATGCGCCGCACCGGGACCCGGGCGGCGTACACCACCTCGGCGCCGTCGAGAACGCCGAGGGAGGCGGATTCGCCGGTGTACTCGGAGATCTCGACCAGCCGCGGCATGGCGGCCTCGACCAGGGCGTGCGAGGCGGAGTAGTGCTGACCGATGCTGAGCACGCGCGGGGTCAGCGACCATCGGCTGCCCGTGTTGCTCACGTAGCCGAGCTTCTGCAGGGTCAGCAGGATGCGGCGGACCGCGGGCCGGGACAGGTCGGTCTTCGCTGCCAGTTCGGCGAGGGACGGGTTGGGGTGCTGTTCGTCGAACGCGAGCAGCACGGCAAAGCCGCGCTCGATGCTTTGGACGAAATCCCGGTCCTGGCTAGGCATTGCTGGCTCCTACCTGCGGTTTCGGCGCCCGGGGCCACCCGGGTGTTGACAATCACCTGTGACTGGACGCACAGTGTGTGTACGCACTGCGATACAGAAGTACGCACAGCGTACAACCCGAGTGGCGAGAGCGCCAGCCCCGCGATCACCACGACAGCTTTCGTGACCATCGTTCGAGCCTCGCCGAGGAGGACACATGACCACCACCGAGAATCCCACCGCCCACGCGTCCGGCAATGCGGCCACCGACAAGTTCAAGAACGAGCGCGTCTCGTCGGACACGTCGGTCGAGCGTGCCGCCGCCATCTACAAGGATGTGCTCGGGGCGTTCGCCGAGATCATCCACAAGCACGAGGTCACCTACGACGAGTACCGCGTGCTCAAGCAGTGGATGATCGACGTGGGCGAGTACGGCGAGTGGCCGCTGTGGCTGGACGTCTTCGTCGAGCACGAGATCGAAGAGGTGCACTACAACCGCAAGCACTTCACCGGCACCAAGGGCAGCATCGAGGGTCCGTACTACGTGGCCGACTCCCCGAAGCTGCCGGCCAAGTGCACCATGCCGATGCGTGAGCAGGACAAGGCGGCCGAGTCCCTGATCTTCAAGGGCCGGGTCACCGACCTCGAGGGCAACGGACTGCAGGGCGCCACCATCGAGTTGTGGCACGCCGACGCGGAGGGCCTCTACTCGCAGTTCGCCCCCGGCATCCCCGAGTGGAACCTGCGCGGCACCGTCGAGTGCGACGACGAGGGCAACTTCGAGATCACCACCCTCAAGCCCGCCCCCTACAAGATCCCCGCCGACGGCCCGACCGGCTGGTTCATCGAGTCCTACGGTGGACACCCGTGGCGCCCCGCCCACCTGCACCTGATGGTGAAGGCCCCCGGCAAGCGCTCGATCACCACCCAGCTGTACTTCCAGGGTGGCGAGTGGGTCGAGGACGACGTCGCGACCGCGACCAAGCCCGAGCTCATCCTCGACCCGCAGCCGAACGCCGAGGGCGTCGACGAGGTGACCTACAACTTCGTGCTCGACCCCGAGGCCTGATCGTCTCCATGGACCGGGTCCACGTGAGTTGACGAATGCCGGTGTCCACCAAGAGGACACCGGCATTCGTCGTCCCCGAGGGTCCACTGTTGCCCGCATCACCGCCGATATCCGATTGTGAGCTGTTCGATGTCCGACCCCGACCTGAAGATCGTCTCGATCGACACGACGATCATCGACGTGCCGCTGGTACGTCCGCACAAGTTCGCCACCACCACCGCCGAGAAGCAGCCCATCCTGCTCGTGGCGATCACCACCGCGGGCGGCGTCACCGGTTACGGCGAGGGCGTCGTGCCCGGCGGTCCGTGGTGGGGTGGTGAATCCGTCGAGACGATGAAGGCGATCGTCGACGGCTACATCGCCCCCTACATCGCCGGCCGCGGCGTCGACGAGATCAGCGGCATCATGGTCGACATCGAACGCGTCGTCTCCGGCGCCCGGTTCGCCAAGGCCGCCGTCGACGTCGCCCTGCACGACGCCTGGGCCCGCGCCCTCGGCGTCGGCGTGCACGCCCTGCTCGGCGGCGCCTTCCGCACCGGGGTCGACGTGCGCTGGGCGCTCGGCGCCGCGCCGGTCGAGGAGATCCTCGAGGAGGTCGAGGAGAAGATGGCGGCCCGCCTGAACTTCGCGTTCAAGCTCAAGATGGGCGCGCTCGACCCGAAGGTCGACACCGAACGTGTCGTCACGATCGCGCAGGCCCTCGAGGGCAAGGCCGGCGTCAGCATCGACGTCAACGCCCGCTGGGACCGGTTCACCGCGCTGCGGTACGTCCCGCAACTCGTCGACGGCGGCGTCGAACTCATCGAACAGCCGACTCCCGGCGAGCAGCGCGAGGTCCTCGCCGAGATCAACCATCTGGTGTCCGCCCCGGTCATGGCCGACGAGTCCGTGCAGACGCCGCACGACGCGCTCGAGATCGCCAAGCTCGGCGCCGCCGACGTCATCGCCCTCAAGACCACCAAGTGCGGTGGGTTGCAACGCAGCAAGGAGGTCGTGGCCGTCGCCAAGGCGGCCGGAATCCGCTGCCACGGCGCCACCTCGATCGAGGGGCCCATCGGCACTGCGGCGTCCATCCACTTCGCCTGCGCCGAGCCCGGGATCAACTACGGCACCGAGCTGTTCGGGCCGCAGCTGTTCGCCGTCGAGCTGCTGCAGACCCCGCTCGACTACTCCGACGGGCAGGTGCACCTCCCGCAGGGGCCCGGCCTCGGCGTCGAACTCGACATGGACGTCGTCAAGCACCTCGCCCGCGACTGACCACACCCGTGCGCGGTTTCGGTAGAAACAGCTACCGAAACCGCGCACGGCCCGAAAGGAGTACGCACCATGGCACTGTTCCACGTTCGCATGGACGTCGACATCCCCCGCGACCTCGATCCCGAGGTGCGGGCCGAGACCGTCGCGCGGGAGAAGGCCTACAGCCAGGAACTGCAGCGCGAGGGCAAGTGGCGGGAGATCTGGCGCATCGTCGGCAAGTACAGCAACATCAGCATCTTCGACGTCGACTCCGCCGACGAACTCCACGAGATCCTGTGGAACCTGCCGCTGTTCCCGTACATGAACATCGAGATCATGCCGCTGACCAAGCACGGATCCGACATCAAGGACTAGTGGCCGCCGGCAGGCCATACTCGGGTAATGGACCTGCCGCTGCACGACGTCTACGCCGAACCGACCCTCGCGGACCTGATGCCGTCCGTGCTCGCGTCCGCGGGGGTGCCCGGCGAGGCCAACCGTCTCGCGCTCGACGAGCAGTCCCGCACCGTCGTGTTGCTCGTCGACGGCATGGGGTGGAACCTGCTGCGGCGCAATGCCGCAGCCGCCCCGTTTCTCACCGGACTCGACGGCCGGCCGATCCGCGCCGGATTCCCCACCACCACCGCGGTGAGCATCGCGTCGCTGGGCACCGGCCTGGCCTCCGGCGCCCACGCCATCACCGGTTACCAGTCCTACGTCGAGGAGATCGACGCCCCGTTCAACTGGCTGCGCTGGACCCTCGCCGGGACCGCGGTCGACCAGCGTGAGCGGCTCGTCCCCGAATGGGTGCAGCCCCACCCGACGGCGTTCGAACGCGCCGACGCCGCCGGGCTCACCGTGACCACCGTCGTGCCCCGCAGCTTCGACGGCAGCGGGCTCACCCGGGCCGTGCTGCGCGGCGGCAACTTCGTCGGTGTCTCCGCCTACGGCGACCTGCTCGCCCACGTCGTCGCTGCCGTCGCCGCCGGCGACCGCACCCTCGTCTACTGCTACCTCGGCGAGGTCGACACGATCGGCCACCTCTACGGACCCGAGTCCCCGTCCTGGACCGCGCAGCTCACCGTCGTCGACCGGTTCGTCGAGCAACTCGTCGCGGCCCTGCCCACCGGGGCGCGGCTGCTGATCACCGCCGACCACGGCATGGTCGACGCCTCCCGGGGCCGTCGCGCCGACTTCGACCACATCTCCGGCCTCTCGGAGGACGTCGACGCGATCGCGGGCGAACCCCGTTGCCGGCACGTGCACACCCGGCGGCCCGACGCAGTGCTGGAGCGGTGGCGCAACGAACTCGGCGACGACATGTGGATCGGCACCCGCGACGACGTGATCGCCGGCGGCCTGTTCGGCCCGGACCCGTCGCCCGCCGCGTGCCGACGCATCGGTGACGTCGTCGCGATCGGCCTCGGCGAGTCCACGGTGATCCGCTCCGACGGCGAATTGGTCATGTCGCAGCTGCCCGGCCAGCACGGTGCGCTGACCGAGGAGGAGCTGCTGGTGCCGTTGCTGCAGGTCTGAGGGCTGAGGGTCCGGAAGATACGTGTGACGGAGAGTACCTCGACCGGGTACCGGCCTCGTCCTATCGTGGCGTACATGCGCACCCACGGATCGACGATCTGGCACTGGACGGTGAGCCTGCGGGCGATCCTCGTCTTCTGGTTCGTGCGGATCTTCGTGAAGCCGCTCTTCACCTGGTGGCCTGCCACCGACCGGGGCATCGAGACCCTCAGCCGGCTCGACCGTCGCGTCGACAAGCTGCTGCCCCGACCGCGTGGCGTCGACATCGACCCCCTGACCCTCGGCGGGGTGCCCAGCGAGCGCATCGAACCGCCGCGACCCGCCCGGGACTCGCTCGCCGGGGTCACCATCCTGTACTTCCACGGCGGCGCCTTCGTGTTCTGCGGCCTCGCCACCCACCGCACCGTCTGCTCACTGCTCGCCGCCGAGTCGGGGGTTCCGGTGTACTCCGTCGCCTACCGGCAGCTTCCCGTGGGCTCGATCGGTACCTCCGTCATCGACGCGATGGCTGCGTACACCGCGCTGCTCGAGACGGTCGAGGACCCCACCCGCATCGTCGTCGCCGGTGACTCGGCCGGCGGCTACCTGGCGATGAAGGTCGCCGAGATCGCCGCGCTGCGCGGCATGATCCGGCCGGCCGCGGTGATCGGCTACTCGCCGCTGCTCAACCTCGAACTCGAGGAGCACGACCCCGACTTCATGAAGCGCGACGCGTACCTGCCGATGCGGCAGGTCGAGAAGCTACGCGACCGCTGGCTCGCCGGTCCCGACTACATCGAGGGCGAGGAGTCGCCCGTCCGTGCCGATCCGGCGCTGTTCCCGCCCGTGTTCTTCTCCGTCGCCGAGTACGAGATCACCCGACCCGACGTCGAGATCATGACCGGCGCCTTCGACGAGGTGGGCGCGACGGTCGAGACCCACCTGTGGGCCGGTCAGGTGCACGCCTTCCCGGTGATAGGGCAGGTGCTGCCCGAGGCCCGCACGCTGCTGCACTACAGCATCGACTTCGTGCGGCGCACCGTCGTCGCGCAGGAGCGTCGCCACACGGCATGACCCCGCCGTGGCGGCCCGATGTCACATCCATTCGATCTGAGTGACGCGGTGTGACATTCGGCCGCGTGCCCGAGCGGTCAGGTATTGGTGTCGGACGGGTTCGGGGTGTCGGGGAACCCGGCGGACGGGGGGCCGTCCTCGCCGGCCGTGCACGTGACCCCGAGGGTGTAGGCGCTCATCGACAGCGATCCGTACGCGAAGCCGTCGACCAGGGGTTCGACGAGATCGTCGCCCACACCAGCCAGGCCCGCGAGGTACAGCAGCGGGAGGAAGTGATCCGTGGTGGGGACCGCGTGCTCGAAGTCGGCGTGCCCGTCGAGACTCGCGACACCGTCGGGGCGGTCCATGATCATGACCCGCGCCGCCGCGTCGAACCGGTGCGCCCAGTCGAACCCCTCGTCCGGGAGGCGCCGATCCATGCCGGCGAGGTTGTGCACGATGTTGCCGCTGGCCACGACGAGAACGCCCCGTTCGCGTAGCGGCGCGAGCTTCGCGCCGAGTTCGAGGTGGTAGTCGAAATCCTGGTAGGCGTTCAGGCTCAGCTGCACGACCGGCACGTCCGCGGCCGGGAAGGCGTGGGTGAGCACCGACCAGGTGCCGTGGTCGATGCCCCACGAGTCGACGTCCGCGCCGACCCAGGTCGGATGCACGACGTCGGCGATCTCCTCGGCCAGTTCGGGCAGCCCCGGCGCCGGGTACTGCACGTCGAACAGTTGCTGCTCGAAGCCGAAGAAGTCGTGGATGGTGCGCGGGCTGGGCATGGCGGTGACGGCGGTGGCGTTGATGAACCAGTGCGCCGAGATCGCGAGGATCGCACGCGGCGTGGGGACCGCGCGCCCGAACTCCCGCCACGCCCGGGTGTAGCGGTTCGCGTCGAGCGCGTTGCGGGGGCTGCCGTGCCCGAGGAACGCGGCCGGCATGCGCGCGGACGGTTCGGCGGCCACGTCAGACGAGCCTCGGCCGGAGCCATTCCACGAGGTCGTCGAGGACCTGCTTCTTCTCCGGTTCGTTGAACACCTCGTGGTAGAGGCCGTCGTACAACTTCAGGGTCACGTCCGGCGACCCGACCCGCTCGGCGACGAGCCGGCTGCCGGCCGGGGCGGTCAACCGGTCCTCGGCGCCGTGCTGCAGCAGGACCGGCAGGTTCAGCGCAGGCAGCCGGTCGGGGAGGCTCTCCCCGGTGACGACGAGGGCCCGCGCGATGCCGGCGGGCACGAGCCCGTGGTGCACCAGCGGATCGGCTTCGTACGCGGCGACGACGTCGGGGTCGCGGGAGACGCCCGCGGAGTCGAGCTTCTGCACCGGTAGCTGCGGCAGCACGCGCCCGATGAGCTTGCCGAGTTCGACGACGACGCGCGGCGTGCCGGAGGTGACGTCGACCGCGGGGCCGGAGAGGACGAGGGCGGTGAGCTCGTCGGGGTGTTCGAGCGCGTAGGCCAGGGCGACGGCCCCGCCCATGGAGTGGCCGAGCAGGAACCGCGGCAGGCCGGGATTGTCGAAGGAGGCGATGCCGAACAGCCGGTTCACGTCGCCGGTGTACTCGGCCATCTCCCGCAGATATACGCGCCTGCCGCCGGAGCGGCCGTGCCCGCGGTGGTCGAGCGCGTACACCGTGAGGCCGAGATCACCGAGGCGCTCGATCACGTGGTCGTATCTACGTGCGTGTTCGCCGAACCCGTGACACAGCACGAGCACGCCGGTCGGGTCCCCGCCGGGCGACCACACGTCGTAGACGATGCGGGTGCCGTCGGCACTGGTGAACGAAGTCTCGGTTCGCTGCATGATCGCTCCTCACCGCGTGGATCCGCCGCCGGATCGGGTCATCCTTCCACGAAACGCCACCGGATCGGTGCGCATTGCGGCGACCGCGCGGCTGTGTGTTCAGTCCTCGGGTCCCGGCGGTGCCTCGCTGGTCATCGACCGTCGCAGCGCGAGGATCAGGCTCGACATCGCCGACGAGCGGGGCGCGTCGCTGCGGACCACGCCGCACACCGGGACGCTGAGGCGATTGCGCGCCTCGCGCATGTAGGCCAGGCCCGTCCGTGGGGTCTCCGCGGCGGTGCTCGGGTACAGGACCGTCCACGCCCGCGGATTGGTGATGACGTCGAGGGTGGCGGTGTGGTCGCTCGCGATCGACGGCCCGAGCTGCACCCGGCGTCCCACCGCGCGGAAGGCGTCCTCGATCACCGTGTGGATGAGCACCTGGCTGGGCCGGGGCGGCAGTAGCAGCGGGTAGGGCGCCAGGTCGCCGAGGTCGACGGTGGAGAACGCGGAAAGCGGGTGCCGGCTCGACGTGACGATGACCAGGTCCTCGATCCCCAGTTCCATGGTCTCGAGACCCGGGCGGTCGACGCCGCCGCGGATCAGGGCGACGTCGGCGTCGCCGCCGGCGACGGCGTCGATCCGGTCGGCGAAGCTCTTGATGACGAACTCGATGTCGATCGCCGGGTACTGCTCGCGGACGTGGGCGATGGCATCGAGGCTCTGGGACGCGAAGGTCATGTTCGCGGCGATGCGGATGCGGTTGCGCGGTTCGCGCGCCACCGCATACGCCTGCGCTTCGAGGCTGAGCACCTGCTGCGCGATGGGGACCAGCCGCGAACCGGCGGGGGTCAACCGCACCACCCGGGTGGACCGCTCGAACAGCGACGTATCGAGTTCCTTCTCGAGCCGGGTGATCTGGTGACTGATGGCGGACTGGGAGATGAAGCACTTCTGCGCGGCCTTGCTGAAGCTCAGCTCCTCGCTCACGGCGAGGAAGTAACGCAGCTGCCGGAAGTCCATGCCCCCAATCCTACTTATGAGCGATCGAGATAAGACTTCCGCGAATACGGCAGGTTGGTGGCCATCGGTCTGCCGTCTCCATACGGTGGTTGTCATACATCGACTTCAAGGTGGAGGTAGAGGTAATCGTGGGCAGCACAGCAGTGACCGATCGGACCGAGGTCGTCGTCGTCGGTTCGGGCTTCGGCGCGCTGGCAACGGCGAAGAAGCTCGCCAAGGCCGGGACGCCGTTCGTCCTGATTTCGGAGACCACCGAACATCTCTTCCAGCCCCTGCTGTACCAGGTCGCCACCGGCGTGCTCTCGGCCGGCGAGATCGCCCCGTCGATCCGCTCCATCCTCGCCAAGTACCCCAGCGCGGACGTCCGCCTCGGCCGGGTCGTCGACGTGCGGCCGGACGTGCACGAGGTCGACTACGTTGCCGGCGGCGTCGTCCACACCGTCGGGTACCGCTCGCTCGTCGCGGCGACGGGTGCGCGCCAGGCCTACTTCGGCCGCGACGAGTTCGAGAAGGTCACCTACGCCCTCAAGACCGTCGAGGACGCCGAGCGGCTGCGCCGGCAGATCCTGCGGTGCTTCGAGGAGGCGCACACCACCACCGACCCGGAGCGCCGCCGCAACCTGCTGAGCTTCGTGGTCATCGGTGCCGGCGCGACGGGCGTCGAGCTCGCCGGCCAGATCAAGGAACTCGCGGGCCGCTACTTCGAGCAGTCGTTCCACGACATCAGCGCCGACGACGTCTCCGTCACCCTCGTCGAGGGCGCGGGCGAGGCCCTCCCGGCCTTCGGTGGCAAGCTCAGCGAATACACCAAGCAGTCGCTGGAGAAGTCGGGTGTCGACGTCGTGCTCGGCACCTTCGTCACCGACATCGACGAGCACGGTGCCACGCTCAAGGCGGGCGACGAAGAGCGCCGGATCACCGCCGAGACGATCATCTGGTCGGCCGGCGTGCGCGCCAACGACTTCGCCGGAGTCCTCGCCGAGCGCACCGGTTGCGCCACCGACCGTGCGGGCCGGCTGCTGGTCAACCCGGACCTCACCGTGGGCGGCTACGCCGACGTGTACGCCATCGGCGACATGACGTCGCTGAACAACCTGCCCGGGCAGTCGCCCGTCGCGATGCAGGGCGGCCGCCACGTCGCGCGGACCATCCTCGGCAAGCAGCCGGTGGGTACCCGGTTCAAGTACCGGGACAAGGGCAGCATGGCCATCATCAACCGCTTCCGCGCGATCACCCGCGTCGGAAAGATCGAGCTGAGCGGCTTCATCGCCTGGGTGCTGTGGCTGGCCGTGCACCTGGTCTACATGGTGGGCTTCCGCAACCGCTACGTCGCGGTGATGTCGTGGTTCGGATCCTTCCTCGGTCACCGGCGCCCGCACTTCCACTACGCGCAGGAGCAGCACCGGCTCGACGCCGATGTCCCCGACGACGTGACCGTCACCGCTGTACCTGCCCGGGTCGACCGCGCTCCCGAGAAGAAGCCGGAACCCGAGAAGGTCAGCGTCCGATAGGACGACTCGACGAGAACCGGGCCCCGTGCCGTTCACTGCGAACGGCACGGGGCCCGGTCTTCTCGCTGCCCCTGCCCCCGGCCTCTGCCGCGGCACCCGTCGCGCATCCGCACCCGGGTGCAGTGTGTTCGCCGGGAATGCCGGGGGACGTGTGTGGTTGGATGCGGCATGACGACTCTTGCCGAGAAGGCCGTAGCGCTGAAGTCTCTGCACGTTCCGGGTGACCCGGTGGTGCTGCCGACCGTGTGGGATGCCTGGTCGGCGAACCTGGCGGTGCAGGCCGGTTTCGCCGCGTTGACGATGGGCAGCCATCCGGTGGCCGACTCGGTCGGCAAGCCGGACAACGAGGGTATGACGTTCGAGGAGCTGCTGACCCGGGTCCGGCAGGTCACCGCAGCGGTCGACGTCCCGATCTCGGTGGATGTGGAGGCCGGTTACGGCGAGGCCCCCGCTCGGATCGTCGAGGGGCTGCTCGGGGCGGGCGCTGTCGGATTGAACGTCGAGGACACCGTGCACAGTGAGGGCGGCCGGCTGCGCGAGCCGGCCGAGCACGCCGAGTACGTGGCCGGGTTGCGTGCCGCCGCAGACGCCGCCGGTGTGCACCTGGTGGTCAACGCCCGCACCGACCTGTTCGTCAAGAAGATCGGTGCCGAGTCCGACCGGGTGGACCGGGCGATCGACCGCCTGAAGCTGGCCGCAGATGCCGGCGCCGATGTGCTCTATCCGGTGGGCTTCCACAGCGACGAGGTCCAGCGGCGCCTGACGTCGGAGCTGCCGTTGCCGGTCAATGCGATCGCCCACCCGGCGAAGAACGATCTCGCGTCGCTCGCTGCCCTCGGCGTCGCCCGGATCAGCTTCGGGCCGCTGCTGCAGGCCACCCTGGCCGAGCGGGCGGGTGAGCTGCTGGGGCGGTGGCGCTGAACGATCGCGCAGCGCGCGTTCGCCGGCCGGGTGACTCCGCCGACGTCCCACTCCGCACCGCCGACGATCGTCCGTCACGGCTCCGTCCGCGCCGCCAGCACGTCCAGGTAGTGCTGGTTGTACATCACGCCGAGCACGTTGCCGAACGGGTCGACCACCGAGGCGGTGACGAATCCGGGGCCGTGCTCGACCGGCTTGTCGTGCACCGTCGCACCCATCGATTCGAGCCGCTCGAGGGCGGCCGCGGGATCGTCGACGTGCCAGTAGGTCGTCGCGGGGCCGGGCTGCCCGGGGCGCTCGTGGGCGACGAACCGGCCGTCGACGATCCCGAGTTCGTGCCCGTAGTCGCCGGTGCGGAACTCGAGGTATGCAAGCCTGCCCTCGACGGAGCGTCGGAAGTACGGCTCGACGCCGAGCAGTTCGGTGTACCAGGCACCGGCGGCCGTCAGGTCGTCGGCGAAGAAGCTGACGGTGGAGAGTCCTCGCAACATGGCTCGTTCCTTTCCTCGGGGGGTGTCGACATCCATCCTGCGGGCGAAAGCGCTCATCTTCCGAGCACTTTTCGTGAGACATTTCGGGGATGCGCGCCGACCGTCTCGTCGCCGTCCTGCTGCTCCTGCAGAGCCGTGGGCGGGTGACCGCCGCCGAGCTCGCCGCCGAACTCGAGGTGTCCGTGGCCACTGCTCGCCGCGACCTCGAGGCGCTGTCCGCGGCGGGGATCCCGGTGTATCCGCAGCCCGGACGCGGCGGTGGGTGGTCGCTCGTCGGCGGCGCCCGCACCGACCTCAGCGGGCTCTCGGCCGCCGAGGCGCAGGCACTGTTCCTGCTCGTCGGCCCCGCGGCGGCCGTCTCCGGTGAGGTCAAGACCGCCCTGCGCAAGCTGGTGCGGGCGCTGCCGTCGACGTTCCGGGCCGACGCCGAGGCCGCTGCGGACGCCACGATGATCGATCCCACCCGGTGGGGCGCGCGAGACCGGCACCGGCCCGAGACGGTCGATGTTCTGCAGGCCGCCGTCGTGCGGCGACGGAGAGTGCGCCTCGTCTACACCGACAGCGCGCGCGAGCGTAGTGAGCGGCTGGTGGACCCGTGGGGTCTCGTCGACAAGGACGACATCTGGTACCTGATCGCGGGGACCGATCGCGGCCAGCGCACCTTTCGCGTCGATCGGATCGTCCGGGCCGAACCGGCCGACGAACCGGCCGCGCGCCCGGACGGCTTCGCGCTCGACGCCGCGTGGCGGCAGGTCGTCGGCGAGGTCGAGCAGCGGCGGTCACGTACGTGGGCGACCGTCCTGCTCGCGGCCCGGTTCGTGCCGATCCTGCGCGACCACTTCGGCCGGCACTGCCACGCCGCCGGCGAACTCGGCGACGGGCGCGTCCGGGTCCGCGTCGCCGCACCGACGCCGCTGGACATCGCTCGCACTCTCGCCGGCTGGGGCGCGATGATCGAGGTGACCGAACCGCCTTCCGTCCGGGCGGAACTCGCGCGGATCGGCGCGGAGCTCACCGGCCGCTACCGCGATCCGGAAAGCATCGGTGCGACACCGGAACGGGATTGCCGGTAGATCCGGCTCGCGGAAGAGGTGCAGGTCTCCCGTGGTGGCGAGGATCCGGCGTGCCGTGCGGGTATTCGGTGATATGGACGATCGGCGGGTCGAATCGGCTTGTGCGAGAAGAAGTGACGTGGCCGGCGAACGGCGGCGATTCGTACGGCGTCCCCTCCGTCGCGCCCGCACGGCGCGGCCCGCCGTGCGTGGCCGGACGGGATCCCGGTCGTGCCGGGGGTAGACTCCCGGCATTGTGGGAGAGCCTGGGGATCGCGACGCCGTGGACGCCATCGTCGCGCATTGGGCCGTGGCCCGTCCCGAACTCGACGTGTCGGGGCTGAAGGTGTTCGGTCGCCTCCACCGGAGCTTCCTCGTCTACAAGTCCCGCATCGCGCCCACGTTCGAGGAGCACGGGATCAACGATTCGGGGTTCGACGTTCTCGCCTGCCTGCGTCGCGCCGTGCCGCATCATCGGCTCACCGCGGGGGAGCTGGCCGACCAGACGCTGGTCACCACCGGCGGGCTGTCGCTGCGCGTCAATCGGCTCGAGCAGGCGGGCCTGGTGACCCGATCGAAGGACAGTCAGGACGCCCGGGTGGTGTATGTCGAGCTCACACCCGCCGGTGCCGCGCTCGTCGACTCGGTCGCCGACGCGCACTTCACCAAGTTGCGCGCGATGCTCGGCGACCTCGACACCGACGAGCGCGAGACGCTGGCGCGCCTGCTCGCCCGTCTGGAGCACTCCGCCCGAGCGGCCGAGTTCGAGGACTCGGGCACCGGTGTGGGCGTGGACTCGGACGCCGATCGGCCGGTCTGACGCCGCAGTCGGACGTCCGCCGAGAAAAATTTCGGGACCTCTATGGCGCCCGCCACACCGCTATGACCTGCGTCTCCTCCGTTTCGGCCCCGTAAATCCGGCGTAACGACCGGCTGATCTGGGCATTCGGCTATTGACCTCTTTGCGCTAAGACGATACAAATCTCTTAGTGCAAAGATATCGACTCGGCGCGCACCACCCTCCGGCTCCGCGAGCAGCGTGGTCCGCGTCCGTCCCGACCGAACGGACCTCCCTCATGCCCATTGCGTACGCGTCCCCTCTCCAGGTGGGACCCGCCGAGCACGAGCCCGAGTCCGTCGACACGGTCGACGAGATCCTCGTCGCCGGCCGATGGCAGCGTGGACTCGGTGAGTGCATCGAGTCCGTCGACCCCGCCACCGGCCGGGTCTTCGCGAGCCTGCACACCGCGACCGTCGACGACGTCGACCGGGCCGTCACCGAAGGTCTGCGCGCCGCCCGCGGCGGGTGGTCGGCACTGCTCCCGCACGAGCGTGCACGGGTCCTGCACCGCGTCGGCAACGCCCTCGACGACGAGGCCGAACGGGTGGCACGGCTCCAGACCCTCGACACCGGCAAGGCGCTGACCGAGACCCGGGCCCTGGTTGCCAGCGCCGCCAACACGTTTCGTTACACCGCGGCCGCACTCGAGACGATGGACTCCGCACTGACCACGCCGCGGGGGCCGTGGTTGACCATGTCGACGTACCAGCCGATGGGCGTCGTCGCCGCGATCACGCCGTGGAACTCACCGATCGCGTCCGACGCCCAGAAGATCGCCCCGGCCCTCGCCGCCGGCAACGCCGTCGTGAGCAAGCCGCCGGTGTGGGCGCCGTGGGTGACGCTGCGTCTCGCCCGCATCTGCGAGGCGGCCGGGCTGCCCGCGGGGGTGCTCTCGGTCCTGCCGGGATCCGGGCGCACCGTCGGCGAGGCGCTGGTCCGGCACCTGGACGTCGCCAAGGTCACCTTCACCGGCGGCACCGAAACCGGCCGTCACCTCGCGCATCTCGCCGCCGACAAGCTCATGCCGATCACGCTCGAACTCGGCGGTAAGTCCCCGACGATCGTGTTCGAGGACGCCGATCTCGAACAGGCCCTTGCCGGCGTCCTCTACGGCGTCTTCTCCTCGTCCGGGCAGAGCTGCATCGCCGGATCCCGGATCTTCGTCCACCGCAGCATCGCCGAGACCTTCACCGGCGAACTCGTCCGGCGCGCAGCGGCCCTGCGTCTCGGCCCCGGCACGGACCCGCGCACCCGGGTGGCTCCGATGGTCACCTTCGAGCACCGGGACCGGGTGGCCGCGATGGTCGACGACGCCGTCGCCGCCGGGGCCCGGGCGTTGTGCGGGGGCGCGATCCCGGCCGACGAACGGCTCTCGTCCGGCGCGTACTACCCGCCCACGGTGCTCACCGGAGCCGACAACGCCGCGACGATCTGCCGCGAGGAGGTCTTCGGTCCGGTGGCCGTCGTGCTGCCCTTCGACGACGAGGAGGACCTGATCGCGCAGGCGAACGACTCGGTATACGGGTTGGCCTGCGGCATCTGGACCTCCGACTACCGGCGGGCGTGGCGCGTGGCCGGCGCGGTGAAGGCGGGCACCGTCTGGATCAACACCTACAAGCAGTTCAGCATCTCGACGCCCTTCACCGGTCTCGGCGACAGCGGTCTCGGCACCGAGAAGGGACGCGAGGGCATCCGCCAGTACTGCGATCAGAAGAGCATCTACCTCGACCTGTCCGGCGAACCGATCGCCTGGGCCACCCCCGACCCGACAGAAACCCGAAAGGACTTTTCCCGGTGACCGATTCGATTACCGCGACCCACGACCGCACCGCCCACCCGTACAGCCCCGCCTACGCCGTCGCCGGCTTCGGGTTCGTCTCCGGTGCCCTGTCGGTCGACGAGCACGGAATCGCCGTCGACGGTACGACCCCCGCCCTCGACGCCGCGATCGCCCGCCTCGGCGAGCGCCTCGCGACCATCGGCATGACCCTGGCCGACGTCGTCAAGACCACGTACTTCGTGACCGACGTGACGCTCCGCGACGAGGCGAACCGCCACTACGAGAAGGTCTTCGCCGAGCCCCGGCCCGCCCGCTCGTTCGTCGAGGTCGCCGCCCTGCCCTACGGCGCCACCGTCGAGATCGAAGCCGTCGCGCATCGCGCCTGAACCCCCACCGCACGAAAGGACCCACCGTCATGGCCGCACCCGAGAAGACCACCGTCGACCTCGAAGCCCTCATCGACTCCTGCATCGCCAGCCGCGACAGCCGCTACGAGGACTGGGACACCCTCGGCTTCCAGGCCGCCAAGGGCGGAGATCGCTTCAAGCGTGCCCAGATCCGCTACATCGGCTCCGGTGCCACCGGCAACCACGAGGGCGACGCCCGCACGCTGCCCGCCGAGCACTTCACCCTGTCCAACATGCGGCTGCCCGCCGGTGCGGTCGGCCCCGAGCACACCCACCACGACGTCGAAGAGGTGTTCTTCGTGCTCGAGGGTGAGCTCGAGGTCGCGGTCCACGACGTCGAGGACGGCATCCGGAAGGCCGTCCGCCGGCTCGGCTACCGCGACATGATCCGCGTTCCCGCCGGCGTGCCGCGCAGCCTCGCGAACGTGGGCGACACCGACGCCCTGTTCTGCGTGATCATCGGCGCCGCGAAGCCGCAGCTGCCCACCTACCCGCCGAGCTCGGAGATGTACGGCGTCACCCGCTGACGCCGCCGAGAAGACCCTCCACCGACAGGGAGATCACCGATGGAGCAGTCCGTCCGACGTCGCCTCCGCGTCCACCAGAAGACCTGGGAGGCAGACGGAGTCACCAGCGTGACGTTCGTCGATCCGACCGGTGCGCCGTTGCCGCAGTGGCAGCCGGGCGCGCATCTCGCCCTGCACCTGCCGAACGGTGTGGTGCGCGAGTACTCGCTGTGCTCGGATCCGCGGGACACCACGCGCTGGACGGTCGCCGTGCTGCGCGCCGAGCGCTCCCGCGGGGGCAGCGCCTACGTGCACGAGTCGCTGCAGATCGGCGCGGAGATCGACGTCGACGGACCGCGCAGCGCCTTCGCCCTCGACGCCGCCGCGACCGACCACGTCCTCGTGGCCGGCGGCATCGGCATCACCCCGATCGTCGCGATGATGCGGGAGCTGCGGGCGACGGGACGGCCGTGGCGCCTGCTCTACGCCGGACGCTCCCGGCGGGCCATGGCGTTCGTCGACGAGATCGCCGCCCATCCCGCCGAGCAGGTGACCGTCCACGCCGACGACGAGGCCGGGGGCCTGCCGGACCTCCCCGGGCTGCTGTCCGGCCTGCCGCCGACCGCCGTCGTCTACTGCTGTGGTCCCGCCCCCCTCATGGACGCGGTGGCCGCGACCGTCCCGGACCCCGGTCAGGTGCGCACCGAACGGTTCGCGGCCCCGGAACCGGCGCCGCGCTCGGGGGAGGACACCGCCTTCGACGTGATCGTCGAGAGCACCGGCCGCCGCATCCCGGTGCCGCCGACCGTGTCGGTGCTCGACGCCCTCGCCGCCGCCGGTGTGCCCGTACCCAGCTCGTGCACCGAAGGCATCTGCGGGACGTGCGAGGTCGGGGTGATCAAGGGCGACGTGGACCACCGCGACTTCCTGCTCACCGAGTCCGAACACGCCGCCGGATCGACAATGTTCCCGTGCGTGTCCCGTTGCCGCTCCGCCGAACTCGTACTGGATCTGTGAGAAGGGAACCGGAACGCATGTACCACCACCAACTTCCGCGCTACAGCGACTCGCCCGTCTGCCGGCTGCGCGCCCTGCGCTCGGTGACCCTCTCGGTGCCGGACCCCGCCGCGTCGCGGGACTTCTACCACGAGGCCTGGGGACTGACGACCGTCGAGGCCGACGGCGACCGATTCTGGCTGCGCGCCACCGGACCCGAGCATCACGTGCTCGCGGTCGAACGGGCCGACGTCAACGCGCTGGGACGGATCAGCTTCGCCCTCGCCACCCCCCGCGAGGTCGACGACGCCGCACTGGCCCTCGACCGGCTCGGCATCCCGCTGCTGCGCACGCCGGGCCCGCTCGACCACGCCGGGGGCGGCTACGGCCTGCAACTGGTCGATCCGGAGGGGCGGTGTCTCGAGTTGTCGGCCGACACCCACGCGGTGACCGAGCAGGAACCGGCCGGCCGCCGGGCCATCCCCCGCAAGATCGCCCACGTCGTGCTCAACACGACCGACATCGAACGCACCACCGCCTTCTACACGCAGGTGCTCGGCATGCGGGTCTCCGACTGGTCGGAACGGCAGATGTCCTTCCTCCGCTGCAACTCCGACCACCACGTCATTGCGCTCAACCGGGCGTCGTGGCCCTCGCTCAACCATGTGGCGTACGAGATGCAGAGCCTCGATCACTTCATGCGCGGCATCGGCGGGCTCCGGGCGCACGGCATCGCGCCGCAGTGGGGCCCGGGCCGGCACGGCCCCGGCGACAACACCTTCTCCTACTTCACCGACCCCGCGGGCCTGGTGTGCGAGTACACCTCCGAGGTCGCCCAGATCGACGAGGACGCCTGGCTGTGCCGCACGTGGAAGCGCACACCGGAACTGTCCGACCAGTGGGGGACGGCCGGGCCACCCACCACGACCGTGCGCGCCGCCATGGCCGGCAGCCCCGACCCGGGTCACCGCGACCGCGTCGAGGCCCGCGACGCCGACTACTTCTACGGGGCCGGCCTCGCGGCCGGAGCGCCGTCGTGACCGCGGACGCCGCGGTGACCGGGCACCTGCACGTCGAGCGGCTCGGGGCGGGGGAGCCGGTGCTCCTGCTGCACGGCATCGGCGGCAACGCGAACTCGTGTGCACCGCTCGCGGCGGAACTCGCCGCCCGCGGACACGCGACGTACCGGCTCGACGCCGCGGGGTACGGCCGCTCCGCCGACCCGGTCGACGTCCGGCACGACCACGCGACGGACGTCCTGGACGTCCTCGACGACATCGACCCGGTCCGGCCCGTGCACGTGGTGGGCACGTCGTGGGGCGGAGTCGTCGCACTCGAGGTCGCGCGGCGCCGGCCCGACCGGGTGCGCACGCTCGTCCTCGCCGACAGCACCCGGGGCTCGGGCACGTCGCCCGAACGCGCCGCCGCCATGCGCGACCGTGTCCGCGCCCTGCGCGAGGCCGGCGCCGACCGGTTCGCGGCGGAGCGGGCACCGAAACTCACGGCGCCCGGAGCGCCCGGCGCCGTCCGCTCACGCGTCGCCGCCGACATGGCCGCCGTGCGCCTCGCCGGATACGCGGCGGCCGCGGAAGCCATGGCGACCACCGACCACGGGCCCATCCTGCCCACCCTGACCGTCCCCACCCTGGTCCTCGTCGGCGACCACGACGTCGTCACCGGCGTCGCCGAATCGCAGCTCCTGGCGGACGCGATCCCCGGGGCACGGCTCGTCGTCGTCGCCGATGCGGGTCACGCGGCGATCCAGGAGCAGCCCCGCACGGTCGCCTGCGAACTCGTCCGATTCTGGGAAGGAGCCGCGTGATGAGCGGAACCGTCGTGGTGACCGGGGCCGGCCGCGGCCTCGGCTACTGCATCGCCGAGCGGTTGTGTGCCGACGGACGCCGGGTGGTGATCGCCGAGCGCAACGCGGACACCGCCGAGGGCGCCGCCCGTGCCCTGCGCGAACGCGGCGGCGACGCGATCGCGGTGGTCACGGACATCGCGGATGCCGGCTCCGTGCGCGCTCTCGCGTCGCGACTGGCGGACGAGGGGCCGCTGACGGGCCTGGTCAACAACGCGGCCATCGCCGACGGCGTCGGCGGGGACGCGTTCTGGGAACTGTCCGAGAGCGAATTCGACCGCATCACCTCGGTCAACGTGCGCGGCACCTGGATGGTGACCAAGCACCTGTGGCCGCTGCTCGCCGCCAACCGGGGCGCGATCGTGAACATGGCGTCCGACGTGGCCTTCTACGGATCGCCCCGGCTGATCCACTACGTCGCCTCCAAGGGCGCCGTCGTCGCGATGACCCGTTCGATGGCCCGGGACGCCGGCCCGCACGGGGTGCGGGTCAACGCCGTGGCCCCCGGGCTCGTCCGGGTCGAGGCCACCGAATCCGTTCCCGCCGCCCGCTATGCCACCTACGCGCAGGGCCGCGCCCTCCCGCGTGACCAGACCCCCGAGGACGTCGCCGGGGTCGTCCGGTTCCTCCTGTCGGAGGACGCCGCCTTCGTCACCGGCCAGACCGTCGTCGTCGACGGCGGATTCGTCCTGAACTGACCTGCTCGCCCGGCGAGCACCCGAACCCCACGGAGATCCCATGGACCTGCACCTCACCGGACGCACGGTGATCGTCACCGGCGCGAGTTCCGGTGTCGGCCTCGCCACCGCCCGGATGCTCGCCGCCGAAGGCGCCCGAGTGGCACTGTGCGCGCGGGACCTCGACCGCCTGCGCGCCGCCGCCGGCACGTTGGCGGCCGACCCGGCCGATGTCCTCACCGTCGCGTGCGACGTCACCGACCGGAACTCCGTGCAGGCCTTCGCCGATGCGGTCGTCGACCGGTTCGGGGGGATCGACGGGGTGGTGTGCAACGCCGGGCGCTCGCTGATGTCGACGCTCACCGACACCACCGACGAGCAGATCCGGGACGAGTTCGAACTCAAGATCTTCGGCGCGCTGCATCTGATCCGCGCGGCACGGACGGCGCTCGCGAAGTCCGATGCGGCCTCCGTGGTGATCGTCAACGCGATCCTCGCGCGGCAACCCGAGTTGCGGCTCGCCGTCACCTCGGCGGCCCGTGCCGGACTGCTCAACCTGGCGCAGTCCCTGTCCGGGGAACTCGCACCCGACGGCATCCGCGTCAACTCCGTGCTGCTCGGCCTCGTCGACACCGGTCAGTGGCAGCGCCGCCACGCCGAATCCGGCGACGGCCGCGCCTTCGACGAGTGGAGCGCCGAGATCGCCGCCGACCGCGGGATCGGACTGGGCCGCTTCGGAATCGCGGACGAGGTCGCCTTCCCCGTCACCACCCTGCTCTCACCCCGCAACAGCTACGTGACCGGCGCGACCGTCGACGTCGGCGGCGGTGTCGGGCGCTACGTCTGACCCGCCAGTGGTCATCTGCATCGGAGGAAACATGGACACCCCCTCATCCGCGCCGGGTCGGCGCGCCACCGGCGGCGACGTCCTCGTGTCGGTCATGCGCCGGCACGGCATCGACACCGCGTTCGGCGTCGTCAGCATCCACAACCTTCCCCTCGTCGAGGCCGTCGCCCGCGACCTGAACTTCGTCGAGGTGCGGCACGAGGCCGCCGCGGTCAACGCCGCGGACGGGTACGCCCGCGCCTCGGGCCGCATCGGCGTGGCGCTGACGAGCACCGGCACCGGCGCCGGCAACGCCGCCGGATCAATGATCGAGGCCCTCACTGCCGGCAGCCGCGTCCTGCACGTGACCGGCCAGATCGAAAGCGAATACCTCACGCCCGAACCGGCCGCGTCGAGCCGCGGCGTGATCCACGAATTTCCCCGGCAACGGCAGATGCTCGACGCCGTCTCCCGGTACGCGGCGACGATCACCGACGCCAAGGACGCCGAGGCGGAACTCGAGGCCGCGATCGCCCGCATCCTGTCGGCACCGCAGGGACCCGCCAGCGTCGAATGGCCCACCGACCTGCAGTATCTGGCGTCGCCGGACGAACAGCGAGCGGCGGAGGCCCGGATCGCACAGCCACCGGCCCCCAATGCTGCTGCGCTGGAGCGCGCCGCCGCGGTGCTCGCCTCCGCCGAGCGGCCCCTGCTGTGGCTCGGTGGGGGCGCCGCCGGCGCCGGCGACGAACTGCGCGCCCTCGCCCACCGGCTCGGGGCGGGGATTCTCACCAGCAACTCCGGACGGGGCATCGTGTCCGAGGACGACGACCTCGTCGTCGGGAACTTCGCGGCGTCCCCCGAGGTCGCCGGGCTCCTCGCCGACGCCGACGTCCTGCTCGCCGTCGGAACCCACTTCCGGTCCAACGAGACCAAGAGCTACCACCTCACGCTGCCTGCGACGCAGGTGCAGATCGACATCGATCCCGCCGCGATCGGCCGGGTGTATCCGGCCACGGTCGGAATCGTCGCCGACGCCCGCACGGCACTGCGTGGCATCCTCGACGCGCTCGACGGCACCGTCCGGCGCGACGAGTGGGCGGCCCGGGTTCAGGCGGCGCGGAAGCGCAGCCGGGCCGCGCTCACCGCATACATCGGCGGCTACGCCGAGATCTGCGAGGGCATGCGCCGCGTGCTGCCCCGCCGGTCGGTGGTCGCCCGCGACGTGACGATCCCGTCCAGCCAGTGGGGCAACCGCCTGCTGCCGTTCTACGAGCGCGAGACCAACATCTTCCCGCTCGGCGGCGGCATCGGGCAGGGCCTCGCCATGGGGCTCGGCGCGGCCCATGCCCGCCGGGACGTTCCGACGGTCGTGATGGCCGGGGACGGGGGTCTGGCCGTGCACCTCGGCGAGCTCGCCTCGCTCGCCGGGTCCGACGCCTGGTGCGTCGTGCTGGTGTTCAACGACGGCGGCTACGGCGTTCTCCGGAACATGCAGGAGGCCAACGGTTTTAGTCGGTCCGGGGTGGACCTGCACACGCCGCGGTTCGATCTGCTCGCCGCCTCGATGGGCATGCCGTACACCCTCGTGCAGCGGCCCGGCGTCTTCGAGTCCGCGTTCGGGGAGGCGATCGCGACGCGCCGGCCCGCGCTGGTCGAGGTCGACGTGACCGCCCTCGACCCGCAGCCCGGACCGTTCGTGCCACCGGTGCACGTGCCGACGGGAGGTGCCCGATGACCCCGCGGATTCGCGCCGAGGCGGCCTGGTGGACCGACGGGCAGGCCGCCGCCGCGCTGCGCGACGGCCGCGCGGTGCACCTGTACGCCGCGGGCGCCGACGCCGAACCCGCCCTGCGCGCGGCCGATCGTCACGGCGACCTGCTGCGCAGCCTGATCCTGGCCGATCCCGCGTGCGACGTCGACGCCGTCGCCGGCCTCCTCGGCCGGATCACCGTCCCCACGCTGGTGGTGGCCTCCGCTCTCGGCGACGACACCGATCTGTCCGTACCGCAGCGGCTCGCGGGCGAGATCGACAACGGAGTCTTCGTCGTCGTCGACGGATGTCCGGCGCCCGTCCACCTCACCCGGCCCGAGTCCTTCACGGAATGGGCGAGCGCCTTCGCCGCCATCGCCGAGGGACTCGCCGCCCGCTACCGGTCCGGGCTCGCCGCCCCCACCCCCCACATCGAAGGAGTTCTCGCGTGAACCGCACTGCGACGGCACGATTCACAGAACCGTACCTGGAACCACGACAGACCCATCCCGATCCGCTGACCCCCTACGAGGACAAGCTCGCCGGGTCACTCATGGAGATCTTCGGGACCGGCACCCACGACCTGCCCGGTGTCGTCGAGGGACTCAACGGCCTGGGCCTGCACGGCCCCGACGGCCGGCCCTGGACCGAGGACACCTTCCGCGCCGAAATGCGACGACTGGGGAGATGACATGACCACCTTCGAGACTGCACAGACCACCACCAGCGGCGCCCCGCGCCCGGCCGGACCGCGGTTCGCCGTCGGCACCCGCCGGCCGATGGACGCCGACGAGATCGCGGCGACCGGCCTGCGCGACCGCTGGTACCCGATCCTTCCGTCGCGCATGGTCGAACCGGGCGCGATGGTCAAGGTCACCCGCCTCGGCGTGGACTGGCTGCTGTTCCGCGACGCCCGGGGCGCGGTCCACATGCTCGAGGACCGGTGCCCGCACCGCAGCGCCCCGCTGTCGGTGGGGCAGCATCTCGGTGACCGCGTCGCCTGCCTGTACCACGGCGTGCAGGTCGACGGAACCGGCACCGTCGTCTCCGTGCCCGGCATGCCCGGGTGCGCGCTCGAGGGCAAACGCGCGACCGCCTCGCTGTCGGTGGTCGAGGCCGCCGACACGATCTTCGCGTTCGTGCCCCTGACCCACGACTCCGTGCCGACGCCGTTCGTCCTGCCGGACCGGCTCGCGGACGAGGAGGTGTCGTGGTTCCCCAACTACGCGGAGTGGGCCGGGCCGTGGCGCTTCTACATGGACAACGTGCTCGACCCGATGCACGGGGCCTTCCTGCACCGCAACTCGCACTCGATGTTCGGCGGCGACACCTCGGCGCGGTTCCGGATCCGCGAGACCGACCGCGGGTTCTTCTTCGAGAAGACCGACCAGCGCGGCGTGAACTTCGACTGGGTCGAGTTCGTGCGCGGATCCATGGACTACGTGGACCTCGAGATCCCCTACGCCCCCAATGCCGGTCCCGGCGGCGTGTTCGGCATCGTGGGCATGTGCACCCCGATCGACCGGGACCACTCCGCCATCTTCCACTGGCGCACCCGGCGGGTGTCGGGCTGGGAACGGGAGGCGTGGCGCTTCCTGTACCGGACCCGGCTCGAGGAACGGCACTGGGAGGTGCTCGAACAGGACCGTGCCGTCCTGGAGGCGCTGGCCGCGGATGCCGACGTCGAGGAACACCTCTACCAGCACGACCTCGGTGTCTCCCGGATCCGCCGGATCTACCGGGCCGACGCGAAGCAGCAGGCGGCGGTGCTCGCGGGAGTGCCGGCGTGAGCGGCGGGACCATGATGCTCACCGTGGTCCTGCGGCACGATCAGAGCCGGAACCTCGAACAGTTGCAGGGCCGGCTCGACGACGCGGACTGGTGGCACGGGTTCCCGCCCGAGGGGTGCGAGGTCGTCTCGTGGGTGGTCGCGATGGGGATCGGGCAGATCGTGACCTTGCGGCTGCCCGCCGATCGGCTGGCCGCCGTCAACGTCGAACTCGAGCGCCGCGCGTGGGGCGTGTTCCGCACCGAGTGCTACCCGACTTACGACTTCGTGCCGGTGCGGGAGCGGCTGACCCGCGAATCCGACGAACGTCGCGGCGCGGTGCTCCGATGACCCGGGTGGGACACCCGGCCGTCCCGGAGCCGCCGCGGCCGGACATGTTCAGCAACGCCCGCGTCGTCGGCCGGCACTTCTTCGTCTCCGGCATGCACGCCGGCACCCCCGACGGTCCCGTCGGCGGTGCCGACGTCTACCGCCAGGCGCGGGAGGCGTTCCGACGCACCCGCGCGCTGGTGGAAGCCTGCGGCGCGCAGGTCGACGACATCCTCGCGCTGCGCATCTACGTCACGGACATCGGAGCCAAGGCCGCCGTCGGGCGGGCCCGCGCCGAGGTGTTCCGCGGCGACTTCCCGTGCTCGACCCTGGTCGCGGTGTCGGCCCTGGTCGAGGACGGCCTCAGCGTCGAGGTCGAAGCACAGGGAATCATCTCGGCGGCCGCGACGGCGGACGCGTAACCTTCTGATTCGACGCCCCTGGCAGGGCATCGACCGACCCGAGGACGCCACCATGCGCGGACCCAACACCACATCGTCCACTTCCCGAACCGACGAGGCAGCGCCGAACTGGCCCGTCCTCGTCCTGACCTTCGTCGCCGTCGTCCTCGACGGTTACGACACGATCGCCCTGGGCCTGTCGGTCCCGGCGCTCGCGAAGGACTGGGACGTCGCCCCGTCCCACTTCACCCCCGCACTGTCCCTGACCAGCGTCGGCGTGGCACTCGGTTACCTCGCCTGCGGCCGGATCGTCGCACGGTTCGGCGCCCGGCGCGTCGTGCTGGCCGCGGTGGTGGTGTTCACCGTCGGCTCGCTGCTGACCGCGTTCGCGTCGACGATCACCGAACTCACCGCCCTGCGCGTGCTGACCGGCCTCGGCCTCGGTGCGGTCCTGCCGGCGGCCGTCTCCCACGCGACGGCCCTCAATCCCGCCCGGCTGCGGCAGTCGATCGCCGTGTTCGTCACCATGGGCATCTCCCTCGGTGCGCTGATCGCCGGGGTGCTGGGCACGCGCCTGATCGGCGCGTTCGGCTGGGAATCGGTGTTCCTCGTCGGCGCCGCGGCCTCGGCCGTCCTGTTGCCGCTGCTGTGGATCGGCCTCCCCGACGGACGCGCCGCCGGCGAGCCCGCGCCGGCCGCCGCCGCGACCGCGTCGGCGGTGCGCGAGGCGTCCGTCGCGCGCCTGTTCGACCCGGGGCTGCGGAGCCGCACGCTGCTGCTGTGGGGCTTCTCGTTCCTGATGTTCACCGTGTACTACGTCTTCTCGTCGTGGTTGCCGACGCTGCTGACGAGCTACGGGTTCTCGGCGGGGCTGGCACCGTTGGGCTCGGCCGCGCTCGGGGTCGGCAGCATCGTCGGTGCGGCGGTCCTCATGATCGGTGCACTGCGGTTCCGGATGTCGTCGGTGCTCCTGGTCACCACGTCGCTGGCGATCGTCTTCCTCGTCGTGTCCGCGTTCCTCGGTCCCGACAAGGTGCTCTTGCTGATCGTGTTCGGCGGCGTGGGTCTCGGCATCCAGGCCGGCATGATCGGTCAGACCGCGCTGTCGGTGTCGATGTACCCGCAGGGGACTGCGACGACCGCGGTCGGCTGGTCCGCGTCCATGGGACGGCTCGGCTCGGTCGTCGGCCCGGTGGTGGGCGGCGCGCTCATCGGCCTCGGCGTCCCGACCGGCACCATCGTGCTGGTGGCGTGCGTTCCGGTCCTGGCCGCCCTGGTCCTCATCGCGGTGCTCGGCTGGATCACCGCTCCGAAGACGCTCTCGAAGTCGGCACCGGCGGCCGTGCCCGCAGGCCGCTGACGCGGCCGGTGTGTCCTTCGGGCTGCTGGAACAGCCCGAAGGACACACGGGCGTTTACGCCCTCTCGAACACCGCGGCCAGGCCCTGGCCGCCGCCGATGCACATCGTCTCGAGGCCGTAGCGGCCCTCGCGGCGGTCGAGCTCGCGCAGCAGGGTGGCGAGGATGCGGCCGCCGGTCGCGCCGACGGGGTGGCCGAGCGAGATGCCCGACCCGTGGGGGTTCAGGCGCGCATCGTCGGGCTCGAGGCCCCAGCTGCGGGTCACGGCGAGGGTCTGCGCGGCGAACGCCTCGTTGAGCTCGATCACGTCCATGTCCGCCAGGCTCAGGCCGAGGCGGCCGAGGGCCTTCTCCGTGGCCGGGACCGGGCCGATGCCCATGGTGCGCGGCGGCACCCCGGCCACCGCCCAGCTCGCCAGCCGGGCCAGCGGGCGCAGGCCCAGCTGCGCGGCCTTCTCGGCGGTGGTGACGATCGCCAGCGCGGCACCGTCGTTCTGACCGCTGGCGTTGCCGGCGGTGACGGTCGACTCCGGGTCGATCCTGCCGCGGATCGGGCGCAGCGTGGCGAGGGATTCGACGCTGGTGTCGGCGCGCGGATGCTCGTCGGTGTCGACGACGAGCGGATCACCCTTGCGCTGGGGCACGGCCACCGGGACGATCTCCTGCGCGAACACGCCGTCCTTCTGCGCGGCCACGGCGCGCTGGTGCGACTGGACCGCCAGGGCGTCCTGGTCGGCGCGGCTGATGGCGAACTCGGCGCGCAGGTTCTCGGCCGTTTCGATCATGCCGCCCGGCACGGGGAAGTCCCGGCCGCCGGCGGTGACCCGGGCGCGGGCCAGACGGTCGGACAGGGCCACGGACTCACCCTTGACACCCCAGCGCATGCCGGTGGCGTAGAACTCGGCCTGGCTCATGGACTCGGCACCACCCGCGAGGATCAGGTCGCTGCCGCCGGACTGGACCTGCATGACGGCCTGCAGGACGGCCTGCAGCCCCGAGCCGCAGCGCCGGTCGACCTGCTGGCCCGGAACCTCCACGCCGAGACCGGCGTTGAGGGCGGCGACGCGGCCGAGGGCGGGAGCTTCCCCGTTGGGCGAGGCCTGGCCGAGGATCACGTCGTCGACGTCGGAGCCGGAGATACCGGTGCGGGCGACGAGCTCGCGGATCACGGTGGCGGCGAGGTCTTCCGGTGCGACGTCCTTCAGGACGCCACCGAAGCGGCCGACGGGGGTACGGAGGGGTTCGCAGATCACTACGTCGCGCATGGCAGTTTCCTTGTCGATATTCGGGGTCAGTGCTTCTGGGTCCGGGCGAGATCGGCCGAGATCGCCGCTGCCGTCTCGATCACGGCGGGCACGAGTTCGCTCCGCACGGCGTCGAGGCTGTAGCGGGCGGCCTGGGTGGAGATGTTCACGGCGGCGACGACGCCGCCGGAGGCGTCGCGGATGGGCGCGGCCAGCGAGCGGAGCCCCTCCTCGAGTTCCTGGTCGACGATGCAGTAGCCGTCGCGCCGGATCCGGTCGAGCTCGGCGCGCAACCCGTCGGCCGTGATCAGGGTGCGGGAGGTGAGCGGCTCGAGCGTCGCGGTGGCGAGGTAGGCGTCGAGTTCGGCGGGGGAGAGCCCGGCGAGCAGGACGCGCCCCATCGAGGTGGCGTGCGCGGGAAAGCGCGTGCCGATGGTGATGGAGACGGTCATGATGCGGCTGACCGGAACCCGCGCGACGTAGACGACGTCGCCACCGTCGAGCACCGACACCGACGTCGACTCGTGGACGTTCTTCGCCAGCGCCTCGAGGTGCGGGCGTGCCACCTCCGGCAGCGTCAGGCTCGACAGGTAGCTGTAGCCGAGCTCGAGCACGCGCGGGGTCAGCCAGAACTGGGAGCCGTCCGTACGTACGTATCCGAGCTCGACCAGCGTGAGCAGGAACCGTCGCGCGGTGGCCCGGGTCAGGTCGGTGGCCCTGGCCACCTCGCTGAGGGTGCGCCGGGGGTGTTCGGCGTCGAACGCCTTGATGACGGACAGTCCGCGCGCGAGCGACTGCACGTAGTCCGGCGACGCTGCGGTCGCCGCGATCGGGTCGCCGTCGGTGATCGTCATGGTGTGGTGCTCCCCTCGCCGTCTGCGAGCGCCTGCCTGCCGAGCGCGAACGCCCGGTTGCTGTTCGGCACTCCCGCGTAGATCGCGGTGTGCAGGAATACTTCCACGAGCTCGTCGGGGTCGAGACCGGCGCGCAGGGCCGCCCGGATGTGCATGTCGAGTTCGTGCTCGTTGCCGACGGCGGTGAGGATCGCCAGCGTCAGCAGCCGGCGGGTGTGATGGTCCAGTCCGGGCCGGGACCAGACGTCGCCCCACGCGGTGCGGGTGATGAAGTCCTGGAACGGCTCGGTGAACGCGGTGGCCGCCGACATCGCCCGGTCGACGTGCGCGTCGCCGAGCACCGAGCGCCGGACCCGCATGCCCTGTTCGAAGGCGGCGGTGCGCTGCGCGCCGGCCGGGGTGGCGCGGGCGATGTGCTCGCGGATCAGGGCGGTGATCCGGCCCGCCTGTTCGACGTTGGCCAGGTGCGCGCCCGGGTCGACGACGTGGAAGGCGGCGCCGGCGATGCCGTCGGCGATCTGCTCCATGACGGCCGGCGGGGTGGCCGGATCCTGCTCGCCGGCGACGACGAGGGTCGGCGCGACGATGCGGGCGAGGTCGGGGCGCCCGTCCCACGTGGCCAGCGCCTCACAGCACGCGGCGTAGCCCTCGTCGCTGGTGCCCGCCACCATCTCGACGTGCCGCGCGACCAGGTCGGGGTCGCGTTCGGCGAGGCCCGGGGTGAACCAGCGGCCGACGATGGACTCGGCGATGGACGCCAGCCCGTCGGCGCGGACCGTGGCGGCGCGGTCGAGCCACGGCTGGGCCGGGGCGAAGGCGGCGGACGTGCACAGCAGGGTCAGGGTGCGGACGCGTTCGGGGTGGTGCGCGGCGAGCCACTGGCCGACGGCGCCGCCGAGCGACAGGCCCACGAAGTGCACCGAGCCGAGGCCGAGCGAGTCGAGCAGCGCGACGACGTCACCGCCGAGATCGGCCATCGTGTAGGGGCCGGCGACGACGGGGGACTTGCCGTGTCCGCGGTGGTCGACGGCGACGACGTTGGCGATCGGGGACAGCGCGGTGATCTGCGGCGCCCACATCGACAGGTCGGAGCCGAGCGACCCGAGCAGCACCACCGGGGGAGCGGTGGGGTCGCCGTGCTGTTCGTAGTTGAGCGTGACGGTCATGCCTGTCCTCCAAGGGGCCGGTCGGCGGTGGTGTCGTGGTGGGCCAGGGCGCGGTCGACGAGGTCGCCGGCGTGGCCGAGGTAGCGGGTGGGGTCGAGCAGGGCGCGGACCCGGTCGGCGCCGAGGTGCTCGACGATGCCGGGATCGCGGTCGAGCGGAGTGCCGGCGCGGGCCGCCGCGGTGACGATCTCGCGCGCCGAGCCGGTGTGCTCGGACAGCGCCGCGGCGACCTTCTCCGCAAGGATCGCCCCGCCGGTGAGTTCGAGGTTGCGGGTCAACGCGTCGGCGTGGACGTGCAGCCCGGTCAGGCTGACCGAAAGCTGATGGGCCGCACCGCCGGTCAGCCGGAGCAGGTCGGTGAGCGTCTCCCACTCGGCATGCCAGGCGCCCGCGGCGCGGGCGAACTCGTGGTCCGTCGACGCGAGGGCGGTCGCGACGAGGCCGGGCACGCGCCGCGCGGCCGCCCGGGCGGTGATCGCCGCGACCGGATTGCGCTTGTGCGGCATCGCCGACGATCCGCCCGGCGCGTCCTCGCTGACCTCGCCGAGTTCGGTTGCGGCCATGAGGACGACGTCGGTGGCGGGCTTGGCGACCGCGCCCGCGGCGATCCCCAGGGCGGCCGCGAGCCCGGTCACGGGGGTACGCGCGGTGTGCCACGGCACGAGGGGCCTGGCCAGCCCGAGCAGGTCCGCCAGGGTGTCCGCGAACGCGAGGCCGTCCGGGTGCACTGCGGCGAGAGTGCCTGCTGCGCCGCCGTATTGGGCGGGCAGCGAGACGAGGGCGCGGTCGAGCGAGGCGGTGGCGTCGTCGAGCGCGACGAGCCACGTCGCGGCGAGGGCCCCGAACGTGGTGGGCAGCGCCTGCTGCCCGAGGGTGCGCGCGACCATCGGGGTATCACGGTGCCGGCGGGCCAGGCGTGCCGTCGCCTCGGCGGTGCCGCGCAGCTCGGCGACGACGAGCCGGCCGGCCTTGTGCGCCAGCAACATCAGCGCGGTGTCGAGTACGTCCTGGCTCGTGGCCCCGACGTGCACCGCGGCGGCAGGGGCCTGCGAGCGCTCCCGCAGGATCTTCACCAGGGGGATCACCGGATTGCCCCCGGCCGCGGAGAGCCGGCCCAGTTCGGCCGGGTCCAGTTCGCGGGTGAGTTCCCCGGCCGCCGCGGCGACGGCCGTGACGTCGGCGGCGGTGGCGCGACCGTGCTTCTCGGCGGCGCGCGTGATCGCCACCTCGACGTCGAGCAGGGCGGCGATCCACGCCCGGTCGGACAGCAGCGGTGCGAGGTCGCCGGCCCCGAACACAGGGTCGAAGAGGGCACCGCGGGTATTGTCGGACTGCGCCGGCACGGTCAAGGCACGCTCCCGTCTAGATCGCGAAGAACGGCGTCTCCACACCGTTCGGATCGAGGTCCTGAACGTACACGGTCCAGGCGTAGCCGTCGTCGGACTTGTCGGCGATCAGCTTGTGCCGCTGCGACTCCGGCAGTGCGGTGAGCACCGGGTCGGAGGCGTGCGCGGCGAGGTCCTCCGGGAAGTACATGCGGGTGCAGAGGCGGTCGAGCATGCCGCGCGCGAAGATCCCGACGTTCAGGTGCGGCGCCTCGTCGGCCTCGGTGTCGGACTCGTGGGCGCCGGGCTTGACCGTGTGGATCGCGGCGGTGCCGGTGCCGTCGGCGGCGCTGCGGGCGAAGCCACGGAAGCCCTCGGCGCCGAACCGGCCCTCGGCGTCGGCCTGCCAGGTCTCGACCATGGCGTCGGCGATCGGCTCGCGGTTCCCGTCGATCACGTTGATGCGCACGGTGATCCGGCCGGGGGTGTCGGCAGGGACGACGTCCGCGCCGTCGTCCCACTCGAGGCCGATCTTCCAGTACGGACCGACGGTCTGCGACGGTGTGGGACCGAAGGCGGCGGTGCTCTGGTCGCCCGGGGTGACGGGGTAACGAGGAGCGAACTCACTCATCGTCGTCCTCCTCGTTCTCGAAGGGGGTGGCCTCGCGTCCGCGCAGGACGATGTCGAAGCGGAAGCCGAGGGCCCAGTTGTCGACGGTGGCGTCGTAGTCGAAGACGCTGACCATCCGGTGCCGCGCCTCGGCGGGCACCGCGTTGTAGATGGGGTCCTGGAAGAACATCGGGTCGTCGGGGAAGTACATCTGGGTGACGAGCCGCTGCGTGAACGCCGTGCCGAACAACGAGAAGTGGATGTGGGCGGGACGCCAGGCGTTGTGGTGGTTGCGCCACGGGTAGGCCCCGGGCTTGACGGTGGTGAACCGGTATCGGCCCGCCGCGTCGGTGACGCAGCGGCCGACGCCGTTGAAGAACGGGTCCAGCGGGGCGGGCCAGTTGTCGTCGACGTGCCGGTAGCGGCCGGCGGCGTTGGCCTGCCACACCTCGAGCAGCGCGTGGGGCACGGGCTTGCCGTCGCCGTCGAGGACGCGGCCGTGCACGATGATGCGCTGGCCGGCGGCCTCGCCGCCGTTGGCGATGCTCAGGTCGGCGTCCCCCTCCTGCACGCGGTCCTCGCCGAAGACCGGCCCGGTGAGCTCGCCGAGCCGCTGTGGGACGAGCGTGAGCGGCTGCGCCGGGCGGCGCAGCGCTGTGGTCCGGTAGTCGGGGAAGTCGAGCGGCGGGTGCACGCCGTCGGGGCGGGCGAAGCGGGGCGGCAGGTGAAGCATGGGACCTCGGTGTTCGATGCGTGTTCGCGATATGGACGGAAGGACGCTATGCGTACGAGGCTAGTGGGTCGTCCTGGCCGAATCAATATTCCAAAATGAAACAGTCTCGAAATGGTTCGTATCACGGACGGGGGTTCACATTACGCACAACTGCCGCTATCGTAGAGGCATGGACAAAGTCGTTGCCACCGCCGCCGAGGCCGTAGCCGACATCCCGAACGGCGTCACCATCGCCGTGGGCGGATTCGGTCTGGTCGGCGTCCCGGAAATCCTGATCAACGCGCTGCTCGAGCAGGGCGCCACCGACCTCGAGACGGTCAGCAACAACTGCGGCACCGACGGCTTCGGCCTCGGGGTGCTGCTGGAGAAGGGCCGCATCCGCCGCACCATCTCCTCCTACGTCGGCTCCAACAAGGAGTTCGCGCGGCAGTACCTCTCCGGTGAGCTCGAGGTGGAGCTGACCCCGCAGGGCACCCTCGCGGAGCGGCTGCGCGCCGGCGGCGCCGGCATCCCCGCCTTCTTCACCCCCGCGGGTGTCGGCACCCAGGTCGAGGAGGGTGGCCTGCCGCTGCGCTACGACGGCAAGGGCGGTATCGCCGTCGCGTCCCCGCCGAAGGAGACCCGCGAGTTCGACGGCGAGACCTACGTCATGGAACGCGGAATCGTCGCCGACTACGCCCTGGTCCACGCCTGGAAGGGCGACCGGCACGGCAACCTCGTCTACCGCACGAGCGCCCGCAACTTCAACCCGCCCGCCGCCACGTCGGGCCGCATCACCATCGCGCAGGTCGAGCACCTCGTCGAACCCGGCGAGCTCGACCCCAACGAGATCCATACCGCCGGCATCCACGTCCAGCGCGTCGTGCACGTCGGCCCCGTCACTGTCGGCATCGAGAATCGGACGGTCCGTTCATGACCCAGGCAGCCACCACCATCCAGAAGCTCACCCGTGAGCAGATGGCCGCGCGCGTGGCCGCGGAACTCTCGGACGGCCAGTACGTCAACCTCGGCATCGGCATGCCGACCCTGGTGCCCAACTACCTCGACCCGGACGTCGAGGTGATCCTGCACTCGGAGAACGGCGTGCTCGGTGTCGGGCCGTATCCGACCGAGGACGAGCTCGACCCCGAGCTCATCAACGCCGGCAAGGAGACCATCACGGTCATCCCCGGGGCCTCGTTCTTCGACTCGGCGGAGTCCTTCGGCATGATCCGCGGCGGACAGATCGACGTCGCCGTCCTCGGCGCGATGCAGGTCTCCGCCAAGGGCGACATCGCCAACTGGATGATCCCCGGCGCGATGGTCAAGGGCATGGGCGGCGCGATGGACCTCGTCCACGGCGCCAAGCGCGTCATCGTGATGATGGAGCACGTCACCAAGAAGGGCGAGCCCAAGATCTTCGAGGAGTGCACCCTGCCGCTCACCGGCAAGCACTGCGTCCAGCGGATCATCACCGACATGGCGGTCATCGACGTCACCGACGAGGGCCTGAAGCTCGTCGAGACCGCGCCCGGCGTGAGTGTCGACGACGTTCTGGCCGCGACCGCCGCGAAGCTCATCGTCTGACCCTTCCTCCCCTGACGGGCCGAATGTCACACGGGTTCGATCTGACTGAACCCGTGTGACATTCGGCCGTCTGCGTTTACGGGGCGACCTCCTCGCGTCGCCACGCGAACGGCGCGAGCGGCGGGTCCAGCTCGGCGGCGGTGAGGCGGTTGGCGAGCGTCGAGAGGGTGAAGGTGCCGACGCCGAGGACCACCTCGAGGGCGTTGCGCGCCGTGAACCCCGCCGCGGTGAACTCGGCCCACCGGTCGTCGGGCACCGCACCGGCCGAATCGAGTACCGCCAGGGTGAACCTCCGCAGGACCTCGAGTCGTTCGTCGGCGAGGGCCCGGCCGGTGCGCAGTGCGTCGACGAGGTCCCCGGGTGCGCCCATCCTGGTGAGCTTCGCGCTGTGCAGGGCGACACACACGTGGCATTCGTTGCGGGTGGCGATCGTCAGCACCAGCACCTCCCGTTCGATCTCGCCGAGGCTGCTGCGCTCGAACAGTGCGTTGGCGCGGGTGAAGGCCGACAGCAGTTCGGGGGATTCGGCCATGAGCGCGACGGGGTCGGGCACGAATCCGAACTCTCGTCCGATCGCCGACATGATCGGCCGGGCTGCGGGCGGCGCGGTCTCGGGGCTGTGGCGGGTGAAGGTGGTGGGCATCGAACCGTCCTCCGTTAAGCTAGACAACATGGTTGACGAAACGGTAAACCAAGTTGTCGAATCCGCGCAAGGCCCCGGCTACGAGCTGCCACTCCTGCTGTTCGCGGGATTCCGTGCCCTGGTCGACGCTCTGCATCGGCAGCTCGCCGAGGAGGGGCATCCGGACGTGCGCCCCGCGCACGGCTTCGCGATGCAGGCCATCGGAACCGCCGGCGCCTCGGCCAGCGAGATCGGCCGCCGTCTCGGCGTGTCCAAACAGGCGGCGGGCAAGACGGTGGATCGGCTCGGGCAACTCGGGTACGTGCGGCGGGAGGCGGATCCGTCCGATGCGCGCGCGAAGACCGTCGTCCTCACCGACCGAGGCCTCGACTGCCTCCGGCGCTCCGCGGCGATCTTCGACGAACTCCGTGGCCGGTGGGGCCGGACGTTGGGCTCCGAGCGCCTGCGGCAGCTCGAAGCCGATCTGCGCACGGTCGCCGGCGCCGAGGGCTTCCGTCTCGATGCGCAGGCGTGGTTCGACCGGTGACCGCCGTGGCGCGGCGATCTGGACAACTCGGTTAATTCCGGTTAACTTCAGGGTCCGTTGTCCCGACCGGCCCAGGAGACCTTGTGAGCACGCGCTTTCCCGCCATGGAACTGAAGGATCTGCCCGGGGACATCGCAGAGCGCGTCCTCGAAGTGCAGGAGAAGTCGGGGTTCGTGCCCAACGTGTTCCTCACCTTCGCGCGACGTCCCGCCGAGTGGCGGGCCTTCTTCGCGTACCACGACGCGATCATGTTGCGGGAGGACTCCGGCCTGACCAAGGGCGACCGGGAGATGATCGTCACCACGATCTCCGCCGCCAACAACTGCCTGTACTGCGTCGTGGCGCACGGCGCGATCCTGCGGATCTACGAGAAGAAGCCGACGGTGGCCGACCAGGTGGCGGTCAACTACCGCACCGCCGACATCGAACCGCGGCAGCGCGCGATGCTCGACTTCGCCACCAAGGTCAACGAGCGTGCCTACGACGTCGACGACGCCGACTTCGCGGCCCTGCACGCCCACGGCTTCACCGACGAGGACGCCTGGGACATCGCCGCGATCACCGCGTTCTTCGGCCTGAGCAACAAGATGGCCAGCGTGACCGGGATGATGCCCAATCCCGAGTTCTATCTCATGGGCCGGGTGCCGCGGCAGTAACGTTCAGCCGTCCTCGTCGTCGCGGGGTTCCGGCTCGGGCTTCGTCCTGCCGGTGGGGTCGACGACGAGTTCGTAGCGGCGTCCGTATGTTTCGACCAACGCCTGCAGCACGGCGACGACGGGGACCGACACCAGCGCCCCGATCGCACCGAACAGCGACGCGCCGACGATCACCGAACCGAATGCGACGGCCGGGTGGATCGACACGGTCTTCGACGTGATCCGCGGGTGCAGCACGTAGTTCTCGACCTGCTGATAGGCAGTGCCGAACAACACCACCCACAGCCCGTCGATCGGCTGGTTGGCCGCGGCGATGATCGCCGGCAGCGCGATCGCGAGATACGTCCCGAGGGTGGGCACGAACTGCGACACGACCCCGGTCCACAGCGCGAGCGGCAGCCAGTACGGCACACCGATCGCCATCAGGAAGATGCCGGTGCCCACGGCGCTGACCGCACCCAGGATGAGCCGCGAGACGACGTATCCGCCGGCCTTCTCGACGGAGGTCTCCCACACCGTCGAGATCACCTGCTGCTGCCGGGCCGGGAACCAGCTCGAGATCGTGCGGCGCATCGCCGGTCCCTCGGCCGACATGTAGAACACGAACAGCAGCATCGTCATGGCCTGGAAGACCACTCCCACCACAGACGACACCACCCCCACGACCCCGGGGGTGAACCGCTGGACCAGTTCCCGGACGGTCTCCGGGGTCAGGCGGAGGAGCTCCGGACCGGTGGCGAAATTCGTGTCGAAGACGCGGTTGGCCCATTCGGTGACCGCGGTGAGGGCGTCCGGCAGGGCCTTCAACAGCTGGCCCAGCTGCTCGACGAGCAGGGTGCCGAACAGCGCGACGAACCCGATCGCGAAGGCCAGCAGAGAGAAGAGCACCAGGCCGGTGGCGGCGCCGCGCCGCATGCCGACGCGTTCGAGCCAGTCGACGACCGGCTCGAGGGTGATGCTCAGCAACCACGCCAGGAACAGCAGGCCCAGGAACCCGCGCAGGTTGTGGAACAGCCAACCCGAGAGCTGGTAGGCGGCGACGGCGAACAGCACGTACAAGATCGCCGGCCGCAGCCAGCGGGGAGCACGCCGGCCGGCGTTCTCACGCTGCGCCGGTCGCCCGCCCGGGTCGTCCTCGCTCATCGCACACTCCGCGGTCGCCCGACTGTTCCGTACACAGCGGGAATGTACTCGCCTGCCCGCCGTGGCTCGGAGCGAATGTATCGGTCGCTACCGCTGTCGAGATGAGCGATACATTCGCTCGGCCCACAGGGTTCGCACGGGACAACGAAACCGGCCCGGACTCGTGAGAGTCCGGGCCGGTGGTGGTAGCGGGGACAGGATTTGAACCTGCGACCTCTGGGTTATGAGCCCAGCGAGCTACCGAGCTGCTCCACCCCGCGTTGCATCGCCAACTATACACGAGGTCGGGGGTGCTCGCGTTCAGGGGCGTCCGGGCGCCCCAGGCTCTCCGCGTAGTAGCCGCGAATGTGCTCGACGATACGGGCGCGGGCCAGCTCGGGATCGCCCGCCCGAACGGCTTCGAGCAGCCCGCGGTGCTCGCAGCGCAGCCGGGTGCACGTCGTGGGCCAGGTGGTCAGAGGGGCGCCGGCGAGCACGTAGCTTTCGATCGAGTCGCGCAGGCCCGTCATCATGGCCGCGATCACCTGGTTTCCGGCCGCGTCCGCCATCGCGATGTGGAACCGGGCGTCGAGCACCAGGAATTCGTGTGCGGCGAGCGTCGCGTCGTCCATCGCGTCGAGCAGCTGCTCGGCGTGCGACAGGTCCGGGGTGGGGTCGCTCGCGGCCAGCGCGCGCATCACCTCGGTCTCGAGGACGAGACGGGTCTGCACCACGTCCGACACCGGGAAATTCTGCGCTGCCACCTGCAGGCGCATGAGCATGGACATACCGCCGGTGGGCCGCGAGACGATCATCGCGCCCGCGGTGGGCCCGGAGCCGGTCTGCGCGGTGAGCAACCCGAGCGCTTCCATCACGCGCAGTGCCTCCCGCACCGACGAACGGCCCACCCCGAGCTCGGCGGCCAGGACGCGTTCCCCGGGCAACCGCTGGCCGGGGGCGAGGTGTCCCGAGACCAGTTGCTGCTCGAGGTGGTTCAACACGGTCTCCCATGCGCGGGGCTCGGACTGCGACATGGTGCGAGCCTATGCCGTTTGCCGGTCGCACCGAACGCGCGGATCCTGGGAGACAGTGATCCTCGTGAGGAGCAGTCATGACCGAACCGATTCCTCCCGAGCTCGAACCGTTCGTCGCCGAGAAGGTGGTGCTGCTGCAGACCCGGAAACGGGACGGCAGCTGGGTCGACACCCCCGTCAACATCGCGGTGCGGGGCGATCGCGCCTATTTCCGTACGCCCGGGCGGGCATCGAAGAACAAGCGGTTGAAGAACTTTCCCGAGGTACGCATCAGCCCGTGCACGTGGCGGGGGCGGGTCACCGGATCCGCGGTCGAGGCCACCGCCCGGCTGCTGTCGGGCGCCGAGTCGGTGGCCGCGGCACGCGCGATCGACCGCAAGTATCCGGTGCTGCAGCGCTACCTGGTGCGTGCCGCCCACAAGGTCATGCGCACGCCCACACTGCACTACGAGCTGACCGGGCTGCACCCGCCCCGGTAGTGCCGGCTCACGGCAGCATCCACGACAGCACCGGAGTCGACTGGAGATACACCAGCACACACAACAGCGCGAGCATCCCGACGCTGTAGCCGACGACCTTGCGCAGCAGCAGCGGCTCGCTGCCCGGCCGGGCGACTGCGGTCGCCGCGATGGTGAGGTTCTGCGGGCTGATCAGCTTGCCGACGACACCGCCGGAGGTGTTCGCCGCGACCAGCAGTGTCGGATCGATACCCGCGGCCTGGCCCGCTGTCTGCTGCAGCCGCGCGAACAGCGCGTTCGCCGAGGTGTCCGAGCCGGTGACGGCGGTACCCAGCCAGCCGAGGATCGGCGACAGCAACGCGAAGATCGCGCCGGTGCCGGCGAGCCACGTACCGATCGCGACGGTCTGCCCGGAGTGGTTCATCACGTACGCCAGTCCGAGCACCGTCGCCACTGTGGCGATGGAAAGCCGCATCTTCCACAGTGTTTCGCCGAAGGTGCGGAAGGTGAGCCGGACGGTCATCGGGAACCGCCCGTCGCCGCTGCGCACCGTGTACACGACGCCGACGATGATCCCCGAGAGCAGCAGGAGTGTGCCGGGATTCGACAGCCACGGCAGCGTGTAGATCGCCCCGGTCGACGGATCCCCGTTCGCGGTGAGCAGATTCCCGTACAGCCCGGGCCACTCGATCTTGATGTCGGTGCCCGACAGCCACTTCGGCACGTCGAGGCCGAGGGTCCACAGCTTGGCGATGCCGAACACCACGATGACGAGCAGGTACGGGAACAGGGCCATTGCCGTGCGCACGGCGCCGATCGGTTCGGCCGTGACGTGCGAATGCTGGTCCTCGGGCGTGGTGGGCCGCCAGAACCGCAGCATGAGGACGGCGGCGGCGAGCCCGACGAGGGACGCGACGACGTCGGTGAGTTCGTACGAGAAGTTGCTCGAGCACCAGTACTGGGCGACCGCGAAGGCGAAACCGGTGACCAGCGCGATCGGCCACACCTGCCGGACGCCGCGCCGGCCGTCGACCAGCAGCAGTAACAGCAACGGCACGAACCACGCCAGGACCGGCGTCTGCCGGCCGACGACGGCCGCGATCTCGGTCGACGGGATGCCGGTGAGGTTGCCGGCGGTGGTGATCGGAATTGCCATGGCGCCGAACGCAACCGGTGCGGTGTTCGCGACGAGCACGGTGACGGCGGCGCGGATCGGGGGCATTCCGATCGCGATGAGCATCGCGCCGGTGATGGCGACCGGTGCGCCGAATCCGGCGAGGGCCTCGAGCATGCCGCCGAAGCAGAATGCGATGAGCATCGCCTGGATGCGCATGTCGCCGTGACCGACCGAGTTGAACACGTGCCGCAAGTCCTCGAAACGTCCACTGACAACGGTGAGTTCGTAGAACCAGATTGCGGTCACCACGATCCACATGACCGGGAACAGGCCGAACGTGATGCCCTGCAGCGCGGACAGTCCGGCCAGCGGCGCCGGCATGCCGAAGCCGACGACGGCGACGACGAGTGCGACGGCGAGCGCGCCGAGCCCGGAGTACCAGGCCTTGAGCTTGAGGCCGGCGAGCAGCACGAAGAACGTCAGCAGGGGGACCAGGCCCAGCAGGGCCGTCGCGGTGAGGTTGCCGGCGACGGCGGTGGTCGACGGCGTGTACGTCACCGCCAGCAGTTCGGTTTCCACATGAAACTCCCGGTTTGCGCCGCGGACCGCGGCGGGTTCTGTGGTCAGACCACAGGACCGTACACCATGACCCCGGTCACAATCGAGTGCCGGAGGGATCCGGGAGAATTTCGGCCGAGGGGGTGACGCACCGCACCGACCATGCGTTACTGTGGTCTGACCACACAGACCCGATGCGGAGATCCACATGCGAATCGCCCTGTTCGCGACGTGCCTCGGGGACACGATGTTCCCCGGTGCCGTCTCGGCCACCGCCCTGCTCCTCACCCGGCTCGGCCACGACGTCGTCTTCCCCGAAGGCCAGACCTGCTGCGGCCAGATGCACGTCAACACCGGCTACCAACCCGACGCGCTGCCCCTCGTCGAGAACTACGCCGACACCTTCGGCGACACCCACATCGACGCGATCGTCGCGCCGTCCGGGTCCTGCGTCGGTTCCGTGCGGCACCAGCACGAGATCGTCGCCGCCCGCTACGGCTCGCCGGCGCTGTGCGGCCGCGTCGACACGGTGAAGGCGAAGACGTACGAGCTGTCCGAGTTCCTCGTCGACGTCCTCGGCGTCACCGACGTCGGCGCCTACTTCCCGCACCGGGTCACCTACCACCCCACCTGCCATTCGCTGCGCATGCTGCGCGTCGGCGACAGACCGCTGCAACTGCTGCGGGCGGTCCGCGAGATCGACCTCGTCGAACTGCCCGAGGCCGACTCCTGCTGCGGATTCGGCGGCACGTTCGCGATCAAGAACGCCGAGACCTCCACCGCGATGCTCGCGGACAAGCTGTGCAACATAGCCGCGACCGGCGCCGAATACTGCAGCGCCGGCGACTCGTCGTGCCTGATGCACATCGGCGGTGGGCTCTCGCGCCTGCGCACCGGGGCCCGCACCATCCACCTCGCGGAGATCCTCGCCTCCGTCGAACCGGCCGTCGCGCCGAAGGGAGTGCCCGCATGACCGTCCTCGGCATGCCCGCCGTCCCCCCGCGCGGCTCCGGCAATCTGCGCGGCACCGAGAAATTCCCCGCCGCAGCGCATCACGAACTCGCGAACACCCAGCTGCGCCGCAACATCGGCAAGGCCACCCACACCATCCGGGCCAAGCGGCTGAACGTGACCGACGAACTGCCCGACTGGCAGCAGCTCCGCGACGCCGGCGCCGCCGTCAAGCGCGACGTGCTCGGCCGGCTGCCGGAACTGCTCATCGAACTCGAGGCGGCGGTCGTCGCCCGCGGTGGCGTCGTGCACTGGGCGGCCGACGCCACCGAGGCCAACGCCATCGTCACCGACCTGGTCCGCAAGACCGGCTCGGACGAGGTCATCAAGGTCAAGTCGATGGCCACGCAGGAAATCGGGCTCAACGAGCATCTCGAGGACCAGGGGATCACGGCCTACGAGACCGATCTCGCCGAACTCATCGTCCAGCTGGGTCACGACAAGCCGTCGCACATCCTCGTCCCCGCCATCCACCGCAACCGCGCCGAGATCCGCGAGATCTTCCTGCGCGAGATGCCCGATGTCGACCCCGGTCTCGACGACAACCCGGCACATCTCGCGGCCGCGGCCCGCAAGTTCCTGCGCCGGAAGTTCATGACCGTGCCGGTCGCGGTGTCGGGCGCGAACTTCGGGATCGCCGAGACCGGCACGCTCGCCGTCGTCGAATCCGAGGGCAACGGTCGCATGTGCCTGACCCTGCCGCAGACCCTCATCACGGTGATGGGCATCGAGAAGCTGCTGCCCACCTTCCGGGACCTCGAGGTGTTCCTGCAACTGCTGCCGCGGTCGTCGACGGGGGAGCGGATGAACCCGTACACGTCGATGTGGACCGGCGTCACCCCCGGCGACGGACCGCAGGAGTTCCACCTCGTGCTGCTCGACAACGGCCGCACCGCCGCGCTCGCCGACGGGGTGGGACGCGAAGCGCTGCACTGCATCCGGTGCTCGGCCTGCCTGAACGTGTGCCCGGTGTACGAGCGCACCGGCGGGCACGCCTACGGCTCGACGTATCCCGGGCCGATCGGCGCCGTGCTCAGCCCGCAACTCGCCGGCATGGACACACCGGGTGACCCCAACGCGACCCTGCCGTTCGCGTCGAGCCTGTGCGGAGCATGTTTCGACGCGTGCCCGGTCAAGATCGACATCCCGTCGCTGCTGGTCGAACTGCGGCACCAGAAGGTCGAGCACGCGCCGTTCGGGGTCGAGGCCGCGGCGATGAAGGCGGCCTCGCTGGCGATGTCGTCGTCGCGCCGGTGGACGGCCGCGCAGAAGGCCGCCGGACTCGGCCGGCTCCTCGCCGGGAGGAAGGGGAAGATCACGACGCTGCCCGGGCCGCTGGGAGGCTGGACCGAGGCGCGTGACATTCCGGCACCACCGAAACAGACGTTCCGGCAATGGTGGAACTCGGACGAGGGGCGGGCCGCGCTGGCGCAGGCTCGCGAGAAGGGACGACAGCAGTGAGCACCCGGGATGTCATCCTCGGCCGGATCCGTGACGCCCTGACCCTGGCTCCGCCGGAGCCCGTGCAGGTTCCGCGCGACTATCGCACCGGACGCACCCTGCCCGACGCGCAGCGCCGGGAACTGCTCGTGGACCGGCTCGTCGACTACAAGGCACACGTCCACGAGTGCACGCCCGGCGACCTGCCCGACGTGCTCGCACGGGTCCTCGCGGAGCGGGGTGTGCGGCGCGTGGGAATTCCCGCCGGACTGGATCCCTCGTGGCTGGCGCGGTTCGACGGTGACGTGGTGGTGGACTCGGCCGAGATCCCCGCGCCGGACCTCGGCGCACTCGACGGCGTCGTCACCGCCTCCGCCGTCACGTGCGCCGAGACCGGCACGATCTTCCTCGACGGAAGCCCGGGCCAGGGGCGGCGTGCGCTGACCCTGGTGCCGGACCTGCACGTGTGCGTGGTGCCGCTCGCCGACGTCGAGGTCGGGGTCCCGGAGGCACTGGCCCGGCTGGTGCCGGAGCGGCCCACCACCATGATCAGCGGCCCGTCTGCAACCTCCGACATCGAACTCGAACGAGTCGAGGGTGTGCACGGTCCGCGGACCCTGGACGTGGTGATCGTTGGGTGAGCCTGCTGAGCGAGCACACCCGGCCGGCCCTCGGCTGGCGGTTCCGCGGTAGCTGCCGATCCGCCGGTGAATTCTACTTCTTCGCCCCGGACGACGAACCATCGCACGTCCGGCGCCGGCGCGAGGCCGCTGCGAAGCGGATCTGCGCGAGCTGTCCGGTGCTGACGGAGTGCCGAACCCACGCGATGCTCAGCAGGGAGCGGCACGGTGTGTGGGGCGGTCTGTCGGAGCGGGAACGCCGCACCCGGCGCTGACCGCGGACGCGCTCCCCGGTTCCGTGACCGGGGAGCGCGTACCACCTCTGTGTCACACCGCGGCCACCAGCGGGGCCACGACCCGCCGTCCGGTGGCGGTGCGGATCGCATCGGTCAGCACGGCCGGGTCCGCGGTGTCGACGACCGCGGCGATGTGCGCGTCGGGCCGGACAACCCACACCTCGTGCGCTGCCGCGGAAAGGCTTTCGGCGAGCGCGCCGGTCGCGTCGATGTCGTCGATGGCGTGGATCCGAACCGGCGCGCTCGTGGCGTCCAGCGCGAGCGTGCGCAGCGTGGTCGCGTCGACGTCGCGGCCGTGCAGGAGCAGGATTCCCGCCCGGGCCAGCGCACGCAGGCGCGTGGCCCGACCGCACACCGCGACCGGCATGTCCGGCAGCAGAACGCCCGGAACGGGCTGTGGAGCAACACCCCTGGCGGGCCGACCAGCGAAGGGACGGGCCGGGTCCGCGGTGGTCAGTGGCGAGTCGGCATACCAGAACGGTTCCGCGAGGCGGCCCGAGTCGACCTGGGCGCGGGCGTCGGCGTCGTCGGCCGCCGCCTCGAGGATACGCAGGCGGTGTGCGCGCTGCTCGTCGGTCTGCGGCACCAGGAAATCCATTGTCGCGGAGGTGACCTCGATGTTCTCGCGCGCCGCGGCCCGCCGCTCCAGGTCGTAGGTGTCCAGGAGCGACTCGTCGGCCCAGCCGCGCAGCACGAACGCGAGCTTCCACGCGGCGTTCTCGGCGTCGCCGACCCCGGAGTTCAGGCCGCGTGCACCGAACGGCGACACGAGATGAGCGCAGTCGCCGGCGACGAGGACGCGGCCCACGCGCATCCGGTCGACGAGACGAGCATGGAAGCGGTACACGGACTTCCACACGATCTCGTAGGGCAGCTCGGCGCCGATGATCCGGCGGATCCGGCGGTCGAGGGCGCCGCTCTCCGTTTCGGCCTCGAGGTCGTAGTCGCCGGGGACCTGCCAGTCGATGCGGAACGTCGAATCCGGGCACGGGTGGATGAGCACCTGGCGTCCGGGATTCCACTCGGGATCGAAGTAGAACCTGCGCTCGTGTGCCCAGCCGGGGATGTCGGCCTTGATGTCGCAGATGAGGAACTTGTCGTCGAACGTGCGACCCGCGAAGTCCAGCCCGAGGTGCGTGCGGAACCCGTCGGCCCGCGCCCCCATCGTCGCGACCGCGTAGGCGACGGGCACGACGGCGGGACCGTCCGGGGTCGTGCACAGCACGCGTACGCCGGCGTCGTCCTGGTCGATACCGTCGACATGGTGACCCCACCGGACCTCGATGAGCGGTTCCTCGGCGATGCGCTCGTCGAGCAGCTGCTCCGTGCGGGCCTGGGAGATGTTGACGAACGGCGGGAACGCGGAGCGGCCGTTGTCGACGAACGGTTGGGTGAACAGCTTCTCGTCGCGGTAGAAGGTGCTCGCGGTGTCCCACGTGACGCCCTCCGCGGCGACCTGCTCGCCGACACCGACGGCGGCCCACACTTCGAGCACGTCGCGTTGCTGGCAGATCGCCTTCGAGCCGATCGGGTCGCGTTCGGGGCGAGCGTCCAGGACGATCACGCGAATGCCCCACCGGGCGAGCAGCAGGGCGGTGGTCTGCCCGACGGGTCCGTTCCCGAGCACCGCGACGGTGCCGTTGTGAATGTTCCGCACTGTCATCACATTTCCTTCTCGTACCGTGGTGGGGTCAGCTCTGGAGCTGGGCCCAGACCTCGTGGTCGCGCTCGGCGGTCCAGATCACGGGCCGTTCGATGCCGGACAGTTCGTCCCACACCCGGGAGACGTCGAACGGCAGGCAGTGCTCGAAGATCGGCCAGTGCCCATAGCGGTCGAACAGTGCCGCGTGCGTCGCCTCGAACGCCTCCTTCAATGTGCCGCCACGCCGCTGCACGGCCCCTACCTCGGTGAGCATCACGTTCAGGAAGTGCCGGGTCTGCTCGATGGCGGCGTCGACCTCCTCGCGGCCGCGGCTGACCGCGCCGCGCCCGCCGACGAGCGCCTCGGCGCCGAGCGCCTTGATCCGGTCGAGTGTGCCGGTGGACCAGTCGCGGTGGAACGCGTCGCCCGTGTACAGCGCGGCCTGCGCCTCGACGAGATCGCCGGCGAACAGGATCTTCTGCTGCGGCAGCCACGCGACGATGTCGCCCTCGGTGTGGCCGCGGCCGAGGTGCTGGAGTACCAGGTTGCCGCGGTCGCCACCGAGGTCGATGGTGAGCCGGTCGCTGAACGTCAGTGTCGGCCAGGTCAGGCCGGGCACGGAGTCGGCACCCTTGGCCAGGCGCGGCATGCGGCCGAACTCGGACTCCCAGTCCTCCCGGCCGCGCTCGGCGATGAGGTTGTAGGTGTTCTCGTGCGCGACGATGGTGTCGGCGTCGAAGGCGGACGCTCCCAGCACCCGCACCGCGTGGTAGTGCGAGAGCACGAGGTAGCGCACGGGCTTGTCGGTGTGCTCACGCAGCTTGGCCAGCCAGTCGCGCGCCGCGACCGGGGTGGCGAGCGCCTCGAAGCACACGAGGAAGTCCTCGCCCTCGACAGCCCCGAGGTTGGGATCGCCCTCGGCGGTCAGCGCGTACACCCCGTCGGCGAGAATCTCGAGGGTCTGCTCCTTCTCGCCCAGATCGGCGGAGGAAGCGAAGGACAGTGCGGTCATATGGAACCACCCCAGTTAGTAAAAGGTTTGAACGAATCTGTGACCAATGTAAGTGGCGTCATACCGGATGCGCAAGCCTTTGACCACTTCGGCACGGTGCATGCGGCGCCACCTCTACGCTGGCGGGGTGAGCGAGCCTGCGGACGACGTGGACAACCTGGACTTTCTGAGCTTTGTCGACTTCGCCGTGCGCAAGACGACGCGCGTCATGCCCGAGGTCGATCCCCAGTCGATGCGGCTCGTGCTCGAACTGACCCGGGTCGCGAGTGCACTCGTCTACGACCTCGAGTCCACCGTGCACCGCCCGCAGGGCTGGAGCTGGCCCGGCTTCCGGGTGCTGTTCATGCTGTGGTTGTCCGGGCCGAGCGATGCCAAGCGGGTCGCCCAGCTCTCCGGTATGAGCCGCGCCGCCGTGTCCGCGCTGGTCAACACGCTGGAACGGGACGGCCTCGTGACCCGGCGGCGCTCTGAGCGCGACCGGCGCTCGGTCGAGCTGAGTCTGACCCAGGCCGGTGTCGACGCGATCACCAGCACCTACGCGGCGCACAACAAGCGCGAACGGACCTGGACGAGCGTGCTGACCAAGCCCGAGCAGACCATCCTGATCGGCCTGCTGGAGAAGCTCGCCACCGCGGCCGACGACCTCGATATCCACACCCGCGACTGAGTCGCGGCGCCGGAGTACTTGCGCTTTGTGATGGCCCTCACTTACGGTAGGGCGTCCAATCAATCAAAGTATTGATTGATTGATCCCTTCACACCCCATTGAGGTGATCATGTCGCTCGACATCTCCACGGCCGCCGGCGGCGGCACGACCCGGCCGGACGACGCCGGTCTCGACGCCGTCCTCGCCCTTGCTCGGCAACGCCGACGCCTGTCGCTCGGCTCCGCAGCCGTCCTGCTCGCGGTGTTCATGGGCTACATCGTCCTGACAACCTCCACCACGGTCTTGTCCGGCCGCCTCGGCGGACTCGGCATCGCGTACTGGGTCGGGTTCGCCGTCTTCGCCGCGATCCTCGTCGTCGCGCAGATCTACACCCGCTGGGCGCGCCGCATGGACGCAGTCGTCGATGCGCACCTTGCCGCGCTGGAAGGGCGGTGACCGGCATGGGACTCAGCGTCGCGATCGTCGTCGCCATCATCGGTGTCACCCTCGGCATCACCTACCTGGCCGCCAAGCGCAACACCTCCACGGACTCGCACTACGTCGCCGAGGGGCAGGTCGGGCCCGTCGGCAACGGACTGGCCATCTCCGGCGACTACGTCTCGGCCGCTTCGTTTCTCGGTATCACCGGCATGATCGGGATCGCCGGGTTCAGTGGCTTCTACTACGCTACCGCGGTGCCTCTGGCGTACCTGCTGGTGCTGCTCATCATCGCCGAACCGCTGCGCAACCTCGGCCGCTTCACGCTCGCCGACGCCGTCGCCGCCCGGTTCGACGGCCGCGGACTGCGCGCCGCTCTCGCCGTCACCACGATCGTCATCTCCGCGATGTACATGGTGATCCAGTTCGTCGGCGCGGGACTGCTCGTGCAGGCCCTGCTGGGCATCAAGTTCTGGGTCGCCGTCATCGTCCTCGGGCTGCTCATGGTCGTCTACACCATGTTCGGCGGCATGCTCGCCACCACCTGGGTGCAGGTGCTCAAGACCGGGCTGCTGCTGACCGGCACCGCTCTCATCCTGTTCCTGGTGCTCGCGAAGTACGGGCCGAGCCCGCTGCACGTCGTCGAGCCGCTGCCGGACTCGGTCGCGTCGTCGCACCCGCAGAACACCACCAAGACCTTCGACATCATCTCCCAGCAGCTCGCCCTTGCCCTCGGCGTGATGGGTCTGCCGCACGTGATGGTCCGGTTCCTCACCGTCAAGGACGCCCGCGCCGCCCGCAAATCCGGTGTGGTCGCACTGTGGATCTTCAGCGCCTTCTACGTGGTGCTGCCGTTCGTCGGATACGGCGCGATCCGCGCCCTCGGATCCGACGCCATCGCCGCCGCGCATCCACAGGGTAACCTCGCCGTGGTTCAGCTCGCCGGCGCCCTCGGTGGTCCTGCCCTCGAGGCCGTGATCATCGGCATCACCCTCGCCACGATCCTCGCGGTCCTCGCCGGCGTCGCCATCGCCACCTCCGGAGCGTTCGCGCACGACCTCTACACTCACGTCGTCAAGGGCGGAAAGGCCACCGGTGAACAGCAATTGAAGGTGGCCCGGCTGTCACTGCTCGGCATCGCCATCGTCGCCATGTTCCTCGCGCTCGGGGCCAAGGGCTTCAACCTCGGCTTCCTCGCCAACGTCGCGTTCGCCGTCGCCGCGAGCACCAGCCTGCCTGTGCTGCTGCTGAGCATCTACTGGCGCGGATTCAACCGCGTCGGCGCGACCTGGGCCCTGGTCGGCGGCCTCGCAGTGAGCCTCGGGTTGGTGGCGATCAGTCCCAACATCCTGGGACCCACCGGGCTGATCCACGGGATCGACCCGATCTTCCCGCTCACGATCCCGGCCCTGGTGTCCGTGCCGGCGGGATTCCTGCTGGCCTATGTGGGCTCGCTGGTCGGCCGCTCCCGGCCGGAGGCCGCCGGCACCGACTTCGCCGAGATCGAACGCCTCGCACTCATCGGCCGCTGACACGGCCGGTGTGTCCTTCGGGCTGCCAGGACAGCCCGAAGGACACACCGCCGCGGCCACCACGGTAGGGGAGCTACTGCCAGGGGATCCGGTAGGACTCCCATTCCTGCCCTTCCGCAGTCGAGGTACGCGTCGGTTCCGGGAACCACCGGAGCCGCGGATTCGTCTTGAGTTCGGCCACCTCCGGCGGAACCGGACGCGCCGTCACCTCGATCTCGGACCACCGGCACTGTCCGGCAGCGACTCTCGACGCATACAGCCGCAACTCGGGGGACGCTTCCGCGGTCGCTGCGAGTTGTTCCATCAACGCATCGTCGACCTCGATGCGTCGGTCCCGGTCGGCGCCGGCGAACCCTCGTGCGCGGATCACGGCGGCTTCGAAGTCGGTCACGGCCTGGTGGATTCGCCGCAGTGGACTGTCGAGGTGCGGCGGTACTTCCCTCATATCGCATCCGCCCACGGGTCCTCACCGACCGAATACGCGCTGGAGGGCTTGTTCACGGGGCCGCTCACGTCTGCGACGCCGGCGAGGTCGATGGCCACCTCCGCCCTGTGCTCGGTGCGCTCGTGCGCCTCGGTCAGCGGCGCCAGCTTCTGCTCGACCCGATCCTTCAGGACGTCCGCCGGCGACGACAGTGCGTCGAGGAATTCCTTCAATGCGTCGGCGAGCTCGCGGATCCGGTCCACTACATCGTCGACGAATTCCATCGTGTTCTGAACGATTTTGGTGATCGTGACGATCTGTGCGGCCGTACCGACGAACGGAGTCTTCTTCAGCAGGAACTTCAACTTCTGCAACGCGTCGTCGAATGCCACTTCTTCTTCGAGCATCTCCTTCAGTGACCGAACCGCCGTGACGATCCCCTCCCGGATCTTCTCCGCAACCAGGTAGCACGTCTCCTTGATGACGCGTCCGACCGGTCCCTCCCATCGGAGGGCATCGACGATGCGGTCGGCGTAGTCCGTGAACGCCCGGGCGGCCTGCCCGCCCCAGTGGGGATCCAGGGTCCGGACGACGGCGGCGAGGTTCCCGCCGCTGGTCTCTACCGCCTCCCCGGCGATGCGATAGGCGTCGCCGAGGCGCTCGAGTTCGTTCCAGTTTCCGCCCAGCGGTTCGACGACCTGCGCGATCGGGCTCCACCCGGTCAGCAGGTCGATCGCCTCGTCGACATCGCCGAGCCAACCGGCTGCATCCGCGACGACCTGACGGACGTCCTCGGGGAGGGTTTCGGGGTGACCGAGTTCGATCCGGTCCGGACCGCCATACGGGAAGGTGCCGGGATACGGCCGCGCCGGACCGGGCGCCGGTGTGTCGGGATCGAATGCGTCGACCGACTCCGGGAAGAGCATGTTGGCATTGAGCCGTTCGTAATTCCGTGCCTCGGTGTCGTCGTACATCCACGCGCACCGGTTCAGTTCGATGCTGGTCTTCAGGCAGAGATCGGCAACCTGGAAGTATCGAGCCTGTGCCGACGGGAGAACCGCCTGGAACCCGGCCCGGATCGTCTGCAACAGCACACCGTCGAAATTGCCGTTCGGCTCACCGTGGACGGCGAGATACCGGTTCGCCCGCACAACATCGTGTCCGATCTCCTGCACGGCGACGGCAGCGCCGGCTATCCGGCGTGTGGTGGCGGAGAATTCCTCGTGCGTCCCGGGCATCACGATCTCCTCAGCGACGCGACGAGATCATCGATAGAGCTGTCGTCGAGCTGTCCGGCCACACCGCGATCCGCCCGGACGACGAAGACCGCGACCTCCGCTGTTGCAAGGCCGGTGGTGGCCACGACGTCCAACCGCGCTGCCGGCGGGTCACATTCGTCGGTGGGCGGGATGTCGGACACCAGAGCCGTGAGCCGGACTGCCGGGTTTCCGGCAATCTCGAAATGGACGGGGTCCGAATAGTTGATCGTCGGCAGTCGTCCGTCGTCGGAGTACATCCATTCGACCGCCCGGACTTCGTGAGCAGCGACGGTCAGGAGGTCGCCCGCTGGGCGCCCCGTGATCCCCACTGCGGCCAGCATCGACGTGTCGTCCGCCTCGCAGTACTCCTTCCCGAAAGCGGATGCCGAACCGATCACCATCGCTGCACCGTCCCGGCTTCTCCAGCCCATGACCGATTGGCCCTGCCCGAACCAGCCGGCTGGAGTGGTGTACGTGAGCCCGAACCGTGTCGGTACCGGTTGCGGTTGCCCTTCGGGAACCTCCGGCGGGAGCGGAGCGCGCTCCATCGACGGGAAACCCGGGGGGAGTTCGCGCGGTGGTGTTGCGGCAGTGGGCGACTCGGTGCGTGTCGTCGTGATCGGTGGTGGTGGCGCCCAGCCGGAATCCGGAAGGTCCGGCCTCAGCAGGCTCGCTGCTGCGGATATTCCACCGATGGCCAGCAAGCCCCCCACATACCACAACGCCACCTTGGCCAGCTGAAGGACAACGACGCCCCATTTCGACATTGTTCGATCCCCCCCATCGACGGCAGAACCATACCAATTGATGTGTTCCGCATGGGGATTGAGCTTTTCTGGGCCGCGCAGATACCCGGATCGTCGTGTGTTCGTTCCCGGCTGTCGGGATGCAACCGTCGGCGACGTGCGCGGTCGTCCTGGCGACCGACGGGGTGCGGCAGCGGTTGACCGGCAGACGCGCGGGTGCGGTCGAGGGAGGTCATGCGCTGTCCGCGAGGCGGTTCGCCCTCGCCCTTACGTACTGTCGAGGCGCCACTGCGCGAGTTGGACAGCGTTCGAGATGCATTCGGTCAGCACGGCCAATCGTTCGGTGGGTCCGTGCGCCGTGAGTACCTGCAGCCGGTCGGCCTCACCCATAGGGACGAAGCGTGCCAGCGCGAACAGCCGGGCACCCGGCTCGTCGGGCAGTTCGGTGATGCTCGGGGGTTCGATCCGGCCGCCCGACAGGCGGTCGAGCAGACCGTACAGCCGGCCGAGCCCCACGCTCAGGCCGGAGAAGTCCACCGGACCGGACTCCATGTCCGGCCACGGCTCGACCTCCGCCCGCGGATACGGGTCGTCCGGTAGCCAGTCGATCACCCGGATGCGTTCCTCGCCGATGCATTCCAGGAAGTAGCGACCGTCGTCGAGTTCGGAGTCCATCACGATCCGCGCGACCGTGCCGACGTCGTGGCGGGTCTCGCCCCCACCCACCTCGTGGCCTCGCTCGATGAGCACCACGCCGAACCGCGGCCCGTCCGGATCTGCGAGGCAGTCCCGGACCAGCTCTCGATACCTCGGTTCGAACACGTGGAGTGGAAGGGCGTCGCCCGGAAGCAGCGCGGTTCCCAGCGGGAACATCGGGAGCACGGGCATCAGGGCAGCCGCAGCCGCGGTATCGGCGGCGCCGGGATCGGCTCGCCGCGCGCGATCTCCGTCAACAGGTGTTCCGCCCATGCCGCGAGGCCGTCTATGTCCAGCCCGTGCGGCGGCTCGTCCTCGTAATGGCGGATCCGAGCCTCCCCCTGCCGTAGCAGCGACGCGGCCCCGGCCGGATTGTCCCGCAGCAGATGCGTCAGCCCCACGGTGAGCTGCGCCAAGCCCTGCCACAGCGTCCGCTCGTCGGCCGGCGCCGACTTCCACGTGCCTTCCAGCACCTCGTGCGCATGGAACGGATACCCGTGGTCGAGCAGCCGCTGCGCCTCGGTGATCGCCTCGTCGGGCTCGAGCTGCAGGTCCTCCGGGACCCGTTCGACTCCCTCCTCGCCGTAGGGCAACGGGCGCCCCAGGGCGTCGCGCGGGCGGGCGTTCTGCGGTTTGCCGTCGACCGTTCGATCCCGTTCAGCCATGCACCCAGCGTAAACCGGCAGCGCCGACGCGACCCCGCTTCTCGCGCGCCTCGTCGACCGCGTAGGCCAGCTCGTCGCGCAGCAGCTCCGGGGTGGCCGGGCAGACGTGGGTGTGGTGGCCGGTCCGGAACAGGTACCGCCCGTCGCCTGCGACGTCGAACCAGCCGAGATCGGTGACCGGCGTGAAGTTCAGACCGTCCGGTGAGCACAGCACCCGTACGCTGCCCGTCCCGGACCGCGGATCGGTCAGCAGCCGCCGCAACCGGACGGCCGGGGGCGCCTGCGCGGTCCGGAGCACCTGCGTCGGGCGCGCGAACTCCGCCACTTCCGCGGTGGGTGCCGACAGCGCCGGCGCCGTACCCGGGGGCGCGCCGGGTAGGCACTGCACGACCGCCTCCGCCAGTGTGTGCGCCGCGGTCGCCGTCACGACGAGATCGCCGGCACGTCCCGGATCCTGCCGCGCCAGAACGGCGGAGTCGTGCCTGATGCATCCCCGCAGCCGCAACTCGGAGCCCTCCGAGAACTGCCCGTACACCTCGACGGCGACCTCCGCGTATCGCATCGTCGCTATCGCCGCGGTGAGCCGCTCGTCGGGATTCGCGCGCCGCCACCGGTGGGCCGCCTCGAGGTTCGCGGCGTGCTCGTCCTCCCACAGCGCGGTGGAGCGGTAGCGCAGAGGAAACGGAATCTCGTCGAGTCCCGTCGCGGTCCACAGGGCCAGGAACCGGTCGGGGGTGAGCCGCCACCTCACGCCGGATCGACCCCCAGCACCGGCGGCGCGGTGAGCGGGATCGGACCGACGAGCTCGTTCCCGTTGTCGGCGCCCACCAGATAACTGGGCACCGTGCGGGCGGCCTCGTCGTCGCGCGCAGGACGCGCCGGGGCGCCCAGCATGCCCGGGTACATGCCGCCCGGACGGGCCGACCCGGCGCGGGCGCCGGCGCCCGACGTCGCCGGGTTCGTCGTACCGTTCGCGACCGGTAGGCCACCCACGGGTCCGAGCCCGCCGGGACCGGCAGCGCCGGAGCCGCCGCTTCCACCGCCGGCGCCTCCGGACGTTGGACCACCGGGTCCGCCCGGAGGTCCACCCGAACCCGGGTACCGCTCCGGGCCCGACGTCGCGCCGGCCGTCGTCGTCGCGGCCGGGGTGGTGGCTGCAGGCTCGCCGGCGCCCGGCGCCGGGCCGCCCGGGTCTGCTTCCCCGTCTGTCGCGGAGGTGCCGCGGGACGGAGCGTCCGTGACCTGCCCGTCGTCGGCGCCGGCCACCGAGGCCGAGGGCCCGGTGCCGGCCGCCGAGGCCGAGGGGCCGATGCCGCCGCCCCGGCCCTCCGCGCTGCCCGAGGGGTGGCGCGACAGGTCTGCCCCGACCGGACCGGATCCTGCCGTCGCCTCGTGCGGCGACGGCAGGACCGGAACCGCCGTGCCGGATTCACGGTAGTGCGGGACGTAGAGCGATTCCATGACGCGTACCGCCTCGGCGTGCGCCGCCTCCGCCGCCCGCGCGAACTCGGCCGTGTCCTGGGGCACCACCACGCCCAACGGCATCGGAATCTGCGCCGGCGGTGGTGGCACGTTGTTCCGCACAGCCGAAGCGACCTCCGATGCCGCAGCGAGTTTGGTCGACACCGCAAGCAGCGCGGTCACGAGTTGTTCGGTCGACCTCGCGAAGGAGCGGGTCGCCGCCACGGCGCGGCGCGCCGCGTCACCATCCCACCCCTCGGCAATCTTGTTGCAGATCATCTGGGTTCCGAAGATGAAACCGACGCTCATGTCGGTCGCGATCTTGCGCCAGCTCTCCGCCAGGCTTCGCATCGCGCCCGGGTCCATTCTCTGGACGTCTCGATAGATGGCGTCGTGCTCCATACTGTGGAAGTTCTCGAATGCGGTGGCGTAGTCGGGATCGAAGCTGCCTTCGAGCCGTGCCACCAGTCTGGTGTGCCAGTCCGCCAGCGCGCCGACCCGCTCCGGTACCCGATGCTCGAGCAGCGGTTCGAGCATCGCTGCGACGGGATTCTCGTTCTCCGGCACCCTATTCGGTGCTTTCGCTCACGGTCGCGACGTGCTGCGCCGTGCGTCTTCCGGTGCCGTGCGAAACATCAAGTGACGTGTCCATGGAGTCCCCCCGATTCCGTGGTAGTGCGCAGCATCGTAGCGGACCGTGCGGTCTCGTGGCGAGTCGTGCCGAGGAACGAACGGCATCAGCCATCCGCGACTTTTCCAGTCATGCGCTCCCCCAATGGTGGTCGCGGACGACTGGCGCCCGCGCGGATACAGCACGACTCGTGGAATTCTCCGGGTTTCGGAGTGACGCGCAGTGGCGGCGGTTCACGCGGAGTCGGTGGTGCCGAGTTGCCGGGCCCAGTCGTAGTCGGCGTCGAGGAAGCCCTGTCCACCGGCGGCGAACGTGTCGCGCATGCGGGAGAGGGCCTCGTGGAATTGGGTGAGCCGCTCGTAGGCGGACGTGGGGGTGCCTCTGGCCTTGGTGAGGAAACCTTGCCGAAGCTGTTCCGCGGACTCGAATCCACCGAAGCTTCCGACCGTGGTCAACTCGTCGGTTCGGTCTATCGCATGGCGGAGATTGGCGAGCATGGTCTCGCAGATGGCGACGATCTCTTCGATCGTTTGTGGGTCGAGTCGTAGCGGTTTGCTCACGTCGGTCCTTCAGTTGGCGAGTTGAGCGGCGATGCGTGACGTCGTGTCTTCAATTCCGGCGCATAGCTCGTCTTGCGGCACTTCGGCGGACTGGTCGGGGTGATAGACACGGGAAACGATGAGGACACCGAAGGAGGTCTCGACGTTGACGGCGCACGACCATGACCGGCCCGGGTCTCGTTCGAGCAATGCACGCCGACCGTTGATCTCGATGGGAGTGGAGTACTCGGCGACCTTCACCTGCACCTCGGCGAAAGTGATGTTGCCGGACATGACGTTGAGTCCGTACCGGCGCAGAACGCCGGGGATATGCAGGGTGCCCTCGTAGCGGCAGGTGAGGAAGGTGTAGTGCGTCGCGGCGAAGTCGCTGATCTCCTCCGACCTCGGGTCGTAGCCCGCCTCGACGAGCACTCGGTCGGGGATGTCGAGGCAGGGGTCGAACGTGACTGGGGGGCGGTCGGATTCGTCGACGATGCGGGGTGTGCGTGTCGTCGTGGTGGTGGCGGGTGGTTCCGTGGGTGCCGCGGGCGTGACGGCGGTGCACGCGCTGACCGCCGCCGCGACGAGGGCGACGATCCATCCGCGAGTGCGCAGGTGTCGTCGTCGCTCTCGTTCGCTCGCTTCCCGGTCGCACGCGACGTCGATTGCGGGCGCGGACGACCGGCAGCCGCGCGAACATTGCCCCCCACCCATGGACCCCCCGATCCGTCGTGTGGGGACAGATGCTAGCGGACGGCGCCCACGAGCCGGAGGGCGAGATCGGAGTAGAGGTGCGCGAGGGCGTGGGGCTCGTGGTAGCGGCCGGAGGGGTACCAGCGGCAGATGTCGACGCACAGCGACATCAGGGCAAGGGTGACGCCCTCGGTGTCGGGGACGGTGAACTCACCCGAGGCGACGCCGGCGTCGACGATGGTGCGGACGACCTGGGTGGTGCGCCGGCGCAAGCCGGTGATGACGCGGTAGTGCTCGGGCGTCAGGGCGGTGAGCTCGTACTGGACGACGCGGGCGCGGCGATGGTGCTCGGCCTGCCACTCGGCGAACCGGCCGATGACGTTGGCCAGCCGAGTGGTGGCGTCCTCGCCGGGGAGGTCGGCGTCGCGCACGACCTCGAGGGCCAGGTCGTGGCCCTCGTAGCTGATCGCGTAGAGCAGCTCTTCCTTGGACTTGTAGTGGGGATACATCGCGGCCGGGCTCATGTCGAGGCGGGCGGCGATCAGCCTGGTGGTGGTGCCGCCGTAGCCGTTCTCGGCGAACACCTCGACGGCCGCCTCGCGTAGGCGGGCCGCGGCCTTCGATCCGCTGATCACCGCGTCCCTCGATGTGCTCACGTCCTGCTCCCGTTCCTGCTACGGCCCTGGTTGACAAGATAGCGGCCGCGGTTCACTATAAGCGCACGCTTAGAAAATAAGCAGATGCTTACAGATTTGAGGAGCGGTTGATGCAACGCACCCTGTACGGCCCCGATCACGAGGCGTTCCGCGAGTCGGCGCGCGAGTTCGTGAACCGGTTCGTCATGCCCCGTGCGGAGGAGCTCATCGAACGTCACGAGATTCCCCGTGACATCTGGATCGAGGCCGGTAAGGCCGGCTTCCTGGGACTCGAGATCCCGGAGCGCTTCGGTGGCATGGAGGCGAACGACTACCGCTTCAACGCCATCCTCGGCGAGGAGTTCGCCCGCGCGAACATGGCGCTGTCGTCGTCGATGGGCATCCACTCGGACATCACCGTTCCCTACATCGTCCACCTGGGCAACGAGGAGCAGCGTGAGCGCTGGCTGCCGCGCTGCGCCACCGGTGAGCTCATCTGCGCCATCGGTATGACCGAGCCTTCCGGCGGTTCCGACCTCGCCAACCTGAAGACCACCGCCGTGCGCGACGGTGACGACTGGATCCTCAACGGCGCCAAGACCTTCATCACCAACGGTTACAACTGCGACCTCGTCGTCGTCGCGGCCCGCACCGACCCGTCGAAGGGCGCGAAGGGCATCTCCCTGTTCGCCGTCGAGCGCGGCATGGAGGGCTTCGAGAACGGTCGCAAGCTCGACAAGGTCGGCCAGCCCGAGGCCGACACCGCGGAGCTGTTCTTCAAGGACGTCCGCGTCCCGCACGCCAACCTCATCGGCGAGGAGGGCATGGGCTTCATCTCGATGATGAAGATGCTGCCGCAGGAGCGGCTCGGGTCCGCGGTCAACAACGTGCACCACGCCAAGCACATCCTGCTCGAGACCATCGAGTACGCGAAGGAGCGCAAGGCGTTCGGCCAGGCCATCGGCGCCATGCAGTACAACAAGTTCCTGCTCGCCGAGCTGATCACCAAGATCGAGGTGGCCGAGGCCTACGTCGACCAGGCCGTCGAGGCCCACGCCGACGGCAAGCTCACCGCCGTGGACGCGGCCAAGGCCAAGTGGTGGACCGCGCAGACGCAGTCCGAGGTCCTGGACGCGTGCGTGCAGATCCACGGTGGCTACGGCTTCATGAACGAGTACCGTGTGGCTCGTGCATGGAAGGACGCCCGCGTCACCAAGATCTGGGCCGGCACCAACGAGATCATGAAGGAACTCATCGGCCGCGATCTGGGCCTGTAGAGACTCGAAGCGTCAACACAAAACAAGGAGCACGTGATGCCCGAAGCTGTGATTGTGTCCGCCGCCCGTTCTCCCATCGGGCGGGCGATGAAGGGGTCGCTCAGGACGGTGCGTCCGGACGACCTGGCCACCCAGATGGTCGCGGCCGCCCTGGCGAAGGTGCCGGAGCTGGACCCGGCCCAGATCGACGACCTGATGCTCGGCTGCGGCCAGCCCGCCGGCCAGTCCGGGTTCAACATCGCCCGCGTCGTCGCCGTGCAGCTGGGTTACGACTTCCTGCCCGGCGTGACCGTCAACCGCTACTGCTCGTCGTCGCTGCAGACCACCCGCATGGCGCTGCACGCGATCAAGGCCGGCGAGGGGGACGTGTTCGTCTCCGCCGGTGTCGAGTCCGTCTCCAGCTTCGTCACCGGCAACGCCGACGGCCTGCCGAACACCAAGAACCCGCTCTTCGCCGACGCCGAGGCCCGCACCGCCACGCTCGCCGAGGGCGGCACCGCGTGGACCGACCCGCGCAGCGAGGCCCTGCTGCCCGACGTCTACATCGCGATGGGCCAGACCGCGGAGAACGTCGCCTCGCTCACCGGCATCTCCCGCGAGGACCAGGACCGGTGGGGTGTGCGGTCGCAGAACCGGGCCGAGGAAGCCATCAAGTCCGGCTTCTTCGAGCGTGAGATCAGCCCCGTCACCCTGCCCGACGGCACCGTCGTGACCACCGACGACGGGCCGCGGCCCGGCACCACCTACGAGGCCGTGAGCCAGCTGGGGCCGGTGTTCCGCCCCGACGGCACCATCACCGCCGGCAACGCCTGCCCGCTCAACGACGGCGCCGCGGCCCTGGTGATCATGTCCGACACCAAGGCCAAGGAGCTCGGGCTGACCCCGCTGGCGCGGATCGTCTCGACCGGCGTGTCCGGCCTGTCGCCGGAGATCATGGGTCTGGGCCCGATCGAGGCCGTGAAGAAGGCTCTCGCCCACGCCGGCAAGACCATCTCCGACATCGACCTGTTCGAGATCAACGAGGCGTTCGCCGTGCAGGTGCTCGGCTCCGCCCGCGAGCTCGGCATCGACGAGGACAAGCTGAACGTCTCCGGTGGTGCGATCGCCCTCGGTCACCCGTTCGGCATGACCGGCGCGCGGATCACCGCCACCCTGCTCAACAACCTGCAGACCCACGACAAGCAGTTCGGCGTGGAGACCATGTGCGTCGGCGGCGGTCAGGGCATGGCGATGGTGCTCGAGCGCCTGAGCTGATCGTCCCCCTCGGACCGGGAAGTCGGATGAGGCGCGGTCGCGGGCCCGAAAGGGCTTGTGGCCGCGCCTTTTTCGAATATCAAGTCTTGAACTCGAGCGCAAATTCAACTATACAATTCGCATAGGTATCGACTATCGGAGGAGACTACACACATGTCCGTGCTCGACAAGTTCCGCCTCGACGACCGCGTCGCGATCGTCACCGGCGCCTCCTCGGGCCTCGGCGTCGCCTTCGCCCAGGCTCTCGCGGAGGCCGGGGCCGACGTCGTGCTCGCGGCCCGTCGCGCCGACCGGCTCGAGCGGACCGCCGAACTCGTCCGTGCCGCCGGCCGCCGCGCGCTGAGCGTCGAGACCGACATCGCCGAGCCTGAGCAGGCGCAACGGATGGTCGATGCCGCGATCGAACACTTCGGCAAGGTCGACATCCTCATCAACAATGCCGGCATCGGCACTGCCGTCCCGGCCACCAAGGAGACCCCGGAACAGTTCCGGCGCGTCATCGACATCAACCTGAACGGCTCCTATTGGGCCGCGCAGGCCGCCGGGCGCGTCATGCAGCCCGGCAGCTCCATCGTCAACATCTCCTCCGTCCTCGGCCTCACCACCGCGGGACTGCCGCAGGCCGCCTACGCCGCCAGCAAGGCCGGCGTGATCGGCCTGACCCGGGACCTGGCCCAGCAGTGGGGGGCACGCAAGGGCATCCGCGTCAATGCCATCGCGCCGGGATTCTTCGAGACCGAGATGACCGACGAGTACCAGCCCGGCTACCTCGACAGCATGAAGCCGCGAATCATCCTGGGCCGCAACGGTGATCCCGCGGAGATCGCCGCCACCGCCGTGTGGCTCACCTCGGAGGCCGCCGGCTACGTCACCGGCCAGACGATTGCGGTCGACGGCGGCCTGACCATCAACTGAAGTTTCCAACCACAACAGCACGGAGGTAAGCAGTGAGCGAAACAGTCACCCGCACCGCCATCGTCACCGGAGCCGCGCGCGGCATCGGCGCCGCAGTCGCCAAGCGGCTGGCGCAGGACGGATTCCAGGTCGCGGTCCTGGACCTCGACGAGTCCGCATGCGGCGACACCGTCTCGGCCATCGAGGCGGCCGGCGGCAAGGCCCTCGCGGTGGGCGCGAACGTCGCCGACGAGCAGTCCGTCGCCGCGGCTGTGGAGAGGGTCGCGAACGAGCTGGGCGATCCCACGGTGCTGATCAACAACGCCGGCATCACCCGCGACAACCTGCTGTTCAAGATGACCGTCGACGACTGGGACGCCGTGATGAACGTGCACCTGCGGGGCGCGTTCCTCATGTCCCGGGCGACGCAGAAGTACATGGTGGAGGCCAAGTTCGGCCGCATCGTCAACCTGTCGAGCACCTCCGCGCTGGGCAACCGCGGTCAGGTCAACTACTCCGCCGCCAAGGCCGGCATGCAGGGCTTCACCAAGACCCTCGCGATCGAGCTCGGCAAGTACGGCGTCACCGCCAACGCGATCGCCCCCGGCTTCATCGAGACCGAGATGACCGCTGCGACGGCCGAGCGGGTGGGCATGTCGTTCGAGGACTTCAAGGCCGCCGCGGCCTCGCAGATCCCCGTCGCCCGCACCGGAAAGCCCGACGACATCGCGCACACCGCCTCGTTCCTCGCGAGCGAGGGTGCGGGATTCGTGTCGGGTCAGGTCATCTACGTCGCCGGTGGTCCGAAGGACTGACGGCGGGGACCGATCCACGACGACGCCGTGCGTCCCTCCCCCCTGCGGGAGGACGCACGGCGTCGTCGTCTGTGCGGTCGGCTACGTCTGCCGGCGGTGCAGAAGCCAGCACGCTCCCGCGATCGTGGCGGTGAGTGCGCCCGTCGCGATGAGCTGGGTGCGGGCGGCCGTGTCGAACAGCGCGAGCACGGCGATGCCGGCGAGCAGGCCGAGGGTCGCGTACGACAGGTACGGGAAGCCCCACATCTTCAGCGGCAGGGCGTCTTCGGTGCCGTCGCGCCGGGCCCGCCGGCGCAGCACGAGGTGCGAGACCGCCACGAACGTCCACAGTACGAGGATGGTCGAGCCCACGGCGTTGAGCAGCAGCGGCAACACCTTGTCGGGACGTACGTAGTTGAGTGCGACGGTGACGAATCCGAACGCGACCGAGGCGAGGACCGCGTTGCGGGGCACCCCGTTGGCGGCCACCCGGCCGAACGCGGGGTAGGCCGAACTGCGTTGCGAGAGGGAGTAGATCATCCGTGAGGCGCTGAAGAGCATCGCGTTGAGCGAGGACAGCAGCGCCACCACCACGATCACGGTCATCACGGCGGCCGCCCCCGGCACGGCGCCGGCGTTCAGCACCGCGACGAACGGGCCCGTGACGAGATCCTCGGACGTCCACGGCAGCACCGTCACCATGATCAGCACCGAGCCGATGTAGAAGACCAGGATGCGCCAGATCAGCGTGCGCACCGCGCGGCCGACGTTGCGGCGCGGATCGGAGGTCTCGGCGGCCGCGATGGCGATGATCTCGGTGCCGCCGAACGCGAACACCACGATGAGCAGGCCCGCGGCGATACCGGCGATACCGGTCGGCGCGAAGCCGCCGTGCGCGGTGAGGTTCGCGAACCCGGTGCTGTCGAAGGCGGGCACCCATCCCGCGATCATCGCGACGCCGATCGCGAGGAAGGCGACGATGGCGACGATCTTCAGTGCCGCGAACCAGAATTCGACCTCGCCGAACCGGCGTACGCCGACGAGGTTCACGCCGGTGAGCACCACCATGAAGAACAGTGCCGCGGCCCACTGCGGGATCCCGGGAATCGAGGCGGCGGTGATGGCGGCGGCGCCGGTCGCCTCCGCCGCGATCACGATGACCACCTGGATCCAGTACAGCCAGCCGATGGTGCGGCCGGCGACGGAGCCGAGGGCGTTCTCCGCGTGCACGGAGAAGGCGCCGCTGGCGGGGTTCGCGGCCGCCATCTCGCCCATCATCCGCATGATGAGGACGACGAGAGCCGCGGCGGCGAGGAACGAGACGAGGATGGCCGGGCCCGCGACGGCGATGCCGGCGCCGGAGCCGACGAACAGTCCCGCGCCGATCGCGCCGCCGAGACTCATCATCACCAGCTGTCGCGGCCGCATCGCCTGGTGCAGCATCGCCCGCGGCGCCGGCTCGGTGGTGGTGGCCGGCGTGGTGGCCAAGGTGTCAGTCATCGATGCGCTCCCCGGCCGGCACCAGCTGGTCGAGGGCGATCTCGAACGCGGTGGCCGCGACGCCCGTATGGTCGGCGCAGCGGTCGTGGCAGCGCTGCAGCGCACCCGCGACGGTGTCCGAGACGTCGCCGAAGATCGCCGCGTCCGAGACCTCCACGTCACCCTCCATGAGCTGGGCGAAGGCGCGGGCCATGCCGCTGTTGGCGATGAAGTCGGGGATCACGGAGACGGACTTGTCCGCGTGCTCGTAGGTGGGGCCGTAGAAGATCTCGTCGTCGGCGAAGGGCACGTTCGCTCCGCTGGCGATCACCTCGAGGCCGGCCGCGACCATACGGTCGACCTGTTCGCGGGTGACCAGGCGGGAGGCCGCGCAGGGGAGGAAGATCTCGGCGCCGAGGTCCCAGATCGCGTCGTGCACCTCGGTGAAGGGACGCATCCGGTCGCTGCGGAGCGCGTTGCCGTCCTTGTTCAGCAGCAGCGTGCGCACCTCGTCGAAGTCGAGACCGGCCGTGTCGAGGATGCCGCCGTCGCGGTCGATGATGCCGACCACGCGAGCCCCGGCCTGGGCCAGGTAGTAGGCCGCGGCCGCGCCGACGTTGCCCCAGCCCTGGACGATCACCCGCTTGCCCCCGAGTCCGTGATTGCCGGCGGGGTCGCCGTAGATGCGGTAGTGGTGGCGCACCGACTCGGCGACGCCCCAGCCCGTGATCAGATCGGCCACCGTGTACTTCGCATCCGGTGCCGGGGTGAACCGGGTGTCCTCGACGACCTTCGCGACACCGAGCCGCAGCTGCCCGACCCGCTGGACGCGTTCGCGGTCGTCCGCCGCGAAGTGCCCGTTGACGACGCCCTCCTGCGGATGCCACAGCCCGTTGCTCTCGGTGAGCGGCACGACCTCGGTCATCTCGTCGACGTTCAGGTCGCCGCCGGTGCCGTAGTAGGCGCGCAGCAGCGGCGCGACCGCCCGGAACCAGCGCCGCAGCACGCCGTCCTTGCGGGGATCGGAGGGGTCGAAGTCGATGCCGGACTTGGCGCCGCCGATGGCCGGACCGGAGACGGTGAACTTGACCTCCATCGTCTTCGCCAGCGACTCGACCTCGCGGCGGTCGAGGCCGCGGCGCATCCGCGTGCCGCCACCGGCCGCGCCGCCGCGCAGGGAGTTGATGACGACCCAGCCGCGGGCGGTGGTCTCGGTGTCGTGCCACTCGAAGACGATCTCGGGGGCCTTGTCCTCGAAACGGGTCAGCAGGTTCTTCATGTCTTCTCTCGGGAGTCGGGACGGTGCGATGCCCGGGGAGCGGGCGAATGAAGAAGACTGTGACCGTGGTTACAGAGGGGGCGCAAGTGCGGCCTGCACTACTGGTCAGGCTGAAGAGCTGTAGCGCAGCCGCCCGTCGTTTTTCTGTGCAGTGTGCAGAGCTGTTTCGACGTTTTCGGCGGGCGGGGGCGAGCGCGCCGACCTTCAGCTCTACCGACGGTAGGCGGGCGCTTTGGCGGTTTTGCCCGGCTGCAGCGTGCGGAGCAGCGGCATGGCCCGGTACCGCACCACCTCCGACAGCACCATGACGCTGGTCGACCGGGCGACGATCGACGACCGGTTCAGTTCGATCAGCGTCTGCTGCAGACCGAGGTGGGAGTCCGCGGCGATCCGGCACAGGATGTCGCCGGCGCCGGTCGTCGCGAACGCCTCGAGCACCCCCGGAATCGCTTCGAGGACATCGGTGATCGCTTCGAGCGCGCCCTGGACGATCTCCATCGTCACGAAGGCCTGGACCTCGAATCCGGCGGCCGCCAGGTCCAGCCGCGGTTCGTAGCCGGCGATGATCCCGGACTCCTCGAGCCGGCGCAGCCGTGCCGAGACCGTCGCGCGCGCCACCCGCAACCTCCGGGACAGCTCCAGGGCGCCGATCTTCGGATCCGTGTGCAGCGTGTCCAGGAGCGCGAAATCCAACTCGTCCAGCTGCACGGCGTCACGCATGGCCGTTCCTTCCGAAGAGGCGGCGGAAACTGTGCCGATTGTATAGCGGCTCGCCCGGCATCCCGCCTTTTCCAGTCAGGTCGATCAGCTGGGAGAGGCGAGATTGCACCGTCGCCGCGACGGGGTTTTTCCTGGTGACACACGACACACCGATGGCGCCGCGTCCGGCGGCAGGAGGAATTGACATGACTCTCGAGTTCACCCTCACCGACAGCGAGAAGCTCGCCCAGCTGAACCCCGAGGAACTGCGGCAGCTCGTCGGCCTCGTCGAGTACGACGCCGAGCGGGACCCGTTCCCCGTCAGCGGCTGGGATGCGGTGGTGTGGGTGGTGGGCAACGCCACCCAGGCCGCGCACTACTACCAGTCCGCGTTCGGGATGGAACTGATCGCCTACTCCGGTCCCACCACCGGCAACCGCGACCACCACGCCTACGTCCTGCGCAGCGGGGCGGTGCGGTTCGTGGTCAAGGGTGCGGTCGATCCGGACAGCCCTCTCGTCGAGCATCATCGCCGGCACGGCGACGGCGTCGTGGACATCGCGCTGCAGGTGCCCGACGTCGACAAGTGCATCGCGCACGCCCGGGCCCAGGGCGCGACGGTCCTCGAGGAGCCGTACGAGATCAGCGACGAGTACGGCACGGTGCGGCTCGCCGCGATCGCCACCTACGGCGAGACGCGCCACACGCTCGTCGACCGGTCCCGCTACACGGGCCCGTATCTGCCCGGCTACGTGGAGAAGTCGTCGACCTACCGCAAGCGCGACGGCGCGCCCAAGCGGATCTTCCAGGCCCTCGACCACGTGGTCGGCAACGTCGAGCTCGGCCACATGGACGAGTGGGTCGGCTTCTACAACCGCGTCATGGGCTTCACCAACATGGCCGAGTTCATCGGTGACGACATCGCCACCGACTATTCGGCCCTGATGAGCAAGGTGGTCTGCAACGGCAACCACCGCGTCAAGTTCCCGCTCAACGAGCCGGCCGTCGCGAAGAAGCGCTCGCAGATCGACGAGTACCTCGATTTCTACCGTGGTCCCGGCGCGCAGCACCTGGCGCTGGCCACCAACGACATCCTCACCGCCGTCGACCGGCTCCGCGAGGAGGGCGTGGAGTTCCTCGCCACGCCCGACGCCTACTACGAGGACCCCGAGCTGCGCGCGCGGATCGGGAACGTGCGGGTGCCGATCGAGGAACTGCAGAAGCGTGGCATCCTCGTGGACCGGGACGAGGACGGTTACCTCCTGCAGATCTTCACCAAGCCGATCACCGATCGCCCGACGGTGTTCTTCGAGCTGATCGAGCGGCACGGTTCGCTCGGCTTCGGCAAGGGCAACTTCAAGGCCCTGTTCGAGGCGATCGAGCGCGAGCAGGCGGCGCGCGGCAACTTCTGACCGGACGCGCGGCGGGTCAGGAGATCCGGCTGACCTGCTCCCGCAGCGCGTGCTCGGTCCGGCGGACGATCGTGCCCACCAGCGGCTCGATGAGCAGCCCCGCCGCGCGACCGGCCGCGCCGCCGGGCAGCCGGTAGCCGAAGTCGACGGCGAGGCGCATGCGACCGTCGCCCAGATCGTCGAACTGCCACGACGACAGGGTGCGGAAGCCGGAGATCGAGCTCAGCACGATCCGGTGGTTGTCTTCCCACTCGACGATCTCGAGCCGGGAGTCGAAGGTGGCCGGCCCGATCCGCATGCTCGCGTCGAAGCGCGCGCCCACGCCGCGGACCCGATCACCCACGGGCTCGAAGCGGGTGACTCCGAACATCCACTCCGGGACCGTGCGGTGATCGGCGACGTAGGCGAAGGCGGCCTGGCGGTCCACGTGCGCCACGCCGTCGTGGCACACGTGGATCATGCGGCGATCGTCAGTCATCCGGCGGCACCTCCGCCGGTGAACCTAGCGGACTTGCTCGCGTCTCCGGGATCCGCCCGCGCACCTGTGTGGGCGGATTCCGGAAGGGCGCGTGAATTCCCTTGTTCTCCAAGAATTTGTCGCCCGAAGCGAGCGGGCTCGCTCACGGGTGCGGCGCGATGCCGAACAGCAGTGCCTCGATCCCGGCCCGGAACGCGGCATCGTTGTCGACGGGTGTGGCGCCGGCGTTCCCGCCCGCGGAAGCGAGCAGGCCGGCCAGGTGGGGGTAGTCGCCGTGGGCCAGCATGGCGGTGATGTGCTCGGCGCCGCCACCGGCGGTGGGGGCGGACAACCCCGCCGCCTCCTGCGCGGCGAAGGTGGTGACCCAGCCTGAGAGCAGGGCGATTCCCATCATGGTCGCGGTGGCGTCGAGGCCGGTCGGTGCGAGGGCGCCGACCATGTGGTCGAGGTATCGCATCGAGTGCGGACCCAGTGTCGTCGTGCCCGCGACGCTCAACCACGGATGCCGACGGTGCAGCTGCCGGGCCTGTTCCGCGAGGGCGAGGACGTCGGTCCGCACGTCCCCGGTCAGGGGCGGGTACCGGTACTCCGCGGCGACGCGGTCGACCATGAGAGCGACGAGATCGTCCTTGCCTGCGACGTAGCGGTAGAGCGAGGCGGCCGCCGTCCCGAGTTCCTGCGCGACGCGCCGCATTGAAACGGCACGCAGCCCGTCTGCGTCGGCGAGGCCGACGCACGCCTCGGCGAGCTGCTCGAGCGTATGGGCAGGGCGCGGCCCGGGCCTGGGGTCGTCGGCACGCAACCACAGCGAGGTCGGGGGTTCGGCATGCGGCATGGGTGCCAGCATGCACTACCCGGACAGTTGCGAACGACGTTCGCAGACGCGTACGGTGTAATTGCGAACGATGTTCCCAATCGTGGAGGTCGGAATGACGGTTCTGGAAACCGAGGCGCTCACCAGGCGGTACGGCAGCCATCTCGTGCTCGACGGGCTGAACCTGGAGGTGCCCGCTGGTCGGGTGCACGCGCTGCTCGGCCCCAACGGGTCCGGCAAGACCACGACCGTGCGGATGCTGGCGACCCTGCTGCGACCGACCTCCGGCAGCGCCCGGATCCTCGGTCACGACACCGTCCGCGAGGCTGCTCACGTCAAGCGCAACATCGGCTTCGTCGGCCAGTACCACGCGGTCGACCCCCGCCTCACCGGCACCCAGAACCTGACGATGGTTGCCCGCCTGAACGGGTATAGCGCCCGGGGCGCCCGCCGGCACGCAGACGACCTGCTCGAGCGCTTCGACCTGACCGACGCCGCGGCCCGGCAGGTGCACACGTACTCCGGCGGCATGCGAAGGCGGCTCGACATCGTCGCGGGCATGGTCGTCCGTCCCGCGGTGCTCTTCCTCGACGAGCCCACCACCGGCCTCGATCCCCACAGCCGCAACGAGATCTACCGGTATGTACGGTCTTTCGTGGAGGAAGGCACCACCGTCGTGCTCACGACCCAGTACCTCGACGAGGCCGAGCGGCTGGCGGACACGGTCACCATCCTCGACGCCGGTCGGGTCGTCGCCACCGGGACGCCGGACGCGATAGCCCGCACCGTGGGCAGCGGCCTCGACGTCGTCGTGCTCGATCCGCACCGGCGGGGCGACGTCGCCGCGATCGTCGAGCGATTCGGCGGAAGACCCGTCGACGCGCCGGCCCGGGACGAGAATGCGCCGCTGCGGCTGACGTTCGGATTCGACGGTGAGCCGGCCGCCCTGCTGCCGATCCTGCGCGCCCTCGACGCGGAGGGCATCGCGGTGCAGGACATCGGCCGCCGGCGCGCCACCTTGGACGACGCTTTCCTCGCACTTACCGGTCGCCCGACCGAAGGGATTCCCGCATGACTGCCCCCACCGCCACCCGCACCGTCTCGCCGGCGGCGGGTGCCTGGATTCTGTTCCTGCGGGTGGCCGCGACGTACCGGAACGCGCCCGGCCTGCTCGCGGTGACCCTCGCGGCACCGCTGGGAATGATGCTGCTGTTCGGCTTCGTATTCGGCGGCGCGCTCGCCGGCGGATCCGACGCTGCCGCCTACCGGTCGTACCTGACGCCCGGAGTCCTCGTCCTCGTCGCGGCCATGGGGATCGTCGTCACCGCGTCGACCGTGAACGCCGACCTCCGCAGCGGCCTGACGGACCGACTGCGGGCTCTGCCCGTCCCGCCGGTTGCGGTGCCGGCGGGCCTCGCACTCGCGGAGACGGTGACCGGCGCCTCGGCGTTGGCGACGATGGCCGCCGTGGGATTTCTCGCGGGATGGCGGGTCGAGGCCACCCCCGCCGACGTGGCGCTTGCCGTGCTGCTGCTGCTCGCGTTCCGGTTCGCGCTCGCGTGGCTCGGGATTGTGCTCGGCGCCTCGATCCGCGACGAGCAGATGCTGCAGCAGGTGGCGCCGCTGATCTTCGGGGCGGTCATGTTCTCCAACGTCTTCGTCCCCACCGAGACGATGCCGGCCGTGGTCGCGACGATCGCCGAATGGAACCCCGTCAGCGCCGTGGTCGCGGCCCTGCGGCAGTTGTTCGGATCCGGGACGACGGTCGCCGCCGACGCGGCCTGGCCCATGCAGCATCCGGTCGTCGCGGCCTTCGCCTGGACGGCGGTGATCCTTGCCGTGTCCGTGCCGATCGCCGTGCGAGGGTACGCATCCTCCCGCTGATCGGATCCTTGCGCAGGTGGCGCGTCGCTCAGGCGACGCGGCCGAGGTTCGAGCGCAGCGCCTGCTCGGTCTGGCGGATCGCGGTGCCCACCACCGGTTCGATGAGCTTGCCGAGCGCCCGTCCGGCCAGGCCGCCGGGAAGTTGGTATCCGAAGTCGACGTCGAGGCGGATCCGCCCGTCGCCGAGGTCGGCGAGTTCCCACGACGAGGCGGTGCGGAACCCCGCGATGGAGTCGAGAACGATCCTGCGGTCGAGTTCCCAGTCGACGATCGCGAGGCGGGAGTCGAGGCCCCTCGGTCCGATCTGCATGGTCGCGTCGAAGACCGCGCCGAGGCCGTTGACCTGCGGTCCCACCGGCACGAAGCGGTTGACGCCGTACATCCATTCGGGGACCGTGCGGTGATCGTCGAGGTAGGCGAACGCCACCTCGAGGGGAACCTCCGCAACGGCGGTGTGGCGGATGTGGATCATCGTGTACCTCCATGAGGACATTTCCGTTACCCACGGTATCAGGTAACTCGCGTCCCGGGGAGATCCTCAAAGTCGTCCATGCGGACGCTCGTCCTGCTCTACTCATGGTGACACAGTTCACAGTGGATCCGGTGGGAGGGTTCGTGAAGACCAAGGCTGCGGTGATCAAAGGGCTCAATCAGCCATGGGAGATCGAGGAGATCGACCTCGGAGACCCGGTCGCCGGTGAAGTGCAGGTGCGTCTGGCCGCGTCCGGACTGTGCCACTCCGACGAACATCTACGCTCCGGCGCGACGCCGATGGCGTCCTTCCCCGTCCTCGGCGGGCACGAGGGCGCCGGCGTGGTCACCAAGGTCGGGCCGGGAGTGGCCAACATCCGGGAGGGCGACCACGTCGTGCTCGCCTTCATCCCCGCGTGCGGGCGATGCCGTTCGTGCGCGAAGGGCCTGCAGAACATCTGCGACGAGGGGGCGAACCTCCTCACCGGGCAGGCCATCGCCGACAAGACGCACCGGGTGACCCTCAATGGTGATCCGGTCATCCAGATGTGCCTGCTCGGCACGTTCGCGCCCTACGTCACCGTGCACGAGGCCTCGGTCATCAAGATCGAGGACGACATCCCGCTCGACAAGGCCGCCCTGCTCGGCTGTGGCGTTGCCACGGGCTGGGGCTCCGCGACGGCGATCGGCGGCACCAAGGTGGGCGACTCCGTCGTCGTGATCGGCATCGGCGGCGTGGGCATCAACGCGGTGCAGGGGGCCGCGCACGCGGGTGCCCGGCACGTCGTCGCCATCGACCCGGTGGAGTTCAAGCGGGATCAGGCCAAGAAATTCGGGGCGACCCACACGTTCGCCTCGATCGAGGAGGCGCTGCCGGTGATCGGCGAGATCACCTGGGGTGCGATGGCCGACGTCACGATCATCACCGTCGGTGAGATCCACGGGGACATCATCGCCCCGTCGATGGCGCTGACCGGCAAGGGCGGCCAGGTGGTCGTGGTGGGCATGGGCAGCGCCGCCGACACCCAGGTGACGCTGAGCCTGTTCGAGCTGACCCTGCTGCAGAAGCGCCTGCAGGGCGCGATCTTCGGTGGTGTCGGCCCGCGCTCGCAGATCCCGAAGCTGCTCGACCTCTACCGCAGTGGACAGCTCGAGCTCGACAAGCTGGTCACCAAGACATACCGGCTCGAGGACATCAACGACGGCTATGCCGACATGCACGAGGGCCGAAACCTGCGCGGCATGGTGCTCTACGGCGACGACGACTACTGACGGGAGCCGGCACCGGCACCGCGATCCGGTGACGGGCCGGCCGGCGGTGACGTTCGGCCGGCCCGCCGGCGGTGACGTTCGGCCGGCCCCTCGGGGTCGCCTACGGTGAAGCCATGGAAACGCGTGAGGAAGCCGTCGAATCGGGATCGTGGCGGCAGTACGGGCCGTCGACCCTGCCCAAGCCGCTCGAGGCCGCACTCGAGGCGTTTGCCGAGCGCGGTTACGACGGCACCTCGATCCGGGAGATCGCCGCCCGGGCCGGGCTGTCGGTGCCGGGCCTGTACCACCACTACCCGTCGAAGCAGGCGCTGCTGGTCTCGCTGACGACGGCGGTGATGGGCGATCTGCTCGACCGCAGCCGGCGGGCTCTGGCGGAGGCCGGCCCCACGGCCTCCGAGCGGTTCGACGCGGTCGTCGAGTCCCTTTTGCGGTTCCACATGTTCCGGCGCAATCAGGCTTTCGTCGCCTCCACCGAGATGCGCAGCATGGAACCGGACAGCCGGAAGGCCTACATCGCGTTGCGCGACGAGCAGCAGCGGATGCTCGACGAGATCGTCCGGGACGGGGTGACGAGCGGGGAGTTCGGTACCGAGTTCCCGGAGGACGCGAGCCGGGCGGTGACCACCATGTGCGTCGCCGTCGCCGGGTGGTACCGACCGGACGGGCCGCTTGCTCCCGACGAGGTCGTCCACCGCTACCTCGCCATCGCGCGCTGCGCCGTGGGCGCACGGTAGGGACTGCGCCGTGGGCGCACGGTAGGGACTGCGCCGTGGGCGCACGGTAGGGACTGCGCCGTGGGCGCACGGTAGGGACTGCGCCGTGGGCGCCCGGTAGGGACTGCGCCGTGGGCGCCCGGTAGGGACTGCGCCGTGGGCGCCCGGTAGGGACTGCGCCGTGGGCGCCCGGTAGGGACTGCGCCGTGGGCGCCCGGTAGGGACTGCGCCGTGGGCGCCCGGTAGATCGTCCGGGTTGACCGCGCGGGGTGGGGTGTGTCACGGTTGTCGTAACCGAGCGATCGATCGGTCGGGGTGAGGAGGAGGAATCGCGATGGCTGTCGATCTGTCGTACCCGGAACACGTCCAGGCACTGGTGGCGAGGACCGAGGAGTTCGTCCGGGAGCACGTGCTGCCCGTCGAGGACGCCCACAACGGTGACATCACCGCCGCCGGGGGCGACGACCTGCGGGTGAAGCTGCAGCAGGCGGCCAAGGACGCCGGCGTCTTCGCGCCGCACGCGCCCGTCGAGTACGGCGGCCACGGACTCGGCATGGTCGACCGCGCCCCGGTGTTCGAGGCGGCGGGCTACTCGCTGTTCGGGCCCATCGCACTCAACATCGCCGCCCCCGACGAGGGCAACGTGCACATGCTCGCGCACATCGCCAGCCCGGAACAGAAGGAGCAGTTCCTCGCGCCGCTCGCCCACGGCGACGTGCGGTCCGGATTCGCGATGACCGAACCGGCACCCGGCGCCGGGTCCGATCCCAACGCGCTCACCACCCGCGCCGAGAAGGTCCCCGGTGGCTGGAAGATCAACGGCCGCAAGTACTTCATCACCGGGGCCGACGGTGCCGGATTCTTCATCATCATGGCCCGCACCTCCGGCGAACCCGGACAGCGCGGCGGCGCCACGATGTTCCTCGCCCCCGCCGACACCCCGGGCCTGACCGTCGGCCGGCACATCGACACCATCGACCGCGCCATGATCGGCGGTCACTGCGAGGTGTTCTTCGAGGACCTGTTCGTGCCGGATTCCGCCGTCCTCGGTGAGGTCGACCAGGGCTTCGCCTACGCGCAGGTACGGCTCGGGCCCGCCCGCATGACGCACGTGATGCGCTGGCTCGGCGCGGCGCGCCGCGGCCACGACATCGCCGTCGCCCGCGTCGCCGAGCGGGAAGGCTTCGGCGGCAAGCTCGGCGACCTCGGCATGATCCAGAAGATGGTCGCCGACAACGAGATCGACATCGCCGCCACCCGTGCCCTGCTGACGCAGGCGTGCTGGGAACTCGACCAGGGCTCGCACGCGTCCAACTCCACGTCCATCGCCAAGACCTTCGCGGCCGAGGCGGTGTTCCGCATCGTCGACCGGTCGATGCAGATGTGCGGCGGCCTCGGCGTCTCCGCCGACCTGCCCGTCGCGCGGCTCGCCCGCGAGGTCCGCCCGTTCCGCATCTACGACGGGCCTTCCGAGGTGCACCGCTGGGCCATCGCCAAGCGCGCCGTCGGCGCCGCGAAGAAGGCCGCCGCCGCGAAGGAGAGCCGGGCATGAAGACCGCACAGCACGAGGGACTCGACCTGAGTGCCCTGCACCGCTACCTGGAGGACTCGGGCATCGCCCTCGACGGCGAACTGCGCGCCGAACTCATCTCCGGCGGCAAGTCGAATCTGACGTACGCGATCTTCGACGACACGTCGCGGTGGGTGCTGCGCCGGCCGCCGACGGCAGGGCTCACCCCGTCCGCACACGACGTCGCCCGCGAGTTCCGCATCACGTCGGCGCTGCAGGGTTGCGGCGTGCCCGTCGCGCAGACCGTCGTCCTGTGCGAGGACGACTCCGTGATGGGCGCTCCGTTCACCGTCGTCGAGCACGTCACCGGGCGGGTGATCCGCACGACCGAGGACCTCGCCACCCTGAGCGACGACGAGATCGAATCGTGCACCGGCGAGCTCGTCCGCGTGCTCGCCGCCCTGCACTCGGTGGACTACGAGGCCGTCGGCCTCGGAAACCTCGGCCGCCCCGACGGGTACGTCACCCGGCAGGTGAAGTTGTGGGCCGGCCAGTGGGACCGGGTCAAGACTCGCGACCTCGACGACCTCGATCGGCTCCACGCCGCCCTCGCCGACGCGATCCCCGCGTCGTCGGCGGCGTCGATCGTGCACGGCGACTACCGGATCGACAACACCATTCTCGATCCTGCCGATGCCGGAAAGATTGCGGCGGTGGTGGATTGGGAACTGTCCACGCTCGGTGACCCGCTCACCGACGTCGCCCTGATGTGCGTGTACCGCAACCCCGCGCTCGATCAGGTGCTCGGCGAATCCGCCGCGTGGACGAGCCCGCGCCTGCCGTCGGCCGACGACCTCGCACAGCGCTACGCGGTGGCGACGGGCCGCGAACTCGCCCACTGGAACTTCTACATGGGCCTGGCGAACTTCAAGCTCGCCGTCATCGCCGAGGGCATCAACCACCGCTGGCGCGTGGGGGCGACCGTCGGCGACGGCTTCGACCGGGCAGGGGAGGCCGTACCGGTCTTCGCGGCCGCCGGCCTGGAGGCACTGCGGGGAGGCGCAGCGTGACAACCGATCTCGTGAACCCCAGCGCCCTGGTCACCGGCGCATCCCGCGGCATCGGGCTCGGTGTCGCCACCCGCCTCGCGGAGCAGGGCTACGGTCTGACCCTCACCGCGCGCGACGAGGCGCGGCTCGACGCGGTGGCCGCCGGCCTGCGCGACGCCGGTGCGCCCGAGGTCCGGGTCGTCGCCGCCGACCTCGGCGACCCGGACACCGCGGCACGCGTCGTCGCGGCGCACGAGGAGACGTTCGGCAGCATGCGGGCGCTCGTGCTCAACGCCGGCGTCGGCACCGCCGGCACCATCGCCGAGTTCCCGATGCGGCGCTTCGGCAAGACGGTGTCCGTCAACTTCGAGACCCCCTTCGCCCTGATCCAGGCATCGTTGCCGCTGCTGCGCAAGGCCGCGACCGCCGCCCCAGGCCGCGGTGCGAAAGTGGTTGCGCTGTCGTCGATCACCGGGGTCTACGCCGAGGCCGGCCTGGCCGTGTACGGTGCGACGAAGGCGGCGCTGATCTCTCTGGTCGAGACGCTCAACGCCGAGGAGTCCGGCAACGGTGTCAGCGCGTCCGCGATCGCACCCGCCTACGTCGACACCGACATGTCCGACTGGATCAAGGACCGCATCCCCGCCGAGGAGATGCTCGAGGTGAACGACGTCGTCGAACTCGTCGATGCGGTGCTGCGGCTGTCCTCCCGTGCGGTGCTGCCGCGTCTGGTGCTCAGCCGGGCCGGGACGGACGCCTACCGGGCCTGAGCTCTCACCGGCCGTCCGCGAGCGCGCGGACGGCCGGGCTGGTCGCGTGCCGGACGAACGCGCAGTCCGCGAGGCGTTCGGCCGTTCCGAGGGTGAGCGTCATGTCGACCGAGTCGGCGAGCCGGTAGGGCCGGCTCTCGACGACGGAGCCGAGGACGCGGCGCAGCCGGGACACCTCCGCCCGCACCGCGACGGCGTGGTCCGGGTCGCCGTAGATGCCGTTGCTCACCTCGGTCACCGTCATTCCCTGCGGCCCCCGCAGGTGCAGCAGGAGCAGGATCTCGGCGTGCCGGGCGGACAGCGGGCTGCGCCACGCCGAGTCGGCGCCGCTGACGACGACCGTCGGCGTGCCGGACAGGTCCAGTTCGATCGCCATCCGCGCCGGGCCACCCGCTGGCCGGATCAGCCAGCCGTGCGCGAGCTGCTCCGGCACGCACAGGCCCAGGCCGGGCACGCTCAAGGTCCGCTCGGACGTCGGCGCCGCCACGCGCTTGGTGGCCGCAACGCCCGACGCGTGCGCCACCCACCCGTGCTCGTCGACGAGCAGCAGCGGCCCGCTCATCGAGGCGAGCACCGGCGCCGCGGCCGTGCGCAGCCGTTCGAGCCGGTTCTCGTGCAACCGCCACAGCTGCGCCTCGGCGAGCCGCACCGCCGTCTCGACGAGCGCGCTGATGGTGGGATGGATGGTCAGGGCGGGGCCGCTCACGTCGACCACGCCGAGCAGTTCCCCGGTGCGCGGATCGTGGATCGGTGCCGCGGTGCAGTACCAGGGGTGCTGGGACTGCTCGAAGTGCTCGGCGGAGAACAGCTGTACAGGGGCGGCCTCGGCGAGGGCCGTCCCGATCGCATTGGTCCCCACGGTCGCCTCCGTCCACCGGGCGCCCTCGCTGAATCCGAGGCTGTCGGCGCGGCTGCGCACCTTGGCCGACCCGGCCCGCCACAGCACGATCCCGTCCGCGTCGGTCACGACCATCAACATGTGCGACGCCTCGGCCACGGAGCACACCACCTGCTCGAGGTCGCCGATCACCCCCGACAGCGGGGAGTTCCGCCGGCGCCGTTCGACCTCGGCGAGCGGCAGCAGGGCGCGGGCGTTGCTGCCGTCCGGAGCCAGCCCCGCGACGAGCACCCGGGACCAGGACCGGGCCACCACCGACCGCGGCCGCAGCGGCGACCGGCCGCCGCCGATGACCGCATCGTGCATGCGCGCCAGCTCACGCGCGTATCGATGCAGGTCGGTGCCGGGTTCGATGGCGCTGAAGTTGCCCACTGTCTCCGTCTCTCGTCGGTCGGGTTGCGGTGAGCATATGCCGAATTGTGTGGCCGGCACCACACCCGTCGCGCGGCGGCGCCGCGGCGCAACGCACTGCAACACTTGTTGCGGCGACGCCGGCGCTGTGTTCTGGATCACGCGCCGGCCTCGGTAGCGGCGCACCCGGATGGTCCCGCGTCGGACATGGCCGAACAGGTCCGACGCCCGTACAGCGAGGAGATCGACCCATGAAGGCAGCCCGCTTCCACGGCCCCGGGGACATCCGGGTCGAGGATGTCCCCGAACCGGCGACCCGGCCCGGAACCGTCAAGGTCGAGGTCGAGTGGTGCGGTATCTGCGGCACCGACCTGCACGAGTACCTCGAGGGCCCGATCTTCGCCCCGCCCGCCGACGCACCGCACCCCATCACCGGCGAGACCGTGCCGATCACCCTCGGTCACGAGTTCGCCGGTGTCGTCGCGGAAGTGGGCGACGGCGTGGACGACGTGCGGGTGGGCGACCGGGTGGTCGTCGAGCCGTACATCATCTGCGGCCGCTGCGACGCCTGCCGCAACGGCCGCTACAACGTGTGCAGCACACTGGGATTCGTGGGCCTGTCCGGATACGGCGGCGGCTTCTCGCAGTACGTCGTCGCCGAGCGGCGCTGGATTCATCCGCTCGGCGAACTCGGCACCGACGTCGGCGCCCTCGTCGAACCGCTCGCCGTCGCGTACCACGCCGTGCGGCTCTCGGGTGCGCGGCCGAGCCACTCGGCGCTCGTGTTCGGGGCCGGGCCGATCGGGCTCGTCACCACCTCGGCGCTGCGCGCGGCGGGCGTCGAGCAGATCATCGTCGTCGAACCGGCCGAGGTGCGGAAGAAGAAGGCCGAGCCGGCCGGGGCGGACCACATCATCGACCCGCGCGACGGCGACGTCACCGAGCAGGTGCTGGAGCTGACCGGCGGCCGTGGCGCCGACGTCTCCTTCGAATGCGCCGGCATCGACGCGGTCCTGAAGACCGCTATCCAGTCCACCCGGGCGGGCGGCACGTGCGTGAACGTCGCGATCTGGGGCCACGAGGCGAGCGTTGCCATGAACGACCTCGTCTTCCGCGAGGTCAACCTGCTCGGCAGCCTCGCCTACGCGAACGATCATCCCGCCACGATCGAGATGATCGCCTCCGGCAAGGTCGACCCCTACCAGTTCATCACCGGCCGGATCGGGCTCGACGACATCGTCAAGGACGGCTTCGAGGAACTGATCACCAACAAGGAGGAGAACGTCAAGATCCTCGTCCAGCCGTGATCGTCAGTCGTCGTCGCCGTTCTCCTTGTCCTCGCCGCGACGGCGCAGGAAGTTGAATCCCGGGACGCCGACGATCGCTTGCCGCACGTCCTTCGCGACGCCCAGCAGCTCGTGGATCTCCGGGGCGACGCTCTCGAGCGTGCCCAGGATCGGCATCAGGGCCGTCATCCGGTCCGCGAGCTCCGGCAGCTGATCGAGCAGGACGACGGCCGCGTGGACCTCCTCGGCGCTGAGTTCCTCGATGAACTGGCCCGCGAGCGGCGCGGCCCGCGTCGCCATCGGCGCGTAGGTGTCGAGCAGTTCGCCGGCCGCGTCGGACGTGCGGCCGGCGGACGACACCACATCCTGCGCCCGGTGGGCCACGGCCGCGGCGTCGCCGACCACCGTCGAGCTGCTGTCGATGACCTCGTCGACCCGGCCGACGGCGGCGCGGGCGTCGGTGACGACCTCATCGATGCGCGCGACGATCGCGCGGGCGTCGGTGACCACGTCGTCGACGCGGGCGACGAGCGCCTCGGTGGCCTCGAACAGGCTCGTGACCCGCCCGGGAACTGACACCGCGAACTCGGCGACCTCCACGGTCCGGTCCAGGGCGATGCGGGCGGCTCCGAGGGGCGCGGCGAGAAGCGACATCATGTGCTCATCCTGCCGGACGGGTGACCCTGCCGGTGTCATCGGGGAGCAGCCCTCCGCTAGCCTCTCCACTGCGGCCCGACGGACTTCCGCTGCGATGAGCGGTCCCGGACATGTCCCCACCCGCACGACTGAATTCGTGCTGCCCAGGGGACCTGACCGTGACGCTGCTTCGTACATCTGCCCGCCGGATCGCCGAGTTGGATCGGCCCGATTCGCTGGCGGAGCAGTTGTTGGAGCAGATGCTGTTTCGCACCGGTCATCGTCCCAGTCAGGCCGAACAGAAGTCGTGGAGCCGAAGCCTGCCGGTGCTTGCGCAGGATCTCGTCGATGCCGGCCTCGGCGATGTCGAGATGCTGCTCGAGTACCATCTGCCGCTCACCTCGCAGCGTGCCGACGTGGTGCTCGCCGGCACTCATCCGGCCACCGGGGCCGTGTCGTATGTCGTGGTGGAGCTGAAGCAGTGGTCGGCCGCGCGGCGCTTCGAAGACAATCCCGAACTCGTCGAGGTGGCGGGAATGCCGGGCGGGCCGAGGCTGCATCCCGTCGCGCAGGTCAAGGGGTACTGCGACTACCTGAGCGATTTCGCGCACGCTGTCGCGGATCAGCCCGATGCCCTCGCGGGACTCGCGTATCTGCACAACGCCACCGATCCGTCCGCGGTGGCGGAGCTGCGCGCCTATCCGGGCGGGATCACCGGCCGGTTGTTCACCGCCGCCGACCGCGGCGACATGATCGACTTTCTCCGCACCCGGCTCGCCCCGGTGTCCGGGCACACCGCAGGCGACACACTCTTGAAGTCCGCGGTCGCACCGTCCCAGCAGCTGCTGAAGGTCGCCGCCGCCGAGGTGCGCGACCGGCCGCAGTTCCATCTGCTCGGCAATCAGCAGTTGGCCGTGGACCTGGTGCTGCACGAGGTCGAGATGTCCCGCGCCGCGGACCGCAAGCGCGTCGTCATCGTCACCGGGGGACCCGGCAGTGGCAAGAGCGTGATCGCGCTGTCCCTGCTCGGCGAGCTGGCCCGCCGTGGCCGCACCGTCCTGCATGCCACCGGGTCGCGTTCGTTCACCCAGACCCTGCGCAAGGTCGCCGGGGCGCGCGCCCCGCGGGTGCAGAAGATGTTCAAGTACTTCAACCAGTTCATGTCGGCCGAACGCAACGGCCTCGACGTGCTGATCCTCGACGAGGCGCACCGAATCCGTGAGACCTCCGTCGATCGGTACACCCGCGCCGAGCTGCGCACCGATCGACCGCAGATCGACGAACTCATCTCGGCGGCGCGCGTCCCGGTGTTCCTGCTCGACGAGCACCAGGTGGTGCGGCCGGGTGAACTCGGCTCGCTCGAACAGATCGAGCGCTACGCCGCGACGCTCGGACTCGAAACCCATCACGTGCACCTCGGGGAGCAGTTCCGCTGCGGAGGCAGCGAGGAGTACGTGCTGTGGGTCAAGCGTCTGCTCGGTCTCGTCGAGGGTGGCCCGGTGCGGTGGTCGGGGGATCCGCAGTTCGCGGTGCGCGTGGCCGATTCCCCGGAGGAGCTCGAGTTCCTGCTCGAGCAGCAGCGCGACCGCGGATACTCGGCACGCATGACGGCGGGGTACTGCTGGCCGTGGAGCAACCCCGACAAGGACGGCCGTCTCGTCCCGGATGTGCAGATCGGCGCGTGGGCACGGCCGTGGAACAGCAAGAGCGAACGCCGCACCGGCGACGCGCCGCCGGCCGCACTGTGGGCCACCGAGGACGGGGGTTTCGGGCAGGTCGGCTGTGTCTACACCGCGCAGGGTTTCGAATACGACTGGAACGGCGTCATCCTCGGACCGGACCTGGTGTGGCGGGACGGAGGATTCGTTTCGGTCCGTACGGCCAACAAGGATCCCGACTTCAGAAATGCGAAGAAGATCAGCGATATTCGATTCGATCGTCTGGTGCGAAACGTGTACAAGGTTCTCCTGACGCGGGGCATGATCGGCACCGTCATCTATTCCACCGACGAGCCGACTCGCGAGGCGCTGAGAAGGCTGATTCCCGAGGGAAATTGACACTACGCCGGGAGAGGCCGCGATCCGATCGCGTGTGGTTCGGCGACGGGACGCCGCATCACCGCCTACCGAGAGGAAATCGTGATCACCGCTTGGGCGATGAGCCGGTGGCGATCGTCTCCCGGGGTGTTCGAGTCGCTCCGCGAGACCGTTTACCTGATGCGCTCACCAGCGAACGCCCGGCGTACGCTCGATGCGATGGAACGGCGGGATTCAGGCGAGAGGCAGCCGCACGAGCTGCTCGATGGTGACGACTGACCGTGTCGCGGTAGATGTGAGGGTCGCCGGCCTCTTGTGAAGCACCGGAACCCGGCGCACGCTGGACGTATGGCAGTCGCACCGAAGATTGCGGTGGCGGGCGCGGCGACGGCCGTGGTCTACGGGAGCCTCGTGCGCCCCCGGCTCGTGCGGTGGGGCGCCACCGACGAGGAGATCAGCGGGCCGTTCCCCGGCGCCGACCTGGTTCCCGACGGGGAGCGATCGGGGGCGATGGCCGTCACCATCGACGCGCCGCCCGAGCAGGTCTGGCCGTGGCTGGTGCAGATGGGCTGGGACCGCGGTGGGTGGTACTCCTGGGATCACCTGGACAATGCCGGTCGCCCGAGCGCCCGGGAAGTGCATCCGGAATGGCAGGACATCCGGCCCGGCGACCAGCTGAAGTACTGGGCGCCCGGCGCGGGACCGATGGACGCGTACAAGGTCGCGCGGATCGAGCCGAACCGTTTCCTCGGGCTGTACGGGCTGATCGATCTGCGGGGCCGCACCCTCGACCCCGGGCAGCCGCGACCGTCCGGCTATCTGGAAGGACTGTGGGGCTTCCAGCTGAAGGAGCTGCCCCGCGGGCGCACCCGCCTCGTCATCAGCGGATATCAGGCGGGCCGACCGCGATGGATTACGCGCCTCGTCTACTCCGGAATCTTCCCCCCGGTCGTGTGGATCATGCAGGCGCGCATGCTGGTGGTCCTCAAAAGAAGAATCGAAAATAACTCGCGGGCAACAGATTCGAACACGGCGACAGGAGAGGCGCGAGGACGCGACTCGCGTGGTCCTTCGTCGGCGGTGGTGAAATGGCGCGGCAGCCTGCACCGCGTCCGGCCCGGCCGGGTCCCGATCCGGGACACCTCCCTCTACGTCGACGTGGTCGGGCAGGGACCTCCGTTGGTGGTCATGCACGGCGGACCGTCGGCGGACATGTGGACGATGCAAGCCTTCCGGCAGTGCGCGGACCGGTTCACGTTGGTGTTCTACGACCACCGCTGCAACGGGCGCTCGATCGGTGCACCCGTCGAAACGATGACGTGGGAGAACCTCACCGCGGATGCCGACGCCCTGCGCGAGAGTCTCGGTTTCGAGCGGTGGGCGGTGCTCGGGCATTCGTTCGGCGGGCAGGTCGCGCTCGAGTACGCTCTGCGCTACCCCGAGCGGGTCTCGCATCTCGTGCTGCTCGACACCGGCGCCGACAGTCACTGGGAGCGCCAGAACGTTCCGAAGGTGCTCCTCGAACGCGGCTACAGCCGGGAGAAGGCGGAGCTGGCGCGGCGGTGGTTCACCGGCGAGTTCACTCCCCGCGAGTACTTCCCGATCTTCGCGCAGATCGGGGACGCATACTTCTACCGTTCCGGCCTCGACATACTGGCTCGCGAGCTGAGCAGCGGAGCGTGGCGTTCGAGGCTGCGGCCGGCGCCGCTCATCTTCGCCGGCCGGCATCTGCTGAAGGACTGGACGGTCACCGATCGTCTCGGTGGGATCACCGCGCCCACGCTCGTCGTGGCCGGGCGCGAGGACTTCGTGTTCCCGCCGGAGTGCCAGCGGGAGCTGGCCGCCGGCATTCCCGGTGCGCGCCTTCGGATCATCGACCGGGCCGGGCACAACCCGCACGACGAGCAGACGGCCGAGGTCGTGCGGGCACTCGAAGACTTCCTGGGTGCCGACATTTCCGCCGGATAGATCGCGCGCCTCGGTTGTGGCGTAGGTGAACGTGCCGCGGCGCAGGACGCTTCGAGGAGACGGACGCCCTGCGGGCGACTGTCCTCGACCGAGCGGAGACCCTACGGGTCCCTGAGCCTTTCGGCCCCTTCCCCAACGCTGCCCGGTCGCCATACCCCGATAGACCTTCTCGGCCAGCACTTTCGGCCCCACGTCGCGGGCGACGTGCGGCTGTGCTGGACCCGAACGAACGTGTCGACCCGCGCGATCAGGTGCCCCGCCACCAGCTACGGGGACAAAGGTACTGGTGCCCAGTCGGTTTCGAGCACGACGAAGTCGCGCTCGCAGCGTCCGTGCGCTGACGTCGGACCACGGGAGAGTAGCGACGTGGACCGGTGTGTCTCGGTTACCGTTGCGCACACCGGGAACAGCGATGCACGACGAGCCCCTCGAAGCCGAGGGGCTCGTGCGTCAGGACGTCGACCGGGCGCGGCGGTGTGAGATCGGCGCGACGGAACGTGCGCGCGGTTGCGGATACACGCCCCTGCCGGGCGTGTGGATAGACTCCACCCTACGGTGCATGACAGCTCTTTCTGTCGTGTGCCCAGACCCCGGTGCGGTGCTGCAACACCTGCCGGGGTCGACCTGTTTTCAGGCCAATGGAGGGATGGTGGCACGGCCGACGCGTGCCGTCAACTCGAACGCGCGTTCGGATTCTGGGGCGCGCGTGGCGAAATCCGAAGAGAGGCCGGCGCGTCGAGCACGCCCGAGGTGGGACGCCCGGCGATGGTAGGGCGTGGCGTCAATTTTCCGATATGTCCTTCTTGTCGTCGGCGGGTTCACTGCGGGGCTGGTGCTGGCTGCCCCGAGCGTCGACACCTATCCCTTGGCCGACGGGTTGCTGCCCGGCCCGGTGTTCACCTCCGATGTCGCTGCCGCCGGAGCCGGAGGGCTCGCGGCACTGGCCGTGGCGACAGCGATTCGCCGGCGCGTGCTCGCGACCGCCCTGGTCGGCGCGATGGTCGTGGCCGTCGTCGCGCTGCCGGGAGGGTGGCGGTTCGACATGTACGTCGCGACGATCGGGGCGGGCCTGCTGCTCGGCGCGCTCGTCGTGCTGGGCGCCGAGAAGCTGCACGCCGCCCTGCCCGGAGTGGTGGTCGCCGGGCTGCTGACGGCCGAGCCGCTTGCGCAGTTCCGGGAGCTGGACTCGGCGCCTCAGCGGTACGCGTCCTACCTTGCAGCGAGCGTTCAGCCGGTCAATGCCGTGTGGCTGTCGCTGGCGATCGTCACCGCCGTTGCGGCAGGGGTGGTGGCGCTGACCGCCCGAAACGACACGGCGCCGGTCGCCCGGGCGCGTGGGCGGGAGGTGGCCGTCGGGATCGGTGTGCCGATCCTCGGGGCGGGACTGTACTGGTCGTTCCACCACGCGCTGTTCTCCCTGGACGACCTCGGGGAGGGTCGGTGGCTGTGGGGTCTGGTGGCGGTGCCTGTGCTCGTCGCCGCGGCGCTGTGGCTGCGGGGACGAACGGGGGCGGTGCTCCTGGCGGCGACGGCGGTGGTCGTCGCCGTGGGCGGCACCGTCTTGTGGTCGCCGGCCGCGTGGCCGGCACTGCTGATCGGGCCGGTTCTCGTGGCCGTTGGTGTATGGCTGGGTCGCCGCAGGCCGATGCCCCTGGTGGGCGTGGGGCTGCTCGCGCTCGTCGCGGCTTCCGGGATCGTCGATCGTCCGCCGTGGGACAACGTGAACTTCGCGGCGACGATCCTCGTGGTGCCGTTCGCCGCCGCATACACGATCGTCGCGTCCCTGCCGTCGACGGCGCCCGTGACCGCCACCTCGCTGGCTCTGCCGGCGGTGCTGGCGCTGCCGCTGGTCGCCCAGTTCGGGTGGACGGCCTACACTCCGCTCACAGACGACGCAGCCGGGTGGAGTCCGGGTGCGTGGACGTGGACGTCGGTGGGCGCGTCGACCGCCGCCATCCTGGCCTGCGGTGCGGCGATGGTGTGGCTACGGCATCGCGGGACGAGTGAGGACATCGGAACCTGACCGGGACGTTCGCTGAGGAAACGAGTGCTGCGAGAATCCGAGCATGCCTGACTCCATGCGCGGATACTTCACCGAATCGGACGGCACGTACCTTCCCACGAAGTACGCCGTCAGCCCCTGGTCGTCGACGATGCTGGCCGGACCGTGCGTGACCGGCCTGCTCGCCCGGGAACTCGACAAGGACCACGGTCCCGACGGGTTCGTCCCCGCCCGGCTCACCGTCGACCTGTTCAGGCCGGTGCAGAACGCGCCCGTCCGGTTCGAGACGACCCGCGTGCGAGACGGCAACCGCATCCGCGTCGCCGACGCCTACCTGATCCAGGGCGACGACGTCACCGCCCGCGGGACCGTCGTCTACCTGCGTCCATCCGAGCAGCCGCCGGGCACCGTCTGGACCCGTGACGAGCACCCGACGCCGCCCGCCGAAGCACTCGACGGCCCGGAGGCGGGATTCGCACCCACCTGGTTCGGCAGCGACGCGCACCCTGAGGGCTGGTCGCAGGTGCGGTCCGAGCATCAGAACGCGAGCCGGAAACGCATGTGGTCCCGGCAGATTCCGGTGATCGTGGGGGAGGAGATGTCGCCGTTCGTGCGGACCGCGGTCGTCGGCGAGGGCACCAGTTTCATGGCCAACTGGAGCGACGAGGGCGTCGGCTTCATCAACGGCGACCTCACGCTGACCCTCTCGCGGCTGCCCGTCGGCACCGAGGTCGGCGTCGAAGCCGATCACCACCTCAGCGCCGCCGGCGTCGCGGTGGGCACGTCGGTGCTGTTCGACCGGTTCGGTCCGTTCGGGACGGGCGCCGTCACGTGCCTGGCGAACGCTCGTCGTCAGGTGAACTTCGGTTGAGCGGCACTGTGCCGAGCGCGCAGTTCTCGTGGACGTTGCCCGGGGCAGTTTCAGGAAGCCAGTGCAACACCTGCGATCAGTTCGGCCAGTCTGTCACACGGCTTTCGCCACCCGAGGGTTTGCCGGGGCCGGAGGTTGAGCAGGCGTTGAGTTTCGGCGAGATCGGCGTCGCTGACCTCGTTGAAATTCGTGCCCTTGGGATAGAAGTCCCGGATCAGACCGTTGGTGTTCTCGTTGGTGCCGCGCTGCCACGGCGAATGCGGATCGCAGAAGAACACCCGACAGCCCGTGGCGACGGTGAACTGCGCGTGCGAGGCCATCTCGTTGCCTTGGTCCCAGGTGATCGTGCGGGTCAGCTCGGCGGGCAGGCCCTCGATCATACGAGTGAGCACGTCGATGACCGTGGTGCTGTCGCGAGTGCCGGGAAGCCGCCCGAGCAGCGTGTACCGGGTCGACCGTTCGACCAGGGTGACGATCCCGGAATTGTCCGGTCCTACCACCAGATCGCCTTCCCAATGCCCCGGCACCGCCCGGTCGGCCACCTCGGCCGGGCGGTCGCTCAACAGCGCCCCCTCGAGCCACGGCCGTTTGCTGCGGGCCGGCAGCTTCGACCGGGGCACCCGGGTGGTGCGCCCGGATCGCAGTGCCTTGACCACGGTCAACTCGTGCCGCAACGTTCCTTTGCCCTGCACGTAGAGGGCTTGGTAGATCGTCTCGTGGGACACGTGCATCTCCGGCTGCTCGGGGAACAGGATCTGCAGTTCCGCCGCGACCTGCTGCGGAGAGAACCGGTGATTCAACAGTGCCACGACCCGGCCTCGCAGGGCTGGGCCGGCGAGCTTGGCCGGTCGTGGACGGGGGCGCTGCGTCAACGCCCGGTAGTGGGCGAGTTCCGCGTCGTAGTGGCTCTCTCCCCAGTCCGTGACGCTGTGTGCCTCGAGCTCCCGCGCGATCGTCGACGGAGCCCTTCCCAGTTCCGCAGCGATCGCGCGTATCGACAGCGGTTGGGGCAGCGACAGCGCGGCCTGGATGAACGACCTGTCCGCCAGTGAGCCGACGGTAGGACCTACCCGGTGTCCGTGGTGGCTCGGCGTCCATCGGCACCGGCTTCACACCGCCGACATGCCCCAGGCAGATCTCCATGCCCGCACGCTCAGCCCACCGGTTCACCGTCGTTCTCGACACGCCCAGAGTATCGCCGAGCTCCAACGCGGATCGACCACGGGCCAACCCCCGATATGCCGCTGCTCGTGTCTCCCAGGGAATCTTCCTCGTCACCAACACACCCTTCGACTAGGGGTGTTGCGTTGGCTTCCTGAAACTACCCGGCGTGTCGTCACGAGAACTGCACATCCGAGCGAACCCGTGACTCCCCGCGGGGCATGGGCCGCGTCCGGCCCACATCGCTTCAAGCGATAACAATATCTGTTATCGTGATGTCGTGGCCGTCGGCTTCGGTGACTTCGTTCGCATCCGGCGGGGGATTCTGGGTCTCTCGCAGCGGGAGCTCGCCGAGCGCTCCGGCATCAAGCAGCCTCTGATCGCCGCAATCGAGACCGGACGACGGCAGCCGTCCGAGCCGGCCCGTTCGGCGCTGACGGCAGCCCTGCCCGTTCGCCCCTCCGAGGCTCTGGCAGCCCGACGTGAAGAAGTGCGCGAACTCTTCGCCGAGGCGGGACTGCCGAACCCGAGGGTGTTCGGATCTGTGGCGCGCGGCGACGACGACTTCGCCTCGGATATCGACCTCATCGTGGATTTCAGCGATCGCCACGACATCGTCGACCTCCTCGGGTTGCAGCAAGCATTGGAAGACCTGCTCACCGTGCGGGTCGAGATCGTCGACGGGCGAGCCGGGGGGCGCGTGGGGGACCGGGCCCGGGAGGAAGCCGTGGCGCTGTGACATCGGAGAAGCTGTGACGTCGGAGGAGAATGCGGACGAGCGTGTTCGCCGTCGTTTACAGGACCTTGCCGACTTCGCGGCGGATGCCGCCTACACGGTGGGACTCGGTCTGGATGCCTACCTGGAGGACAGTCCCTACGGGCGCGTGCTGCGGAACAACGGTCGGCACATCCTGATCCAGGTGGCCACGGTCGTCGAGAAGCTGCCGGAGACGTTCAAGTCCGAGTTCCCCGGCGTCGACTGGGTGGCGATCGGACGGATGCGAAACCTGATCGCGCACCACTACGACAAGGTGAACGACCGTCTCGTCTACTCCGCCTTGGCGACCCGGATCCCCGAACTGAGCGCCACGCTGGGGCTGGGGCACTGAGCTCGGTTCTCCTCCGCTCACCTCGCAGGCTGGACAACGCCGGACATCGACAACCGTCGCTTTCGTTGTCGATGTCCGGAGCAGGTGTGGAGGGACGGGCGTAACGCCCTGAGGCGCGACAGGACGCCGAAGCGTGCGGCTGTCGTCGTCGCTACGGCGCCCCGAACCCGTAGGTGAAACTGCCCGTCGTCCAGTTCATCGTCGCGTGGTACTTGTACCCGCTCATCGTGCCGTCGCCGTTGTCCTCGGTCGCGACGAAGCACTCGAACACCGTCGTCGTCTCGGTGAGGTTGTCGGTGGACCCGCCGTTGACGGGTGAGCAGGTCACCTCGATCACCGGCCCGTCGAACATTCCGTTGTCGATGTGCTTGTTCGCCATCTGCTCCACACTCGACTCGATCTCCGAGACGGATCGCGCGCGGGAGGCGCGCTCGGCGTCGTCGCGCTGCTGCTGCGCCGCCTTCTCGGCGGCCAGGCGTTCCGCTTCGCGCTGTGCAGCTTCCTCTGCCGCCGCGACCTGTGCCGCAACCTGGGCGTCGTGATTGAGCTTCCAGGTGAGCGCCCCACCCCCCACGGCGAGCAGCAGGACTGCCAGCACGATCAGGAGCGGCTTCTTCCTGATTCGGCGCTTCTTGCCGTCGACGGCGCCGGAACCAGGGAAGTCCAGCCACCGGGTGCCGTCCCAGTAACGCTGGCCCCCGTTCGGATCGGGGTACCAGCCGGCGGGTGCGGGCGTCTTGTCGTCCGACATCGTCATGCCCTTCTTGGAAGTTGGGAGCGCCGGAACGAGCGAATGTGTCGTTCCGTCGATCTGAGGAGGTGAGCGATACATTCGCTCGCTCCGAAGGTGGGAAATTCCGGTGCGCCCGACCCCTCGCGGGCGCACCGGCCCCGGGGACGTCACCGCAGGGAGACGGTGACTCCGCCGGAGAACATGGAGTCGTGCAGTTCGATCGAGGCGGGAACCGCATCGACCGGCATGTCGAACACGACCGGCATCGTGACGGTGTTGCCGGGGTTGATCTCGTCCCAGAACGCGACGTCGAGCAGGCCGTGGACGTGGTCACCACCGCCGGATCCACCGACGCGATCTCCGAGAATCGCGCCGTGCACGCATACCTCACCGAAGGCTTGCGCAAGATCAACTATGTCGACGACAGCGGCGTGGAGGTCACACCCACGATCCGCCTGATTTCCGTGGACCCGGACGACAACGACTGGCTCGCCGCGCGTCAGGTGACCGTTATCCGCGGCGACCACGAGCGCCGCTTCGACGTGGTTCTGTACCTCAACGGGATGCCTGTCGCGGTGATCGAACTGAAGAACGCCGGCAGCGAGCATGCCGGGCTCAACGGTGCCCACGCCCAGCTGCACACCTACCTACGGGAGTTCCCGCTCCCGTTCCGCTTCGCCGTCGTCGCGCTCGTCTCCGACGGCATCACCGCCAAGTACGGGACGCCCTTCACCCCGTACGAACACTTCTCCCCCTGGAACGTCGACGACGACGGCCGCCCGATCGAACCCACCGGCGACCACACCGCCCTCGACGTCGCCCTGTACGGGCTGTTCAACCTCGAACGGTTCCTGCAGCTCGTACGCGACTTCACGGCGTTCGATCAGAGCGAGGGCGGGCTGATCAAGCGCATCGCCAAACCGCACCAGTACTTCGCCGTCACCAAAGCCGTCGCGTCGACCGTGCACGCCGTCGACTCCGAGGGCAAAGCGGGCGTCGTCTGGCATACCCAGGGCTCCGGCAAGTCGATGGAAATGGAGCTGTACGCGAACCAGGTGATCCGCCACCCCCGGCTCGCCAACCCGACCGTCGTCGTCATCACCGACCGCAACGAACTCGACGGCCAGCTCTACGAGACGTTTCTGCGCTCCCAGCTGCTGCCCGAGAAGCCGCGGCAGATCCGGCGCCGTGACGAACTCCGACAGGAACTGTCCGGCCGGACAACCGGCGGGATCTACTTCACGACCCTGCAGAAATTCGGGCGCAGCCGTGACGAACGCGAATCCGGCCACAGCCACCCCCTCCTCTCGGCCCGGCGCAACATCATCGTCATCGTCGACGAGGCGCACCGCAGCCACTACGACAACCTCGACGGCTACGCGCGTCACCTGCGCGACGCGCTGCCGCACGCGACCCTCATCGCCTTCACCGGCACGCCCGTCTCGTTCGAGGACCGGGACACCCGGGCGGTGTTCGGCGACTACATCGACGTCTACGACCTCACCCGTGCGGTCGAGGACGGCGCCACCGTCCCGGTCCACTTCGAAAGCCGGCTGGTCAAGGTTGCGTTCGCCGGCGACGTGACCGAGGAGCAGATCGACGCGTCCGCCGACGAACTCACCGTCGGACTCGACGACACCGACCGCGACCGCATCGAGAAGTCCGTCGCGGTCGTCAACGCCGTCTACGGCGCGCCGGCCCGGCTGCACAAGCTCGCCGCCGACCTCGTCGAACACTGGGAGAGTCGCCGCGAGCAGATGGCCAAATTCGTCGGGTCCGACGACAACCCCACCGCGCCCGGCAAGGCCCTGATCGTGTGCGCGACCCGCGAGATCTGCGCCAATCTCTACGACGAGATCGTCGCACTGCGCCCGGATTGGCACTCGGGCGAGATCTCCAGCGGGCGAATCAAAGTCGTCTACTCGGGAACCGCGGCCGATCAGCCGCCGATCGACAGGCATGTGCGCCGCGACTCGGCGAACGCCGCGATCAAGAAGCGGCTCAAGGACATCGACGACGAGCTCGAAATCGTCATCGTCAAGGACATGCTCCTCACCGGCTTCGATGCGCCGCCGCTGCACACTCTCTATCTCGACCGGCCGTTGAAGGGTGCGCTGCTCATGCAGGCCCTCGCCCGGGTCAACCGCACCTTCCGCGGCAAACGCGACGGGCTGCTCGTGGCCTACGCGCCCGTCGCCGACAACCTCGCTGAGGCGCTGGCCGAGTACACGGCGACGGATCAGGAGACCAAACCGCTGGGCCGGCCGATCGAGGAGTCCGTCGACGCCGTCAAGAACCTGCTCACGGTGCTCGTGAACATGCTGCACGGTTTCGACTGGCGGTCGCGCCTCCGGTCCGCCACCGGACCGCGTGGCTATATCGAAGCCGTGCTCGCCACCGTGAACTACCTGCGCGACCCGAAGCTTCCGGAGAACCGGGTGCCGGAAGGGGACGAGACCCTGGCGGCCCGCTTCCGGAAATTCTCCTCCCAACTGTCCCGCGCCTGGGCGATCTGCGGCACTCATCCCGATCTGGGAGGGCTGGCCGCCGACGCGAAGTTCTTCGAGGAAGTCCGCGTCTACATGGCGAAGTTCGACGCCGAGGATCGGCAGGCGCGGGGGCTCGCTGTTCCGGAGGACGTGCGGCGTGCCTTGCGTCAGCTCATGGCCGCCTCGGTCGAATCCGGCGAGGTACTCGACATCTACGACGCCGCCGGCATTCCGCGACCGTCGCTCACCGAACTCAATGCGGAATTCCTGGCACGGGCCGAACATGCGAAGAACCCGAACCTCGCGATCGAGGCGCTCCGCAAGCTCATCAACGAGGAAGCGCGAAAGGTTGCACGGCACAATCTGGTACGTCAGCGAGCGTTCTCACAACGTCTGCAGGAACTGATGAACAAGTACACCAACTCGCAGCTCACCTCCGCGGAGGTGATCGCCGCGCTGGTCGAGGTCGCGCAGGAGGTGCAGGCCGAGGGCGACCGCGGCCGCCGCTTCGATCCGCCGCTGGACTGGCACGAACTCGCCTTCTACGACGCCGTGGCCCAGAACGAATCCGCCGTCACCGAGCAGGGCGACGACGTGCTCGCCCAGATCGCCCGGGAACTCGTCGCTGTCATGCGTCGCGACGTCAGGACCGACTGGCGCGTGCGGGCGGACGTCAAGGCCAAGTTGCGCTCGCAGATCAAGCGGTTGCTCACGCGGTACAAGTACCCGCCGGACCGGCAGGCAGGCGCGATCAAGCTGGTGCTCGAACAGATGGAGGCGATCGCGCCGACGATGGCTGCGTGAGTGTGCACGCGTCTCGCGTGAGGCAGATGCGGGCACGAACCCCCACGTCCCTGCCAATACCGCAGTGGCGAAGTGGCCGCTCGGGGCGAGGCCGTCGGATCACCGCGTCGACCCGTCAGGGTCGTGTGTTCCCCGGATCGATGGGCTGCCCGAGACCGGTGGCACGCCCGGTTCGGTCGCGTTGCAGCTGCCATGTCACCTGGTAGGCCATCCGTCCCACACCACCTTCGCGCACATAGGCTTTCGCGCGCATCACCAGTACGAACGGGCTGCCCTGGATGCCCGTGAACTGGCGTTGTTCCAGGCCGACGACGGCGGAGTCGACCGCGAGGATCGCGCCCGTATCTCGAACGTGCAGGCTCGTCATCGAGGCGCTCACCATCGGCACGGCCACATCCTGGCGGGCGAACGTCTGGATGGTGTCGTCGGCGTAGGGGACGAACGAGAGGATGTCGACATGCTGGCCGCTGTCCTCGGCCGACAGATCGAACATGAGCCATCCGGAATGGATCATCAGCAGACCATTCGTGCCGGCATCGATCATGTAGGGCACTCGGAGGTGTTGGACAGCATCGATGTCGCGCACCCGAAGTCGGACGGTCATGTGTACTCCTGAGGAAGGGGCTGGGGCATTACCACCATCCCGCCGGGGCTTCCGGACGGTAACCCACCCCAGGGCTTCGGTTCGTCCCCCCTGCCCGCCGCCGGGCACTCCGGTCGGTGCGGGCGGACGCCGTGCCGGTCAGGGTGCGGGGGAGTGGCCCCGCCCCCGGGCAACCCGGCGGACGAGCAGCGTCGCGGCGGCGACGGCGCCCGCTCCCTCGGTCCACAACCTCGGGTTCGTCGCCGGCGTCCGCTTCCGGGCGGACAGCGGCATCAGCTCGAAGTGCACGGACATGTCGTCCGTTCCGGGCTCGCGCCCGAACACGACCCGGCTGGAGCCCAGCCCGTCGCCGAGGTCGAACCGGAACGCGTACGGATCGGCCGGGTCGTCGGGGTGCAGCGGCAGGCCCCGGTACAGCGGAGGCAGCGGGGTCAGGAACCGGAGCAGGAGTTCGCCGCGACGGACGAAGACCTCGACGCCGGCACCGATCATGGCCCTGACCCGGACGTCGGTGACCCGGCCGGGCAGGTGGTACCACCCGCAGATCTCGGACCAGACCTCGGGGCGCTGCGGAACGTCGGTGCGGATCTTCTCGCCCGGAACGCCGAGCACGGACCCGAGCAGCGTCCCGGTTTCCACCGGCAGCCACATCACGGCCCGGTGCGCTCCGTTGGTGAAGGCGAGGATCCCGACGCCGTCGCCCGGGGCGACGGTGATCTGCGAGTTGAAGCCGGGCAGAATGCCCTGGTGCTCGGCCACGTGGTGGCCGCCCACGTCGCCGCGGAAGAAGGTCAGGCCGACGCCGGGCAGCCGCGGATCGGCCTGGTACTGGGGCGCGAACATGGTGGCGAGCGTCGCGGGTTCGAGCACCGATCCGTGCTCATTGGCGCCGCCGCCCAGCAGCGCCGCGACGTAGCGGGCCATGTCCGTGGGTGTCGAGTACGCCGCGCCGGCTCCCGCCGTCACCGGTTCCCGTTCGGGGACCGCCCTGGGGCCGCTCGAGCGCAGGGTGTAGCCGGTCGCGATCCGTGCGGCGTCCAGGTCGGCCCGGACGAGGCTGGTGCTCGTCATGCCGAGGGGTTCGAAGACGTGCTCGCGCAGGTAGCGGTGCAGCGGCTGCCCGGTCATGTCCTCGACCATCTGGCCGAGCGTCGCGTGCGAGTGGTTCCCGTACCGGAACCTGGTGCCGGGCTCCGCGTCGATGCGCAGTCTTCCTCGGTAGTGCTCGGCCAGGGATCGTGGCCGTCCGGGCTCGATGTTCTCCCCGAAATTCGGTCGGAGCGCGCCGGACGCCGGCGCCACCTCGCCGAGTCCCGCGGTGTGGGTCAGCAGGTGGCGCACCGTCGCGGGCCGCCAGCCGGACCGCGCGGGGACCAGCCGGAAGGCGCGCAGATAGTCGGCGGCGGGCGCATCGAGGTCGACGAGTCCCCGTTCCCACAGCTGCATGACCGCGATCGCCGTGAACGTCTTGGTGATCGATGCGATCCGGAAGATCGTGTCCTCGGTGACGGGTCTGTTCGACGGGATGTCCGCGACGCCGTGCCCGTGGAAGAACTCCAGCGTTCCGTCGCGGACCACGCCGACCGCCAGGCCGACGGCGGGCCGGCGGTTGAGGATCTCGTCGACGGCGGCCCGCAGCTCGGGCCTCTCGATCTCGGACATGGCTCCCCCCTCGGGCGTCCCGGCTCGAATCGATCGTAGGTGGGTTGCTCGCGTCGCGCCCGAAAGTGCGGTCCGCGCGGGTAAGAACACGCGCGAGAGAACACCGATGGGCGCGGGTGTTCTGGCCGATGCAGCAACCGCTGCGTGTGTTGCCCACAATCGGCGTTTCCGACTGGGCCTGCGGTGCCATACTCTCTGAATGTCCTTCAGCCGAGCCCTGGCTGGGCTGCCCGGTGTCGTGACGGTACGCCGTTACCGCCGCGAATGGTTGCGCTCGGATGTGACGGCCGGTCTCGTTCTGACTGCACTGCTCATTCCTGCCGGCATGGGCTACGCCGAAGCCGCCGGGCTGCCCGCGTACGCGGGCCTGTACGCGACCATCGTGCCGTTGCTCGCGTACGCCGTCGTGGGACCGTCCAAGATTCTCGTTCTGGGACCGGACTCGTCGCTGGCGCCGCTGATCGCTGCGGCGGTGTTGCCGCTGACCGTGGCCGCGGACCCGGAAAGCGCACTGGTCCTGGCGGGCGTCCTGGCGGTGCTGGTCGGCGTGATCATGATCCTCGGAGGGTTGCTGCGGCTCGGGTTCGTCACCGAGTTGTTGTCCAAGCCGTTGCGCCTGGGCTATCTCAACGCGATCGCGCTCATCGTGATCGTCGGGCAGCTGCCGAAGCTGCTGGGCTTCTCGGTCGACGCCTCGGGCCTTCTCGACGAGCTCGCCGGGATCGTCGGGGCGGTGCTGGACGGGGACGTCGACCCGACGACGGCGCTCGTGGGCGGTGTGTCGCTGGCGGTGATCATCGGGCTCAAGGTGCTGCATTCCAAGGTTCCGGGTGTTCTGGTCGCGGTCGGGGGAGCCATGGTCGTCGCCTTCGCGATCGACCTCACCGACGACATCGACATGGTCGGCGCCCTGCCACGCGGTATGCCCCTCCCGTCGTTCGGCGGGGTGAGCTGGGATGAGGTGGCCGCGCTCGTGGGGCCGGCGGCGGGTATCGCGTTGATCGCCTTCGCCGACTCCGGCGTGCTGTCGCGCACCTTCGCAGCCCGGCGGGGCGAGAACGTCGACGGCAGTACGGAGATGAAGGCGATCGGAGTCGCGAACGTGGCCAGCGGGGTGTTCGGTGGGTTCCCGATCTCGGCCAGCGGTTCCCGTACCCCGGTGGCAGAGGAGAGCGGAGCCCGCACCCAGCTGGCCGGAGTCGTCGGAGCCATAGCGGTGCTGTTGTTCGTTCTGCTCGCACCCGGAGTGACCGCGTATCTCCCCCAGGCCACTCTGGGGGCGGTGGTGATCGTCGCGGCGTGGGCGCTGGTCGACGTACCCGGTGTGGTGCGGATGTGGCGGATGAGCCGCGTCGAAGCGGGTCTGGCCGCTGCAGCGTTCGTCGGCGTCGCCTTGGTGGGGGTCCTGCAGGGCATCCTGGTGGCGATCGGATTGTCCTTCGTGGCAGTGGTTGTGCGAGTATGGCAGCCCTATCGGACGGAGCTGGTCGCCCTTCCGGACCGGGACGGGTTCCACGACATCACCCGGCACCCCGAGGGCCGGCGCATCCCGGGTCTGGTCCTCGTTCGATTCGATGCTCCGTTGTTCTTCGCCAACGGGGAGATGTTCGACAGCTACGTCCGTTCATTGGTGAACGCCTCGGCGTCGCCCGTCGAATGGGTCGTCGTCGCCGCCGAACCGATCATCGGATTGGATACCACAGCCGTCGACGAAGTGGTCGACCTCGACCGGTATCTGGAGAGCCAGCACGTCAGGCTCGTCTTCGCAGAGATGAAAGGCCCCGTCAAGGATCGGCTCGTGCGCTTCGGTGTGGGTGACCGATTCGATACGTCGCGGTTCTATCCGACGATCGAAGCTGCGGTGAGCGCCTTCGAGCAACGGCGTCGGCGCCACGGCGACGACCAGCCCGAGGGCGACGGCCCGGAAACCTCGTGACGTACCGCGGATCGGTCCGACGAGCGAAGTGCGGCACGTGCCTCCTCGTCGGACCGTCGCGGCGCAGAAGCCGTCATCCGGTCGCGAGAAACGCATCGATGACCGGCACGACCTCGCCGGCTCCGGTGAGCACGTCGATGTGCCCCCCGGAGTGCATATGCAGGGTGGCATGGGGAAGCAGCCGGTGCATGATGCGGGCATTGACGGCGGGAACGATCGGGTCGTCGGTGCCGGCGACCACGAGGACCGGTTGCCGGATCAGCGGCAGCAGCGGCAGGCTCGTCCACAGGGCCCCGGCGAGCAGTTGCTGCAGATACCCGGTTCGCGACGTCGTGCGGGGCTGCCTGCCGAGCAGGCCGGCGACCGCGCCGGCGTTCGGGCGGGCGGTACCGCCGTACAGTTCCGCGACGTTCGCCGCGGCCCAGGCGGCGTCGTCGAATCGCCGGCGGGTGAGCATCTTCGCCAAGGTGCGCGGACTGCCCGGGACGGACACTGCCCCGGTGCTGGTGGCAACGAGCACGAGACGCCGGCAGCGGCGCGGATTCTGCAGGGCGAACTGCTGAGCCAGCGCGCCGCCCCACGAGTATCCGACGACGTCGACGACCCGGAAACCGAGGGCGTCGAGGACCCGGCCCACGACCCATGCCAGATACGGGAAGCCGTACGGCACCAGCGACGACGGCGACCCACCGGCGCCGGGAACGTCGAAGCGCACGATCGTCGCCCCCGCGTTCCAGGACTCCACGATCGGACCGAGGATTTCCAATCCGGCGCCGAGACCGTTGCACAACACCACGGGAACTCCGCTCCCGTGGCGCACGCTGACCCGGATCCGGTGGCAGCCGACGCGGACGATCCGCTCCTCGAACCGGGTGTGGTGATCGAGCACGTTTCCGGCGGTCACGTGTAGAGCACAACCATCTCGGCGATACACACCGGTCGTGTCCCACCGTCGATCTCGCTGTTGATCTCGAAGACCACCTCGAGACCTGCCGGCTTGTGCTGAAGTCGAAGCGTCATGATTGTTCCTCGAGATGTGGGGCGTTCTGCCCGGGGAGTGCGGGAGCGGCGTTGTGTCAGGCGTGCCCGGCACGGTCCGATTCGGGCACCCGACCCTGGGAGGACAGTTCCTCGAGGAGGAGGGGCACGCCGATGTTCAGCGAGTGGATGCCGATGGTGGTCGCGAGCTTCAGGACTTCGACGATCTCGCGGGCGGTGACGCCCAGATCGAGTGCGGCTCGTATGTGTCGCCGCAGCCCGGGAGCGTACATGTGGGTGCAGGAGGCATCGACGGCGATGCACAGCAACTGGACGACCTGCGGTGAGAGCACGCCGCTCTGGTACGGCTGCATCGTCGCCGTCAGGTAATGCTCGGTCCATTCGGGATCGAGTTCCTCGATCCCGTCCCACAGCGGGTTCCAGGTGCCCTCCGCCTTCATGCGGTCGACGATGGAAGGAGCCGCACGGGGCGTGTGGGCGGTCATCGGCCGCGAACCTGGTCGACGACGGCCGAGACCAGCTCGCGCTTGAGGATCTTTCCGGTGGCGGTCATGGGCAGGGCCGTGGTGAATTCGACGGACCGGGGGTACTTGTAGCCGGCCATCTGGTCCTTGCACCAGTCGATCAGCTCCGTCTCGGTGATCCGTGCACCCGGTTCGAGGATGACGAATGCCTTGACTTCTTCGCCGTGCCGTTCGTCCGGGACGCCCACGACGGCTGCGAGCGAGACCGCGGCGTGCGTCATCAGTACTTCCTCGATCTCTCGGGGGTAGACGTTGAATCCGCCGCGGACGATGAGATCCTTGGCCCGGTCGACGATGTAGTAGAAGCCGTCCTCGTCGCGCCGTGCGAGATCGCCTGTGCGGAACCAGCCGTCGCGCATCACCTCGGCGGTGGCGTCGGGCCGGCCGAGGTAGCCCTTCATCACGTTGTGGCCGCGGAGTGCGAGCTCCCCGACCTGGTCGTCGCCGAGAACGGGGTTCCAATGCTCGTCGACGAGCTTGGCCTCGATGCCCCAGACCGGAACACCGATCGAGCCGGGGCGGGGGTCGCGTTCGGGGTCGCTGAAGACCGCCAGCGGCGAGGTTTCGGACAGACCGTAGCCCTCGAGAATCCGCACGCCGAAGCGGCGTTCGAACTGGGCGTGGATCTCCACGGGCAGCGCGGCGCCACCGGAGATCGCGCGCCGCAGGGAGCGGGAGATGCGGTCGACGTCGACGGTGTCGTCGACCGCGCCGAGCAGAGCCCAGTACATGGTCGGCACCCCGGCGAAGACGGTGATGTCCTCGCCGACCATGAGCTCGAGCGCCGCCTTCGCGTCGAACCGCGGCAGGAGCACGAGGGTGGCGCCGACCGACAGGCCGGCATTCATCGTCACGGTCTGGCCGAAGGAATGGAACAGTGGCAGGGTGAGCAGGTAGGTGTCCGGGCGCAGCGGGGTGCTGTCGAACAACCGGTTGGCGGTCAGGGCATTGAGCAGCATGTTCGCGTGCGTCAGTTCCGCGCCCTTCGGCCGGCCGGTGGTGCCGCTGGTGTAGAGGATCACCGCGGTATCGCCGGGCTCGCGAACGACGGTGTCGAATGTGTCCGGACGGGTCTCGACGGCCCGGGCGAGGGTGCCGACGCCGGGGATCGGCGACGACGTGTCCGGGTCCGCGGTGAGGAGAATCATCTCGCGGCATCCGGCGGCGTTGTCGAATCCGGCACGGCCGTATTCGCCCATGGGCAGGTCGTCGGTGCCCTCGAAGCAGAAGTAGAGGGCGGCACCGGAATCGTCGAGATGGTAGGTGATCTCGCGCGGCTTGAGCAGGATGTTCAACGGCACGACGATCGCGCCGGCCTTGAGGATCCCGTAGTAGACGGCGGGGAACTGCGGGATGTTCGGGCACGAGAGCGCGACCTTGTCGCCGGGGCCGATGCCCCGGGCGGCGAGCAGGTTCGCCACCTGGTTGGCCAGGGCGTCGAGGTGGGCGTAGGTGAGGCGTTCCGTGCCGAAGACCAGTGCGACGCGATCGGGGTAGCGACGGACGGAGTCTTCCAGTAGTACGGAGAGATTGAGCACGAGAGTGTGTCCTGTCGTTGTGACGAGGGAGACGGTGGAGTCAGCCCAGGGGTGCGTCGGTGGCGGCGCGGACCTGCTCGGCGGTGACGCCGGGTGCGCACTCGACCAGCACCAGTCCGGTGTCGGTGACGTCGAGGACGGCGAGGTCGGTGATGATCCGCTGCACCACGGCCTCCCCGGTGAGCGGCAGGGTGCACCGCTCGACAATCTTCGATGCGCCGGTCTTGTCGGTGTGCTCCATCAGCACGATGACCGTGCGGGCGCCGTGGACGAGGTCCATCGCCCCGCCCATGCCCTTGACCATCTTGCCCGGCACCATCCAGTTCGCCAGATCCCCGGTGGCGGAGACCTGCATCCCACCGAGCACCGCGGTGTCGATGTGCCCGCCGCGGATCATCCCGAACGAGATGGCCGAGTCGAAGAACGCCGCACCGGGGTGGACGGTGATCGTTTCCTTGCCGGCGTTGATCAGGTCCGGATCGACGGCGTCCTCGGTCGGGTAGGGGCCCGTCCCCAGGATCCCGTTCTCCGAATGCAGCGTGACCCGCACGCCCTCGGGCAGGAAGTTCGGAATCAGCGTCGGCAGCCCGATGCCGAGATTGACGTACTGCCCCGGCGTGAGTTCCTGCGCGGCGCGGGCCGCCATCTCGGTACGTGACCAGCCGAGGGTGTCGATCACTGCGGTCATGCTCGGGCCTCCTTGGCGGCGCGCACGGTGCGCTTCTCGATCTGCTTGTCCTGCATTCCGGTGTGCACGATGCGGTCGACGAAGATTCCCGGAAGGTGCACCTGGTCCGGGTCGATCTCGCCGGGTTCGACGAGCTGTTCGACCTGGGCGATGCAGATCTTCCCGGCCATCGCGGCCAGCGGGTTGAAGTTCATCGCGGCCTTGTTGAACACCAGGTTGCCCTCGGTGTCGCCGCGCAGCGCATGGACCAGGGCGAAGTCCGCGGTGATCGATTCTTCGAGCACGTACCGCCTGCCGCGGAACTCGCGGATCTCCTTCGGCGGCGACGCGAGTGCGACGGATCCGTCCGCGTGGTAGCGCCACGGCAGCCCGCCCTGCGAGACGGGGGTGCCGACCCCGGCGGGAGTGAAGAACGCCGGGATGCCGGCGCCGCCGGCACGCATCTTCTCCGCCAGGGTGCCCTGCGGGGTCAGCTCCACCTCGAGTTCACCGGAGAGGTACTGACGGGCGAACTCCTTGTTCTCCCCCACATAGGAGGCGGTGACGCGGCGGATCCGCTTGTCGCCGAGCAGGATTCCCAGTCCGTGCCCGTCGACGCCGCAGTTGTTGGAGAACACCTCGAAATCGGTGCCCTTCCCCTCCGCGAGCGCCGCGATCAGCTCGTCCGGGATGCCTGACAGGCCGAAACCTCCGACCGCGAGCGAGGCACCGGACGGGATGTCGGCGACGGCCTCGGCCGCAGTTGTGTAGATCTTGCTCAATTTCTTTCTCCGTACTGGCGCAGGACGCGCGATGCAGGGGGCGTGTGGCTGGCGTGAGGGGCGGGCCGGCGACCTCGAGTCGTGGCCCGCCCCGGAATCAGCACCGCGCTGCGGCGGATGCTGCGGTGTGCTCGATCAGTTCCTGCAGCAGCTCCTCGGCGCGCGGCCAATATCCGTAGCCGGCGGCGGGATTCAGGTGCCCGACGTTGCCGAGGTCGACCAGCCGGCTGCCCCACAGCTCGGCCATGCCGGTCACACGGCGGTAGCAGGCGAGTGGATCGTTGCGGCTTGCTGCGACGACACTCGGGAACGGCAGCCTCCGGCGAGGGATGGGGTTCCAGCCGCCACGGTCGAGGTCTTCGCCGGAGGGGTAGCCGGCGGGCAGCGGCAACTCCAGGTCCGCCGGGGTCGCCAGGAGGGCGCCCTGGATCGGCCGGGTGGGGTTCTGGGCCCAGTGGACTGTGGTCATGACTCCGGCGCTGTGGGCGACGAGCACGACCGGGCCGGAGATGTCGTTCAGGACGGTGTCGAGAGCGGCGACGCGGGCGGCACGGTCGAGCTTGTCGTGCTCGAGCGGGGGCACGGTGCGCGCGTCGTCGAGGCGTTCGGCGAGCAGGGTCTGCCAGTGGTCCGCGACGTGGTCTCGCAGACCCGGCACTATCACCACGGTCGGAGAGGTGGGGCTGTTCAAGATCGGCTCCAGGAGCTTGTTCGAAGTGACGGGGAAGCAGGAGTGTCTGCCTCAGCGGGCGACGGGAGTGCTCAGTGCGAGGAGTTTGCGCAGTCCCGCAGGATGGAGGCGCTTGCCGGCCAGCAGCGCGGCGATGGCAGCGAGGTAGACCAGGGGCGACAGCTGCAGCGCCTCTCGCAAGCCGAGCCGATCGGCGAGGATGCCGACGACGAACGGGCCGAGGGCGAGACCGAGCAGGTTGTTGGCGACGGTGAGCGTGCCCATCGCGGACGCGCGCACCGACGTGTGGGTCAGGTTCGCGACCATCGCTGCGGTTGGACCCGAGGAGCCGGCGGAGAAGAAGGCACCGATTCCGATGAGCACAAGCTGGGCGGGGCCGGCCTCGAGCCGGAAGGCGGTAAGCAGGCACACCAGCGCGATGATGCAGAAGACGACGGCAGCGGTCCACTTGCGGGTGATGTCGTGGCGGCCGAGGCGGTCGGTGATGATGCCGCAGACGACCATGCCACTGCCGACGAGAAGTACGACGATCGAGGCGGCGGCTCCGGCCTTGTCCGGGGCGAGGCCGTAGTACCGGTTGAAGTAGCTCGGAGTCCACGACAGCAGCACTGCGGCGGTGAATATCTGCAGTCCGCCACCGATGTAGGCGAACAGCACTGCCGGATTGGTGAACAGGCTCGACACCGGGGCGCGAAAGCCGTCGGGTGGGGTTGCGGTCTGCCTCGGGTGTTCGTCGGCGGCGTTCTCGGCGAGCCTGCGTTCGGTGACGAGCGTCCGGAACAGCGCAACCAGGATCAGGCCGAAGACCGCCATGGCCGCGAACGACCATCGCCAGCTCAGGTGCACGGCGATCACTCCGCCGAGGGCGACGCCGATCACCGACCCGAACGATCCGCCGGCCATGAAGGCGCCGCTGAGTGAGGCGTGCACCCGCGGGGCGAATACACTCAGCACCACCGCGATGCCCACGCTGCCGTAGGCGGCTTCGCCGACGCCGACGAGGAATCTGGCACCGAGCATCTGCTCGAAGTTGGAGGCGACCGCACAGAGCAGGGTGGCCGCGCTCCACAACACGGCCATGAGCACGAGGCTCTTGACCCGGCCCCACCGGTCCGCGAGCAGCGACAACGGCAGGGTGAGCAGGCCGACCATGAGGGCGACGATGCTGGTGAGGGAAGCGAGCTGTGAATCAGACAGGGCCCATTCGCTTTTCAGGAACGGGAAGACGGCGCTGAGGACCTGTCGGGACATGTAGTCCGAGAGCAGCAGCCCGAAGGTCAGGGCGAAGACGATCCACGGGTACGTCCGTGAGCGCGTGTGGGGGCGGGGACCGGCGGCCGGTGTGCCGGTCGGATTCTCCACGGGGGAGGTGGGCAGTCCCATGGGAACTCCTGTGGGCGAGGGTGGCGGTGAATGCGGAGGAACGACCGCGAGGAGGACAGAACGAGACGTCGTGGGCCTCTCCCGTGGCACCGCCACGGGAGAGGTGGCACCCACGGCCGGGGCACGCACGGTGCTGTGTGCGTGCCCCTCCGGGGAGGTGTCCGGTGTGCCTGGCTCAGGCGTGCTGGGTGAAGCCGCGCTGGCCGGGCTTGCGGTTGGGTGCGAAGCCGACCTTGGCGAGGGTCTCGTCGGCGTCGGCGTAGCGCTCGTCGAGCTTGTAGATCTCGCGGGCCTCCTTGCCGGTGGCCACCTGCCGGCCGAGTTCACCGGCGATGCGCACGAGCTGTTCGATCTGCTGGACCGAGGTCATCTTCTCCTTGGTCGGCGTCCACAGGGTGTCCTCGTTGCCGACCCGGCAGTGCAGGCCCATCGCGATTGCCATGGTGTTGATCGGCAGTACCGACCGCATCAGGGTCTCGAGGGTCAGCACCGCGCCGTCGGGGGTGCGGCGGATGAACTCCATCATGTTGTAGGGGTTGGGGCCGTCGAACCCACCGCCGATACCGACCCAGGTCACCATCAGCGGGCCGGTGTAGACGCCACGGCGGATCAGCCGTTCGACGGTTTCGAGCTGCGGGATACTCGAGAGCTGGAAGTGCGGCTGGATACCCTTGGCCTGCAAGCGCTTCAGGTGCTCTTCGACCCATTCCGGGCCGGCCGGGACGACCATCTCACGGTACGCCTCCCACACCTCGGGACGCTCGAAGGAGGTACCGCGGATGTCGTCGGGGGTCATCAACTCCACGATGTTCATCTGGCTGGTGTTGATGGCGATGGTGACCTGATCCGGGGCTGGATCGAGCTCGGCCAGCATGTGGCGGGCGTCGTCCGAGAGCCACTTGGCGTCGGCGCCCTCCCCCTCGGGGGCGAACGAGATCGACCCACCGACCTGCAGGATCATGTCGGGCACGGCCTCACGCAACCGGCCGAGCAGCTCGTTGAACTTCGACAGCCGCTTGGAGCCCTTGCCGTCGAGTTCACGCACGTGGATGTGCAGGACGGTCGCGCCGGCGTCGTAGCAGTCCACCGCCTGCTGGACGTGCTCGTCCATGGTCAACGGCAGGTCCTCGCGGAAGTCGTCGAGTTCCCATTCCGGGCCGTACGGCGCGGCGGTGATGACCAGTTTCTCCTGGTTCTCGGGGAACAGGGAATCGTCGAGGAAGTGCATCTGTGGTCTCCGTTTCAGAGTCGATGAGGAAGGAAGAGGAAGTCAGAAGGGGCGGTCGCCGATGATCCCGGCGCGCTCCATCTTGCGTACGGCGGGCCAATAGTCCTGCACCGCATAGTGTTGGGTGGAACGGTTGTCCCAGATGGCGATGCTGTTCTTCGTCCACCGCCAGCGCACCTGGTACTCGGGGATCGCGGCCTGGCTGATCAGGTACTGCAGCAGATTGCCGGCGCCGGGGGCGTAGTCGATCCCGAACCGGACATTGTCGGGGGTGTGGTAGTTGACCAGGTGCGTGGCAAAGGCGTTGACGAACAGGATCTTCTCGCCGGTCTCGGGGTGGGTGCGCACCACCGGGTGCTCCGCGTCCGGGTACCGCGCATGCAGCTGATGGCGCTGTTCCATCGGCAGGGCGGCACCGAAGCTCGCCTCGATGCTGTGCCGGGCCCGCAGTCCGGCGACCTGTTCCTTCACCGGCGCGGGCAGCCGCCGGTACGCCTCGGCCATGTTCACCCAGACGGTATCGCCACCGACCGGCGGCGTCTCCACGCACCGCAGCACGCACCCCATGGGCGGGTTCTGCCGCCATGTGGCGTCGCAGTGGTAGGCGTTCTCGTAGTGCTCGGGCGGGCTGTCGACGTCCTTGTAGATCCGCACCAGGCCAGGGTTGTCGGGGTCGCTGCCGACCATCGGGTGATCCTCGAGCGGACCGAACCGTTCGGCCAGCGCCACATGCTCGGCGCGAGTGATGTCCTGGTCGCGGAAGAAGAGCACCTTGTGTTCGAGCAGGAGCGCGTGCAGCTGCTCGAACAGCGCATGGTCACGCGAAACCTCCCCGAGGTCGACGTCGAACAGCTCGGCGCCGATGGTGCAGGTGAGCGGTTCGACGCGGAACTCCCGCGTGGTGGCCGTGGTCGTCTCCGACAGCCGGGTGGTGGTAGTCATGACAGATCCTTCGTGGGTGGTGGGATGGCGGTGGCGTCCGGAGCAACATCCCGCCCGGCCGGGGTCAGAGGGTGAAGACCGACGAGCCGATGCTGCGACCGGCTTCGAGATCGTGGTGGGCGCGGACCGCGTCTTCGAGTGCATACCGCTGGTTGATCTCGATCGCGATCTTCCCGGTGGCGACGTGGGAGAACAGCTCTCCGGCGAGTTCGGCGCGCTCGGCCGGGTCGGCGATGTAGTCCGCGAGCGCCGGACGGGTCACGAACAACGATCCCTTGACCGCGAGCTGCATTGCGTCGATCGGGGGAATGGGCCCGGAGGCGGTACCGAAGCAGACCAGCAGACCGCGGCGCGCCAGCGAATCGAGGGAGGTCGGGTACGTCGTCTTGCCGATGCTGTCGTACACCACGGGAACGCCGGCGCCGTCCGTCAGTTCCCGCACTCGCTTCGCGACGTCCTCCTGCGTGTAGATCACGACGTGATCGCACCCGTGGGCGCGCGCTGTCTCGGCCTTCTCCTCGCTCGAGACCGTCCCGATCACGTTGATTCCCAACAACTTCGCCCACTGAGTGAAGATCAGGCCCACGCCTCCCGCCGCCGCGTGCAGCAGCACGGTGTCCCCGGCCTTCAGCGGGTGGATGCGGCGCAGCAGATAGGCGGTGGTCAAGCCGCGCATGGTCATCGCCGCGGCGGTGTCGAACCCGATGGCATCGGGCAAGGGGATCAGGTGTTCGGCGGGCATCACGCGCTCGGTGCTGTAGGCGCCGAGCGGGCTGCCGGTGTAGGTCACCCGATCGCCTTCCCGCACGTGCGCCACGTCCGGTCCGACGGCCTCGACCACGCCGGCGGCTTCGACACCCATGCCGGCCGGCAGGGGGGCGGGGTACAGGCCGGTGCGGAAGTACGTGTCGGCGAAGTTGAGACCCACGGCCTCATGCCGGATCCGGACCTCGCCCGGGCCGGGGTCTCCGACCTCGACGGCTTCCCACCGCATGACCTCGGGGCCACCGGTTTCGTAGAAGCGGACGGCTTTTGCCACAGTCTTCTCCTTGTCGCGCCTGCCGGCCCGTTCCACCGGGCAGGCTCGGCGTCTTGATGTTTCTCGGGATGTAATTGCTTCCCGCTGTACGGGATCCGGGCTGTCGAGGGCACGTTGCCGTGCTCGACTGCGGTCGGTGTTCCGGCGGGAGGAGGTGGGCGATGTCGCGGCCGTGGCCGACGTTCCCTCTCCCCAACCGGCTCTGTGTGATGGACCTAACAGTAGTGGAGTGCATGCCCGAATGCTTATCCCTGAGGGACGTAATTCTGTTCATTTGGGGACATGCCCTGTGCACTGGGGAAGGCTCCCGGTCCGGGCGGCTCACCACATCCGGCCTCATCGATCGGATCAGGTCGACGTGGGCCGCGAATCCGGTGAGGAATCAGCGCGTCCCGGGCCGGTTCCAGGGGACGGCGCAGCAGGCCGACAGCCCCACCGGTGTCGACTACCGAACCGGCTCGTGCCCGCCGGAGTCGACGTCAGTGCGTACCGGCTCGTTGCGGGCCGACCGCGGCCTCGGGCGGAAGCAGTGCCGGCGGTCCCGATCGACGGCGGCGCAGCGCCTTCTCCGCTTCGACGACGATCGGGACGATCAGTGCCCAGCCGAGGCAGGCGAGCCACTGGCCTCCGGTCAGCGACGTGGTCATCAGAAGTTCTTGGAGGAAGCCGATTTCGACGGCGAATACGGTGACCACGACGGGAATCGACAGGATCTTCAGCGCCCCGAGTATCGGGGCCTCCAGGCCGGATTCCGGATCGCGGCGCATGACGAGTCCGGCGAGAACGGATCCGAACGACAGCACCACGAATGCTGTCGTCATGGGGACGTTCGCTTCGGTGGTGCTCATCTCGCCCGGGGCGAGGAGCATCGCGGCGAGGGTAACGGCGAACTGCAGGATGCCGTAGGCCAGCCACTGCGTGAACGCCCTCCGGTTGGCGATGGGCAGCTTCGGATCGCGGGGCGCTTTGTTCATCAGGTCGGGCGCCGGCGGGTCGAGCATGATGACGGCGACCGGGAACAGAGTGATGAAGAAGTGCTGGAACAGCACCATCAGCGGGGTGAGTGCGACGCCGTCGTTGATGTCGAAGATGCTCGCGACGAGGAACAGCAGAACCAGTGAGAACAGTTTCGACATCTGGTAGCGGATGTAGGAGACGATCTTGTCGTAGATGTTGCGGCCAAGGCGGATCGCGCTGATCAGGGTCCCGAAGTTGTCGTCGGTGAGGACCATCTTGCCGGCCTGTTTGGTGACTTCGCTGCCCGATCCCATGGCGACACCGATGTCGGCCTTCTTCAGCGCGGCGGCGTCGTTGACGGCGTCGCCGGTCATCGCCACGACCGCGCCGGTCTTCTGCATGACGTCGGCGAGGCGGAGTTTGTCCTGCGGGGTGACGCGACCGAACACGTGCAGGTCGGGCAGGGCAGCCGACAGTTCCTCGTCGGTCATGGCCTGCAGTTCGGTGCCACCGATCGCGCCCGGTCCGAGGCCGAGTTCGGCGGCGATGGCGGATGCGGTGATCGCGTGGTCTCCGGTGATCATTCGGACTTCGATGCCGGCCTCGTGGGCGGTGCGCACGGCATCGATTGCCTCCGGCCGGAGTGGGTCGATGATGCCGACCATACCGACGAACGTGAGGTCCTCGACGAACGACATGGGGTCGGCTTGCACAGCCTGCTCCTGCCCGTCGAGCACGCGTGCTGCGAACGCCAGGACGCGCAGGCCCTTCTCGGACATGGCCTGGTTCGCCGCGATCAGTTCCTGCCGGACGTCGCCGATCGGTACCGCCTGCCGGCCGGGACGGAAGGCGTTCGTGCACCGCGCGAGAACGACGTCCGGTCCGCCCTTGACCAGTTCCACGAATCGGGTGGTGCCGTCGACCGGTAGATGGTGGAACGTCGCCATGAACTTGTACGCGGAGTCGAACGGCACGGCGGCGACGCGGGGATACGTCCGCCGGGTCTGGGGAGCGTCGACGCCGACCTTCGCTGCGAGCACCACCAGGGCGGCCTCGGTGGGATCGCCGACCACCTGTCCGGAGTCGGAGACGGTGGCGTCGCTGTCGAGGCACAGCCCGTAGGCGAGCAGGGTGAAGTCGGGGGCCGACTCGCCCGCGACGTGGGTGACGCGCCCCGACTTGCTGTATCCCTCACCGTCGACGCTGTACCAGCGGCAATGGAAGTACAGTGATCGCACGGTCATCTGGTTCATGGTCAGCGTGCCGGTCTTGTCGGAGTTGATCGCGCTGGTGGCGCCGAGGGTCTCGACGTCGGTGAGGTTCTTCACGACGGCCTTCGCCTCGGCCAGCTGGCGGGCGCCGTAGGCGAGCATGGCCTGGACGAACGTCGGCAGGCCGGTCGGGATCGCGGAGACGCCCATGGAGATGCCCAGCAGCAAGACCGTGGTCACGCTCTGTCCGCGGATCACTCCGAGGACGACGATGAGGGCGACCGCGGTCCACGCGATGATGCCGAGCACCTTGGTGAGCGAATTCAGTTCGCGTTGCAGCGGCGACTTGCTCGGCGTGACGGCCGAGAGCATCGAGGCGATGCGGCCCATCTGGGTGTGCATGCCGGTTTCGGTGACCACCATGGTGGCGGTGCCGCGCGTGACCGAGGTGTTCTGGAAGACCATGTTGCTGCGATCGCCGAGGGGGACGTCGGCGGCGCCGAGGGTCTGGGGATCCTTCGGGACGGGGGCGCTTTCGCCCGTCAGTGCCGCCTCCTGCGTCTCGAGGGTGGCCGAGGTGAGCAGTCGGCCGTCCGCGGGGACGATGTCGCCCGCCTCGAGCTGCACGACATCGCCCGGCACCAGGTCGGTGGCGGCGAGCTGAACCAGTGTCCCGTCACGGGTCACCCGCGCCTGCGGGGTCTGCATCTTCGCCAGTGCGTCGACGCTGGCGCGGGCCTTCAACTCCTGCCGGGTGCCCAGGACCACGTTGAGTCCGACGAGTACGGCAACGACGATCGCCGTGGGGATCTCCCCGATGACGACGCTGACGACCGCCACCGCGACCAGCATCAGGTTCATCAGGTCCTTCAGCTGGAGCAGCGCGAGCGCCCGTGCCGACGGTGCGGGTTCGGAGACGATGCTGTTGGACCCGTAGCGTCGTCGACGCTCGCCCGCCTCGTCGCTCGTCAGTCCGGTCTGCGTGTCGGTGGCCAGTGCGGACACCACGACGTCGGCCCTCTGGGCGTGCCACGTCGTGTGCGTTTGCCCCGTAGCGGGGATGTCCGACCGTTTCGGCGTGCGTTCTGTCGAGGCCATGGCTGACAGGTCCTTCCCGGCGCGGATGTCAGTAGGGAGTGGGGATCCAGTGCAGCGGTGGTGTCGTCACCCGGTAACCGTCGGGCTTCTGCCGCGCCGGGAGGGTGATGTCGTGAACTTCCAGGGGCTCGTAGGGGATCTTGCTCAGCAGATGGCTGATGATGTTGAGCCGTCCGCGCTTCTTGTCGTCGTTGTCGGCGACGTACCACGGTGCCCAGCCGGTGTCGGTGAACCGGAACATCTCGTCCCGCGCCCGTGAGTAGTCGTACCACCGGCTGTACGACTGCAGATCGAGGTCCGACAGCTTCCAGATCTTGCGCGGATCGTCGATCCGGCTCTGCAAACGTGCGGTCTGTTGCTCCTCGCTCACCTCGAGCCAGTACTTCAGCAGGATTACACCCGACTCCACGATTGCGCGTTCGACCGCCGGAACGAGCTGGAGGAAGTGGCCCGCCTCCTCCTCGGTGCAAAAGCCCATCACCCGTTCGACGCCGGCGCGGTTGTACCAGCTGCGGTCGAAGATCACGACCTCTCCACCGGCGGGCAGATGCGGCAGATACCGCTGCACATACATCTGCGTCTTCTCCCGCTCGGTCGGTGCGGGCAACGCGACCACGCGGAACACCCGCGGGCTCACCCGCTCGGTGATCGCCTTGATGACCCCACCCTTCCCGGCGGTGTCACGCCCCTCGAACACGATGCAGATCTTCGCGCCCGACGCTTTCACCCATTCCTGCACCGCGACGAGTTCGGCGTGCAGCGGTCTGAGCAGGCGCCGGTACTCCTTGTTCTTCATCGGTGGGGTGAACTCGACGGTCGGCGCGTGCAATTCGCCGGTATCGGCACGAGGCTGCGGCCCGTGCTTCGCGTCCCTGTGCGCCGTGCCCTTCTTCTTCTTCTTCTTCTTCTTCGATTTCGAGGGTGCGGATTTCGATCCCACAGCTGTATCTCCTGCCACCAGGAATCCGATGCGGTCAAACCCGGGACCGGCCCGGGGCCTTTCCGGTCCGACGTCGAGTTCTCGAGTCCTGCACCGGAGGTGCGGACGATGCGGATGAATCGAGGGGGAATCGCCGGACGTCGCGCTCGCGTGTTCCGTCGATGGCGTGCATGGGTGGGATTCTCCTCCCCACCCCGCCCGATTGGCCGCGTTTCGCGGCAGGACGGTCGGCGCTGTGCCGATTTCGAGGAGCTGTGCCGATTTCGCGGAGCGGCGGGGTGCCCCCTGCCCTCGTTCCTGCGACCCTGCTCGGTGCCGGTCACCGGACGGGTTCGCTCATCCGAACAGCAGGATTCCCGTGAGTGCGAGGGCCGAGACCCATGCCGTGGATGCGGCGGCGAGGGCGAAGGGCCGCCAGCCCACGCCTCGGAGGACGTCGATGCGTACGCCGGTCCCGAGCGCGAACATGGCGGCGGTGAGCAGCGCGGTCTGCGCAAGTCGAGCCGACCCGAGGACCTGATCAGGGAGCAGACCGGTGGCGCGCAGGGCCACGCAGCCGAGGAAGCCGAGCAGGAACAGCGGCACCAGCGGTGGGCGCCGCGTGTCGGCCTGCGTGGCGGTGACGCGGCGCGAGGCCACGCCGATCCAGGCGATCACGGGCGCGAGCAGCGCGACCCGGGCGAGTTTCACCGTCACCGCCACCGTGAGAGCGGTCGCTCCGGCCGCGCCGGCACCGTGGGCGTCGATGGCCCCGCCGGCGGCCACGACCTGCGCCACCTCGTGGATCGCGGCACCGGCCCACACGCCTGCCCGAGTGTGGTCGAGCCCGAGCACGGACGCCGCGAGCGGGAGGCCGGGGATCATCGCAGTGCCGAAGACGACCACCAGTGCGACGGCGGTGACCACCTCCTGCTTCCGGGCCTCGACGACCCCGTCCGCGGCTGCGACGGCGGCCGCTCCACAGATCGAGAATCCGCACGCGATGAGCAGTCGCTGCGTCCAGCCGAGACCGAGGATCCGGCCCAGTGCCATGGTTCCGGCGATGCCGCAGGACACGACGGCGACGACGATGCCGAGCACGCCCCAGCCGAGGTCCAGGACGTCGGTGACCAGGAGCTGAAGTCCCAGGAGCGCGACTCCGACGCGGAGCAACCGCCGGGAAGCCATGGTGATGCCCGGTTCGGTGACGGTCGGCAACCTCGTGGTGTTGGCCAGCAGTGCACCGGCGAGAATCGCGATCAGCAGGGGGCTGAGGCCGTCGACGAGTGCCGACGCAGCGAGCGCAGCCGCGGCACCCGCGCCGCAGAGAACGAGTCCGGGGACGGGCGTGCGCAGGCGAACCGAGACCGGCGGTGCGGGCGTGGTGGGGGATACGGCCATGGTGCCCAGCCTGACGGCTCCCGGGTCGGGCGGATAGACCGTGTTTCCGCATCACGTCATATCGATTCGATATGACGCACCCGGTGCTGATCCGACGACGATTCTCCGGCGCGCCACCGGCTGGGGGTGCACCCGAAGCGCTTCCGGAACCAGCGCGAGAAGCTGCTGGGCGAGGAGAATCCGAGCAGGTCGGAGACTTCGGTCAGGGAGTAGCGCCGGTTGCCGACCATGTGCCCGGCCAGTTCGGCGCGGACCGAATCCAGGAGCGACGAGAAGGTGTGGCCTTCCTCGGCGAGTCTGCGGTGCACCGTCCTGCGGTCCACCCCCAGGCTGCGAGCGACCTGCTCGATCGAGCAACGACCGGTGGGAAGCAGGAGTTCGATCAGTTCGCGGACACGATTGAGCGTCGTCGCCTCGCGTGTGGCGTGCATCGAGTCCAGGAGTTGTTGGGTGTACGGCCGCAACAGCGGATCGGACATCGTATTGGGGGCGTCGAGATCTTTGGCATAGAGGGTGATTCCGTCGAAGTCCTGCTCGAATTCGACGACGGGTCCGAAGAGTCGGAGGTGAGTGCGCATGCTGCGCGGAGCCGGATGGGCGAACGACACGGTGACGGGCTGCCAGGCCGGCCCGAGAAAGCCTTGCAGCAACCGGTGCAGAACTCCGACGGCGAGTTCGACAGACTGGCGGAAGGTCCCCGGCTGCCCCAGGTCGAGGGTGAGCCGGAGGGTTGCGACACCGCCGTGCTCGTTCAGGCGGATGCGCAGGGCTTCGTTGTACATGTGCTCGTGGCGCATGAGGACCTTCAGGGCGCTGCGGACGTCCGGTTCCTCCCGGATGACCAGGCTCAGCGGGCCGAGGTTGGAGAATCGCCGGCGCTCGGCGAGGGCGAGGCCGAAGTCGTCCCGGCCGGACTCGGCGGCGGAGCGTTCGAGCAACTCGGCGATCGCCGCCGCCGGCACCCAGCGGTCCTGCAGGCTCAGGCTGGCCGGGTCCAGGCCCGCGCTCCTGGCGAGAGAGGCGGGATTCAAGCCCAGCGAGTGGGCGAGCTCGACGTAGTTGTTCAGTGAGGCATAGCGTGCGAGAGGCTTCAACTGCCGCTTCCTGTCCCGAATCGATAAGCCACGCGACGAGTGATGACGACTATATCGGCGTCGACCGGGAGGCTCGACGCCGCGACCGCGGTTCGCCCGGCCCCGGGACGGGGCCACGCCCGCCGAGACGGGAAGAAAGAAAAAGGACCGGCACGTCCGGTCGCCTCACGGCGACAGGCGCAATGCAGCTCCAGCCGGACGGAACTCTGCAAAGGCAAAACAACTGAGCCCGGGGGACACGGAGCGTGCCGATCCGAACTCTTCAACACCGCCCCTGTCCCCGATATTCCATCCCCGCCCGGGTGAACTGCATCTCGGATCGCTGGTTTCTCACATTTCTCTCCGCCGATGCGTCTACCTCGTATACGCCGGATGGAAGGATCAACCCCGTGAACGCGACGCGAACCCACACGGTCGTCGACTCACCGATCGGACCGCTGACCCTGGTGCGGACGGACGGAGCACTCAGTGGCCTGTACCTCGCCGAACACCGGCACCGGCCCGGCCCGCGCACCTTCGGAGACGTCGCGGCGACCGGTTTCGAGGAGGTCACCGAGCAGCTCGCCGAGTACTTCGCCGGGCAGCGCACCGAGTTCACCGTGCCCCTGGCACTGCACGGCACCGCCTTCCAGCTCCGCGTCTGGCAGGCGCTGCGGACCGTCGCTTACGGCACGGTGTGCACGTACACGGACCTGGCCGCCGCCGTCGGGCACCCCACGGCCGTGCGGGCGGTCGCCGCCGCGAACGGCCGCAACCCCGTCAGCATCGTCGTGCCGTGTCACCGCGTGATCGGCCGCGACGGCAGCCTCACCGGATATGCCGGGGGTCTCGCCCGCAAGCGCTACCTGCTCGACCGGGAGGCGCAGGTGACCCATGCCGTCCCCTGACCCGCTGCCGCCGTTCGAGCGGGTCGTCGCCGAGCACGGCGCCACCGTCCTGCGGGTGTGCCGCGCGCTGCTCGGTCCGGTCGACGCCGACGACGCGTGGTCCGAGACGTTCCTCGCCGCGCTGCGCGCCTACCCGGCGCTGCGTCCGGGCAGCAACGTCGAGGCGTGGCTCGTCACGATCGCGCACCGCAAGGCCGTCGACGTCCACCGTGCCCGGGCGCGGACCCCGGTGCCCGTCGCCGCCCTGCCGGAACGCCCCCTCGCCTCCGGGATGCCCGAGCCCGACGACGACCTGTGGTCGGCGGTGGCCGCGCTGCCGTTCACTCAGCGCGCCGCCGTCGTCTACCACCACGTCGTCGGCCTGCCCTACGCCGAGATAGCCGCGATCCTCGGCAACTCCACCGACGCCGCGCGCCGCGCCGCCGCCGACGGCCGGGCCGCGCTGCGCCGCCGCTACCCGACGGAGGAACCGTCATGACGCTCGAATCGTCGCCTGTCGATGCTGCCGACCTGACGCGCCTGCACGCGCGGCTGATCCTCGACGCCGAGGCCGCCGACCTGCTCGACGTCGCCTACCGGATCGTCGACACCCCGGTGGGACCGCTGCTGCTCGCCGCCACCCCCGCCGGCCTCGTGCGGGTCGCCTACGCCGCCGAGGATCACGAGGCGGTCCTCGCCCGGCTCGCCGCCGACATCAGCCCGCGCATCCTCGCCGCGCCCGCCCGGCTCGACGACGCCGCCCGCCAGCTCGACGAGTACTTCCGCGGCGCCCGCACCGCGTTCGACCTGCCGCTCGACCTGCGCCTGGCCCGGGGCTTCCGCCGCGAGGTCATCACGCACCTGCCGCGCATCGGCTACGGCCGTACCGCCAGCTACGCCGAGGTGGCGGCCGTGGCCGGCAGCCCGCGTGCCGTCCGGGCAGTGGGTACGGCGTGCGCGCGGAATCCGTTGCCCGTCGTCCTGCCGTGCCACCGGGTGGTGCGCAGCGACGGAGACCTCGGCAGGTACGTGGGCGGCGTGGACGCCAAGCGCGCCCTGTTGCGGCTCGAGGCCGCGGCGTGAGCGTCGCCCTGCGGTTGGCGGTGACGCCGCCGCTGGCCACCGCCCCGATGCTGGCGGCCCTGCGCAGCCACACCGTCGCCGGTCTCGAACGACACGACGCGGCCACCGGCACGCACGTGCGGTCGGTGCGGGGCCGGCACGGCCCGGCGGTGGTCGCGATCCGGCCCCGGCCGGCCGCCGAGCACGTGCCCATCCGGATCGACGCGGACCGCCGCGACCTGCCCGAGGTCGAGCAGTTGGTCCGGCGGTGGCTGGACCTCGACGCCGAGCCTGCCGTGATCGACGCGGCGCTCGGCGCCGATCCGCAGCTCGCCCGGATGGTGGCTGCCCGGCCGGGACTGCGCGTGCTCGGGACGACGGACTGGTTCGACACCGCCGTGCAGACCGTGCTGGGCCAGCAGGTCAGCGTCGCCGCCGCCGCCACGTTCGCCGGCCGGCTCGTCGCCCGCTACGGAGATCCGGGATCCGGTGCTATGCGCTGCTTTCCGGCCCCGGAGCGGCTCGCCGCCGCGGATGCCGACGAGGTGCAGGGGGCGGTGGGGCTCACCCGGGCGCGGGTGCGGACCGTGCTGGCGCTCGCTCGCGCCGCGGCCGACGGGCTCGATCCGGCCGAACCGGTGCGGTTCCGCACCGATCTGGCGGCACTGCCCGGCATCGGGCCGTGGACCGTGGACTACCTCGCCGTCCGCGTCCTCGGGGACCGTGACGCGTATCCCGCCGGAGATCTGGTGCTGCGCAGGGCCCTCGGCGTGGGTTCTGCCCGCGAGGCGACGGCCCGGGCCCGGCAGTGGAGTCCGTGGCGGGCCTACGCCGCGTTCCACCTGTGGACGCACGCCGCCTACGGCTCGTCCTCGCCGTAACGGTCCCGTATCGAGACATGCATGGGGAAAAGAACTTTCGTGTCACCGAACAACAGCCGGGTCGCCGACTCCACCGCGGCGGACAGGTGCGCCGTCGCGGCCTCCGGGGTGCGGGTGTGGACCACGATCTCGTCGTGCTGGAAGAAGACGAGTTCGCCGGTGTCGTCGGCGGCCAGGCGCAGGCGCAGATCGGCCAGCACGCACAGCGCCCATTCGGCGGCCGTCGCCTGAACGACGAAGTTGCGGGTGAACCGCCCCCGCGCCCGCGCGTCGCCGTGCGCGAAGAAGTCGGCACCCGGCGGCGGGCACGCGCGGCCGAGCCACGAATGCACCACCTCACCGCGCTCGCCGGCACGTGCGGCGCGTTCCACGAACTCCACCGCCTCGGGAAAGCTCCTGCGCAGCAGGGTGAGCAGCGCACGTGACTCGCCGGCCGTCGCACCGTAGAGCACGCCGAGCACGGCCACCTTCGCCTTCGCCCGGTCACCGCCGAACGCGGCCGCAGCCACCGGTGCGTACAGGTCGTCGCCGCCCGCCGCCGCCGTCATCCGCGGGTCGCCGGACATCGCGGCCAGGATGCGCGGTTCGAGCTGGCCGGCGTCGGCGATCACGAAGACGTGCCCGGGCTCGGCGATCACGCTCGACCGCAGCGCCTTCGGGATCTGCAGGGCCCCGCCGCCGCGGCTCGCCCAGCGCCCGGACACCACGGCACCGGGCACATAGACCGGATGGAACCGCCCGCCGCGCACCCAGGTGTCGAGCCACTGCCACCCGTTGGTGCTGTGCAGCTTCGACAGATCCCGGTGCTGCAAGAGCAGCGGCACCGCCGGATGGTCGAGTTCGCGCAGCACCCATTTGCGGGTGGACGACAGGTCGATGCCTTCGCGTCGGAACGCCTCGAGAATTTCGGTGTGCGAGGCCGGATTCAGCGCACGGCCGAACACCTCGCCGATCCGTGCGTTCAGTTCGGTGATCCGGGGTGGCAGCCCGTCGTCGGCGGGACGCGGACCGAGGGTGCGCTCGAGCACGCGGCGGTGGGCGTCGGCGGAGAACGGCAACCCGTCGAAACCCATCTCCGCGGCGGCCAGCGTGCCCGCCGATTCGGCGGCGACGAGCAGTTCGAGCCGGGCATTGCCGGCGAGTTCGGTGCGCTGCCGCTCGAACTCGGCGAGCACGGTCTCGGGGTCGACGGTGGGGGCGACGTCGAACAGCCCGGGGCGCTCGTCGACCGGTTGTTGCTCCGGTGGTGCGGGAATCCCGGCGCGTACGTTCAGGATCGCGCGTGTGGACGCCAGATCGTGGCATCGGCGCACCCGGACCCCGGCGCGCAGCAGGGCGGGGTACACGGTCGCGGTGCCGGTCCAGATCCACCGCGGCGGGTCCGCCGCCTCGAGCGTCCGCGCGGCCGTCGCGAGGTCGTCGTGGTATTCGGCCGCGGCGAGCGGGCGTCCGTCGGCGCCGACCGGAACGGTCCATCCGCCGGGCGGCTGCCCGCCGGCGGTGTCGGGAACCAGTACGGTGCGCACCCGTCCAGTCTGCACCGCCGTGCCGACACCGCCGGCGGACGGTCCCGTCCACCGTCGCCTCCGGACCCGCACGGTTACTCGGAAAGCAGGCCGGACTCCTCGAGTAGGTCGCCGATCTCCGTCGTCTCCAGCTTTGCGATCAGATTCTCACGCAACAGTTTCGGACAGGGAGGCGAGCCCGGCCCCGACGAACCATGCTGTCCTCTCGTCCACCCCTGTGGGCTTGCGGGGCTGCTGTAGGACGTGAGGCGTCGCCCCTTCGCGGTATCTGCCGCTACTTGTCGTTGGGGTAGCGGTAGAACCCTTCGCCGGTCGCCACACCGAGCTTGCCGGCGTCGATGTAGTTCTCCTTCAACCATGCGGCGGTGGTCCGGTCCTTCTCGTCGCCGTGGGACAGGATGTTGTAAGGCGTGGTGAGTCCGATGACGTCGTAGATCTGGAAGGGACCCATGGGTGCGCCGGTGGCGATCCGCCACACCCTGTCGACGTCCTCGGGGTCGGCGTAGCCGCCCGCGGCGAGCTCACCGGCGGCGTTGAGGAACGGCACCAGCAGCGAGTTCAGGACGTAGCCGGCCTTCTCCTTGTGGATCGGGACCGGGACCATGCCGATGGCCGCGGCGAAGTCGACGACCTGGTCGAACACCGCGGGGTCGGTGTCGTCGGTGCCCATGATCTCGGCCGTGTTGAACTTCCACACCTGGTTGGCGAAGTGCAGCGCGAGGAACTTGTCGGGACGGCCGGTGAAGTCCTTCATGTCGCTCGGCAGGAGTGTGGAGGAGTTGGTGGCGAAGATCGTGTCCGCGGGTGCGACCTCGCCCAGCTTCGTGTAGGTGTCCCGCTTGATGTCGAGGACCTCGGGCACGGCCTCGACGACGAGGTCGGCGTCCCGGACGGCGTCTGCGAGGTCGGAGGACAGGCGGATGCCGGTCGCGGCCGCCTCCGCCTTCCCGTCGCCGGCACCGGGAACCTCACGCTGGTACGTCTCGGCGAGCCCGCCGAAGCGCTTCTGCGCGTTGGCGAGGGCGTCGTCGCTGATGTCGTAGGCGGTGACGGCGAATCCGCTGTAGGCGGACTGGAACGCGATCTGCGCGCCGAGGACTCCGGTCCCGAGGACGGTCACCTTGCTGATCCGGCTGGTCATGCTTCCTTCTTTCGTTGTGGGGAGGACGCGCCCGGTTCCGGCCCGCTGCGGGCCGGGCGGTCGTCGTCGAGTGCCGCGAAGAAACCCGTGACGATCTGGTCGATCTGGGCGTGCAGGTCGGCCTCGGGGTCGTCGTCGGGATGCGCACCGGTGAATGCGCGCGCAAGTATCAGGTGCAGGATCGCGAAGATGCTCCGGCCGGCGTGCCGGGCCTGGTCCTCCGCTCGTCTCTCGTCCAGCCCGCGGTTCCGCGCGGCCTCGACGAGCCGACGCGCGATCGTCTCCTCGAAGCGGGCGACGAGATCGAGTCCCTCGGAACGGTATTTCTCGCTTGCGGAGCCGAACAGCAGCTCACGTTGGTAGTTCACCGTGTTCTCGACGTTGCTGTCGGCGGCCTCGAGAATAGGTCGGACGACGGCCTGCACCGCGTCCACCGGGTCGCGCCGCGATCGTGACTCGCGGTCGCCGGCGCTCAGGGCCGACCGGAACTGCTGGTTGTAGACCATCATCAGCAGTTCGCCCTTGGACGTCGCGTAGCGGAACAACGTTCCAGCCGCGACGTCCGCACGTTCGGAGATCTGCTGTGTCGTGACTCCCGCGAAGCCCTTCTCGGCGAACAACGATGCGGCGGCGGCGAAGATGCGGGACTGCTTGTCACGCATGTTCCGGTCTCGACGACCCGGAGTTCCCGATGAGGTAACCATCCCGCGCCTCCCAAAATGAGTGTACTCATTAATGAGCGTACTCCGATACCGTCCTGCAGGCACCCGATGTGCCCGCCCGGCGTCGCCGTCGAGGACCCATTTCATCCCCCGTTTCACCCCGTCGCGGCTGGGCCGGGCGGAATCGGAACGCTACGTTCGAGACCTGGGACCCCGCTGCTCTGCCCTCGAGGAGCAGCGGGGTCCTGTCTTTCGCGTCGTTACGCTGCGGCGGACACAGGCTCCGCGTCGCTGCGGCGGTGGAATCCGCGCACGTCGTAGATCCGGGTCACCACCCCACCCAGCACGAGGCCGATGCCGAGTCCGAGGAGTGTCATCAGGGCGCCCCGGGTCAGACCCGCCGGCCCGCTGCCGTCGAAGTACAGGATGGCCCGGGTCGCGATGTACACCTGGTGCATCGGTTCGAACGTCGACAGCCACGAGTACAACGGCGGCATGGCCTCGAGTGGCACGGTGCCCCCCGACGACGGCAGGCCCAGGATGATGAAGATCAACAGGTTCACCAGCAGTCCGGCGGAACCGAACACGGCCATCACCGAGATCGAGGTGACACCCACGGCGGTGACCGCGAGGGCGCCGTACTCCCACAGCAGCAGGGCGCGGGTCACGGGCATGCCGAGCAGGGTGGCGATCCAGAGGTAGAGCGCGGAGACGATCAGTCCCAGGATCACCATGATCGCCCACTTCACGAGCAGGACCCGCAACCGCGACAGGTGCGCCGTCTTCCGGTCGACGTACCAGGGCCCGTACTCGGTGGGGACGAAGCCGAGGGCGCTGTCGACGAGCGAGTTGACGATGGTGGCGCCGGTGAAGCCCGCGAGGATGAGCAGCAGCGTGTAGTAGAACGCGGACAGGCCCAGCCCGGTGCCGTCGGGCAGGGGCTTGTGCTCGACGAAGCGGATGTCGATCGGATCCGCCAGCACCAAGCGGCTTCCGCCGGACAACTGCAGATCCGGGGCACTGGTGGCGAGGGTATCGGTGACCGTGGTGGTGAGTTGCTCCCCGACGGTCGTGTTCACGGTGGTCAGGGCGCGGTCGGCGATCGACTCGACGATGCCCTTGCCGAAGGTGCCGGTGCGCGGGTTGGTGTAGACGGTGATGATCGGCTTCTCGATGTCGCCGGGGATCACGCTGCCCTGCGCAAGAATCGACGTGCGTTTGGTGAAGTCGCTCGGAATCACGATCGCCCCGTAGAGCCGGCCCGAATCGAGTCCCGAGGTCGCCGCGGAGATCCCGACCTGTTGCAGATCGATCTCCTCCGGATCGACCCCGTCGGCGATGGCGGCGGTGATCTCGGCGCCGAGGTTGCGCTGCTGATCCGAACCGGGGAGCACGTCGCCGACATCCTGGTTCACGATCGCGACCGGGAACTTGTGCAGATTGTCGGCCGGATTGATCATGCTGCCGATGTAGAGGGCCGCCAGGGCCGCCATCACGGCGGTCACCACGACGACCGGCGCCAGCCAGAAGCGGGGGCTGCGCAGTGTGCCGGCGTGGGGGTCGGCGCTGATCTCCGTCGAACTCATTCCGGGCCTTCCATGGTGCGTGCAGTCGGGTAGTGCGGGTGGCCGGTCGGAACGGGCCGGCCACTCAATTGTGCACGCCCGTGAGCAGATAAGCGTCCTACTCGGCCCACTCGTGGCAGGAGACACGTCCCCGCCTCTCGCGCGAGATGGCTCACTCATGGGCACGCTGGGGGCCGAATGAGCGAATGTATCGTGCTGTCGGTCTGATCGAGTGAGCGATACATTCGCTGTTCATCCCGCAGGGCGCGCCGTCATCGGTAAGAACGCCACCGCCGACGATGTCACCATCGGCCTGTATTTCCCGATCGGGTGCCTGCTCGTGGCAGGAGTGATGCTGGCGCTGGTGAAGCTGCCGCGGGTTGCGGCGCCGGTGGACACCACGAAACTGGTCAGCCGCACAAGCGTCTGAGCCCGAGGCTTGACGCAGCCCTTCGACCTCATGGTCGGAGGGCTGCGCTGCGTCAGGAGTGCCTCTTGCCGCCTCGGCAGGTCGTCTTCCTGGGGTTATGCCGCATCGGGACGCAGAACTACTATTACCTTCACAAATATTGCCATAGTTGCTATGGTTCACATCGGAAGGGAGAAGTGACGTGAAGCACTTCCCCTGTTCCTTCGAGGAGGGCGTCGGCCGGAAGCACGGATGAGGTCGTCGCATCGTGAGCGTGTTCTCAGACAGGTGGTGAAATGGGCATCGCAATGGTCCTGGACATGGCGTCGTCGGCCACACCCGATCGGCTCGCAATGGGACGCCGGGCCGATGGGGCTACCTACGGGCAGCTCGACGAGATCGCGTCGAGGGGAGCCACGGTCCTGGAGGAACTCGGGGCCCGCCATGTCGTCTTCGTGGGCGTGAACGGCCCCGTTCTGCCGGTCCTGATGTTCGCCTCGGCACGCGCCGGCATCCCGCTCGCGCCGCTGAACTACCGACTCGGCGCCGACCAGCTACGCGAACTGATCGAGCGGCTCGACCAGCCGATCGTCGTCGCCGACGACGTGTACGTCGACAAGCTCTCCGGGCTCTCGCACCGGATCGTCACGCCCTCGCAGTTCCTCGAGCTCGCACGCACGACGGAGCGGGCGACGGGGGATCGCTCGGCCGATGACGACACGGCGATCGTGCTGTTCACGTCGGGAACGACCTCGGCACCCAAGGGGGTGTTGCTCCGTCACCGGCATCTGCTGTCGTATCTGCTCAATACCGTCGAATTCGGTTCTGCGGGAGAAGAACAGGCGACGCTCGTCAGCACCCCGCCCTATCACATCGCGGGTCTGGGGGCGGTGCTCAGCAACATCTACGCCGGCCGTAGGATGGTGCATCTGCCCGACTTCTCGCCCCAGGCGTGGCTCGATCTCGTCCGAGAGGAGGAGGTATCGAGCGCGATGGTCGTGCCGACGATGCTCGCGCGCATCGTGGAACATCTCGACGGCGCACCCGCCGACACACCGTCTCTCGCGTCTCTCGCGTACGGCGGAGCCCGCATGCCACAGCCGGTACTCGAAAAGGCCCTGACGGCCTTCCCCGACACCGGTTTCGTGAATGCCTACGGTCTCACCGAGACCAGTTCGACGATCGCCGTGCTCGGTCCCGAGGATCATCGGGCAGCGCTCGCCGACCCTGCCCTCCGCGGCCGGCTTGCTTCTGCGGGACGCATCGTTCCCGGGATGCAGGCCCAGGTCCGGGACGACGACGACGTGACCGTCCTCGCCGAGGGGGAGACGGGGCTGCTCTGGGTTCGCGGCGCACAGGTCAGTGGCGAGTACATGGGCAAGGGTTCGGTGCTCGACGCGCACGGCTGGTTCCCCACCCGCGACCGCGCCCGGATCGAGGACGGCTTCCTCTACATCGGCGGCCGCGCCGACGACACCATCATTCGGGGCGGTGAGAACATCGCACCGGCCGAGATCGAGGACGTCCTTGTGCATCACGGCCAGGTCCGTGAGGCGGCCGTGATCGGTGTGCCGGACGACGAGTGGGGCGAGCGGATCTGCGCGGTGATCGTGCCGAACAGCGAGGTTCACGACGATGCACAGTCGTTCCGGGCCTGGTGCCGTGAGCGGCTGCGCGGCTCCCGCACACCGGACGACGTCGTGTTCGTCGACGAGCTGCCGCGGACGCCGACCGGCAAGCTCGTGCGGCGCGACCTCGTCGACCGGATCTGCGCCGTCGCCTGACCGCCACTTCCGGGTACCCCCCCCCGGGCGCTCATCAGCTCTTTCACAGTTCCCGATCCGACATGGAGGACGAGACCGACGTGAACCTCACCGGCACAGCAGATCCGACTCAGCAGGCGTGGGTGCTGCGCGCCCGGCCGAGCGGCCGGCCACGCGACACCGACGTCGAACTCGTGGCGACGACGATCGGCGCTCCCGGGGCCGGCGAGGTCCGCGTCGCGAACCTGGTGATGTCGGTCGAGCCGTACATGCGGGGGCGCATGGGCGGCGAGGCCACCTACGCGGAGCCCTACGAGATCGGCGAGCCGATGCTCGCCCCGACCGTCGGGCGCGTCACCGAGTCCTCCGAGAGCGCCGTCCCCGTCGGTGCTCTCGTCCTGCACGACCACGGCTGGCGGGAGCATTCGCTGGTCCCGGCATCCGAGTGCCGTGTCCTGCGGCACGACGACCTCCCGCCCGCCATGCATTTGGGACTGTTGGGGACTCCCGGCATGACGGCATGGGTCGGCGTCGAGCGGATCGCTCGCGTCGTGGCCGGCGATGTCGTGTTCGTGTCGTCCGCCGCCGGAGCGGTCGGCTCGACGGTTGTCCAGCTCGCGAAACTGCGCGGTGCCACGGTGATCGCGAGTGCCGGGTCGCCCGAGAAGGTCGCGCTCACGCGGAGCCTGGGAGCCGACGCCGCGTTCGACTACCACGACGGCCCGATCAAGGACCTTCTGCGCCGTGCGATGACCGAACTCGGTGTCACGGGCGTGGACGTGTACTTCGACAACGTCGGCGGAGAACATCTCGAGGCCGCAATCCGGGTGATCAACGATCACGCCCGCATCGCGCTGTGCGGAATGATCAGCATCTACAACGCGGCCGCGCCGCAACCCGGCCCTAGCAATCTCCTCAAGCTGATCTGGCGGCGCGCGCGCATGGAGGGTTTCCTGCTCGGCGACCACCTCGATGCCCGCGACGAATTCGAGTCGGAAATGGCCGGTCTCGTCCGCTCGGATCGGATTCGCTCGGTGCACACCGAGTTCACCGGTGGCGTCGCGGGCGCGTGGGACGCATTCCTCGGCATGCTCGACGGTACCGCCACCGGGAAGGCCGTGGTCCCGCTTGCCGCGGACACCGCCGGCGGCTGACCGAACCGAACCCGAAAGCACACCTCGATCGGCACCGCTGCTGCGGTACCGGCCTCGAACCTACCGAAAATCCGGCACAGCACCCGAAGTACACGGTGCGGCCCCATACCCGAAGGAGTCACACGATGACCGACCAGGCGCTGCCGTTGGAAGGAAAGGTCGCCCTCGTCACGGGCGGGAGCCGCGGCCTCGGCCGGGAGATGACCCTCGCGTTCGCCCGTGCCGGTGCTGACACCGTGATTGTCAGCCGCAAGGTCGAAAGCTGCGAGAAACTGGCCGCGGAGGTCGCCGAGACCACCGGTCGCCGGGCCCTTCCGCTGGCCTTCCATGTCGGTGACTGGGACGCTCACCAACCGCTCGTCGAACGTGTCTACGAGGAATTCGGCCGCATCGACGTCCTCGTCAACAACGCGGGTATGGCCCCGCTGTACCCGAGCCTTGACCAGGTTTCGGAAGCCTTGTTCGACAAGGTCATCGACGTCAACCTCAAAGGCACCTTCCGCCTCACCGCACTGATCGCGCCGCGGATGGCCGCCGGTGCAGGCGGTTCGATCATCAACATCAGCTCGATCGCGGCCGAACGCCCGACGCCGAACGACCTGCCGTACGCCGCGGCAAAGGCGGGACTGAACGCCCTCACCAAGGGCTTCGCGCAGGCGTACGGGCCAACGGTGCGCGTCAACACGGTCATGGCCGGTGCGTTTCTCACCGACATCAGCAAGGCATGGGACATGGACTACGCCAACGAGATCTTCGAGGCCCTGCCGCTGCAGCGAGCAGGGAATCCGGACGAGATCGTCGGTGCCGCCTTGTACCTGGCCGGCCCTGGGTCCACCTACACCACCGGCGCGATCATCCCGGTCGACGGTGGTCGGACGTCGACCGCCTGATCGGGCGAACCCGTGATCGCGAACCCGTGATCGCCGGAACGCGGTGATCCCCTTTACGTCGGCCGTGCCGACCGTTCGACAGGAGTCGTCCCACATGCGTATTCCCTCCCGGCGCTCGCACGCTGACCGCACCGTCCGTCGCCGGTTCTCTCTCACCCGACCCACCGCCGTGATCGCCGTCGCCGTCGTGTCCACGCTGCTCGCCGCGTGCGGCGGGGGCGGTGACGATCGCATCACCTCCGAGGCCGTCGGAGCGACCGGACCCGCCGGGGACGAGTCGTGGCAGAAGATCGTCGGGGCCGCCGAGGCGGAAGGTGAGGTAACTATCTACTCCTCGAACGCGGCCGATGCCCTCGCCGAACTCGGCCGCCGCTTCGAGGCGGACTACGGGATCCGCGTGAACGTCGTCCGCGACGTCGATGCGAACATCCACCAGAAGGTCGGCGCGGAGGCGGACACCGGCAACCAGGTCGCCGACATCGTCACCCAGGCCACTTCACCCTGGGTCGAGCTCGCGGCCGCCGGTGGGATCGCCGAGCCGATCGGTCCGGCCTTCACCGACCCGTCCTCCGAATACGACACCGACACGTTGCTGCGCGGGTCCAGCGACTTCGTCACCGGCGCCTCCGTGCTGACCTTCGGCTGGAACACCGACCGGTACCCCGCGGGACTGGAAAGCTATGAGGACCTGCTCGACCCGGCGCTTGCCGACGGCAAGATCGGTATCGTGCTGCCGACGTCGACCGCGCACGTCGACTTCTACGGCAGCTACCTCGAGCAGGTCGGTGGTGACGGCTTCGTCGAAAGGCTCGCCGCGCAGAAGCCGCGGATCTACCCGGGCGCGCTGCCGGTCGCGCAGGCCCTCGCCTCCGGCGAGATCGCCGCGACGGTGTTCGCCCAGGACCAGACGGTGGAGAAAAAGAACGGCGCACCGGTCGACAGCGGGTTCGACAAGCTCGTGTGGGGGGCCCCGATGTACACGTCGATTCTGGCGAAAGCTCCGCACCCCAACGCTGCTCAGCTCCTGGCCAACTACATGGTTACCCCGGCCGGGCAGGAGGCGCTCTCGTTCCGCAACGCGGCCGTGCTGCCGAACGTCTCGTCGGCCGTGACGACGATCGACACGGTGGCGCCGCAGGACCTGAGCGCGATGACGCCCGAGGCGCTCGAGGCCCTGAAGGTCCGGTTCGGCCAGCTGTTCAACCAGTGATCCCTGCCGGCAGTGACTTCCGGTCACCGAGCGCTCTCGAGCGGGTCTCGACAACCAGTGGTATTCCGAGAAGGAGACGGATCGATGGGAAGAGTTGAAGGCAAGGTTGCGCTCGTCACGGGCGCAGCCCGCGGACAGGGCCGGTCCCACGCGCTGCGGCTCGCTCAGGAGGGCGCCGACGTCGTCGTCCTCGACGCATGCACCGAGATCGACTCGGTGCCTTACCCACTCCCGACCGAGGTGGAACTGAAGGAGACCGAGGCGCTGGTCGCCGCGACCGGGCGGCGCGTACTGGCACGCACCGCCGATGTGCGCAGCCAGGAGCAGCTCGACGCGGTCGTCGACGAGGCCCTCGCGGAGTTCGGCCACATCGATATCGTCGCCGCCAACGCCGGCATCGTCGGCTTCCGTCCCACGTGGGAGCTCAGCGACACCGAGTGGCAGGACATGCTCGACGTCAACCTCACCGGCGCCTTTCACACCGTCAAGGCGGTCGTGCCGGCGATGATCGAGGCCGGCCGGGGTGGTTCGATCGTCATCACGAGCTCGATCCAGGCCATGCTCGGCTCCGCCAACATCGCCCACTACAACGCTTCCAAGAGCGGCGTCATGGGCCTGATGCGCACGCTCGCCGCGGAACTCGGCCCGCACGGCATCCGGGTGAACACCGTCAACCCGAGCGCCGTCGAAACCCCGATGCTGCTGAACGAGGCCACCTTCCGCATCTTCGGCCCGGATCTGGAGAACCCGGGGCCGGACGACCTGTGGGAACGCTCCAAGAACCGCAATCCGATGGGCGTCGGGTGGGTTTCGGCGGCCCACCTGAGCAACGCGGTGCTGTTCCTGGCTTCCGACGAGGCCCAGTACATCACCGGGGTCGCGCTCCCCGTCGACATGGGGGTGCGGCTGTGACGATCACCGAGACCAGCGGAACGACGTCCGCGGACCTGACGCAGCGGCTCGCCGGGCGGCGGGTGTTCCTCACCGGTGGCGGCAGCGGAATCGGCGCGGCCGTCGCACACCGCCTCGCCGCCGAGGGCGCGGCCGTCGCGGTCACCGACGCCCGTGAGGACGCGGCCGTGGAGGTCGCCGATGCGGTGCGCGCGGCCGGCGGCACCGTGATCGGGTCGGTGTGCGACGTCGGCGACGAGGCTTCCGTCGCCGCGGCCGTGGAAGCGGCCGTCGCCGAGTTCGGTGGATTGGACGGGGTGGTCACGTGCGCGGGCATTTCCGGGACCGCGATGCTGCACGAGATGGACCTGGGCCACTGGGAGCGCATCCTGCGGGTGAACCTCACCGGCACATTTCTGCCGCTGCGCGCGACGATTCCGCACCTGCTCGACGCGGACGGGGGGTCGATCGTCACCGTCGGATCGGTCGCGTCGCTGGTGTCCACGAATCTGAACACCCCCGGCTACGACGCGTCGAAGGGGGGCGTCCTGCAGTTGACCCGCTCGGTTGCCATGGGATACGCCGCCCGGGGGATCCGGGCCAACTGCCTGTGCCCGGGTCTGGTGAGCACCGGACTGCGCGCGAATTCCGCCGCGCTGCAGGGCCCGGAGCCGGAGGCCACGCGCAGCCGGGTGGTCGAGAACACGGCGCTGGCGCGGTCCGCGGACCCCGGCGAGATGGCGTCGGTGGTCGCGTTCCTGCTCTCCGACGACGCCTCGTTCATGACCGGAGCCGCGATTGCCGCGGACGGCGGCTTGACCGCGAACTGACGAGACCGGTGGAATCCGGCCTCGACCTCGAGCATTCCGAAAACGACAGAACCCATCCGCCCGCCGCTTCCCGGCGAGCGCTACGCAGAGGTGACCGCCTATGTCCACCGACCCCACCTGGCGCAGGGATGCCTGCGCGATCGCCGGCATCGGCACGACGGAGTACTCCCGCGACTCCGGCGTGTCGGTTACGGCTCTGGCCGTCGAGGCCGCAGCGAACGCCCTCGCCGATGCCGGACTGACCCCGGCCGATGTCGACGGCATCGTCCGCAACGACATGGACCTGGTCTCCTGCGCGGCCCTGGCCGACGGACTGGGCGTTCCGAACCTGACCTACTGGGGCGAGGCCGGCCCGGGCGGCTCCGGCCCGGCCGCGATGGTCGCGCAGGCCGTCGCCGCGATCATGAGCGGGCAGGCCACTACCGTCGTGGTGTTCCGCTCCCTCAACGGCCGCTCCGGCCGTCGCTTCGGTCTGTCCCCGGTCGCCACCCCCGAGGTCGGCGGTAATGAGACGTTCGAGGAGTTCTTCGGCCCCTACGGCCTGCTGTCGTCGGGTCAGTACTTCGCCCTGGTCGCGCAGCGTTATATGACCGAAACGGGCTTGACCTCCGAGCAGCTCGCGCAGATCGCCCTGGTAACCCGCCGCCGCGCCAACTCCAATCCGGCCGCACAGATGTACGAGCGCACCATGACGCTCGACGACTACTTCGACTCGCGCATGCTGTCGTCGCCGCTGCGTCTGTACGACTACTGCCTCGAGACCGACGGTGCCGCCGCGGTCGTCGTCACCACCACCGAACGGGCCGAGGACCTGAGGCAGACACCGGCCCTGATCCGGTCGGTCGCGATGTCCACCTGTCCGCACCCGCAGCCGGGCCTCATGTACCCGACGCTCTTGCGTGAGGACATCACCGCCCTGCCGTCGAGGGTGTGCCAGGAGACGCTGTACTCGCGGGCCGGTCTCGGCCCGGCCGACGTCGACGTCGCACAGATCTACGACTGCTATTCGATCACTGCGCTGATTCAGCTCGAGGACTACGGATTCTGCAAGCGCGGGGACACCGGCGATTTCCTTGCCGACGGGCAGATCGACCTCGGCGGGTCGATCCCGATCAATACGAGTGGAGGACACATGTCCGAGGGATACATCCACGGAATGAACCACGTCGTGGAGGGAGTGCGGCAGATCCGCGGCACCTCCACCAGCCAGGTCGAGGGAGCCCGGGTCTCCCTCGTCACCTCCGCGCCGCCGCCGGCGGCCAGCGCGCTGATCCTGGTGTCGGCATGAGCGCCCGCGGCACCGCCGTACCGGCGGACACCACGCGGGACCGGCTGCGCCCCCTCGTCACCGAGCGCGGCAGCAAGGGCTTCTTCGACGCCGCCGCGGACGGAGAGCTCGCGATCCTCACCTGTGAGGACTGCGGCCGCCGCATACACCTGCCCCGGCCGCGTTGTGTGTACTGCGCGAGCACGTCGGTGCGCTGGAAGCCGGTCGCCCGCACAGGCACCGTCTATGCCTACACGATCGTCGAGCATCAGGTCCATCCGCTGTTTCCGGTGCCGTACACGGTGATCGTCGTCGACGTCGACGGTGAGGCGGACGGGGTTCGGCTGATCGGCAACCTGCCCGGCCGCATCGACGTCGCGGCCGGTACCCCCGTGCGTAGTGCGTTCGAGGACCTCGGCACCGACGCGGCGGGCAACCCTGTGGTGCTGCCGGTGTGGGAGATCGACACCGAACGCACGGCCGCTACGGATGGAGCCGGCCGATGAGCGCCTCCACCGCAACGTGGCGCCCCATCGACCCGGAGTTGTTCGTCGGCGGCAACCCCGGGGCCGCACTGCGGGGTGCCCGCTGCCCGTCCTGCGGCACGGTCACCTTCCCGTACCAGAGCGGTTGCCCGCGGTGCGGCGGGAATGCGATGACGGATCTCGAACTGCCGCGCGAGGGTACCCTGTGGTCCTACACCGTGCAGTCCTTCCCGCCGAAACACCCGTTCGTGTGCGTCGAGCCGTTCGAACCGTTCGGCGTGGGCTATGTCGACCTCGGTGACGTGATCGTCGAGGCGCGGCTGACTGTCGCCGATGCGGATGCGTTGCGGATCGACATGCCGATGCGGCTGAAAACGATCGTCAACCACGTGGACGAGGACGGCACCGAGATCGTCACGTTCGCGTTCGCCCCGAGCAGTGAGGAGCAGCGATGAAGGTCGCGATCGTGGGCGTCGGCATCCACAAGTTCGGCCGCACGGAGGGCGTGAGCGGGCTCGAGCAGGGCGCGTATGCGGCACGGCAGGCACTCGCCGACGCCGGAGTCGAGTTCAAGGACATCCAGTTCGCGTACGGTGGCAGCGATTCGGCCGGCAACGCCGACACGCTCGTCTCTGCCCTGGGCCTGACCGGGCTGCCGTTCGTCAACGTCAAGAACGGCTGCGCGACCGGTGGCAGTGCCCTGACCTCCGCGGTCAGCCGGATCCGTTCCGGCGAGTCCGATCTGGGCCTGGTCGTCGGGTTCGACAAACATCCGCGTGGCGCGTTCAATGCCCGCCCCGAGGACAACGGTATCGGCCGCTGGTACGGCGAGAGCGGCATGATGGTCACCACCCAGTTCTTCGCGATGAAGATCCAGCGCTACCTCGTCGAACACAACCTGCCCAGGTCGCTGCTCGCGACAGTCGCCGCCAAGGCGTTTCGCAACGGCGCGCTCGCCCCACACGCGTGGCGCCGCACGCCGATGACGGAGGAGCAGATCGCCAGCTCCACGATGGTCAACGACCCGCTCACGCAGTACATGTTCTGCTCACCCGCCGAGGGCGGGGTGGCTCTCGTCCTCGCCCGCGCGGACCGGGCTCACGAATACACCGATGCCCCGGTGTTTCTCGAGTCCGCGGAACTGCGCTCCAGGGAGTTCGGCTCGTTCGAGGTGTTCAGTCCGTGGACGTCGCCCGCACGGGCCGACGGCCCGACCGTCACGGCCTCCCGCGCGGCGTTCGAGGCCGCCGGCATCGAACCCGGCGATGTCGACGTCGCACAGATCCAGGACACCGAGGCCGGAGCCGAGATCATGCACCTCGCCGAGACGGGGTTGTGCAAGCACGGCGAGCAGGAGTCCCTCATCCGGTCCGGTGCCACCGAAATCGGCGGTTCGATCCCGGTCAACACCGACGGCGGCTGCTTGGCCAACGGCGAGCCGATCGGCGCGACCGGCCTGCGCCAGGTCTACGAGAACGTCGTACAGCTCCGCGGCGTGGCAGGGGACCGGCAGGTCCCCGGGGAGCCGAAGGTCGGCTTCACCCACGTCTACGGCGCGCCGGGCATCAGCGCCTGCACCGTCCTCACGCGCTGACCGGCGCATCCCGACTTTCACCTTCCGAGTAGGAGACCACCGATATGGCATGGGATTTCGAGACCGATCCGCAGTTCCAGGAGAAGCTGGACTGGGTGCAGCGGTTCGTGGACGCGGAGGTCGCCCCGGTCGACCGCGTCGTCGAGCACGCATGGGACGTCACCGACCCCACCCGGAACAAGCTCATCCGGCCCCTGCAGGACGTCGTGCGCGGGCAGGGCCTGTGGGCGTGCCACCTGGGCCCGAAGCTCGGCGGCCCGGGCTACGGCCAGCTCAAACTCGCACTGCTCAACGAGATCCTCGGCGCCACCCACAGTGGCCCCGTGGTCTTCGGCTGCCAGGCCCCGGACTCCGGCAACGCCGAGATCCTCGCGCACTACGGCACACCCGAACTCAAGGAGCGGTACCTTGGCCCGCTCATCGACGGCGACATCATGTCGTGCTATTCGATGACCGAACCGCGGGGCGGCTCGGATCCGACCAGCTTCGTCACGCGTGCCGTCCGGGACGGCGACCACTACGTCATCAACGGTGAGAAGTGGTTCTCCTCGCACGCACGGTTCTCGTCGTTCCTGATCGTGATGGCCGTGACCGATCCCGATGCCCCGCGGACGAAGCGCGCGTCGATGTTCGTCGTCCCCATGGACACCCCGGGCATCGAGATCATCCGCAACGTCGGGGTGTGGGGACACAACGAGTCGGAGGGCACGCACGCCTACATCCGCTACACGGATGTGCGGGTGCCCACCGACCACCTGCTCGGCGAGGAGGGTGAGGGCTTCGCCGTCGCGCAGACCCGCCTGGGCGGCGGGCGCATCCATCACGCGATGCGCACCGTCGGGTTGGTCCGCGCCTCGCTCGACATGATGCTCGAGCGCGCGGTGTCTCGTGAGACGCGCGGCCGGAGCCTCGCCGACATGCAGCTGGTGCAGGACATGATCGCCGAGTCGTGGGCCGAGCTCGAGCAGTTCCGCCTGCTCGTCCTGCAGACAGCCTGGAAGATCGACAAGCTCGACGACTACAAGAAGGTCATCGCCGATATCTCCGCCGTGAAGATGGTGATGCCGAAGGTGCTCAACAACGTCGTGTCCCGGGCGATCCAGCTGCACGGTTCCCTCGGCATCTCGAAGGAGATGCCGTTCGGCAAGTGGCTGCTCGAGAGCTACCACATGGGCCTGGCCGACGGCGCCACCGAGCTGCACAAGCAGCAGATCGCCAAGCAGCTGCTGAAGAACGCCACGCCGGCGTCGGGCCTGTTCCCGACGACGCACCTGCCGGCGCTCGACGCGGCCGCCGAACTCAAGTTCGGCCTGCCCGCGGTGGGAGCCCAGTGATGACGGGCTCGGTCGTGTCCGGCGAGCAGCCGTCGGCCTCGAACGTCGGGGAGCCGCGCACGGAGGTTGCGCCGGTCCGGACGGGGGAGGACCTCGACTGGGCCGCGCTCGAGGCATACCTGCGGATGCACCTCGACGACGTCGACGGGGAGTTCTCCGTCCTGCAGTTCCCGCGCGGCTCGGCGAATCTCACCTACCGCGTGGGCTTCGGCGACCGTCTCCTCGTCGTGCGCCGCCCGCCCTTCGGTCAGCTCGCTCGGGGCGCTCACGACATGACGCGCGAATATCGGGTGCTGTCCCGGCTGCACCGCGAGTACGATCGCGCCCCCCGGGCACTGTTGCACTGTGCGGACGAGAGTGTCGTCGGCGCCGAGTTCTTCGTCTCCGAGTACCGTGACGGTGTCGTGGTGTGGGATTCGGTGCCCGAGTCGATGTCCGGCGTCGACGATGCCGGACGGCGGATCGGCTTCGCGGTGATCGACGCGCTCGCGGATCTGCATGCGGTCGACCCCGCCGCATGCGACCTGGCCGGCCTCGGCCGGCCCGAGGGCTACCTGGAGCGGCAGGTGCAGGGCTGGTTGGCACGATGGGACGCCGTCGCCGAGTACGCCCCGGCCGAGACCGCGGCGCTCGTGGCCGAGGTGACCCGGCGGATCCGTGCGGCGATCCCGGCGAGCCAGCGGGCCGGGATCGTCCACAACGACTACAAGGTCGACAACTGCCAGTTCCCGCACGGCGACCCGGACCGGGTCAAGTCGGTGTTCGACTGGGACATGGCCACGACCGGGGACGTGCTGGTCGACCTGGGCACGCTGCTCAACTACTGGCCGGACCGGACCGTGGATCCGGCCTCGGACGCGGCGTTCATCGTCGTGCCCGGTATGCACGGCCTCGACCTGCCGTCGCGGGCGGAGGTGGTCGCGCGGTACGCGGCCGGTAGCGATCTGGACCTGTCGAACATCGACTGGTACGAGGCGTTCGGATGCTGGAAGACCGTGGTCATTCTGCAGCAGCTCTACGCACGGTTCGTGCGCGGCGAGACCACCGACGCGCGGATGGGTCAACGCGGCGAATTCGTCGCGCCCCTGGCCCGTCGCGCGCTCGGCCTGCTCCCCGCCTGACCCCGCCTCCGCACGCCCGTCCGCGCGGTGGCACCGGCCACCGCGCGGACGAGTCGTCTCACCATCGATCACACGAAAGGCGAACCCCATGGCCTCCATCGGACTGAGCGCATACGGAATGAATCCCACCGAACTCGTCGAACTGGCGGTCTGCGCCGACGACCTGGGATTCGACGCATTGTGGCTGGGGGAGCACGTGCTCCATCCGGTCGCCTACTCCAGCAGCCACCCTTCGACGGGGACGGCGCAGCACCACACGGGACCCATCGTCGATGTGTCGACGGAGCTGACGGATCCGTGGGCGGTGCACGCGGCCGTGGCCGCGACCACGAACCGCATCAAACTGGGCACGGCCGTGTATGTCACTGCCCTGCGGCACCCACTGCACACTGCGCGCACCACCATCACCGTGCAGGAACTCAGCGGCGGTCGTCTGCTCTTCGGGGTCGGCGCCGGATGGCTCGAGGAGGAGTTCGCAGCGTTGGACGTGCCGTTCCGCAAACGTTTCTCGCGCACCGACGAGTGCGTGACGATCCTGCGGAAGGCGTGGTCGGGCAGGCCGTTCTCCCACGAGGGCGAGCACTACCGGTTCGATGAGGTACAACTGCATCCTCGCCCCGTGCACGTGCCTGTCATCCACGGCGGTAACGGCCCGAAGGCGCTTGCCCGCGCGGCGCGGCTGGGAGACGGATGGTTCTCCTCCGGCACCCCGAGCTTCGGGCAGGCGGTGGAGATGGTGAACGAGATTCGCAGGCTGCGGCGCGAATTCGGTCGGATCGGCGAGTTTCCGTGCTACGTGCGCGTCGACGCGGCGACTTCGGCGGACCTGCGCCGGTATCGCGACCACGGCATCGAGGACCTCGTGGTCTGGGCCGACTCGGTCTGGAAGGGCGACTCCGCCGAAGAGCGCCGCGCCTTCCTGACCGCGGCCGCCGATCGCCTGGGTGTGGGACCGTCGCGGGTGTAAGAGTCAGTCCGAGCCTGCGACGTTCACGACCGGGATCGACGCGCCGCTGACCGCGCGCGAGGAATCACCGAGCAGGAAGCCGATGACCTCGGCGATGTCGGTGGGGCGGGCCCAGCTGGAGCGGTCGGCCTCGGGCATTGCGTCCCGGTTGGCGGGGGTGTCGACCATGGTAGGCAGCAGACCGTTGACGCGGATGTTGTCGCCGGCGTATTCGACTGCGAGCGCCTGGACCAGGGCGGAGACGGCGGCCTTGGAAGCGACGTAGGTGGCGGCGCCCGGGAAGGGCCGGACTGCGGCGGCGGAGCCGATGCACACCACGGACCCGCCGCCGTGGCGGATGAGTTCGGGTAGGGCGGCCTGGATGACGCGGTAGGCGATCGTGAGGTTGATCGACAACTGGGCTTCGAGGACCTCGATGGGCGTTTCGTGGACCCGGCGGCCGGCAGCGAATCCGCCGACGAGGTTGACCACGCCGTACAGCGGCCGGGCCTCGTCCTTCGTCGCGCACTCCACGACCGCCTCGACGTCCTGCTCGTCGGACAGATCGGCGCGGATCGTCTCGAGGTTCGGGTGCGGAGCGACGCGGTCGAGTTCGGCCTCGACGTACCAGGGGACCACCAGCCGCCAGCCGGCGTCGAGGAGGTGGCGGGTGACCGCGGCGCCGAGGCCGCCGGTGCCGCCGGTGACGATCACGGTGCGGGCGGGGGACGTCTCGTTCATGGGCAGAGCCTTTCGAGGTGCGAACGGGTGGTATCGGGATGGGAGGTGCGGTCAGGGCACGCGAGGGTCGGCGCGCCGGATCTCGGGGGCCGCGCGCCAGTCGTCCAGCCCGTGCTCGACCGTGCCGATGCAAGTTTCGCCACGGGTCAGCGCGGACCAGTGGGCGTGATTGAGTTGGTGAAGGGTGAAGCCCGCGTCGAGGGCGGACTGGAATCCGCCGGCGTCCTGGCTCTGGTTCACCGATTCCTTGATCAGCAGGGCTGCCATGGTGGGGATCCGGGCGATTCGGCGCGCGAACGCGAGGGTCGAGTCGGCGAGTTCTTTCTCGGGGAAGATCTTCGAGACCATGCCGAGGGCATGGGCATGGGCATCGGCCGCGTCGAGGCAGTCACCGGTCAGGAGCAGTTCCTTGGTCTTGCGGGGACCGAACTCCCACGGATGTGCGAAGTACTCGACGCCGCACATCCCCAACCGGGTGCCGACGACGTCCGCGAACGTGGTGTTCTCGGCTGCGACGATCAGATCGCAGCTCCACATCAACATGAGCGCCGCGGAGTACACGGCTCCGTGCACCTGCGCGATGGTGATCTTGCGGAGGTTACGCCATCGGCGGGTGTTCTCGAAGTAGTAGTGCCACTCCTGGTGGAGCCGCATCTCTATCTCGGAGTAGGTGGCTCCGTTGCAGGCGTAGGAGACGTGCTGGCCCGAGCCCGGAGCGCGCTCGCGCACGTCGTCCGAGGACCCGAGATCGTGCCCGGCCGAGAAGGACGGTCCGTGGCCCCCCAGGATGACCACGCGCACCGTGTCGTCGGCCTCGGCGCGTGCGTAGGCCTTGCCGAGTTCGACGAGCAGGCCCCGGTTCTGGGCGTTCCGCTGCTTCGGGCGGTCGAGCATGATGCGGACGATGCGACCCGCGTCGAGGGACTCGTAGGTCAGGTACTGGTAGTCGGTCATCACGGTCCTCACGGAGTCCGGCGCCGGCCGACGGTGTGTCCGCGCGCCCGGCTAAATATTGCAATATTTGGTGTGGTTATCGATATGTACCGTATCCTTTGCTGTGGCGCAAGTCACCGGGCCGCTGTAAGGCTTTGCGGTTCAACGCTGCCGACGGTGGTGAACGGGCAGTCGGCGCCGGCCGAGGGCCAGCACCCCCAACGCCAGCGCGACGGCGCCGGCGGCGGCGGCGAACGGAACGTGAGGGTTGAAGATCTCGCCCATCCGGCTTGCGAGCCACGGGGCCACCGCGCCGCCGCCGAAGCGCACGAAGCTGTACGCCGCGGCTGCGGTGCTCCCGTCCACCGGCGCGGCGTCCATACCGATTTCGGTCACCAGGGTGTTGAGGACGCCCAGGAACAGGCCCGAGACGACGATGCACGTCACGACCGCCGGTCGGTTGCCGGTGAATACGGCCACGACTGCAAGGGTGAGGGCGAACAGGGCCAGGCCCAGGGCGGTCGCGCCGATCGCGCCGAGCGCGGTGCGCAACCGAGGCGCGACGGACACCGACGAGATCACCACGCACACGCCCCAGCCGCAGAAGACGAATCCGAGCCGAAGTGGATCGAGTTCGAGGACGAACGGCGCGTATGCGAACAGGGCGAAAAGGCCGAGGTGGTACAGCAGGGAGACGAGGGCGATCGACAGCAGGCCCGCGTGCCCGAGCGCCCGGAGCGGTGCGATGAGCGGGATCGGCCGGTCGGGCGTCGTGGCGGGCGGCAGCAGGACGACGAGCAGCGCGAAGGCCACGGCCATGAGTACGGAGGCGCCGAGGAAGGCGGCGCGCCAGGAGATCTGGCCGAGAAGCCCGCCGACGAGCGGGCCCGTCGCGATGCCGATGCCGACGGCCGACTCGTAGAACACGATCGCTTTCGGCGCACCGCCGGTCGCGGCGCCGACTATCGCGGCGAGCGAGGTCGCGACGAACAGCGCGTTACCCAGTCCCCATCCGGCGCGGAAGCCGATGATCTGGCCGAGCGTCCCCGACAGGCTCGCGCCCAGGGAGCACCCGGCGATGACGAACAGGCCCAGCAACAGGGTCTTGCGGGTGCCGATGCGGCTGGATATCGCGCCGGTGACCAGCATCGCGAGACCCATCACGGCCATGTAGCCGGTGAACAGCAACGACACCTGTGACGGCGTGCCGCCGAGCTGCTCGGCCAGCGGGCGCAGGATCGGGCTGACCACGCCGATACCCATGAACGCGACGATCACGGCGAACGTGATGGCCCATACCGCGCGCGGTTGCTTCGGCTGTCCCGGTGCCGCACCCGGGGGAGGCGCGGCAGCGGCTCTGAGCGGTTCTGCCGGACGCGCCGGGAGGGAAGTCTCGGCGGCGGGTATGGAGGGTCTGGTCGTCAAGGGGTCTCCGCTCTCGTTCGTCACCCGACGGGACACGCTCGACCGAGAACGCCGCGGAACTCCTCCGGATACGGTCATGCCGCATACGAACGGGCCGCACCTGCCGGGTGGACCCGGGGAGGCGGCGGCCGGACGACGAAGGGCAGGCTAGTCGGTCAGAGCCACTCCACCCGCTCGTCGAGGATGCGCGGGTTCTGGCGGCTGATGCGGTCGATGACCTCGCGCATGTGTGCGCGGGTCAGAGTGCGGGCGAGTTCGGCGTTGCCGGCAGCGATGGCGTCGTGGATCTGGCGGTGCGGCTCGGTGAAGGCCTCCCGCTCCTTCTCGTTCCACTCCTCGGGGTGGGCGCCGAGCATCCGGTCGGTATACAGGTGGGCCAGGGCCGAACCGGTGAGGTCGAGGACGTAGTTGCCGGTCAGGTTCCGCAGCGCGCTGTGGAATCCGGTGGCGGTCTCGGTGACCTCTTCGTTCGACATGTCCGGTCTGAGATCGTGGGCGGCCAGGGGAGTGAGGTCGACGTCCTCTCCGGCGGCGATCCGATCGGCGAGCATTGCTGCGGCCAGCCCCTCCATCTCCAGGGCAGCCTCGGCGACTTCGCGGAACTGAATGCCGTTCGCCTGCAGATACATCGACAGCGTGTCGCCGAACTCGGAGCCCGAGGGCTCCGACACGATCGGGCCCCCGCCCAGGCCCTGCCGGACCGTCACCAGCCCCTGCGCCTCGAGCAGGCGCAGGCCCTCTCGCACCGACGCGCGGCCGACCCCGAACCGCTTGGCCATGTCGTTCTCGGACTCGAGCGCGGAACCCGGGCCGAGCCGGCGGTCGGCGATGTCCTTGGCGACCATGCGCGCGACCGTCCGCGAGACCTTCTCGTTCCGTGTCATCGCGATGGCGCGTCGGAGGGCGGCGGTTCCTGTGGGAGAACCCATGGTGTTGCGCGTCATTCGATGTCCTCGTCGGTTGTTCGGTCGGCGATCGGGGTGGTGATGAGTATAGGGACGGGGACCGTCCCGACCGGGCACTCCTCCTTAACCATGCCAATATTTCGTATCTAATGCTATACCAAAGCTATGACGCAGCACACAGTGGAACCCTATTCGACGCACTCCGGCTCGCGGCACCAGGCGCTGGTCGGGCAGAATGCCCTGGTCACCGGCGGTAGCGAAGGCATTGGCCGCGGTATCGCGGAGCGGTTGCTCGACGCCGGCGCGACGGTCGCGGTGGCGGCCCGCCGCCCCGAGATCCTCGACGAGGCCGTCGCATCGTTGCGCGCCCGGTGCGGCGACGAGTCGCGGGTCGCGGGCATCGTGGCCGACATCGCCGACGCCGACTCGGTAGCGGCGATGTTCGAACGGGTCGAGCGGGAGTTCGGTTCGCTCAACGTCCTGGTCGCGAACGCCGGCAGCGGCACCGTGGCGCCGTTCCTCGAACTCACCGAGGAGCAGTGGCAGGCCTGCATCGACCTCAATCTCACCGGCACGTTCCGGTGCGTGCAGGCCGCGGCCCGCGCGATGGTCCGCCGAGAGGGGACGAATCGCTCGATCGTCGTGGTCTCGTCGATCCGGGCGCTGGGAGTGCGGCCGAGCCTGGTGCCGTACGGCACCGCAAAGGCCGGTCTCAACCAGTTGGTACGAATGGCTGCCTACGAGCTCGCCCCCACGGGCATTCGGGTCAACGCACTGTCCCCCGGGATCACTGCGACGCCACTTACGCAGGAGCGCAATTCGCTGTTCGACGAGCGTGCCGCCACCGTGCCGATGGGGCGCGCCGGTACGCCGGCGGACATGGCGAGCGCGGCGCTGTACCTCGCGGGCCCGGACTCGGCGTTCGTCACCGGGACGAACCTCGTCGTCGACGGCGGGGAGTCCCTGTACTGACCTGTCGCGCGGAAGCCGCGGGACCGGATCCCGTGCGTATCGAACAGGCCTTCAACGGTGATGTGATGTACAACTCATAAAACATTGCTATAGTTACGGTGTTTTTCACCCCGGCTCTGGAGGCCGCTCCGTCGAATCCGCGCCCGTGTGTCGCCGCGCCGGCCGACGGAACCACCACCACACGCAGCGTAGCTGCCGTGTGGCCCGAAAATCTTTGCAGTAGAACGTGACTGCGGTACGACGAAGGAGAACGCTCGATGACCAAGGTGATGAACGGAATCAAGGTCGTGGAGGTCGCGTTGTATGCGTTCGTCCCCTCGGCCGGCGCGATCCTGTCCGACTGGGGAGCCGACGTGATCAAGGTCGAGCACTCCGACTTCGGGGATCCGATGCGCACGACCGCGGCGTGGGGCGTGCCCGGCGACGTCGACGGCATGTCGGGTCTGTGGGAGATCAACAACCGTGGCAAGCGCGCCATCGCCCTCGACATCGCCACCCCGCAGGGTCGCGAGGTCCTCATGAAGCTGGTCGAGACGGCCGACGTCTTCTCCACCAATTTCCTGCCGGATGCGCGGACCAAGCTGGGTATCGACGTCGACGACATCATGGCGCGCAATCCGCGCATCGTCTACGCGCGCGGCACCGCCCAGGGGGTGGCCGGACCCGACTCCGAGAAGGGGGGATTCGACGGCATCACCTACTGGGCGCGCTCCGGTGCGGCGGGGTCGATCGCCCCCGGCGACCTCGAGTGGCCGGCCAACATGCCGGGCCCGGCCTTCGGCGACGTGCAGAGCGGCATGGCGCTCGCCGGCGGGATTGCGGCCGGACTGCTGCACCGCGAACGCACCGGGGAGGGCATCGTCGTCGACACGTCGCTGTTCGCGGTCGGCGCGTGGGCGATGCAGGCGACCATCGCCGGCGCCCAGCTCGTCGGGGCCGCGGAACTGCCCTATCCGGACCGGTCCGCGCCGGTGAACCCGGTCTCGAACATCTACCGGACCAGCGACGGCCGGTACATCCATCTGGCGTTGTTGCAGAGCCAGAAGTACTGGCCCGGGCTGTGCGAGGCGATCGGCCGACCCGACCTGATCGACGACCCGCGTTACGCGACGTTCGAGGACCGCGCCCGCAACACTCGCGAGTGCACCGCCGAGCTCACCGAGGTGTTCCGGACCCGCACCCTCGCGGAGTGGACGGACATCCTCGGCAAGCAGGAGGGACAGTGGGACGTCTTCCGCAAGCCCCTCGACGTGCTGACGGACCCGCAGGCGATCGCGAACGAGTACGTCCGCACCGTCGAGTACGAAGACGGGCGCACTCTGGATCTCGTCACGGCGCCGATGCGGTTCGGAAACGAGGCGCCGGTGCTCACCCGTGCCCCCCAGCACGGTGAACACACCGAGGAGGTGCTGCTCGAGCACGGCCTCGACTGGGATCAGATCGTCCAGCTCAAGGTCGACGGCGCGATCAAGTGAGCCGGCTCCGGGACGCGACGGTGGGCCACCGACGCCGTCGCATCCGGGTCGGCCTGGGAGCGCTGACCGCCCAGACTGTCGGCGGGACCGCGGCGGAGTCGGGCCGGGCGTTGGACGCCCTCGTGCGGCATGCCGTGACCGCTGAGAAGTCCGGGTTCGACTCGGTCTGGCTCAGCGAGCACCACTTCGCAGAGGACGGCCATCTTCCCAGTCCCCTGGTGGTGATGGGTGCGCTCGCTCGCGAGACCACCGCTGTCGACCTCGCGACCAACGTCGCGATCGGGCCGCTGTACGATCCGCTGCGGCTGGCCGAGGATGTCGCGGTCGTCGACCAGCTCAGCGGCGGGCGCGTGATTCTGGGCCTCGGACTCGGTTATCGCCCGGAGGAATTCGCGGCCCTCGGCGTCGATCGTTCGCGGCGCGGACGAATTCTGGAGACGACCGTCTGCACACTGCGTGCGGCCTGGTCGGGCGAGGCGGTCGTGACGGACGGACGGACCGGACATGCTGTGCCGGTGCGCCCGCTCCCCGCACAGACCGGGGGACCGCCGATTCTCCTCGGGGCGTTCGCGAGTCGGGGTGTGCGCCGCGCGGCGCGCATCGCCGACGGTTGGATCGCGCCCGAGCTCGCGTCCGTCGCGCAGCTGGCCCGCCGGATCGGGACGCTCGAACTCGCAGACCTGGACCGGCCCTTCCACATCGCCCTGACGATGTGCGCGTTCACCGCGGCTTCGGGGGCGTGGGAGACGGTGGCGGCCGGGCATTCCCTTGTCGGCGACCGGTACCGGCGCTGGATGGCGCAGGCCGGGGACGGCGCCGTCCCGGACGGGCCGGGCACGAACGTGCCCGTCTCGACGCGGCCGGACCATGTCGTGGCCGGCACGCCCGAAGAGTGTGTCGACCAACTGCGTCCGTGGTGGGAACTGCTGAGGGCGCTGCCGCAGACGGTGAGCGCGCACGTGACGGTGCGTGTGGTGTTCCCCGGAGTTGACGATGCAGCGACCCGCGAGTCGATCCGGCTGCTGGGAACGGACGTATTCCCGGCTCTGGCCGAGTGACTCGGCCCTCGTGACGCGGAACGCTTCCGGGTATGGACTGTGATCTAAATCTCCGTTAATATTCGCATGTTCCTAATAGTAAGGGCATGCAATCCGCCGAGCGGATCTTCCGTTCGAACTCCATCCGATTCTCAGGAGGATTACGTGTACGACCTTCGCGATATCAAGATCATCGACACCGACACCCATGTCGTCGAGCCCCCGGACCTGTGGACATCGCGGATGTCGACCAAGAAGTGGGGCGATCTGGTGCCGCACGTGCGCTGGGACGATCACCGCGGTGACCAGGCGTGGTTCGTTGCCGGCAAGCGCATGAGCGCGGTCGGTTCGCCGGCGATGGCTGGCTGGCACGAGTACCCGCCGAGCTGCCCGCCGCGATTCGAGGACACCGACCCGCGCTCGTGGGATCCGGCCAAGCGCCTGACGATCATGGACGACTACGGCATCCACGCGCAGATCCTCTACCCCAACGTCGCGGTGTTCAGCTCCAAGACGCTGCAGTCCAACGGTGACAACGAGTTGCAGATCGCGTGCATCAAGGCCTACAACGACTACCTGAGCGAGTGGGCGCAATTCGCTCCCGGGCGGTACATTCCGGTCGGCATTCTGCCTTTCTGGGACATGGAGGCCACGCTCGCCGAGGTCGAGCGCGTCGCCGCGGCGGGTCACAAGGGGCTCGTCTTCACGCAGAATCCGGCGGCATTCGGTCTGCCGATGCTCACCGACCCGTACTGGGACCGCCTGTGGGCTTCGGCGCAGGAGAAGAAGCTGCCGATCAACTTCCACATCGCGTCCGGCGAGGTCGACCTCAGCGGCTTCGGCCACGAGAGCAACGGCGTGCACGCCAACTACGCGATGATGGGCATCTCGTTCTTCATGGACAACGCCCGCACCATCTCTCAGCTCATCTGCGGCGGCATCTGCGATCGATTCCCCGACCTGAAGTTCGTCTCGGTCGAGTCGGGCATCGGCTGGATCCCGTTCGCGCTCGAGGGCCTGGACTGGCAGTGGAAGAACTCGGGTGTGCACAAGGAGCACCCGGAGTACGAACTGCTCCCCAGCGAGTACTTCAAGCGGCAGATCTACGGCTGCTTCTGGTTCGAGCAGGACTCGGCCCGCAGCGCGATCGAGCAGCTCGGCGCCGACAACGTCCTGTACGAAACCGATTACCCGCACCCGACGTCGATGTCGCCCGGTCCGGCCTCCGATGCGCTGGCTCCCGACGAGTACCTGCGTCGCAACTTCGCACACCTGTCCGAGGCGGACGCCCGGAAGATCCTGCACGACAACGCCGCCGCGCTGTACAACCTGGACTCCTGAGTCCGCAGCCCCGCCGCTACCCCGTCTGCCGCGCATTCGCACGGCCCAGCACTGTGGAGGAAAGATGTCCCTCTCGGAGTTCGAGTCCCGCGCCCGCGCGTGGGTCGTCGAGAACGTCGCCCGACTCGGGTTCGACCGGGTCGACGACCCTTACGACGTGGCCGTGTTCCACGATCTCGGATTCGACGAGGAGAAGGCACTACTCGATCAGCACCGCGTGTGGCAGAAGGTCAAGCTCGAAGCCGGCTACGGCGCTCTCGACTGGCCGGAGGAGTTCGGTGGCGCAGGTCTCGGCGCCGATGTCGCGGAGGCGTTCTCCCGTATCGAGAACGATCACTGTCCTTTGCGACCGCACGAATTATTCTCCGTGACAATGCATCTGATCGCTCCTACTATTCGGCTCCTCGGAACGGAGGGGCAGAAGCGCGAGTTCCTGCCTGCGATGCTGCGAGGCGACCTGCTTGCGTGCCAGCTCTTCTCCGAGCCCGATGCCGGATCCGATCTGGCGAACCTGGGTACCCGAGCCGTGCGCGACGGCGACGACTGGGTGATCACCGGACAGAAGGTGTGGACTTCGGGCGCACAGTTCGCCGACTGGGGTGAACTCATCGCGCGCACCGACCCGGACCAGCCCAAGCATGCGGGCATGACGGCGTTTCTGATTCCGCTGGACGCCCCGGGTGTCGAGATCCGCCCGATCCGGCAGATGTCCGGTGGCAGCAGCTTCAACGAGGTCTTCCTCGACCGGGTGCGCATCCCCGATTCGCTGCGCCTGGGTGGAATCGGCAAGGGCTGGTCCGTCGCGCTGACCACGCTGGCGTTCGAGCGGGAGGGCGGGTCCAACTCGGCGAACGTCGGCGGGCAGTTCGACCAGCTCCTCGCCACCGCCCGCACTCTCGGCCGCGACACCGATCCGCGGGTGCGCGAGCTCCTCGCGCGGGTCTACCTGCGGCAGAAGCTCGCCCAGGTCGACATGCTGCGAGATCGTCAGGCCCGGGAGGCCGACGCCGCCCCGACGGCGGTCGGGTCGGTGCGCAAGATCCAGTGGGTCGACAAGCTCGCCGCGGTCTCCGAGGCTGCGCGCATCATCCTCGGACGTGATCTCGTCGCGGACACCGGCGTGCCGGGCACGTTCGGCTGGAACGCGCACGTGCTCGGCGCGCCCGGGTACAGCATCGCCGGTGGCTCCGACGAGATCCAGCGCAACATCGTTGCCGAGCGACTGCTCGGACTGCCGCCGGAAGTTCGAGTCGACCGCGGAGTGACCTGGCGGGAAGCGCGCGCCCGTGCCGCCGCCGCGACCGCCTGAGCCGACCCTCGGCGCCACGATCCGAACATCACCCTTGTGTACTACCCCTCGAGTACTGCTCTTCACGAAAGGCCGTGTTCCATGAGAATCTCGACGCTGCGCCGCACGATCGCCGGACTGGGGGTCGCCGCGCTGACGTTCACCGCGGTCGCCTGCGGTTCCGGCACCACCACCGAGGTCGCCGCAGAGGACCTGGGCCCGCAGGGGGACGCCGCGTGGCAGGAGGTGATCGAGGCGGCCAAGCAGGAGGGCTCGGTGACGTATTACACCGGGCAGGCGACCGACAATCTCGAGAACCTCGCCAACCGCTTCGAGTCGGCGTACGGGGTCACGGTCGACATCGTCCGCGACAACGACGCGAATCTGCAGACCAAACTGGCCGCGGAGGCCTCGACCGGCCGGCAGGTCGCCGATGTCGTCGCCTCGGCGGCCCGCCCGTGGGTCGACGAGCGTATCGCCGAGGGCTACTACGCCCCGGTCACCGGCCCGGCGTTCGACGCAGCCGAGTTCGACAGTGAGAAGTTCATGATCGGCGACACGATCTTCACCTCGTCGGCGGCCGTGCTCACCTACGGCTGGAACACCGACCGGGTCCCCGAGGGCATGGACAGCTACGAGGACCTGCTCGCCCCCGAGCTGGCCGGCGGCAAGATCGGCGTGATCCTGCCGGTATCCGCAGCGATCGTCGACTTCTACGACTACCTCGCCGACACTGTCTCACCCGACTTCGTCGCGAAACTCGCCGCGCAGCAACCACGCACCTATCCGGGTGCGCAGGCAATGGGTCAGGCCCTGGCCTCCGGGGAACTCGCCGCCACCGTCTACACCGTCCCGCTGACCGCCGAGAAGGCGGCCGGCGCTCCGGTCGAGTCGGCCATGCCGAAGCCGGTGTTCGGTGCGGCCTTCTACACGGGCGTCAGCGGCGCCGCTCCGCATCCCAACGCGGCGCAACTGTTCGCGAACTTCCTCGTGACCAAGGCCGGTCAGGAAGCGGTCGCCAACCGGGCCGGCGCGGTCCTGCCCGACATCGCGACGGCGGCGACTCCGGCCGAGAACATCTGGGTCAACTCGCGGACCGTCACCGCCGCCGATGTGGAGGCCTTCCGCGCCGAGTTCGAGCAGTTGTTCGGCGCTTCCCAATAAGCACACCGGGTTCGGTACGGACCTGACACGAGAGGAACTTCCGATGAACGTCGGTGAACGTTTGAAGAGCGCGGTGTGCACCGCGGAGGTCATCGTCGTCCGTATCGACGACGGCGCGACGGGGCCGCTGCTGTGCGGCGGCGAGCCGATGAGTGCGGATGCGGCGCCGGCCGCACCCGCGCAGGGCGGCGAGCTTCTCATGGGTAAGCGCTACTCCGGTGGCGGCGTCGAGGTCGTGGTCGTGCGCGGCGGCGCCGGGCCGCTCGCGGTCGGCGACGAGGTCCTCAGCCAGAAGCAGGCAAAGCCCCTCCCGTCCTCGGACTGACCGGGCACCCGGCGCTCCCTCATCCACGAAAGGCGACAGCATGATTCTCGGAACCTCGGCCGCGGCAGAGGACACCGCGTTGCTCACCGACACCATCCGCTCGGTGATCCGTCGGACGGACCCGGTCGACGGACGCGCGGAGCGCGTATACCGCGACGGTCCGGTCGATCGTGACCTGTGGGCCGTGCTGGGCACCGAGATCGGCGTGGGTGCACTCGCCGTTCCGGAGGCCGCCGGTGGTCTCGGCGCGTCGTTCGCCGACGTCGCCGCCGTCCTCGAGCTGCTCGGTGCGGAACTGTGCAGGGTCCCGGTCCTCAGCGGCGTCGTTGCCGCCGCGGCGTTGTCGCGCTGCGACGGCGCGCCGCGTGCCGCGGAGCTGCTCGCCGGCATCGCGACGGGGGAGACCGTCGTCGCCACGGTCGTCACCGCACCGGGTACGGACCCCGGATTTCGGGCCGAACACGTGGGTGACGACGTGTTCGTGACGGGCCGAGCCGGTTTCGTCGTGGATGGCGACGTCGCCGACACCGTGCTGCTGCCCGCCGTCGACGAATCCGGGACGGTGGGCCTCTACGCCGTCGACGCAGCCGTGCTCACGTCCGAGCGGATGGACACTACCGATGCGACCCGGATCTTGTCCCGGGTTCGTGCCGAGGCCGCCCCGGCGACCGTCCTCGCGGAGCGCGCTCCACTCGGGTGGATCCACGACAGGGCGGTCGTGGCCCTCGCGTGCGAGAGCCTGGGCGTCGCGCGTACCTGCCTGGCCAATGCCGTCGACTACGCCGGCCGGCGCGTCCAGTTCGGCCGCGTCATCGGCGGATTCCAGGCGATCAAGCACATGCTCGCCGAGGTCTCCGTGGCCGTCGAACTCGCCGAGTCCGCCGTTGCCCACGCCGTGTGGGCCGTCGTGGAGGGGAGCGACGACGATCTGGCCGAGGCCGCTGCGATCGCAGCCCTCGCCTGCGGGGACGCCGCACGCCTCGCCGTCGAGAAGAACGTCCAGGTGCACGGCGGCATCGGCTTCACCTGGGAACACACCGCACACCTGTACTACCGCCGTGCTCTGACTTCCGGCGTCCTGTGGGGGAGCGGTGACGATCATGCCCAGCGCCTCTATGCTCTGGCCGCGGCAGGCGCCGCGACAAGCAGCGAGGCATCCACCGATCCGAGGCAGGAGCCGGCATCCGCCGTGCTCTCCTCCACCGAGTCCTGAACCCCGCTCGTTCAGAAAGCGAGTACACCGTGTCCCACGTCTCCGTACGCCAGCTGCTCAAGAACTTCGACGGAAAACCACCCACCGTCGCCGTCGACCACCTCGACCTCGAGATCGAGGACGGCGAATTCCTCGTGCTGCTCGGCCCGTCGGGCTGCGGCAAGACCACGACACTCCGCTGCCTCGCGGGCCTCGAACAGCCGGCCGGAGGCTCCATCACCCTCGGCGACCAGGTGGTGTTCGACCGGCAGCGCGGCATCAACCTCACCCCGGACAAGCGGTTCATCGGAATGGTGTTCCAGTCCTACGCTCTGTGGCCGCACATGACTGTGCGCAAGAACATCGCCTATCCGCTCAAGTCCCGCAAGCTCACCGACGCTCTCGCGAGCGGGCGCGTCGAGGAGACCGCGGCGCTGGTGGACTGCGAGCGGTTGCTCGACCGTCTCCCCGCCGAGCTGTCCGGCGGTCAGCAGCAGCGCGTGGCTCTGGCCCGCGGCTTGGTCTCCCACCCTGACCTGGTGCTGTTCGACGAGCCGCTGAGCAACCTCGACGCCCGCCTGCGCGACCAGGTGCGCGCGGAGCTCCACGACCTGCACCAGCGCAAGCCGTTCACCGCGGTGTTCGTCACGCACGACCAGAGCGAAGCCCTCGCTCTGGGAACCCGGATGGCGATCATGAGGTCGGGCAGCATCGTCCAGATGGGCCCGCCCCGCGAGGTCTTCGAGGAGCCGGTCGACGAGTACGTCGCGGGTTTCACCGGCATGTCGAACCGGGTCCCGTGCGAGTACGTCGACGGCCGCTGGTACGCGTTGGGCACCGAGATCCACGGCATGCAGCCGCGTGCGGCCGCGTCGGTCGGCGCGTTCGTGGTGCGCCTGCGCCCCGAAAAGGTACGCCTGGTCCCGGACGTGGCGGACCTGCAGCCCGGCGAGGCGGGCATGTTCGTCAACGTCGACGACGTCGAGTACGGTGGCCTGCACCTGGACGTCATGCTCTCGGTCGCGGTCGAGGGCTCCCCACGCCGCCAGTTGCACGCCCGCGTCGCGACGTTCGATTCGTTCCGCGCACCGCGGCTGATCGAACGCGATGCGCGGATGGTTCTCGCCTTCGACCCGATCGACGGGCGCACCTTCGACACCGACGGCAGGGCGCTGCCGATGGATCAGCAGGCGCTCGTCAGCGCCCTGGTGGGGTGAGGGCGATGGCGATTCTGACACTGCCACGGACCGAGGAGCACGAGTCCGTCACAACCGCCCCGAACGGCATGCGGAATACGGCGGTGCGCGCCGGGGCACGCCGAATGGGTGTCGTCGCGTTCACCGCGTTGCTCGCCTACCTGGTCGTCCTCCCGATCGTGCGCCTGCAACTGACCGCGTTCGAGGACGGCGCTGCCGGTTACTCGCGGGCATTCGGATTGTCGCGTATCGGTCAGATCCTCTGGTACACACTTGGATTGGCGATCGGATCACTGGCCATCGCGATGGTGCTGGGAACCGCTCTGGCGTGGGCGGCCAGCCGCCTGCCCCGCCGATTCGCGTTCCTCGAAGTCCTGCCGATTCTGCCCATCGTCATTCCGGCTGTCGCCTCGATCGTCGGCTGGGCGTTTCTGCTGTCGCCGCGGCCCGGCTACCTCAACGCCATGCTGCGGAATCTGCCGTGGTGGTCGCACCTCGAGGAAGGCCCGGTCGACATCTACTCGATCGAGTGGATCGTCATCATCACCGGCTTCTCGCTGAGTTCGTTCGTCTTCATGTTCGTCCGCTCCGGATTCGAGAACATCAACTCCGAGATGATCGAGGCCGCACAGGTTTCCGGCATGCCGGAATGGAAGGTCTTTTTCAGGATCACCCTTCCGCTGCTGCGCCCGACCCTCATCTACGGCTCCGGTGTCGCGCTGCTGCTCGGTCTCGGCCAGTTCACCGGACCACTGCTTCTGGGCACCAACTCCGGCGTCAGCGTGCTCACGACCGAGATGTACTTCCAGATCAGTGACAGTCCCGCGCAGTTCGCGACCGCCGCAGCGCTCGGCTCACCGCTGCTCGTCGTCGGTGTCGTCGTGGTGTTCGCGCAGAAGGCGATGCTCGGCAATCAGCGTCGGTTCGTCACGCACGGCGGCAAGGCGTTCAAATCACAGGGTCGGCCCTCCAAGGCCGGCGTCGCGGTGATCCTGGTGTTCTCGCTGCTGTCGACGATCCTGCCGCTGCTCGCCCTGGTGTTCGTCGCGCTGTCCCGATACTGGCGCGGCACCATCGACTTCTCGACCCTGACGTTCGACAACTTCCGCACGATCTTCTCCGGCACGGCCGTGCCGGCCGCGGTCGGCAACAGCTTGATGTTCTCGTTCGCGGCCATGGCGATCGTGCTGCCGCTCGGCTTCGTCGCGGCCGGCCTGATCGTGCGCGGCCAGCGCTACCCGGCCCTTCGCCTCCTCGTCGACGTTCTGGTATCGATGCCGCTCGGAGTTCCAGCCGTGATCTTCGGCGCAGCGTTCCTGCTGACCTACACCACCGGTCCGATCATCCTGTACGGCACGCCGTGGGTCGTGATTCTGGTGTACGTCACGCTCATGCTGCCGTTCGCGACCCGCATGCAGCTGTCGTCGATGCTCGCGCTCGGCGACAGCTACCTCGAAGCGTCCCGCGTCAGCGGCGCGGGCTTCGTCACCACGAATGTGAAGATCCTGCTGCCGCTCATGCGCGGCAGCTTGGGCGGCACCGCGGCACTGCTGTTCGTGCTGCTCACCCACGAGTTCACGGCGTCGCTGCTCGTGCGCGCGTCCCGGACCCAGGTCATGGGCACCATCCTGTTCGAGTACTGGTCCAACGGCGGGTACCCGCTGGTGGCCGCCGTGGCCCTCGTGATGACGGGCGTGACCGCCGTGGGTGTCACTGCGGCGATGCTCGCCGGCGGCGCGGACGCGATGAGCAAGATGTGACATGTCCCCGGACCGCCCGGCCGACCACGTGTCGGCCGGGCGGTCGTGCGTTCTGCCCGATTGTGCGGTGCCGACACACAACGGCGGACAGCCCGGGTTTCCGTATCGGAATTGATTAACACATATACTAACGCGGCCGTCCTCGGATAAGGTGGCGCCCATGACCGAAGCGGACGCCCGCGACCTCGACTACTGGTCCTTCGTCGAACTCGCGAACCGGCGCCTGAGCAGCCGATACGGCGATTACCACGAGCAGGCCACCGAGGTGCTGCTGACCCTCAACCGGGCCTCCGACATCGTCACGTACGACCTGGAGGCGGCCGTGCACCGCCCGAGGGGGCGGTCGTGGTCGGCGTACCGCCTGATGTTCGTCACCTGGCTTGCCGGCCCCATCGAGCCGAAGGTGGCCGCCAAGCTCACCGGCATGAGCCGCGCCGCTGTCTCCAATCTGGCGAAACCGCTGGTCGAGGCCGGCCTGCTGGCTCGCACCCCGGATCCGGAGGACGGCCGGTCGGTCCGCTTGTCGCTCACCGAGGCCGGCGAGCGGGAGATCGTGGAGACGTTCCGCGCCCAGAACGAGCGCGAGGCCGCCTGGGTCGATGTGCTGACCGAGGCGGAGCAGCAGATCCTCGTCATGCTGCTCAACAAGCTCATCACCAAGCGCAGCCGGTTCGATATGCGCGACCGCAACTGACAACCGATCTTCCCGATGTGGTTGCGCTCACGTCCGAAAACTAGTTAAGGTATTTACTAACACCGCGGGGGATCTCCGCGGATCAGCCACCCAGAGCCCGAGGAGCGGAATCTCATGGCGTTCTATCGACAGCTCGGCGTCATCCCGCCGAAGCGGCACACGCAGCACCGCAACGAGGACGGCGGGCTGTTCTACGAGGAGCTGATGGGCGAGGAGGGCTTCTCCTCGGACTCGGCGCTGCTCTACCACCGCCACATCCCGTCGGCCATCGTCGACGCGACCGAGTGGAAGCTGCCCGAGCAGGCCACCACCCCGAACCACCCCCTCAAGCCGCGCCACCTGAAGCTGCACGATCTGTTCCCGGAGACCGTCTGGGCCGAGACCGACGTCGTCACCGGCCGCCGGCTGATCCTCGGCAACGCGGACGTGCGCCTCTCCTACGTCGTCTCGACGAAGGAGTCGCCGCTCTACCGCAACGTCGTCGGCGACGAGATGGTCTACGTCGAGTCCGGCACCGCCCGCGTCGAGACCGTTTTCGGTGTGCTCGACGCGAAGGCCGGCGACTACGTGCTGCTGCCGATGGCCACCACGCACCGCTGGATCCCCACCGGCGACGAGCCGCTGCGCGCCTATGTCATCGAGGCCAACAGCCACATCGTCCCGCCGAAGCGCTTCCTGTCGCGGTTCGGCCAGTTCCTCGAGCACGCGCCGTTCTGCGAGCGCGACCTGCACGGCCCGACCGAGCTGATCCAGGTGGAGGACACCAACGTCGAGGTCCTGGTCAAGCACCGCACCTCGCACGGCATCGTCGGCACCCGCTACCTCGTGCCCAACCACCCGTTCGACGTCGTCGGCTGGGACGGCTGCCTGTACCCGTACACCTTCAGCATCCACGACTACGAGCCCATCACCGGCCGAGTCCACCAGCCGCCGCCGGCGCACCAGGCGTTCGAGGGCAACAACTTCGTCATCTGCAACTTCGTGCCCCGCAAGGTGGACTACCACCCGCTGGCGATCCCGGTGCCGTACTACCACTCCAACGTCGACTCCGACGAGATCATGTTCTACTGCGGCGGCGACTACGAGGCCCGCAAGGGCTCCGGCATCGGCCAGGGTTCGATCTCCGTCCATCCCGGCGGCCACGCCCACGGTCCGCAGCCCGGTGCCTACGAGCGGAGCATCGGCGTCGACTTCTTCGACGAGCTCGCCGTCATGGTGGACACGTTCCGGCCGCTCGAACTCGGCGAGGGTGCGCTCGCGTGCGAGGATGCGGCCTACGCCGGAAGCTGGAACCGGGGGCTGCAGAAGTGAGCACTCTCGGAGCCCTGCTGACGGAACTGTGCGACGACGCCGCGCTGTTCCCGCCCGGCAACGCCCCGCTCGATCGCGCCCTGCCGGCCCACGCCGCGCACCGCGTCGCCGACCATGCCGGGCTGGTGGGCACGTTCGTGTTCCCGGCGCCGCGGATCCCGGAGTTGCTCGAGGCACTCGGACAGCGCCCGTTCGGGGGCGACCTCACCCTGAGCCTGACCGTTCCGGGCGGGCCGTCCGCGGTCGTTCCCGCGATGGAGAGCCTGCGCGACGTCGACGGCGTCACCGTGGCCGCCCTCGAGATCGCCGTGCCCGCCGGGGAGAGCCCCGCCGGTGTGCTCGTCGCCCTCGACCTGATCGCCGCCGAGTACCCCGGAGTCGCACTGTTCGTGGAGGTCCCGCGCGACGAGCGCCGCGCCGAGATCCTCCAGGGACTCGTGGGGTCGCGTTACGCGGCGAAGTTCCGCACGGGCGGGGTCGTCGCGGAGGCGTACCCCGACGAACGGGAACTCGCCGACGCCCTCTCGACCGTGGTCCGCACGAAGGTCCCCTTCAAGGCCACGGCGGGCCTGCACCACGCGGTCCGCAACACCGACCCGCACACCGGATTCGAACAGCACGGATTCCTCAACGTGCTCGCCGCCGTCGACGCCGTGCTCGACGGTGCGGACACCGCGGCCGTCGCGGCGGTGCTCGCCGACCGGGACGGCGCCGGCCTCGCCGCCCGACTGCGCGACCTGTCGCCTACTCGAATCGAAGAGCTGCGCAACAGCTTCCGCTCGTTCGGCACCTGCAGCATTGCGGAGCCGCTCGCCGATCTCGTCGAGGTCGGCCTGGCCCCGTCGACGATGTCCCCGATCACCGAAGGATCCCTTGCATGACCGTCATCGACATTCCGGAAGGTTCGCTCTTCGGCGCGAACAACCTGCCCTACGGTGTGTTCTCCACGGCCGGAACGGAGCCCCGCGTCGGTGTGCGCGTCGGTGACTCCGTCCTCGACCTCTCCGTCGTGTTCGACGACCCCGCCTTCGCCGAGCCCACCCTCAACGCCTTCATGGCGCAGGGCCGCGCCCGCTGGGACGAGGTGCGCGCCGCGCTGCAGAGCCTGGTCACCGGGGACGTGCCCGCCGAGGCCGTGCACGCCGTCGCGGACGTCGAACTGCACCTGCCGATCGAGGTCGCCGACTACGTCGATTTCTACGCGTCGGAGAACCACGCGTCGAACCTCGGACGGCTGTTCCGGCCCGACAACCCGTCGCCGCTGATGCCGAACTGGAAGCACCTGCCGGTCGGCTACCACGGCCGGTCGAGCACCGTCGTCGTTTCCGGCGTGGACATCGTGCGCCCGTGTGGCCAGCGCAAGGGCCCCAACGATCCGGCGCCCGTCTTCGGTCCGTCGATCCGTCTCGACATCGAGGCCGAGATGGGCTTCGTCGTCGGTGTCGGCTCGCCGATGGGATCGTCGATCACCCCGGACGAGTTCGCCGACCACTGCTTCGGGGCCGTCATCCTCAACGACTGGTCGGCCCGTGACATCCAGGCGTGGGAGTACGTGCCGCTCGGCCCGAACCTCGGCAAGTCCTTCGCGACCTCGATCTCCCCGTGGGTCGTGCCGCTGGCCGCACTCGAGGCCGCCCGCGTCGACACCCCGGTGCAGGACCCGGAGCCGCTGCCGTACCTGAAGGGCACCGAGAAGTGGGGCCTGGACATCGATCTCGAGGTCGAATGGAACGGCCACGTCGTCTCGCGTCCGCCGTACGCCCAGATGTACTGGTCGCCGGCGCAAATGCTCGCGCACACGTCCGTCAACGGTGCCGCCACCCGCACCGGCGATCTGTTCGGATCCGGCACCATCTCCGGGCCGGACAAGGACCAGCGCGGCGCGTTCATCGAACTCACCTGGGGCGGTAAGGAACCGGTTCAGGTCGGCGACGAGACCCGCACCTTCCTCGAGGACGGCGACGAGATCGCGATCTCCGCGACCGCGCCGGGTCCGGACGGCACCCGAATCGGCTTCGGCGAGGTCCGCACCCGCATCCTGCCCGCGAAGGACGCCGGCCGCTGAGCCGACTCTCCCCGGATCCGCGCGCCGGTTCGACAGCGGCGCGGTGCATACCGCGTGTCGACGTCCGGTCGGCGCGCGGATCCGTTTCAGCGGACGATCAGCGAATCACCCACGGCCAGCACGCCGTCCGATGCCACGTCGGCGTAGACGCCGATGCAGGGGGCGGGCTTGCCGCCCGCCCGGTTCGGGACGCGGTTGCGGTCGGTGACGGTGCGCAGCATGTCGCGCCGGGCCGGCACCTCCTGGTGCGGCAGCGTCACCATCACACACCGCGCCGTGCGCTGCGTCGGCACGAGCGCGACGGAACCGGCCTCGACACGCCGGCCCAGCCAGTCGTCCTCGACGAACCCGGTGTCGTCGGTCGAGACCACGAGGTTGGGCCGGAAGCGGCGCAGCGCGACACCGGCGGTGTCGCCCGTGCCGAGCGCCTCCACGGCGGCCGTCGTGAGCAGGTGCAACGGCGCCTCGTCGTAGGTGCGGGGGCGGGCCTCCAGGGTCAACGCACGCCCGGTCAGCTCGGACAGCAGCCCGGGGGTGCGCGGGTCGTCGCCGCGGGTGCACCGGCCGTCGGGCAGCGTGATCTCGAGGACGGACGGATCCGACGGGTCGGCGTCGTCGAGCAGGCGGGCACGGCACTCGAGCAGCCGCGACCAGGCCCGCACCTTCTTCGCTGACGCGACGGTGCCGGTCTCGGCGTCGATCACCGCCCACATGTGGTCGCCGCGCAGCCCGTCGGACTCGATCGCCGCCGACTGCAGTTGCTCGCCGCCGAACGACTTGACCGGGTAACGCCAGAGCTGAGAGACCTGCACAACGGGCCAGCATACGGACCGGTGTGTCCTTCGGGCGGTCGTGGCAGCCCGAAGGACGCACCGGCGCAGCCTAAGGTGTGGCGTATGAGCGATGATGCGACGCCGCGCCGTTGGGGCCTGACGATCCCCCTCGACGGCATTTCCCTGCCGGATCAGCGAAACCTGATCGCCGAACTGCCCGACCTCGGCTACACCGACGTGTGGTCGTCCGAGAGCAGCGTGGCCGACGCCTTCACGCCCCTGGCGCTGGCGAGCGTGTGGGCACCGACGCTGCGCCTGGGCACCGCGATCGTCCCGGTGTTCACGCGCGGCCCGGCCACCCTGGCGATCTCCGCGGCCACTCTCGCCGCCGCCGCCCCGGGCCGCTTCGTCCTCGGCGTCGGAACCTCGTCCAACGTGATCGTCGAGAAGTGGAACAGCACCCCGTTCGAGGAGCCGTTCAAGCGGGCCCGCGACACGCTGCAGTTCCTGCGCGCCGCGCTCGCCGGTGACAAGGTCACCCACAAGTACGACACGTTCGAGGTCAGCGGGTTCCGGGCCGGCCTCGTCCCCGATCCCGCCCCGCCCCTGCTGCTCGCCGCCCTGCGGCCCGGCATGCTGCGCCTCGCCGGACGCGAGGCCGACGGTGCGATCGTCAACTGGCTCTCGGCCGACGACGTGCGCACCGTCGCGCCGTACGTGCACGAGGGCGGAGCGGGCAAGGAAATCGTCGCCCGCATCTTCGTGCTGCCCGGCTTCGACGCCGAGACCGCCCGCAGCATCGGCCGCCGCATGATCGCCGCCTATATGAACGTCCCCGTCTACCGTGCCTTCCACGAATTCCTGGGCCGCAGAGAGGATTTCGAGGGCATGTGGCGGTTGTGGGGGGAGGGGGAGCGGTCGGCGGCCCTCGCCGCGATCCCGGATCACGTGGTGGATCAGCTGGTCGTGCACGGTCCGCCGGAGGCGTGCCGGGAGCACATCGAACGGTACGTCGAGGCGGGTGTGACCACCCCCGTGATCGCGATGACCACCGCGGGCGATCCTACGGAGATGATCCGGGCCCTCGCCCCACGCTGAGTACCGGATCCGCGCCGGGGCGGTCGACCGCGAATTGAGCGCGCCACTGTCCGGGACCCGTGCGGCAGTTCCGTGCCGATCGGTTCGGCGCCCAGCGTCGTCACGATTCGGTCGCGGCGGTAACGTCCCCGTCGGGCACCGACGACATTCCGGGCAGATCGACCGCTGGGAGGCCGCGATGCCTGGACCGGATCTGCGTCGGGTGACCGTCGCCGCCGACGACGGCCTGCCCCTGTCGGTACGGGTGCACGGACCCGCCGACGCGCCCGTCACGGTCGTGCTGGTGCACGGGCACTGCCTGCGCACCGACAGCTGGTCGGCGGTGCGCGAGCGCCTTGCCGGGCAGGCCGGCGCGGCGGTCCGCATCGTCGCCTACGACCAGCGCGGTCACGGCCGGTCGGGGGTCGGCGCGCCCGAGACGTACACCATCGAGCAGCTCGCCCACGACCTCGACGCCGTGCTGCGCACCGTCGTGCCCCGCGGGCCCGTGGTGCTGGCGGGGCACTCGATGGGCGGGATGGTGGCGATGGCCTACGCACGGCTGTACCCGGAGGCGATCGGCAGCCGCGTCGTCGCCGCCGCGCTCGTCGCGACCGCGGCGAGCGGCCTGGCCGACCTGGGGCTCGGCCGCTACCTGCGGCACCCGGCGGTGTCCGTGCTGCACCGCGCGGTGCGACGGGCACCGCGGGTGATGCAGGGATCGATGCGCGTCGGCGGGCGGATGTGCGCGCCGGTGGTCCGTCGCGGCACCACGGACTCGTGGGCGCGTTCGCTGGCGACGACCCTGACGAACGAGACGTCGATCGTGACGCTCTCGCGTTTCCTAGCGGCGTTCGCGGTGCTGGACGAGTCGGCGGCGCTGGCCGTGCTCGCGGCGATCCCGGTCCTGGTGGTCGGCGGGTCGGCCGACGAGCTGACCCCGTTCGCGCATTCGCGGGCCATCGCCGCGCGGCTGCCGGCCGCCGAACTGGTGCGGGTCGACGGCGCGGGGCACTCGCTCATCGTCGAGCGCGCCGACGAGGTGGCGGCCGCGCTGCTGCGACTGCTCACCCACGTTCGGGGGGTGGCCACCCCCGTCGGGGTCGTGTAGGCAGGAGCACATGACCGACACGCGCACCGACCAGCCCGCCGCCGTTCTCATCGCCGTCGACGAGGCCTCCGGCATCGGCCTGCTCACCCTGAACCGTCCCGATCAGCGAAACCCGTTGTCCGCGGCGGCGATGCGCGAGGTCACGATGGGACTGCGCGCGCTGTCCGCGGAGTCCACGACCCGGGTGATCGTGATCCGCGCCGAGGGACCGGTGTTCTCCGCCGGTCACGACCTGCGCGAGATGATCGGCCGCACCCTCGAGGACGAGCGGGTCATCTTCGACACCTGCACCGAGATGATGCAGACCGTGCAGTCGGTGCCGCAGCCGGTGATCGCGTCGGTGCAGGGTGCGGCCGTCGCGGCCGGGTGCCAGCTGGTGGCGTCGTGCGACCTGGCGGTCGCGTCGTCGGACGCGGTGTTCGGCACCCCGGGGGTGAAGATCGGCCTGTTCTGCTCCACGCCGATGGTCGCGCTCAGCCGCGCGGTGGGGCGCAAGCGGGCCATGCAGATGCTGCTCACGGGCGAAACCATCGATGCGGAGACGGCCGCGGACTGGGGGCTGGTCAACTTCGTCGTCGACCCGGCGGCGCTGGAAACCGAGACCGCCGCGCTGGCCGCGAAGATCGTCTCGGCGTCGCCGGCGACGGTGCGGATCGGCAAGGAGGCCTTCTACCGGCAGATCGAGCTGCCGCAGGAACAGGCCTACGAGGCGATGGCCGAGACCATGGCGACCAACGCGATGATCTGCGACGCGCAGGAGGGCATGACCGCGTTCGTGGAGAAGCGCCGTCCCGTATGGCAGGGCCGCTAGGCTTATCGAGCGTTAAGTCTGGACCATTGGTTGGACGTCCTATAACGTGTCCGATCATGAGCTCAGACCCGCGCGCGAACACCGTCGACGGCGTGCTGCACCGCAGCGCCGCCCGCTTCCCCCACCGCACCGCCCTGCGGTTCGGCGACCGCACCCTCACCTACCGTGAACTCGACGACGCGGTCACCCGGGCGGCCGCCCGGCTGCGCGCGCTGGGCCTGGACCAGGGCGATCGCGTCGCCGCGTACGGCACCAACTCCGACGCCTACGTCGTCGGGTACCTCGCCGTCGCCCGGGCCGGCCTGGTACACGTGCCGATCAACTACGCGCTGCGCGGCGAGGAACTGAGCTACCTGCTCGGTCAGTCCGGGGCGCGTGCCGTCCTCGTCGACCCCGCCCTGGCCGGCAACCTCGAGCAGGTGCTCGCCGACGTCCCGGCCGAACACGTCCTGCCGCTACGCGACGCCGACGACTCGCTGCTCACCGCCGCGTGCGCGGGCGAGGTTCCGGAACTCGACGTGACCGTCTCCGACGCCGACCTCGTGCAGTTGCTCTACACCTCCGGCACCACGTCGAAGCCCAAGGGCGCCATGATGCCCCACCGGGCGCTGGTGCACGAGTACACCTCGTCGATCGTCGCGCTGGACCTGGCTGCGGACGACAACCCGCTGGTCTGCATGCCGCTCTACCACTCGGCCGGCATGCACGTGTTCATGATGCCGTACCTGGCCGTCGGTGCCACGATCACGCTGCTGCCCGCCCCCGACATCCCGGAGATCCTCCGGCTCGTCGAGTCCGAGCGCATCGGCTCGCTGTTCCTCGCCCCCACGGTGTGGGTGCCGCTGGCGAACCACCCCGACCTCGAGACCCGCGATCTGTCGTCGCTGCGCAAGGCCCAGTACGGCGCGTCGATCATGCCCGTCACCGTGCTGAACCGGCTCCGCGGACGCTACCCGGACCTGGGGTTCTACAACTGCTTCGGCCAATCCGAGATCGGTCCGCTGGCAACGGTTCTGCGCCCGGAGGAGCACGAGGACCGGCCGTCGTCGTGCGGGAGGGCGGTGCTGTTCGTCGAGACCCGCGTCGTCGACGCCGACGGCAACGACGTGCCCGACGGTGAGTCCGGCGAGGTGCTGTACCGGTCGCCGCAGCTGTGCCTGGGCTACTGGGACAACCCGGAGGCCACCGCGGAAGCGTTCCGCGACGGCTGGTTCCACTCCGGCGACCTCGTCACGCGCGACGCCGAGGGCTACATCACCGTTGTCGACCGCATCAAGGACGTCATCAACACCGGCGGCATCCTCGTCGCCTCCCGCGAGGTGGAGGACGCGCTCTACACCCACGAGGCCGTCGCCGAGGTGGCGGTCATCGGCACGCCCGACGAGAAGTGGATCGAGGCCGTCACCGCCGTCGTCGTGCTGCGCGACGGCGCGGATGTCGACGAGCGCGAGCTGATCGACCACGTCAAGCAGCGGCTCGCGCCGTTCAAGGTGCCGAAGCTCGTCCGGTTCGTGGACACGTTGCCGCGCAACCAGAGTGGCAAGCTGCTCAAGCGCGAGCTGCGCACCACGTGACCGAATGTCACATGAGTTCGATCGAAGTGGAGCGGTGTGACATTCGGTCACACGCGACGGAAGGCTGAAGGACACCGATGGTCAAGAAGCACGTGCCGTCCTGGCACGACGACGAGGTACAGGCGGTCTCCGAACTCGCCCGTGACTTCTTCGAGCGCGAGGTGATGGCCCGCGCCGAGAAGTGGGACGCGCAGCGGCGCATCGATCGCGACGTGTGGCTCGCCGCAGGCAAGCTCGGGCTGCTGCTGTGCTCGGTGCCGGAGGAGTACGGCGGCGGGGGCGGCACCTTCGCCCACGATCTGGCCGTCTTCGAGGCGCAGGGCTACTCGGGTGACCTCGCACTGGGCATCTCGGTGCACAGCGGCATCGTCGCCCACTACATCCTCGAGTACGGCAGCGAGGAGCAGAAGCGGACCTGGTTGCCCGGCATGGCAACCGGTGAGATCCTCGGCGCGATCGGCATGACCGAGCCGGGCGCCGGCTCGGACCTCAAGGCCATCAAGACCACCGCGATCCGCGACGGCGACACATACGTGGTCAACGGCTCGAAGACCTTCATCACCAACGGCTCGTCGGCCGACGTCATCGTGCTCGCCGTCAAGACCGACCCCAAGGCCGGTGCCAAGGGCGTGTCCCTGCTCATCGTCGACCTGCGCGACTGCCCCGGCTTCGCGGTCGGGCGGGTGCTGGACAAGGTCGGCCAGCACGGCGCCGACACCTCCGAGCTGTCGTTCACCGACGTGCGGGTGCCGGTGGCGAACCTGCTCGGCGGGAGCGAGGGGCAGGGCTTCGCGCAGCTGATGGCGCAGCTGGTGCAGGAGCGGCTGATCATCGGCGCGCAGGCGGCCGGCGCGATGGAGCGCGCGGTCGAGGAGACCGTCCGCTACACGAAGGAGCGGCAGGCGTTCGGGCACAGCCTGTTCGAGTTCCAGAACACCGCGTTCGAGCTGGCGGAGTGCCGGACCATCGCCCGGACGTGCCAGGTGTTCCTGGATCACTGCATCGAGCAGCACCTGAAGGGCGAGCTCGACGACGCGGACGCCGCGATGGTCAAGTACTGGCTGACCGACAGGCAGTGCGAGGTGATCGACCGCTGCGTGCAGCTGCACGGCGGCTACGGCTACATGCGCGAGTACCTGATCGCGCGGATGTACGAGGACGCCCGCGTGCAGCGGATCTACGCAGGCGCCAACGAGGTGATGAAGCAGATCATCGCCCGCTCTCTCTGAGCCCGCCCCGGGTGGAGGGTTCCCGCGAGGAACCCTTCACCTGCCGGCCTGCCGGGTGTGGTGGGCCAGCACCTTCGCGAGCAGGACGGCGAGCTGGTCGCGCTCGGTCGGGTCGAGCGGCGCGAACGCCTCGTCCTGCGCCGCGACGAGCACGTCGTCGAGGGTGCGCAGGTGCTGCCGCCCGCGGCGGGTGACGCTGATGATGTTGCGGCGCCGATCGGTGGGATCGGGGCTGCGGTCGACGAGCCGCCGGTCGGCCAGCTCGTTGACGGTGGCGACGATGTCGCTGCGGTCCATCCCCGCGCGACGGCCGAGATCCGTCTGACACAGCGAGCCGTACTCCTCGAGTGCCGCGAGCGCGCGGTAGTGGTAGCCGCGGGCGTCGGCCTGGCCGAGCCGGTCGACCACCACCCGGTGCACGTGGCGGGCGGATTGGGTCAGCAGCCAGCTCGGGAGCCGCTCGAGCCTCGTGGGCGCGGTCGAAATGTCTGGGTCGGACATGCCACCAGGGTACGGTTCGACGGCCGGAAATCCGACGGTCAGCCGTCGGCGCCGCGGCAGCGCAGCCCCGCGGTACCGGGCCGACGATTCCGGCCCCGGCGGCGCGACCGGCGCGGGGGAACTGCTCAGCGCCCGCGGTGATCGGTGATCGGCGTGCGTGGTCCCCGTCGCGGGACCCGCCTCGCCCCGCCGGTCGCCATGATCAGTCGCACCGCTCGATAACGGTGCGGCCGAAGCGGTTCCAGATACTTCACCATGCCGGCGTCGTCGAGTGGTGCGCCCAGCAGCGACCAGCCGACGATCGTCGCGAGGTGGTAGTCGCCCACCGACAGCGCGTCCGCGTCGCCGAAGGCGCGCTGCGCGACCTCGGCGGCGGTCCATACGCCCACGCCCGGGATCGAGCGCAGCTTCCGCTGCGCCTCGGCCGGCGCGAGGTCGACGAGCCGCTCGAGGCGGTCGGCCAGCCGGGCGCAGCTCACGACGGTCCGGGCCCGGCCGGGGTCGACGTTGGCGCGGTGGAACTCCCACGACGGGACGCGGCGCCACGTCTCGGCGGCCGGGGGCACCCGCATCCCCTCCGGTGCCGGACCGGGCGCGACGTCGCCGAACCACGTGACGAGCCGCCGCCACGACGCGAACGCGGCGACACTGTGCACCCGCTGTTCGAGGATCGCCGGGACCAGGGCCTCGAGGACGCGGCCGGTGCGCGGGATCCGCAGGGCCGGCAGGCGGCGATGGGCCTCGGCCAGACTCGGATGCTCGGGCCGGAACCCGGTCGGGTCGTCCTCGGCACCGAGAAGGGTGGGAAGGTGTGCCGACAGTTCCTCGGCCCCGGCACCCCACGCGTGGCAGCGCACGCCGCGCGGACCGTCCTGCACGAGCCGGTAGGTGACCGGCCCCGACGCCAACCGGGACGTGCGCCACACGGCCTGCCCGTCGCGGCGATGGCAAGGGTCGTAGGGCCCGCGCTGCAGGGGTTGCAACGTCAGCGCGACGTCCACCGGCCGGGGCAGCTCGGCGCGGACGACGAGCGCGCCGGTGCTGGGTGGAGCGGGGGCGGGCACCGGTCCACCGTACTGTGCGACGAGGTGACCGTGCGACGAGGTGCGGATCGAAGGCGGCGACCCGCCGAGCGTGCGCTTCTCGCGCCGACACGCCGGGTAGTTTCAGGAAGCCAACGCAACACCCCTAGTCGAAGGGTGTGTTGGTGACGAGGAAGATTCCCTGGGAGACACGAGCAGCGGCATATCGGGGGTTGGCCCGTGGTCGATCCGCGTTGGAGCTCGGCGATACTCTGGGCGTGTCGAGAACGACGGTGAACCGGTGGGCTGAGCGTGCGGGCATGGAGATCTGCCTGGGGCATGTCGGCGGTGTGAAGCCGGTGCCGATGGACGCCGAGCCACCACGGACACCGGGTAGGTCCTACCGTCGGCTCACTGGCGGACAGGTCGTTCATCCAGGCCGCGCTGTCGCTGCCCCAACCGCTGTCGATACGCGCGATCGCTGCGGAACTGGGAAGGGCTCCGTCGACGATCGCGCGGGAGCTCGAGGCACACAGCGTCACGGACTGGGGAGAGAGCCACTACGACGCGGAACTCGCCCACTACCGGGCGTTGACGCAGCGCCCCCGTCCACGACCGGCCAAGCTCGCCGGCCCAGCCCTGCGAGGCCGGGTCGTGGCACTGTTGAATCACCGGTTCTCTCCGCAGCAGGTCGCGGCGGAACTGCAGATCCTGTTCCCCGAGCAGCCGGAGATGCACGTGTCCCACGAGACGATCTACCAAGCCCTCTACGTGCAGGGCAAAGGAACGTTGCGGCACGAGTTGACCGTGGTCAAGGCACTGCGATCCGGGCGCACCACCCGGGTGCCCCGGTCGAAGCTGCCGGCCCGCAGCAAACGGCCGTGGCTCGAGGGGGCGCTGTTGAGCGACCGCCCGGCCGAGGTGGCCGACCGGGCGGTGCCGGGGCATTGGGAAGGCGATCTGGTGGTAGGACCGGACAATTCCGGGATCGTCACCCTGGTCGAACGGTCGACCCGGTACACGCTGCTCGGGCGGCTTCCCGGCACTCGCGACAGCACCACGGTCATCGACGTGCTCACTCGTATGATCGAGGGCCTGCCCGCCGAGCTGACCCGCACGATCACCTGGGACCAAGGCAACGAGATGGCCTCGCACGCGCAGTTCACCGTCGCCACGGGCTGTCGGGTGTTCTTCTGCGATCCGCATTCGCCGTGGCAGCGCGGCACCAACGAGAACACCAACGGTCTGATCCGGGACTTCTATCCCAAGGGCACGAATTTCAACGAGGTCAGCGACGCCGATCTCGCCGAAACTCAACGCCTGCTCAACCTCCGGCCCCGGCAAACCCTCGGGTGGCGAAAGCCGTGTGACAGACTGGCCGAACTGATCGCAGGTGTTGCACTGGCTTCCTGAAACTGCCCCGATGGGTGCCGCGATTTCTGCGCAGCCGCGGCGCGTCGGCGCCTCGGGCGCGACGTCGCCCCTGCCACGGGATATGGTCTGGCACATGATCATCGTGAGCACCGACGGTTCCTGCCTTCGCAATCCGGGCGGCGCCATCGGATGGGCGTGGGTCAATCACGAGGGACCGAGCCGCTCGGGCGGGGAGCACTCGGGCACCAATCAGATCGCCGAGCTGCGGGCGCTGCTCGAGGCGCTGAAGGCCCATCCCGGTCCGGAACCGATGATCATCGAATCCGACTCGCAGTACGCCATCAAGTGCGCCTCGGAATGGTTGCCGGGCTGGAAGCGCAAGGGCTGGAAGACGGCGACCGGCGCGCCGGTGAAGAACCTCGATCTGGTCCAGGCCATCGACCGCGTCCTCGCCGACCGGTCCGGGCCGGTGCGGTTCCGGTGGGTGCGCGGACACGTCGGCAACCACTTCAACGAACTCGCCGACACCCTCGCGGGCGAGGCGGCGCGCGCGCAGGCGGCGGCCCCGCCCGCCCCGAACGCGCCCGTCTCCGAACCGGCCGGGCCCGAGCCGACCGCCGCGGCTGCGCGGCCCGAGCCGACCGCCGCACCCGCGCGGGCGAAGAAGGCGGTGCGCCGGACGGTGAAGGTGGTCGAGGAGGTCGAGCTCACCCTCTTCTGACGAGCCCTCAGAATCCGCCGGCAACCTCGATCACCGCGCGCCCGGTGAACTTGCCGGCCCGCACGAGGTCGAGCGCGGGCACCAGCTCTCGCGCGGGGATGTGGCGGGTGATGTCGGCCAGGTGCCGGGGCCGCAGGTCGCCCGCGAGGCGCTCCCACAGCGCCCGGCGCGGGCCGATGGGCAGCTGCACCGAGTCGATGCCCAGCAGGGCGACGCTGCGCAGGATGAAGGGCATCACCGTGGTCTGCAGGGCGGCGCCGCCGGTGAGTCCGCTGGCGGCGACCGCGCCGCCCCACTGGACGGTGCTGAGGACGTGGGCGAGTGTGGCGCCGCCGACGCAATCCACGGCCCCGGCCCAGATCGCCTTGCCGAGCGGTCGCGGCTTCGCGTCGGGGTCCTCGGGCAGCCGCCCGATCACCGAGGCGGCGCCCAGTTCGGTGAGCAGGTCGTGGGCTTCCGGCTTGCCGGTCGAGGCGACCACCTCGAATCCGGCGGCGGCGAGCAGGTCGACGCTGACGGTGCCCACGCCGCCGGAGGCGCCGGTGACGACGACGGGCCCGTCGTCCGGGGTCAGGCCGTGCCGCAGCAGGGCCTGCACGCTCAGCGCCGCGGTGAATCCGGCGGTGCCGATGGCGGCGGCGTCGGCTGTGGAGAGCTCGCCGAGCCGGACGAGCTGGTCGGCGGGGACGCGGGCGTACTCGGCGTAGCCGCCGTGGCGGCCGGTGCCGATCTCGTAGCCGTGCGCAAGGACCCGGTCCCCGGGCGCGAAGTCGGGGTGATCGGAGGTGACGACCTCACCGGCGAGGTCGATGCCGGGAATGATCGGGTAGTTGCGGACCACGCCGCCGCGCGGGACGACGGCGAGGGCGTCCTTGTAGTTGATGCTCGAATGCAGGACGCGGACGGTGATGCCGTCGTCGGGCAGCATCGTCTCGTCGACGGTCTCGGGGGCGAAGTCGATCGCGTCGTCGTGCTCGCGCGCGACCCAGGCGGAGAACGTGGTGGAGGTCATGGGTCCGACCGTAGTGGCGGCGCGCTCGTCCGTGGGGCGACACGACCCTTGCCAACAGTAAGTAAAGGCATGCTAAGTTAGGCAACGCTTGGCTGAGTTCGAGGCGGTGGGTGGGGCTGCGCGGGTGGCTCCGTCTACCTCGGAAGTTCAATTTTCAAGGAGATTGCCCATGCGTATCCGGTTGTCCGCCGCCGTCGCGTTAGTCGCGGCCGCCTCGCTCGGGCTTTCCGCCTGCTCCTCCGACACCTCCTCCGACACCGCGGCGGAGACCGGCGAGACCGTCGTCATCAGTCACGCCCAGGGCGATACCGAGGTGCCCGTCGATCCCGAACGGGTCGTGGTCTTCGACCAGAGCGTGCTGCAGTCCATGATCGACCTGGACCTGCCCGACGCCGTCGGCGTCCCCGCGCTCACGAATTGGCCCGAATCGTTCGCGCGTTACCGGGGCGACGACGTCGCCAAGGTCGGCTCGCTGTTCGAGCCCGACTTCGAGGCCGTCAACGCCCTCGAGCCCGACCTCATCATCGTCGCCGCCCGGTCGGCCACCAGCTACGACGCGCTCAGCGAGATCGCCCCGACCGTCGACCTCTCCGTCGACGCCAAGGACTTCCTCGCCAGCGTTGCGAAGCAGAACCGCAACCTCGCCACCATCTTCGGCGCCGAGGGCGCGTTCGAGGAGAAGTTCGCCGGCATCGAGGCGTCGTTCGACGCGGTGTCCGCTGCCGCCGCACAGGCGAACCTGCGGGGACTCATCACGCGCGTCGAGGCCGCCGAGGTCACCGCGTACGGACCCGGCTCCCGGTACGGGATCATCCACGACCTCGGCGTCAAGCCCGTGTCGGAGACCTTCGCCGACGACGTCGCCCACGGTGACGCCGTGTCCTTCGAGTACATCGCCCAGGCCGACCCCGACCTGATGTTCGTTCAGGACCGCGAGGCACCCCTCGGCGACACCACCGGCCCCAACGCGTCCCGAGTCCTCGACAACCCGCTCGTCGGCGGCACCACCGCCGCGAAGGAAGGCCGGATCACCTACCTCGACCTGTACACCTGGTACATGGCGCCGAGCGCGCTGAGCTCCGTCCAGTCGCAGATCGACGTCGTCGGGCAGGCCGTCGGCAAGGCCGCGGCGGCATGACCGCCTCCCGCCCGTGAGCTCCCCGGTAACGACCGGCAGGGCCGGCGACCGCACCCCGCGTGCGGCCGCCGGCCCCGCCGCGCGTCTGCGTCCCGTCCTGATCGGCGCGGCGCTGCTCGCCGTCGCCGCCTTCGCGTCCCTGTTCGTCGGCGTCGCCGACGTCACCCCCGCCGACCTGCTGCGCGGCGACACCGCGACCCTCGAGGTGTTCTTCGTCTCGCGCGTGCCCCGCCTGATCGCGATCCTGCTCGCCGGCGCCGCCCTGAGCGTGTCCGGCCTGATCATGCAGCACCTGACCCGCAACCGGTTCGTGGCGCCGGACACCGCCGGCACCGTCGAATGGGCCCTGCTCGGCATCCTCGTCGCCACCCTGTTCCTCGGCGGACAGTCCGTGCTCGGCAAGATGCTCGTCGCCGTCGCCTTCTCCCTCGTCGGCACCTTCCTGTTCCTGCGGCTCCTGCGCCGCGTCCGGTTCACCGACATGATCGTCGTGCCGCTCGTCGGCCTCATGTTCGGCGGCGTCGTCATGGCCGTCACCACGTTCTTCGCCTACCGGCTCGAACTGATGCAGGCCCTGAACACCTGGACCAGCGGTGACTTCTCCGGCATCCTGCGCGGCCGCTACGAGATCATCTGGGTCGTCGTCGCCGTCATGGCCGTCGCCTATCTGTACGCCGACCGCTTCACCGTGGCCGGCCTCGGTGAGGGCTTCGCGAAGAACCTCGGCGTCCCGTACCAGCTGGTGATCAACATCGGGATGGTCGTCGTCGCCGTCACCACCGCCGTCGTCACCGTCGTCGTCGGCGCCATCCCGTTCCTCGGTCTCGTCGTGCCCAACCTTGTCACCCTGGCGCTCGGCGACAACCTGCGCCGCGTCCTGCCGATCACCGCGCTCGCCGGCGCCGGATTCGTGCTCGCGTGCGACGTCGTCGGCCGCGTCCTCCGCTACCCGTACGAGATCCCGGTCGGCACCGTCGCGAGCGTCGTCGGCGCCGTCGTGTTCATCGCGCTGATCCTGCGCACCCGGCGAGGTGCGCGATGAGCCCGGCCGTCGCCGCACCCGCCGTGACGAGTCGCCGGAACCCTGCCCGTGTGCTCGTCGTGCTCGCCGTCGTCGCCGCACTGGCGGTGTGCGCCTACCTGTTCCTCTTCGTCACCGGCTCGTGGGACTTCGCCATGAAGATCCGCGGCCGGCAGGTGCTGTCGATGGTGCTCGTCGGCTACGCCACCGCCTTCGCCGCGGTGATCTTCCAGACCGTCACCAACAACCGCATCCTCACCCCGGGCGTGATGGGTTTCGACAGCCTGTTCATGCTGCTGCAGACCCTCGTGGTGTTCCTGTTCGGCGCGAGCGCCCTCGCGACACTGGATCCGCGCCTGAAGTTCGGGGTCGAGGTGCTCGCCATGGTCGGCTTCGCGCTCGTGCTGTTCCGATGGCTCTTCGACCGCGGATCCCGCGACCTGTACGTGCTGGTGCTCGTCGGCATCGTGCTCGGCGCGCTGTTCGGTGGGCTGTCGTCGCTGGTGTCGCGGCTGATCGACCCCAACGACTTCATGACCCTGCAGGACGTGCTGTTCGCCAGCTTCAACAACGTGCAGGTCGACCTGCTCGCCGTGTCGGCCCTGCTCGTCGTCGCGGCGACGGCGTTCTCGGTGCCGCTGCTGCGTCAGCTCGACGTCGTCGCATTGGGCCGCGAGCACGCGATCGGCCTCGGCGTCGACCACCGGCGCGTCGTCACCCGCGCGCTGATCGTCGTCGCGGTGCTGGTCTCGGTGTCTACAGCGCTCGTCGGGCCCATCACGTTCCTCGGGCTGCTGGTGGCCAACCTGGCCCGGGAACTCGTCGGCACGTTCCGGCACCGCTGGACGGTGCCCGCCGCGACGCTCGTCGCGATCGTCGCCCTGGTCGGCGGGCAGTTCGTCCTCGCCCGGCTGCTCGACTACAACTCGAGCCTCATCGTCGTCGTCAACTTCGTCGGCGGCATCTACTTCATCTCCCTGCTCGTGAGGGGTGCGCGCCTGTGATCACCGTTCGGGACCTCGCCAAGAACTACGCCGGCACCACCGTGCTCGGGCCCGTCGACCTCGACGTCCCGCGCGGCGGCCTCACGTCGATCATCGGTGCCAACGGCGCCGGCAAGTCGACACTGCTGACCATCGTCGCGCGGCTGCTCGACACCGACGCCGGATCGGTCAGCATCGACGGGCTCGACCTGCGGGCCACCCCCTCGGACGCGCTGGCGAAGAAGCTGTCGGTGCTGCGCCAGGACAACACCACGGCGGTGCGGTTGTCGGTGCGCGAACTCGTCGAGTTCGGGCGATTCCCGCATTCGAAGGGCCGGCTCTCGGCGGCCTGCCACGACGCGGTCGACCGCGCCCTCGAGTACACCGGCCTGGGCGGGCTCGAGCACCGCTTCCTCGACCAGCTCTCCGGCGGACAGCGGCAGCGCGCGTTCGTCGCGATGGTGCTCGCGCAGGACACCGACTACGTGCTGCTCGACGAACCGCTCAACAACCTGGACATGAAGCACTCGCAACACATGATGCAGCTGCTGCGACGCATGGCCCACGAGATGGGCAAGACCGTGATCCTGGTGATCCACGACATCAACTTCGCGTCGTGCCACTCGGATCGCATCGTCGCGATGCGCGACGGCGCCGTCGTCGCGGACGGCGACGTCGACGAGATCCTGCAGCCCGAGGTGCTGCGCAAGGTGTACGACATGGACATCGCCGTGCACGAGATCGACGGCCGTCGCATCGCTGTGTACTTCTGAGGCGCCTCCGGCGCCGGTGTGTCCTTCGGGCGGCTGGGGCAGCCCAAAAGACGCACCGGCGACGGGGTCGCTACCTTCGGGTGATGGACGAAGCGCAGCAGGTGGCCGACTTCCGGGCCCGGCACGGCCTCAACGGCCTTATCGACGTGCACACCCACTTCATGCCGTCGAACGTGATGGACAAGGTGTGGAGCTACTTCGACTCCGCCGGGCCGCTGGTGGGCCGGGCGTGGCCCATCACCTACCGGCACGCCGAGGAGGAGCGCGTCGAGCGGCTGCGGGGTTTCAGGGTCCGCCGGTTCACGGCGATGCTCTATCCGCACAAGCCCGCGATGGCCGCGTGGCTGAACGCGTGGGCGGTGGACTTCGCGGCCCGCACCCCCGATTGCCTGCACACTGCGACGTTCTATCCCGAGCCCGACGCCGCCGGCTACGTGGCCGCGGCACTCGAGCACGGGGCACGGGTGTTCAAGTCGCACATCCAGGTCGGCGACTACGACCCCAACGACCCGCTGCTCGACCCGGTGTGGGGACTGCTCGAGGATGCCGGCGTGCCGATCGTGATCCACTGCGGATCGGGACCGGCTCCGGGGACGCACACCGGGCCCGGACCGATCGCCGCGCTGCTGGAACGGTTCCCGCGGCTGGCGCTGATCGTCGCGCACATGGGCATGCCGGAGTACCGCCAGTTCCTCGATCTGGCGGAGAAGTACCCGCGGGTGCACCTGGACACCACCATGGCGTTCACCGACTTCACGCAGGAGTCGATGCCGTTCCCGGAGGACGAGCTGCCGCGGCTGCAGGCACTGGGCTCGAAGGTGCTGTTCGGCAGCGACTTCCCGAACATCCCGTACCCGTACGTCCATCAGCTCGAGGCGGTCGAACGGCTCGGTCTCGGCAGCGAATGGGTCCGCGCGGTGTGCTGGGACAACGCACAGGTCTTGTTCGGCGCGGTGTGAGCCGGGGGCTGTGTGGCCGAATGTCACATGGGTTCGATGTGATCGAACCCATGTGACATTCGGCCCCTCTCACGTGCAGCAGTTGGGGTCGAGGACGAGACGCAGTGCCTGCAGAGCCTCGTTGCAGGCGCGATGGTGGACGTTCATGCCGCGGCGCGTCGACTGCACCATCCCGGCCTTGCGGAGCTGGCCGAGGTGATGGCTGACGGTCGACTCCGTCAGGCCCACGGCCGACGCCAGGTCGCACGTGCAGACGTCGTCCTCCCGCGTGGTGAGCAGGATCGACATCAGCTGGATCCGGGTCGGGTCGGCGAGCGCCTTGAGCCGCAGCGCCACCTCGAGGGCGGCTGCCTCGCTCATCGGTGCGGCCGAGACCGGCGCGCAGCAGATGGGGGCGGAGACGTCGATGACCGGGAGCGCCTTGGGCATGTCCCCATCATCCACCCCTCTTGACATATGTCAAAAAGGGGGTGACAGTGGGCGTACTAATTCGATGTATGTCTCACAGGTGGAGGTCATCATGTCCCGCGTTCAGCTCGCCCTCAACGTCGACGATCTGCAGGAGGCCGTGACGTTCTACTCGAAGCTGTTCGGCACCGAGCCGGCGAAGGTGAAGCCCGGCTACGCGAACTTCGCGATTGCCGAGCCGCCGCTGAAGCTCGTCCTGATCGAGAACGCGGGCAAGGGCGGCTCGATCAACCACCTCGGGGTGGAGGTGGAGTCGAGCGAAAAGGTGCACTCCGAAATCGCCCGCCTCACGGACGAAGGGCTGTTCACCGACGAGGAGATCGGCACCACGTGCTGCTTCGCCACCCAGGACAAGGTGTGGGTCACGGGCCCGGCGGGGGAGAAGTGGGAGGTCTACACCGTCCTCGCCGACAGCGACACCTTCGGCACGAGCCCGAAGCTGCTCGACCAGGGCGAGAACTCGGAGGGAGTCTGCTGCGGCACCGCCGCCGAACAAGAACCGGCGACCGGCACCGAGAAGGCGCCCGCCGCGACGACGTGCTGCTGAGCGACACCCACGGGCCCGCTACGGACGCACGTCCGTAGCGGGCCCGATCCGTCGGAGACGGGTCGTCGGCACGTCCGTGCCGCCGCAATCCGGTGCCGGACACCCGGCCGGAGCCCTATCGTGAGGGGATGACTGCCGACGAGCGCAGTGGCGGGGCGACGGGCGGGCGTCCGGCCCGGCCGTCGGAGGAGCTCACACCGCTGCCGGATCTGGTGCACGGCCGTCCCCGCGCGGGGCCGGTGCGCCGGCGTCGGCCCGTGTATGTGGACCTGTTGCCGCCGTGCAACGCCCGCTGCCCCGCCGGGGAGAACATCCAGGCCTGGCTGGCGCACGCGAAGGCCGGCCGCTACGAGCAGGCCTGGCGGCAGTTGGTCGCCGACAATCCGTTCGCCGCCATCCACGGCCGGGTGTGCTACCACCCCTGCGAATCCGTCTGCAACCGCGCCACTCTGGACAGCGCCGTGTCCATCCATTCGGTGGAGCGGTTTCTCGGCGACCGGGCGCGCGAGCAGGGCTGGATGTTCGAGCCGCCGCCCGCCCGCAGCGGCAAGCGGGTACTGGTGATCGGTGCCGGACCGAGCGGGCTGTCCGCTGCCTGTCACCTCGCCCGCCGCGGCCACGACGTCGAGATCCGCGACGCCGGCTCCGAGCCCGGCGGGATGATGCGCTACGGCATCCCGAACTACCGGCTTCCGCGCGACGTGCTCGAGGCGGAACTGGAGCGGGTCGCGGCGCTGGGCGTGGAGCTGACCTGCAACCACCGGGTCGAGGACCTCGCGGCGGAACGCGCCGAGGGTGGTTTCGACGCGGTCTTCGTCGCGGTCGGCGCGCATCTGGCCAAACGGGTCGATATCCCGGCCTGCGACGCGGGCACGATGATCGACGCGGTGTCGTTCCTGCGCGGTGTCGCCGCCGGGGAACCCCCGGCCGTCGGGCGGCACGTTGCCGTCTACGGCGGCGGCAACACGGCGATGGACGCGGCCCGGGTGGCCCGCCGGCTCGGGGCCGAGGACGCGGTCATCGTCTATCGCCGCACCCGCGAGCAGATGTCCGCCCACGAGGAGGAAGCCGAGGACGCCGAACGCGAAGGCGTACGGATCAACTGGCTGCGCACGGTCACCGCCTTCGACGGTCCCGAACTGCAGGTCGAGGTCATGGAACTCGACGAGTCCGGTCGTCCGCGGCCGACCGGACGTTTCGAGACCCTGGCCGCGGACACCCTGATCATGGCGATCGGCCAGGAGACCGAGTCGGCGTTCATGCGCACGCTGCCCGGAGTCGAGTTCGAGCGCGACGGCAGCGTGCGGGTGGACGGGTCGCTGATGACCGGTTGCCCCGGGGTGTTCGCGGGCGGCGACATGGTGCCCGGCGAGCGCACCGTGACGGTGGGGGTGGGGCACGGGAAGAAGGCGGCACACCACATCGACGCCTGGCTGCGCCGAGTGCCCGACGAGCGGCCTGCCAAGCATCCGATCGCGACGTTCGACCAGCTGCACCTGTGGTACTTCGCCGACGCGGATCGGCGGGTGCAGCCCGAACTGCCTGTCGAGCAACGCGTTTCCGGGTTCGACGAGGTGGTCGGCGGGGTATCGGCCGAGGCGGCGACGTTCGAGGCGGGCCGGTGCCTGTCGTGCGGCAACTGCTTCGAGTGCGACGGCTGTCTCGGCGCGTGCCCGGAGGACGCGATCGTCAAGCTGGGTGCCGGCCACGGCTACCGGTACGACTACGACAAGTGCACCGGCTGCGCAGAGTGCTTCGAGCAGTGCCCGGTCCACGCCATCGAGATGTTTCCGGAGCCGACATGACGCGTGCCACGGTGGACGGTAACGAGGCGGCCGTGTCGGTTGCCTACCGGCTCAACGAAGTGTGCTGCATCTATCCGATCACCCCGTCGTCGGCGATGGCCGAGCTGGCCGACGAATGGTCCAGCCGGCACCGGCCGAACGTGTGGGGCACCGTGCCGAGTGTGGTGGAGATGCAGAGCGAGGGCGGCGCGGCGGGCGCGCTGCACGGCGCGCTGCAGGGCGGGGCACTGGCGACGACGTTCACCGCGTCGCAGGGGCTGCTGCTGATGATCCCGAACATGTACAAGATCGCCGGCGAGCTGACCTCGGCGGTCATGCACGTCGCCGCCCGGTCCCTGGCCGCGCAGGGACTGTCGATCTTCGGTGACCATTCGGACGTGATGGCGGTGCGCCAGACCGGGTTCGCGTTGCTCGCCTCGGCCTCGGTGCAGGAGGCGCACGATCTGGCGCTGGTGGCGCAGGCCGCCACCCTGCGGACGCGGGTGCCCTTCGTGCACTTCTTCGACGGCTTCCGCACCTCGCACGAGCTCAACACCATCGAGACGCTGGCCGACGACGACCTGCGGGCCCTGGTGCCCGAGGAGCTGATCCGCGAGCACCGCGGACGCGCGTTGTCGCCGGAGCGGCCGTTCATCCGGGGCACCGCGCAGAACCCGGACACCTACTTCCAGGCGCGTGAGACGGTCAACCCGTTCTACGCCCGGGTTCCGGCGGTGGTGGACGAGTTGATGACGCGGTTGGGGGAGCGCACCGGCCGCGACATGCGCATCGTCGACTACACCGGGCACCCCGAGGCGGAACGGGTGCTGGTGCTGATGGGTTCCGGGGCGCACACCGCGGCCGAAACCGCCGCCGCGCTCACCGCCCGCGGTGAGCGGGTCGGGGTGGTGCAGGTGCGGCTGTATCGGCCCTTCCCCGCCGAGGCGCTGTCGGCGGCGCTGCCGGCGACGGTGCGCACGATCGGCGTGCTGGACCGCACCAAGGAACCGGGTTCGCTCGGCGAGCCGCTGTATCTCGACGTCGTCGCGGCCCTCGCCGAGGCACATGCCGACGGTGAGCGGGCCGTCATGCCCCGGGTCTGCGGCGGACGCTACGGCCTGTCGTCGAAGGAATTCACGCCCGGCATGGTCGCCGGCGTCTTCACCGAGCTCGCCCGCGAGCGGCCCCGGCGCCGGTTCACCGTCGGCATCGACGACGACGTGTCCGGCACCAGCATCACCTACGACCCGTCCTTCGACATCGAATCCTCCGACACCGTGCGGGCGATCTTCTACGGCCTGGGCTCCGACGGCACCGTCGGGGCCAACAAGAACACCATCAAGATCCTCGGCGACGAGGAGCACCTGCACGCGCAGGGCTACTTCGTCTACGACTCGAAGAAGTCCGGCTCGCAGACCGTCTCGCACCTGCGCTTCGGGCCACGGCCCATCCGCGCACCGTATCTGGTGAGCCGCGCGGACCTCGTCGGCTGCCATCAGTTCCGATTCCTCGACAAGATCGACGTCCTGGGGCCGGCCGCGCCGGGAGCGACCCTCCTGCTGAACTGCAGACACCGGCCGGACGAGGTCTGGGACGCGCTGCCCCGCCGGGTCCAGGAACAGATCCTCGACAAACGGATCACGCTGTATGCGGTCGACGCGGGCCGGATCGCTCGTGAGGTCGGGCTCGCCGGGCGGATCAATGTCGTGCTGCAGACCTGCTTCTTCGCGATCTCGGATGTGCTGCCGCGCGAGCAGGCCGTCGCCCGGATCAAGAAGTCGGTGGAGAAGACCTACGGCAACCGCGGAGCCGACGTGCTGCGGCGCGAACTGGCCGCGGTGGACCGGGCATTGGAAGAGCTGCACCGGATCGATGTGCCCGACCGGGTGACCACCACGCGGGTGCCGGCGCCGATCGTGCCCGAGTACGCGCCCGAGTTCGTCCGCACCGTCACCGCGGAGATGATGGCCGGGCGCGGGGACGCCTTGCCGGTCAGCGCGTTTCCCGTGGACGGCACCTACCCGAGCGGCACCACCGCCTACGAGAAGCGCAACATTTCGGAACTGGTCGCGGTGTGGGACCCGGACACCTGCATCCAGTGCGGAAACTGCAGTTTCGTCTGTCCGCACAGCGTGATCCGTACCAAGTTCTACGACAAGTCCCACTTGGACGGTGCCCCGGAGCAGTTCGGCTCGGCGGCATTGGGCGCTGTGGGCCTGCCGGATGCCCGGTACACCCTGCAGGTCTACGCCGAGGACTGCACCGGATGCGGGCTGTGCGTCGAGGCCTGTCCTGCCGTGGCCCCCGGCGCGACGGTGACCAAGGCCATCAACCTCGCCCCCCGCGAACCGCGGGTGGCCCCCGAACGCGAGAACATCACCTTCTTCGAGACGCTGCCGACGGCCGACCGGGCCCGGGTGGACTTCGGCACCGTCCGCGGAACGCAGTTCCTCGAGCCGCTGTTCGAGTTTCCCGGCGCCTGCGCGGGCTGCGGGGAGACCCCGTACCTCAAGCTGCTCTCCCAGCTGTTCGGCGACCGGTTGATGATCGCGAACGCCACGGGCTGCTCGTCGATCTACGGTGGCAATCTGCCCACCACCCCCTGGACGACCAACGCGGACGGACGCGGCCCCGCCTGGTCCAATTCCCTGTTCGAGGACAACGCCGAATTCGGGCTCGGGTTCCGGCTGGCCGCCGACGAGCACACCCGGCTCGCCCGGCGGCGCCTGACCGAACTGCGGGAGGCGATCGGTGCCGACCTCGTCGACGACATCCTGACGGCGCCGCAACTGCGCGAGTCCGAGCTGCGCGCCCAGCGGGAGCGGGTGGCCGAACTCGAAACCCTGCTCGCAGAGCTGGATCCCGCCGTAACCGCCGACCTGCGCAGTGTGCTCGACCACCTGGTGCGGCGCAGCGTGTGGATCGTCGGCGGCGACGGCTGGGCCTACGACATCGGTGCCGGGGGCCTCGACCACGTCCTGGCCAGCGGCCGCAACGTCAACGTCCTCGTCCTCGACACCGAGGTGTATTCCAACACCGGCGGGCAGATGTCCAAGGCCACCCCGCTCGGGGCGGTCGCGAAGTTCGCCGCCGGCGGCAAGACGGTGCCGATGAAGGATCTCGCGTTGCAGGCCATCGCCTACGGCAACGTCTACGTCGCCCGGGTCGCGATGGGCGCCGATCCGCAACACACGTTGCAGGCGATGCGGGAAGCCGAAGCCTACGAGGGACCCTCGCTCGTGATCGCCTACAGTCAGTGCATCGCGCACGGCATCGACATGCGTCACGGGATGGACCAGCAGTACCGCGCGGTGGCCAGCGGGCACTGGCCGCTGATCCGCTACGACCCGGTGTTGCGGGCGGCCGGGCAGAATCCGTTCCTGCTCGATTCGCACCGGCCGAGGATTCCGCTCGAGGACTACCGCAGCCGCGAACTGCGGTACCGCGCGCTCGCCAACACCGATCCGGCGGAATACGACCGGCTCCTCGGCCTCTCCGAGGAGGCGATCGCTCAGCGCTGGGACCGGTACGAGGACATGGCGTCGCAAGGGTCGCACCACTTCACCGCCGACGCCCGCAAGGACCGCTGATGGACCTGTCGACGCGGTATCTGGGCCTGGCCTTGCCGAACCCACTGGTGGCGGCGGCATCCCCGCTGTCCCGCACGGTCGACGGTGTCCGGCGGCTCGCCGGGGCAGGCGTCGGTGCGGTGGTGCTCTATTCGCTGTTCGAAGAGCAGCTGCTGCGCGAAGCGGAGCGCAATGCGGCACTGACCGAGCACGGTTCGCAGAGCTACGCCGAGTCCCTGTCGTACTTTCCGGAGGAAGCCGTCGAGGACCACGGACCGCGCCGCTACCTGAGTCTGCTCGAACGCGCCGCGCAGGCGGTCACCGTCCCGGTGATCGGCAGCCTGAACGGCGTCACCCCGGGCGGGTGGGCGGGCTACGCCCGGTCGATGCAGGACGCCGGTGCGGCCGCGATCGAGCTGAACATCTACTACCTGCCCGGTGATCCGCACATCAGCGGCCGGGACGTCGAACAACGGCACCTCGACGTCCTGGCCCGGGTCGCGGACGCCGTCACCGTGCCGGTGGCGGTCAAGGTGAGCCCCCAGTTCAGTTCGATCGCCGAGATGGCGCTTCGCCTCGACGAGGCCGGGGCCGACGGGCTGGTGCTGTTCAACCGGTTGCTGCAGCCCGACATCGATCCCGAAACCCTCACCGTGGTGCCTGCCGTGACCCTCTCGACCCCCGCGGAAACCCGGCTGCCGCAGACCTGGATCGCGTTGCTGCGTGGACGGGTGCGTGCCGACCTGGCCGCGACCACCGGCGTCGAGGACGCCACCGACGTGATCAAGTACCTGCTCGCCGGCGCGGACGTCGTGCAGTCCGCCTCGGCGTTGCTGCGCCACGGTCCCGAGTACGCCGCCGTCCTGCTCGACGGCGTGCGCGAGTGGATGCGCCGCAAGGGGTATCGCAGCGTCGACGAGTTCCGGGGGATGCTCGCCGTGCCGCCCGGCGCGGACGGGACCGGCCGCGGACGGGGCGACTACGTGAGCGCGCTCCGCGAGGCCGACCACCGCGCCTACGGCATCCCGTGAGCCGAGGTGGCCGAGTTCATACGCGGTGTGGTCCCGGCGAACCGGGGCCGGCGCCCGGTGCGCCGAGTGCGCCACCCGGGGGCAATTCCACCGCGACGATCCCCGCCCGCTGGGCGTGGTGGACGAATTCGGCGCCCGGACCGAAGAACAACCGGGGGCGTACGGCGTCGAGGCCGATCGGCCACAGCGTGCCGTAGTGGATCGGCACCGCCAGGCCCGCTGCCACCAGGCGCGCGACGACCGCGGCCCGGGACGGGTCGAGGTGGCCGTTGCCGAGGGTCGGACCCCAGCCCCCGACGGGTAGCAACGCGAGGTCCACCGGGCCGACGTGGTCGGCGAGGTCCGGGTACAGGTCGGTGTCGCCGGCGAAGTAGGTCCGCCGGTCCCCCTCGACGACGTACCCGATCGCCGGGGCGAGTTCCGGGCCGCGTCGCCAGCGCCGCCCGTCGTGTCGGGCGGGCACCGCCCGGACGGTGAGCGTGCCGATCCGTGTCTCGTCGCCGGGCCGCAGCGGCACCAGGCGGTCGGCGAATCGGCGCAGCGCGGGCAGGCCGTCGATCGCCCGCCACGGGGCCACGATCGGAACGTCCGGGTCGAGCAGCCGCAGCGACGGCAGGTGGGTGTGGTCGGCGTGCAGGTGCGAGAGCAGGACGGCGTCCGGGTTGCGCACGTGCGGCCCGATCGGGGTGGGCCCCCGGCGGCGGCGCAGATGCGCGACGCGGTCGGTCAGCACCGGATCGGTCAGGACGACCGTCCCGCGGTCCATGATCAGCGCGCTGGCATGTCCGAGCCAGCGCACACCGGATGTGGCGGCATCCGGACCCGGTGGCGTGCTCACGACCCTTACGATTCCAGACGAGGGAAGGGGCCGCGATGCGCACGGTGGGCGGCATGGTGCGGGTGCTCGTCGAGTTCCTGGTGCTGTGGGGGTCGTCGGCGCTCGCGCTCATCGTGCTCGACCGCATCCTCGACGGCATCACCCTGGACCCGTCGGGCTTCACTCCGCTACCGACGCTGCCGGCCGCGCTGGCGCTCGCGTTGGTGTTCGGCCTCCTGAACGCGGCGCTGTGGCCGGTGATGATGCGGTTGATGTCGTGGATCGGTCCGGTGCTGCTGTTCGTCGGGGTGTTCGTGGCCGGCGGTGTGATCATGCTGTTGACGCTCTACCTGGTACCGGTCGCGTCGGTGGACCAGCGCCGGGATGCGTTCTACCTCGCGGCGCTGCTCTCGCTGTTCACCTCAGTCGTCTCGGGCGCCATCGCGTCCCGTTCCGATACCGCGTACCGGCTGATGCAGGTGCGCCGACAGCGGTTCCGGTTGCGTCGCAACACCGCACTCGTGGACGCGTCCCCGGGGCTGTTGTGCATCCAGATCGACGGCCTCGGCTACGACGTGCTGCGTCGCGCGATCGCCGACGGTGTGACCCCCGCGCTGGCGAAGTTGGTGCGCGAGACCCACCGGCTGATGCCGTGGCACACCGACTGGAGCAGTCAGACGGGTGCGACCCAGCTGGGCGTGCTGCACGGCTCCAACCACAACGTGCCGGCGTTCCGCTGGTACGACAAGACCACCGAGCACGTCTCGGTGTTCAGCAACCCGGTCGACAACGAGCAACGCGAACTCGAACGCACCCACATCCCCGGCCTGCTGGCGCACGACGGTACGAGCCGGGGCAACCTGTTCACCGGCGGCGCGCACGACAACGTGCTCGTCGTCAGCCGGATGCGCGGTGCCCGCCTCGGCGGCGGTGCCGGCTACAGCGACTACTTCGCCGACCCGGCGAGCGCGCTGCGCACGTTCATCCGGATGCTCGCGGAACTGCAACGGGAACTACGCCAGTCGCTGCGGCAGAAGCGGAAGGACATCCAGCCGCGGGTGCCGCGGGGCGGGCTCTATCCGTTCGTGCGGGCGTTCGCGACCGTGCTCGCCACCGATGTCGCCGTCGCGGCGGTGGTGGGCGATCTGATCAAGGGGCGCAGCGTCGTCTACGTCGATCTGATCGGCTACGACGAGGTGTCGCACCACTCCGGCATCTCCCGGCCCGAGACCCTCGCGGTGCTGACCAAACTCGACGACGTCGTCGAGATGCTGCTCGCCGTGGTGGCGCAGGCCGATCGGCCCTACCGCGTCGTCGTGCTGTCCGACCACGGGCAGAGTCAGGGCGCGACCTTTCTGCAACGCTACGGGGAAACCTTGGGGCAGTTGGTCATCCGGCTGGCCACCCGGCGCGAACCGGCGAAGCGCCACTGGTACGAGCGCGAATCCGACGTCTCCGCCCAGCCCGGGTCGGAGGGGCGCGCCTACGCCGCGGCCAGCGTGCACTCGCCGGCCGCCGCCGAGGAGGCACACGCCTGCGCGGGTGAGCCGATCGTGCTCGGCTCGGGCAACCTCGGCCTGGTCTACTTCCCGCACCTGCCCGGACGCGCCGACGTCCACGCCATCGAGGCCGCCCACCCCGGTCTGCTCACCGGGCTGCGCGAGCATCCCGGGATCGGCTTCCTGCTCGTGGCCGCTCCCGGGGGGTCCGTGGTGCTCGGGCCCCACGGCGAGGTCGACGTGACCACGGGGAAGGTCACCGGCCGGAACCCGCTGGCGGTGATGGGCCCCGACGCGCTGGCGAAGGTGCGTCGCACCGACACCTTCGACAACGTTGCCGACATCATGGTCGGCGGCACGTACTGGCCCGACACCGACGAGGTCGCGGCGTTCGAGGAGCAGGTCGGCTCGCACGGCGGCATGGGCGGACCGCAGAGCACTCCGTTTCTCGTCTACCCCGCCGATCTGCCCGCCCCGCCCGAACCGCTGCACGGCGCCGAAACCGTGCACACGGTGCTCGTCGGCTGGCGGGATTTTTCGACGGGACCGCGCCCAGCGGTGACGAAGCAGGACGCGACGACCGGTGCGGATGACCCGGGACGCCCGGCATCCCGGGGCTGACCGCGGGACAGACCGGCCGAGGAGGGGTGGAGTCGGCCGACCGCTTCGAGGCCGAGGGATCTCGGCGCGGCGTGGGAGGACCTCGAGGTCGGGGTCGAACACCTCACCCGATGGGAAGCGGATTGCGCTGGTCACCGACCGGATGATCACCGTCATCTCGTTCCCGGGTGCCGGGGCAGTGGCCGGACATACACTCGAGGCAGTCCTATCCGGCGGAGCACACCGGGACTGCGTGATTCGAGACGAGCATGACCGAGGCGGGTGCGGTTCCCCTCACCGCGGAGCGGTGGAGCGGCTCGTCGCCGAGTTCGACGGCCGTCCCCACCTGCATCGAGTGGAGGCGGTCGTGGCGCCGGCGTCGAGGACTTGCGGGGGTTCCGGTGCCGGACCTGCCCCGAGCTGGTCGAACGATTCGCCCGGCGGCGCCTGCTCGATCCGGTCGAGTCCGGGCAGTGTGCGGTGCCGTAGCAGCGGCGTCGACGCCGCTGTGGCGGTCGAGGAGGTCCGGTCGAGGAGGTGCACATCATGGAGTCGTTCTGGGATTTCCTGTGGTACACGATCGTCGTGTTCGTGTTCGCGGCGTATCTGATCGTGCTGTTCCAGATCCTGATCGATCTGTTCCGGGACCACACCGTCTCCGGCGTGGCCAAGGCCTTCTGGGTGGTGGTGCTGATCGTGGTCCCGTTCTTCAGCGCCTTGATCTACCTCGTGGTGCGCGGCCAGGGGATGGCCATCCGGGCCGGGCAGGCGCAGCTCGCGGCCAGGCAGACCACCGACGAGTACATCCGGCAGGTGACGGCCGGCAGATCTCCGGCCGGGCAGATCGCCGACGCGAAGGCCCTGCTCGACTCGGGTGCGATCACCCCCGCGGAGTTCGCGCAGCTCGAGGCCAAGGCGGTGGGGCAGAATACCGCCGGGCAGGGCACCACCGGGCGCGACAGCATGCCCCGTCGCTGACGAGCGACTGCACGAGGTGCCGGTGCGGGGACCGCCTGCGCCGGCCGTGACCTCGGGCCGAAGTAGACGTGCGGGGTGAAGGTGATGGAGACCGGACCGTCCCGGACCGTTCGCCTGTGGCGTCGGGCCCCGTGGAGCCGCAGTCCTTTGATGCGCCGGTACGACCGGATCGAATGGGTCGATGTGACCGGCACTCCGGTCGCCCCTCCGCGGAGTGGGGCGGACAGTGCCGCCACCGCCGTCGTCGCGGCCCTGACGGTGTGGACGGTGACGGCGGCGGCAGGCGCGGGGCTGTACGGGCTGCACCGGTGGGCCGAGCATCGCCGAGGGGCGGCGTGGGACAGCGAGTGGCGCGGGCTGGGCACGACGCCGGGACGGCCGGCCTGAGCGGCAGGTATGCGGCCGTGTGCGGACGCGCTCGAACGCGGAGCTCAGGGGGCGATGCGAGCGTTCGCGAGGTTATCGATTCTGCTCGGCGTTCCTGATGTCGATGGCGAGTTGGTCGGCGGCCATGTCGGTGGCTTTGGAGACGATCCGGTTGGCGGCTTTGATGTTTGCGACGATCTGATCGGCGAGGTTGGTTTCGTACACCACGATCACGCCGGCCTGGCCCTCGTCGAGGGTCTCACCGAGTTCTTTGACGTCGCTGCGTTTCATCCGGTCGCTGGCGTGCCCCACCACGGCCCCGAGGGCCGTCCCGCCGGCGGCGGCGCCGACGAGACCGATGCCCACGGGCGGGAACAGCGCCGCCACCACACCCACCGCCAGTCCCCAGCCGAGGCCGACCGCTGCCCCGTGGCGGGTGGGTTGTTCGTGCTTCTTGACGATGTGGACCTTCCCGTTCTCGTCCTTGGCGATGACGGACGCGTCGAAGTCGTGGGAGGTGCGTATCTCGCGGTACAGCTGCTCGAGTGCCTCGTAGTCCGCTACGGCGTCCTCGACGCTGTCGTATGCCGCAGCGCTCACGTACAGGATGTCGTGCTCGTGCTTGCTCATGTGCAAACCTCCGAAATCTGATCGACCTGCAGGGGCTGACCGACGGACGTCAGCGCCTGGCGGCCGTCGCGTTGCCGAGGGCGAAGCTCGGCCCGACGGCAGGATTCGTCCTAGTAGTCGGCTCGCGGATTCCAGGTCGACACCGCCCAGATGACCACCACGTCCAAGGCGATGATCAGGATCGACCACCACGGGTAGTACGGCAGCCACAGGAAGTTCGCCAGGATCGACAGTGCCGCGACGACGATCGCCGCTACCCGCGCCCACGTTGCGCCGGTGATCAAGGCGATGCCCACGACCACCAACACCACTCCGAGGACGATGTGGATCCACCCCCACGCGGTGAAGTCGAACTTGAACGTGTACTCCGGGCCCTGGACGAACAACTCGTCCTCGGCCACCGCGGCGATGCCCTGGAGCAACTGGACGATGCCGACGGTGGCCATGATGACCGCCGCCCCCACCGACGTGCCCGCCGCGATGCCCTGCTTGACGCTGATGCTTCCCGGGTCGTGACGTACATCCTCGGACATGGCGGTCCCCTTCACAGGTTGGATGAGACATCAGCAGTATGCGCCGATCCCGCATCCGCCTCGGGGAAAGTGCTGATCTTCCTCACCGTCCGGGGTGAACGGTGCGTGGTCCGGGAAACGGTCTCACGTGTTTTCGCTCGGTTGCACGAGGTGCCTTCCCCGGGCGGACACCGCGCCGAAGGTGGGCACACAGGGCGACCGTCAACGACGAACCCGGTTCCTGCCCCGTACCCGACCCGCCGTGCAGAGGATAGGGCCTCGGGCGGAGTCGGTTCGAGCGTTTCTCTACGGTGGGAGAGGCTCTGCGACGGCCGTTATCGACAGCGAGGAGCCTGGCCCAATCGACCATCTCGTCATCGAGTGGCCCGCCGCCGGCCCGTGCCCACCGCCGCAGGCGTTCGACATGACCCGGGCCGGCCGACGATCCGAACAGACCCCACCGGCCTCGTGCAGAGGGGCCTGATTCCGCCGCGGGTGCGCAGATCGAAGTGGTATCGAAACGTGTTCCTACCCGTCCTGTTCTGCGGGACAATACTTCTCATGGACGACAGCGAAGTGCACGCCATCGACGTCGTCCGAATCCGACTCGGCCAGCGCTACCCCGACCTCGACCCCGAGGTGGTGGGGGGCCTGATCGAGGCCACGCTCGGCCGGCTCGACGGATGCCGCATCCGAGACTTCGTCCCCCTGCTGGTCGAACGGGCCGCCACGCGCACACTCGACGCGACGTACCACCGTGCACCGGAGTCTCGAGAACCGATGCGCACCCCCGAACCGCCCGCGGTGACCGAGACCGGCGAGGTGCGGACCGCGAGCAGCGTCCGGGTGCGGTGGGCCGTTCTCGTGCGTCGCTCATCACGCCTGTCGTAGGCGGTGACAAGAGACGGCGAGACCCGGGTCGGAACCGGAGTCGACGGTCGTCCACCACACCCGGGCGGGCGGGATGCTCGGCACGCAGCCAGGGTGTCGGCGACACACCCATGCCCGAAACCGGAGTCACGTCCTGAAACGGTTGGGAATCCGACACGAATCAACGACGGGGGCTCAGGGGCGGGGGTCCATCGCCAGCCCGGCGACGGCGGCCTTGGCGGTGCGCCCGACCCCGATCAGCGTGGCCGAGCCGGGGCCGGTCCAGTCCCCGTAGCCGAGCAGATGCAGCCGGGGTTCCTTCAACGCCTGGGTGCCCGCCACAGCGATCGAACCGTCCGGCCCACGCAGGTGCAACGGCCGCAGAGGCGTCAGGGCGGGTCGAAAACCGGTGGCCCACACGATCACCTCCGCGTGCCGGCTCTCGCCGGTGTCGTCCCAGAAGACGCCGTCACGGGTCAGTCGGTCGAACATCGGCAGCGGATCCAGGGCGCCGCGGTCCCGGGCCGCGAGGACCTCCGGGACCATCACGATGTCACCGAGGTCGGTGATGCCGCCCGGATCGGGGCGTCCGGCCGCCAGCGCCAGCGCGCGCCGCGAGGCCATCTCGAACAGCACGCGTCCGTCGACGTCGTCCGGCAGGAATCGCGGCGGCCGGGGGGTCACCCAGGTGGTGCCTGTGACCTCCGAGATCTCGGCGACCAGCTGGGCCCCGGAGTTGCCGCCGCCGATCACCACCACCGTCTTACCGGCGAAGTCATCCGGGGTGCGGTACTGCACGGTGTGCAACTGTCTGCCCGCGAAGCTGCGGGCTCCGGGATAGACGGGCCAGAACGGCTGCTGCCAGGTGCCGGTGGCACTGATCACCCGCCGTGCCCGCCACACTTGCTCCGCGGTGTCCACCCGCAGCCGCTCCCGGTCGTCGTCACGGGTGACCGCCCGCACCCGCACCGGCCGCCGCACCGGCAGGCCGTAGCGACGCTCGTACGCGGTCAGATACTCGATCACATGCCGAGCGGGTGGGAACCCGTCCTGCCACGGCGGCATCGGCCATCCCGGCAGCGACGCGTACTCCGCCGGGGAGAACAGCCGCAGCGACGGCCAGGTGTGCGGCCACGCCCCGCCCGGCGCGGACCGGTCGTCGAGGATGACGAACTCGTGCCCGGCCCGGCGCAGGTAGTACCCGGCGGCCAGGCCGGCCTGCCCGCCCCCGATCACCACGACGTCCACCTCGATCGCGCTCATCGTCTCCCTCGTCACCCGTGGCCCGTCGTCGTGCGCAGAGCTACCGGTGTCAGCCGTCAGGGTGTTCGGGGGCGTCGAGCAGGCTCGCCGCGGCGATCAGGGCGGCTTTGACGATCAGTCGTTCGGGGATCTCCTCGAACGTGACCGGTCCGAGTGCGACGGTCCGGCACGGGGAGTCGCCGCACACCGAGCAGCAGCGGCTGCTGCCGACGTCGGCGTCGAGCCAGTCCTCGAGCGGACGGCCGGCGATCCAGATGCGGTTGGATTCGGCCGGGTTCGCGGCGAAGGCGGCGTCGTCGAGTTCGCGGACCTCGAGTTGCGGTGCGATGCCGAGCGGGCGCAGGACCTGCTCGAGCGTGCCGACCGCGTGCTGGACCTGCTCACCGGTGCCGGCGCAGCGGCGGCACGTCTGGCCCTGGCTGACCAGGCGTTGCCAGACGATGGGCAGTGCCGTCATCGCACACCCCTTCTCGGTTCGCGGGGAAGGTGGGAGTCGCCCCGGGCTCCAGTGTGGCCGACCCGGCCGGGCCGCAGGGCGTGTCCCGACGGATCCGGCCGGGGCCCGCCCTGCGGTCGGGTCAGCTGCGGACGGCGCCGGGGACGAGTTCGGCGATCAGTGCCTCGACCCGCGTCTTGATCTCGTCGCGGATGGGGCGGACCGACTCGACGCCCTTGCCGGCCGGGTCCTCGAGCACCCAGTCGCGGTAGCTCTTGCCGGGGAAGACCGGGCAGGTGTCGCCGCAGCCCATGGTGATCACCACGTCGGAGGCTTCGACGGCGTCGGTGGTGAGGATCTTCGGGGATTGGGTGGAGATGTCGATGCCGAGCTCGGCCATGGCCTCGACGGCGGCGGGGTTGACCTGATCGGCGGGGGCGCTGCCGGCGGAACGGACCTCGACGGCGTCGCCGGCGAGGGCGGTGAGGAATCCGGCGGCCATCTGGGAGCGGCCGGCGTTGTGCACGCACACGAACAGCACGGACGGCTTGGTGGTCATCGAGGGAACCTTTCGGGTGTCAGACGGTGGGAACGGCGGTGAGGTCGGCGAGCAGAGCGCGGACCCGGGCGTCGAGGTCGTCACGGAGGGTGCGGACCACCTCGAGGGATTGTCCGTCCGGGTCGGGGACGGTCCAGTCGAGGTAGCGCTTGCCTGGGTAGACGGCGCAGGCGTCGCCGCAGCCCATGGTCACGACCACGTCCGCGGCGGCGACGACGTCGTCGGTGAGCGGCTTGGGGAACTCGGCGCCGAGATCGAGTCCGAGTTCGGCCATGGCCTCGACCACGACCGGGTTGATCGCCGCGATCGGCGCGGAGCCGGCGGAGCGGACGTGGACGCGGCCACCGGCACGGTGGTCGAGCAGGGCGGCGGCCATCTGGGAGCGGCCGGCGTTGTGTACACAGACGAACAGCACCTCCGGAACGTCCTTGGCGACGGCGCCTTCGGCCTGGGCCAGCGCGGTCAGGCGTTCGGCGGCGAACCGCGGGGCGAGCGCGGTCAGGTGGGTGCAGACGGTGGCGGTGCGGCGCAGTGCCGCATAGGACTCGAACACCACCCGTTCGACGGTCTGCGGGGAGAAGATTCCGTCGTACTTGTCGGCGAGGTGCTCGGCGGCACGCTGGAGTACTGCCTGCGGCATGAGCAGTTCGGGCTGGTGGCGGTCGGACATGCCGTCTCCCTGGCTCTCGGGCTTCACGAAGCAGCGGGGGTGGCGGAGGGGGTGAAGCGCTTGCGCAGGGCGAGCGAGACGTAGACGAGGCCGACGAGCACGGGCACCTCGATGAGCGGCCCGACGACGCCCGCGAGGGCCTGCCCGGAGGTGACGCCGAAGGTGGCGATGGCCACGGCGATGGCGAGTTCGAAGTTGTTGCCGGCCGCGGTGAACGCGAGGGTGGTGGTGCGCTCGTAGCCCAGACCCATCGCGGCGCCCAGGAGATAGCCGCCGCCCCACATGATCGCGAAGTACGCCAGCAGCGGCAGGGCGATGCGGGCGACGTCCCACGGGTGGGAGGTGATCTGCTCGCCCTGCAGCGCGAAGAGCATCACGATGGTGAACAGCAGCCCGTACAGGGCCCACGGCCCGATCCTGGGCAGGAACTTCTGCTCGTACCAGGTGCGGCCTTTGGCCTTCTCGCCGAAGTGCCGGGTGAGGAAACCGGCGAGCAGCGGGATGCCGAGGAAGATGAGCACCGACTTGGCGATCTGCCAGGGCGAGACGTCGAGGGTGGTCTGTTCGAGTCCGAGCCAGCCCGGCAGCACCGAGAGATAGAACCAGCCGAGGCCGGCGAACATGATCACCTGGAAGACGGAGTTCAGCGCGACCAGCACGGCGGCGGCTTCGCGGTCGCCGCAGGCGAGGTCGTTCCAGATGATGACCATGGCGATGCAGCGGGCCAGACCGACGATGATCAGTCCGGTGCGGTACTCGGGCAGGTCGGGCAGCATCAGCCAGGCCAGGGCGAACATCAACGCCGGCCCGACGATCCAGTTCAGGACCAGCGAGCCGATCAGCATCCGCCGGTCGCCGGTGACGGTGTCGAGCCGGTCGTAGCGCACCTTGGCCAGCACCGGGTACATCATGATCAGCAGGCCGAGGGCGATCGGCAGCGAGATGCCGTCGATCTCGACGGCGGAGATGATGTCGCCGAGGCCCGGGATCAGGCGGCCGAGCAACAGGCCTGCGACCATGGCGACGCCGATCCACACCGGCAGGAACCGGTCGAGTGTGGACAGCTTGCCGACCACGGCCGGGTGGTCGCTGGTGGTGGTCACGAGGCGACCTCCTCGAGGGTGACGGCGGGCGTGCAGGACGAGTTCGCGACGATCCCGGATTCGACGGACAGCACCGCGGACAGCTGGGCCAGAGCGGAGGGGACGACCCGGTAGTGCACCCAGGTGCCGCGACGTTCGCAGTCGAGGAGGCCGGCCTCCCGCAGCACCTTCAGATGGTGCGAGATGGTCGGTTGCGACAGGTCGAAGGACGGTGAGATGTCGCACACGCAGCACTCGCCGCCCTCGTGGCTGGCGATCAGGCTCAGCATCCGCAGGCGCACCGGATCGCCCAGGGCCTTGAACATGCGAGCCAGGTCACCGGCCCAATCGGAGGTGAGCGGCTCGCGGCTGAGCGGCGGGCAGCAGGGCTCGTCCCCGCGCGGCGGTTGATTCGGCATGCGTCTATATTGACGGTTGTCGAAACACGGCGTCAAACGGACAGCCGGCCCGGTCGGAAGGAAACCCTCACGTGCGCACACCCTCGGTGCTGTTCGTCTGCGTGAAGAACGGCGGCAAGTCCCAGATGGCCGCCGCGCTGATGCGCAAGGCCGCCGGCGGCCGCATCGCCGTGCACTCCGCCGGAACGGCACCGGGTCCGGCGCTCAACGCCCTCTCGGTGCAGGCGCTCGAGGAGGTCGGCGCACCGGTGGACGGCGAGTACCCCAAGCCGATCGATCCGCAGCTGCTGCGGGAGGTCGACCTCGTCGTCACCCTCGGCCGTGACGCCCGCGTCGACGCGGCGTACGTGGAGAACTGGGACACCGACGAGCCGTCCGAGCGCGGCATCGACGGCATCGAACGGATGCGCCTCGTGCGCGACGACATCGCCGCCCGCGTCGACGCGCTCGCCGCCCGCCTGCTCGACTCCGCCTCCCCCACCCGCTGATCCGACCGATCCAGGAGAAACTCATGAGCACCATTGCAGTCTTCGAGCCGGCCCTGTGCTGCAACACCGGCGTGTGCGGCGACGACGTGGACCGGAACCTCGTCACCTTCACGGCCGACATGCAGTGGCTGAAGGATCAGGGTGCCGCCATCACCCGGCACAACCTCGCCAACGATCCGCTGGCCTTCGCGCACAATCCCGCCGTCAAGCGCTTCCTCGAGGTCGCCGGCTCCGCCGGTCTGCCGCTCGTGCTCGTCGACGACGTCACCGTGCTCACCGGCCGCTACCCCGATCGGACCCAGCTCGCCGCGTGGGCGGGACTCGACGCCGCGCAGGCGCCCGTCGGCGCGACGATGCTGAATCTCGCGGACGATGCCTGCTGCACACCCGGCGACTCCACCTGCTGCTGAGCTGTCGAGGACGAGGAGATCACCGGATGACCACCCCCACGTTCCTGACCGACCCGCCGCGGTTCGTGTTCTTCACCGGCAAGGGCGGCGTCGGCAAGACCTCCATCGCCTGTGCGAGCGCGCTGAGCCTCGCCCGCGCCGGGAAGAAGGTGCTGCTGGTCTCGACGGACCCCGCCTCGAACGTCGGCCAGGTCTTCGGCCTGGCGATCGGCAACGCCCTCACCGCAATTCCCGCGGTGCCGGGCCTGTCGGCGCTCGAGATCGATCCCGAGCAGGCCGCCGACGCCTACCGTGAACGCATCGTCGGACCGGTGCGGGGTTTGCTGCCCGACGCGGAGATCGCCTCGATCACCGAGCAGCTCTCCGGTTCGTGCACCACCGAGGTCGCGTCCTTCGACGAGTTCACCTCCCTGCTGACCGACACCGACGGCGAGATCGCCTCGTTCGACCACGTGCTGTTCGACACCGCCCCCACCGGACACACCATCCGGCTGCTACAGCTGCCCGGGAACTGGACCGAGTTCCTCGAGGCGGGCAAGGGTGACGCGTCGTGCCTCGGACCGCTCGCCGGGCTCGACAAGCAGAAAGCCATGTACGCCGCCGCGGTCGACGCACTGGCGGACCCGCAGCGCACCCGGCTCGTGCTCGTCGCCCGCGCCACTCGCTCCGCCCTCGCCGAGATCGACCGCACGCACGGCGAACTCGCCACCCTCGGGCTGAGCCGCCAGCACGTCGTCGTCAACGGCGTCCTGCCGGCGCCGTCCGGCGACACGGACCCCCTCGCCCTCTCGATCCACCGTCGAGAACAGGCCGCATTGGCGGGCATGCCGGCGGCGCTGAAACCGTTGCCACTGGACCTGATCGAGCTCAAGGCCGCGAACATGATCGGTCTCGATGCCCTCGGGACGCTGTTCGAGACGGCCGACGGCGGCACGGACCTCCCGCCGGAGACCGGCGCGGTGTCGGAGGTCGCGGATGCACCGCTGCGCGCCCTGATCGACGAGATCGAGCGGGACGGGCACGGTCTCGTGATGTGCATGGGCAAGGGCGGGGTCGGGAAGACCACGGTCGCCGCGGCCGTCGCCGTGGCCCTGGCCGAACGCGGACACGAGGTCCACCTGACCACCACCGACCCCGCCGCACACCTGACCGAGACCCTGCACGGCGACGTCGAACACCTCCACGTCTCGCGCATCGATCCCGCCGAGGCCACTCGCGCCTACCGCGAGCGGGTGATGGCCACCAAGGGTGCGCACCTCGACGAGCAGGGCCGCGCGACCCTCGCCGAGGACCTGCGCTCCCCGTGCACCGAGGAAGTGGCTGTCTTCCAAGCCTTCTCGCGAGTGATCCAGGAGTCCCGGCGCAAGTTCGTCGTCGTCGACACCGCGCCCACCGGCCACACCCTGCTGCTGCTCGACGCCACCGGGTCCTACCACCGCGACGTCACCCGGCAGCTGGGCCCGGGCCTGCACGCCGTCACCCCGATGATGCGCCTGCAGGACCCGGCTTCGACCAAGGTCCTGTTGATCACCCTCGCCGAGACCACCCCCGTGCTCGAGGCCGCCGGGCTCCAGGCCGACCTCGAACGTGCCGGTATTCACCCCTGGGCGTGGGTGATCGACAACTCCGTGGCCGCCGCCGCGCCCACTGCGCCGCTGCTGCGCCGCCGCGCCGCCGCCGAGCTCGAGCAGATCGACAAGATCCGTACCGAACTCGCCGATCGCTACGCGGTCGTGCCGCTGCTCGCGACCGAACCGGTCGGGGTGCCGGCGCTCAGGGCGCTCGGCGAAGTGTCCGCCCCGGTCGCCGTGCGGTAGCGCCCGGTTCCGACATGCGCGATCCCGCCCCGGCATCCGGGGCGGGATCGATGCGTGCGGCCGTGATCAGGCGCCGGCGGCCTCGAGGCCGGTGGTGATGTCGGCGAGGATGTCGTCGATGCCTTCGATGCCCACGGCGAGGCGGACCTGGCCGGGGGTGACGCCGGCGGCGAGTTGCTCGGTGGCGGTGAGCTGGGAGTGGGTGGTGGAGGCGGGGTGGATGACCAGCGAGCGGACGTCGCCGATGTTGGCGACGTGGCTGTGCAGGGTCAGTGCGTCGACGAACTTCTTGCCGGCGTCGACGCCGCCGGCGAGTTCGAAGGTGACGATGGCGCCGGTGCCGCGGGGGGCGAGCTGCCGGCCGCGCCGGTACCAGGGGGAGGAGGGCAGGCCGGCGTAGGACACCGCGGTGACCTCGGGGCGGGTGGTGAGGAACTCGGCGACGCGGGCGGCGTTGGCGACGTGCCGTTCCATGCGCAGCGACAGGGTTTCCAGGCCCTGGGCGATGAGGAAGGCGTTGAACGGGGAGACCGCGGCGCCGAGGTCGCGCAGCAGTTGCACGCGGGCCTTGAGGGCGTAGGCGGGGGCGCCGAGGTCGGCGTAGACCACGCCGTGGTAGCTGGGGTCGGGGGTGACGAACTGGGGGTGGCGCGCGGTGCCGTCGGGGCCGGTGGCGGTCCAGTCGAAGGTGCCGCCGTCGACGAGGACGCCGGCGATGGCGGTGCCGTGGCCGCCGAGGTATTTGGTGGCCGAGTGCACGACGATGTCGGCGCCGTGCTCGAGGGGGCGGATCAGGTAGGGGGTGGCGACGGTGTTGTCGACGATCAGCGGCAGGTGGTGCTCGTGGGCCACCCCGGAGATGCCCGGCAGGTCGAGGAGGTGGTTCTTGGGGTTGGCGATGGTTTCGCCGTAGAAGGCGCGGGTGGTGGGGCGGATCGCGGCGCGCCACTGGTCGAGGTCGTCGGGGTCGTCGACGAAGGTGACCTCGATGCCGAGTCGGGGCAGGGTGTAGTGGAACAGGTTGTAGGTGCCGCCGTAGAGGTAGGGGCTGGAGACGAGGTGGTCGCCGGCGGCGGCGAGGTTGAGCACGGCGAAGGTTTCGGCGGCCTGGCCGGAGGACAGCAGCAGGGCGGCGGCGCCGCCTTCGAGGGCGGCGATGCGTTGTTCGACCGCGTCCTGGGTGGGGTTCATGATGCGGGTGTAGATGTTGCCCGGTTCGGTGAGGCCGAACAGGGCGGCGGCGTGGTCGGTGCTGTCGAAGGTGTAGCTGGTGGTCTGGTAGATCGGCAGGGCGCGGGCGCGGGTGTCGCCGCCGCCGGGCTGGCCCACGTGGATCTGCTTGGTCTCGAAGCTCCAGCCGGCGGCGGGATCGGTTGCGGGGGTTTCGCTCATGGGTTGCTGCTCCGTCTTTCGTTCGACAATCGTCTCGAGGTGACGTGACGGTTCCCGCGCGGGACTCGACACGGGGAACGCCACGTCGGATGCACAATCGGGATGCCCGATACGGGCGAGGTCCGGGTGCGGCCGGTCAGGCGGCCGGACACCCGCAGATACACATGCGCACGGCCCGGCAGCGGGCGGAAGGCCCCGGCATTGCCTGCATTCGTGTCCGGCTCACGCGCCCGACACTATCTGTTGTGCGGGGCGCCGACCAGCGCTCCCCGGAATTCACGCGATCTCGACCACGGTCCGCACCGGGGTGGGGTTGCGCGTCAGATCGAGGACGGGGCAGTGGGCGTCCACCGCTTCCTGCAGTTCGAGGTAGCGTTCGCGCGGCTCCGGTCCCGACAGCGTGACGGCGACCCGCACCTCCCCGAATCCGGGGCGGACGTCGTCGAAGCCGAAGAACCCGCGCACGTCCAGATCGCCCTCGGCGCGCGCCGAGATGTCGTCGACGCGGATCCCGAGCCGCTCCGCCCAGACGCGGTAGGTCACCACCTGGCAGGACAGCAGCGAGGCGAGGTAGTACTCGACGGGGTTCGGCGCGGTGTTCTCCCCGCCCAGGGCCGGCGGTTCGTCGACCTCGACGCTGAACCTGCCGAGGGCGACGGTGCTGGCGACGGCGTCGTGCCCGTGCGCTTCGGCGCGGAAGACGGCGTGAGCCCGGGTGGGGTCGTCGGCGATCGCCTCACGATTCGTGTCGACGACGGCGCGCAGGTGGGTGGACGGAGCAGTGGTCATGAATGTGCTTCCTCGACAGTCGGTTCGGGGGAGAGACGGGCCTACGGGCACGGACACGTGGACGTCGCCGTGCGGGCGAAGTCGATGTGGCGGCGACGGGTCAGCAGGAGCACGGCGCAGACCGTAACCAATTCCCGACCGGAAAGCTAGGGATAGGTGCGTGTGTTCCGCGGCTCAGTGGGGGCACCCGGCGGGCGTCAGTTCGGCCAGCCGGGCGATCACGTCCCGGGCGGTGCCGCCGGCCGAGAGCACCTGCCGCTGCCGGACGGCCCCGTTGCCGCACGCCAGCACGGTGTGCAGGCCCTCGCGGGCGTGCTGGTAGCTGTCGAGGTCCTCGAGGGCCGGCCGGACGTGCTCGATCATCGCCCGGAGCAGGTGCGCGGTCGGGCGACGGGCGGTCGACGGAAGGTCGATGCCGTCACCGGGCAGCCCGTCGTGCGCCGCGCGCCAGTACGCGGCCCGCAGCACTTCGGAGGAGAACGGCTCGGCGATGCGGCCGGCATCGAGGGCACGCAGAGCGGTGAGCACCAGAGCGCGGACGAGGACGGCCACGAGGACCGTCTCGGCGACGGTCGAGGGGACATCGCACACCCGCACCTCGACGGTGGGGAAATTGGTCGACGGGCGGACGTCCCAGTAGACCATCGCCTTGTCGAGGATGCTGCCGCACTCCAGCATCGCCGCGACGGTGCGGTCGTACTCCTCGAGGGACGAGAAGTACGGTGGCGGACCGGCGCTCGGCCAGCGCGACCACAGGATCGAGCGCCAGCTCGCGTACCCGGTGTCGACGCCGCGGTGGATCGGGGAGTTGGCCGACAGCGCCAGCAGGGACGGCAGCCACGGCCGGAGATGATTGCTCACCTGCACGGCGGTGGCGCGATCCGGCACGGCCACGTGCACGTGACAGCCGCAGATGCCCTGTTCCCGGGCCAGCATGCCGAAGACGCGTTCCATGCGCAGGTAGCGCGGCTTCGCCGTGACCGGCAGCTCGCGCGACCCGACGACCGGGACACCGACCGCCACCAGCCGGGAGCCGCAGCGGCGGGCGGCCTCGGCGACCAGGGACCGCCGGGTGGACAGGTCGGTGTACAGCTCGAGGGCGTCGTGGCACACGTCCGACGCCGTTTCGACCTGACACCGGTCCAGCTCGTACTGCAGTTCCACGCCGAGGTCGCGGGCCTGCGCGACGACCTCGGAGTTGTTGACGGCGGGTTCCCCGGTTTCCGCGTCGACGAGGAGGAACTCCTCCTCGACCCCCACCGTGGGGAGGTCGGACGATGTGGCCATGGTGCTCCCGGCGGGACTCGCGGTTCGTACCTGAATTCTGCGCCGCCGGTGACGGTGCTGCAGCACTTGCACGAATCCGGGTTTGCCGATCGGCGTGCGTCGCCGCCCGCACAGTACGGCCCTCCCCGGCTCCGCGGGCGACGAACGCGCACAGGACCGGTGCCTCGGCCGGAGCGGAGAATCCCGTCGACAGCGCCCCGGCCGGCGGTCCGGCCGAGTAGGGTCGATTCCCGGACCGTGGGAGGCGTAGTGAACGAATCGACACCGGTTCCCGGAGGGGCGTGGCCGACTCTGCGGACGGCCGACTGGGCCGCGACCCGGGACACCCTGCACATGTGGCTGCAGATCGTCGGCAAGATCCGGCTGGCCCACGCGCCGATGGTCAACCACTGGTGGCAGGCGACGCTGTATGTCACTCCACGCGGGCTGGGCACCTCGTCGATCCCCTACCGGCACGCCGCCTTCGACGTCGAGTTCGACTTCTGCGAGCACCGCCTGCACATCCGCTCGAGCGACGGCGGCAGCCGTTTCGTCCCGCTCACCGCACAATCGGTGGCGGACTTCTACTCCCGCACTCTGGGCGCCCTGGACGAGTTGGGCATCGCCACGCGAATCCAGGGCACCCCCAACGAGGTGGATCCGGCGATCCCGTTCGCGCAGGACCGCGAGCACAACACGTACGACCCCGATGCGGCCCACCTCTTCTGGCGGCAACTGCTACACGCCGACCGCATCCTCCACGAGTTCCGAGGGGACTTCCTCGGCAAGGTCAGTCCGGTGCACTTCTTCTGGGGCGCGATGGATCTCGCCTGTACCCGCTTCTCCGGACGCACCGCGCCACCGCACCCCGGAGGAATCCCCAACTGTGCCGACTGGGTGATGACCGAGGCGTACTCGCACGAGCTCAGCAGCTGCGGATTCTGGCCCGGCGGTGCGGACGAAGGGGCCTTCTATTCCTACGCCTACCCCGCACCGGAGGGCTTCGCCGCGCATCCGGTGCGCCCGGACGCCGCCTACTACTCCGCCGAGCTGGGTGAGTTCCTGTTGCCGTACGAGGCGGTGCGGACCGCCGCCGACCCCGACGCGGAACTGCTGCGGTTCCTGCGCAGCACCTATGAGGCAGCCGCCGAGCTCGGCCACTGGGATCGGGCCTACCTCGAGCGTCGACCGCAGTGAGCACGTTCGACGAATCCGGGCGGCCCGACGGCCGGGCGGGGTCGCGCGAGACCCCACGAGCTCGCGCGACCTCCGAGTCGGCGGCTCAGAGGAGATGGACCTTCTTGTAGAGGATCTTCGACGGACCGCCGATCAGGCCGACGCTGTCGAGGAACGTCATCAGCTTGGCGCCGGACTTGCGCACGCGGTCGTGGTAGTGGGTGTTGTTCCGGGCCTCGGCGATTGCCCGGTCGCGGTCGACGCCCGCGTTGCTGTACACGTCGGGGTGGATCATGCTCTTGACCACGAAGTACACGGTCACGGCGGTGTTGATGCGCTCGAACTGTAGGCGGGTGCGGCTCGCGCCGGCCAGGCGGCGCGCGACCTCCTCGCGGGCGAACCGGATGTGCCGGGCCTCCTCGAGAACGTGGATCTTGCTGACCGTGCGCGTGACCGGCTGGACGCGTTCGTCGCGCATGAAGTCGCGCTGCATCATGTCCAGGATCTCCTCGGCGGCCATGACGCTCGCGTAGGCGTTGGCGCCCCGGAAGAATCCGCCCCACAGCTGGCCGAGGCGGTGGATGTAGCGGGCGGGACCGTAGTCCGGCATGCCGAGGCGCTCGCCGGCGCGGCCGAACATGACGGAGTGACGGCATTCGTCGGCGACCTCGGTGAGGGCGAACTGGACGTGTCGGGAGTGCTTGTCGCGGTTGTAGACGTCGCGCAGCAGCATCTGCATGAGCAGGATCTCGAACCACAGACCCACGCTCGAGACGCTCGCGGCCTCGTGCTTGGTCAGCTCGATGCGCTGTTCCTCGGTCATCTCGTCCCACAGCGCGGTGCCGTACAGCGTGCTCCACTCGGGGGTCATTCCGTACTTGTCGGCGGGGACGGGGGCCTCCCAGTCGACCTCGACCGTCGGGTCGTAGGACTTGCGGGCCGACGAGGCGAGCAGGCGCTGCGCCGTCTCCTCGCGGTCGGAGAGCGGGACGCCGGGGACGAAGCCCGTGCTCTCGGCTTCCGACGGGCGGGTGAGCGATGCGGTCATGTCTCCACCTTTTTAGTGTGACGACTGGTAACTGTTAATCCGAGGTTACCTCGACGGCCGCCGTCGCACAACGGTGACTTCCGGCCCGGGCCACCACGCGCACGGCACCGCGCCCGCCAGCACGGGCCGCGACGCATGCGGGCGGATCGTCGACGACGTGCCCGCCGCGAACCCGTCGGGCACGGGCACCGCTCAGTCCTGAGGCGGACGCAGCACCGACGGCCGCAGCCGGTGGAAGTCCTTGACCCGCAGCGCGCGCAGGGGACGCAGCCGGAACCGGTCGTCGCCGTCGAGCACGCCGGCGAGGGTCGAATCGACCAGCACCGTTCCCGGACGCGCGGCACCGGTCAGCCGCGCTGCGATGTTGACCGCCGACCCGAACACGTCCCCGAACCGGGCCAGCACCGGCCCCTGCGCCATTCCCACCCGGAGATCCGGGGCGTCGGGACGGGAGCCGGACGACTCCTGCAGCGCCAGCGCGATCCGCGCGGCGTCCGCCGGATCCTCGGCGGCGAACATCACCTCGTCGCCCACGGTCTTGATCACCCAGCCGCCGCCCTGGGTCACGATCCCCGTCGCGGTCGACTCGAAGTCCTCGAGCAGGTCGTTGAGCTCGTCGGCGTCGATCCGGCGGGTCAGGCGCGTGTACCCCACCATGTCGGCGAAGCCGACGACCAGGACCCGGCCGGCCGACTCGCCCCCGGCCCGCACCACGTTGCGTCCCGTCGTTGCCGCCAGGTGCCGTCGCCACACGTACAGCTGCAAGGTCTCGGTCAGGGGCAGGACCCGTTGCAGCAGTTCGTCGACGAACGACCGGATCTCCCGCTCGGAGGGGGTGGTCCCGGTGTACTCGGTCTCGAGCCGATCGAGGATGTGGGTGTTCATCAGGGCCACCTCCCACTCGGCCAGCCGCGACATGGACTGTCCCAGCGACCGCGCGGCCGCCAGTTCCAGGTCGGGGTGCAGGGCGCCGCTCGCCACGATCGCGTCGATGTTCCGCAGCGCCGCGACGTCGCCGTCCGTGAAGGTCCGCGCGTCCGGGTCCGGATCCACGGTGAATCCGAGCGCCTGCCAGAGTCGTTGGGCGCGTTCGGAGTCCACCCCGGCCAGGTCGGCGCTCTCCCGCTGGGTGTAGCGGCGCTCGCCGCCGAGCAGGGTCCGCTCGAGTTCGGCCTGCACGGCCTGCAGGAGCTCGGGCTCGAGCTCCGGTTGCTCCGACGCGCTCACGTCGCTCCTTCCCGGCCGCCGAACGTGACCGGCCGACCCAGCATGGCCCACCTCGGTTCGGGCGCGCAACGAATCCGCGAGAGTGTCGCACCTGTGTGCGACAGTGGTCGCGCCTCCTGCACCACCCAGCCCGAAAGGACGTGGCATGCCGCCCCGCAGACGAGCCGGCACAACCGGCCCGGATCACCTCACCGACGAGCAGCTCGCCGAGCTGACCACCGCCGTCGCGGACGGTCGCCGCGCCACCGTCTATCTCATCGAGGGCATTACGAGCCTGGGCATCGCCCCGGGCGCGTCGGCCCGGGCGGTGTCGGTGGCGGGCCGCACGGTCACCGTCCGTCCCAAGGGCGTCGACGACGAGCTGCCCTTCGAGGCCGAGGAGCTGCGTCTGACGAAGGAGCCGTCGAAGCCGGTCCGCAAGGCCGCGGATCGATCGACCCCGCGCCCCACCACCCCGCGCCCCACCACCCCGCGCACGTCCGCGTCGCAGCCCACCACGTCGGGTCCCTCCCGCGCTCCCGCCCCGAAGAGCTCGTCGTCCCCGGCATCCACCCCCGCCACGAAGGAGACCACCACCGTGCCGCCGACCGCACCCGAACCGCAGACCGGCGCGACCCCGAAGCCGAAGGCGGCGTCGCGCCGGCCCAAGAAGCAGCCCGGCGTGACCGTCACCATCACCATCGACCCCGAGCAGGAGTGGACGGTCGGTGTCGCGCAGGGCACCCGGCGCCTGAGCAAGGCCAATCCCGTCAGCCCCGACGCCGTGGAGCGCGCCGTGCTCGAGCTCGGCGACGAGGCGGCCCTCGAGGCGGTCCGGTCCGTGATCGACGCGGCGCGCCAGGCCGCGGAGGAACGCGTCGCGCAGCTCAGCCGCGAACTCGAGGAGGCCAGAAAGGCGTTGGAGAGCCTGGGATCGGGCCCGACCGGGTAGTCTGATCCGCTGATGCGGCCGGAACCGGCCGGGCGGGAGGGCTCATGTTCAAGCGCGTTGCGATGGCGATCGTCGCGGGGGTCGCACTGCTGACAGGTGGGACGGGGGTCGCGGTGGCGGCGCCGCCGGTTCCGCTCGGGGGCGGGTCGGGCATCACGCTCGGCAACGGATCCGAGGATCTGTTCGACTGCACGCTCGCCACGATCGGCAACGACCGTGCCGGCCGGCTCGTCGGCTTCACCGCCGGCCACTGCGGCGGTCCCGGGACGACCGTGAAGTCCGAGGCGGACCCCGGGGCCGGGGTCGTCGGGCGCATCGTCGGCACCAACGAGGTGCTCGACTACTCGGTGATCGAGTTCGACCGCGGCCGCGTCGCGCCGGTGAACCGGGTCGGCAACGTCACCATCACCGGCGTCGGCACCCCCGTGGGGTTCCCCAACGTGGCGTGCAAGGAAGGCCGCACCACCGGCAACACCTGTGGTGTCGTGTGGGGCGACGTGTTCAATTCCCAGGAGACCTGGACGCAGGTGTGCGTCGTCGAGGGCGACTCCGGCGCCCCGCTGGTCGTCGGCACGACGCTCGTCGCGATGGTCAACGCCTACCTGCTCACACCGTGCATCGGCCCGGAGGTGGGCACCAACTTCGTCACGATCCTCGGCGACGTCGACGCCCGGGGCGGCGTCGGCGCGGGTTACCGCCCCATCTGACGTACAGGCGCGGGCTCGTCGGCCGGCTACGGGACCGACAGCGGTAGCGGCCGGCCGACGAGGCTTCGTCTCGGGGCCGGCAGGGCCGCGGCGATCTGCCGGATCTGCGAGACGGAATGGGCGTGCGGCGTCGCCACCATGGCCGGGATGCCGCTGTCGCCCGCCGCGCGAAGGTCGAGGTCGAGGGGCACCTGCCCGAGGAGCGGTGCCGCGACGGCCCGGGCGAGGCGCTCGCCGCCTCCGGTACCGAACAACGGTGTGCTCGCGTGGCACGACGAGCACACCAGCGCCGACATGTTCTCCACGACGCCGGCAACCGGCATCCGCAGATCACGCGCCATGCGGCCCACCCGTTGAGCGACGGTCTGGGCCGCCGGCTGGGGCGTGGTGACGACGAGGAGCGCCGCGTCCGGCACGAGTTCGAGCAGCGAGAGTGTCACATCTCCGGTGCCCGGTGGCAGGTCGATGAGCAGGACGTCGAGTTCACCCCAGTACACGTCGCGCAGGAACTGCTCGATCGCCTTGTGCAGCATGGGGCCGCGCCAGACGACCGGCTCGTCGTCGCGGACGAAGAACCCGACGGACATGAGGGCGACGCCGCACGCCTCGACCGGCAGCATCGTTCCGTGCAGGGCGACCGGTGCGCGGTGCACCCCGAACAGATGCGGAACGGAATAACCCCAGACGTCGGCGTCGAGAACGCCGACCCGCTTGCCCTGCTGGGCCAGCGCCACCGCGAGGTTGGCCGTGAGCGTCGACTTGCCGACGCCGCCCTTGCCGGAGGCCACGGCGTACACCCGGGTCGCCGAATCGGGACCGAAGGGGGGAGCGTCCTCTGGTCTCGTGCCGCGCAAGCGGGCGGCGAGCCGCCTCCGCTCGGCTTCGCTCATCGCCGTGAAGACGACCTCGACGCCGGTCACGCCGGCGACTGCCCCGGCGGCCGCGGTGACGTCGGCGGAGAGGGAGGCCTGCATCGGACACGAGGAGGTGGTGAGCCGGACGGTCACCCGGACGAGTCCGGAGCGATCGATCCTCACCTCGCCGAGCATGCCGGCCTGCTCGAGCGGCAGATGCAGCTCGGGATCCTCGACCCGGGCCAGCGCGGCACGCACCGCAGCCGCGGAGACCGCCGGGCCGGACGTCCTCCGCGACAGCAGGCTCATGTTCGCTCCTCCGTCCCGGGCGCGCGGAAGGCACGCCGGCGGGGTTTGACCGGGCGCATCAGGAACTCCGGGCGGCGCAGCCCGGACCGGCTGGGGCCGGGCCGGGTATATGCCAGCCAGGCGCGGTAGACCTCGCGGGACCGCCGGGTGTCCACCACCACGTCGCCGTACCGGTCGTCGGTGTGGGCCTTCTCCACGCGCACCTTCTGGTGCCAGCAGTGCATGCCCGACAGCGGGTCGGGGTGCACGGCGAAGGCGAGGTTCTGATGCACGCCGGGGTCTTCCCAGTAGATCCGCTCGCTGTCCGGGTCGTCGCTGCGGAACGGCTGTACGCCCTGCTTGTAGCGCAACCGCCACACCCCGTCTCCGTCGTTGTCGAGATCGACGAGGCCCATAGCCCAACGGGATCCGGCGTTCTCGGACGTGCGCCAGCGGCCCATGTGGTGCGAGAGCGCGAGGACGCCGGGGCGGATCGACTCGGTCGCCCACACACGGGCCACGAAGTACCCGATCTCGGTGTTGACCCGGACCAGGTCACCCGTGCCGACGCCGAAGCGCGCGGCGTCCGAGGGATTCGTCCACAGCGGATGCGTGTTGCTGATCTCGTTGAGGTACTTCGCGTTCGCGGACCGAGTATGGACCAGGGTCGGCAGGCGGAAGGTCGGCACGAGCACGATCTCGTTGTTCGCCGGGTCGATCGAGCGGTGCCCGACGTGGGACTCGATGTAGCCGGGCGTGGCGTACTCCTCCCACCCGAAGTCGACCATGGTCTCGCTGAACAGCTCGAGTTTGCGCGACGGGGTGAGCCACCCGGCGGTCCTGCTGCCGTCCTCGTGGACGACACCGACGGCACCCGCCTCGCCGACGAGCGGCGGGGTCGAGTCCAGGGTGACGGGTTTGCGCAGCACCCCGTGCTCGTCCGGGTCCGCCCCCTCGGTCTCGGCGGCCGTCAGCGGCCGCTCGTCGAGCCGGTAGGTGTCCTTGGCGACCTCGAAGACGCCGTATCTGCGCATGTACTCCAGTGGGGTGAGCCCTTGGTCGGCCGCGGCCTTCGGCAGGCCGGGCACGCTGTTCTCGAACACCCACCGGTAGTACTCGTCGACGGTGACCTTCTGCCCGGGCCGGTAGGGGGATTCGAAGAACTTGCGGATGCCGAGGCTGCCGTCGGGGTCGATGCGCCAGGACAGCTCGAACCAGAACTCGTTCTCCTCCCACACCTCTCCGGGATTGGACTCGCGGGAGTCGGACACGCTCCGGCCCATGCGCTCGAGCGCCACCCGGGTGACGGGCTGGCGGAATCCGAGCCACTTGCCGGCGTACTGCTCGTAGGACTGGGTGTCGTGCCGCTCGGTGCTGTGCCCCATGGGCAGGACGTAGTCGGCGAAGGTTGCCGTCTCGGACCACGTGGGGGTGAGTGCGACGTGGCAGCCCACGAGCGATTCGTCGGTCAGGGCCTCCAGCCAGCTGAAGCCGTCGGGGTTGGTCCACACCGGGTTGTAGACGCGCGAGAAGTACATCGACAGCGTGCCGCGGCCGTCCTGGAGCAGATGCGGCAGCAGGATCGACATCTCGTTGGTCGACAGGGGGAACTCGGGGGGCCAGAGCAGCTCGTTCCAGGACTCGTGTCCCTGGGGCAGGTTCGGGCCGTGGGCGATGATCTTGTCCCAGCCGTTGGGGCTGGTGCCGCCCTTGGTGCCGACGCTGCCGGTGAGGACGTTGAGGAAGAACAGGGCCCGCGAGACCTGCCACCCGCCGAGGTTGCCGGCGGTCGCCGCCCGCCACACGTGCGCCGACAGGGCCGAGCCGGCGGTGGCGACGATCCGGGCGAGTTCGGCGATCTGCTTCTCGGGTACCTGCGCCTCCTGCGCGGCGAAGGCGAAGGTGAAGCAGGCGTAGTCCTCGGTCAGTGCGCCGACGAACACGTCGAAGTCGTCGGCGGGCAGGTCGGGGTGGCGGTGCTTCATGTAGGTGGGCCAGTTCACCCAGCGGCGCAGGAATGCCCGGTCGATGTGGCCGGTGCGCAGCAGGTACGACGCGACGGACAGCAGGATCGCCGCCTCGCTGCCGGGCCACGGGGCGATCCACAGGTCGGCGTGGGACGCGGTGTTCGACAGCCGCGGATCGAGCACGACGACCTTGGCGCCGCCCTCGACCTTGCCCTCCATGATCCGCTGCGCGTGCGGGTTGAAGTAGTGCCCGGTCTCGAGGTGGCTCGAGATCAGCAGGATGACCTTGGCGTTCGCGTAGTCCGGTGAGGGCCGGTCGTAGCCACCCCACAGGGCGTAGCCCAGCCGGGCGCCGGCGGAGCAGATGTTGGTGTGGCTGTTGTGTCCGTCCACCCCCCACGCCAGCAGGAACCGCTCGGCGAAGCCGTCCTCGCCGGGTCGGCCCACGTGGTAGACGACCTCGTCCCGGCGGTCCTCGACGATGGCGGCCCGGATCCGGGCGGCGATGTCGTCGAGGGCCTCGTCCCAGCCGATGCGCTCCCACTGCCCACTGCCGCGGGCACCGACGCGCTTGAGCGGGTACAGGATGCGCTCGGGGTCCTTGATCTGGTTGATGGTCGCGGGACCTTTGGCGCAGTTGCGTCCGCGTGAGCCCGGATGCGCCGGGTTCCCCTCGAGCCGCTTGATGGACAGGTCGGACTTGTCCACGTATGCGAGCAGGCCGCACGCCGATTCGCAGTTGAAGCAGGTGGTGGGCACCAGCATGTATTCGTGCGGCACCTTACGAGGGTGGGCCTTGGCGTCGTATTCGACGTGGTGGTCCCAGTTTTCGACCGGAGGAAAGTTCCGCAGCCGCTCGTGCGTGCGCTGACCGGGCAGCGCCGACCCGGTCGGGGTGTGCTCCGTCTCGGCAGTCATGGGGTTCCCTTCGGGTGGGTGGTCGGGTGCCGGTCGGGCCGCTCACGACAGGGGTGGGTCCTGGCCCGCCCGGACGAACGCAGTCTCGTAGGCCAGCAGTGAGATCTGCGTCAGCAGGCCGGCCGCGACGAGGAGGGCGGCACCGGCGGAGCCGTTCCACGACGGGGCGGCCAGTGCGGCCGCCACCACTGCCGGGACGATCGCCCCCAGCCAGAACAGCCGGGCGTAGCGGCCGCGGGTGATGATGTGCGCGGCCAGGGTCGCCTGCCGGCTGGCGTGCCGGCCGGAGTACTCGATGACCAGCATCAGCAGGTGCAGTCCGGTCGAGAGCACGAAGACGCGCACGAGGAAGCCGACCGCCCCGTCGGAGAGACCCGCGAACGGCGCGACGACGAGCAGCGCCCCGGTCCCGACCATGGCGGCCTGAACCAGCAGGTGCCAGAACAACAACGGTGACTGCCACAGGTCGCGGCCCTCGGCCTGCCCGAAGAGGAATCCGGTGTAGCCGGCGACCAGCGCGCCGGAGGCCAGGGCGGCCCAGGCGAGCACGGTTGCGCCCCAAGCCGATCCGAGGAAGGCGGCGAGGACCCACAGGGCGGCCACCCCGCCGAAGGCGGCCAGCGCGTAGGCGCCCCACACGAGCCACGAGGACCAGTTGGATCTCAGGAAGATGTAGAGAAAACGCTCCGGCCGCTTCAGGTCCCAGATCAGCAGGACTCCGGTGAGGGCTGCGCCCGCCATGGCCACTGCGGGCGCCGCGTAGTCGCCCAGCCACCCCAGGTCGATGCCCAGGATGTGGGCCAGCCCCGCGACGGCGAGGGCGCCGGCGGCGACGGCCTTGGTCCACAGGTAGGTCGTCACGCGCCATCCCCACGGCCGGGGATGCGCGGTGTTCAGCGTGGTGCGAGCCTTCGTGGTGCGATCCCCGGGCAGGTCGGCCGCGGTCTCGCGGCGGTGCGCGTCCGGCTCGGCCCAGATGTAGGTGTCGGCGACCGGGGCGACCAGCGGATCGAGGACCGCCCGGTCGGCACCGAGATAGAAGACGTTCGGCCCGGTGTTCTGTTCCGGCGAGCGCACGGCGGTCTGCTGCGTGCTGACCAGGGTGGCGATGCCGCTGGTCGGGTCGTCGAGGTCGCCGACCCAGATCGAGTGGGTGGGGCACACCACGACGCAGGCAGGCTCCATGTCGTTGTCGACGCGGTGCGCGCACATGTTGCACTTCGCCGCGGTGTGGGTGTCCTGATCGATGTAGATGGCGTCGTAGGGGCACGCCTGCATGCAGCTCTTGCAGCCGATGCAGCGCTCGTTGTCGAAGTCGACGATTCCGTCGTCGCGCTTGAACAGCGCGCCGGTGGGGCAGATCTTCACGCACGGTGCGTCGGTGCAGTGGTTGCAGCGCATCACACCGAAAGATCTTGTGGTGTTCGGAAACTCACCCGCGTCGACGTACTTCACCCACGTGCGGAACTGGCCGAGCGGCACCTCGTGCTCGGTCTTGCAGGCGACCGTGCAGGCGTGGCAGCCGATGCACGTGCGCTGATCGATCGCGAAGCCGTAGCGCACCGTCTCACTTCTTCCGGATGAGGTAGCGGTGGACGCCGTCCTCGCTGTTGTTGTCCAGCAGTTCGTTTCCCGTGTCGGTCGCCCACGACGGGATGTCGCGTTTCGATCCGCCGTCGGTGGCCTCGACGAGCAGGATCTGCCCGGACTCGAGCTTCTTGATCGCACGCGAGGCGAGCAGCACGGGCATCGGGCATTTCTGTCCCTTGGCGTCGACGACGACGTCGATCTGGTAGTCCACGGTCCGCTCCTGGGTTCCGAAGGGTCAGATGAAGAGGCTGATCTGGGACCTGCTCATCGCGGACAGGGCGGTGGCGGCACCGACGGGCTCGCCCACTCCCTCGAGGAGCTGGTCGCGGCGAAGGCCCAGCAGGTCCATGGTCATCTCGCACGGCCACAGGTTCACGCCCAGCTCGGTGCACATCTCGACCAGCTCGGCCGGGTGGGCCACGTTCTTCTGGCGCGCAAGTCTTTTCATCATCCAGGGCCCGGCGCCGGCCAGGTGGAGCTTCGACAGCTTCATGTGCCGCATGCCCGGCCGGTTCATGCCGGCCAGCGCCTTGGTCATCGCGTCGGTGCCGGTGATCCGGACGTCGTCGCGCACCAGGGGGAACAGTCCCCAGAAGGTGAAGAAGATCGTCGTGGACATGCCGTAGGCGGCGCCGGTGGAGCCGAGGATCAGGGTTGGCCACATTCTGTCCAGATCGCCGCTCCACGCCACGATCGTCATGCTCTCCGGGGCGTCGTCGACGTCACGCTGCGGGTTGTCCGACATGCGCCGGCCCCTTTCGTGGTTGCCGGGGAGGCCTCGTGCGGCCTTCGCGCGGAGTGTTGCGATATGTGATCCAGAACACTACATTCGTGTATGCGCATACCGCAAGATGGTTCGGAAAGTCACCCTCCCGGTGTGCGGACCACCCGCCCGTTTCGTCCCTGGGAGGACACGTGGCCGATACCGTCACAGCGTTGGAACTGTTTCGCGAGCTCCAGGCGGGCACCGTTCCCGAGATCCTCGACATCCGTAGCACCGAGGATTTCCGGGCCGGCCGGATCGAAGGACCCCGGCCCGTTCCCACTCGCCACGTCCCGGTCTATCGGGTGATGGAAGAACTCGAGGAACAGGCCGCCGTCACGCGGGCGGGCGCCGTCGTCGTCTGCGGACAGGGCAACGGCTCCGAACTGGTCGCCGAGGAGTTCGAGACGCTGGGCCTGCGCACCCGCTCCCTCGAGGGCGGTACCGACGCGTGGAACCGGCTCCTCGTTCCCGTCGAGATCACCGGACTCCCCGGCGACGTGCGCATCTGGCAGTTCCAGCGCCCGGCGAAGGCCTGCCTGTCGTACCTCGTCGGCGTGCCCGGCGGCCGCGGCATCGTCGTCGACCCCGCCAGATCGACCGAGGCATACCTGGAACTTGCTCGAATGCAAGATGTTTCGATCGTGCACGTCGTGGACACCCACGTGCACGCGGACCATGTCAGTGGTGGCCCGGCACTGGCCGCCCGGCTCGATGCGGAGTATCACCTGCCGCCGGAGGACGCCGGCGGCATCGTCCCGTTCCCCAACCGGCCGCTGAAGGAGGGTGACGCACTCGACCTGGGGTCCACCGTCGTCCGGGCCATGACCATGCACCTGCCGGGCCACACCCCCGGCACGACGGCGCTGCTGGTCAGCGATTCGGTCCTGCTCGTCGGCGACACCGTCTTCGTCCGGGGACTCGGCCGGCCCGACCTGACCGGCCGGGCCGAGGAGCTGGCGCGGGATCTGTTCCGCAGCGTGCACGACAGGCTGCGCCCCCTCGACCCGCGAACGATGATCGCCCCGGCCCACTGGTCGAGCAGCGAGGAGATCAACGCCGAAGGACTGGTCGTCACCACGTTGGAGGAGGTTTTCACCGCCACACTGCTGAACGAGCACGCCCTCGAACGCTTCGTCGAGCAGATCGTGAACTCGCTGCCCGCAGCCCCGCACACCTACGAGACGATCCGCCGCGTGAACGCCGGACAACTCGCCCCCGCCGACGACGAGCTCGAGGTCCTCGACGTCGGCCGCAACCAATGCGCGGCAGCCACCTCGCTGAAGACCGCCCACTGAGCGGTGCGGCCACCGACGGCACCGTCGCGCTCGCCGGGCCGGCGCCCCGCCGCGATCCGCTGCCGCCCGGCCGGCGCACCTATAATCGGCACCCGACGCTCGGTTCGGAGGGGTGATGGAACAGGACATCGCGGCACAGTTGCAGGAACTCCACGCCCGAGTCTGCAAGGCCATCGCCGACCCCAAGCGACTGCTCATCATCAACGAGCTGCGGGACGGCGAACTCAGCGTCGGTGACCTGTGCGAGGCGCTGGGCTTCAGCCAGTCCAACGCCAGCCAGCATCTGTCCGTTCTCCGCGAGCGCGGCATCGTGAACGCGCGACGTTCCGGCAACAACGTCTTCTATTCGCTGCGCAGCCGGAAGATCGTGCAGGCGGTGGACCTGCTCCGGGAATTCCTGGCCGAGGACCTGGCCGACCAGGCGATCCTGCGGGGCGCCCTCGACGGCCGGGACGTCGACCTCGGCCTCGATCTGTAGGGCGCCGTCGCGCAGGCCGATTCTCCACCGCCTCGACGGATCCGCGAATCGGGTCAGCCGCAGACCGCGCCGCTCGACGCCGAACCGACCAGCTTCGTGTACTTGGCCAGCACCCCGCGGGTGTAGCGGGGAGGCAGCGGCTCCCACCCCTGCCGGCGGGACGCGAGTTCGTCCTCGTCGACCAGCACGTCGAGGGTGCCGTTCGCGACGTCGAGGCGGATCGGGTCGCCGTCGCGGACGAAGGCGATCGGGCCACCGTCCACCGCCTCGGGAGCCACGTGCCCGACGCACAGGCCCGTCGTGCCGCCGGAGAACCGCCCGTCGGTGAGCAGCAGCACGTCCTTACCGAGGCCGGCACCCTTGATCGCGCCGGTGATGGCGAGCATCTCCCGCATTCCCGGCCCGCCCTTCGGGCCCTCGTACCGGATCACCACCACGTCTCCCGCGGTGATCGTGCCGTCCTCGAGCGCGTCCATCGCGGCACGCTCGCGCTCGAAGACCCGGGCGGTGCCCTCGAACACCGACTCGTCGAACCCGGCGGACTTCACCACCGCGCCGCCCGGGGCGAGGCTGCCCTTCAGGATCGTGATGCCCCCCGTGGGATGGATGGGTTCGCTCAGTGCGCGCAACACCTTCCCGTCCGGGTCGGGCGGAGCGATCTCGGCCAGGTTCTCGGCGACGGTCCGCCCGGTGACGGTGAGGCAGTCGCCGTGCAGCAGGCCCGCGTCGAGCAGGGTCTTCATGATCACCGGCACGCCGCCGATGCGGTCGACGTCCTGCATCACGTGCCGGCCGAACGGCTTGACGTCGGCCAGGTGCGGGACGCGCGCACCGATGCGGGAGAAGTCGTCCAGGCTCAGCTCGACCTGCGTCTCGTGCGCGATCGCGAGCAGATGCAGCACCGCGTTGGTCGACCCACCGAACGCCATCACCACGGCGATCGCGTTCTCGAACGCCTCCTTCGTGAGGATGTCGGAGGCGGTGATGCCGCGGCGCAGCAGGTTCACCACGGCCTGCCCGCTGCGGCGGGCGTACCCGTCGCGGCGGCGGTCCGTCGCCGGCGGCGCCGCGCTTCCCGGCAGCGACATGCCGAGCGCCTCGGCCGCGCTGGCCATCGTGTTCGCCGTGTACATGCCGCCGCACGCGCCCTCGCCGGGGCAGATGGCCCGCTCGATCGCGTCGACGTCCTCCCGGCTCATCAGCCCGCGGGCGCAGGCGCCGACCGCCTCGAAGGCGTCGATGATCGTCACGTCGCGTTCGGATCCGTCGGACAGCTTCGCGACGCCCGGCAGGATCGACCCCGCATACAGGAACACGGCCGCCAGGTCGAGACGCGCGGCGGCCATCAGCATTCCGGGCAGGGACTTGTCGCATCCTGCGAGCAGTACCGACCCGTCGAGCCGCTCCGCCTGCATGACCGTCTCCACGCTGTCGGCGATCACCTCCCGCGACACCAGCGAGAAGTGCATCCCCTCGTGGCCCATCGAGATGCCGTCGGAGACGGAGATCGTGCCGAACTCGAGTGGATACCCGCCGGCGGCGTGCACGCCGTCCTTGACCGCCTGCGCCAGCCGGTCCAGCGACAGGTTGCACGGGGTGATCTCGTTCCACGACGAGGCCACCCCGATCTGCGGCTTGCCCCAGTCGTCGTCGCCCATGCCGACCGCGCGGAGCATGCCGCGCGCCGCGGTCTTCTCGAGGCCGTCGGTGACGTCGCGGCTGCGGGGCTTGATGTCCGGCTCGGTCGCGCTGCTCGCCTCCGGCTCGGTCGCGCTGCTCGCCTCCGGCTCGGTCGGCGTGCTCATCGCGTTCCTCCCGACCGGGGATCACGCCCGGTCAGCGCCAGCAACCGGTCCTGCACGGCCGCGTCGTCGGGCACCGGCACGGGCGGCGCGAACAGCCCGCTCGCGGCCAGCATGTCCCGCTGCGGTTGTATGTCCTCCCACACGGCCGCCACCAGGTCGGGATCGAGGCGCTCGTCGGCCCCCACGGCCCGGGCCAGGTCCCACGTGTGGATCGCGATGTCCGCGACCTGCTGCCGCAGATAGTCGCGGACGGGCACCATCCCGTAGGACAGGTGCACCTGCTTGTCCGGGTCGGTGGACGCCCACGCGACGGAGGCGTCGACGGCGTGCCGGTCCCATTCGGCGGACAGGTCGTCGCCGAGCGGGTCGAGTTCGGCCTCCGCCTCGGCGATCGTCCTGCCGGCGAGCAGCGGCGGCACCCACCGCTGCTCGTCCACGACGTGCCGGACCAGGGTGGCGACGTCCCATTCGGTGTCGGGGGTGGGGGCGGACCAGTCGGTGACCGCCGAGAGCCGGCTCTCGAAACCTTGCCGGGCGATGTGCTGCAGTTCGAGCCAGTCGTACGACATGGATTCAGCCTAGGCGGGCGGTGGCGGCGGCACCGGGTTTCCCGGCGTGCGGCGGCCCGCGATGTTCGGAAGGATCGGTGTCGCCGCACCTGGTGCGGTCCCCCGATCGTCCGGACAGTACTGGAGTAGTCATGCCCGTCCCCACCGTCGACCTCGCCCCCGGCCTGACCGTCAGCGCACAGGGATACGGCGCGATGTCGGTCTCGCCCGCCTACGGACCCGTCGATCTCGACGAGGCCTTGGCGACGCTGCATCACGCCGTCGACCTGGGGGTCACGTTTGTCGATACCGCGAACGTCTACGGCGACGGCACCAGCGAACGGGTCGTCGGGAAGCTGCTGCAGGACCGCGGCGACGAGGTGCAGGTGGCCACGAAGTTCGGGCTCGTCGGTGCGCTGGGCAGCGGTAATCGCGGCATCGACGGCCGTCCCGAGTACGCGAAGAAGGCCCTCGACGAGTCCCTCGGCCGGCTCGGGGTGGACCGCGTCGACCTGTACTACCTGCACCGTGTGGACCCGGACGTGCCCATCGAGGACACGGTCGGCGCGTTGGCCGAGCTGGTGCAGGCCGGCAAGATCCGGCACATCGGGTTGTCCGAGGCCACCGGCGACGAGCTGCGCCGCGCGCACGCCGTGCACCCGATCGCCGCGATCCAGTCCGAGTGGAGCATCGTCTCCCGGGACGTCGAGAAGAACGTCGTGCCGACCGCCGCCGAGCTGGGCATCGGCTTCGTGCCGTACTCGCCGGTCAGCCGAGGTCTGCTCACCGACGCGTTCGATGCCGCCCGGATCGGGGAGAAGGACCTGCGCCGGCGCTTCCCCCGATTCGCCGCCGACGCGCTGCCCGCGAACCTGCAGGTGCGTGCCGCGGTGCGCGCGGTGGCCGACGAGGTGGGCGCGACGATCGCGCAGGTGGCGCTGGCGTGGCTCGACGCCAAGGCGCGGCAGTTCGGGCTGCCGTCGGTGGCGATCCCGGGCAGCCGCTCCGCCGCGCGGGTCACCGAGAACGCCGGCGCGCTCGACGTGCGTCTCACCGACGAGCACGTCGCCAGGCTCGACACCCTCGCCGACGCGGTCGTGGGTGGGCGGGCCGCGGACCCGACCTGGGTGTCGTGGGGCCGGGAGTGACTACCGGCGGGTAGTCGCGTCGCCGCGTAGGGTCGTTTCATCATGAAACGGGTTTGGTGGGTGTGGGGCGTGGGTGTCCTCGCCTATGTCGTGGCCGTCATGCATCGCACGTCGTTCGGCGTATCCGGACTCGCCGCGACCGAACGCTTCGACATCACCCCGGCCGTGCTGTCGGGCTTCGTGGTCCTGCAGATCGTGGTGTACGCGAGCATGCAGATCCCGGCCGGGGTGCTGCTCGACCGGTTCGGTTCCCGGGTGATGATCGCCTCGGGTGCGGCGATCATGGCGGTGGCGCAGCTGGTGCTGGCGTTCACCGAGTCCCTGCCCGCCGCCTATGCGGCCCGCGTCTTCGTCGGGGCGGGCGACGCGCTGACCTTCATCTCGGTGCTGCGGCTGGTGCCGGTGTGGTTCGACACGCGGCGGGTGCCGCTGGTGTCGCAGCTGACCGGCATCCTGGGGCAGCTGGGTCAGGTGCTCTCGGCGCTGCCCTTCGTGCTGATCCTGGGCGGAGCGGGGTGGAGCGCGGCGTTCGCGAGCGCCGCGGCGCTCGGCGTGCTCGCCTGCGTGCTCGCGGTCGCAGTGGTGCGCGACGCGCCGCCGGGGGTGGTCGTGCGGACCGAGGCTGCCGGGATGCGGCAGGTGCTCGGGCAGATCAGGGTGGTGTGGCGCAGACCGGGCACACGGCTCGGCTTCTTCACCCACATGGGCACCCAATTCTCCATCACCACGTTCGCGTTGCTGTGGGGCGTGCCGTACCTCCAGTCGGCGCAGGGCCTGTCCGCGGCGGCCGCCGGTTCGCTGCTCACCCTCTCCGTGGTCTCGGCGATCGCGGCCGGCCCGGTGCTCGGGATCCTCAGCGGCCGGTTCCCGCTGCACCGATCGTGGCTGGTGCTGTCGATCATGGTGAGCAACGCCGCGATGTGGACGGTCGTGCTGCTGTTGCCGGCGCCGGCCCCGATGTGGCTGCTCGTCCTCCTGATCGTGACCATCTCGGTGGGCGGACCCGGGTCTATGATCGGATTCGACTATGCGCGGACATTCAACCCGAGCACCGCGCTCGGCACCGCCCAGGGCATGGTCAACATCGGCGGATTCCTGGCGTCCCTGCTGGTGATCCAGGCGATGGGGTTGATCCTGCAGCGTCTCGGCGGCTACACCTTCGAGGCGTTCCGGGTCGCCTGGCTGGCGCAGTATCCCGTGTGGGTCGTGGCGATCATCGGGGTGCTCGTCACCCGCGGCAAGGCCCGCCGCGAGGCGGGCGTGTCGCCGCGGACGCTGCGGGAGGTGCTGCGCGACGGTCGTCGCGCGGGGCCGGCGAATTCGCAGACGCGGATCGAGGAGGCTGGCGATGACGGGGAGCGGACCCGGGCGGACTGACATCCTCCGGCGGGATCTGGCTCGGTTCCTGAAGACCTGCGGGTTCGGTGTCGAAGAGTTGCGGACGAAGATCGACATCGTCCGCAGCGAGTTCGCCGACACCCACGGTTACGATCCCGTCGAGCATGCCGAAACGTGGCTGACCACGCCCGACTCGGTCCTGGACGAGGCCGATCCACCGCTGCGGGTCGAGGACCTCGGGCGGGACGTCGCCGGGATCCGGCTCACGTGCGCCGTCACCGCCGACGTGTACCGCGTACGGGACCTGCTCGTCGCCCGGCGGGACGTGCGGGTGATCGAGGCGAGGGACTACATCAAGCGCGCCGGCCCGGACGGGTACCGCGGGCTGTGCCTCGTCGTGGAGGTGCCGGTGGCGTCGACCGGCCGGGTGCGGACGGTGTACGTGGAGGTGCAGATCCGCACCGGGGTCATGGAGTCGTGGGAGAGCGTGGCGACGCGGCTGCGCACCGAGTTCGACGGTCACGTCCCGCGGGAGATGCTCGACGAACTGCGCGCCGCCGCGGAGAGCGCCCGGGATCTCGACTCGCGGATCGGCGCGTTGCAGCGGCACGTGGAGGAGCGGTCCGAGGCGGACCGGGACGCACCCCCGGCGTAGGTCCGCTCGCCCGGCGTGGCCGCGCGCGGACGGCACCGATGCGCGCGGGGGATCACGGATACGACGAACCCCGCCGCGAGCGCGTCGCGACGGGGTTCGTGCTGCGGGGCTCAGTTGTAGCTGTAGAAGCCCTGGCCGGTCTTGCGGCCGAGGCGGCCGGCGTCGACCATGCGGCGCAGCAGCGCCGGGGGCGCGTAGTGCGGCTCGGCGAACTCGTCGTACAGCGACTGGGCGGCGTTGAGGGTGACGTCGAGACCGACGGTGTCGATGAGGGTGAGCGGGCCCATCGGGTAGCCGCAGCCGCCCTTCATCGCGGCGTCGATGTCTTCCTTCGTCGCGTAGCCCGACTCGAGCATCCGCACGGCGGACGTCAGGTACGGGATCAGCAGCGCGTTGACGATGAAGCCGGCGCGGTCGCCCGCGCGGACCGTCATCTTGCCGAGGGTGTTCTTGACGTAGTCGAAGACGGCGTTCGCCGTCTCCTCCTCGGTGGTCAGCGCCGAGATGATCTCCACCAGCGGCATCACCGGCACCGGGTTGAAGAAGTGCACACCCACCACCTGTCCCGGGCGCGACGTCGCCTGGGCCATCTTGATCACCGGGAGCGACGACGTGTTGGTCGCCAGGATGCCGGAGGGCTTCACGACCGCGTCGAGCTTGGTGAAGATGTCGACCTTGAGCGACTCGATCTCGGGTGCCGCCTCGATGACGAGATCACGGTTGGCGAGATCGGCGACATCGGTGGTGACCCGAACCCGCGCGATCGCGGCGTCGGCCTCCTCCTGCGTGATCTTGCCGCGGGCGACGCCCTTGCCGATCGAGCCGGAGACGCGCTTGCGGGCCGCGTCGGCGAACTCCTCGCTGGTCTCGAGCACGATCACGTCGCTGCCGGCCTTGGCGCACACCTCGGCGATGCCGGCCCCCATCGTGCCGCCACCGACTACACCGATCAATTCCACTGCCACGGGAGATTCTCCTCGATACGAAGGTTGGACCAGGGTGAACTTACTGCCGCCGCGTCAGCGGAGCAGCGCGCGGGACATGACGACCCGCTGGATCTGGTTGGTGCCCTCGTAGATCTGGGTGATCTTGGCGTCGCGCATCATCCGCTCGACCGGGAAGTCGGTGGTGTAGCCGGCACCGCCGAACAGCTGCACGGCGTCCGTGGTGACCTCCATCGCGACGTCGGAGGCGAAGCACTTGGCGGCGGAGGAGATGAAGCCCAGGTTCGGCTCCCCGCGCTCGGCGCGCGCCGCGGAGGTGTACACCATCAGGCGTGCCGCCTCGACCTTCATGGCCATGTCGGCCAGCATGAACTGCACACCCTGGAAGTCGGAGATCGGCTTGCCGAACTGCTTGCGGTCCTTGGTGTAGGCGATCGCCGCGTCGAGCGCACCCTGCGCGAGGCCGACCGCCTGCGCGCCGATGGTGGGGCGGGTGTGGTCGAGGGTCGCGAGGGCGGTCTTGAAGCCGGTGCCGGGCTCGCCGATGATGCGGTCGCCGGGGATGCGGCAGTTCTCGAAGTACAGCTCGGCGGTCGGGGAGCCCTTGATGCCGAGCTTCTTCTCCTTGGGGCCGACGACGAAGCCCTCGTCGTCCTTGTGGACCATGAACGCGGAGATGCCGTTGGCACCCTTGTCGGGGTCGGTGACGGCCATGACGGTGTACCAGCTGGACTTGCCGCCGTTGGTGATCCAGCACTTGGAGCCGTTGAGGATCCAGTCGTCGCCGTCGGCCTTGGCGCGGGTACGCATGCCCGCGGCGTCGGAGCCGGCCTCCCGCTCGGACAGCGCGTAGGACGCCATGTCGCCCTTGACCAGGTCGGGCAGGACCTTCTGCTTGAGCTCCTCGGAGCCGGACAGGATCAGGCCCATGGTGCCGAGCTTGTTCACGGCCGGGATCAGCGAGGACGAACCGCAGACGCGGGCGACCTCCTCGATGACGATGCAGGTGGCGACCGAGTCGGCGCCGTCGCCGCCGTACTCCGTGGGGACGTGGATCGCGTTCAGGCCGGACTTGTTGAGGGCGTCGAGGGCCTCCTGCGGGAAGCGGGAGTTCTCGTCGACGTCCTTGGCGTAGGGCGCGATCTCCTTTTCGGCCAGCGCGCGGATGGCGGCGCGGAGCTCATCGTGCTCCTCGCCCAGCTTGAACAGACCGAACTCCGGGTTGAAGGCCATGACGGCGGACTCCTATCGGCACGCAGTGCCAGTTCTTGTTTGGGTGTCGCATCCATCCTACTGAGTGGAGGGCTCGCGACGTCACGAAATCGGTTCCAGTGAACCACGGCACTCAGTGCCACGTCAATGGGGGTGGTGGATCGTCGGCCTCCCCCTGACGTCAGTCCGACGCCGCCTCGAGCTGCGCCTGCACCTGGCGGGCGACCTCCGCGGGCGACGTGCCCGGGGGATAGGTCACCACCGTGATCGCGCGCTCGGCGTCCCGCGCCGGACCGACGGCCGGCGCGGCGCTCTGCCCCGGTGCGACACCGAACGAGCGCCGCACCTCGAGCAGCGCGCGGCGCAGTTCCTCAGCCGTCGCGGACTCGTCGCCGCGGATCATCGCGCGCAGCAGGAAGTTGTGCGTCGCGGTCATCGCGGCCGCGAAGCTGACGATCCGCACCCCCGACTCCGACGGCACCGCCGAGCGCAGGTAGTCGGTGAACAGCCGCTCGTAGCGGTACGTCGTGACCAGCTCCCGCTCGCGCAGCGCAGGCACCCGCTGCACCACGCGATACCGCCACACCGCAAGCTCCCGCTTGTCCCGGAAGTGCCCGAACACCAGCTCGGCGGCCTCGGCGGCGGCCGCCCACGGATCGTCGAAGTTCCCCGACAGATAGTGTCCGACCTGCTCGAGCAGCGATTCGTGATCGGCGAAGATCACGTCCTCCTTCGAGCGGAACTGCCGGAAGAAGGTCCGTCGCGACACTCCCGCGGCCGACGCGATCTGCTCGACGGTGGTCGACTCGTAGCCGTACTCGGAGAACAGGCGGATCGCCTGCGTCACCACGTGCACCCGGAACTGGGCGGGATCGGGGCCGGTCGCGTCGATGCGGCGGGCGGAGTCGGGACCGAGTGCCATGGTTCTCAGTATCCAATCCGCGGTATCGAAGTCGAAACGGCCGCGCCGCCGGACCCGGCGGCGCGGCCGGCGTCAGGCCTGCGCCGAGTGCGCGGCCCGCAGCTCGAACTTGAGGATCTTGCCGGTCGGCGTCCGCGGCAGATCCAGCGGGAACACGATCTCCCGCGGCACCTTGTACCCGGCGAGCAACGTGCGCGTGTAGGAGATCAGCTCCTCGGCCGTCACGGTCTCGCCCTTCTTCAGGATCACGAACGCCTTGGGACGCTCGCCCCACTTCTCGTCGGGCACGCCCACCACCGCGACGTCCAGCACGGCCGGGTGGCTGACGATGGCCTGCTCGACCTCCACGGTGGAGATGTTCTCGCCGCCGGAGATGATGATGTCCTTGGCGCGGTCCTTGAGCTGGATGTATCCGTCCGGGTACATCACGCCCAGGTCGCCGGTGTGGAACCAGCCGCCCTTGAACGCCTCCGCCGTGGCCTCCGGATCCTTGAAGTACCCCGCCATGACGTTGTTGCCGCGCAGCACGATCTCGCCCATCGTCTGCCCGTCCGCGGGCACGTCGTTCATGTTCGCGTCGACGACCCGTGCGTTCTCCGCCTGCAGCATGCCCACGCCCTGCCGCGACAGGAGCGCCGCGCGTTCCTCGGCGGGCTTGTCGTCCCACGAGTCCTGGTATTCGCAGATCGTGTACGGCCCGTAGACCTCGGTGAGGCCGTACACGTGCACGACGGTCACGCCGATCGCCTCGAGCTGCGCGATCACCGTCGGCGACGGGGGCGCGCCCGCCGTGGTGATCCGCAGCGGCCGGTCCAGCCGGTGGGCCTGCGGGGCCTCGGCGATGGTCGAGCACACCGCGGGGGCGCCGCAGAGGTTGGTCACGCCCAGGTTGTCGATGGCGTCCCAGATCGCGTCCGCCCGCACGGCCCGCAGGCAGATGTGCGTGCCGGCGGCCGCCGTCACGGCCCACGGCGTGCACCAGCCGTTGCAGTGGAACATCGGCAGGGTCCACAGGTACTGCGTCTTCCCGTCGAACCCGTTGTGGAACGTCTCGCCGAAGGAATTGAGGTAGGCGCCGCGGTGCGTGTACATCACGCCCTTCGGCTTGCCGGTGGTGCCCGACGTGTAGTTCAGGGTGATGACCTGCTCCTCGTCGTCGACGCCCCAGTGCAGCGGGGTGTCGTCGAGGTCGTCGGCGGCGGCGAGGAACTCGTCGTACCGGGTGGTGACGATCCCGGCCGGCACGTCGGGGTACGGGACCGTCGAATCCGGCACCTCCACGACCGCCGTCAGCGACGGCACGCCGGCCGTGACACCGGCGACCGACCCCACGAACTCCGAGTCGACGAACAGCAGCGACGCCTCGGCGTGCCCGAGGATGTACTCGAGTTCGGGCCCGGCGAGCCGGGAGTTCAGCGCGATCAGCACGCCTCCGGCGAGCGGCACCGCGAAGTGCGCGATGAGCAGTTCCGGCACGTTCGGCGCCAGGAAGGCCACCCGGTCACCCGGCTGGATCCGGCTGCGCAGGACGCGGGCCAGGCGCTGCGCCTCGTCGGCGAACTGCGCGTACGTGTAGCGGCGGTCGCCGTGGACGATCGCGGTGCGGTCGGGGAACACGGACGACGAACGCTCGAGGAACCGCAGGGGGCTGAGCGGGGTGTGGTTCGCCGTTCGGGCGGTGGGGACGGACGTGGGGGTGGGCACGGATACCTCCGGGACTTCGGCACTCGGTCGGTGTACGCCATTGTGATCGCTGCAACACCGGAACGGGTGGAGGTTATGAGTCACGACAGATTCCCCGCTACCCTCCGAAGTGGGTATTCGCGGTCTCGGAGGTGGTTCCGGTGAGGTCTGTGTCGACGAACCCAGCGTCGACGAGCACGGCGTCGACGAACCCGGCATCGACACGGGTCGGGACGCCGAATGTTGCGGCGACGCGCCAGGGCCCGCACGCGCACCTGCGGCCGAGCGACGAGGACGCCCTGCGCGCCGAGCTGCGGCAGCTGCAGATCTCGACCGGGATGCCCGTGCTGTTCGGTGGCACCGTGCACGGGGGGGACATGCTGCTGTCCGGTTTCGTCGGCACCCGCAGCGGCATCCTCCGCGACCTGGTGATCAGCTCCGAGTGCGGACTCGGCGGCAAGGTGGTCGCCGAGCAACGGCCCGGTGCGGTGTCGGACTACTTCAACTCCCCCCAGATCTCCCACGAGTACGACCGGGAGGTCGCGGGGGAGGGCATCGAGTCGCTGCTCGCCGTTCCGGTGGTGGTGCGCCGCCGCACCCGCGCCGCCCTGTACGGCGGCCTGCGGACCAGCCTGCCGATCGGCGACGTGGTCGTCGAGCAGGTGATGCGGTCGGCCCGCAGGCTCGCCCGCGAGATCGAGATCCGGGACGAGGTGGACCGGCGGGTCGCCCTCATCGACAACGCCCGCGCCGCCGCCCCGTCCGCCGTGTCCGCGTCGGTGTCGGAGGGCATCACCGAGAGCTACCTGGCCCTGCGGGAGATCGCGGCACAGACGTCCGACCCGGGGATCGAAGCGCGCCTGCGGGAGGTCGAGGAGAAGCTGCGGACGCTGACCGGCGGGGCGGCCACACCGACGGTGCGGCTCTCGGCGCGGGAACGGGATGTGCTGGCGTACGTGGCGCTCGGGTGCCGCAACGCCGAGATCGCCGAGCGGCTGTCGCTGAGCGTGGAGACCGTCAAGAGCTACATGCGCAATCTGATGGGCAAGCTCGAGGTCGGCAGCCGGCACGAGGCGGTCGTCGAGGCCCGTCGGCAGGGCCTGTTGCCCTAGCAGGGCTTTGTCGCAGCCCACCTCCGGAGCGGACCGGGGCGGATTCCCGGCTCGGCGCCAGCCGGTAGCGGTGGGCAGCGCCGACATCGGATGGGTTCTTCAGCAGATCTTCACCGGATCTCGTGCTGGGCTACAGCGGTGGGCACCTACGGTGAGTGCGCCCGCCACAACCGCGGTGGAAGAAGGCGCCGGTGGCGCGTGCACGCCTTCGAGTGTCCGAGGTGAGAGATGGCTGCATCCGAGTCCGGTTCCCCGGAGTCCACGGCCGATTCGGCGCAGTCGTCGTTGCTGGCGGCTGATGGGATCGAGAAGAGCTTCGGTCGCGGCTGGTGGCCGCGACGGCACCGCACCCCGGTGTTGCGCGGGGCGGACCTGGTGCTGCGCCCCGGGGAGGTTGTCGGGCTGGCGGGGGAGAACGGCTCGGGCAAGTCGACGCTGATGAAGATTCTCGTCGGGGACCTGCGGGCCGATGCCGGCTGTGTGCGCCGTCCGCGGCGGCTGGGCTACTGCCCGCAACAGCCGGTGGTCTACGAACGGCTCACGTGCGACGAGCACTTCGAGTTGTTCGGTCGGGCGTACCGGATGAGCCCGGAAGTTGCGCACCGCTCGCGCGGCCACCTGTACGCCACGTTGGGGTTCGACCGCTACGCCGGCACCCGTGCCGACCGGTTGTCGGGCGGGACGCTGGCGAAATTGAACCTGGGGCTGGCGCTGCTGGCCGATCCGGAGGTGTTGCTGCTGGACGAGCCGTATGCCGGGTTCGACTGGGATACCTATCTGCGGTTCTGGGAGATCGTGGCGCAGCGTCGGCAGGCGGGCCGCTCGGTGTTGATCATCAGTCATTTCGTGGCGGACGAGCAGCGGTTCGATCGCATCGTCGATCTGCGGGAGGGCCGGACGGTGCCGCGATGAGCCTCGCCCCCACCGTGCGGTCGGCGGTCGGCGACGTCCGGGCGCTGATCGGCCGGTTCCTGGCCGACTATGTCCGCAACCCGGTGAACCTGCTGGTGCTGGTGATTGTGCCTGTGGTGTTCGTGATCGTCGCGGCTGGAGCGATGGCCGATGCGGCCAGGCTGCTCGGTGGCGCGGGCGGACCGGCGGTGGAAACGGCGACGGCCGGGTGGGCGGCGGGTTTCCTGGCCGGGATCGCGATGTACTTCCAGATCAATGCCGCCCGGGCGGCGGACCGGCGGCTGGTGTCGGCGGGCCTGGCGACAGGGCGGCTGGTGCTGGCCCGGCTCGGCACCGGCCTGGTGTTGGCGGTGCTGGTCTCGGCGGTGGCGTTGCTGGCGCTGGCGGTGCGGGTCGGCATCGATGCTCCGGTGCGGGTGACGGTGGGCACGGTGATGTTCGCGATGATCTACCTGGCGATCGGGGCGGTGGTCGGCGCACTGGTGCCCAATCCGGTCAACGGCACCGTGCTGATCCTGTTCGTCTGGATCGTCGACGTGTTCTTCGGGCCGGCGATCGGTTCGGCGGAGCGGGTGGCCACCCGCGGGTTTCCCACCCATTTCGTGACGCTGTGGATGGTGGATGTGCCCTCCCGCCACGGCGGAAAGGTCGGGGACCTGGGATGGGCACTGGTGTGGATGGCCGGGGCTCTCCTCGTCGGGGCGGTGGTGGTCACCACCACGGTCGGCGGGGTGCGCCGCAGCGGTGGGCTCAGCGGCCGGGCCGGGCGGGCGGATCGGTTCGCGGTGGGGCTGGACATGGGGTTGCGGGACTGGCGCCGCAACCCGGTGCTGTGGGTGCTGCTGGTGGTGGTGCCGATCGTGTTCATCGCGTTGTCGAAGGCGATGACCGTCCCCGAGTTCGGGATGTTCTCCCTGGTCGAGGACGGACGAACGGTGACGGAGGTGTTCTGGCTGCCGGACGTGCATGCCGGGACCATGACTCCGATCGCCATTGCGTCGCTGTCGGCGCTGGCCGGGTTGTTCGTGGTACTCGATGCGCGCAGCGGTGATCGGCGACTGTCGCTGGCCGGCTTCGGTGCCGGGGTGCTGCTGGCGGTCCGGTTGACGGTGATCGCGGTGGCGGCGGTGGTGGTGACCGCCTCGTCGTTGCTGGTCACCGCCACGGTGTTCGATGCGCGTCAGTGGGGCCTGTACGCGGCCGGGAACCTGCTGCTGGCGTTGACCTACGGGCTGGTGGGGGTGTGTCTGGGACCGTTGTTCGGGCGGGTGGGCGGGGTATTCATCGCGTTCTTGGTGCCGTTCGTGGATCTGGGAATCGGGCAGAGCCCGATGCTGCGGCCGCAGCCGTCGCAGTGGGCGCAGACGCTCCCCGGCTACGGCGCGACCCGGATGATCCTCGACGGCGGGCTGACCGACAGTTTCGACGCCGCCGGGCCGTTGCTGGCTGCGCTGGGGTGGCTGGTCGGGCTCACTGCGGTGGCGGCCTGGTTGTTCCACCGGGCCCCGGCGAGCCCGCCGCGGCCCGGCGCCGGGCTCTGAACCACCCGGAGGTCAGTACTTGGCGACGGTGAGCAGCGCGACCGTGTCGGCGACGGCGTCGATCCGGTGCCGGGTGCGGGGTAAGGCGATCAGGTCCCCGCTGCGTCCGTCCCAGCTCGTCCGGTCGGCGACGACACGGATGCGCCCGCGCAGGATGTACACCGTGGCCTCACCGGGACTGACGTGCTCGGCCATGGACTGTCCGGCCTGCAACGCCACGAGAGTCTGCCGCAGCACGTGTTCGTGCCCGCCGTAGACGGTCTCGGCGCTGCGGCCGCTGGGCGCGGCGGCGGCATGCGCGGCCAGGTGCCGGGCGAGCGCATCGAGCGCAAGCTTCTTCATCGCCGCTCCCGGGGACCGGTGCCGGCGTGCACGGCACCCCGCGGAGGGGTGGTGCGCGCGCTGCTGCGGGCGCCTGCGGCGGTGGGCAGGTGCACGGTGAATCGGGCGCCGGTTCCGGCTCCGCCGCTGGAGGCGGTCAGCGTACCGCCGTGGGCTTCGACCAGGGCGCGGGCGATGGTCAATCCGATGCCGCTGCCGCCTTCTTGCCGTCGGCGGGCGGGGTCGGCACGGTAGAACCGGTCGAACAGATGACTCAGGTGCTCGGCGGCGATGCCGTCGCCGGTGTCGGTGACGGTGATCCCGGCTTCTCCGTCGACGGCGGTGGTGGCGACGGTGACCGTGCCCCCGGCGGGGGTGTGCCGCAGGGCGTTGTCGAGCAGATTGCCCAGCACCTGCCCGATCCGGTCCGGGTCGACCGTGACCGCGGCGGGGTGCTCGACGTCTTCGACCAGGGCGACGCCCTTGGCGGCGTAGCGGTCGGCGGCGACGCGGACCGCGGCGTCGACGAGGGTGCGGGTGTCGGTGGGCACGGGCGTGACGGACAGCCGGCCCTCTTCGGCGCGCGAGACCGCGCCCATGTCCTCGGCGAGCCGCCCGAGCCGGGCGGTGCTCGACCGCAGGACCGCGAGGGTCTCGGCGTCGGGAACCCGGATGCCGTCTTCGAGGGCCTCGAGGTGGGCATCGAGAGTGGCCAGCGGGGTGCGCATCTCGTGCGCGAGATCCGAGAGCATGCGCCGCCGGGTGGTTTCGACCGAGTCCAGCCGATCGGCGAGCTGGTTGAACGTCTCGGCGAGCTGGTCGAATTCGTGCCCGAGACCGGGTCCGGGCAGACGCACGCCGTAGTGGCCGCCGGCGATCTCGGTGGCCGAGGCGGCCACGCCGGTGACCGAGCGCTGCACCCTGCGGGTGAAGTACCAGCTCACCGCCAGCGCCATCAGCGCCGAGACCACCAGCGCGATGGCCAGCGAGATGATCATCGCCGAAGTGAACGCCTCCTCCACATGCGCCGCCTCGGTCGAGACGTGCTCGATACCTGCCTGCTCGAGGTGGTTGTGGAACAGTCCTGGGGCGACGGCGGCGGCCACCAGCCAGGCGCTGATCGCGCCGCCGACGACGACGATCGCCTGCGCGGCCAGTAGCCGGCTGCCGAATCCGACACTGCGGCGCCCGGGCCTCCGCCCTGCTGCCGCCGGTGGGGGTGGTGTGGTCACTGCCCGGCTCCCATGCGGTATCCGACCCCGCGCACGGTGCGCACGAACACCCCGCGGGTGGCGTCGTCGCCGAGTTTGCGGCGCAGGTGCCCGATGTGCACGTCGACCAGGTGTTCGTCGCCGACCCAGCTCGGGCCCCACACCGCGGTGATGAGCTGCGCCCGGGTGAACACCATGTTGGGGTGTGCGGACAGCGCGGCGAGGAGGTCGAATTCGGTGCGGGTCAAGGCGATCGGGGTACCGTCGACCCACACCTCGCGGCCGGCCGCATCGAGGGTCAACGACCCGAACGTACGGCGGCCGGTATCGGTGCCGGACTGCGCGGGGGTGCGGCCGTCCCCGGTCGAGGGTCGGGGGCGCCGCAACATGGCCTGGATGCGGGCGATGAGTTCACGCGGACTGAAGGGTTTGGTCATGTAGTCGTCGGCGCCGACCGACAGGCCGACCAGGGTGTCGATCTCGTCGGCGCGGGCGGTGAGCATGACGACGTAGGCGTCGGAGAACGTGCGCAGCTGCCGGCACACCTCGATCCCGTCCAGGTGCGGCAACCCCAGATCGAGCACCACGACATCCGGATCGACCTGCCGGGCGCGCTCGACGGCGTCGAGCCCGTCGTGCACGAGCGTGACCTCGCAGCCGGCGCGTTCGAGGTAGGTGCCCACCACCCGGGCCAGCGCCACTTCGTCTTCGACCACCAGCGCCCGCAGGCCGCTCGGGGGGACCGCTGCGCTCGAGGCAGAGGCGGGGACGAGCTGATCGGAACCGGAGGCCATGTCCCATCGTGACCGCCGCGGCGGGCCGGTGGCGACGTTCTTCAGCGAACCTTCATCGAACGCCAACCCGCGGCGTCGGGTAACGGGCCCAGACTCGGATCCGGGCCTTTCGAGGAAAGGAGCGGCCGTGATGTGGGGATCGGGCGCAGTGGGCTGGGCCGGCTGGATGGTGATGGCGCTGACGATGATCGGTTTCTGGGCGTTGGTGGCCTTCGGCATCGCCGCGCTGTTCCGCACCGGTCACCGCACCGGCACCCCGCCACCGCCGGCCGATCCGCTGCGCGTCCTCGACGACCGTTTCGCACGGGGCGAGATCGACGCCGACGAGTACCAAGCCCGGCGGCGGGCGCTGCGTCCCTATCGGTGAGCGGCGCCGACCTCGTGTCGTCCGTTGTCGTCCCAACGTTTCCAGGAGATGTGTGTGGTGCAGATGTCCCGCCGTATGTTTCTGCTCGGTGCGTCCGCGGCCGCCGGGGCGATGGCCCTCGGTGGGCCGGTCGGCTGCGCCCGCCCCGGTGTAGCGGGAAATCCGGTCGGGCCGGGCGCCGAGGCGGTGCGCCGGCTCGAGGCCCAACGCCGTACCACCGGGCAGGCGGTGGTCGCCGCGCAGGTGACGGCGCGGCCTGTGCAGGTCGACCTCGGCGGTACGGTTGTCTCGACCTGGGGCTACGGTGACACGCTGCCCGGTCCGCTGCTGCGGGCCCGGGCCGGGGATCTGCTGCAGGTGCGGGTCGACAACCGACTCGAGGCCGACACCAGCATCCACTTCCACGGCATCGCGATGAGCAACGACATGGACGGGGTACCGGGGCTCACGCAGGAGCCCATCGTCGCCGGGGAGTCGTTCACCTACGAATTCACGCCCCCGCATCCGGGCACCTACTTCTACCACTCGCATACCGGGCTGCAGCTCGACCGCGGCCTGTACGGGGTGGTGGTGATCGACGACCCGGCCGAACCCGGCGGCTACGACGACGAATGGGTCGTCGTGCTCGACGACTGGGTCGACGGCACCGGCCGCACCCCCGACGATGTCGCCCGCGAACTCGGCATGCCGGCCCCCGGCCGGCCCGCCCCCCGCGCGGGTGGGATGGGCTCGATGATGGACCACGGCGCGATGGGCGGCATGGGCTCGATGATGGGTGCAGAGAGCATGCGCTCGGACCTGCTCGGCGGTGCCGGCGACGTGAACTACCCGTACTACCTGCTCAACGGCCGCACCCCCGTCGACCCGGTGACCCTGACCGCCGCCCCGGGGCAGCGGGTGCGGATCCGGCTGGTCAATGCCGCCTCGGACACCGCCTTCCGCGTCGGGCTCGGTGGACATGCGATGACGGTCACCCACAGTGACGGTTTCCCCGTGTCCCCCCGGAACACCGACGCGGTGCTGATCGGTATGGGCGAACGGTTCGATGTGCTGGTCACCCTCGCCGACGGGGTGTTCCCGCTCTACGCCGCCGCCGAAGGCAAACCCGGCCACGCGGTGGCCGTCGTGCGCACCGCCGCCGGGACGGCCACCACCGATACCCGGCCCGGCGAGCTGGATCGGCGGGTGCTGCTCGGCACCGCCCTGTCCCCGGCCGAGCAGGTGCGGCTGCACCGACGATCCCACGACAACTACCTGAGCGTCGACATGGGCGGCACGATGGCCCCGTACCGGTGGATGCTCAACGGCGCTACCTTCCCCGACACCGCGCCGCTGACCGTCGCCCAGGGACAACGGGTACGGATGCGGTTACGGAACATGTCGGCCATGTTCCACCCGATGCACGTGCACGGACACACCTTCGCCCTGGTCGACGGCGGAGCCCGCAAGGACACCGTGACGGTGCGTCCGATGCAGACTGTGGAAATCGAGTTCGACGCCGACAACCCGGGCCAGTGGGCCCTGCACTGCCACAACGCCTACCACCAGGAAGCCGGAATGATGACGACCCTGTCCTACCGCGCCTGAGAAGACGGAGCCTGCGTATGACGACTCCTCCCGGCGAGCACCCCGCCACCGCCGAAGCCATGAGCACCCCACCGGTGGCCGTGCCGGCCCGCAAGGGCCCGCCGGCCGCGACCTGGAACGCCGTGTCCGCGGCCCTCGGCACGGTGATGGGGCTGGCGCCGCACGTGCTGCACCACGTCGGCCTGATCGCCGGGGCCGCGCTGGTCACCGGCGCCGGGGGCAACCTGTTGTTCTTCGCCCTCGGGGTGGTGTTCTCGATTCCGCTGCTGCGCCGGCTGTTCCGGCGGTTCCACACCTGGAAGGCCCCGGCGATCGCCCTGGTGGTGTTCGCGGCGATGTTCTCGCTCTCGGCGTTCGTGCTCGGACCGGCTCTGACCGGCCCCTCGGCCCCGAACCCTGCGCCGGCGCCGGGACCGAGCTCGGTGCCGACCACCACCGTCCCGGCCGACCACGGCGAACACCACAGCGGCTGAGGGACTGTCACCGCAGGGCCCGGCGGTACCCGTTTCGGGGGATGCAGAGTCTTCAACAGATCTTCACCGAACCACCAGCCGAAACCCCCACCGCGGCGGGAAGAGTCATCGGCGCACGGCTCCGGTACCCACCGACCCGCACATCCGGAATCCGAGGAGGCGAGATGGCTGATCATCGCCGGGGCACTGGTACCGACGAGCACGGACCCTGACCGAGACCCGGACTTCTTCAACGGATCTTCATCCAACCACCAGAAGATGCCGGGGCGGGGCGGGGCAGACTCGGACTCGATCAGCGATGACCGTTCACCGGTGTCGGCTACCGGTACTGCGGTTCGGCGGAACCGCACTGCGTACGGGGGCGAGTAATGCGTCCCCGCTATCAGAGGGAGGGACCGGATCGAATGAACCGAACCACCGTTCTCGAAGTAGGCGGCCTGCACTGGGCGACGTCGACGCCGGCCATCGAATCGACCCTGCTGCGCCGACCGGGCGTGACCGCGGTGGAGGCCAACGCGGTGAACCAGACCGCCACCGTCACCTACGATCCGGACCGCACGTCGGTGGCGGAGCTGTCGAAATGGGTGCGGGACTGCGGCTATCACTGCGCCGGCCGCTCGGTGCCCGAGCACGTGTGCGACCCGATGAGCGAACCGGCTCCGGGCCCGGGCACACCCGCACATCCCCCGCAGCCGGCGGCGCACGAGATGCCCGGCGGGCACACCGCGCAGGAGCTGATGGGTCACGGCGGTCACGCCGGGATGTCGATGGACGCCATGGTCCGCGACATGCGCAATCGGTTCCTGGTGGCGTTGGTGCTGTCGATCCCGATCATGTTGTGGTCGCCGATGGGTCGCGAGATGTTCGGGTTCACCGTCCCGGCGCCGTTCGGCCTGCGCGACGACGTGTTCACCCTGTTGCTGAGCCTGCCGGTGATCTTCTACTCGTCGTGGATCTTCTTCGACGGTGCCTACCGGGCCTTGAAGGCGCGGACCCTGGACATGATGGTGCTCGTCGCCGTCGCGATCGGCACCGGCTGGCTCTACAGCGTGGGCGTGACACTGACGGGCGGCGGCGAGGTGTTCTACGAGGCCGCCTCCGTGCTGGCGAGCTTCGTGCTGCTCGGGCACTGGTTCGAGATGCGCGCCCGCGGCGGCGCCAACGATGCCATCCGGACCCTGCTCGAACTCGCCCCGCCGATGGCGGTGGTACTGCGCGACGGGCAGCCGGTGGAGATCCCCACCGCCGAGGTCGTGGTCGGGGACCTCCTCCTGATCCGACCGGGGGCGAAGATCCCGGTCGACGGCACCGTCGAGACCGGCAGTTCCGAGGTCGACGAATCCATGGTCACCGGGGAATCCCTGCCGGTGACCAAGGCCGAAGGGTCCGAGGTGATCGGTGCGTCGATCAACACCACCGGCACCCTGCGGGTACGGGCGACCAAGGTCGGCTCCGACACCGCGCTCGCGCAGATCGTCGCGCTGGTGCAGGAGGCCCAGAATTCCAAGGCACCCGGCCAGCGCCTGGCCGATCGCGCCGCATTCTGGCTGGTGCTCGTCGCCCTGATCGGGGGGCTGGGCACGTTCGTGGTGTGGTGGGCGGTCGAAGGGGATGTGCAGCGGGCGCTGCTGTTTGCCATCACCGTCGTGGTGATCACCTGCCCCGACGCGCTCGGGTTGGCCACCCCGACCGCGATCATGGTCGGCACCGGTCTCGGCGCCCAGCGCGGCGTGCTGTTCAAGAACGCCACCGCCCTCGAGACCTCGGCCCGCATCGACACCGTGGTGATGGACAAGACCGGCACCTTGACCAAGGGCGAGCCGGAGGTCACCGACGTCGTCGTCGACGGTCTCACCGAGGACGAGCTGCTGACTCTGGTGACGGCGGTCGAACGCGAATCCGAGCATCCTCTCGCCGGTGCGATCGTGCGCTATGCCGCCGCCCGCGGCCTTCCCGCGGTGTCGTTGGAGAACTTCCGCAACGTGCCCGGACACGGTGCGGTCGCCGAGGTGGCGGGCCGGCGGGTCGCCGTCGGCAACCGCAAACTCATGGTCGCCGAGAATGTCGACTTCGGCGCGTTGATGGACCGGCGCGACGAGCTGGCTTCGACCGGCCGCACCGCGGTCCTCGTCGCTGTCGACGGCCGCGGCGTCGGGGCGATTGCCCTGGCCGACGCCGCCCGGGAGACCTCGGCCGAGGCGGTGGCGTCGCTGCACGAACTCGGCATCGAGGTGGTCATGCTCTCCGGCGACAACGTGGCCACAGCCCGCCGCATCGCCGGACAACTGGGCATCGACACCGTCATCGCCGAGGTGCTGCCCGGCGACAAGGCCGACAAGATCGCCGAACTGCAAAGAGCCGGGAAGAAGGTCGCCATGGTCGGCGACGGCGTCAACGACGCACCCGCCCTCGCGCAGGCGGATCTGGGGATCGCCATCGGTGCCGGCACCGACGTCGCGATCGAAACCGCCGATCTGGTGCTGATGCGCTCGGACCCGCTGGATGTGCCGATTGCGCTGCGCATCGGCCGGGGCACCTTGCGCAAGATGCGGCAGAATCTCGGCTGGGCGGTCGGTTACAACGTCATCGCGCTGCCGATCGCCGCCGGCGTGTTCGAGCCCGCCTTCGGGCTGGTGCTGCGCCCGGAGATCGCGGCGTTGTCGATGTCCGGCTCGAGCCTGATCGTCGCGGTCAATGCGCTGATGCTCAAGCGGCTGCGGTTGCCGTCCCCACCGCAGGAGCAGCCGGCGCCGCGCCCGGCACCGGAGCCGATCCCTACCAGCCCGCACCGCTGACCTCACCGCGGTGTCGGCGCATCCAGGGGTCGACGCCAGGGTGGGATCGGGTGGCCGGCGCGGCCGTAGGATCGGTGGTGTGGTCCTCGTGTACGAGATCGCGCTCGTGCTGGTGTCCGTGCTGATCGTCTGGTTCTCGGTCTACGTGCTGTACCGCCTGGTCACCGACGACTCCGACGGTCGCCACTACCGCCGCTGACACCGCCGCTCCTGAACCCGGCGCACCTGAGGTGGGCAGGGCGATTCGACCTGACTGCGGTCTTCACGCCCCCGGGCCGGGCCGATGGGTGTGCAGGGCGTCGAGACGGCGCCGGTACTCGTCCTCGTCGATCTCGCCGCGGGCGAAGCGCATGGCCACAATCTCTTCCGGCGTCGGGGCATAGGGCGCCGGCGGTGGTGTCGACCGGGGAGTCGCGGCGCGCACCAGCATCACGATGCCGACGATCACCAACGCCCAGAACGCCACCATCCCGACGGTCATGAGCACATAACCCCAACCGTTCATGCCGTTGCCGTACCAGAACATCATCGAAACCACCCTTCCTCGCCCTCGGTCGGCGCTACCGGACACCGGCTGTCCGACCCGGTCGGCCGCAGCACCGGCACCCCGCGTGGGGCAGCGGTGCGCGGTCCCGGTGTGTTCGCTGTCCACGGTGCCCGGCCTCGATGAGCTCTTCGCCGTCGTTTCCGTGAAGATCTGCTCAAGAACAGCGGCGATGGTCGCCCAGGCGTCCGGGTCGGTCGCCGATTGCCGGAGGGGCCGGGGCGGGAAGGGGCCGCAGCGTCCACGGTCCGGGCACGGAGCGCCGTGTGACCCCGGCTCCGGGCTCGGCGCGGTGGTTCTTCAGGAAATCTTCACCGAAAGGTCCGAGTTGTCGCCGGGTGCGGCTGCCAGGCTCGGATCCGGACGAGGTGCGGCCGGCCGGTCGGCCGCACCGCAGAGGGCGTATCACACCCGCAGTGGTCCGCGTCCCCCGCCGAGGGGTGAGGCGGGCCGGGTTTGCCGCAGCCGCTGTGGGGGATGCCTTCGCTATCGCGACCGTGGTGTCGGCCCGGTGCGTGTACACGACGGAAAGGAATGTTCTTGTGAGGAAGAAGTCTCTGGCCACCGGCGCAGTGGCGGTCGCTGCGGCGCTCACCCTGGCCGCCTGCAGCGACTCGGGCAACGATCAGGCCTCGCAGGCGAGCCCGTCGGCGACGGCGACCACCAGCGCCTCCGCCGAGACGGCCGCCGACCACAACCAGGCGGATGTGACCTTCGCCCAGCAGATGATCCCGCACCACAGCCAGGCCATCGAGATGAGCGACGTCATCCTGGCCAAGGAGGGCATCGACCCGCGGGTCACCGAACTGGCCCAGCAGATCAAGGCCGCCCAGGGCCCGGAGATCGAGCAGCTGCAGAGCTGGCTCACCGACTGGGGGCAGCCCACCATGCCCATGGGCACGACCAGCATGCCGATGGCCACTCCGAACATGCCCATGTCGTCCCCCGGGATGGAGATGCCCGGACACGACATGCCGATGCAGTCCACCACGATGCCCGGCGGCGGACAGATGGGTGGCGGCATGAGCGGGATGATGTCGGCCGAGGACATGACCGCCCTGCGCGACGCACAGGGTGTCGACGCGTCCCGCCTGTTCCTGACCCAGATGATCGAACATCACCGCGGCGCGATCGCGATGGCGCAGACCGAGGTCGACTCCGGGCAGAATTCCGATGCGGTGGCCATGGCGCGCACCATCGCCGAGACGCAGCAGCAGGAGATCACCACGATGGAGAACATTTTGTCCTCGTTGTGACCGCGAGAAAGCCGCCGCGATCGCGCGGTCGACACGGTGGGGCCCGGCACGCGGACGTGCCGGGCCCCACCGGTCAGCGGGGAGCACCGCCCGGTCCGACCGCGTCAGTTCAGTGTGTACAAGACCTCGGCCGTGGCGGCGTAGGCGGTGTCGAACCCGGTGGCGGTCAGCGCCTCCACCTGCCCGACGAAGGCCCGCTGCTCCCAGGCGGCGCCGTCCCGGCTGCGCCAGGCGTAGCCGTCGGCATCGATGCCCCACAGCCCGTCGCCGGTGCCGGCCAGCAGCACGAGGGCGGGTGCGTCCTCGACCGGGGTGAAGGTGCGTGCCAGGTCGGTGCTGCGCTCGAGCCCGGCCGGCGTGATCGCCCACACCGCGTCCGGGGTCAGGGCCAGGGCCGCGGCCGCCACGGTGGCACCGGCGCTCCAGGTGGCGCCGGCGTCGGTGGACACCCGGATGCCGCGGGTGCCGTCGAAACCGACCACCACGGTGCCGTCCGTGGCCAGGGCGTGGAAATCCACCTCTCCGAGCAGGGACCGGTCGGTCCAGGTGCGCCCGCCGTCGTCGCTGCGGCGCAAACCCAGCGGGTTGGGGCCGGGGTTCGACGGACCCGGATGGCCCGAGGCGACCAGCACGTCGCTGCCGGACACCCCGGCCAGCCCCATCAGATCGTCGTCGGAGGTGCCGACCTCGGTGGTGGCGCCGGACGGCGCGACCGCGACCAGTCCGCTGTGAGTGCCGGCCAGGATCGTGCCGGCGGAATCGACGCTCAGCCCGTGCACGTGATCGAGCGCCGGGGACAACGCAACGCGCGGTGCGGTGGCGGCGCCGGAGGGTACGGTCGCCGCGCGAGGGGCGTCGGGGGACGAGCACCCGGCCACGAGCAGGGCAGCTGCGGCCAACGCCGACACCGCGCCCGGCAGGCTCGTCCAGGTGCGCGCACGCGCCTTGAGGTCCATGGAGAACTGGTCGCGATTCATGCAGCTCGCTGCCGGAGCTGTTCGCGCACCCGCAGGCGCTCCTGCTCGGTCAGCACGATCGTCAGCGGCGACAGGTTCCGCATCTCCGCTCCTCTCACACTCGACAGACCGAGTGCCCTCAGTGTAGGGGGGACGGTAGCGGTCGAGAGCACGCGAGATTCGGGCAACCCCCGGCACCGGAGCCTGGGGCGCCGCCCGGCGGCGACGACGCGCCTGCTAGGGGCACACCCGATACGGCCCCCGGCAACAAGAGCGCCACCGGAGGGGAAGACCCCGGCGCCGCACCCGCAAGCCCCACCCTGCCGCGCCCGGCCGACGGCGGGCACTGGGGCGGGACCGGGCGGTCCGTCGCCCCGACCGCCGGGGTGATCACCTCCACCTTCGGGACGGGCGGGGACACGGAGGCATCGACATCGCCGATACCATGGGCGCACCGATCGTCGCCGTCGCCGACGGGGAGGTCATCAGCGCCGGACCGGCACAGGGCTACGGGCTGTGGGTACGCATCCGGCACGACGACGGCACGGTGACCACCTACGGCCACAACAACACCAACCTGGTGACGGCCGGGCAACGAGTCGAAGCCGGGCAGAAGATCGCCACCGTCGGAGATCGCGGCAACTCCACCGGACCCCACTTGCACTTCGAGGTCGAAGACCGCTCCGGCGCCAAGACCGACCCGGCGCAGTGGCTGGCCGACCGCGGCACCCCCATCATCGCTGCGGACTGACCTCCGAGCGGGCAACCGCACCGCTCCACTGGCACAGCCCGCAGCGCACCCACCCCAGGCGGCGCACGACAGCTCGAATGAACCGGTGCTACGCCATGCGCGCCGGCAGGTTCCGAAGTGCGGGGGTGCTGCGGCCCACTCCTGCCGTGTCCGGACACCGAAAGTCGAGATCTCGTGAAGATCTGTTGAAGAAGACGGATCTCGCACGCGAGGTGGCACATCGGGGAACAACAGAGCGTCATAGTGGGACGATCCCGCCCCCGAGGGTTACTCGGCTCCAGAAAGGTCACGGCCGTGAACATGATGGGCATGATGGACCAGGCGCACACCCTGCTGCACCAGCTGATGATGTGGCTCCACCAGATGGGCGGGATGCCCATGATGAACATGCCGATGTAGCGCAGCCGCTCGCCGGAGCTCGCCGACCACCCGGGTCTCGGCCCCGGCAACGGGCACCGGCCCAGCAGGCAATCCCGGCCATCTACAGCGGAAAGTCACAACGGCGAGGGCGCCCACACGGTCGCCTGCGATCGGCGTGCCGCGACCGGTACTGCGGCGCTCGTCGCCGGTTCACACGTCCAGCGTCACCGAGCACGACCACCCTTCCGGTCCTCGGTCGAGGCGCAGCTCGTGGAGCGACACCGCCTTCGGGACCGCACCGATCTGGGGCACCGCGGCGGCGTCGACCATCGAGAACCGCGCCTCCGCTGTGCCGCCGCCGGATTCGACGACCACGTCGATCGGGATCTCCCCGGCCGTGTCGAGCAGATAGATCACCTCGTCGAGCACCGCGACGAGCAGGTCCTCGTCGCCGTCGGCCGTCAACGGGCGCTTGCGGACCCGGCCGGGTCCCGCGGACGAGATGTCGGCGAAGCTCGCGACGGCGCCGCGCACCGCCTGCGCGATGCACTCGTCACGGGTCGGTGCCCACGCCTCGATGCGCAGATCCGCCGTGTGCGGCACCGACCGGTACCCGCTTCCGTTCATGATTCGCTCCCGGGCCTGTGCAGCAGGCACTGCAGATCCTATGGTGGAACGAGGCCGCCGACGTCGCGTTCCCGCCCCCGGATCGGACAGTGATGAGGATCGTCGAGGAGACCCCGTACCGGTTCCGGATCGATCGGGCCGGCGCGATGCGCGTACCCGGGATCGTCTTCGCCACCCGGTCCCTGCTCCCCGTCGCGGAGGGGGACGAGGCGCTCACCCAGGTCGCCAACGTCGCGACGCTGCCCGGCATCGTCACCGCGTCGTTCGCCATGCCGGACGTGCACTGGGGTTACGGCTTTCCCATCGGCGGGGTCGCGGCGACGGACATCGACGACGGCGGCGTCGTCTCCCCCGGCGGCGTGGGCTTCGACATCTCGTGCGGCGTGCGGCTCCTGATCGCACGCGACGCGGACCGGTCCGCCCTCGCGTCGCGCCTGGGTGTGTTGATGGACCGGCTCGGTCGCGTCGTACCGCGCGGCATGGAGACCCGGGGCGTGTGGGAACTCCCGGACCGTACCGTGCTGCGGCAGGTGCTCGCGGGCGGCGCCCGCTTCGCGGTGGAGCAGGGGCACGGGGTCGCCCGCGACCTCGAGCGGTGTGAGGACCGTGGCGTGTTGGACGGCGCCGACCCGGACGCGGTGAGCGACCGTGCCGTCGAGCGGGGCCTCGGTCAGCTCGGCAGCCTCGGGTCGGGAAACCACTTCCTCGAGGTCCAGGCCGTCGAGCGGGTCTTCGATCCGGACACCGCGCGGCTGATGGGGCTCGACGTGGGCACGGTGTGCGTGATGATCCACTGCGGATCCCGCGGCCTGGGCCACCAGATTTGCACCGACCATGTACGTGAGATGGGTAAGGCAATGGGCCGCTACGGGATTCACGTCCCCGACCGGCAGCTGGCGTGCGTTCCGGTCCGGTCGCCGGAGGGGGAGGCCTATCTCGGGGCCATGGTGGCGGCGGCCAACTACGGCCGGGCCAACCGGCAGTTGCTCACCGAGGCGGCCCGCCGGGTCTTCGAGGAAACGGCCGGCACGACCCTCGACCTCCTCTACGACATCTCGCACAACCTGGCGAAGATCGAGCGGCACGAGGTCGGCGGCCGGGTCCGCGCGCTGTGCGTGCACCGCAAGGGCGCGACGCGGTCCCTGCCGCCGGACCACCCCGACGTGCCCGCCGACCTCACCGATGCAGGGCAGCCCGTGCTCATCCCCGGCACGATGGGCACCGCGTCGTACGTGCTGGCCGGTGTCGCCGGGAACCCGGCGTTCTACTCCACCGCGCACGGGGCCGGTCGGGTGCAGAGCCGGCACCGTGCTGCCCGGCACACCGACGGCCGGGCGGTGCGCGACGCACTCGAGACGCACGGGGTGCTCGTTCGGGGAAGCTCGTGGCGGGGACTCGCCGAGGAGAAGCCGGAGGCGTACAAGGACATCGACGCGGTTGCGGAGGTGAGCGAACGTGCGGGCCTGGCCCGCCGGATCGCCCGGCTCGTGCCGCTCGGCGTCGTCAAGGGGTGAGCGGGCGACATCGTCCGCAGTCCACGTCTCGGCCATGTCCATACCTGTTCGGCGACCCGGCGGAAGTTCCCGCCCAGGATCATGGTGATCGCCTCCTCCGGATAGCCGCGCCGCTGCAGTTCGGTGCCGAGGGTGCGAGTGTGCTCAGGCGGCACCCAGTCGATGCCGCCGTACCGGGTGTAGGCCTCCGGAACAGGTCCGGGTGCGACGCGAACTCCGCCTGTGCGTCGAGATGGTCGAAGGAGAAATCGGACCCGATGCCGACATGCTCCGGGCCGAGCAGCTCGACTGCATGGTCGATGGGGCGGACCATAGCCTCGAGAGTGGCCTCGTTCTCGCCGAGAAAGTTGCCCCCGCCGGCGATGCCGACGACGCCGCCGGTTTCGGCACAGGCGAGGGCCTGCTCGTCGGTGATGTTGCGTTCGTGCTCCCACATCGACCGCATGCACGAGTGCGAGTAGATCACCGGCGACGCCGAGACCTCACACAGGTCGAGCCCCGTCCGGCGGCTGCAGTGCGAGCCGTCGACCACCATCCCGACCGCGTTCATCTCGGCCACCAGATCGCCGACGTTGAGGGACGTGAAGGCGCCGGCGCCGGTGTCGTAGCGCAACAGGTCCGCCGTGCGGGCGGTGGTGGTCAGCGGCAGACAGCAGTGCTGCTTCCACAGGAAGCGGGGCCGCGGGACGCTGGCGGAGTGGGTCGGCACCGGGTCACCGTGCCCGACGGGGCGCCGGGGGCGCCATGCGTTTTCGCGGGTAACGATCCTGCTCGCACCGACGTAGTGATTGACATCACAACGGACCGTGCTCATACTCGTCCAAGTTGAACTCGAAATCAACTTTGGCTGCCGTTCTCACTCCAGGAGTACTCCATGTCCGACATCCACGGCGTCTGTGACCCTCGGTTCTCCGCGCTGCGAGAGGCCCTCGAACGGAATCTCGATTCGGGGGAGGACGTCGGCGCGTCGATCGCCGTGACCCTCGACGGTGAACCCGTCGTCGACATCTGGGGCGGCTCCATGGACGCCGGCGGAACGCGGCCGTGGGAGCGGGACACCATCACCAACGTCTGGTCGTGCAGCAAGACGGTCACCGCCCTGGCTGCCCTGATGCTCGTCGACCGGGGGCAACTCGACCTCGACGCACCGGTGGCGCGGTACTGGTCCGACTTCGCCGCCAACGGCAAGGACGGGATCCTGGTCCGGCACCTGCTGTCCCACACCTCCGGCGTGTCCGGCTGGGACCAGCCGTTCACGATGGACGACCTCGCCGACACCGCCAAAGCCACGGAACTGCTGGCGGCGCAGGCGCCGTGGTGGGAGCCCGGCACTGCCTCCGGCTACCACGCGCTCAACTACGGGCATCTGATCGGCGAGGTGGTCCACCGCGTCGACGGCCGGACGCTGACCGGCTTCATCGAGGAGGAGATCGCGCGTCCCCTCGACGCCGACTTCCGCCTCGGCGTGGCCCGCTCGGACTACTCGCGCGTGTCCGAGGTCATCCCCCCGCCCCCGCTGCCGATCGACCTCGCGACCCTCGATCCCGCGAGCGTGATGGTGAAGACCTTCACCGGTCCGCCCGCCGACGCTGCGGCGTCCTGGAGCGACGGCTGGCGCGAAGCCGAGATCGGCGCGGCCAACGGACATTCCAATGCTCGTGCCCTGGCGAGGATCCAGTCGGTGATCGCGTGCGGGGGACGGGTCGGCGACGTCCGCCTGCTCTCGGCCGACACCATCGACGCGATATTCGACGAGCAGTCCTACGGTGTCGATCTCGTGCTCGGCGTTCCCGTCCGCTTCGGAGTCGGATTCGGGCTTCCCACAACGGAATCGGTTCCGTTCGTCCCGCAGGGGCGGATCTGTTTCTGGGGCGGCTGGGGTGGATCCCAGATCATCGTCGACACCGAGCGCAGGATGACCGTCGCGTACGTGATGAACAAGATGGGACCCGGCCTGCTCGGCTCCGATCGCTCGGCGGAGTACGTCTCCGCAGCGTTCGCCGCCGTGCCGTGAGGCCGGACGTCGGAACCCACCGTCCGGCAACTTCTCTCAGGCGATACCGCGGATGGGCCATTGCGGGTCCACGTCCGACGCGTCGCGGCCGAGGCCCGAGAGGTACTCGGCGAAATTGCGTTGCCGCTCCGCGTGCCAGGCCGCCTGGTCCGTCATGATGTCCAGGTCGGCGAGCTGCGGGAAGCGGGTGCACAGCGCCCGCGCCAGTTGCCCGGCCGCGAGTGCGTCCGCCTCGGCCTGATGGGCGGCGGTCAGCGTGACGCCGTACGCAGCGCAGACCGCCTGCAGGGTGCGGCCGCCCTCGCGGCCGCGGTCCATCTCGCGGTCGACGACGTACGGGTCGAACACCAGGCCCGTGGCGAGTCCCGGCAGGCCCAGCCGGCGGCCCTCGGCGTCGATGACCGTCAGGTCGTAACTGGCGTTGAACGCCACGACGATGTGATCGCGGACCCAGGCCTCGCACAGTGCCTCGCGGATCTGGGCGTAGCCGGCCGTGTACTCGAGGCCCTCGGCGCGCGCCCGCTCCGTGGTCACGCCGTGGATCGCCGACGTCTCCTCCGGGATCTCGATGCCCGGATCGAGCAGCCACGTCCGCGACGCGACGGTGTCACCGTCGAGGACGACGACGGACGCGGTCACGATGCGCGCGATCCGCGGATCGCGGTCGGTGGTCTCGAGGTCGAACGCGCAGATCGGTCGATCGGGCCAGTGCGTCATCGGGGGTCCTGTCGTCGGTCGTGCGGGCGGTGAGGGCGGTCACGGCGATTGTGGCCGCAGCCACCGACACCGTCCGCCGGGCGGCGCGACGTCGTGCGCCGGACCGGCCGAAATGGCTCCGTGCGGCACGAAGGCGTACGCTGCTGGTGTTTCGTCAGGCCCCCGGAGCGGTTCCGGGTGATGTGGAGGAGGTGGGACTCGCGATGCGCAGTCGACCTCCGAGTACCGGCTGACGGCAGCCCGTACGCGTCCTTTCGGTGCGCGACGGTTGCCGTCGCGTGTACGTCCCACGGCGAATGCCCTCGCCGTCGTCCCCCGTGCCCCCCGAAAGGCCGTGCCGACATGCTGCCGAACCGTTCCGTCCGTGCCCTGCTGCCGCGTCGCTCCGCGGCGGCGACCGCCGACCCGTCCGCCGGGTTCGGTGCGTCCCTGCACCCCGCCGTCGCGTCGAGTCCCGGCCGTGACGCCGCGGGGGCGGAGAGCAGCATCGTCGACAGCGCGGTCTACCGTGACGGCCGCCGCGTCGCGTCGCCGGCGACGCTCTCGCAGGCCCTCGACTGCCTGCCCGAGCCCGGCTCGATGGCGTGGATCGGGATGTACCGGCCCACCGACGCTCAACTCAACGCCGCCGCAGAGCAATTCGGGCTGCACGAACTCGCGGTCGAGGATGCCATCGTCGCGCATCAGCGCCCGAAGCTCGAGCGGTACGGCGACACGCTGTTCGTCGTGCTGCGGGCCGCCCGCTACGTCGACGAATCCGAGCGGGTCGACTTCGGTGAGGTGCACGTCTTCGTCGGCCCGACGTTCGTGCTGACCGTCCGGCACAGCGAATCGCCCGACCTGTCGGCGGTGCGGGACCGGATGGAGAGCGAGCCGGATCTGCTGCGGCTCGGCCCCGAGGCGGTGCTCTACGCGATCCTCGACGCCGTCGTCGACGGGTACGCGCCGGTCGTCGCGGGCCTGCAGAACGACATCGACGAGATCGAGACCGAGGTGTTCAGCGGCGATCCGCGGGTCTCGCGCCGCATCTACGAACTGTCCCGCGAGGTCATCGAGTTCCAGCGGGCGGCCAAGCCGCTGCTCACCGTGCTGTCCGGTCTGTCGTCGGGATTCGCCAAGTACCGCACCGACGACGAACTGCAGCGCTACCTGCGGGACGTCACCGACCACGCCACGACGGTCGTCGAGCAGGTCGACAGCTTCCGTCAGCTGCTCGGCAACATCCTCACGGTCAACGCGACGCTGGTCTCGCAGATGCAGAACGAGGAGATGCGCAATCTCAGCCGGGCGAGCATCGAGCAGAACGAGGAGATCAAGCGGATCTCGGCGTGGGCGGCGATTCTGTTCGCGCCCACGCTGATCGGCACGGTCTACGGGATGAATTTCGACACCATGCCGGAATTGCATTGGGCCGCAGGATATCCCATGGCCCTACTGATGATGGTCATGACGTGCGCGGGGCTCTACGCGATCTTCCGCCGCCGCGGCTGGTTGTAGCCGGCCGCGGCGGACGGCGACCTCAGAGTGTGTCGGTGCAGACCACGAAACGACGCTCGCTGTAGACGAATCCGCCTTCGGAGACGGAGCAGTCGTTCACGTTGTCGGTGTTCTGCAGGATCTCGGTGACCTTCTCCGTCTCGGGGCCGGGCGCGGCGCAGTCGACGCGTTGCGGGTCCTCACCGGAGATGTCCATGCAGCTGTCCACCACCCAGTCGACGTCGAGGCACAGGGCGCCCACCTCGACACCGGCGGAGGACTCGTAGTAGGTCTGGTCGGCGTCCGAGACACACTGCTCGCTGGAGTCGACGATGTCGATCACCTTGTAGTTCGAGTCCATGCTGCCGCAGGTCGCGTTCTCGATGGTCGCGTCGTCGACGGTGCCGCCGAGGCGCACGCAGTCGCCGATCTCGACGTCGATGTCCAGGCCGGAGGAGCCGGGGGACGTCGGTGCCGTGGTAGTGGTCGGACGGCCGGTGGTGGTCCGGGTATCCGATGCACTCGCCGACGTGGTCTCGGACCCGGACTCGGGCACCGCCCGGGGCTCGACGTCCGATCCGCACGCGCCGAGTACCAGAGCCGCCGCGGCCAGCGCGACGGCGGTGCCGCTCACCCGTCGAATGAAGTTCATGGGGGGAGAGCGTACGGAATGTCCGCCTCGGGCGGGAAACGTAGGGTGATTTCTCGCAAATCCGGCGGGCACGAGTCGGCTCGGGGTGCGACCATGGGCCGGTGCAGCTGCCCGTCGCTCCGCCGATCGCACCGATGCTCGCCAAGGCCGTGTCCGAGGTCCCGGCTCAGCCCGCCGACGGCGACCCCGAGTGGTCGTACGAGCCGAAATGGGACGGCTTCCGCGCCGTCGTGTTCCGCGACGGCGACGAGGTGGTGTTCGCCTCGCGCGGCGGCAAGGACCTCGTGCGGTACTTCCCGGAACTGGCGGCGGCGGTGCGGGCCGAGTTGCCCGCCCGGTGCGTCGTCGACGGGGAGATCGTGGTGCCGCGCCCGCGCGACGGCCGGATCCGGCTCGACTGGCAGGCGCTGTCCGAGCGAATCCACCCGGCGGCGAGCCGCATCGCGTTGCTCGCCGAGCAGACCCCCGCGCAGTTCGTCGGCTTCGATCTGCTCGCGATCGGTGACGAGAACCTGATGGAGGCGCCGTTCGCGCGGCGCAGGGAGCGGCTGCGGGCGGTGGTCGGCGGCGGCCCCAGCTGCCACGTCACGGCCGCCACCCGCGACGCGGACACCGCCGGCCGGTGGTTCGCCGAGTTCGAGGGTGCCGGTCTCGACGGGGTCGTCGCCAAGCGTCTCGACGGGCCCTATGTGCCGGACAAGCGGGAGATGCTCAAGGTCAAGCACGCCCGCACCGCCGACTGCGTGCTCATCGGCTACCGGCCGCACAAGAGCATCGACGGGGTCGGGTCCCTGCTGCTGGGCCTGTACGACGGCGGCGACGAACCGGTGATGGTGGGCGGTGCGTCGGCGTTCACCGTCGAACAGCGCAAGGAGCTGCTCGCCGAACTCGCACCGCTGCGGGTCGGCGCCGACGTCGTCGCCGAGGGGGAGCCGAGCCGGTGGCGGACGGCGGTGGACCGCCGATGGATACCGCTGCGGCCGGAGCGGGTCCTGGAGGTGGCCTACGACCAGATGGAGGGCAACGCCGAGACCGGCCTGCGGTTCCGGCACGCGGCGCGGTTCCTGCGGTGGCGACCGGACCGCGAGCCGCGCAGCTGCACCTTCGAGCAGTTGGACGTGCCGGTGCGGTACGACCTCGGCGACGTCCTCGACCGGACAGGAGTGTGACCTCCGGTGCCCGATGCGAAGCGTTCTCCCGCCGTGGAACTGGACGTCGGCGGCGTGCCCGTCCGCCTGTCCAACCCCGACAAGGTGTACTTCCCCCGGCTCGGAGAGGCCGGCACCAAGCGCCGCCTCGTCGAGTACTACCGGACCGTCGCGACGGCCGGCTCGGCGCCGCTGCTGCAGGCGCTGCGGGAGCGGCCGACACATCTGCAGCGGTTCCCCGACGGGATCGAGGGCGAGGAGATCTACCAGAAGCGGGTGCCTGCCCGCCGGCCCGACCACGTCGCGACGTGCGAGGTGACGTTTCCGTCCGGCCGCACTGCCGACGTGCTGCGGGTGCGCAGCGCGGCGGACGTCGTGTGGGCGGCGAACCTGGGCACCGTGACGTTCCACCCGTGGGCGGTGCGCTGCGGGGACGTCGACCGCCCGGACGAGTTGCGCATCGATCTCGACCCGCAGCCGGGGACCGCGTTCGACGACGCCCGCGCGGTCGCGCTCGAGGTGCTGCGACCGCTGCTCGACGAGCTGGGTCTGGTCGGTTTCCCGAAGACGTCGGGCGGCCGCGGCCTGCACGTGTACGTCCGCATCGTCCCGGAGTGGGACTTCGTCGGCGTGCGCCGCGCCGGGATCGCCCTGATGCGGGAGGTGGAACGCCGCAGCGGCGGCCGGGCCACCACCGCGTGGTGGAAGGAGGAGCGCGGGCAGCGCATCTTCCTCGACTTCAACCAGAACGCCCGGGACAAGACGATCGCGTCGGCATATTCGGTGCGGCGCACCCCGATCGCGACGGTGTCGACACCCCTGACGTGGGACGAACTCGTCGACGCCGACCCGGACGATCTCACGATCGCGACCGTGCCGGGCCTGCTCGAGCGCCGCGGCGATCCGATGGCCGCGATGGACGAGACCGCGCAGGCGCTCGACGTGCTGCTCGAGATGGCCGAGCGGGACGCCGCCGCGGGCCTCGGCGACCTGCCCTACCCGCCGACCCATCCGAAGATGCCGGGCGAGCCGAAGCGGGTGCAGCCGTCCCGCGACACCGACCGCAAGCGGCCCGGCTAGGGATTCACCGGGGCGGTGACCTCTCGTGACCGCATCGATGCCCGCCGACCCGGTGAACCGGTGCGCGTCTCCGTAGACTCCCCCTGGGGGATTCGGTTTGCGGGGGACGAGGCCGGAGGAGGCAGTCACCGTGTCGGTGGTAGCGGATGCGCGGAAGTCGGTTCGGGTTCTCGGTGGTGGGGCCGTGGTGGCGGCGGCCGTCGGGGCCGCACTCGTCGCGGCGCCGTCCGCGCAGGCGGTGACGTGTGCGGCGCCCCCGGGTTCGGCGGCCTCGGTCACCCAGCTCGACGGGCGGACCGCGTGCGGCGCGGTCGCGGACGCACCGAGCGGCGCGTGGGCCCACGGCGACGGCGGAGTCGGCTTCGCCGACGCGCGCACCGGGGCGCGGGTGCTCGCGGCCGGGCTCTCGGGGGGTGCCGGGGCGGGCGAGGCCCGCGGCGGTTCTCTCGCCACGCTCGGTTTCGGTGAGGACGCGCTGGCCCTGGGCATCGTCGAGGAGCCCGCGACCGCGGTCGTCGTGGCCGGCCCGCAGTCCCAGGCCTTCATCGGCGACCTGCGCGACCCGGTGCTGTGCGAGGGGTCCGCCGCGACCGCCGTCAACCTCACCACCGGCCGTGGGTGCGTCGTGCTGGGGACGTTCCGGTACGTCACGCCCTGACCGGGAGCCTGCGGAAAACCCGTTCGGGACCGGACGCTGCGACGTAACCTGGCGGCACGATGTCGACTGGGAGGTACCACGGATGACAGCCCGACCGGTGCGGGGCGCGGCGGCGGTACAGGAACCGCCGCCGACCGAGATGCACGTCGACCGGCGATTCCTGCCGCTCGCGGATCGCTTCTTCGACCTGTACCGGCTGCCCCGGCACGGGGGCGGGGCCCTCGCGGCCTACCTGGACGGCGAGAAGGTGCTCGACATCTGGGCGGGCTGGGCCACCCGCGACCGGCGGTGGAACCGCGACACGGTGTCGCTGTCCTTCTCCACCGGCAAGGGCGTGGCGTCCACCGTGGTGCACCGGCTCGCCGACCGCGGCCTGATCGACTACTTCGCCCCCGTCGCGCGGTACTGGCCGGAGTTCGCGGCGGCCGGCAAGGAGGACGTCACCGTCGCGGACGTGCTCACCCACCGGGCCGGACTGCACCGGGTGCGCAACCTGCGGCCCGGCCGGATGGGCATCGTCGACTACGACGCCACGGTGCGTGCGCTGGCCGCAGCCCCACCCGACCCGCGCCGGCTGGAAGGCCCGGGATACCACGCCGTCACGTACGGCTGGCTCGTCGCGGAGATCGTGCAGCGCGTGACCGGGTCGCCGTTCGTCGACGTCGTCCGGCAGGAGATCGCCGAACCCCTGGGTACCCCCGAATTCTGGTTCCGGGTGCCGGAGGAGCAGCGGCACCGCATCGCCAAGCTGTTCCCGCGGATCAATCCCGCCGGCCTGCACTGGGGGATGACCGCCTCGGTGCTGTCCCGGGTGAGCCTCACCCGGGGCCTCGCGGAGGCCGCGATGCCGGAGGAGTTCGACGAGCTGGTGCGCGATCCCGCGGTGCACGACGCGGTGATGCCCGGCTGGAACGGGGTGTTCTCGGCGCGCGCCCTGGCGCGGATGTACGGGGCGATCGCCGCGGGCGGCACGATCGACGGCGTGCAGTTCCTGCACCCGGAAACCATCGAGGCCATGAGCGAGGTCCAGGTGCGCGGCCGCGACTACGTGCTCGGGGTCCCGATGGCGTGGCGGCTCGGCTACCACCAGCCGGTGTTCGTCAGCCGGGAGCGGCCGCGCGGGGCGCTCGGCCACTACGGGGTCGGCGGTTCCGGCGCCTTCGCCGACCTCGACACCGGACTGTCGCTTGCGTTCACGACGAACCGGCTGGGCAGCGGTCCGATCGCGCTGGGCGATCTGCGCCTCGCGCGGCTCGGCGCGCTGGCGCGCGACCTGGCCCGCCGCGCCTGAGGAAGGTGCCGCGGCGCCTACCCCCACGATTGATTGTTCGAAGCAGTTCGATACGGAGGGAGCGACACTGTGAGCCACGTGTACCGGGTGATCGAGGTGGTGGGTTCGTCGACGGACAGCGTCGACGACGCGATCAAGCAGGCCGTCGCGCGTGCGGCGGAGACCACGCGCCACCTCGAGTGGTTCGAGGTGATGAACGTCAGGGGCCACATCGACGACGGGGCCGTCGCGCACATCCAGGTGACCGTGAAGATCGGCTTCCGCATCGAGCCGACCGACGGCTGACGCGTCCGGTCCGGTGGCGGGGGACACGCCGGGAGAGCAGGGGCGGCGAACCGGATCTCGACCGGAATTGGAACACGTTATAGTCTGAGTGGGTCGTCGAACCCCCGGCACTTCAGGCAGGTATCCACCGTGGTTTACGTGATCACCCAGGCGTGTTGCAACGATGCCTCGTGCGTCGAGGTCTGCCCCGTCAACTGCATCCATCCCACGCCCGACGAGGCGCCGTTCGCCACCACCGAGATGCTCTACATCGACCCGGACACCTGCATCGACTGCGGCGCGTGCGTGGACGAATGCCCGGTGGACGCGATCTACGCCGACAACGAGCTGCCCGCCGCGCACGAGCCCTATCTGAAGATCGCCGAGGACTACTACCGGCGATACCCGATCGGACCGGACTGGCCCGAGGAACGCGACCGCACCAAGATTCCCGCCGAGCTCGGCACCCTGCGGGTGGCGATCGTCGGCTCGGGACCGGCGGCCTGCTACGCCGCGCTGGAGCTGACCGGCCGGGCCCGTGTCGAGGTCGACATCTTCGACCGCCTGCCCACCCCGTACGGCCTCGTCCGCGCAGGTGTCGCCCCGGACCATCAGAGCACCAAGGCCGTCGGTGAGCTGTTCCGTAGTGCCCTCGGCCACAAGAAGAGCCAGTGCTGGTTCAACGTCGAGGTGGGCACCCACATCAGCCACGAGGAACTGCTCGCGCACCACCATGCCGTGCTCTACGCCGTCGGCGCCGCCGGGGACCGGCGCCTGGACGTGCCCGGCGAGGACCTGCCCGGTTCGCACGCGGCCACCGAGTTCGTCGCCTGGTACAACGGACACCCCGACTACGCCGACCGCACCTTCGACCTGTCCGGCGAACGCGCGGTGATCGTCGGCAACGGCAACGTCGCCCTCGACGTGGCGCGGGCGCTGGTCATGGACCCGGACGAGCTGGCGAAGACCGACATGGCCGACCACGCCGTCGCCGCCCTGCGCGAGTCGAACATCCGCGAGGTCGTCGTCGTGGGACGCCGCGGACCCGCCCAGGCCGCCTACACCAACCCGGAACTGCTGGCCCTCGGTCAGCTCGCGGGCGTCGACATCGTCGTCGACCCGGCCGAGGCCGAACTCGACCCGGCCGGCCGCGCCCTCGTCGACGACCCCACCGCCGAACCGCGGATCGTGCTGAAGGTCGAACAGGTCCAGGGCTTCGCCCAGCGGCGCCCCACCGAGGGCAACAAGCGGATCGTGCTGCGCTTCCTCGCCGCCCCCGTCGAGCTGAGCGGTGACGGCCGGGTCGAATCGATCACCCTCGAACGCACCGAACTGGTCGAGGCGAACGGCCGGCTCGAGGCGCACCGCACCGGGCAGACCGAGACCCTGGCCACCGGCCTGGTCCTGCGTTCTGTCGGCTACCGTGGCGCCCCCGTCGCCGACCTGCCGTTCGACGACCAGCGCGGCATCCTCCCCAACGAGGAGGGCCGGGTCGTGGACCCGGAGACGAACGAGCCGCTGCCCGGCGTGTACACCGCCGGCTGGATCAAGCGCGGACCCACCGGCGTCATCGGCACCAACAAGCAGTGCTCCGCCCAGACCGTCGAGCACCTGGTCCAGGATTTCGTGGCCGGCCGGCTCGTCGCACCCGTCGCCGACCGGGAGAAGCTCGCGGCGCTGGTCTCCGAGCGCCGGCCGGAGTACGTCGACTACCGGGGCTGGCAGCAGATCGACAAGCAGGAACGCGCCCGGGGCGGCGCCGCGGGTCGCTCTCGCGTGAAGTTCGTCGATGTCGCCGATCTCCTTGCCGCCTCTCGAATCGAGTCCTGACCTGGGCGCGAGCCCGCGAGGGGCCGTCCGGGCGGGCATGGTCGAATTGCCCGCCTGCGGGGAGCTGTGTCTAATGGGGTCGCCAAGTCGTCGCTGTCGGGGCGGACGTGGGTGCGACGGCACGAACGAACGATGGGTTGTCGAATGTTCGAGAAGAAGGGTCGGCCGAGCAGTCGCGGCCGCGCCGGTCGCTGGTCCGGCCGTGTCGCCACCGCGCTGGTGGGGGCCGGCGCCGCCATGCTCACCATGACGGGACCCGCCGCCGCGGTACCCCTGTGGCCGGGCGGGCCCGAACTGCCGAGCGTGCAGGAACTCGTCGAGAGGCTTCCGGGCGGCTCGAACTCCGTCGCACCCACGCCGCCGCCGTTCTCGGCCCCGTCGATCAACCCGTCGAACGGTGAGACGGTCGGCGTGGCCCAACCGATCATCATCCGCTTCGACGAGAACGTCACCGATCGCGCGGCCGCCGAGCGCGCCATCACCGTCACGTCGAACCCGCCGGTGTCCGGGCACTTCTACTGGGCCTCGGACCGGCAGGTGCGGTGGCGGCCGTTCGAGTTCTGGCCGGCCCACACCCAGGTCACCGTGAACGCCGGGGGCACGCAGTCGTCGTACACCGTCGGCGACGCGCTGATCACCGTCGCGGACGACAACACCAAGACCATCACCGTCACCCGCAACGGCGAGGTCGTCAAGACCATGCCGACGTCGTTCGGCAAGCCCGGCTACGAGACGCCCAACGGCACCTACATCGTCGGCGAGAAGTTCCGCGACATGTACATGGACTCGTCCACGTACGGCGTTCCGGTCGACTCGCCCGAGGGATACCGCACCTACGTCGAGTACGCGACCCGCATCTCCAACAGCGGCATCTTCGTGCACGCGGCGCCGTGGTCCGAGTGGGCGCAGGGCAACACCAACGTCAGCCACGGGTGCCTGAACGTGAGCACCGAGGACGGTCGCTGGTTCTTCGAGAACGCCCAGAAGGGCGACCCGGTGATCGTGCAGAACACCGGTGGCGGCACCCTCAACGGCTGGGACGGCCTCGGCGACTGGAACCTCTAGCCGGACAACGGTCGACGCCGGCGAGCACCTGGTGACCTTCCGGGTGGCGAGAGTACTCGCCGGCGCCAGACCGGCGTAACCTCCGGTTCGCCCGCGGCAGGCACACTGCCGCAGTGCGCTCGAGTCCGGAAAGAGTATTGCCCCAACCCGATCGGGGGCTGTCGCGACGCCCATGGGGCGACTACGCGCTGTTCGCCGCGCTGATCGGACCGAATCTCGCGCTGCTGATCCTGTTCACGTACCGGCCGCTCGTCGACAACATCCGCCTCTCGTTCTTCGAGTGGAACATCTCGAGCCCCACCGCCACGTTCGTCGGATTCGGCAACTACCGCGAGTGGTTCGGCCGCGCCGACACCTGGCAGATCGTCGGCAACACCGTCGTGTTCACCGTCGCCACCGTCGCGGGATCCATGCTGCTCGGTCTGGCGCTGGCGCTGTTGCTGGACCGTAAACTCCTGGGCCGCAACCTCGTTCGCTCCGCACTCTTCGCGCCGTTCGTCATCTCCGGCGCCGCGGTGGGCGTGGCGTTCCAGTTCGTGTTCGACCCGAACTTCGGCCTCGTCCAGGACCTGCTGGACAGGGTCGGGATCGGCGCCCCGGACTTCTACCAGGATCCGGCCTGGGCGCTGGTGATGGTCACCCTCACCTACCTGTGGAAGAACCTCGGCTACACCTTCGTCATCTATCTCGCCGCCCTGCAGGGCCTGCGCCCCGAACTCTCCGAGGCCGCCGCGATCGACGGCGCCTCGTCGTGGACCGCCTTCCGGCGCGTACTCCTGCCGCAGCTGCGACCCACCACCTACTTCCTGTCGATCACCGTGCTGCTCAACTCGTTCCAGGTCTTCGACATCATCAACGTGATGACCCGGGGCGGACCGCTCGGCACCGGAACCACCACGATGGTCTACCAGGTCTACAACGAGTCCTTCCGCAACTTCCGGGCCGGCTACGGCGCCACCGTCGCGACCGTCATGTTCCTCGTACTGCTGGCGGTCACGGTGTACCAGGTGCGTCTCATGGACCGCGACGACCGGCCCCGCCCCGTCCGCGGCCCCCGCCTTCGCCGTCGCCGTCGCGGGCGCGGGGCCGAATGTGACACGCGTTCGGTCCCATCGACGGAATGTGACATCCGGCCGGTGGCGCGGAAGGAGATCGTGGGATGACGGCGCTTCTGGACCGTCGGATCGTACGTGCGGAGCCGACGGCGGCAGAGCCGTACCGGCGTCGGGAGCGCGCGATCCGTGTGCTCGCCTACGCCGCGATGGTCGTCGCACTGCTCGTCGTGGCGCTGCCGCTGTACTGGATCGTGGTGACGTCGTTCAAGCAGCGGCCCGACATCTACACGCTGCCGGTCACCTGGTGGCCCAGCATGTTCCATCCCCAGAACTACACGGAGGCCGTCACCTCGGTGCCGTTCGGCACGTTCCTGCGGAACTCGCTGATCATCACCACGGTGCTGTCGAGCGTGAAGTTCGTCCTCGGCATCCTGAGCGCCTACGGTCTGGTGTTCCTGCGGTTCCCCGGCAAGAATCTCGTGTTCGTCGGCATCGTCGCCGCCCTGATGGTGCCGAACCAGATCACGGTCATCTCCAACTACGCGCTGGTGGCGGAATGGGGATGGCGCAACACCTTCCAGGGGATCATCGTGCCGCTCGCGGGCGTCGCGTTCGGAACGTTCCTGCTGCGCAACCACTTCCTGTCCATCCCCGCCGAGATCATCGAGGCGGCACGGATGGACGGCGCCGGACACGTCCGTCTGCTGTGGCGGGTCGTGCTGCCCGTGTCCGGCCCGACCCTGGTCGCGTTCGCGCTCATCACCGTGGTCAACGAGTGGAACGAATACCTGTGGCCGTTCCTCATGGCCGACGACGCGTCGGTGGCCCCGCTGCCGATCGGACTGACCCAGTTGCAGAACAACGACGGCGTCACCAACTGGGGTCCGGTGATGGCCGGCACGGTGCTGGCCATGCTGCCGATCCTCGTGGTCTTCCTTGCGCTGCAACGACACATGATCAAGGGCCTCACCTCCGGTGCGGTCAAGGGCTGAACTCTTCCAGGAGCAACTTCGTGAACATCGACAGGCGTGGATTTCTGGGACTGACCGGGGTGGTCGCGGCGAGCGCAGCGCTGGCCGCGTGCGCCGGCACCGGCTCGTCCGGGTCGGCGGGCACCTCGGGGTCCGCCTCCGACGCGAACACGATCAAGTTCTGGTCCAACCACCCGGGCAAGTCCCAGGACGTGGAGAAGGAACTCATCGCCCGGTTCCAGGCGAAGTACCCGGACCTGACCGTCGACCTCGTCGACGGCGGCAAGAACTACGAAGAGGTGTCACAGAAGTTCAACGCAGCCCTGTCCGGGGGCGATCTGCCCGACGTTGTGGTCCTGTCGGACGTGTGGTGGTTCAACTACGCGCTCGCCGGCGCGATCACGCCGCTCGACGACCTGTTCACCGAGGTCGGCGTGGATACCGGCGACTACGTCGATTCCCTGCTGGCCGACTACCTCTTCGAGGGCCGCCACTTCGCGCTGCCCTACGCCCGCTCGACCCCGCTGTTCTACTACAACCGCGACGTCTGGCGGCAGGCGGGACTGCCCGACCGCGGGCCCGCCACCTGGCAGGAGTTCTCCGAGTGGGGGCCCGAACTGCAACGCGCCGTCGGGTCAGGCAAGCTGGCGCACGGCTGGGGCAACGCCAAGGACTACCTGGGTTGGACCTTCGAAGGACCGATCTGGACGTTCGGCGGTGCCTACTCCGACGGCTGGCGGCTGCGCTTCGGCGACGCGGAGACGATCGCCGCGGGACAGTTCCTGAAGGACATGATCCACACCGGGAAGTACGCGGGTGTCTCCACGGACATCGCCAACGACTTCTCCGCCGGGATCATCGCGTCCACGATCGCCTCCACCGGCGACCTGTCCGGCATCACGAAGAACGCCGCGTTCGACTTCGGCACCGCGTTCCTGCCGGCCCCCGACGGCACTCCGGGATGCCCCACCGGCGGCGCCGGACTGGCGATCCCCGCGAACATCTCCGACGAGCGAAAGCGCAACGCGCTGAAGTTCATCGACTTCGTCACCAACGGGGAGAACACCGCCTACTTTTCGCAGCGGATCGGCTACATGCCGGTGCGCAAGTCCGCCACCGAGAACCCCGACATGAAGGCGTTCCTCGAGCAGAACCCCAACTCTCGTACCGCCGTCGACCAACTCGCGCGCACCCGCTCGCAGGACTACGCGCGCGTCTTCGTACCCGGCGGCGACCAGATCATCGGCACCGGCCTCGAGCAGATCGCCCTCCAGGGCGCCGACGTGACGACGGCGTTCGGCGACGTCACCCGTCAGCTGCAGCAGATCATCGATCGCCAGATCACCCCGAACCTGTAGGAACAGCCTTGGCAAGCATAGGTTTCCGGACCGTCACCCACCGCTACCCGGGCGTCGAACGGCCGTCGGTGGACCGGCTCGACCTCGACGTCGCGGACGGGGAGTTCCTGGTCCTGGTCGGTCCGTCGGGCTGCGGGAAATCCACGAGCCTGCGGATGCTCGCCGGGCTCGAGGCAGTCGACGACGGCCGCATCGACATCGGCGGAGCCGACGTGACGGGGTTGCCGCCCAAGGCACGCGACGTGGCGATGGTGTTCCAGAACTACGCGCTGTATCCGAACATGACGGTGGCGGAGAACATGGGTTTCGCGTTGCGCAACGCCGGCGTCGGCAAGGCGGAACGGTCGGCGCGGGTGCTCGAAGCCGCGCGGATGCTCGAGCTCGAGCCGCTGCTCGACCGCAAACCGGGCAAGCTCTCGGGCGGGCAGCGGCAGCGCGTGGCGATGGGCCGGGCCATCGTGCGACGGCCCGCGGTGTTCTGCATGGACGAACCGCTGAGCAACCTCGACGCGAAGTTGCGGGTCAGCACACGCTCGCAGATCGCGGGACTGCAACGTCGGCTGGGCACCACGACCGTGTACGTCACCCACGATCAGGTGGAGGCGATGACCATGGGGGATCGGGTGGCCGTCCTCGACGGCGGCCGCCTGCAGCAGGTCGCCGCGCCCCGCGACCTGTACGACAACCCGGTCAACACCTTCGTCGCCGGATTCATCGGGTCGCCCGGCATGAACCTGCTCGACGCGCCCGTCCGCGACGGCGCGGCCGTGCTCGGCAGTCTGCGGGTCGCCGTGCCGGCCGACGTCGATGCCGAGCGGATCGTCGTCGGGGTGCGGCCCGAGGCGTGGACCCCCGTCGGGGCGTGGCGTTCCGGAACCCTGTCGTTGACGGTGGACCTCGTCGAGCAGCTCGGCGCGGAATCGTTCGTCCACGCGACGGCCGCCGAGCCGGCCGACTGGTCGAGCGCGTCGGGCAAGGTCGTGGTGCGGGTGGATCGACGCGTCCCGATCGGTCCGGGCGAGCGGGTGCACCTGCTCCCGCAGGCGGGCGAGGTCTACTTCTTCTCGACGACGACGGGCGCCCGCCTCTGACCCCGCCTCGGCGGCCGAATGTCACATGCATTCGATTGAACTGAATGCGTGTGACATTCGGCCCGACGGCGAGCGGACGGTTCACCGGGATCACCCGTCGCCGGTCGGGCCCCGCAGGCTCGCGGGGGCCCAGCACGGCCCGTCCGGTGGCGGGGTGTGCTCGTAGCCGGGGTAGCAGGGCAGTATCTCCGGCGCGGGCGCCGGCGCGGGCGCGGGTGCCGGCGGTGCCGGGGCTGGTGCGGGGGGTGAGCCGGCCGGAAGGCAGGGTCCGTCCGGTAGCGGGGTGTGCTCGTAGCCGGGGTAGCAGGGCAGTACCTGTGGCGCGGGCGCCGGCGGTGCCGGGGCTGGTGCGGGGGGTGAGCCGGCCGGAAGACAGGGTCCGTCCGGTGGCGGGGTGTGCTCGTAGCCGGGGTAGCAGGGCAGTACCTGCGGCGCGGGCGCGGGCGCCGGCGGTGGCGGTGCCGGTGCAGGTGGCGGTGCCGGTGCAGGTGGCGATTGCGGTGCGGATCGGGGTGTGGGTGCCGGTGGGGCCGCATCCCGAAGCGGAGGAGCCTCGGCGGCCGGAGCTTCCGTCCGAGGTGTCGCTGGTTCCGACGGCACCTCGTCCGCACCTGTCGGGGTGGTCGGTGGCGACGGTGTCGGCGCGGCCGGCCGCGCCGCGATCGGGAGCGGAGCGGGGTCGGCGCCCTCGGACGAGGGCGATATCGCGCCGAGTGCCATGCTGCCGACGACGAAAACGGCGATGATCGCCGCCAGCGCGAGGCCTGCGACCAGGATGCGCCGGCTCCAGTCGACCGGAACGATCGCGGTCGAGGCCCTGTGGGCGGGTCGCTGCGATGTTGCCGCGGTGCGCGCGGCAGCGGCCAGCTCGCCCACCGATCCGTAACGCCGCGCGGGTTCGGCTGCCGTTCCGCGGGCGATCACGTCGACCATACCGGCGGGCAGGGTCGAGAGCACCGACGACGATTGCGGTGGCAACGTCGGTCCGCTCGACGACTGGAAGAGTCGGCCGGTGAGGCATTCGTACAGCACGGTGGTCAGGCCGTAGACGCCCGACGCCGCGCCGGGATGCGGGGGGAACCCCACATCGGTGAGGCAGATCAGCCCGTCGTCCTGCACGAGGACGTTCGCCGACGTCACCTCCTGCTCGACCAGTCCGGCCGCGTGCACGGCCTCGAGGGCCGACGCCAGCTGCTCGACGACGTCGACCGCGCGCGGCACCTCCATTGCGCCGGTGGCCCGGAGCATCGCCTGCAGGCTCGTGCCCTGGACGATCGTCGTTGCGAGGAAGAGTCGGCTGCCGATCTGCCCGAAGTCGTGGATCGGGACCACATGCGGGTTCCGGATGCGCGCTGCGATCTCGGCTTCCCGTTCGAAACGAGCGCGGTAGTCGTCGTCCTCGGTCGCCTCCGGCGGCAGCGCCCGCACGGCGACGTGCCGATGCGTGATCGTGTCGAACGCGGCCCACACCTCGCCGGTCGCATCCACCGACAGTGGACGGTCCAGGCGATACCTGCCGAACAGGGCACCAACTTGCATATGTCACTCTCCGCCCCTGGAAATTGCCGCGGTTGCGGAACTGTGCGCCGGGGAGGGGAGGGTCGACCGCCTCCTCCACCGGCAGTCTATGCGGCGGATCCGGATGGTGTCGCGCTCGGCTGGGAACCGCCCACCTACGCTGCTACTTTCGATCGGGCGGGCAGCGAGATTCCTCGCGGATACGCGCATCCGCGGAAGCGGGCCCCGGGATGCTCGGAGATTCCGTACGGGGACCTCAGGCGGCCGGCTGCTTCGCTGTCGGGACCGCTGCCCGGGAGAAGCGCATGGCGCCGTCCTCGAGCCCGCCGCGGCGCATCATCACCAGGTCACGGACGTAGTTCTGGAACAGTCGCCACGGAGCCGCGGGGCCCTGCTTGGGGAGCGAATCGATGCTGCGCAGTACGTACCCGGACGCCAGATCGACCAGCGGTGACGCGGCCGTCGTGGAGGCGGGAGCGGTCGGGGTGCAGTAGGCGTACCCGCGCGCGTCCATATGCCGCAGCAGGCGGCACACGTATCCGGCGACGAGGTCGGCCTTCAATGTCCAGGACGCGTTGGTGTATCCCACGGTGAACGCCAGGTTGGGGACACCGGAGAGCATCATCCCCTTGTACGCCAGCGTCTTTCCCATCTCCACGTCGCGACCGTCGACGCGTACGGCCATCCCGCCGAGCAGGAGCAGGTTCAGCCCCGTCGCGGTGACGACCACGTCGGCCTCGAGTTCCTGACCCGAGGCGAGCCGGATTCCGTTCTCCGTGAACGTGCCGATCGTGTCGGTCACGACCGTCGCCCGGCCCTCGCGCAGGGCTTTGAACAGGTCGCCGTCGGGAACGAAACACACCCGCTGGTCCCACGGGTCGTACCGCGGCCGGAAATGGACATCCACCTCGTAGTCCGCGGGCAGGTGGCTCAGCACGCCCTTGCGCAGCAGCCTCTTGACCAGAGCCGGCCGGCGCCGGCTCAACTGGAAGAAGGCCATGCTGCCCAGCACGTTGGCCCAGCGGACGATCGGATAGGCGATCTTCGACGGCACCCGGCCGAGCAGCGCACCGGCGACGGGGTCGATCGAAGGCCGTGACATGACGTAGCTCGGGGAGCGCTGCAGCATCGTCACGTGTGCGGCCGACTCCGCGAGCGCCGGGACGAGGGTCACCGCGGTGGCGCCGCTGCCGATGACGACAACGCGCTTGCCGGTGCAGTCCAGGTCCTCGGGCCAGTGCTGCGGATGCACGAGCGTGCCGGTGAACCGTTCGACGCCGGGCAGTTCGGGGGTGAATCCCTCGTCGTAGCGGTAGTAGCCCGAGTTGACGAACAGGAAGCCGCACGTGAGACGAATGCGCTCGCCGGTGTCGGTGCGCTCGGCCGTCACGGTCCAGCGGGCCTCGGGCGTGGACCACTCGGCGCGGACCACACGATGGTGGAACCGGACCTTCTCGTCGATGCCGCGGGTCCGCGCGGTGCGACGGACGTAGTCGCGGATGGACGGGCCGTCGGCGAAGGTTTCTGGTTCGGTCCAGGGCTGGAACGAGTACCCCAGGGTGAACATGTCGGAGTCGGAGCGGATGCCCGGGTAGCGGAACAGGTCCCAGGTGCCTCCGATGGCGTCGCGCGCCTCGAGGACGGTGTAGCTCTTGTCCGGGCATTCGTCCTGCAGATGGCAGGCCGCGCCGATCCCGGAGAGTCCGGCGCCGACGATCAGGACGTCGACGTGCTCGTCGTGCATCGCGCTTCTCCGTTCCCCGAGGTCTCGGCGACCGAGGTAGGTGACGCAGAACACTATCAACGGGCGGGCGATCGGCCAACGGCCTCGGCGCGGACAGCACACGCCCGCGCACGACGCACCGCACACGGCCGTCCGGAAGGTGTGAAGTCAGCGGCGGCGCCGCAGCGCCCCCTGCAACGCTGCGGTGCCACCGATGCCTGCTGCCAGCACGAACAGCAGCAGGACGACATTGGCGGTCACGGCTGCACCCGCCGTGCCGCGGTCCGGAGGTCGCACCCGCGGTGTGCCGCCTCGAATGCCGGACCGAAGGTGTCGAAGCACGCGATCCGGTCCTCGAATCCCGCGTCCCGTACCGCGCGCCGCACCGCCGCACCGCCGGCGACGGTGATGTTCGCGCCCCGCTCGCGGAGCAGCGACTCGGCCCGCTCGAGCAGTGCCGCGGTGTCGCACTCGACGGCGGTGACCTGCAACAGGTCCAGTACCACGCCTCGACCCCGCACGACGGCCTCGCGCAGGAACGAGTGCAGCACCGGCGCGGCGCCCTCGTCGACGCTCCCTGACACCTGCACCACGACGGGACCGCCCGGCGGTTCGTCGACGTCGATGCAGACCCGGGTCCCGTCGCCGGAGAAGTCGTCGAACAGCGCGGTGTCGAGCAGCGACGACGAATACCGGTGCGGTGCGTCCAGGATGGAGCGCAGATAGACCATGGCTGTTCCTCAGATGATTCCGACTGCTGGAGCAGCGCCCGGTCGGGGGACAGGGGAGCGCAGCAATCGCCTCCACGAGACGAGAACCGGCTGCTTCTCAACCTTGTTCGCAACAGTAACGTCTCGGCCCTGTGCCCGGCGGCCGAATCTGTGAAATTTCCGTGAAGATCCCGGGAGTCCCTTCAGCGCGCTCCGGAGCGCGTGGACCGCACCGCCTGCCGCGGTTCCGGCACGCACCGCTCATAGGTGCGCACGGCGTCGGCGGCGGACCGGTCCCACGAGTAGCGGGTGCTCGCCCGGTCGTGGCCGGCGAGACCGAAGGCGGTGCGCTGGACGTCGTCGGTGAGCAGGCCGTGCAGGGCCGCAGCGACGGCCTCGGATGCGTGCGGGGGCACCAGCGTGCCCGTCACCCCGTCGACGACTGTGTCGAGCAGGCTGCCGACGGCGGTCGCGACGACGGGCCGCCCGCAGGCCATCGCCTCCAGCGGCACGATGCCGAGCGGTTCGTACCAGGGAGTGCACACCACGACGTCCGCCGACCGCAGCAGCGCGGGCATGTCCTCCCGGGGCACGGGCCCGGTCATCCGCACCCGGTCCCGCACGTCGTGCTGTTCGGCGACGGCGCGCAGGCGGGCGGCCTCGGCATCGTCGGCGAGGTCGCCGTCCACCGGTCCGCCGGCGATCACCAGTTCCGTGTCGGGGAGCAGGGCCAGGGACCGGATCGCGACGTCGAAGCCCATGCGCGGCACGAGCGGGCCCACGGTGACGATTCGGTGCCCGGCCCCGCGCGCTCGATGCTCGGGGCCGGTGGGCGTGAAGAGCTCGAGGTTCACGCCGCAGGGCACGACGGACGTGCGGGTGCGGGGCAGACCCAGCGTGGCGAGCTCGAACACCTCGTCCGAGCAGGTGGCGGCCACCCGGCTCGCGCCCAGGGCCAGGAGCCGCTCGACGCGGATCCGGCTCGACGAGCCGGAGTCTGCACTGCCCTGGTGCCGGCGCTCGACCACGCCCAGGGTGTGGAAGGTCTGCACCGTGGGCACCCGGGCGTTGCGGGCGGCGAGCTGGGTCGCGATGCCCGACATCCAGAAGTGGGCGTGGGCGACGTCGGGCCGGTCCTTCGTCCATGCGCGTTCGAGGAAGGTGCCGAACTCGCCCATCCGCGGGAGGAGCTCGTCCGCCGGCAGGCGGGTGGGTGGCCCGGCGGGGACGTGGACCACCTCGTACCCCTCCTCGGTCCGGGCTCGTTCGGGAAGATCGGGGTCGTCGCGACGGGTGTAGACGGTGACGTCGTGTCCCGCCCGTACCAGCGCCGCCGACAGTTCGGCGACGTGCACGTCCCGGCCGCCGGAGTCTGCGTCGCCCGGGGCCGCCAGGAGGCGTGCGTGCTCGGACACCATCGCAATCTTCATGGCCCTTCCCTCCTGCGGGTTGCCGCGCTCGTCACCTCGTCGATCAGCGCGTACCGCCCGCAGCGGCCCCGCGCCCACGGCCCGCCGTCGAGGAGGGACGGCAACGGGTCCTGGGACCCCTGAACGTGTGAGGGCGTCCACGAGCCGTGGATCTGCCACGGAAGCACGTTCGGTGGGTGCGCCATGGGCACAGGGTTACCGATTCTGCGGCGGGTAAAACCGAGGAGGCGGAATCGTCTCGGACGCACGCGTGCCTCGATCCGGCGGACGGGATCGTCGCACTGCCGGGGGAGCGTCTCGAGTTTGATCGGCGGCTGTGCGGGTAGCGCCCTCGGCCTGACGCGCACAGCCAGGATCCGGGAGCCGTGGAACACACGCACGGGGCAGGCGCACGTCCCACGGCCCGGCGAGCCGTGACCGACCCGGTCGACATGCAAGCTGGCGAAGACCGACCGGTACCCCTCATGGCACCGGATGTCGCGGTGTACCGCGTTCCGCGGGAACGGGTTACCGGTCGAAGTCGGTACCGCTCTCGAGGACGCCGACGACCGCCTTGGCCCGAGCGATCCACTCTCGTACCCGCGTCCCGGACACCCGGCGAGGAAGTTGCGCCAATCGCAGCGTGAGCGTGTAGTCACCTTTTCGGTCGCGAACCGGTAGTACGACCGAACCGAGGTCGTACGTTTCCGCACCGTCGAGGTCGTGCAACCGGTAGTCGACCGTCGACCTTACGACGCATTCCCGGATGCTCCGTTCCTGTGCCGGTGTCAGCCTTCCGCTCTCGTACCGGCGGGTGGCGGCGCGCATCTCCTCGTATGCGGCACCGCCCTCCCGGGGCAGGAACGACAGCAGGAACCCGTGTTCGCGGACGAAGTCGAGACGGTCCCGGTAGAGCTGTCTGCCGGACTCCTCGACGCCGCGAGCCTTGGCGATCCACCGCTCCTGATCCTCGGGAGGCAGATCGAAGACGAGTGAATCGCCGATGGGTGGCACGATCGGAACTCGCTGCGCCAGTCCGTTCTCCGGGTCGATTCCGGGAGCCGACGCGGAGAGAACGGTCGCCATCTCGTCATGGCCGACGGCCGTGTAGAGCGTGACTTCGCAACCTATTTCGTTCGCGAGGTCCCTCACGGCCGGCCGCGCGCAGTCCGCATCCTGAATCGCCGACAGAATCCGGTGCTCCATCCGGGCCATCAGCGACGTGCCGACGAAACTTCCGTAACCGCCCTGAAAGAAGATCAGCGGGGCCACCGGGTTGGTGACGGCCATGTCCGCCACAGCGCACAGGACGATCCAATGGTCGCCCGCCTCCACCGTGTCGGTGATGCGGGTGTCGATCCACGCCACCGATTCCGCCAGTACGGGGTCCCCCGACGGGGACGGGAACCAGTCGATCCCGTCGAACTTGTTCTCCCAGCGTCGTGCGACGGTGGCGACCAGTTCCTCCTGCTCGCCGCCGACGATGTTGACGCACAGCGAAGTACACTCCCGCATCTTGGCGAATGTCCTCGACGTCTTCATCGGCATGAAGGAGACGAGGGGCGGATCGAGAGACACCGAACCGAAGGTTCCGACCACCAGGGCGAGCAGTTCCCCGTCGTCCGCGCGGCCGGTCACGACAGCCACACCGGTCGGGTAGTGCCCCATCACTTCCCGGAAGAGCCCCTGGTCGACCGGGGTCGCGAAACCTGTCATGGAGGTCCTCCTGATCTCGGGGACGGTGGGATGGTGCCGGCATGCATCGAGATGCCGGGTTCAGTGCTTGACGTACTTGGACTGCAGTTTCCGGCCGAGGCTCTCGGGCCGCAGGAAGAGGATGCAGAGGAGACCGCCGACGAGAAGGATGATGCCGGTGATGGTGAATGCCTGGTGCACACCGATCGCCATGTTCGTCGCCATTTCGGTGGTCAGTTCGCTTCCTGCAGCGGGAGAGACGTAACCGGCGCGGGCCATCAGCCAGCCCACGAGCGTGGGGGAGACGATGGCACCGATCGACGCCACGCCGCCGAGCGTGGCCATGAGAATCGGTCGCTGCTTGGCGCCGACGGCATAGGCGATCGCAGAGGCGGTCATCGGGTACGCGAGGCTGCAGCCCGCGGCGAGGCACAGGAGGGCGACGGCCAGCACACCGGAGGTCGCCTGGACCAGGATGAAGCAGACTCCGGCCACCAGAGCCGCGATGCCGAACGGGACAGCGATCGCGCGATGCGCGTTGTGGCCGCGCTTCATCAACCGGTGGCCGAGGAAACCGAGCAGCAGCAACACGGCGGCTCCGAGGATCCAGGGAAAGGTGGTGACGGTGCCGACCTGAGGAAGCGACAGGCCGACGACGGTGCCGAGGTACTGGGGCAACCATGTCGTGACGAACCCCTGGACCCAGAAGTTCGAGGCGCCGCCGATCACCGCGGCGAGGAAGGTCATGCTGAGCAGGGCACGCCATACGACGACAGGCTTCTGTTCGTCCACATCGTTCGTGGCCACCTCGTCGGCGGCATCGGCCGGCTTCCGATCGGCGGTGCGGGCGGCGGTGCGGGCGGCGGCGGGGTTCTGCTTGCCGTGCCCGGCAAACGGTCCGTCACCGGCGATCAGGAGCCAGGCGACGACCCACACGAGCCCGACGATGCCGAGGACGCCGAAGGCCCAGCGCCATCCCCAGGCGACGATGACCCAGGCGAGGGCAGGCGCGGCGATGACCGGGCCCAGCGTCGAGCCGGCGGCCACCAGGTTGGACGGCAGGGCGCGACGGCGCGGTTCGAACCACGAATGGGCCGCGGTGAGGGACATCGCCGTGGCGGGACCTTCCGCGCCGCCCAGGACGATGCGGGTCACCAGCAGCACCGCGGCACCGCCACCGAGGAGCATCGGGAACTGCATGACCGCCCAGACGACGCCCATGGTGAGGATGATCCACTTGACCGAGAACCTGGCGGCGAGGAAACCCGTGACCACGGAGACCACCGCGTAGAGGAAGAAGAACGCGCTGCCGATGAAACCGAACTGTACGGCGGAGATTCCGAGATCGGGCATGGCCTTCGAGGCCACCAGGCCGAGTACGGCCTTGTCGGCGAAGGCCACGATCTGGAAGAGGACGAGCAGAGCCGTGATTATCCACGCCTTGCGGTTCATCCTGTGGAAGTCGATCCTCTTCTCCCCGGGTTCCGGGGAGACAGAGACTTCGGGCGCCACGGTCGAAGCCATGAGCAGCCACCTTTCCTAGCGAGCTGCGGATGCGGAATCCGCCAGCGGGTCGACAGTGGTTCAGAAGCTATTTCCATGCGTCCTTACTGCGGTAGGAGGGAAACCTTTACTGTCGGCCCTCGGCTTGTTCGCCCAGAATGGAGGAGTCGAGACCGGAGGAGGAGTATGAGCACGCGCGCGTCGGAGCTGTCTCTGCGGGAGCAGGTCGGGGTCGTCCGGACCGGGTCGGTGCCGGCCGAGGACCTCGCCACGCAGGTCAGACGAGCGATCGAGCTGCGCGAACCGGAACTCGACGCCTGGGTGTGCCTGTCGTCGACGATTGCGGCAGAGGCTCGTGCCGTCGACCGGGACCCCGGCTCTGCGCCTCTGGCCGGTGTGTCCGCCGGAGTCAAGGACCTCATCGACGTAGCCGGGATGCCCACGCGTGCCGGCTCCGCAGTCACCTCCCCGGATGCCGTCGGCACCGATGCTGCCTGCGTGACTCGTCTGCGTTCCCTCGGTGCGATCGTCCAGGGCAAGACCGTGACGACCGAGTTCGGCTACTTCACCCCCGGCCCCACCCGCAATCCCCACGCCCTCGATCACACCCCCGGCGGGTCCTCCAGTGGATCGGCTGCGGCCGTCGCGGCGGGGACCGTGCCCCTCGCGCTCGGCACCCAGACGGCGGGTTCGCTGACCCGGCCGGCCTCGTACTGCGGAGCCGCCGGCATGGTCCTCGCCCACGGCACCACGGACATGTCCGGCATCACCGGTCTGAGCGAGTCACTGGACTCGCTGGGCCTGCTCACCCGGTCCGTGGCCGATCTTCGCTTCGTGCACAACGCATTCACCGGTCGCGAGCGCTCCGATGCCCGGGCTCCGGAGCCGGTTGCTCGGGGCCTGGTCTGGAACGCCGGTGCTCTCCACCCCCTGGAGCCGCCCATGGCGGCGTTGCTGGAACATGTGCCCGCCCTGCTGGAAGAGATCGGAGTGAAGGCCGAACCGCTCGACTGGGACGATCATGTTCAGACCTTGGCCGAGGACCACGTCACCGTCATGTCGTACGAAGCCGCCCGGGCACGGGCACACGAGTTCGACGAACACGCGCAGGCACTGAGCGCGCCGATCCGAGACCTCCTGGAGAACGGTCGCAGAACCCCCGGGGCCGAGTATTCCGCGGCCCTGACCCGTCGGGACCGCTCTCGTGAACTGCTGGACGAGATTCTGGACTCCGCTCCGATCATCGTCGGCCCTGCAGCGCTGGGTCCGGCCCCGCTCGGCCTGTCCGCGACCGGGTCGCCGATCCTCAGCCGGCCGTGGCAGCTGCTCGGTCTACCGGTCGTGGTCGTGCCGGGTGCCCGTACCCCCGCGGGACTGCCGCTGGGCCTGCAGATCGTCGGGCTGCCGGGGCACGAGGACCGGTTGCTCGACGTGGGCGAGAAGCTCGAGGCCCTCCTACGTGAACTGCCCGTGATTGCCGTCTGAGCCGCCCGCTCGCTCGGCTCGGTGACATTACTCGCTCGGCTCGGTGACAATACTCGCTCGGCTCGGTGAAAGGATCAGCCATGCTCGAACCCCGCCCCACCAACCACCACCGGATGTTCCTCACCTGCTACGAGGACACGTTCGACCGCGGCTGGCACCACGTCGATCTGTTCGTCCACGACGAGTACGGCCGTGAGGTCAACTGGGTCCACTGGACGGTGGAGGCCGACGGCCCCGAGGCGGCCGACGAGTCGGTCCGCAGGGAAGAACCACTCCTGCGGCGGACCACCGCCTGGCGGCACCAGGTGAGCGCGGCGGGAATGAACTACTGGACCGCCGATGCCGGCTGGGACGACGCCGCGGCGGACGTCGCCTGAGCAGGTGGTTCCCACCGCGGGGCGGACGGGGACAATGTCGGGAGCCAGGGATACGCCCTGGCCCCCGAATCCGGAGGTGAAGAGCCATGGCGGAGAGTGCGGACGACCTCCGAGCCGAGACGACGGTGTACGTGGTCGACGACGATCTCGAACTGTGCGAATCCGTCGACTGGTTGCTGGAGAGCATCGGGATCAGACCGGTGATCTGCCACAGCGGTGAGCAGTTCCTGAACGCCTACGACGGGAGCCGGCCGGCCTGCATCGTCCTCGACGTGCGCATGCCCCGCATGAGTGGGACACGGTTGCAGGAGAAGCTCAACGAGTTCGCGCCGCACGTGGCGATCATCTTCGTCTCCGCCCACGGCGACATCCGGATGTCCGTCTCCACCCTGAAGGCGGGGGCGCTGGACTTCCTCGAGAAGCCCTACGATCCGCAACGGCTGCTGGACGCCGTGCAGGCCGGGGTGGAGAAGGCCCGGCTCCGCTTTACCGACCATGTCGTGCGGGAATCGGTCCGGAACAAGGTCTCGTCCCTCACGCCGCGCGAGCGTCAGATCCTGGCCCTGGTGGTCGAAGGCCTACCCAGCCAGAACATCGCCCGGAAACTCGGCATGAGCGTGAAGACCGTCGACGTCCATCGTGCTCGCATCAAGAGCAAGACGGACGCCGACAGCATCAGCACCCTCGTGCGGGACGTCCTTCGGTACGGGGTGGACGTGCCGGTCGAGGATCAGTAGTCGAGGATCAGTAGTAGTCCAGCACCAGGCGCTCGCCCGCTGCCCGGGACACGCAGACTGCCATGATCTCGCCGGATTCCTTCTCGGACTGCGTGAGAACGTTGTCCCGGTGGATCGGAGTCCCTGCCAGCACCTGCATGATGCAGGTACCGCAGATGCCCTCCTGGCAGGACGTGTCCACGTCGCAGCCGTTCTCCTGAAGCACCTCGACGATGCTCCGGTCGGCCGGGACCTGATAGGTCTCCCCCTCCAGTTCCACCTCGAACGCGGAGTTCTCGGAGGCGTCCGGCTGTTCCGCCGCGTGGAAGTTCTCGAGGTGGATCGACCCGGCCGGGACGTGCCGGCCGGCGAGCGCAACGACCTTGGTCATGAACCCGTCGGGTCCGCACGTGTAGACGTGGGCGCCGGGATCCATTCCCGCAAAGGTGGTTCCGAGGATCTCGTCCTGGTCCTCCCGGGCCACCCCCAGATGGGCACGGAGCTTCTCCGGGCAGCGGTCACGCAGCAGCGGAAGGAAGGCGGCTTCCTTCTCGCTGCGCGCGAAGTAGTGCAGTTCGAAGCTGATGCCGTGGACGTCCATGTAGCGCGCCAGGCTCAGCATCGGGGTGATGCCGATGCCGGCGGCGACCAGGACGTGGTGCGTGGCGTCCGTCGCGATGCTCAGCAGGTTCCGCGGGGAGCTGATCCGGAGAACGTCGCCCACCCCCACTTCGTGGAGGGCGGCCGAGCCGCCGCGGGAGTTCTCCTCGCGCTTCACCGCGAAGGCGAACGAATCCTGCGCATCGGGCGTGCTGAACAGCGAGTACTGGCGGGTGATCGACGTGGGTCCGACGACATCGATGTGCGCGCCCGGCAGATACGTACCCAGTGGCGACCCGTCGGTCTTCGCCAGCCTGAACGATCTGACGGTGGGTGATTCCTGAATGATCTCGGCGACGGTGACGTCGATGAGTGCCATGTCCGTTCTCCTCGTGAATTTCTCCGGACGGAAAACGCCGACCGGGGCCCTCCCGGACGGGAGGACTCCGCTCAGCGGAGGTACAGCCCGCCGTTGACGTCCCAGCAGGCACCTGTGACGAAGTAGGCGTCGTCCGAGGTGAGCAGCCCGACCATGTCCGCCACGAACGACGGACTTCCCAAGCGGCCCACCGGAATCCCGGCGACGATGCCCGCGAGCCTGTCCGGGGGCACCGTGGCCCGCACGACCGGGAGGTCGTGCGGCCCGGGAGAGATCGCGTTCACGGTCACTCCCCGGCCGGCCAGCTCGCGCGCGAAGACCTTGGTGGTGGTCAGGATCGCTCCCTTGGAGGCCGCGTAGTGGCCACCGGTTGCCGTCCCTCCGTTCTGGCCGGCAAGTGAGGCCATGTTGACGATCCGTCCGAAGCCCTGGTCGGCCATGGCCGCGCCGAACACCTGGCAACCGAAGAAGATGCTGTTCACGTTCGTCGTGAGCACACTCGTGAAGTCCGCCTCCGCCAGGTTCATCAGATCCGCTGCCTGCGTGACGGCAGCATTGTTGACGACGATCGTGGGGATGCCCCAGATCTGCCGGGATGTCGCCAGGGCCTCCTCGAATCCGACCTTGCGACTGACGTCGAGCTCGAGACCGCGTGCGGTCGATCCGTCGGGGGACAACTCCGCCGCGAGGGCTTCGACACCGGCCGTGTCGATGTCGGCGAGCAGAACCCTTCTACCGTCGGCGTGGAGTTTCCGGGCAATGGCGGCACCCATACCTCCGGCCGCGCCGGTGACAACGGCGATACCCGGCCCGGTGCCGGTGGACTGAGAGATCACATCGGCCTCCTACAGCAGGTAACCCGAGGCGCTGACCGCGTCCTCGCTGTCGATGAGCCGCACGACCTTGAGTGAGATTCTGTCCCCGTCCGCTCCGAGAACGATCCGGTGGGTCAGCTCGGCGCCGAGCGTCGTGAATTCGTTGCGCTTGAACGCATTGAGGATCTGGGCCGATCGGAGAGTGACCGAGGTGTCGGTGATTTCCTCCACGGTGAACCGCGAGACGATCCGCACGGTCCGGGCCGCGGCCACCGCGGAGGGCGAGTAGCCCTGCATCATCCGCTCGACGCGCAGGTGCCGCATGCGCTTGTCGTCGTAGACCATGTTCAGGCCCGCGGCGAAGTCGTCGGTGTCCGGATCGATGGGAATCACGTAATGTGCGTCGTCCGTGTACATCTGCTCCCAGGCTCGATAGTCCTTGGCATCGAGGACCTGAGCTTCCTTCCAGACGAGTTCGATGGCCCGGAGGGTACGGGAGTCCGTCAGGGTCGGCATCGGTACGACCTCAGTCATTGCTCATCATCTTCTTCCACATCGCGTAGGCTTCCCGCATCCCCGTCTCGTCGGTGACATGAGAGGTGGGCCAACCTTCTTCGGTCGTGTACTCGCGTCCCTCGCCGCGGTTGACGAGGATCGGCATGTTCGGATTGCCGCCGGCCCCGATCTGCACCCGGATCCAACCCTCGGCGTCGTCGGGGCTACCGAAACCGAACGGCCCCTGGAAGTGCTCGTGGATCCTCAGTCGCTCGCGGTTGACGCTCTCGGGCCCGCCGTCCATGCCGAGGGCCATGTGCCAGATCTCGGTCTCGTCGACGGAGAGAGGGATCAGGACCCGGAAGAACGACGACGACATCGCGACGTTCGGGAAGGTGTTGAGGTTGAACCCGCAACCGTGCATGGAACGCATATAGCGACGGATCCGTTCGGGGCTTTCTCCCGCGGCGGCGAGTTCGTCGACCAGATGCTGGAAGCGGGGCTGGATCTCCTCCGTTCCGTCGTCCACATCGAGATCCGCGTGGGCCGCGGCCATGATCGCGACGCTGTGCCCGTTGCCGAGGGCGTGGGTCTCGGCCGCGGGGTCGTCCATGAACGACATCATGTCCGCCGTCTCGGCGTCGACCGAGGCCATCCACGACTTGTGCACCATCGGGAAGTGGTACCCGTCCGTGGTGTTCTCGAGCTGGATCTTCCAGTTCCCCTTGAACCGGAACTTGTGAACGCCGAGCACCTTGGTCGGAAATCCGTTGCTCTGCTTGAAGAAGCGTTCCATCCAGATCTTGGCGTCGCCGAGGAAGTCCTCGAGCGGCTCGGCGTCCTGGTCGAAGGTTGCCCAGATCATCCCCAGGTAGCTCTCGGTGCGCAGCGTCTGGAGCGGGAAGTCCTTCTTGTCCACGACGCCCTCGTAACCGTCCGGGTAGGGGATGCCGCGAAGACGTCCGTCGAGTGCGTAGGACCAGTTGTGGTACGGGCACGTGAAGCCGTTGGCCTTGCCGCTGCGCTGGTCGCACACCGTCGCCCCCCGATGCCGGCACCGGTTCAGCAGGGTGTTGAAGTTGCCCTTGCGATCCCGGGTCACGATGACCGGCTGGTCTCCGACCTGGGTGGTCTTGAACGAACCCGCCTCCGGGATCTCGCTCTCGTGTGCCACCCACACCCAGGTCTTGTAGAAGATCTTCTTCATCTCCTCCTGGAAGATGTCCGGATCGGTGTACAGCCGGCCCGCGACCCGGTCGTTCGCGACGAGGTCCGCGTAGGTGCGTGCGGTGGGTTCTTCTGTCGTCGTCATGTGATTCCTTCGTTCGTGAAGTGCAAGGGCGGGCATCACCGGGATGCATCAGATCCGTTGGAACATCGCCTCGGCGGGCAGCGGCGCGGCGAACATCCGGCGGGTGCAGAACCGGCTCATGTGAGCCGCCGTACGTCCCCCGGTTCGGCCCAGGTCGAAGTCGATCATGAGCCGGGCGCAGAGAATCTCGGCCGTTCCCGTCGCATAGAGCGACAGTTGCTGCATGATCCACTGCCCGCTCGCACGGTTGCCGTCGAGACGGATCTGCTCGCTCCCGAGGAGATGCACGTTGCGGAGGAAGTGGTCGGCCGGCGGCAGGTACCGGGACACGAGGGCCACGATTTCGTCTCGGCCCCGGGCGATTCCGAATTTGCCGGCGTACTCCGGACCCAGTCCTTCCCAGGTCGCGTCGTCGGTGAACAGGACGCCGAGCTGATCCGGGCTCTGCAGCGGGCCGGGCACGTCACACAGGTCCAGATAGCGGGCGAGACAGTCGCGGACGGCCTCCTTCGCCTCGACCACCTCGAGGCGGTGCTCCGTGTCGGTCACGGATCAGACCCCGACGTCGGCGCGGATCGTCAGCTCTCGGCCCATGCGGGCCTCGATCTTGAAGTACTTCCAGAGGGCGTACTCGCCGATCATCGTCGTCCGCAACAGGTTGCACGCGGCCCGCACGGTTTCCTGGTCCTTCACGTCGGCCAGGACGTAGCAGGTCCAGGGCCAGCCGTCGGACGGGCCCACCATGTGGGCGTCGTCGTCGAACGTGCCGATGACATGGATGCCGTCCATGTTCGCGAGATTCGAGAGCATGGTGGAGATGCCGACCCACACCGGGCCGATCTCCGCCTTCGGCAGGTCGAAGAAGTTCTGGTTGTTGCCGATGCAGAACAGGGTGCGCAACGGTTCGGCGGTCATGGGGCGTCCTTTCGCTGGGAAGGCAGGCGCTGGTCTCGAAGATCCCGCCCCGGTCAGGGGAAACTGGGGATCCCGGGTTCCAGGCCGAGGAGAACGGCTCCGGCCGCCTCGAAGGTGTTGGTCTGGAGCATGGCGTGCTGAGCCGGGACGAGAGCGTCCCGAAGGTAGCGCTGCAGCGGGTGGCTCTCGTAGATCGCCCCGGTGCCGGCCAGGTCGAACGCGGCGAGCACGACGTTGCGGCCGACGTGGGCGGCCTGGGTTGCTCCCAGACGGAGCAGGGCCGTGTACTCGTCGGTGATCTCGTCGCCGCGGACCGCCAGGTCCCACACCTCGTCGGTGATCTCGTAGAAGAAGGCCCGAGCGGAGCGGAGATCGGCCTCGGCGCGGGCCAGCCCGGTCTTGTACGCGGGCCGGTTTCCCTTGCTGTCACCGCCGGTGATGCTGGATCGGACCGCTCCGACCTCGTGGACGTAGTCCAGCGCGCCGCGGGCGGCGCCGAGAGTCACCACCGCCAGCACCTGGGCGGCGTAGGCGAGCGACGGATACCGCGTGAGCGGCTCGTCGATCAGGGGAGCGCCACCGCGGACGAACGTCATCTCCTCGGGGACGAAGAGCCTGTCGGCCTTCACTGCGTGTGACCCCGTCGCCTTCATTCCGGCGACATCCCAGTTCTCCACGATCTCCACGTCGGCAGGGTCCACGAGGGCGGTCAGTGGCTTGCCGTTCGTTTCCGGGCCTCCGGCGAGACCGATGCCGAGGATGTCGGCGCCCAGGCATCCGCTGGCGAACTGCCAGAGCCCGCTGCACAGGTAGCCGCCGTCCACCTTCTCGGCCTTCTGCATGGGGAACAACCCGCCGGCATAGGCGACGTCCGGGCCGTCGGAGTAGATCTTCTCCTGGGTTTCGACCGGCAGGGCCGCGAAGTACACGAGCGAGGATCCGAAGCTTGCCACCCACCCGGTGGCCGGATCCACCGCGGAAATCCGCTCGACCTGCCTCATGAAGGAGGAGGGGGCCATCGGTTCTCCGCCGAACCGTGCCGGGGTCGACGCGCGGTAGAGTCCGGCCTGCTTCAAGAGCGCGATGAAGTCCTTCGGCACGAATCGTTGCCGGTTGAACTCGTCGCGCCGGTCCAGCAGCACGGCGAGGGCGTCCTCGAAGGCCTTCTCCCGGGCAGGGCCCACCGCTGCCGCCTGCACTGGTTTCATCGTGCTCCGGATCGCCATCGTCGTCTCCATCCACCTCGTCGTGTCGCGCTGAGGAAAACGCTAGGAAAGGTTCGGACGAGGCGGTATCGGGATTTCCTCCGCCGGTCATAAAGCATTCCCCTATGGTCGATCCGCCGCTCGTGGGTCGACAATGAACCGTCACGGCACCCGGAGGTGAGGATCGATGTTCCCGACAGGCCGCGACTTCCAGGAGATGGTGGAGAAGACGGAAACAGGGATCCTCATCCACGAGGCCGCGTCCAAGAACATCCTCTGGGCCAACCCCGCCGCGTGCCGGATGTTCGGTTTCACCCTCGACGAACTGCGACCGTTGAAGGCCCACCACATGAGCAGCCAGGAGCGTCAGTACCGGCGCTCGGTCGGGGTGGCGTGGTTGCAGGACGCGGTCGTACACGGCTCGAGCCGCAGACAGTGGAAGTACCGGACCAAGGACGGTCAGGACTTCCTGGCAGATGCGGTCGCCTCGCTCCTGACCTTCCAGGACGGGCAGGTCGTGATGGTCGAGTTCCGCAACATCGCCGAAGAGGTGGAGCTCCAGGAGGAGCTCAGCTGGGTGTCGCAGTCCCTACAGCGCATCATGACGCACACGTCGGCGGGCATCGTGGTGCTCGACGAGATGAACTGCATCGAGGACATCTCGCCGCTCGCGGCCCAGCTCTTCGGCAGAACGCCGGACGAACTGTCCGGTGTGTACCTGGAGGATCTGGGCCGGTGTGAGCCTCGCCTGACCGCCGAGCCCGTCGTCGCCAAATTGGACGCGGCGGCCGGGCCGGTGGGCATCATGCAGGAGATCGAGAAGAGCGACGGCAGCACCACCTGGCTGGCCGGCTTTCTCGAGGCCGTGGTGCACGACGGAATGACGTCCCGGGTGCTGACGATCCGTGACGTGACGGATCGTGTGGAGTGGGAACGCCGGCATGCGTATCAGGAGGCCAACCTCCAGTACCTCAGCCGGTACAACGCGATGGGTGACATGGCCATGATCCTCGCTCACGAACTCGGGCAGCCCCTCGCCGCCTCGACGAACTATCTGAGCGGCCTCAAGGCGCGCATCTCCGACCGATCCCTCGACCCCGAGGCGCTGAGCTACGGGTTGGACAGGATGGAGAAGCAGCTCGGCCGGGCGGCGGAAATCGTGTCCTCCGTGAAGCGCTACGTGCGGCGGATCGAGAGCACCAAGGCTGCCATAGACCTCAACGAGACGGTCGAGGAGAGCCTGTACTTCGTTCGTCTGCGGGCAGCCGAGCGGGGCGTGCACATATCGATCGACAGGTCCCGTTCCCCGTTGCCGGTGGAAGGAGAGAGCGTGCTGATCGGGCAGGTGGTCATCAACCTCTGCTTCAACGCGATCGACGAGATCGTGTTGCCCTCGACTTCCGTCAAGGAGCTGACCGTCCGGACGGCCCGGCGGGGTGAGTGGGCCTGCGTCTCCGTTCTCGACCAGGGACGAGGGATGGACGGTGCCTCGGGAAACCGTCTGGCCTCCGGGGCCTTCTCGGCCAAGCAGGACAGTTCCGGGATCGGCCTGATCATCTCGGAGCACATCGTCGAGCGACACGGGGGCAGCATCCGGTACCTGCCCAACCACCCGCACGGTACCGAGGTCCGGATGTGCCTGCCCATCTCCGAGTAACTGCGCCCACCTGGGTGGCAGCCTCGGGTGATGCGGATGTGTGCACGCTCCGCAGGACGGGCCGGAGACGTAGGCGTTCACGGGTTTGTGCAACGACACCTCCGCGGCGGGCTGCGCGGCTGGACTACCCTCGGTCTGCCCGTCGAACACCTCGAGGGACCCTCCTGTCCACAGCAGCCCGTCGCCCGGTCGGACCGGCGGATCGAAAGGGGAAACTGTGCCCCGCAGCGTCCTCGTCGTCGACGACGAACCCCACATCCGTCGCGTCCTGCGCGGCTACCTCGAGGCGGACGGCTACGACGTCATCGAAGCCGCAACGGGCTCGCAAGCGCTGACATCGGTGCAGGCCCGCCGCCCCGACCTGGTGCTGCTCGACATCCGCCTTCCCGACCTCGACGGTCTCGAGGTGCTGCGCAGGATCCGCGGATTCTCCGACGTGTACGTCGTGTTGGTCACCGCGCGCGCCGAGGAGGTCGACAAGCTGGTGGGTCTGGCGGTCGGCGCCGACGACTACATCACCAAACCGTTCGCGCCTCGCGAGGTCGCCGCCCGCGTCCGTGCCGTCCTGCGCCGCGCCCGAGGCACCGACGGTGGGACCTCCCGCGTGGTCGTCGCCGGTCTGACCGTCGACCCCGACTCCCGGGAGGTGACGGTTGACAGCACTCCCGTGGAACTGTCCGCGCTCGAGTTCGACCTGCTCCTGGCCCTGGCCCGGGCGCCGGGCCGGGTGTACTCGCGCCGGCAACTGCTCGAGAAGGTGTGGGGCGGCGACTTCTTCGGTGACGAACGGGTCGTGGACGTGCACATCCGCAGCATCCGCCGGGCGCTCGGTGACGACGCCACCGCCCCCCGCTTCATCGGGACCGTCCGCGGGGTCGGCTACAAGTTCGTGGCCACGGCCGGGGCCGACCGGTGAACCTCGGCGGTTCCCGGTTTCCCGTGCCGAGCCTGACGACGCGGCTGTTCGTCTCCCATCTGCTGGTGGCGGTGGTCGGAGCGCTGGTCACCTTCGCCGTCGTCCGGGTCGCGGCGCCGGCGTTGTTCGACGAACGCGCCCCCGGTCCCGGCGGCGGCCGCAACCGCACGAACGGGTCTTCTCCGTTGCGCGAGGTCGTGGCCGATGCCGTGACGACGGCGTTGCTGCTCGGGGTGCTTGCCGGGGTGATTGCGGCCGCCGCGCTGGGTCTGCTGGCGTCCCGGCGCCTGCTGCGGTCGCTGCGGTCGGTGCGCTCGGGCACCCGGGCGATCGCCGCCGGTGACTACCGGCACCGCATCCCGGTGCCGCCGGAGGTCGAACTTGCCGCGGTCGCCACCGATGTCAACGATCTCGCCATCCGCCTCGCCGACACAGAAGCCCGGCGGGTCCGGCTGCTGTCGGAGGTGGCGCACGAGATGCGCACCCCGTTGACCGTGATCGACGGCTACGCCGAGGGTGTCCTCGACGGTGTCTTCGCACCGGCAGAGCTGGTCCAGATCGAAACCGAGGTGGGCCGGCTGCGCAGGCTCGCCGATGATCTGTCCACCCTGTCCCGGGCGGAGGAGGGCCGTTTGGACCTGCACCCGGCCGACGTCGATCTGTCCGGCCTCGTCGTGCAGGTCACGGGCCGGTTGCGCCCGCAGTTCGACGATGCCGGCCTGACCTTGACCGTGCACCCGCCGTCCCGGCCGGTCGTGGTGTGGGCCGATGCCGACCGGATCACGCAGGTGCTGACGAATCTGCTCGGCAACGCCCTCGCCGCGACGGAGACCGGCGGCGTGAGCATCGACATCACCGCCGGTCGAGACGTCGCCACCGTCACCGTCACCGATACGGGCGAAGGACTCGACCCGGACGATGTGGAACGGATCTTCGAGCGCTTCTACCGGGTCCCGTCCCGGCGCCGGGGCGAGCACGATCTCGGCTCCGGCATCGGCCTGACCATCAGCCGGGGCATCGCCCGCGCCCACGGCGGCGACCTGTCGGCCGACTCTCCCGGCCGCGGTCACGGATCACGGTTCACACTGCAGCTGCCCACTCGAAGCGACCACCCGATCCGACGCTGACACACCCGCGCCTTCCGCGGCCGTGCGCTACTCCGAGTGCTGCGGCCCCTGCCCGTGTCCCTGGCCCTGCCCGTGTCCCTGGCCCTGCCCGTGTCCCTGGCCCTGCCCGTGTCCCTGGCCCTGCCCGTGTCCCTGGCCCTGCCCGTGTCCCTGGCCCTGCCCGTGTCCGCCGGCCGGCTCCTCGCCGGTCAGGGCTGCCCGGAAGGCCTGCAGATGGTGCTCGGAACCGGTGCGCAGCTTGCCGTACAGGCGGTCGATCGCGTCCTCGTCACTGACCTCGATCGCGGTGGACAGTTCGGCGATGTCGGCGGCCTCGAGTTCGGCCCCGACCGCGTACGCCTCCTCGACCGAGGTCAGACCGCGGGCGAGCCAACCGTCGTAGGCGCTCTGCAACTGAGGCTCGGCGTAGGTTCCGGCAGTGAGCCCGGCCGATGGATCGCTCACACCGTACCGACCGAGCAGAGCGCCGACGGCATCGTAGTGACGCTGTTCGCTGGCGGAGATGCGCTCGAAGATCTGTGCCCCCCACTTCTGCGCGAACTGCTGGTACAGATCTCGTGCCAGGCGTTCCTCCTCCCGCATCACCACCAGGTCGGACTGCTCCTGTGTGGACAGCGCACCGCCCGCGCCCTCGTCCGGCTCCTGGGCTGTCGCGACGGCCGTCCCGAATCCGGCGATTCCGATCGTCGCCCCTGCCGCGAGTGCGGCCACTGTCTTTCGCCAGGTGTTCATCACCGGCACCACCTTTCTCTCACCACCGAGTCAACGCACCGTCGGTGAAGGGTTCCCGTCCCGATGTGTGAAGCTTGTGTGAGAGGGCCACCGCAGGGACGGGTTCGGCAGATGCCGGGGTCCTCGGCTTCCGCTGGGGCGAGCTATGGGCTTTGGACCCTAGAGGGCCGGTGATGTGATTCGTAGCGTCGGAGTCGGCGGCATCGCGACGAGGAGGCTGGCGATGACTGATACGACGGCGACCCCCATCCCGGCCGGCATCGAGTCGCCCGACGAGGTTCACACCCGGTTGGGCACGTTGCGGTTCTTCGACGGCTTCCCGGACGACGCGACGGTCCGGACGTTGTTCGACAACCTGGACTTTCAGCGTGCCGTGCAGGCGTACCTGCTGGCTCTGCCCGCGCTGAACATGGCGGCGATGCGCAGCGCGCTCCTCGAGTGGGGCCCGGTGAACTCGACGGCGTACGTCTTCGAAGACCTGATGCATCCGCGCACCGTGTGGCTCACGGCTAACACGAGCACGTCGTACACCGCCATCTGGATCGACCTGCGCGACGGTCCGCTCGTGATCGAGGCGCCGCCCGGCGTGCTGGGCGCGATCGACGACAGCTGGGGACGCTGGGTGGTCGACGTCGGCCTGACCGGACCCGACAAGGGCCGGGGCGGCGCCTACCTGCTGCTGCCCCCCGGCTACGACGGTGAGGTCCCCGGCGGCTACTTCGTGGTGCGGACCAACAGCTTCGGCATGGTGCTGTTCGTTCGGGGCTTCCTCGACGAGCACGGCGATCCCCACCCCGCCGTCGAGGTCATCAAGGACAAGACCCGGGCCTACCCCCTCGCGCTCGCGGGCCGTCCGCCGTCCATGCGGTTCGTGAACGTGTCGCCCGAACCCATGGTCGGCGTCCCCCCGGCCGACTTCCGGGCGTGGGAAATGCTCGACGAGGTGGTGCAGTCGGAGCCGCCCGAGTCGTCCGATCCGCTCACCCTGGGATTCTTCGCCTCGATCGGCATCCGGCGCGGCACGCCGTTGGACCCCGACGAGCGCATGCGCGCGATCCTCACCGAAGCCGCCGCGGTGGGTGACGCCACCGGTCGCGCCCTCACCTACCGGTTCCGGCAGCCGGAGGCCTACCGCTACCCGGGCAGTACTTGGCGCGCATTCTTCCTCGGTGGTCATCGGTTCGAGGAGGACGGGGTCGCTCTGCTCGACGCCGCCGCTCAGTTCAACTTCTCGGTGACCGGCGTGAGTCCGGCAGAGGACGTCGAGAGGATCGGCACCGGTTCCCAGTACGTCGTCGCGTGCGTCGACGCCGACGGCGCCCCATTCGACGGCGGCCGGACCTACCGGCTCCGCGTCCCTGCGAACGTTCCGGCCGGCAACTTCTGGTCGATCCTCGCCTACGACACCCAGACCCGGTCGATGCTGCAGACCGGACAGGAGTGGCCGTCGGTGACGAGCCAGGACCGGGATTTCACCACGAACGAGGACGGCTCCGTCGACGTCCACTTCGGTCCCGAACAGCCCGAGGACGGTCACAACTGGATCCAGACCGTTCCCGGCAAGAGCTGGTGGGCCATGTTCCGGCTGTACGGTCCCCTCGCACCGTGGTTCGACAAGACGTGGCAGCTACCGGACATCGAGCGACTCGCGTAGAGGCGCCGACGCGGCCTCGTCGTGCCCTCCGCCCGGTACTGCGGAGATCAGGTCGGTGCGATCTCAGATCTCGCGCCAGCTCTCCCCGGCCATGTCGTGGCCGTGTGCCGCCATGAGCATCAGTCCACCGTCGACGGGAATCGAGCCGCCCGTGAGGTACGACGAGCGCGGCGACGCGAGGAATGCGATGGCCGACGCGACCTCGTTGACGTGCCCGGGCCGGCCGACCGGGTTGCCGGGGCGGTCCTCACGATACGCCTGGGATTCGTCCATGCCCGTCATCGGGGTCGAGATCTCGCCCGGCGCAATCGCATTGACGAGGATGCCGTGCCGTCCCAGCTCGAGTGCGAGGCACTTGGTGAGCATGCCCAGGCCGGCCTTGGCGCTGCAGTAGGCGGCGGCGCCGAGCCGGGGGATGTGCTCGTGCACACTCGTGACGTTGATGATCCGGCCACCGCGGCCGCCCGCGATCATCCGCCGGGCGGCGCGCTGAGCGCACAGGAACGGACCCTCGAGGTCGGTCGCGAGAACCTCCCGCCACGTGTCGTAGCTCAGGTCGAGGATCCGGTCCATGTGCCCGGTTCCGGCGTTGTTGACCAGAACGCCCAGGCCGCCGAGCTTCTCGGCGAGCGTGTCGACGACGTCGGCGGTGTCCGGACTGGTCAGGTCCTGGTGGACGACGAAGCAGCGCTGTCCGCGCTCCTCGATCCCGTCCCGGGTGTTCCGGGCCCCGGCCTCGTCGGTGTGGAACGTGATGCCTACGTCGAATCCCTCCGAGGCCAGCACCTCGGCGGTGGCTTTTCCGATTCCCGAATCGGCTCCGGTGACGATCGCAAGTCTCTCGGGTGCAGGAATATTCATGCAGGGCCTGTACCCGCTCGTCGTCCCCTCCACGCCGATCGGTGGTCGACGGGCGCTCACCTCGAGTAACGTCATGACCGGTGAGCACAGGAGGTGCACCCATGAGACCTTTGCCGTGACCGACACCGGCGACGGGCTGGATGTCACCGTCGACGGCACGACCCACCGCCTCGGCGTGGCGGACGCGCGCCGGCTCGCACACCGGATTCTCGACGTCGTCCACGCCGCCTATCCCGAACGCACGGGCGCGGGACTCGAATCGTGGCCCACGGAGCGCCTGGAGGAGTTCGTCGGCGACCTCGAACGGACCGTGAACCCGGACCGGCCCGGGCACATTCTCAGGGCCGCTCGGGTGGAGCTGGATCGCCGTCGGGGCGCCGCCCGGTGATGAGGAAGATGACCCGTTCGGCCACGTCCACGGCCTGGTCCCCGAAGCGTTCGTAGAAGCGTGCCACCAGGGCGAGGTCGACGGCGGGGGTCACGCCGTGCGTCCACGCCGGGTCCCGGAGCGTCCCGAGCAGACGGGCGTGGACGGCGTCGAGTTCCGCGTCGGTGCTCCGGACCCGGGTGACCAGCTCCAGATTCGGCTCCGTGAAGACGTCACACAGTCCGCGCGCCATGCCGGCCGTGAGTTCGCCCATCCGGGCGATGTCGTCCCGGACCTCGTCGGGGGCGAGCTCTCCGGGGGTGCGCCGCCGGGCTGCCCGCGCGATGTGCAGGGCGAGCTGGCCCATCCGCGCCAGGTCGCTGCTCATCCGCACCGCCGAGAAGACGAACCGGAGATCGCCGGCCACCGGATGCTGCAACGCCAGGATCGCCACGGCCCGCTCGCTGCACTCGGTGTGCAACGTGTCGATCTGCTCGCCGAGATCGAGCGCCTCCTCGGCCGCGGCCACGTCGCCGTCGAGCAGCGCACGCGTCGACAGCTCCAGGGCCTTCGCCGCGAGCTCGGCGAGACCGCGGAGCCTGCCGGTGAGGTCGCGTAACTGTTGATCGAACGAGGCCCTCATGTACACCGATCCACTGCGCTGTCCTCCGTTGCCGTTACGGGGGTATACCCGGAAGCGGCCCCGTCGACGCCCGGTGGAGGCCCTTCGGGCCGGGGAACCGCCGCCGTCAGTTCTCGGCTTCCTGCTCGCGCTGCCGCCGCAGCCGCTGTGCGGCCGTGTGCGCGCCTTCCCGCTCGAGGGCCTGGAGCATCTTCTCGACCTTGTCCGCAGAGGCGCGCGGCGGCAGCAGCGGGGTAGCCGGATCGACGACCGCCTGGATCAGCACCGGACGGTCGGCGGTCAGGGCGGTGTGCCACGCCCCGTCGACGTCCTCGGGGCGATCGACCCGGATGCCCTCCAGGCCGAGCAGCCGGGCGTAGTCGGCATAGGGGAAGGGCGGGACGGTCTGCGAGGCGGGGATGCGGGCGTCGCCCTCCATTTCCCTCTGCTCCCAGGACACTTCGGTGAGGTCGCCGTTGTCGAGGACGAGGACGACGAAGCGCGGATCGGCCCAGTCTCGCCAGCGGTGGGCAAGGGTGATCAGCTCCGAGATGCCGTTCATCTGCATGGCGCCGTCCCCGGCCAGGGCGATCACCGGACGATCCGGATGGGCGAGCTTGGCGGCCAGTCCGTACGGCATCGCGGACCCCATCGATGCGAGCGTGCTCGACAGGTGCGCCGGTACTCCCGGCGGCAGTCGCAGGAAACGCGCGTACCAATACACGACCGATCCGACGTCCACCGCCACCTGGGCGTCCGCCGGGAGCCGGTCGGACAGGGCTGCGACGACAGCCTGCGGATCGAGGACGACGGCCTGCGGATCGAGACCGTCCGGGGGCTCCGTGCACCGTGCGGCGGCGATCCGCCGCCAGTTCCGGACCATCTGCTCGACGTCGCGGCGCCACGGTCCGGCGGTCCGGTGCAGCCGGGGCAGCAGGGCGCGCAGGGTCTCGCGGGCGTCCCCGGCGAGGGGCACCTCGACGGGATACTTGGCGCCGAGGTTGCGGGCGGCGATGTCGATCTGCACGGCACGTGCCTGTCCCGGGGCGGGATAGAACTCCGTCCACGGATCGTTGCTGCCCACGATCAGCAGGGTGTCGCATCCGGCCGTCAGGTCCGCAGAGGCGGTCGTGCCGAGGTGTCCCATGACACCGCAGGCCCAGTCCCGGGACTCGTCGATCACCGGTTTGCCGAGCAGCGACGTCGTGACGCCGGCGCCGAGCAGCTCCGCGACCTCGCCGATCTCCGGGGCCGCGCCGTATGCGCCCTGGCCGACGAGCAGCGCGACCCGTCGCCCGGCGTTGAGCAGGTCGGCGGCCCGGTCGAGATCGGCGTCGGTGGGCAGCACCCGCGGGACCGCGACCGTCGCGGCGCTGGGGACCACGCCGTGGGCGTGCTCCTCCCCGGCGACGTCGGCCTGCTGCACGTCGTGCGGGACGATCACACACGTCGGGCTGGAGGTCGCCCGTGCGGTGCGGAAGGCGTTGTCGAGCACCGCGCCGAGTTGTTCGGGGGTATCGAGGGTCTGCACGTACTGGGCGCACACGTCCTTGAACAGCGTGGGCAGCGCGACTTCCTGCTGGTAGCCGCTGCCCTGGGCCGTCGTCACCACGTGTCCGACGATCGCCACCACCGGTTTGCCGTCCAGCTTGGCGTCGTAGAGGCCGGTGAGCAGATGCACCGCCCCGGGTCCCTGGGTGGCGAGGCACACTCCTACCTCCCCGGTGTATTTCGCGTGCCCGGTGGCCATGAAGGCCGCCATCTCCTCGTGCCGGGCGGTGACGAGTTCGATGTGCTCGGCCGCCCGATCCAGGGCGGCCAGGATCGGGTCGATCCCGTCTCCGGCGTAGCCGAAGACGCGGTGGACGCCCCACGCCCGGAGTCGGTCGACTATCCCGTCGGCGACGTTGGCCATGCCGTTCCTCCCGGTGGCGCCCGGCGCGGGCGTCCTTCGTCGTGTCCTCCGGGGCCGGGTGCCCGGTGGGAGCCGTGCGAAACCTCGGGTGGGCGGCACACTGGTCGCATGAGGTTGCTGCTGCTGGCCGACACCCACGTCCCCGTCCGCGCGCGGGACCTGCCGGCGCGGGTGTGGGAGGAGGTCGACCGCGCCGACGTGGTGCTGCACGCCGGCGACTGGGTCGAGGTCGCGTTCTTCGACGCATTGTCCGAGCGGGCCGGACGGTTGGTCGCGTGCTGGGGCAACAACGACGGCGCGGAATTGCGGGGCCGGATGCCCGAGATCGCACGCGTGACGCTGGAGGATGTGCGCTTCGCCGTCGTCCACGAGACCGGAGCCTCGGCAGGCCGCGACAGGCGGATGTCGGCGGCGTATCCGGACCCGACGTCCTGGTGTTCGGGCACAGCCACATCCCGTGGGACACCACTACGGCCGCGGGGCTGCGGCTGCTGAACCCGGGGTCGCCGACGGACCGTCGGCGACAACCGTTCTGCACCTTCTTAACGCCTCTCCTTCCTGAAGGCAGGAGATTCCCGACTCAGACCGCAACCGCACCCCCACCCGGAGGGAGGTGATCCGTTTGACTCACGTCGTCGACACCGGTGTGGCCACGCTCCGCCACAGCCAGAACCACTCTGGCAGCGTTCCGGTCCCGGCACGCGGTGTGCCCGCATGCCCGGCATCGGAAAATTCGTTCCTCGAGTCCGAGGGGTTGCTTGGCTCTTGCGAAACACCTCGAACACGTCATGGTCGTGTACGCGGGCCGCACCAACACCACCTTCCGGCCGGCCCGCCTGCCCTGCTCGATCAACTCTCGTTTCACCGTCGCGATCGCGGCATCGGCGGCCTTGCGCCATCGTCGACTTCGACAGGAACCTGGGTTTGAAATCCTCCACCGCGACGAGATGATGCGCATCGACCACGGTCCCGGCCCAGATCCGGCCGTCGTGCCGGTTCTGCCGGGCCGCCTTCTTCTGTACCTTCGCGGCCTGGGTGCGGGCCCGCCGATAGCCCTTCGAGGGTGGGTGTCCCTTGCCTCGGCGGCGCCGCGCCATCGTTCGCTGCGCTCTCGCCAACTCCGCCGCACACCGTTTCCGGTGCCCGTGATGCGGCAGATCGAACCGCTCCTCGGTGGCCGTCGCGGTGCGTGCCACTCCCCAGTCGATCCCGACACCGCTGTTCTCCTCGACCACCCGGATCGGCCCTGCCTCGCGGGTCACCACGAACGAGGCATACCAGTGCCCGAGGCAATCGCGGGTGATGCGCACACTCGACGGCTCCGCCGGCAGTGCCCGCGACCACACCACCGGAACACGCACGCCTTTGGGCAACACCAGCCGGCCGTCCCGGATCCGGAACCCGCGGCGGGTGTACTCGAGCGACGGCAGGGTCTTCTTCCGCGCCTTGAAGCGCGGCCGGCCCCGGCCCTTGACCGTGCACGAGGCGTCCAACGCCTGCGCGTAGGTGCGCAGCATCTGCTGCTGGGCGACCTGGGAACCGTCCCGCAACCACGACGAGCGGGCTCGGGCTTCGGTCAACTGCTTACTGAGGTTCGCAAACGTCGGCCGAACGCCGGACTTGAACTGGTGGACGGCTTCGTTCCACAGGAACCGGCAGCGATGCCACTCCTCGATCAGGGCGCGTTCGGCGGTGGTGCCCGGCCGCAACCGGAAGTTGTAGCGCACCACCTCGATCCCCATGCCCGGCACGCTAACCGACCCCACCGACAGGTTTGCCCGACACCACCACTCCCCCGAAAGGAGGACGGCGCTTCCTCTCCCTCGTGAACGAGGGACTATCCGCGCCCAACTCAGATGACCGCCACCGTCGCCGACGGCGCGCTGGGCGAGGTCGCACTGCACCGCCTCTGACCGGAAATCGAGCCGGACGACCGGTTCGGGCGTACGGTGGGTGTGCCCCGCCACCGCCCGAGGGAGCCCACATGCCTGCATCCTTCTTTGCGCATCCGCACCAGGCGTTCACCGCAGGTTTCTACCGCGACGAGGACTTCGACTTCGAGGTCCGGTTCCTGCTCGGACAGGCCGTGCACGGTGCGGCGGACGTGGGGGAGGTACTCGCCACCATCGCCCCGCTCGGCGAGAAGGATCACGAGAAGTGGTTCGAGGCCTGGGTGGCGCTCGGCAGTCGAGTCCGGGGGCTCGCCGATGCCTCCGCCGAGGCCGGGCACGTCGTCAGCGCCGCGGGCGCATACCTGCGTGCCGCAACGTATTTCGCTACCGCGGTCAACTCCGTGGACGGTCTGGCCGACGACGGCCCGCTGCTGCCGACGTTTCGGCAGCACCGGGCGGCGTGGGACCGGTTCGTCGAGACCACCGCGCACCCGGCCGAGCGGGTGGACATTCCCTACGAGGACGGCTTCCTGCCGGGCTACCTGCTGCGGCCGCTCGGCGAGGAGACCCGCGAACCACGCCCCACCCTGATCCTGAACAACGGCAGCGACGGGCCCATCAGCAGCCTGTGGACCGCCGCCGGGGCCGGGGCCCTCGCCCGCGGCTACAACGTGCTGTTCTTCGACGGTCCCGGCCAGCAGTCCATGCTGTTCGAGCGCGGCGTGCCGTTCCGGCACGACTGGGAGGCCGTGATCACGCCGATCGTGGACTTCCTCCTCCGGTACCCGGAGGTCGACGGCTCGCGCATCGCCCTCTACGGGATCAGTCAGGCCGGATACTGGGTGCCGCGCGCACTGGCCTTCGAGCACCGGATCGCGGCGGCAATCGCCGATCCGGGGGTGGTCGACGTGTCCGCGTCGTGGCTCGCCCACATGCCCAAGAACATGATCGAGTTGCTCGAGAAGGGCGACCGGGAGAAGTTCGATCGCGACATGGCCTTCGGCATGCGGCTGTCGGGCCGGCTCGAGCGCACGTGGCGGTTCCGGGCCCGCCCCTACCGCAGGATGGACTCGTATTTCGACACCCTCACCGAGGTGCTGAAGTACCGGCTCGGCGATCTCCCCGAGTCGATCACGACGCCGCTGTTCGTCACCGACCCCGAGGACGAGCAGTTCTGGCCCGGCCAGTCCCGGCAGCTCGCCGAGCGGCTGCGCGGGGCGAAGGAACTGGCGTCGTTCACCGCGGCGGAGGGTGCCAACTTCCACTGCCAGCCCCTCGCTCGCAGCCTCACCGACCAGCGGATGTTCGACTGGCTGGACACGGTGCTGGCCGACCGGGCCCGCGTCCGGGCCTCCGGCGGCGCGCCGGCGCGTGAGGTGGCGGACGGCTGAGCGAGGTGGCCGCCGGGCAGGAGATCCGGCCCGGAGACCTCCTCAGTCCGCGAAGAACAGGGCCGCCGCCGCATCCCGCGCGATCAGGAACCCGGCGATACCCAGCACCCATCCCAGCGCCGAGTCGGCGTGCCGGGCGGTGAACTCGTCGAGACGTCGCAGCAGCGGCTCGATCCGCCGGTGCACGACGAGCCGGCCCACCACCAGCAGCAGGGCCGGCAGCACCATCACCGCGCAGTACCCGGCGAGCAGGCCGGCGCCGGGGGCGGCCGGCAGGCCCGTCGCCACGATCGTCCCGATCGCCGCCAGGTACGGCAGCATCGTGGCGACCTCGACGGTCCCGGCACCGAGCGCGAGCACTGCCACACCGGACCCCGTCCGTTGCCGCTCGAGGGCCCGGGAGCGCCAGTGCCGCAGCCGGCTCCCGCGGCCCGCAACCCGCGCCTTCCCCGAGTCGAATCGCCAGCTCACCGCGAACAGAGCCGCGCCCACCGAGAGTTGCGCCCAGTGCCACGCCGTCGTGTCGCTCCACCGCGCGAGCGCCGCAGCGCCGTTCCGGCCCGCGGACATGAGCACGAGTCCGACGACGAAGTAGAACGCGGCGATCGACAGCAGGTACACCAGCAGGCGGCGTACGGGGGGCCGGCCCGGCACGGTGAGCAACCACAGCGGCACGACGAGGGTGCCGAGACTGGTGCTGTCCACGAGCGCCAGCACCGCGAGCGTGCCCAGGAGAGCGAGGTCCATGGCTCGATGCTCGGCGGTCACCGCACGCGTGTCGTCGGTCTTCGGAACGAGGCGGGGTCCTCCGTCGGGAGGACGAACCGGCCGCGCGCCTGTGCTGTGATGAACGGGTGCCGCGTTGGTCGTCTCTCTCCGTCACCGCGCAGGGCTGGTGTATCGCGGTGGCCGAGTTCCTGCTCGGGCTGCTGTTGCTGTCCGCAGGTCTGTACGAACTCGCCCCCGTCAGGGTGGAGGCTCCGGCGGCCGTGCGTATCGGCCTGCTGGCGGCCGTGTGCGGCGCAGCGGTGCTCCGGGTGCGGCGGCCGGTGGCGGCACTCGTGCTCGGTGCGGTGCCGCTGGGCATCGACCTCCTGCTCGGGCCGTCCCTGCCCGTGTGGCTCGTCTACTCCGACCTGCTCTACGCCGGCGTCCGCTACGGCACCGAGCGGCAGGCACGGGCGCTGCTCGGCCTCGCCTCCGCGCTCTCCGCGGCCTGTTTCGGGGTCGTCTACGTCGTCACCGGGAACTGGCAGCTGCTGGTGCTCACGGCGATTGCGCTGTCCGCGTTCGTCGGCACTCCGCTGTGGTGGGGGCGCGCGGTCCGGTTGCACAAGGACGTCGCCGACGCCGAACGCGCCCGCGCCGAGGCCGTCACCACGATCGCCGAACTCGACCGGCGGGCCGCCGTGGCGGCCGAGCGCAACCGCATGGCCCGCGATCTGCACGACGTCGTCGCCGGGCACCTGTCGGCGATCGCGATCCAGTCCGAGGCCGCGCTGGGCCTCTCCCGCGATGCGTCGTCGCCGACGGCCCGCCGGATGGAGGCGCTGCACGCCGTGCTCGAATCGGTGCGGAGCAACAGCGTCGACGCGCTCGAGGAGATGCGGGAGATGATCGGACTACTGCGGGACCGGCCCGTCCTCGGCGAGACGACCGCGCCCGGGCGGCTGGCCCACCTCGGCAAGCTCGTCGACTCGGCCCACGCCGGGGGCACCGTCGTCCACGTCCGCCGGTCGGGTCCGGGGCGGCAGCTGCCCGTCGCCGTCGACCACGCCGCCTATCGCATCGTCCAGGAGGCCCTGACCAACGCCGCCAAGCACGCGCCCGGCGTCCCCGTCGAGCTGTCGCTGGACGCGCGCGGCGACCGGTTGGAGGTGACCGTGCGCAACCCGCTCCCCGACGGGACGGTTGCCGCGCCGCGCACGCCGTCGGGCGGCCGGGGCCTGGCGAGCATGCGGGAACGCACCGAACTTCTCGGCGGCCGGTTCCGGGCGGGTCCGTCCGACGGGACGTGGGTCGTGGGGGCGTCGCTGCCGCTGCGCCCGGGAGCGCCGTCGTGATCCGGGTGCTGCTCGCCGACGACCACGGAGCCATCCGCGCGGGGCTGGCGATGATCCTGTCCGCGACCTCCGATCTCGAGGTGGTCGGCGAGGCCGCCGACGGCGACGTCGCCGTGCGTCAGGTGCGGGCGCTGCGGCCGGACGTTGTGCTCATGGACATCCGCATGCCGGGCACCGACGGCATCGAGGCCACCCGCCGGATCCGCGAGACGAGCGATACCCAGGTGCTCGTCCTCACGACCTTCGACGTCGACGAGTACGTCCTGGGTGCGCTGCGCGCCGGCGCCGCGGGCTTCCTGCTGAAGTCGGCCTCCGCGCAGGAGCTGACCGACGGTATCCGGCGGGTGGCCCACGGCGACGGCGTGCTGTCCCCGCAGGTGACCCGCACCGTCATCGCGGGCCTGGCCGCCGGTGCCGCCGAACCGGTGCCGCCGCCGACCGGCGTGGACCTGCTCACGGACCGGGAACGCGAGGTGCTCGACTGCCTCGGTGAGGGCCTGGCGAACCAGCAGATCGCCGAGCGCCTGAACATCGGCGCCACCACCGTCAAGACCCACGTCTCCCGGGTCCTGGCGAAGCTGGGGGTGGATTCGCGGTTGCACGCCGCGTTCGTCGCCCGGCAGATCGCGGGCAGGTAGGTCGCCTCCTCCGGAGGGAGGACACCCGGTCCGTCGGATGGCCGACGCGCCGGCGACCGCCTCACGTCAGGGTCGTAGTCATGACTGCAACCGAGACGACGACCCGGCCCGGGCGCATCGTTGCGCTCGACGTCGCGCGCGGCATCGCCATCCTGGGCACGCTCGGCACGAACATCTGGATCTTCACCGACCCGGCCGGCATCGTCGGCTACCTGAACACGCTCGGTTCCGAGCCGTGGCCCCAGCGGATCCTCATGCAACTCGCCCAGGGCAAGTTCCTGGGGTTGCTGACCTTGATGTTCGGGATCGGTCTGGCGATCCAGGCGGCGTCGGCGCGACGGGCGGGACGGCCGTGGCCGGGCGGGTACCGGGTGCGTGCCGCGCTGCTGTTGCTCGACGGCGCGCTGCACTACCTGCTCGTCGCCGAATTCGACATCCTCATGGGTTACGCACTGGTGTCGATGCTCGTGTGCGGTCTCGTCGTCGCATCGGCACGGGCGCGGCTGTGGGTGGCCGTCGCCGCGTCCGCCGCGCACGTGCTGCTGCTCACCGCGCTGGTGGCGGCGATCGCGGCCGAGCCGGACTCCGGGGCGCCCACCGCCCCGGCCACCGACATGTTCGCCACCGGCAGCTGGTGGGATCTGGTGGTGTTCCGGGCCGAGAACGTCGGCGCGTTCCGAGCCGAGGTGATCTTCGTGATCCCGATGACGATCGCGATGTTCCTCGCCGGTGCCGCGCTGTACGAGGCGGGAATCTTCGATCCGGGCAGCCGGGTGCTGCGGCGGAAGCTGATGCTGCTCGGGGCGGTCGCCGCCCCGGTCGACGCGGTCGTGGGATTGTGCGGCGGTGAGGCCGGTGTGCTGGTCGCCCGCTACGGCGTGGCCCCGTTCGTCGCGGTCGGCCTGCTCGCCTGGATCGCGCAGTTCCACGCGACGCCGCGGCGGGCGGGGGTGGTCGGGACCGGGCTGGAACGCATCGGCCGGACCGCGTTGAGCTGCTACGTCGCGCAGAACGTTCTCGCCTCGGCGCTGTGCTACGGCTGGGGCCTCGGGCTGGCGGCGAGAGTTGATCCGTCGCTGCGGGTACCGTTCACCGTCGCGGTGTACCTGCTGGTGTGTGCGGTGCTGGTCGTCACGGCGAGCTGGTGGCTGCGGCGGTATCGGCAGGGGCCGGTCGAGTGGTTGTGGCGGGTCTCGTACCAGCGGCTGGTGCGCGAGCCGGCGACCCCTTCCTAGTGGGCCGAATGTCACATTTGGATCGCGGAGCGGAACGCCTGTGACATTCGGTCCGCTGGGAGCGGCTACCCACCGACGGAGCTATGCGCTAATCTGTGACTCGACCGTGATCAATCCGTTATTAAACGGACCGCTCGAACGTCGAGGACAGCAGATTGGCCCCGTACGCCCGCCACGATGGTGACAACTCCAGCGAAGCTTCGGAACCCGTGGCGCCCCGGCGTGGGGCCCACCGGCGCTCGACCCGGACCGGGCCCGCGCGCCGGTTGCTGACCATCCCCCTGGCGGTCGGCGCCGTGCTCGCGGCCGGCAGCGCCGCGGCCCAGGCGGCGCCCGGCCAACCCCGGGCCGAGGCCGCCCCCGAGCGGCAGCAGCCGACGGTCGGACTCTCGACGGCACCGCAGGTGCTGCAGCTTCCGGACGCCGGCACCGACCGGTACGTCGACCAGCTGCAGCGCGCCGCCGAGCGGGAGGCCGCGCGCCTCGCCGCGGAGGCCGCGGAGCGCCAGCGCGAGGCGGAGCGCCTCGCCCAGCAGGAGGCCGAACGCCTCGCCCAGCAGGAGTCCGAGCGGATCGCACGGGAACTCGCGAGCCGCCCGAGCGCCGTCTTCCCGACCGTCGGGGCGCTGACCTCCGGCTTCGGGCCCCGCTGGGGCACGGCGCACAACGGCATCGACATCGCCAACGCCATCGGCACGCCGATCAAGTCGGTCACCGACGGCACCGTGATCGAATCCGGTCCCGCCTCCGGCTTCGGGCTGTGGGTTCGCATCCAGCAGGACGACGGCACCATCGGCGTCTACGGGCACATCAACGAGTCGCTCGTGTCCGTCGGCCAGCAGGTGCGGGCGGGCGACGTGATCGCCACGATGGGCAACCGAGGCCAGTCCACCGGGCCGCACCTGCACTTCGAGGTGTGGCAGCCGGGCGGCGCCAAGATGGACCCGATGGCCTGGTTCGGCTCGCGCGGGATCTCGGTACCTCAGGCCTCGCGCTCCTAGTCGGGCGCCGGTACGCCGCCCCGTCGGGGGGCGCGGCGCACCGGCGTCCGGCTCACCAGATCCGCACGCGCTCCTCCTGCGCGAGATACAGCGCATCGCCGGGACGCACGTCGAACGCCTCGTAGAAGGCGTCGATGTTGCGCACCACCCCGTTGCAGCGGAACTCCGGCGGCGAGTGCGGGTCCACGGCGAGCCGGCGCAGCGCCTCCTCGTCGCGGACCTTGGTCCGCCACACCTGCGCCCAGCCGAAGAACACCCGCTGCAGGCCCGTGAGGCCGTCGATCACGGGCGCCTCGGCGCCGTCGAGTGCGATCTCGTACGCCTTCAGCGCGATGGACAGCCCGCCGAGGTCGCCGATGTTCTCGCCGATGGTGAAGCTGCCGTTGACGCGATGGCCGGCGAGCGCCTTCGGCTCGAACTCGTCGTACTGCGCGATCAGTGCCGCGGTGCGCTTGCCGAACTCGGTGCGATCGTCGTCGGTCCACCAGTTCTCGAGATTGCCGTCGCCGTCGTACTTGGCGCCCTGATCGTCGAAGCCGTGCCCGATCTCGTGGCCGATGACGGCGCCGATCCCGCCGTAGTTGGCGGCGTCGTCGGCGTGCAGGTCGAAGAACGGCGGTTGCAGGATCGCGGCAGGGAACACGATCTCGTTCATACCCGGGTTGTAGTAGGCGTTGACGGTCTGCGGCGTCATGAACCACTCGTCGCGGTCCACCGGCCCACCGAGCTTGGCCAGGTCGCGGTCGTACTCGGCGGCGTAGCCGCTGCGGTAGTTGCCGACCAGATCGCCCGCGTCGATCGTCACGGCCGAGTAGTCCCGCCACTTGTCCGGGTAGCCGATCTTGGGGGTGAACTTCTCCAGCTTGCGCAGCGCCGCCTCGCGGGTCTGCGGGCTCATCCACTCCAGATCGGCGATGCTGCGCCGGTACGCCTCCTGCAGGTTGGCGACGAGGTGCTGCATGCGGGCCTTGGCCTCGGCCGGGAAGTGCCGTTCCACATACAGCTTGCCGACGGCCTCGCCGAGCAGGTCCTGTACGAGCGCCACGCCGCGCTTCCACCGGTCGCGGATCTCCTGCGCGCCGGTCAGGGTGCGGCCGTAGAACGCGAAGTTCTCGGCGACGAGCGCCTCGGTGAGGTACGGGGCGCGGGCGTGCAGGACCCGCCAGGTGGCCCAAGCCTTCCAGTCCTCGAGGGGCGCGTCGGCCCACAGCCGCGCGAACGTGTCGAGGAAGTCCGGCTGGCGGACCACGATCTCGGCCCACTGCTCCTCGGTGGCGCCGAGCGCGTCGATCCAGCCGCGCCAGTCGAAGCCGGGCCGACCGGAGGTCAGCGCCTCGAACGTCACCAGGTTGTAGGACAGGTCGGCGTCGCGCCGCTTGACCACGTCCCAGTGCCCGGCGGCCAGCCGGGTTTCGAGGTCGAGGACCCGCTGCGGGTCGTGCCCGATGCCCGTCAGCTCGAACATGCGCCCGATGTGCGCGACGTACTGCGCCCGGATCTCGGCGTGGCCGTCCTCGCGGTAGTACGACTCGTCGGGCAGGCCGAGGCCGGACTGCGTCGTGTGCATCAGATAGCGCGACGAGTTCTTCGCGTCGGTGTCGACGTAGTGCGCGACGGCGCCGCCGACCCCGACGCGTTGCAGCCGCCCGAGCACGGCCGCGAGCTCGGCCCGGTCCGCGGCGTCCGCCACGGCGGCCAGCTCGCCGGCGATCGGGCTCAGCCCCGCCGCCTCCACGGCCTCGGTGTTCAGGAAGCTCGCGTACAGGTCGCCGATGCGCTGCGCGTCGGTGCCCCGCTCGGCCGAGGACGCGGCCGCCTCCTCGATGAGGGTGCGGACGTCGACCTCGGCCTTGTCGAACAGCGTGCGGAACGCGCCGTCGAGGGCCCGGTCGGCGGGGATCTCGTGTTCGGCGAGCCAGCGCCCGTTGACGTGCTCGAACAGATCGTCCTGCGCTCGGGTGCTCTCGTCGAGGTGGGTCAGGTCGATGCCCGAGTGCCGAGCCCGGGAATGCTCCACGATGGTCATGTCGTCCATCCTTACACCCATTCTCCGCACCCGGCACGGGCCTGCGCGTGCGCGACCGGCCGTCCCGGCCCGCGACGCGTCCCGCTCGAGTTACCGTGACCGAAGCCTCACAGACACGTGGAAGCGGGGTGAGCATGTGGGTCTGATGGACCCGATCGACGCCGTTCTCATGACGGCGGAGCTGCTGGCCAACCCCATGCACGTCGCGGTGGTGCTGATCCTCGACCCGCCCGAGGATGCCGGCCCGCGGTTCGTCGACGACGCGTACCGGGACGCCCTCGGCCGGGGCGGCGAGGTGGATCCGGTGCTGCGGCGCCGGGCGCACCGGGGAGTGGACACCGGCGGGTGGTGGGCCTGGCGCGACGTGGACGACATCGACCTGAGCTACCACGTGCGGCGGGCGTCGCTGCCGCCGGGCGCCGGACGGGACGAGTTGTGGCAGCTGGTGGGCGCGTTGCATGCCGAGCCCCTCGACCGCTCCCGCCCGATGTGGGAGGCGCACCTCGTCGACGGCCTTCCCGACGGCCGGTACGCGCTCTACATCAAGGTCCACCATGCGGTCCTCGACGGGATCGCGGGCCTGCGGATGATCGAGGAGTCGATGTCGCCGGACCCCGATCGTCGGTCGATGTCCCCGTTCTTCGCCACCGGCGGGCGGGACCGGCCCGGGTCCGCGCACGGCGGGCTTCCCACCCCGCTCGCCCTGGCCCGCTCGGCCGTCGGGACGGTCGCCTCCGGGATGGGTCTGGTCCGTCGGACCGTCGAAGGGCAGGTCCGCTCCACGGTGCAGGGCCTGACCACCGACACCACCGTGCTGCCGTTCGCGGCGCCCCGCACCCGGCTCAACGGCCCTCTCGGAGCCGGCCGCACCTTCGCGGCCGCCGGCTGGCCGAAGGCGCGGCTGCGCGCGATCCAGCACGCGGCGGGGGTGACCGGCAACGACGTCGTCACGGCCGTTGTGGCCGGGGCGATGCGCTCGTGGTTCGCCGAGCACGACGAACTGCCCGGTGACTCCCTGGTGGCGATCTGCCCGGTCTCGGTACGCGGGCGGGAGGACGGCGGGACGGCGGGCAATGCGTTCGGAACCGCGGTGTGCACCCTGGGCACCGACCTCGCCGATCCGGCCGACCGGCTGGGCCTGATCCACCGGTCGATGCAGGTGGCCAAGGAGCGCGTCGCGTCGCTGGGGCCGGTGCCGTCGCTGCTGGTGGCAGCTCCGAGCATCCTGCCGACCATTCTGGTCCCGATGCTCCCGTTCGACCCGAGGGTGCGGCCCGGCTACAACCTTCCGATCTCCAACGTGCCCGGCCCGCGTACCGAGCTGTACTGGAACGGCGCCCACCTCGAGGAGATCTACCCCGTGTCGATCGTGTACGACGGGATGGCTCTCAACGTCACGGTGTGCTCGTATGCCGACCGAGTCGGCTTCGGATATGTGGCCGGTGGGGAAGTAATACCGGACATCGAAGCGTTGATACCTCTGACAGAGCGGTCTCTGTCACAACTGGAGGCCGCGGTAGGAGTGGCGCCATGAGTTCCGACACCGGAGCGACCAGGCGGGTGGACGGCGAGCACCCCCGGACGGAGATGATCGTCGACCCTCGCTTCCTGCCGGTTGCCGACCGGTTCTTCAAGATGTTCCGCGACACCCGGCAGGGCGGCGGGGCGCTGGCCGCGTACCTGCACGGCGAACCGGTGCTCGACATCTGGGCGGGCTGGGCGTCCCGGGACAAGCGCTGGACCCACGACACGGTGGCGCTGTCGTTCTCCACCGGCAAGGGCGTCGCGAGCACCGTGCTGCACCGGCTCGCCGAGCGCGGGCTCGTCGACTACGACGAACCGGTCGCGGCGTACTGGCCCGAATTCGGAGCCGCCGGGAAGGAATCCATCACCGTCCGGGAACTGATGTCGCACCGCGCCGGCCTGCACCGCGCGCGCGGCCTCGTGCCGGGACGCTTCGGGCTGCTCGACTCCGACGCGGTGGCGGCCGCCCTCGCGGCAGCCGCGCCGGACCCGCGCCGGCTCGCCGGCCCCGGCTATCACGCCGTCACCTACGGCAACCTCGTCGCCGAGATCGCTATCCGGGTGACCGGCCTGTCCTTCACCGAGCTGATCGAGCAGGAGATCGCCGGCCCACTCGGTCTGCGCGAGTTCTGGTTCCACGTGCCGCAGGAAGATCGGCACCGCATCGCCCGGGTGTTCCCCCGGCTGAATCCGACCCCCGCGCCGTGGGCGGTCACCGGCACCGTGCTGTCGCGGCTGCCCGGGTTGCGCGGCGTCGCCGAAGCGGGCATGGCCGAAGGCTTCGACGAGCTGGCCCGCAGCCCCGCGGCGCACGACGCGGTGATGCCGGGGTGGAACGGGGTGTTCACCGCTCGCGCGCTGGCCCGGATGTACGGGGCCCTCGCGAACGCCGGCGAACTCGGCGGGGCGCGGCTGCTGAAGGAGGAGACCCTCGAACAGGTCCTGGAGGTGCAGACCCGTCGCCGCGACTACGTGCTCGGTATCCGCCCGAACTGGCGGCTGGGCTACCACCCGGGCTGGGTCGCCCTGCGCGAGCAGCCGCTGCAGTCGATCGGCCACTTCGGCTTCGGCGGCTCCGGCGCGTTCGCCGATCCGGAAACCGGCCTGTCGATCGCCTTCGTCACCAACCGCCTCGGTAGCGTCACCCCCATCTCGGACATGCGGTTCCCGCGCCTCGGCGCCGCGGGTGTCGTCGTCGCCCGGCAGGCGGCCTGACGGCGGGCTACCTGAGGGCCTGCCGAGGAGCCCGCACCCCGTGCCGACCCGGGACCTGTCAGTGGTGCACGCGGCGCCCGGTGACCGCCTCGAACACGAACAGCAGGATCACCGGCGGCTCTGTTTCCGAACCACGGACGACGGTGGGAGACTGGGAAGCGCGAAACGGTTTCGTCTGTCCGAGGAGCGCGGCGATGACCACCCACCGAGAACATGCAGGCCACGAACACGCCCACGGCGAGGGCTGCGGGCACGTGGCCGTGCCACACGGCGACCACGTCGACTATGTGCACGACGGGCATCTGCACCGAGTCCACGACGGACACGTCGACGAGTGTGAACCCGCCGAGCATGTGGCCCACGAAGGACACGACCACGTCCACGGTGAAGGCTGCGGGCACGTGGCCGTCCCGCACGGGGATCACCTGGACTACATCCACGACGGGCACCGGCACGCCGCGCACGACGGGCACTACGACGACCACTGACCGGTACGACCTGCGTCCGCCCCTGATGCGACGGTCCGAGCCCGGGGGCCGGACGAGGGTCGTCTCCGCCCGCCGCTCGGCGAGTTGATCGAGCGCGGTCGGAAGCCGACACCTTCAGAGCGAACCCATGTGCACGCTCGCGTGGGCCCGCACCAGGACCGCGCCGTCCGGTGCGGTGAGGTGCGTGTCGATCGAGGCGAGTCGCCGGCCCGCACGGGTGACCTTCGCCTCGACGAGCATGTCGGGTCCCGGCGCCTCGGGTGAGCGCAGGTAGTCGAGGGTCAGGTTCAGCAGCCGGTACTGCCGGCCGGCGGCGGTGAGGGTCTGGGCCGCCAGTTCGGCGACGGCGTCGGCGACGGAGACCAGCACCCCGCCCTGCACCGCCCCCATGGGATTGGCCATCCACTCCACCGGCGGCACCACCGCGGTGACGTGGCCCTTCTCGACGGTCTGCAGGCGCAGGCCGAGTAGTCCCGCGAGCGGTCCGCGGGCCACCGTGCCGGCGGCGATGCCGGAGACTACGTCGAGCCCGGGGCGGTCGGTGAGCTCCGCCGGATCCGTCCAGGGTTCGGGGGTGGGCCGGGACAGACCGGACGCGTCCGCGAACGAGTCTGCGTCGAACACGGCGGGACGATTCACGACCATGGACCGCCCCGTCAGCTGGATCACCAGATCGCCTGCGTCGTCGCGGATCTGCGCGGTGCTCAGTGCCGTGTCCTCGTCCACGTGGACGGCGCGGCCGGTACCGTGCAGATTCCCCTGGGCGGAAATCGGATTCGCGGTCGACGCGCTGAGTTGGGTGAGTACGGACCGGGTGTCGCGGCCCTGGCCCCGCCACACGAGGTGCGGGGCGGCGCCGAGCACGACGTCGGTGAGCACACCGACGGACCCGACGGTGGTGCGGCCGCGGTGGTCGAGAAACCGGTTGCCGAGCGGTTGGCGGAACGCCACCGTTCGGGGCTCCCCGACCACGGTGTCGATACCCATGAAGGCGTTGAGGCGATCGGTTTCGGGGGCGGTGACGGTCACGGGAGGCATCCTGGGATCGGGAGGGACGGAGCGAGGGTTCGCTCGGTCACCGTACCGAGGCCGGGACCGGGGCGTCCCGCCCACCCCGGTCAGCCGAGATGCGCGTGCATCTCCCACACGAGGATCTCCGCGGCCGTGTCGGTGTGGATCCGCTGTCCGCCGGACCCGGTCAGTCGCACGGCGTCACCCTCCCGCAGGGTGCCGGCGCCCTCGAGCTCGGCCGTGCCCTGGGCGACGAACACGTGCAGGTACGGCGCATCGGGTAGGACGACCGTCCGGCCCGGCTGCAACCGGGCGACCGACAGCCCGGCGTACCTGTTGTGGATGCGGATGGCGGCGTGGTCGCGGTGCTCGGGGATCCCGGTCGCGACGGGCACCAGTCCGCCGCGCATCAGCTCGTCGTCGATCTCGAGCTGTTCGTAGCCGGGGGTGATGCCCGACTCGTCCGGGACCACCCACATCTGGATGAAGCGCACCGGTTCGGCGTGCTCCCCGGCGTGCAGCCCCGTGACGCCGGGCAGTCGCCAGGAGTCGTTCTTCTCCGAGTGCAGGATGCCCGTCCCGGCGCTCATCCGTTGCGCCAGGCCGGGGTAGATGACGCCGGAGTGCCCGATCGAGTCCTGGTGCACGAGGCTGCCGCGCAGCACCCAGGTCACGATCTCCATGTCGCGGTGCGGATGCGTGTCGAAGCCCTGGCCCGGCAGGACGGTGTCGTCGTTGCTGACCAGCAGCAGCCCGTGGTGGGTGTTGTCCGGGTCGTAGTGGTGCCCGAAGGAGAACGAGTGCTTCGAATCGAGCCAGGAGATCTTCGTCGTCAGCCGGTCCTCGGCGCGCCGGATGTCGATGGTCGGGGCGTCGGTCATGGTGTCTCCTCGAAAGGTATCGCGGTTCAGGGTACGGAGCGGAACGGGGCGCGGACGGGCCGGGCCGCGCAGCTTTCGGATGCGCGCCCCGGTCCCGGCGCGCGTTACGGCAACTGCTCGTGTTCGGCCGGGACGGTCCCGAGCCGGCCGGCCTGGAAGTCCTCGAACGCCTGGATGATCTCGGCCTTGGTGTTCATCACGAACGGCCCGTACATCGCCACGGGCTCGCGGATCGGCCGCCCGCCGAGCAGGAACACCTCGAGCGACGCGGTGCGCGAGTCCTGGGTGGCGGCGGCGGTGAACGTGACGCTGTCACCGTTGGGTCCGAACACGGCGGTCTGTCCCGCCCGGATCGGTGCGCGCTCCGCGCCGACGGTGCCGTCCCCGGCGAGCACGTAACCGAGCGCGTTGTACTCCCGGCGCCACGGCAGGGTCACCGAGGCGCCGGGCGCGACGGTCAGGTGGGCGAGGGCGATCGGGGTGTGGGTGACGCCGGGGCCGCGCACACCGCCGATCTCGCCGGCGACGACGCGGACGAGGGCGCCGCCGTCGGGGGAGGAGGCCAGGGCCACCTGGCTGCCGGAGATGTCCTGGTATCGGGGCTGCGCCATCTTGTTGTCCCGGGGCAGGTTCACCCACAACTGCACGCCGTGGAACAGGCCGCCGCTGGCCACGACATGTTCGGGCGGGGCCTCGATGTGCAGGATGCCCGACCCCGCCGTCATCCACTGGGTGTCGCCGCCGCCGATGGTGCCGCCGCCGCCGTTGGAGTCCTTGTGCTCCAGGATCCCGTCGATCATGTAGGTGACGGTCTCGAAGCCGCGGTGCGGGTGCCACGGGGTGCCCTTGGGTTCACCGGGTGCGTACTGCACCTCGCCCATCTGGTCCATGTGGATGAACGGATCGAGGAAGCGCTGGTCGATGCCTGCGAATGCCCGGCGCACGGGGAAACCCTCACCCTCGTATCCGACGGGGGCGGTACGGACGCCGAGGACGGGACGGGCGGGGGCGTCGGGCGCGGGGGACGGGATGCGGGGCAGGGTGAGGATGTTGTCTACGGTCACCGCGGGCATGGCGGGCTCCTTCGGCATGTAGTTGACTGTTCAACTACTCTAACCGACCGGCCGGGGGATTTGTTCCTGCCGTGCGACGGGCGCGAGCCGGCCGGTCCGGAAACGGCAAACCCCCTGCCCGAGGGGAGGGGAGGGCAGGGGGTCCGCGCCGGGCGCGTGACGCCCGGCGCCACGTCCCGCCTACGGGGGGAGGGAGGTGGGACGCGGTGTCTGTGACGGCCGATCGTCTCCGTCGGCCGGATGAAGCCAGGATACATACCCGCTGGGGTATGGTCCATCGCTTCGGTGCGCTGAGCACCGGCCGCAGAGCATAGTTCCTCGCACGGCTCTGCGCCGGGATTTCGGCGATCCCGGGCGGGCGATGAGTTTCCCGCTGCCGGGTGGTCTACCTGCTCGACACCCTCACCCGAGGTACCGTCCGCCCGCTCACACGCAAGGAGTTGAAGATGTCCCGCATGCTCTTCGCCAACCTGGCCGTCAAGGATGTCGCCGCCACCCGCACGTTCTTCGACGCTCTCGGCTTCACCTTCAACGAGATGTTCTGCGACGCCAACACCGCCTGCCTCGAGATCAACGAACAGACCTACGTGATGCTCCTCGAGGAGCCGCGCTTCCGCGATTTCATCACCGGCGACATCTGCGACACCGCCACGGCCCGTGAGGTGCTCATGAGCGTGTCCGCCGAGAGCCGCGACGAGGTCGACCGGCTCGTCGACGCCGCGCTCGCCGCCGGTGGCAGCGACTGGATCACCGCCGGCTCGGAGGAGATGAAGACCGACTTCATGTACGGCCGGGCCTTCCGCGACCTCGACGGGCACGTCTGGGAGGTCATGTGGATGGACGTCGAGGCCGCGGCCGCCGCGATGGGACCCCAGGCCGAGACGTCCGTGCAGACGTAGCGGCCGGCGTCAGGGGTGCTCGGGCAGCCCGAACAGGGCGAACAGCTCGGTGTCGAAGAACACCGTCACATGCACCACCCGGTCGCCCACGACATCGAGCACCTGCAGCTGAAACGGATGGTGCTGCCCGTCCTCGCCTCTCATGTAGAGGCCGAGGGCGGGCTGCCCGTTCGCCACCGTCGGCAGCAGAACCTGGTCTCCCGGCCCGCTCGCCGGGCAATGCGTCCGGATGAGGGTCCCGATCGCCTCGGCGCCGCGGTACCAGCCCTCGAACGGCGGCATCTCCCAGACCGCCTCCTGGGTGAGCATCTCGACGATCGAATCGATGTCGTACTTCTCGAACCCCTCGACCCAGCGCCGCACCAGCGCCTGCGCCTCCGGGCTCTCCGGCTCGACCAGATTCTCCTTCGTCACCTGCGCCTGCTGCAGCTGCGCGCGGGCCCGCTGGAGCAGGCTGTTCACCGCGGCCGTCGAGGTGTCCAGCGCGGTGGCCACCTCCGTCGCCCGCCACTGCAGCACGTCCCTCAGCAGCAGCACTGCCCGCTGCCGCGCCGACAGATGCTGCAGCGCCGCTACGAACGCCAGACGGATGGACTCGCGCGAGGTCACGATCGCCGCCGGGTCCGTCGGGTCGTCCGGCCGACCGTCGTCGCCGAGGGATCCGCCGGGAATCGGCTCGAGCCACGGCACTTCCCCGCGCTCGACGAGGTCGTCGACCGGATCCGAACTCGGCGCCCCCAGCCCCGTCGGCAGCGGCCGGCGCGACCGGCCCTCCAGCGCGGTCAGGCACACGTTGGTCGCGATGCGGTGCAGCCACGTCCGCAGCGACGAGCGGCCGCCGAAGTTGGCGTAGCCGCGCCAGGCGCGCAGGTACGTCTCCTGCACGAGGTCCTCCGCGTCGTGGATCGAGCCACTCATCCGGTAACAGTGCGCCAGCAGCTCACGCCGGTACGGACCGGCGAGCGTCAGAAAGTCGTCCTGCGAATCGAGAACCTGCTCCGTCATGGTGTGCCCCCGCCTGCCCGTCGGTCCGAAGTGCAGTTACGAGCGTGAGCGTAGCCCTGGGGGCCGACAGGAAACAGGGTCTCGAACTATCTGTGCACTCCGGGTACCGTCCAGTAACTGCCCCCGGCCGACAGCCCCGCCGGCAGGCAGCAAGGACGAGGGGGACGCGTGCCCGACATCGCGCCACGACCGACAGGCCCGTACGCCGGGGGACCGCCCGCGTCGGCCCTGCACGTCGACATGCCCCCGCTCGAGCGTTTCGGTCTGCGCGAAGCCGGCCGCACGGTCGTCGTCGCTGTGGTGCTCGTCGTCAGCGTGCTGCTGAAGCTGCTGGCCTGGCCACTGCGACCCGACGGGCGCGGCCCGGCCGACGCCGCCGCCGAGGGTACCGTCGACGCATTCGAGATCCTCGGCCCCACGTTCGTCAAGCTCGGCCAGCTCATGGCGTCGTCGTCCGGTGTGTTCCCCAAGCCGCTGGCCGACGCGTGCCTGCGCTGCCTGGACGACGTCGCGCCCGTCTCCGCGGACCAGGCCCGCGCCGTGATCGAGGAAGACCTCGGGCATCCCGTCGGCGAACTGTTCGCCCGGTTCGACGACCTGCCGCTGGCCGCCGCGTCCGTCGGCCAGGTGCACGCGTGCGTGCTGCACGACGGGCGGGAGGCGGTCGTGAAGGTGCAGCGGCCCGGCATCGCCCACCGCATGCTCATCGACCTGCGTGCGGCCTACCTCGGCGCGCGCCTGCTGCAGGCCTTCGAGTTCTTCCGCATCGCGAACGCCACCGCCATCATCCGCGACCTGCACTCGTCCACGATGACCGAACTCAACAGTGCGGTCGAGGCGGACCGGCAGAGCCGGTTCCGGGAGTGCATCGGCGCGTTCGGGGACAACACGGCCGTCACCACGCCGCAGGTGTACTGGGACTACTGCGGGCCGCGCGTGATCTGCATGGAACGCCTTCGCGGTGTGCCCATGGACCGCGTGCCCGCCGACGCCGGCATCGACACCCGCCTGCTCATCCGCCGCGGGGTGAAGGTATGGATCGAATCGGTCGTCCTGCACGGGCCGTTCCACGGCGACGTGCACGCCGGGAACCTGTGGCTGCTCGACGACGGCCGCCTCGCCTTCCTGGACTTCGGCATCGTCGGCGAGCTGCCCGAGCACTGGCGCGCCATCCTGCGCGACCTGTTCCGCGCGACCGCCATCGACGGGGACTTCGCCCGCGTGGCGCAAGGCATCCGCGCACTCGGCTACACCAGCGGACTCGATGCCGACGACGCCGAGATCGGCCGGCAGGTGGCGCAGGCCCTCGCTCCGCTCCTCGGCCGCGACCTCGGGCAGCTCCGGCTCAGCGAACTCATCGTCGCGCTGATCCGGCTCGGCAAGCAATGGGGGATCGCCAGCCCGGAGGAACTGGTGCTGTTCGGCAAGCAGCTCGGCTACTTCGAGCGCTACGCCACCGCCCTCGCCCCCGGCTGGGTCATCGGCCAGGACCTGTACCTGCTGCGCAACGTCTTCCCGGAGGAGGTGGCGCGCCGCGCCGGCGAGCAGGGGCTCGAGCTACCCGCGTAGCGCGGGCGCGGGCGCGGGCGCGCGGGGCGCGGGGGCGAGCGAATGTATCGTTCAGCTCCTCACGTCGACAGCATGGTCCATTCGCTCGGTTCGAGCCGGGGCGGCCCGACGGGTGCGGAGTGCGCCGGGCGCGTCAGCCCACATGCGTGACGGGTATCGAAGCCCCGGTGACGGCGGCGCCGTCGTCGGAGAGCAGGAACCGGATCACGCGCGCGATCTCGGCGGGCTGCGACCACGAGCGCCGGTTCGCGTCGGGCATCGCCGCCCGGTTCGCGGGCGTGTCGATGACGACGGGCAGCAGCGCGTTGACCCGGACGCCGTCGGCGGCGTACTCGACGGCCAGGGTCTCGACCAGTGCGGTCACGGCGGCCTTCGACGCGACGTAGGCGGCGCCCCCGGCGAACGGCCGCTTCGTCGCCGCGGTCGACATGCAGACCACCGACCCACCGCTGCCCGCGAGCAGGTGCGGCAGCGCCGCGCGGGTCACGGCGTAGGCGGTGCGCACGTTGAGATCCAGCTGGGCGTCGAGGACCTCGATCGGAGTCTCGTGCACCCGCGGCCCCGAGGTGAACCCGCCCACCAGATTCACCACACCGAACAGGGGCGCGGATTCCTCGGCCGCCGCGAGCGAGACGGCCTGCCGCAGCTGCGCCTCGTCGGACAGGTCCGCCTCCACGAGATGCAGACGCGGATGGTCCGCGAGCCGGCCGAGTTCGGTACGAGCCACCCAGGGGACCACGACCCGCCAGCCGGTCTCGAGCAGATGCGTCGTGACGGCGGCACCGAGCCCGCCGGTGCCGCCGGTGACGAGCGCGGTCCGGATCGCGGTCATGGGAATCCTCTCGGCCGAGCGGACGGATGCCCGTCCACGATAGGCGTCGGACGTGCCCGCGCATCGCGATACCGAGCCACACGCGCCGGTTCCGGACATCGACAACCGTCCCGGCGGTTGTCGATGTCCGAAACATGCACTCCGATAGGCGAATCCGGATCGCCGACGGACGGGGTGGTCCTATGCCGTGCGCGACGCCGCGTACGCGCCCTGCCACACCGTGTCGAACGGCGTGTGCGCCCCGACCCGGCCCTCGATGCCGGCGGTGACGAAGTCCTTCGCCAGCGCGACGGCGGCGGGCACGTCGGCGCCCTTGGCGAGTTCGGCGGTCACGGCCGCGGCGAGCGTGCAGCCGGCGCCGGAGACCCGTTCCCGGCCGACCTTCGGCGCGGAGAACACGGTGACCTCCGCGCCGTCGAAGAGCACGTCGACGGCGTCGTCGCCGGCCAGCTCCACGCCGCCCTTGGCCAGGACGTACCGCGGGCCGAGGGCGTGGATGCGGCGGGCGGCCTCGACGAGGTCGTCGACGCTCTCGATGCGGTCCATCCCCGCCAGGGTGCGGGCCTCGAACAGGTTGGGGGTGACCACCGTGGCCAGGGGCAGCACGGCCTCGCGCAGCGCGTTGTCGGTGTCGAGCGCGGCGCCGGGCTCCTGACCCTTGCAGATCAGCACCGGGTCCAGGACGACGTGCCGCCACGACCGGCGACGCAGGCCCTCGGCGACCACCTCGATGGTCGCGGGGGTGCCGAGCATGCCGATCTTGACGACGTCGAGGTCGTGGGCCGCGGTGGCGGCCTCGATCTGGTCCGCGATGACCTCGGGCGCGATCGGGACGAAGCGGTGCGACCAGTCGTTCCGCGGGTCGAACGAGACGATGCAGGTGGTGGTGCCGACGCCGTAGACGCCCAGCTCCTGGAATGTCTTCAGATCCACCTGCAACCCTGCGCCGCCGGTGGCTTCGGACCCGGCGATGACATAGGCGAGGTCGACCACGATGTACTCCAATCCGATGGGGGACAGACTGCGTGCCGGACCCGGAAGGTACCGGCACGTCGGGGGAGACCGCGGCTGCCCGCGACGTCGTCGCCGGGTTCGCACGATCGGTCCCGGCACCAGGCTAGCGCGCCCGGCCGTGCGTCCCGGCCGGACGACCTGCGCCGATGACCGGCGTCACATACGGTCCGGCGCATGTCGGTGCGGTGCGGCACCATGGGAATCGACCGGTCGAGGCACGACGACAGAAGGTGGGCGGCATGTGCGGTCGGTATGCGAGCACGGTCACCGATCAGGAACTGCGCTCCCTGTTCGACGTGGTGGAGACGGTGGGCGAGCCGCTGCCCCCGTCGTACAACGTCGCGCCGACGCAGACGGTGCGGGTGGTGCTCGAGCGCGCCCCGAAGGACGATCCGGGCGGGGAGGCGGTGCGTCAGCTCCGGTCCGCCCGGTGGGGGCTGGTGCCGTCGTGGGCCAAGGACCCGAAGATCGGCAACCGGCTGATCAATGCCCGCTGCGAGACGATCACCGAGAAACCGTCGTTCAAGGCCGCGGCCGCCCGGCGACGGTGCATCCTGCCGGCCGACGGGTACTTCGAGTGGCAGAAGCGCGAGGACGGCACCAAGGTGCCGTACTTCCTGCACGGCGACGGCGTGCTCGGAATGGCCGGCCTGTACGAGCTGTGGCCGGATCCGAGCCTGCCGGACGACCATCCCGACAAGTGGCTGTGGACCGTCACGGTGCTGACGACGGAGGCCACCGACGCCGCCGGGCAGATCCACGAGCGGTGCCCGCTGGTGCTGCCGCCGTCCTTCCACGACGTGTGGCTCGATCCGGCCCTCACCGACCGCGACGACGTCGACGCGCTGATCGCCTCCGTCCCCGAACCCCACCTGGAGCCCTACGAGGTCGGCACCGCGGTCAACAACCCTCGCAACAACCGCCCGGAACTGCTCGAGCCGGTGTGAGTGGCGCAGGGCCACCGGGGCTCGGGTGGCCCTGCCGTGGCGCGCCTCGCGATCCGAATCACTTTCCATGAAGGGAGGATTCGCGGAATCGGGGGGCGATGCTGTGGAACGCCGTGCCGACGGACGTGCCGACGGGTCTCGACCGGATCGCGTGCCCCGTCACCCTCGCGCAGGGCGTACTCGACGTCGTCGCCTCCGCGCAGACGGTGCGGTACGTCCCGCTGGTTCCCGGGGCCCGGTTCGTGCCGCTGCCGTGGGCCGGGCATGCGCCGCAGTGGGCTGTCCCCGAGGCGATCGTCGACCTGGTCCGGCGGGCCGCGGCGGAGGCATGATTCCGGCGAGCGGGTGCCGGCTGCACTTCCGCTGGTGGCTCAGCCGATCCGGACGCCGTCCGTGACGACCCAGATTCCGTCGGCGCTCTCCCGGACGGGCCGGCGCAGCTGGAGCACCACGATGCTGCCGTCCGCCCGGTTGGTCACCTCGACGGTGTGCGGGTCGGCCGCGCGTGCGTCGGTGTCGCTCCATCCGAATCGGTCCGCCACGAACGCCTGCGCGACGAGGGACGGGTCCAGCCGCCACGGCTGGCTACCCTCGTCGACCGCGCGCTGAAGCGCTTCGGCCTGCTCCGGGGTGAGGTCTTCTCCGGGAAAGGACGACCCGGCCGGTGGCGTCGCGTCCTCGCTCGTCGCGGCCGGCGACGTCTCCGGCGAGGAGGACGCGGGGGCGCTCTCGGCCGTCGTCGCCGGTGCCGGTGCCGACGCGGGAACGGACGCGCTCATGGTCGATTGCGCACCCGGCATGGTGTCGCCGTCGCCGCACGACGTGACCAATCCTACCGAGACGGCCACTGCAGCAACAGTTTTCCACAATCGTACCCGCACGGAATCCTCCTCGCGATCCGGTCACCGAGGCCGGGTGAACCGGAACTCCCACGGTTGCTGCCCGTTACCGGTCTGCACCCAGTGATCGTCCTCGATGTGCCGGAGCACCTCGGCGAGGCTTCGGTTCATCTCCGGCGCCCACGCCTCCTGCGGCGGGATGTCCCCCCACGTCCGGGGGACCGGGAAGGTGGGACCGACATAGCGGCGTTCCTCGTCTACCCGGCCGACGAACCGCTTGTACGCGTTGCCGTACTGCGAACTCAGCGTCGCGAGCAGGGAGGCCCACCACGACGTGCCGCCCGCGTCCTCCAGCTCCACGGTCAGCGTCTCCGCGTCCCCGGTTCCCGAGCTCTCGCCCATGTCTACTCCCCAACTCGTCCTTCGCGGTGTCCGTCACCGGCGACGGGAGTCGACCTTTTCTCGCTCACCAGCCCCTCGATGTGCTGGAAGAGGTCGTTCTCGCCCATGGGAAGGCCCCCTCGCCGTGGTCGTGCCCCGGGCATAGACGGTATCCGGGGCAGGCAAACCCGTCCGCGTTTCGCGGTCCCACGGCTCGGGTACCTCGCAGCCATGAGTATCGAAGACGGTCCCGGCGACACGCTCAGCCCGAGCGAGGGCCTCGATTCCGACGAAGTCCGCAACGACGACGGCGACGAGGTCGTGGACCCGCCGGAGGGCTGGAGCGGGGCCGACCGGTTCGGCACCACGCAGCGGGAGGAGCAGGAAGGCGAGTCGCTGGACCAGCGCCTCGCCGAGGAGGAACCCGACGTGGCGCCCCCGGAGCCGCTCGAGCGGCCGGTTGCGGCCATGCCGGACGACGAGCTGACCGAGGACATCGTCGACGAGGTCTACGACGGCGGAGGCGACACAGCCGTCTACGACGGCGGAGGCGACACAGCCGTCATCGACGGCGGACGTAAGCACGCAGAGCTGGTCGAGGGTGTCATCGTCGAGGACTCGCGGGTCGATCGAGGTCAGATCGGCGGCAGCCCCGAGGACGGCGAGTCCCTCTTCCCGGTGGTCGAGTGAGATGGGCGCCGCCGGTGACGCGCAGGTGCCGACACGGAGGCGGTCCTGCCGTGGTAGGGGTGTCCGGAAGAGCGATCGATGCAATGATCATTTGTCATGAGTGACAACTCGGGAGTTGCAGGCAGGGGCGGGCTCACCGTCGGCTCGCGGGTGGTGGTGCGTCGTGGCGACGACAAGAGCCGACTGCCCGGAGTGGTGGTCGAGGACTATGCGAGCGAAGCCGCCCGGGCCGGCGAGCAGCTCGGGCGGGACTGGGCGCCGGTGCGCCGGTGGGCCGTCGCGCTGGACGACGGCCGGCTCGTCTTCGCCGACGACGACGAGGTCGAGGCGGAGCCGAAGAAGTCCTGACCGCTGTCCGTACGCCCCCGACCCTCGCGATCAACCCCGCCGGCGTGCCGGCCTTGGACGAACCGGGCGCATCGAGAAGTGCGGTTGGCTCATGCCTGAATCTGCTAGGTTGATACCTAGCTGATCTAGGCATAGGAGTTCTATGTACCTCGACAAGGACCTGGTGGCGGCCTCGGCGACCCCGCTTGTGCTCGGAATCCTCGCCGACGGCGACTCCTACGGGTACGCCATCCTCAAACGAGTCAAGGATCTGTCCGGTGGACGGATCCAATGGACCGACGGAATGCTGTACCCGCTGCTGCATCGCCTGGAACGGTCCGGATACGTGTCGGCGTCGTGGGGAAGTTCCGACAGTGGGCGACGGCGCAAGCACTACGCGATCACCGACGCAGGCCGGAGCGTGCTTGCGGAACGGCGCAGTCAGTGGGACGTCGTGGCGGACGCGCTGGACCAGGTCTGGCGCTGCGCCGAGGTGCCCGCGACCCCCGCCGGAGGATGGTCGTGATGGACACCGATGCCGCGCTGGAGTCGCAGATCGGTCAGTGGCGCGGCTACGTCGAGCGTCGTCGCGCGATATCCGCCGCCGACGCCGACGAGATGGAAGACCACCTGCGTGACCAGATCTCGGATCTGTCCGCCGCCGGACTGGGGACCGACGAGGCCTTCCTGGTCGCGGTCAAACGCATGGGCAGCGTGGACGACATCTCCCGCGAGTTCGCGCGGGAGCATTCCGAGCGCCTGTGGAAGCAACTCGTGCTGATGCCCGCACCGGACGACGGTGCCACGCGGCCCACACGTGAGCTGTTCGTCGTGCTCGCGCTCGCCGTCGGCGCGGCGGTCGCCCTGAAGGCCGGACTGGCGACACTGGACGAGGGCGTCGTCGTGCGCAACGTCAGCCTGCTCGTGCTTCCGTTCCTCGCCGGGTACTTCGCCTGGAAGCGCCGCGTGACGCCCCGCGGCGCCGCGGCGCTGCTGGTGCCGTTCGCCCTGGTGGCGGTCGTGACGAACGCGTTTCCCTTCGTCCCGAACGGATCGACCGAGGTGATCGCCGCGATCCATGCCCCGATCGCGTTGTGGTTCGTCGTCGGCCTCGCCTACGTCGGAGGCGAGTGGCGGTCCGACCGGCGGTGGATGGACTTCGTCCGATTCACCGGCGAATGGGTCGTCTATCTCACCCTGCTCGCCCTCGGCGGCGGCGTCCTCGTGGGCCTGACGATCGGCGCGTTCGACGCGCTCGGCACGGATGCCGAGTGGGTCGTCGAGGAGTGGGTGCTGCCGTTCGGTGCGGCGGGCGCGGTCGTCGTCGCCGCCTGGCTCGTGGAGGCGAAGCAGAACGTGGTGGAGAACATCGCGCCCGTCCTCACCCGCGTGTTCACACCCCTCACAATCCTCATGTTGCTGGTGCTGCTCGCGGCGTTCGCGACCACCGGTAGCGTCGTCGACGTCGACCGAAACCTGTTGATCCTGATGGACCTCATCCTCGTCGTCGTCCTGGGGCTGCTGCTGTATGCGATCTCCGCCCGCGAACCTCACCTGCCGCCCGACCTGTTCGACCGTCTCCAGCTCGTCCTCGTCGTCCTCGCTCTCGCGGTCGACCTGCTCATGCTCACAGCCATGCTCACCCGGATCGCGGAGTTCGGCTTCACCCCCAACAAGGTGGCCGCTCTCGGGATGAACCTGGTCCTACTGGTCAATCTTGCCTGGTCGGCCCGGCTCGTCCTCGGGTTCGTCCGTGGCCGCCGCGGGTTCGGCTCCCTCGAACGCTGGCAGACCCGCTACCTGCCCGTCTTCGGCATCTGGGCGGCGCTGGTCGTCTGCCTCCTCCCGCCGATGTTCGACTTCGCGTGACCGTCGGTCACCGAACAACGGCAGTCGATCCGTCCATGCCTTTACAACCGGTCCGCAAGGCAGTAATTTGAACGATCGTTCGACCTAATCTGCTGCCTGCCGCCGATCGCCGGCCGAAAGGACCTCCGCATGAGCGCACCCGAGGACGTCGTACTCTCCCGCCGGGAAGGCCACGTCACGACGTGGACGATCAACCTGCCCGAGGCGCGCAATCCGATCTCCGGCGACGACGTCGTCGAGCGGCTGGTGCAGCTGGTGGAGGAGGCGAACGCGGACTACGAGACCCGCGTGGTGATCGTCACCGGCGCCGGCAGCGCGTTCTCGGCCGGCGGCAACGTCAAGGACATGGCCGACCGCGCCGGGATGTTCGGTGGTGCCCCGCATCAGCTGCGTGAGGGCTACCGTCGCGGAATCCAGCGGCTGCCCAAGGCGATCTACCACTGCGAGGTGCCGATCATCGCCGCCGTCAACGGACCCGCGGTCGGCGCCGGCTGCGACCTGGCCATGATGTGCGACATGCGGATCGCTTCGAGCACCGCATTCTTCGCCGAGAGCTTCGTCAAGCTCGGCATCATCCCCGGCGACGGCGGCGCGTGGCTGCTGCCCCGCGCCATCGGTGCGGCGCGGGCCGCGGAGATGGCCTTCACCGGCGACCGGGTCGATGCGGCGACCGCGCTGGACTGGGGCATGGTCTCCCGCGTCGTCGAACCCGAGCAGCTGCTGGTCACCGCGAACGAACTCGCCGCCCGCGTCGCGGTGAATCCGCCGCACGCGCTGCGCATGACCAAGAAGCTGATGCGCGAGGGGCAGCGCCAGGATCTCGACAGCATCCTCGAGCTCTCCGCCGCGTTCCAGGCCCTCTCGCACCACACCGCCGACCACGGTGAGGCACTCTCGGCGTTCCTCGAACGCCGCACCGGGAACTTCACCGGCAACTGACCGCCCCGGCCCCCGAGCCGCCGCACACAACGAAGGAGAGACGGCCGTGGAGCGGACGATCTTCACTCAGGAACACGACGAATTCCGTTCCATGCTGCGGGATTTCATCGACCGCGAGGTTCTGCCGCATCAGGCGGAGTGGGATGCGCTGGGCCGGCCGCCGCGCGAGTTCTTCCACCGTCTCGGTGAGCTCGGCGTCCTCGGTATCCAGGTGCCCGAGGAGTTCGGCGGCGGCGGCGAATCGAGCTTCAAGTACAACGCCATCGTGTTCGAGGAGGTGGCCCGGGCCGGCGTGTCGTTCGGTTCCTACACCGTGCACTCCTGCCTGATCCTGCCGTACCTGCTCGAGTACGGCAGCGACGAGCAGCGGAAGCGCTGGCTGCCGGACTTCGCGTCCGGCCGGATGATGACCGCCATCGCGATGACCGAGCCCGGCACCGGCTCGGACCTGGCCAACATCGCCACCACCGCCAAGCTGTCCGCCGACGGCTCGCACTACGTCGTCAACGGCGCGAAGACGTTCATCACCGGCGGCGTCACCGCCGACCTGGTCCTCACCGTCTGCCGGACGGCGCCGTTCGACCCGGAGGACCGCCGTGCCGGCCTGTCGATCCTCTGCGTGCCCACCGATGCCGAGGGGTTCTCCGTCGGTCGCAAGCTGGACAAGATCGGGCTGCACCAGCAGGACACCGCCGAGCTGTCGTACCAGGATGTGCGGGTTCCGGTGGAGAATCTCCTCGGCGAGGAGGGCAAGGCCTTCGGCTACCTCGCCCACAACCTGCCCCAGGAACGCCTGAGCATCGCGCTCAACCAGGTCGGCCAGGCCGCGGCCGCGATCGAGCATGCCGTCGCATACACCAAGGACCGCAAGGTGTTCGGCAAGCCGGTGGCCTCCTTCCAGAACACCAAGTTCGTTCTCGCGGAATGCTCCGCCGAGGTGCAGGCGGCGCGAGTCTTCGCCGACCACTGCCTCGAGCTGCTCGACCGGGGCGAGCTGTCGGTGGCGGACGCCGCCCGTGCCAAGCTGTACTGCACCGAGGTCGCCGGCCGCGTGATCGACAAGTGCCTGCAGTTGCACGGTGGCTACGGCTACATCACCGAATACCCGATCGCCCGCCTCTACGCCGACACCCGCGTCAGCCGGATCTACGGCGGCACCAGCGAAGTCATGAAGACGATCATCGCCAAGGACCTCGGCCTCTAGACGTCCCGGTGGGACCGGCAGAAGGAGCACGAATGTATCCAGGACGCTATGCCTCGATCACCCCGGACAAGCCGGCGGCGATCGAGGCGGCCACGGGGCGCGAGATCAGTTACCGCGAGCTCGAGGACCGTTCGGTGCAGTTCGCGCACTGGCTCCGCGCCCACGGCCTCGGCGCGGGCGACCACCTCGCCGTGCTGTCGGTCAACGACGTGACCGTCTTCGAACTGTACTGGGCTGCAGTGCGTTCCGGCATGTACGTGACGTTCGTGAACACGCATCTCGCCCCGCCCGAGGTCGCCTACATCGTGGACGATTGTGACGCCGCGGCTCTCGTGGTGTCCGCGCCGCTCGTGGACCTCGCGGTCGCCGTGGCCGGCGACACGCCGAAGGTGCGGCACCGCCTGGCGTTCGGCGGCGACGTTCCCGGCCACCTCGGATACGAGGCCGAGATCGCCGCGATGAGCACCACCGCGCCGGTCGACCAGCCCGGCGGGACGGACATGCTCTACTCGTCGGGCACGACCGGCCGGCCGAAGGGGATCAAGCCCGCGCTCAGCGGAGCGCAGGTCGGTGAGCAGGCGGCCTCCAACGCGGTCGGGCTGCTGCAGAGCTTCGGCTTCGACGACGACTGCGTGTACTACGCGCCCGCCCCGATCTACCATGCCGCGCCCCTGCGGTTCGGCGCCGCGGCGCAGGCACTCGGCGGCACGGCGATCGTCGCGGGCAGGTTCGACGCCGAGACCTGCCTCGCCGACCTCGAGCGCTACCGCGTGACCCACAGTCAGTGGGTGCCCACGCATTTCGTCCGGCTCCTGAAGCTGCCCGAGCAGGTCCGCGGCCGCTACGACCTGTCCGCGATGCGCGCCGCCATCCACTCCGCCGCGCCGTGCCCCGTCGAGGTCAAGCAGGCGATGATCGACTGGTGGGGCGAGGTGATCTACGAGTACTACTCGTCCACCGAATCCGTGGGCAGCACCATCGTCTCGCCGCAGGAATGGCTCCGGAAGCCCGGCACCGTCGGCCGCACCGGACACGGCCATGCCAGCCTCGCGCACATCTGTGCCGAGGACGGAACGGAGTTGCCGCACGGACAGATCGGGTTGATCTACTTCGAACGTCCCGGCTACAGCTTCGAGTATCACAACGACCCGGAGAAGACGGCCGAGTCCCGCAACCCGCTCCACCCCACCTGGGCGACGACCGGGGACATCGGATACCTGGACGAGGACGACTACCTCTTCCTCACCGACCGGGCGAAGTTCACCATCATCTCCGGCGGGGTGAACATCTATCCGCAGGAGATCGAGAACGCCCTCGCCTTGCACCCCAAGGTGTTCGACGTGGCAGTGATCGGTGTGCCGGATGCCGAGATGGGCGAATCGGTCAAGGCGGTCGTCCAGCCGGCGGCGGGCGTCGCCGGCGACGACGCGCTCGCTGCGGAGCTGATCGCCTACTGCCGCGACCGCATCGCCGGGTACAAGTGCCCGCGCAGCGTCGACTTCGTCGACGCGCTGCCCCGGACACCCACCGGCAAGCTCGTCAAGGGGGCGCTGCGCCCCGCGACCGCCGGAGGAAACGGATGAGTGTTCGACGGGGAACATACGCACGACAGGGCGACACCGTGGCGCCGTCGGAGCGGCAACGGGTGTTCATCGAGGCGGCGCGTCGCGAGTTCGTCCGCAACGGATACGGTGCGTCGTCGATCCGGACGATCGCCCAGGAGGCGGGCGTGAGCCTGTCGGCGCTGTACTACCACTACAAGAACAAGCAGGACCTGCTGCTGGCCATCCTCATCGACGGCGTGAACGCCTTCGACGCGATGTGCGACGAGGAGCTGTCACGCGTCGGTGACGACCCGGTGGAGCGGCTCCGGGCCCTGGTGGTCGCCCTGGTCCGGTTCCGGACCATCTGCCAGGAACAGAGCCTGATGATCGGCACCGAGGTTCGCAACCTGGAACCGGAGAACGCGGCCGTCTACGAGCAGCGGCGGCGTTCCGGAAACGAGTTGCTGGGCAGCATCATCGAGGATGGGATGCGATCCGGAGCGTTCACCACCCCCTACCCGGAGGACTGTCGCCGCTCGATCCTGGCGATGACGACCTCGATCGCGAACTGGTACGACCCGGACGGTCCGGACACCCCCGCCGACATCGCGGCCCGGTACGGCGATCTGGCCCTGCTGTTGCTGCAGCCGCGACCCTGACCCCCTCACGGAAGAAGACGACCATGCGTACATCACTGGTACCGTCCGCCGGTGCCCCCGACCCGAGTCTCGCAGCGTTGCGGGCCGAGGTGCGCGCCTTCCTGCGCGAGCAGATCGAGGCCGGCGTGTTCACCCCGGGCGTGGACACCTGGCTCGCCCGCTGGAACACCGACTTCACCAAGGCCCTGGCCGCCCGCGGCTGGGTCGGCATGACCATCCCCACCGAGTACGGCGGGCACGGCCGCACCTTCATGGAGCGTTTCGTCGTCACCGAGGAACTCCTCGCGGTCGGCGCGCCGGTCGCCGCCCAGTGGGTGGCGGACCGGCAGGCCGCGCCCTCGCTGCTCAAGTACGGCACCGAGGAGCAGAAGCGACGGTTCCTTCCCGGCATCGCTCGCGGCGAGATCTGCTGGGCCATCGGCATGAGCGAGCCCGAGTCCGGATCGGACCTGGCGAGCGTGAAGACCAAGGCCGTGCAGGTCGACGGCGGCTGGCGCATCACCGGCACCAAGCTGTGGACCTCCGGCGCCCACCACGCCGACGCCTTCTTCGGGCTGGCCCGCTCCGCCCCGCTCGACCCGGCGCACCGGCACGCCGGGCTGAGCCAGTTCATCGTCCTGCTCGACTCGCCCGGCGTGGAGATCCGGCCCGTGCTGTCGATGTCCGGTGAGCACCACTTCAACGAGGTCGTCCTCGACGACGTGTTCGTGCCCGACAACCTCGTGCTCGGCACGATCGGCGACGGCTGGGCGCAGGTCACCTCCGAACTCGGCTACGAGCGCAGCGGCCCGGAACGCTTCATGTCCACCTTCGGTGTGCTCGCCGGCGCGGTGGACGAGGCAGCCGCCGGCCGCCTGCCGGCCGACCCCCGCATCGGCGCGTTCGTCGGCCGGATCTTCGGCCTGCACCACATGTCGCGCGGGGTGTCCGAGGCGCTGCAGCGGCATGAGAACGCGGAGGTCGCCGCCTCGGTGGTCAAGGTGCTCGGCACGCAGGCCGAGGGCGACATCGCCGACCTCGCCGACGAGCTGGCCGGCGAGAGCGACACCGCTGGTGACGAGTTCGCCGAGCTGGTGCGGTCGGGTGTCATGCAGCGTCCCGGATTCACCCTCCGAGGCGGCACGAGTGAGATTCTGCGCGGGGTCATCGCGCGGGGATTGGGGATGCGCTGATGAGCAACGCGACGAACGGCACGTCGACCGATAACGATGTGGAGATGCGCGAATTCGCGCAGATGCTCGAACAGGTCTTCGGAGAGCGCCGCGGCGACGATCACCGCCTCACCGGGCCGCTGCGCCTCGACCGCGAATTGTGGTCCACTCTGGTCGAACTCGGTCTCGCCCGGCTCACCGGTCCGGAGGCGGACGGGGGCAGCGAGGCGGGCTGGGCCGAGGCCGCATATCTGCTCGGCGCCGCGGGCGCCGGTGCCGCGGCGGTGCCGGTGGCCGAGAACGACCTCCTCGCGGGCTGGCTGCTGCAGCTGTCCGGCTGCAAGCGCGCGGTGACCGATCCGGCGGCGGCACGCACCGCCGCCGTGCTGGCCGCCGACGGCTCGGCCCGGCACGTGCCGTGGGCCCGCGACGTCGACGCCGTGGTCGTGCTGTGGGAGGCGGACGGCACGTGGCGGGTCGCCGACGTCGCCCGCGCCGACGTCGAGGTCACCGAGGCGGTCGACGTCGCGTCCGAGCCGCGCGACCACATCCGTGTCGACGTCGCCGCGCTGTCCGGCGCCGAAGTTCCGGCGGGCACCGCGGAGGAGTTCCTGCGCCGGGGGGCGCTCGCCCGGGCTCTCGCGATGAGCGGCGCGATGGAGCGGGTGCTCGACCTGGTCGTCGAGCACACCACCACGCGTGTGCAGTTCGGCCGTGCCCTGGGCAGGTTCCAGGCCGTGCAGCACCTGGTATCGGACATCGCCGCCGAGGGCGCGCTCGCGCGTGCCGCCGCGCAGGCAGCCGTGACGATCGCCGAGGATTCCGGATTCGGCAGTGACGAAGCGGGATTCGCGATCGCTGCCGCGAAGTCCTGCGCGGGGCACGCCGCGTCGGTGGTCGTGCGCAACGCCCACCAGAGCCTCGGCGCGATCGGCTTCACCATGGAGCACGAGCTGCACCGGCACGCGAACCGGCTGCTGTCGTGGCGCAGGGAGTTCGGCTCCGTGCGGTTCTGGGACGAGGTGCTCACCGCGGCGGCCGTCGACGCCGGGTCCCGGGGGCTGTGGCCGTTGATCGCGGACGGCCGACCGGAATAGGGCATCCGCCGCGGCCCGCTGGACAGGTACCACCGGCCCGGTATGAACTGTGGGGTGACGGCGCGTGTTCCGGCGGTGCCGGACCGACGAGGAGAGGTGCGAGTGCAGGACGAGCAACAGCGCGTGCCCGGACCGGTGAATCTGCGAGATCTCGGCGGACTGCCGCTGACCGACGGCGGTCGCACCGCGCCCGGCGTGCTGTATCGGGGCGACGCCTGCTACACCGGTGACGTGGTGCGCGGCATCCTCTCCGACCGGCCGCCCACGACGGTGGTGGACCTGCGATCCGACGCCGAACGCGGGCACCGCGCCTTCACCTGGCCGGACGGCACGCACGTGCATCGCCTGTCGCTGCACGCGGACGCCGCGCCGGCCGGGCGCACCGGCCTCGGCCTCGCCGAACTCTACGGCCGGGTGTTCGACGTGGCCGCGCCGCTGTTCGCCGGGCTCGTGCCGGTCGTCGCGCGGGCCGCGGGCCCGGTCCTCGTGCACTGCACCGCCGGCAAGGACCGCACCGGTCTCGCGGTCGCCGTCCTGCTGCTCGCCGCAGGCGTGGAACCGCAGGCCGTCGTCGACGACTACGCGGCCACCGACACGAACATGCCCCTGCTCCTCCGTCGCTGGGAGGCCGTCGGGCTGCGCGTGGGCGGCTCGTTCCCGGGCGGCGACCGGGCGGTGCCGTCCGACCTGTTCCGCGCCCCGGCCGAGGCGATCTCCCCGATCGTCGAACGCCTCGTCGCGCATCCCGGAGGGCCGGGGGCGTGGCTGATCGACCACGGGGCGGGGGAGGACGACGTGCGGCGGTGGCGCGCACGTGCCCGAGGAGAAGACGTGGCTGCAACGGTATACGGAGACAGGAAGGCACCGACGCGATGAGCGAGAACAGCGAGCCGAAAGCCGGGGGATCGGCGGGACTGCCGCTGGAAGGCATCACCGTCGTCAGCCTCGAGCAGGCGGTCGCCGCCCCCATCGCGACCCGCCATCTCGCCGATCTCGGCGCCCGCGTCATCAAGGTCGAACGCATCGGGGAGGGCGACTTCGCCCGCAACTACGACGCCGCCGTGCACGGGCTGGCATCGCATTTCGTGTGGCTCAACCGCGGCAAGGAGTCGATCTGCGTCGACCTCAAGGCCACCGAGGGCGTCGCCGCGGTGCGCCGGCTCGTCGGCGAGGCCGACGTGGTGATCCAGAACTTCGCGCCCGGCGCGGCGGCGCGGCTCGGGCTCGGCGCCGACGAGCTGCGGCGCGAGCGGCCCGAGCTGATCGTGGTGAACATGACCGGTTACGGCACCGAAGGCCCGCTGCGCGAGCGCAAGGCCTACGACATGCTGGTCCAGGCCGAGACCGGGCTGTGCTCGATCACCGGCACCCCGGAGACCGCCACCAAGACCGGCATCCCGACCTCCGACATCGCGGCCGGCATGTACGCGCTCACCTCGATCCAGGCGGCGCTGTTCCGGCGCGAACGCACCGGCGCGGGGGCGACGATCGACGTGTCGATGTTCGACGCGACCGTCGAGTGGCTCGGCCACCCGATGTACCTGCAGATGTACCAGGACACGCAGGTGCAGCGGATGGGGCTGAGCCACGCGTCGATCGCGCCCTACGACGCGTACCCGACCGTCGACGGAAAGATCCTCATCGGCGTGCAGAACGACCGGGGCTGGCGGGCGCTGGTCACCGAGGTGTTCGGCCGCCCGGATCTCGCCGGGCACCCGAAGTTCGCGACGAACATCCTGCGGGTGCAACACCGCGCCGAGACCGACGCGGTCGTCGCCGAGAACACACGCCGCTTCGAGACCGCCGAACTGGACAAACGTCTCGCCGCGGCCGGTGTTCCGGCCGCCCGCCTGAACGACATGAAGCACCTGATCGAGCATCCCCAGCTCGCCGAGCGCGACCGCTGGCGGGAGGTCGGCACCGAGGCCGGCGCGGTGCGGGCGGTGCTGCCGCCCATGACCTTCTCCGATGTCGAGATGCGCATGGGTGCGGTACCGGCGCTGGGACAGCACACCGACGCAGTGCTCGCCGAACTCGGCCTCACCGACGAGCAGGTCGCCGGGCTGCGTGCCGCCGGCATCGTGCAGTAGCCGGTAGCCGACCGGCGCAGTACCCGAACCCGAAGGAGCCCGACGTGCCCCAGCTGCTGCAGCTCGATTCGTCCGCGAACCGGCAGACGTCCGTCACGCGCGAACTGACCCGCCTGTTCGCCGACACGTGGCGCCGCCGCGGACCCGGCTACACCGTGGTCGAGCGGGACCTGCACCGAGACCCGGTCCCGCATCTCGCGGACGCGGAACTGCACTATGCGCCCCGGCTGCGGGTTTCCGGCGTCGCCGTCGATCCTGCGGCCGAGGCGGTGCAGACCGAGCTGATCGCCGAGGTCGCCGCCGCCGACGTCGTCGTGATCGGCGCCCCGATGTACAACTGGTCGCTGCCGTCGACGCTGAAGGCGTGGATCGACCACGTCCACGTGCTCGGCACCACCGTGCCGTTCGACACGCCGGACCAGCCGTTCGCGGGCACGCCCGTCGTGGTGATCTCGAGCCGTGGGCTGGCCTACGGGCCCGGCGATCCGGACGAGGGCCTCGACCACACCGTGCCGCCGCTGCAGCAGGTGCTCGGCACGTCACTGGGCATGGACGTCACGGTCGTGACCGCCGAATACACTCTCGCGTCCCGTATTCCGGCGCTGGCGCCGATGACCGAGCGCTCCACGGCGAGCCTGGACGCGGCGCGCGAGCGGGTGCAACGGCTCGCGCACGACCTCGGCGCCTGACCGGCGCGCCCGTCCGCCCGTTTGGTTCTCAGGCGAATTCGGCGTCGGCTCCGCGCTCGTCAAGGTAGTCCGCGCCAGGGACACCGAGTTCCCCTGGTAGCCGGTCAAGCTCCACATCGAGGCGGCCGGGGCGAGCAGCTCGGCCTGCTGCACCGAGCCCGCGGGTGCGCGGGCAGTCAGGTCGTCGAAGACCTGTGCGACCTGCGGGAGACGGCCCGGGCCCTTCCGCTGTTCGCATCTGCCCCGGGAGATGCGCCGGTTCTGGTGGGCCGATCGGGCTCCCACCACGATCCCTTCGTTCGGCCCTGCCGCGCCGCGCTCGAGCAGACGCTGTCGATGTGATGCGTCCACATCGCGGGTCGCTCGTCAGAAGAGTCAAGTTCCCCACCCAGGGGAGCGCGTCTCGGAAGGACCCTCAGATGATGACCAGCCGTGTCCACATCGCGCTCGACGTCGACGACACCAACGCATCGCCCCTCCCTGCTGGGGTGCCCCACCGTCCTGGCCGGCGACATCGCGGCGCGCCGGCGGTGCACGTGCCCGGCACCGGTTCGGAGGCGTGAGATGAACACCCCTGCAGTAGTTGTGGAAGATCTCCATGTCGCCTACGACAAGACGTGGGCGCTCGACGGCCTCGACCTCGAGGTGGGGGCGGGCACGACGCTCGGCGTGCTCGGCCACAACGGCGCCGGTAAGACGACCTTGATTCGCGTGCTCACCACGCTGGTGCGGCCGACCGTCGGCCGGGCGCTGGTCGAGGGCCTCGACGTCGTCACCGATGCGATGGACGTCCGCCGCCGGATCGGGGTCACCGGCCAGTACGCCGGCCTCGACGAGTTCCTCACTACCCGAGAGAATGTGGAACTGATCGGCCGCCTCGCCGGCCTGCGTGGTCGGGCACGGGCTCGGGCCGACACCCTGATCGACCGGCTCGGATTGCACGACCTCGCGTCGCGGCGGGTCGGTGAGCTCTCCGGCGGTTCACGACGTCGGGTCGACCTGGCCGCCAGCCTGGTCGGATCTCCGTCGGTACTGTTCCTCGACGAGCCGACCACCGGCCTGGATCCCATCGCCCGCAGCGCGCTGTGGGACGTCGTCGACGAACTCACCACCAACGGCACCACCGTCGTGCTCACGACCCAGTACCTCGAAGAGGCCGACCGGCTTGCCGACCACATTGTCGTGCTCAGCCAGGGGCGGGTCGCCGCCCGCGGCACTCCCGCCGAGCTGAAGCGGATTGTCGGCGGCAAGGTGGTGACCGCCACGATCCCCACGCACCAGCTCGGCGGCCTGCCGTTCCGCCCCGACGCCGAAAATCCCGTCGAGGACGGCCGGGTCCGTGTCGCACTCACCGTGGGCGACGCGATGACCGCTGCCGAACTCGTCGCCCAGCTCACCCGGGACCGCGTCGACATCGGCGACCTCGATGTCACCTCGCCCAGCCTCGACGACGTCTTCACCCACCTCGCCCACAACGGAGCCACCCGATGAACGCCATGCTCACCACCGGACCCGGGCGCTCACCCGCCGCGGACCAGCTCGCCGCTCTCGTGGTCCGCAATCTGCGCACGAGTGCCCGCGTCCCGCAGTTGCTGATGTTCTCGCTGACCATGCCGATGGCGATGTTGGTCCTGTTCAGTCAGGTGTTCCGCAGTGTGGCGGCCGGACCCGGCTTCCCTCCCGGGGTCAGCTACATCGACTTCCTCACCCCCGCCATGCTGGCAGTCTCCACCGTGATGGCCGGCACCAACGCGGGGGTGTCCGCGGCGATCGATCACACCAACGGCCTGCACGATCGCTTCGCCGCGCTACCCATGCGGGGGCCGCTGCCCGGTGTGGCGCGCACGCTCAACGAAGCCGCATTCACGCTCGCCCGGGCCGCGCTCCTCGGTGTCGCCGCCGTCGTACTCGGATTCGAGTTCCATGGCACCGTCGTCGACGCCCTGGCCGGGATCGTCGTTCTCGCCGTGCTGGCCGCGGCGATGAGTGCCCTGTTCGGGCTCATCGGTGACCGACTCCGCCGTCCCGACGTGGTGCAGTTCGCCGGGATGATGGTGATGATGCCGCTGATGTTCGTCTCGAGCGCCTTCGCCCCGATCGAGACCATGCCCGGTTGGATGCAGGCCGCCGCGACGCTCAACCCGGTCGCGCACGCCACCGATGCCCTGCGCGGCCACGAGCTCGGCACCGCCACGTTCGGCGACACGGCCACTGCCGTCGTCGCCGCGGTCGCGCTGGGGGCGGTGGTGACGCTCCTGCCCGGCATCGCGCGCCGGGTGCGCGCATTGGTCGCGCGTTGAGGCAGCCCACCTGGGCGGTGCGCCGCGCTGGAGACGAAGATCGCGACCCACCGGGACGACCTCGTCGTGCAGCGCGGACGCACTCCTCGACTAGCGAACAGGTATTCATGACGGTGGTGCGGGCGTGACCCGCGAACGGGTGCAGCAGCCCGGGCAGGGCCTCGTCCGACCGGGCCCGGGCTCAGCGGCGATACCGGATCTCGCCGCGGATCACGATGCAGCGCACTGCTTCCGCGGTCGGCTCCGCAAGCGCATCGGTGAGCGGGTGGTCGAGCAGCACCAGATCCGCCGGCGCGCCCACCCGCACCCTGCGCGGCTCGGCGCCGGGGTCGTCGAGGGGGGACAGGTAGCGGTCGAGGGCGGCGGCGGCGGTGATCCGCTCCTGTGGACCGACGACGTCGCCGGTGGGGGCGCGACGGTTCGTCGCGGCCGCGATCACCGCCCACGGGTCGAGCGGCCCGTACGGGGCGTCGCTCGACAAGGCGACGGGCACGCCGCCGTCGAGCAGGGACCGGCAGCGGTACAGGTCCGGCAGATCCCGGGTATCGACCCGCTCGAGGTAGTCGTCGCCGCGGTGCGCGAGGAAGCCGGGCTGGGTCACCACGCACACCCGGCGACGACGCAGCTCGCCGATCGACTCGGCCGGGACCAGCGCCCCGTGCTCGATCCGGTCTCCGGGACGGGTGCCGGCCTCCTCGAACACCGCGAGCAGCAACAGCAGCGCCTCGCGGCTGACGCAGTGCACCGCCACCGGCCGGCCGCGGGCGTGGGCGCGACGGACGGTGCCGGCCAGGGCCTCGAAGTCGGGCAGTCCCGAGTCGGCGAGAACGATCTTGTACGGGCCGGTCGTCACGGTCGCCGGTCGATCCTCGGGTTCGTCGCCGAGGGGCACCCCCAGCAGGTGCACTCGCTGCGGCAGCGCGCCGGAGACGTGTGCGTCGATCAGCGCGGCCAGCGAGCCCGGCGCCAGATCGGGGGTGGCGTCGGTGATCCCGGTGATCCCGAGGCGGGTCAGGTCCGCGCCCACGGCATCGAGCGGGGGCGGCCCGGTGGCGGGCAGCCGCTCGCGCAGCCAGGCGTCCGCCCGCCACACCCGCCCGGTGGGGCGACCGGCGTCGTCGCGCTCCACCCCGGGATGGTCGGCCGAGTCCAGTCCGGCCAGGATCGTCGCCGCCGAGTTGAGCACCCACATCGCGCCGCTGCGGTGCTGCACCCGCACCGGCCGCCGCGCGTGCAGCCGGTCCAGCGCCGCGGCGTCGAGCAGGCCCGCGACCGTCTCGACGTAGCCGACGCCGCGGACCCAGCCGTCGCCGGGCGCGGCGTCCAGCGCCCGGGCCAGGTCGCCGGGTGTGCGCACGTGCGGGGGCCCGCACCGGACCGAGGTGGCGTCCGCGGCGATCGCGTGCAGGTGCAGGTGGTGATCGTGCAGTCCCGGCAGCAGCGCCCCACCGCGGCCGTCGATCACCTCGCCCTCGGTTTCGAGGCCGACCCCGATCGCCGTGATCCGGCCGTCGCGGACCGCGACGTCGCACCGGCCGGCCGGCAGCGCGACGTCGCGCAGCAGCAGGCCGGTCACCGCGCCGACCCCAGTTCGGCGAGCACCGCGGCGGTGTCGCGACCCGGTTCGGCGAGGTCGCCGCGCGGGGCGCGTGGTTGCGGCGTCTCGATCTGCGCGGTGCCCGTCGCGGTGTCGACGTACCACTCGTGGCCTCGCCGGTATGCCTGCGCCGCAGCGGTTTCGGCTCCGTCCAGGGTGGCGGCCACCGTCGCCGACATCGAGATGTCCCACAACACCCCGTCACCGTCGCCGGGTGTGGACATCGCCAGCGCCGCCGCGGTCAGACCCGTGAGTGGATCGGCGATCGCGTCGCCGACGAACATCGGCCCGTCGCCGTCGCGGGCGACCAGTCCCGCGGCCGCGGCGATGTCGTCGCCGAAACCGATCCGGTTCGAGGCGCGTCCGTGCGCGGTGATCGAGATCCAGGTCCCGCCGGTGGCGACGAATTCGTCTGCGTGCAGGCCGAATCCGGCCAGCGCGCGCGGGCGGGACGCCTCGATCACGATGTCGGCGGCCGCGACGAGCGCGGCGAGGGCTGCGCGTTCGTGGGGGAGGGCGGGATCGAGGGTCACGGCCTCGTGGCCGCCGTGCAGCAGGCGATAGAAGTCGGGATTGCCGCGGCGGGCGCCGTCCGGCCGGGACGGTGTCTCCACCTTGATCACCCGCGCCCCCGCCAGGCCCAGCACGTGCGCGCACAGCGGTCCCGCCCACAGCGCACTGAAGTCGACGACGAGCAACCCGTCGACGGGGCGCGGCGCCGGCGGTCGCAGGGGGGCAGGAGCGTGCGCAGGGGTGACGGGTCCGGCCGCGACGCCGAGCAGGTCGGCGCGCTCGGCCAGGTCGGCGCCGGTGTGCTCGCGCAGCCAGGCCTCGACCGCGGGCCACGGGTCGTCCCCGACGTCGGCGCCGACGAGGGCGCCGAGCAGCAGGGGATCGTCGGGTCGGGCGCAGGAGACGGCGGCCCAGCCGTCGGCCGTCGGCAGCAGCCGGCACGAACCGCCGGCCGACGTCGCGCCGCCGCGGCGATGCCCGGTGAAGGCGGCGCGCTCGGCGAGCATGCGCGCCCCGTCGAGCTGCACCGCTCCGCCGGTGACGTCGGCGATCCAGGCGGTGCGTTCCCGCGCGACGGTCGCCGCGCGACCGGGGGGAATCAGGGGTGGCCCGTCGGGACGGCCGGTGAGAGAAGCGATTCCGCTCTCGGCCCAGTCCCGCACCACATCCGGGCGCGCGGAGGTCGACACGCTGCCGATGCTACAGTCCGCGAAACGACCTCAGGACGGCGGACATGGGCACAGGCGTACGAACCCTCACGGTGGCGGACCTCGCGGGCGGCGCCGCGGACACACCGGTTCTCGGCGACGGCGCCGCCCTGTGCGAACCCGTGCTGATCGTCGACCTCGACGACGCCGACGCATCGATGGTCGAGGCCGTGGCCGCCCGGGTGCCGGCACTGGATCGGTTGCTCGTCGGGCGCTGCACTGGCGCCGTCCCGGCCGCCCTGGCGCCGCTGACCGCCGCGCTGGACCTCACGTACGTCGCGGGGCCCGATCCGGCGGACCGGGCGGTGGTCGGCACCGAGGACGTCGACGCGGCGCTCGCCGAGTTCGTCCGGGCGATGGGGCGGTATCCGCAGTCGGCCCTCGTCGCCGGGCAGGTGCTGCGGATCACCGAGGCGCTGCCGGTGCCCGAGGCGATCGACGTCGAATCGCTCGCCTACTCCACCCTGCAGGGCGGCGCCGAGTTCGGTGGCTGGCTCGACGAGCGTCGCAGGCTCGGGCGGCCGCTGCCGCCGCCGCCCGTCGCGGATCCGGTGCTGATCCACCGCGACGGCGACACCCTGCACCTCACCCTCAACCGGCCCGAACGCCGCAACGCCTACGGCACCGCGCTGCGCGACGCCCTGGTCGAGGCGCTGCGCCTGCCGCTGCTCGACGACACCGTCGCGTGGGTGGTGCTCGACGGCGCCGGGCCGTCGTTCTGCGCCGGCGGTGACCTCGACGAGTTCGGCCACACCCCGGACACCGCGACCGCGCACCTGATCCGCACCCGCGGCGGCGCCGGACGGCTGATCGCCGCGCTCGCGGACCGCACCGAGGTGCGCGTGCACGGGCACTGCGTCGGCGCCGGCATCGAGGTCCCGGCGTTCGCACACCGGATCGTCGCCGCCCCCGACACGCTCTTCCGGCTGCCGGAGGTGACGATGGGCCTGATCCCCGGCGCGGGCGGCACCGTGAGCGTGCCCCGCCGCATCGGCCGCTGGCGCGCGCTGCACCTGTTCGTCACCGGCGTCGCGCTCGAGGCACCGCGGGCGCTCGAGTGGGGGCTGATCGACGAGATCGCCGTCCGCGGGGAGTGAGCGAAGGGGAGTGAGCGAATGTATCGCCCACTCGATCAGATCGAGTGGGCGATACATTCGCTCGGCCCCGAGCGCATGCGAGGGAGGTCAGCCGGCCGCCGACGTACCCGCCCCACGAGTCGCAGAACCGTCCGGCAGCCAGCGGACATACCGCAGTCCGCGGCGTTCCCTTTCGGTCAGTCCGCCCCAGATCCCGTGCTGTTCCTTGTTCTTCACGGCATCGTCGCGGCACGGGATGCGGACCGGGCAGGCCGCGCAGATGTCCCGGGCCGCTCGTTCCCGGCGTTGCCGCTCGCCCCAGGTCTCGTCCTCGGGGGCGTAGAAGGTGTCCGGTCCGATGAACCGGCAGCGGGCGTGCAGACGCCAGTGGTGCCCGTCGTGTGGGTCCGGGACTTCGGTGGGGCTCGGGGCGAAGGCGGGGAGTGTCATGTCGGTTCCGGGGTCAGGCCATGAGGGCGGTGAAGCGCCAGTCCAGCACGGGTGCCGGCGCGTCGGTGCCGCGGTGGGCGTGGACGATCGAGCGCAGTTCGAGGACGCCCCCGCCGCCGTCGAGCGGCTGGGCGGAGTCGATGTGCAGGTCGCTGGTGAGGGTGTCGCCCTCGTGGACCGGGCCGGTGTGGTCGCACGAGTGCCAGCCGAGGACGGTGACGAGGTTGGGCAGCGCGCGGGTGGCCTGGGCCAGGGCGAGGCCGATGGTGTGGCCCCCGTACACCAGTCGTCCTGCGGCGCCGACGCGTTCGTCGTGGTGGGTGGCGGCGATGTTGAGGGTCAGGCGCGCGAGTTCGGGTGCGCTGGAGACGACGTCGCCGCTGGACCGCAGCACTGCACCGGCGAGCGACGGATCGAAATGCGGTCCCGGAACGCGGGTCCGGTAGGCGGCGAGGTCCCAGTCGGCGGGGGCGGACCACCGCGGCGGTTCCTGCGGGCCGATCGCGGACAGGTCGTCGGCGGGCACGACGCGCGCGGGATCGGGGGTTTCGCTCAGCGGCAGCATCGCGCACCGGTAGAAGTCGAGGACGGTCTGCCCGTTCTGGTCGACGGTGTTCATGCGCAGCGCCGCCAGCCCGGTGGGCTTGCGGCCGGGCTTGGCCGAATTCTCCTTCAGGCCCACCACTTCGGTGGTGGTGTAGAGGGTGTCGCCGATATGGGGGAAGCGGTGGAAGCGCAGGCCGCGGTAGAACAGATTGGCCTTGACGTGGTGGGTGACCAGGGTGGACTGGCCGATCGCCAGGTCGGTGACGAGGCCGGCGTGCGCGACGGGCCCACCGGCGACGGCCGCCGACAGGTGCGCATCGAGGGGCAGGCGCAGCCGGTCGCCGAGGATCGCCTGGTGGGCGGCGGCGAGGCCGTCGGTGATCGTGACGGCCGGGGCGGTGTCGAAGACCTGGCCGACGGTGAGCTCGTCGAAGTAGGGTCCGCCGACCTCGGTGGCGGTGCGTGCGGTGGTCATCTCACTTGTCTCCGATCAGGGCGAGGGTGCGGCGGGCGGCGACGGCGACCGCCTCGTCGAGCATCTGTCCGTCGAGCTGGGCGGCTCCGGCGCCGCGGGCTTCGGCCTCGGCCAGGGCGGCCAGCACCCGTCGGGCCTGCTCGGCCTGCGCGTCGTCGGGGGTGAAGGCCGCTGCGGCCGAGTCGATCTGGGCCGGGTGGATGACCCACTTGCCGTCGAAGCCGAGGTCGGCGGTCCAGCGGGCGGCGCGACGGAAGTCTTCGTCGTCGGTGATGGACAGGAACGGTCCGTCGATCGCCTGCACGCCCGCGGCGCGGGCGGCGTGCAGGAGGCGGTCCTGCACGTACAGCCAGTGCTCGGGGGCGGCGGTGCGGGCGCGGCCGAGCGCGGCGCCGAGGTCGGCGTAGCCGAGGATCACCGCGGCCAGCCGGGGGCCGGTGACGATCTCGTCGAGGCGGGTCACCCCGGCCGGGGTCTCGATCAGTGCCTGCACCACGAGGTCGGCATCGCCCGCCTCGGTGAGGATCCGGTCGGTCTCGGCGAGGTCGGCCGGGCCCTCCACCTTGGGCACCACGATCGACGACAGGGCCGGTCCGAGGGCGGCGCAGGCGCGCAGGTCGTCGGCGAACCACGGCGTGCCGGGACCGTTGACGCGGACCGCGATCGCGCGGCCGGTGCCGCGGGTGGACACCAGATCGGCGACGAGGTCGCGGGCGGTGTCCTTGAGGGCGGTGGCGACGGCGTCCTCGAGGTCGAGGACCACCTCGTCGGCCGAGGAGGCCAGCGCCTTGCCGGCCTTGCGTTCGTCGGAGCCGGGGGCGACGAGCACGGCTCGCCGGCGGCGGGGCTGCGCAGGATTCACGGATCAACCTCTGCTGTGGGGCGGTCGGGAACGGGATAAATGTACGGCCATTGTCCGGTCCGGCGCTACCCGGCGCCGACTCATAAGCGAGGACTGGGGCGACGCATAGGCCGTTCAGGGGGTGTCTCGCGCCCAGAGGTATTGACATCGCGAGGGCGTGAGGCCAAAAATGGCCGTACAAATGACGGGTGGGATCGCAGGTCCCGTGTCGATTCGAGGATTTTCCGTGAGCTACCTGAGCGACGAAGAGACCTTCCTGGTCAAGACGGTGCGCGAGTTCATCGACCGGGAGGTCAAGCCGTCGGTGCAGGAGGTCGAGCACGCAAACGAGTACCCCGAGAAGTGGATCGAGCAGATGAAGCAGATCGGGATCTACGGGCTGGCGGTGCCGGAGGAGTACGGCGGGATGCCGGTGTCGATGCCGTGCTACGCGCAGGTCACCGAGGAACTCGCCCGCGGCTGGATGTCGCTGGCCGGCGCGATGGGCGGGCACACCGTCGTCGCCAAGCTGCTGTCGCTGTTCGGCACCGAGGAGCAGAAGCGCACGTACCTGCCCCGCCTGGCCACCGGCGAGGTGCGGGCGACGATGGCGCTGACCGAGCCCGGCGGCGGCTCGGACCTGCAGGCGATGACCACCACCGCCCGCCGGGACGGCGACGACCTGGTCATCAACGGCGCCAAGACGTGGATCACCAACGCCCGCCGCGCCGGGCTGATCGCGCTGCTGTGCAAGACCGACCCGGCCGCCACCCCGCGGCACAAGGGCATCTCCATCGTCCTGGTCGAGCACGGGCCCGGCCTGACCGTCTCGCGGGATCTGCCCAAGCTCGGCTACAAGGGCGTCGAGAGCTGTGAGCTGAGCTTCGACGGCTACCGTGCCCCGGCGACGGCGATCCTCGGCGGCGAGCCCGGCCGGGGCTTCGCGCAGATGATGAAGGGTCTCGAGACCGGCCGCATCCAGGTCGCGTGCCGCGCCCTCGGTGTCGCAGCGGCCGCGCTCGAGGACTCCCTCGCCTACGCGCAGCAGCGCGAGACCTTCGGGCAGCCGATCTGGAAGCACCAGTCGATCGGCAACTACCTGGCGGAGATGGCCACCAAGCTCACCGCGGCGCGGCAGCTGACCCGCTACGCGGCGGAGAAGTTCGACAGCGGCGAGCGGTGCGACATGGAGGCCGGCATGGCCAAGCTGTACTGCTCGGAGATCGCGATGGAGATCGCGCTGAACGCGGTGCGCATCCACGGCGGCTACGGCTACTCCACCGAGTACGACGTCGAACGCTACTTCCGCGACGCCCCGCTGATGATCGTCGGCGAGGGCACCAACGAGATCCAGAAGGGCGTCATCGCGTCCCAACTGGTGGCCCGCGGCGGCCTGTGACCAGCCGTCACTAGGATTCATGGTCGTCATGGGCGAACGCGACACGGAACCGGCGTACGCGCAGCTGTCGCGACGGCTGCGCGAGGCCGTCGACGCCGGTGAGTACCGCGGCGGCGTCCGCCTGCCCACCGAGGCCGAACTCGCGCAGCGTTACGGGCTGAGCCGGCAGACGGTGCGGCGCGCGTTCCAGGACCTCGTCGCCGACGGCGTCGTCTACCGGGTGCCCGGCCGCGGCACGTTCGCCAACGAGGACGGGCGGCGCTACCGGCGCCAGCTCGGCTCCATCGAGGACCTGCTCGACCTCGCCGCCGACACCACGATGGAGATCGTCGCGCCGCTGCGCCGCGGCGTGCACATCGAGGCCGCGAGCCGGCTGCGCCTGGACACCGATCTGGTGCACGCGGTGGTGCTGCGCCGCGTGCACGACGGGATCCCGTTCGCGCTGACCACCGTGTACCTGCCCGATCACGTGGCCGCGCACGTGCAGGGCGCCCCGGAGCTCGCGGCCGGGGCGTCGAGCCGGAACACGGTGATGGGCCTGCTCGAGCCGTACCTCGAGCACCCCATCGTCGAGGCGGCCCAGACGATCACCGTCGCGCGGGCCACGGAAGAGGTTGCGCGCGAGCTGAACTGCGGGCCCGGACATCCGCTGCTGCGGGTGGACCGGCTGTACTCGAACGATGCGGGCGAACCGACCGAGCTGTCCGTCAGCTACTTCCTGCCCGAGCACTACACGTATCGCGTCACCCTCCGCCGCGCCGGGCACCGGCCACTGCGGCCCTGACACAGGAGAAATGGAACATGCGGACCTTCAACGGAATCGACGAGATCGAGGCGGCCGTCGGCGAGGACCTCGGCCACAGCGACTGGCTCGAGATCACCCAGGAACGGGTGAATCAGTTCGCCGATGCCACGGGCGACCATCAGTGGATCCACGTCGACCCCGAGCGGGCGAAGTCCGGCCCCTTCGGCCGGACCATCGCCCACGGCTACCTCACCCTCTCGCTGCTGCCCGTCCTCGGATCGCAGATCTTCGCCATCGAGGGCCTGAAGATGAAGATCAACTACGGCGCCAACAAGGTTCGCTTCCCGTCGCCCGTCCCGGTGGGTTCGAAGGTGCGGGCGACCGCGAAGTTCGCGTCCCTCGAGCGCACCGCCAAGGGCGCGAACCTCACCGTCACCTACACCGTCGAGGCCGAAGGCGCCGAGAAGCCGGCGCTGGTCGCGGAGACCATCGTCGTGCTCGTCGCGTAGCGGTCCACCAGCCTGCGGACGGACGCGGGTACAGGCACGTCGTCCGCGACCCACGGCGCGGCGACCGGCCGGCCCGCGACCGTCCGCAACGGGACCACGCCCGCCCAGGAGCCGTCGCTCATGTCGGGCGCGGACGGCGGTGCGTCGCGGATCTTGACCGTCCACTGCCCCGGCCGGATGGGCAGCGCCAGGGTGGCCGTGGCCGCCAGTTCCTTCCTGGTGTGTGCCCGGGTTTCGGCGCTGCGCCCCGGTATCAGGCCGTCCGACAGGACGTCCAGTGCGCCGGCGGACTCCTCTGCGGACAGGACGGTGACTTCGCCTCGGACCACGGCGGATCGGAAGTTCGCGGACGAGTGGAACAGGTCCTGCGCCACGACGACGCCGTCGAGGATCGACACGCACACGGCCACCGGCGCCCCGGACGTCGCCAGGCGCAGCGCGCCCGCTCCGGTGGAGCCGTGCAGGAGGAGCCGGTCGCCGTCGCGCGCGTAGAGCATCGGTACGACCCACGGCAGGCCGTCGACGACGGTGGTGAACGTGCACGTGACCGCCGCGTCCAGTACCGCGTCGAGGTCGGCCCGCCGGGTCCGGGCCCGTTCGGGATAGCGCCTGATGTTGTCCATGCAGGCGAGCCTCGTCGATATGCGGACCGATGAACAGATCCACAAGACCCGCCGAATCCAGGACCAGTATTGTCGTGCCGTGCCCCGCGTCGCGCCCGTCGTCCATCTGACCTTCGAGCTGCCCGACACCGGCGCCCCCTTGCGGCAGCGTCTCGCCGAGGCCGTCGTCGACCGGATCCGGTGCGGTCACATCCGGGTCGGCGATCTCCTGCCGTCGACCCGCACGCTGGCCGCGGAGCTCGGGGTGTCCCGCGGCTGCGTGGTCGAGGCGTACGACGAGCTGTGCGCCTCGGGCTTCGCTGTGGCCCGGGCGGGCTCGGGTACGCGCATCGCGGCCGGCGCGGACGTGGCGGCCCGGGCGCACGCCGCATCACACCCGGTCGTGGCCGCCGCGCCGCCGTCGGAGCCGGACCGGGCTCGTCGCGCGCCCGTACTGGACCTGCGGCCGGGCATTCCGGACCCGGCGCTGGTCTCGGACGCGGAGTGGCGCCGGGCCTGGCGTGCGGCCGCCGCGGCACCACGCACCCTCGGCGTCGCCGATCCGGATGCGCATCCGGAGCTGCGCCGGGCGTTGGCCGATCACCTCCGGCGGACGCGGGGCCTCGCCTGCGGCCCGGACGAGATCGTCGTGCTGCCGGGCGTCGCCGCCGCGATCCGGGTGCTCGCGATCGCCGCGACGCTGCGGGACCGCGACGTCGCGTTCGAGGACCCGGGGTACGGCCGTGCGCGACGGGCGCTCGTCGGCGAGGGCGCCCGGCCGCGGCCGATCCCGGTGGGGGAGGACGGTCTGGATCCCGACCTGGTGCGGGAGACCGACGCCGCGGTGTACTGCACACCCGCTCATCAGTATCCGATGGGGGCGCGCATGCCGGTGTCCCGTCGGGCACGGCTCGTCGCCCGTGCCGCCGAGACCGGGACTGTCGTCGTCGAGGACGACTACGACGGCGAGTTCCGATACGACGTGTCCGCACTCCCGGCGCTGCGCAGCATCGACGGCGGGCGCGAGTGCGTCGCCTACGTGGGGACCGCCTCGAAGATCCTGTCGCCGGATCTGCGGCTCGCGTGGCTGATACCGCCGGTCCCGCTGCGTTCGCGGATCGCGGCAGCCGTGACCGAGAGCGGGGAGGTGGCGTGTTCGGTCACCGCGTCCGCGCTGGCCCGGCTGATCGAGTCGGGGGCACTGTCGCGGCATCTGGCGCGTGCGTCCCGCACGTACCGCGCCCGGCGGTCCGCGTTCGTCGGTGCGCTACGCGATCTCGAGCGGTTCGGCGTGTCGGTGACCGGTATCGAAGCGGGTTTGCATGTGGTGCTGCGTTTTCCGGAGGACGTCGACGACGTGGCGGTCGCCGCCGCAGCACGACGGCTCGGGGTGGAGAGCGCGCCGCTCAGCACGTACAGCGCGGCCCCCGGCGGTCCGCGCGGACTCGTGTGCGGGTACGCGCGGTTGCCGGAATCCCGGGCGGTGGACGCGGCCGACGCGATCGGGGCGGCCCTGCGCGGTGTGTCCTTCGGGCTGTCCTAGCCGCCCAAAGGACGCACCGGCGGCGGAGCCGCCTACGTGTTGCAGCCGCGGGCGGCGACGGGCCACCGGTCGACGACCGTGTCCCCGGCGACGACGATCAGGTCGTCGGCGAGATTGACCGTGGTGCACACGTGATTGGGGATCACCCGGACCCGGGTGCCGAGCGCGGGGCGATCGGCGGCGTCCGGCCACTGCACGGTGGCGTGGTGCTCGGACAGCGCGACGATCCGCGCGTCCGGTGCGCCCAGGATGCGGCCGTAGCCCGTCGCCCAGGCGGCGCGATCGGCGCCGAGCACCTTGCTGCCGGCGTCGAGCACCACCGTGTCGTCACGCGCCGACACCACCGTCGACAGCGCCGTCAGCGCGATCGCGTCCGCACCGGCCGTGCCCAGCTCGAGCTGCTGCGCGTCGCCGAAGACGTACACGCCCGGCCGCAGCTCGGTGGCAGCCGGCACGTCGAGGTGCGCGGTGGGGGTCGAGCCGCCGCTGACCACGCTCGCGTCGTGTCCGGTGGCCGCCACCGCCGCCACCGCCCGGCTCAGTGCCGTCGCCTCGTCCGCCGCCGCGACGGCCGGCCGACCGGGCCCGTAGGAGTGCCCCGGGAACGTGAACACGCCGCGCACCTCGAGCCCGACCGAGGCGGCCGCGACGGCGACCGACCCGGCCCGCTCCGGGGCGACCCCGGTGCGGTGGTGACCGCTGTCGACCTCGACGAGCACGTGCAGGCCCGGTCGGGCGTGCTCGGCGAGTGCCCGCGCGCCCTCGGCCGAGTCCACCCCGACGGTCAGGCGGACCTCCGCGGCGAGCGCACGCAGCCGGGCCCCGCGCGCGGCGTCCGTCCACAGGGGATACGCGATGAACAGGTCGCGGAAACCGGCATCGGCAAAGACCTCGGCCTCGGAGACCGTCGCGACGGTCAGCCCGACGGCGCCGGCGGCGATCTGGCGACGGGCGATCTCGACGCACTTGTGCGTCTTGGCATGCGGGCGCAGGGCCACGCCACGAATGCGCGCCGCGTCGGCCATCCGCGCGATGTTTCGGTCGAGGACGTCACGGTCGACGAGCAGAGCGGGGGTGGCGGGGACGGCCGGGAACGCGGGCATGGCCGCACTCTATTCGTGGCCCCGACCGGTCCGGCGCCTGCCCGGCGAGTTACCGAAAATAGAGAGCGGTCGTCCTCTTTCTCGCTATGCTCGGTGCATCGACGTGAGGGAGGTCACATGGACACGACACCGGCGCCCGCCGAGTTCGACCTGGTTGTCCGCGGAGGTCTGTGGTTCGACGGCACCGGCGCACCCGGCGTCGTCCGCGACCTCGGTATCCGGGACGGCGTGGTGGCGGCGGCGAGCGCCGAACCGCTGCCCATCGGGCCGGACACCGAGGTGATCGAGGCGGAAGGCCGGTGGGTGATGCCCGGCTTCGTGGACCCCCACACCCACTACGACGCCGAGGTGCTCGTCTCGCCCGGCCTGCCCGAGTCGGTGCGGCACGGCGTCACCACCGTCCTCATGGGCAACTGCTCGCTCTCGACGGTGTTCGTGCCGCCGCTCGACGCCGCGGACCTGTTCAGCCGGGTCGAGGCGCTGCCCCGCGAACACGTGCTCGCCGCGCTCGAGCAGGGCAGGACCTGGTCGTCGCCCCGGGAATACGTCGCCGCGCTCGACGCCCTGCCGCTCGGCCCGAACGTCGCCGCGTTCATCGGGCATTCCGACGTCCGGGCCGCCGTCCTGGGGCTCGGCCGCTCCACCGATCCCGCCAGCGCTCCGAGCCGTGCCGAACTCGCCGCGATCGAGGCCGGGATCGAGGACGCCCTCGACGCCGGATTCCTCGGCGTGTCCACCATGACGAATCCCTGGGACAAGCTCGACGGCGATCGCTACCGCTCCCGCACGCTGCCCTCGACCCACGCCTCGTGGTCCGAGTTCCGCCGGATACACCGCATCCTGCGCCGCCGCGGCCGCGTCCTGCAGGCCGTGCCGAACCTCAACACCAAGTACGACGTGGCATTCTTCGCCCTCGCCACCACCGGCCTGGGCCGCAAGCCGATGAAGGCCGCCGTGCTCGCCGCCGCCGACACCAAGGCCGAACGCTGGGTGCACCGCATCTTCGCTCCGATCGCCTTCGCCGCCAACCGGATCGGCCGCGGCGCCTTCCGCTGGCAGCACCTGCCCACCACGTTCGAGGTGTACTCCGACGGGATCGACCTCGTGGTGTTCGAGGAGTTCGGCTCGGGGCGGGCCGCCCTGCACCTGAAGGAGGAGGTCGCCCGCAACGAGCTGCTGCGCGACGAGGCGTACCGCCGCTGGTTCCGGCAGGACTTCGACAAGAAGTTCTCGCCGCGCGTGTGGCACCGCGACTTCGACGACACCACCATCGTGGAGTGCCCCGACGCGTCGCTCGTCGGCCGCTCCATCGGCGACGTGGCGCGCGAACGCGGTGTGCACCCGGTGGACACCTTCCTGGACCTCGTCGTCGAACACGGACGGAAGTTCCGCTGGCACACGGTGATCGCGAACGATCGGCCGGAGGTGGCCAACCGGCTCCTGCGGCAGCCCGGCGTGACCGTCGGCTTCTCCGACGCCGGCGCGCACCTGCGCAACATGGCGTTCTACAACTACGGCATCTGCATGCTGCGCCGCATCCACGAGTACGCCGGGCGCGGAAAGCCCGTCATGCCGCTGGAATCGGCGATCCACAAGCTCACCGGTGAACTCGGCGACTTCTACGGCATCGACGCCGGGCACCTGCGCATCGGCGACCGCGCCGACCTCGTGGTGGTCGACCCGGCCGGTCTGAACGAGGACACCGACGCCTACCACGAGGCGCCCATGCCCGAGTTCGGCGGACTGAGCCGCATGGTCAACCGCAACGACGCCGCCGTCACCGCGACCGCGGTGGCCGGGCGCGTGGTGTTCCGTGCGGGCGAGTTCGTGCCCGGCTACGGCGCCACCGTCGGCACCGGGCGCTTCCTGCGCGCGGGCGTCGACGCGCGTGGACCCGTGCCGGCGCGGAGCGGCACCCGATGACGGAAGCGCCGGAGCGAGAACGACACCCGGTCGCGGGGCGGCGCACCCAGCAGCAGCGCCGCACGGCCACGATCGAGCGGATCCTCGACGCGACCGTCGAGGCCCTCGGTGAACTCGGCTACACCGCCACCACCATCGGGGAGGTGTGCCGCCGCTCCGGGGTGTCCTCCGGTGGGGTGTTCCGGCACTTCCCGGCCCGGCTCGATCTGATGGTCGCCGCCGCCGACGCCGTCCGCGAGCGGCAGTTCGCGAACTTCCGGCTCGGGCTCGCACAACTCGGTGGGCCCGGCGACAGCCCCGAGTCGGTCCGCGAGTGCCTGCGGCTGCTGCGGGCCGCGTGCCGCGCCCCGATCAACGCCGCCTGGTACGAACTGCTCGGCGCGGCGCGCACCGATCCCGCGCTGCGCGCCCGTCTCGCTCCGATGGCGCAGCGGTACCACGCCCAGATCGCCGAGTTCGGCCGCACCCTGCCGATCGCCTCCCGGTTCGAACCGGCGGAATTCGACACGCTGCTGTTCACGATCGTGCACCTGCTGGACGGGGAGGCCGTCGCCGCGGTGGTCCACCCGCAGCCCGAGCAGGAGGAGCCGCGTCTCGCTCTGGTGGCCCAGCTGGTGACCGGAAGGTGAGAGCGAAGTAGGTTCGGGTAATGAGCATCGACAACGAATCGGCGCCGAAGTGGTTCGTCGAGGCACTTGCCGCGCCGGTGGAGACCGGCAACGTCGAGGTCGCCGGCGTCTCGATCGCCTACCGCGCGTGGGGTGAGGAGGGCCGTCCCGGCATCGTGCTGGTGCACGGCGGGATGGCGCACTCGCGCTGGTGGGATCACGTCGCACCCCAGCTCGCCGAGGGCCGGCGCGTCGTCGCGCTGGACATGAGCGGGCACGGGGACAGCGGCCACCGCGACGGCTACTCCCTCGAGCTGTGGGCCGCGGAGGTGCTCGCGGTGGCGCAGGCCGGCGGGATCGCCGGGCCCCCGGTGCTGGTCGGCCACAGCATGGGCGGGATCGTCTCCTTCGCGGCCTCCCATCTGTACGGCGACCGGCTGGACGGGGTGGTGATCCTCGACTCCCCGATCCGGGACCTGACGCCCGAGGAGATCGAGATGCGGGCGCAGGCCGCGCGGGAGCGCAGTGGCACGAAGGTGTATCCGACGGCGGAGGAGGCGATGGCGCGGTTCCGGCTGGTCCCGCCCCAGGAGACCGCCGAGCCGTACGTGCTCGAGCACATCGCGCGGCAGTCCATGCGGCAGGTGCCCGGGGGGTGGAGCTGGAAGTTCGACGCCCTGCGGATGACCAAGGACCGGCGCACCAGCCTCGAGAGCTTCGAGGCGAAGTGCCGCATCGCCTACTTCCGCTCGGAGAACGGCATCGTCGGTCCCGACCTGCTGGCCCGGATGCGGCCCCAGTTCGGTCCGGACGCGCTGGTGACGGATCTGCCGGTCGCGGGACATCACCCGGTCATCGACCAGCCGCTGGCGGTGGTCACCGCCGTGCGCACGGTCCTGGCGGCCTGGTCGCCGGCGTGAATCCGATCCGGCCGGTGGCGGTGAAACTGGGGAGCCAGCCGTGGCTGCCGCGGTTCGGCAAGCAGATCGTCACCGTCGACCACACCATCCAGCGGGTCACGTTCGGCCGCGTCACTCTGCTCACCCTGGCCGGCCTGCCGGAGCTCGTCCTCACGGTCCGCGGCCGCAAGAGCGGGGTCGAGCGGAGCACGCCGCTGCTGGGCGTTCCGCACGACGACGCCTGGCTCGTCGCCGGCTCGAACTGGGGGATGCCGGAGCTGCCCGGCTGGGCCCGCAATCTCGACGCCGCCGACGAGGCCCGGGTCACCTACCGCGGCCGCGAGACCGTGGTGGTACCGCGACGCTCGGAGGGCAGCGAGCGGGCGATCCACTGGGAGGTGCTGGTGGAGGTGTGGCCCAACTACGAGGTGTACGCCCGGCGCACCGAGCGGGAGATCCCGATCTACGTCCTCGCGCCGGACGAGGACTGACAGGGCTCGCCGAATCGGTCAGGGTCGGCATCGGCCCTCCGACGAGCCCTGCGTGCGGTATCTGCCCGCGTTGCTAGTCTCGAACCGTGCGGGAGGCTTCGGAGTTCCACGTGCGGGCGCCCGGACCGGCCGACGCCGATGCGATCGCTCGGGTGCTGATCGTCACCTGGCGCGCCACGTACGGGCACCTTCTCCCGAGCTCCTTCTTCGACGACGACGCGCTCGAACAGCGGAAGGCCATGTGGCGCTCCATGCTGAACGGGCCGCGGCGGCCGCCGCGACTGCGCGTTGCAGAGGCTCACGGGGAGATTGTCGGGTTCGCTTCTGCAGGCATACCGATAGACGACGAGGACCCCGTCCGAGATCTTCAGCTCTACACCCTCTATCTCCTGCCCGAACACCACGGGAGTGGTGCGGGGCAGGAACTTCTGGACGCGGTTCTGGCCGGGGACCGTGCGCAACTCTGGGTCGCCGAGGACAATCCCCGCGCGCACAGCTTCTATCGCCGCAACGGCTTCCTGCCCGACTGAGCGGAGAAGAACTACCCGGGCACGGCTCTCGTCGAAGTCAGACTCGTCCGATAACCGGCCCTCTGTGACAACCACCGCGAGCGACGGGTATCCCTGTCTGCAGCGCCGGGGCCGGGCGGAACCGCAGTCGGGGCCCGGCGGGGGCTGCTTCCCCGGACCGGTCGCCGCGCCCACTCGGAACACCCGGGAGCAAGGTCAGCGTGTCTCCGGTTCGTCGGCGTAGTAGTCGCTCTCCAAGACCACGGGCGCGACCGTTGCCGGCGTCGTGTCGCCCGCGCGCCGTCGTGCGGAGAACATCGCTCCGCGGGCCGGCACGCGTGGGGCAACCCGCGCGAGACCGGTCGGCTCGGCCATGTCGTCGTAGATCGCCTCGACGCCGCCGCGCATGAAGTAGGTCTCGTGCCAGAACCCGGTGCCGCCGGAGTCGCGCAGGAACGTGCGCCACCAGAGCCGATGCGGGTCGGAGCGGGTCCAGCGTTCCAGACTGTCCAGGTCGCGCCAGTATTGCCGCATCCCGGCGTGGGGCGGAAGCAGGGACCAGATGAAGTCCTCGTGCAGCAGCAGCCCGTCGGGCTTGTCCTTCCACGATCGGTTGATCTGCGGTCCGAGCCCCAGCATCCGCAGCAAGCCGCGAGGACGATTCACGCGCATTCCGAGGTAGACGACGACCAGGTCCGGGTAGCCGGACAGGTCGATGGTCGAACGGTCGACACGCATGACACGGTCCTTCGTCGGCAGGTGGCCGTCGGCCTTCGTTTCGAGCAGACCCTTGAGGTTCTCCAGGTTCACGGCAAATTCCCGTCGGAGGCCGGCAGCAACCAGCGGGTCACCGAGCTTGAAGAGGCCCCTCTGCTCCATCCGCATGCGGCACGTCACCCGGGTCCCGTCGGCCGTCGTGTCGGTCAGATACGCCGCCTCGAAACTGCTCGGTCCCGAAGCCCCGGTGAAGGTGATCTTCGTGTTCGGCTCGTAGTGGACGTACTCGTTGGTCAGCTCGAGCTTGCGTCCCATGAATCTACGGACAGCGACATGCCTGGTACCTACTCCCGGCGGTCCGGCGGTGATCCGGCGTACTTCCAGCAATCCGTCTTGCCATCGGGGAGCGTTGGTCTGGTCCGCGACAAAGGTGAATACTTCGCCGATCGGGCGCGCGATGACAATGCTGTCCTCGACTTCGATCATGGCGGCCTCCCATCCGGCCTCGCACCGCCGCGCCCCCACCGGGTGTGAGTGATGGTGACCGGTCTCCGGTCCCTGAATCTACGTCTTCGGACACGGCATTCATGTCTTCGGACACGGTTTCGGTGCGTAGACCGCTCCCCTTGCCCGAGCACATATTCGATCTTCGAATGACGGCCGGTCGCTGCGGCAGCCGGCGCAACCGGCCGGGGTCGTCCTTCTCGAAAGTTGATCAGCTCACGCCATCTCGGGGACGTGCAGGTGCGCGATGGCGAGCTCGAACTCGCAGGTATCGAGCACCTCGGCGCCCGCCGCGCGAGCCACTTCGGCCCGGATGCTGTCGACGCGTTCTCTGCTGCGTTCCATCGCCTCGGCGCTGTCGAACGTCAGCGACGACACCCCGCGACCCGCGGCGCGGTCGAGCATCAGGCTGGCGCTGCAGAAGCCCTCGAGTTCCTCCATCTGGGGCAATGCGGCCATCTTCCACATGTCCACGCCGCGGTCCATGTGGGCGGGTTCGGTCTTGATCCAGGTGACGCGGCACCAGGCCCCGCGCTCGGAATGGTGGTCGCGATGCATGACAGCGATCTCCCACCGCGAGACCTCCGTGGTGCCGTGGAAGATCTCGGCGGCGGCGTCACGCAGCGTCCGCACCGGGCCCTCGCTGGCGCGTAGCGATTCCTCGTCCCGCCACGAACTGGTCGCGATGCACCGGCCCGAGCCGCGATCGATCAGCAGGGACATTCCGAGGCAGCCCTCGATGTCCGCCAGCGCGGGCATCACGGTGTCGCGTACGTGCTTGATCCCGGCGTCGATGTACGACGGATGCGCGTGAATTGTGGTGGAGCGTGCGAACATGATCGGCACCCTTCTCCTCAGGGCGGCGCCGACGCGGCGTCGCCGGTCATTCCCCCGTGCTTCACCCTGCTCCCTCAATCCGCCGGAGGCAATGGGCGGTGGCCGATTCTCTCGGCGCCCAGGAGCCGCCGCAGTCGTCGCGGGCTCGCGGGGTCTCGTGTTTTCCGAGGTGCATGCCCTCGGTGTCCACAGCAGAACGCTGCGCCGGTGTTGTGTCACCACGCCGTCGGGTGCGTCTGCGCGTTGTCCGACGGGTACGGGAGGCGCCCGTTCCATGGGTCGATGCAACGATCGGAAGGCGTTGCAAACCCGAGACGTCTCCAAGGTGCCGGAGAGCGGGTCTCCAGCAGGAGCAGAGCGGTCGTCACTACCGCTGTGGTGGGACACCCGTCCGGGTCCGGGTCCGGACGGGTCGCCGGGGGACGGGCGGTCAGCCGGCGGGCAGGTCGCGCACGTACCGGCCGGGAGCGGCGTCGAGCGCGCGATGCTGCGCACTGCCGGGTGCGTCCGGCGCGGCGGTTTCCTCCCCGCCGCGGGCGAGCACCCAGTCGGCCCAGGCCTGCCACCAGCTGCCCTGCTGCCGCTCGGCGTTCTCGAGCCAGGCATCCGGGTCCGGGCCGGGTGTGCCCCCGGTCCAGTAGTGTGCCTTCGGATTGCCCGGCGGGTTGACCAGGCTGGCGATGTGCCCGGAGAAGCTGAGCGCGAATTCTGTTTCTCCACCGAGCAATTGGGTGGTGCGGTAGCAGTTGCGCCATGCGGTCAGATGGTCGGCGATGGCGCCCGAGACGAACGTGGGCACGGTGATCGACTTCAGGTCGACGGGCGTGCCCAGCACGGCGAGCCGGCCGGGCTCGACGAGCACGTTGTCACGGAAGATGTCGAGGAACTGACCGTGCAAGGCGCCGGGCAGGTTGGTGCCGTCGTCGTTCCAGGCGAGGATGTCGAAGGCCGGTGGGGTGCGACCCATGAGGTAGTTGTTGACGACGTAGTTGAACACCAGGTCGTTCGGGCGCATCCAGGTGAACGCGGACCCCATGTCGCGGGCGCTGATGATGCCCTTGCGGCGGGACCGGCCCTTGGCGAACCGGATCAGGCCGGGCCGGGCGAACGCGCCGAGCAGTGCCGGATCGCCGAAGTCCAGCATCGTCACCGCATAGGCCATGCTGTGCACTCGGGTGTCGCCCTGCGCGGCAAGGTGATTGAGCACCGTGGTGGCGATGATCCCGCCGGCGCAGAAACCGATCAGGTTCACGTCGTCGCTGCCGGTGATCTCCCGCACCTCGTCGATCGCCCGGATCACCCGGCCCGCGTACGTGTCGAAGTCCCAGTCGCCCTGCTCGGCGGTGGGATTGCGCCACGACAGCAGGAAGGTCTGCAGGCCCCGGCCCACGCTGTACTCGACGAAGCTGCGTCCCGGCCGCAGGTCCAGGAAGTAGTACCGGCCGATCGGCGGGGGCACCACGAGCACCGGCCGGCGGCGGACCGTCTCCGTGGTCGGGGTGTACTGCAGCACCTCGGCGACCTCGTCGCGGGAGATCACCGCACCCGGGGTCACCGCAAGGTCCTTCCCGACGGTGAAGGCGCCGCGCTGGACCATCGACGGCATGCCCCGGTTCTCGATCAGATCGGAGACGAAGTGCTTGGTGCCGCGTGCGAGGCTGAGTCCGGCGGTGTCGAACGCCTCCTTCAGCGCCGCGGGGTTGGTCCACAGGTAGTTCGTCGGGGCCAGGGCCGCGGTGAGGATGTCGGCGGCGAACCTGGCCTCGGCCGTGCGTCGCGGGCCGATCGCGCGACCGACCTCGTCGACGACTCCGTCGACGGCCTCGGTTGCCGCCAGGTAGGTCTGCCCGAGCCGGCGGTAGGCGGGGTTCGCACTCCACGCCGAGTCGGCGAACCGGCGGTCTCCCTTCGCCGGAGCCACCGTCGACCGGCCGACGGCGATCTTCGCCAGTTCCCTGCCGAACGACACGCCGTGCCGGGCCACCGCCCGGCCGTGACCGAACACGTCGGCCAGGGCGCCGACGGCCGGCCCGAGCCTCGGTGGCGCGACGTCCTCGCCACCCCCGATCGACTCCTCGACGCTCTCACCGATCACGGTTCGTGCCTGGGCCATCATGCGCCTCCCTTCGACTCCTGGATTGTCTCACCGAATTGATGCTGTGACGTCCAACAGTATCGAATTACATTAGGCGGTAAGACATTCAGGCGGTATGTATCCATCTCGGCATGACGCGGCCGCTCGGGGGCCGGCGCCGGCGAACCGGGACGAGCGTCCAGTTCCACGCCCGCGAGCCGGAGGTGACGGTCGAGACCGCCGCGGACGAGTTCGCTCGGGTGGCGGACACCGCGCCCCCTGAGGCCCTGAGGCCGCAGCCCAGGCTCGTCGGCTCGACCAGGTCCCGGAGATGGTCGCCGACGCCGTGCATCTGCATCGAGGATGCTCCGTCGAGGAGATCGAGGTGGTGCTCGATCACGACCCGAGGCTACCGCCGTCCCGCCGCTGTCCTGACAGCCGAGTCCGGCAGCCCCGTTTCGGCCCAGCCGTGGCTTTCGGCGAGGATCCGCTCCGTGAGGCGCCCGGCTCGGGTCTCGAGCAGATTCCTCGGAAACGCGGGCGAAGCCCTACCGCCGGGGGCACACTCGAGACAGGACTTCGTCTTCCCCGGTCCGGACCGGGGAAGAGGGTTGAGGGCAGGCCGTCGTCCGTGAGGAGCAGCACCCTGTTCGGGTCCGACCACACCGTCAACTACGCCACGTGCTTGTGAGCCCGCGGGAGGAGCCGGGACGCGCGTCGCCCTACTCGTGGCGGCGCGATCGCTCGGGTTCCGCCATCTCACGGCCCGGACCACCCCAGTTGCGGCGCAGAAGACTCCGTGCCCAGTGATCGGCGCAATGCTGTCCGGCCTTGCGTCGGAGATTCGGCGGCCGTATCGAGAGATGCGACGTCGAGAAATGACCACGGCATGCCCGGCCTGACCTGACCGCAGAAGGGGAACCGGTTCGTGTACCGACCGACGTTGCGTCGCCGCCGCCCGCGGTGCCGTGCCCGACCGGCGCCTTCTCCACGGCCCGGTCCGTTGACCGCGAACGATCTCGTCCTGCGAGGCACCACTGCCGCCGATCTCGACGCCACAGCGCAACTGCACATCGAGCAGCTGCCTGTCGGGTTCTTCCCCGCTCGGGGGCCGCGTTTCATGCGTCGCTGGCACAGGACATTCCTCGACTCACCGCATGCAGTGGCGTTCGTCGCGGAGCGTCGGTGCGACTCCGGCGAGGACGTGTGCGCCTTCCTGTTCGGATCGACCGACGAATCGGCACACATGCGGGCGGTGCTGGCCGACCGCCGCTGCATGCTGGCCCTGGCCTCGACCGCAGCCTTGTCGCTGCTGCATCACCCACCACTGGCGGTGCGGTTCCTGCGCACACGGGCGGGGCCGTGGACCCGACGCCTTCTTCGCACGATCACCTCACGGCCTGCCGCGCACTCGGCCCAGATCGATCCCGTGCCGGTAGCTCTGCTGGCCGCGGTCGCCGTCCGGCCGCCGCTGCGGGGTAGCGGCGTCGGTGCGTGCCTGGTCGAGCTGTTTCTCACCCGTGCGCACGAGCGGGGCGCTGCAACAGCCGAGCTGCTCACCAGCGCCGGCCCGGACGGCGCCGGCGCGTTCTACGAACACCTGGGATGGAGCCCGGTGCGAGAACACCTCACCCGCGACGGCGTCGCCGTACGCAGCTATCGCCACCCCGTCGTGCCTCCGGCCCGCCCCGACAGTTTCTGCGACCGGTGCGGGACAGATCCCTGATGAATCTGACCCGGCGTCAGCTGTTGACGTTGCTGACCGCGGGCTCGGCCGCCGCAGTGGCATCGTGCGCCGTCGAGTCGACCCCGTCCGAACCTGCGCACCCGGCAACCACGCCGACACCGCAGCAACCTCACCCTGGTCCCGGAGCCGGCCCACTTCGTTCTCCGTTGTCCGCCGACGCGAGTCGCTGGCGGCCGGCCCCAGGCGAAGTGTCCCCGGAGATCAAGCGCACCGCGGCGGCGTTTCTGGAAACCGCCGGCAACTGGAGCGACGACGGGACGGCCGTCGACAACCTCGTCCGGGCCGGCGCGTCACCGGCGGCGGCAGCGACCGCGTCCGTCCTCCAACCGTCCACCGCCCGCGCTGGGGAACTGACCGTGGTCTATCCGCAGTACGGCGGGCTGGCCCGCGATACCGCGGCGGTGATCGCCTTGGTCGGTCAGAACCTGCGCACCGTCTCGGGGCCCTGGATCCGAGAACTCGTCGTGGACGTGCGGCTGGCCCGAGAACCCGGCGGCAACTGGACCGTCGAGCGACTCGTCCCACCGACCTCGCTGGGTTCGCCGCTGCCGTTGACCGACACGGCCGCAGCGGTGCTCGCCGACCCGAAGATCGTCCTGCCGGACCCCGCCCGGAGCGACGTCCGCACCGGCAGGATCGACACCCAGCTGCTGGCGATACTTCACGCACTGTCCCGGGAGTTCACCCTGACGATCCAGGTGATGCATACCGGCCACATCCAGACGGTGTTTCCGACCGCGCGGGTGTCCAACCACGCCGTCGGACGAGCCGTGGACATCCGCGAGATCGACGGTCGGCCGGTGGTCGCCCCGGCCGGTGACGATCGACCGCTTCGACTGATGCGGCGAGCCGCCGAGTTGGGGGCCACCGAGGTCGGTGGACCTGTCGACCTCAACGGAGTACGCAAGGGCTTCTTCTCCGACCGCGTCCACCACGATCACATCCACCTCGGTATCACCCCCGGCGACCCGCCGGCGCACCTGCGGTAGGTGCTCGTCCCTGCAGGAGCTGTACCAGGTCACCGCATCGGGCACCCACAACAGCGGCTCCTGCTTTGCCCGCAGATGGTGGTAGGTCGGACCGTCGTTCCATCGCCGAAGCACGCCAGGCGCGGACCCGGGTCGAAGCAGCCGCTCGCGCGCAGGAGCAGGCTGCGCGGGTGTCGGTGGTGCATCTGCGCCGCCCTGGGCTGTCGGTGCGGGATATCGCAGTGATCCTCGGTGTCAGTCCGCAACGGGATTCGCAGCTCGACCGTGAGGCAGTCCGAAAAGCGAGTCTCTCGTTCGTGTTCGTCGTATCGGACGGTGCGGCTGTCGCCAGCGGCAGGGAGGTGGTCGACCGGAAGGCCGAAACGATGCCGCGTCGGGGCCGGTGCGATTATCGTCGGCACTCGATGGACACCGGCTGGGACGAACACGCGGTGCGGGCGCTGCGTGCCGCTCTGCACACGAGTACCGACACGGTCCTCGAGCTGGTGCGGGGACGACCCGCCGATGCGGTCTTGCAGTTGATCGGAGACGCGCTCGTCGCGGCCGTCGACGATCGGCTGCCCGGAGCGCGGGAGGTGGCCACCCGGTGCGCCGCGGCGCTGCACGTGCGTGGCTGGACCGGAGACGCGGAGCTCGCCGACCAGCTCGAGGCCGCACTGGCCCGGGCCACTCCGATGCTCCGGCCACTGGCGGTCGATCTCGACGAGCTGTCCTCGCTGCTCGAAGGCGACGTCGTCTACGGCGGCGGCCGTCTCGACCTCGAGACCGGGCAGACGTGGCCGGCCATGGTCATCGACGAGATGTCCGACGACGACGCGGACGGCGACCCTGACCGCTGGTTGTTCGTCGAGTGCGTCGGATCGCGCCCCGGTTACCGCGACATGGAGGTGTTCCTCGACTCGGTGGCCGATCCCGCCCTGGCCGAGCAGCTGCGCATCGCGCTCGGTGGGCGAGGCGCTTTCCGCCGCTTCAAGGACGTGCTCTCGCAGTCGCCCAACGAGTTTTACCGGTATCGGCTGTTCTCGGACGAACGCAGAGCTGGTCGCGCCCGCGCATGGCTCACGGACCAGGGGTATCGGGTACGTCCCCGCCGTATCGGATAGGTCCTGGGCTTGCGGACCACGGACGGGCCCGGAGTCGAGTCCTTGACAGCGTGCTCGTCGGCGATCGGCGTTGTTTTGTCGCGAGCTGCCGGACGAGGCTCCCGGCCCGGCGCGCCGTCTCGCCGAGCAGTCGGGTGCACCGGCGCGGGCCGCCACCGCCGGGAATCGGGGTCCGCTGGGGCAGTGCGCTGCCGTGCCGAGGAGCCCGGTGCACCACCTCCGGATCCCGGACGAGGTGGCCACGACACTGTGGAGCTCATGCTGCTCGATACCGACTGCGAACGGGCCGTCTTCCGCGCGTACGTCCGCGGCATAACGACGCGCCACCCGACGATCGTCGAACGACGCGCCCCCTGGCGCGCCGACGTCGGACCGGGATGGACCCGGCCTGCCCGTCGCGCGGCTTCGGTATACGGCGACACCGGATAAAGTGTTTGACTGCAGAGCATTACAGCACTTTTCCTATCGTCCTTCTGGGGCCGGTTGAGCGTAACCCGGAAAACGTCCACCACCGTTCGTCCGGGCCGGCGGCCGAGCTCAACCACACCGGCACGCCCCCGCGCCGTCGGCGGCGTGCACGGGTAAGCGCTGTTCATCCGGAAGAGAACCGATTTGCGTTCCACCTCAACGGGTTTGGTGTATCGCTCGGATGTGGTCGGTCAGTGCACCTCACGGACGTTCACCGAGGCACGGACCGAATCGGGCATCGCCGGCTCGATCGGTGGCGTCGGGGACGCCCTCGACAACGCGATGAGGGAACCGACCGTAGGGCTCTACAAGGTCGAATTGATCCACCGGGCCGATTGTGGTCCGTGCGGACGCAAGCGGAGAAGTGGAGACGGAAACCGCGGAGTGGGTGCGCTGGTCAACGCGGACCGGCTGCATTCGTCGATCGGATACCTCTCGCCGATCGACTACGAGACACGCTCTCGCGAACCCCGTCCCACCGCCGCCTCAGGCCTCGAGGTGGCCTGAACGAGGTCTCCACTCGATCCAGGACGGTTCATCGTGCCGTCGGCAGCTACTTCTCACGGGCCTGAGTGCGACGGGCTACCTCAGGCGCCGGCGCTCGGCCCGCGGAGGTATCTGCCGAGGTAACTCTCGTCGAGGGCGAGTGCTTTGGTGATCGTCGCGGCACCCACGATCACCATCGACAGCGCGAACAGCCAGCTGATCGAGGTGAACACCACCCCCAGGGGACCGAACTTCGTCTCTGCTGTGGCTGTAAGCTTCGGCAGCACGATCCGACCTGCGGCACGGATCACCGTGAGGCCTGACGCGGTGAGCATCCCGGTGGCCCACAGCACGCGACCGGACAACGCGCCCCTGGTGAGCAGATACGGGCACACGGTCCACACGACCGCCCACACCGCCAGTTCGCCGAGGATCGCCAGCGACCTGCCGACGAAGTGCGGACCGGACACCTGGCGTATCACGCCGATCAGCGCAGCCGACGCAGCGACCAAGAGGAGGACCACCAGCCACCGCCAGGCATCGCGGGCGCTGATCGGCGGCACGTTCCAGATCTTTGCGTAGATCCGTGCCAGGGTCCGGGTGAATGATGTGCCGCTGATGGCGACCAGCAGCAATCCGAGGACACCGAATGCCGCGAAGGTCGGGTCGGTGGCGTCGTACTCGCTGGCCCAGGCCGACAGGTCGGTCGAGTCGATACCGAGTTGTTCCTCGATTGCGTGGGTGGCCAGATCCCAGTTGCTGAAGATCGAGGCGGCTATGATCAGCGGCAGTACCGAGGTGAAGATCTTGGCTGCGAGGCTCATCGATCGGTCGGCGAGCTCGATGTCGATGAGTCCGTCGATGACACGCCGGACCGTCCGTCCCGGTGGTGTTCCCTGCAACCAGCCGTTCGCGGATTCGGTACGCGCGGCGAGGGCTTCTCGGCCCAGGGCGACTGACAGTTTGGTTGGACGCACAGAGTCGACTCAACTCCACGATCAGGCGTTTGTCACCGCATCACCCGGCTCGGACTCCGGGATCCGAAACCGGGGTGGTGTGAGGGCGGTGTGCCACCTCCCGCGGTCGAATCGACGTCCACCCAGGGGCGATCTCGGGCGCCTGCATCCCCCGGACCGGCGACCCGGTCCCGCCGGGCGGCGACCCCGTCTCGTCGCGGCGGCAGTCTGCGACACCGGGCACGTCACCGACGGCGATCCCCTTGTTCCAGGCGTGACGCCGTGGGCCTGCGGGGCGGATAATGGCGGCGGGTGATCGGTGCTGGGCCGAGTCGAGGGCGGTCGGCATGCAGTGGCAGCAGCGTTGGGCGGTCGAGGGTGTACAGACCGGGGTTCTCATCGTGCGGTCTCTGGTCGCGGAGGCGCTCGAGGAGGTCCCCGCGGGAGTCGCACTGCGCGATGTTGCGCTGACCGACGATCTTCGGTGCCGCTACGAGCGTGCCCGCCGGTTGTTGGCCCGTGCGGTGGCCGAGGCGCGGGCGCTCGGTGTGGTGGTGGCCCCGGTAGCCGAACTCGACCCGGACCGGCTTTTTCGGACGCTGCGACCGGATGAGTCGGGGACGAATTAGAGCACCCGCCGGTCGGCCGGAGCCGACGGCGGCGCCCGTGCCGAGCCGGGCGGCGAGCAGCGCACCCGTGGGGACCACCGGCGCCGGAAGGACGCCGAGGGCTGGTCTTCCCTAGCGCATCCCGGTCACCGTGGAGCGGTGGTCCGTCGGTGGCATCCGGGCGGCCGGACTTCTGGAGTCCGACGGCGATGAGTTCGGCCGTGGTTTCAGTCTGTATCCACACCCGATCACCCGCTCTCGAGGAGAGCATCAGGACCGCTACCTCCACCTTCGACGTCTTTTCCAGCCCGGACGGCTACGGCTCCCACCGCGGCAACCGGGGCAAGCAGGGCCCCGCGCTGCTCGACCACCGCCTCGCCCTGTACGACGCGGAGCGGCGGATGGTCCTCGGAGCCACTACCTATCGGCAATTCGTGCGACTGCCGGCCTCGAGGACCGAGGAGTCCGGCGCGAACGACTCATGGGTCACCCGGATGAGGAGCATGCCGCACGGTGTGTCGACCATACTGGAAGGGGCCCTCGACGGGCCGAACGCGACCGTCGTGAGCGGTGACGCCGTCGACGTCGTCGCGCGGCTCGAGGAGGAGACGATCGGTGCCGTCTTCTGCCGTTGGTGGAGGCGATCGGCACGCCGCTGCCGTATCAGCTGTGAGAAACCGGATCTCGGGCTGAAAGGCCACACCGACGGCTGGTCGTCCTGTGGTGAAGCTTCCTCGGACCCACCTCTGCAACGTCAACTCGGCAGAGATGACTGCGCCTTACCCCCGCGTCCGCAGGTCGGCGCGCATCGTGGAGTGGAGCCGCTCGTAGGCGGCCTTCTCGGCGTCGCGCTCCCGGACGCGCCGGGGATTCTCGAGGTCTCCCGGCAGGCCGTTGCGCTCGAGCCGGCGCCGGCGGTTCTGCGCCATGTAGGCGGCGGAGAAGAACAGCGCGAGGGCGACGCCGAGCCCCATCGTCGACAGGCGCAGCCACACCGGGCCGGGCAGCAGCAGGAACGCGGCGTACAGCGGGAGGAACGGGACCTGGCTGCGGACCATGTGGCGGGCGACGGCGTGGTCGCCGATCAGGTCGTTGCGCACCCACTCGCGCATCGAGGCGGGCAGGGGGCGGCCGACGGCGTAGGCGAGCCACTGGAACGGGCCGGGACGGGTGCGCATCTCTCGGGCCTTTCGTGCGGGGGCGACACCAGGAGTCTACGCAAATAGATCGTGCATTAACTAATCGTAGGCTAAATATGCCCGATGTCACCGCCGGTTCCGTGGATCCGTATACGTACACGAGAACGTGTTCTATATTTCGAGGCATGTACGAGTGGTCCGACACCGATCTCATGTTCCGTGACGCGCTGCGCGGATTCATCGACAAGGAGATCCGCCCCCACGTGGATCGGCTCGAGAGCGGTGAGCTGCCGCCCTACGACATCATCCGCAGACTGTTCTCCGCCTTCGGCATCGACGAGCTGGCCCGCGACGGCCTCAACAAGGCCCTCGCCCGGGAGGAGGCCGGCGAGGCGTCGTCTGCCAAGCCGGGCGGCGGCATGGGCTCCGGCGGTATGGCGGCCCTGCTCAACAGCGAGATCGCCGGGGTCAGCCTCGGGCTCGTCGCTTCGATGGGCGTCAGCCTCGGCCTCACCGCGGGCACCATCCGCAGCCGCGGCACGCTCGCCCAGAAGAAGCGGTGGCTGCCCGAGCTGGTGACCTTCGAGAAGGTCGGCGCCTGGGCCATCACCGAACCCGACTCCGGGTCGGACGCCTTCGGTGGAATGAAGTCCACCGTCCGGCGCGACGGCGACGACTACATCCTCAACGGGCAGAAGACCTTCATCACCAACGGTCCCTACGCCGACGTCCTCATCGTGTACGCCAAGCTCGACGAGGGCGACCCGAGCATCGACCGCCGGGACCGCAAGGTGCTCGCATTCGTGCTCGAGAAGGGCATGGAGGGACTGACCCAGAGCCCGCCGTTCAAGAAGATGGGGATGAACTCCTCGCCCACCGGCGAGCTGTTCTTCGACAACGTCCGCATCACCCGCGACCGGCTGCTCGGCGAGACCGAGGAGGGTGGCCGCAGCGACGGCAAGGAGAGCGCGCGCGAATCCTTCGCCGCCGAGCGGATCGGCATCGCCTACCTGGCCCTCGGCATCATCGAGGAATGTCTGCGCCTGTGCAAGGACTACGCCCGCACCCGCAAGCTGTGGGGAGCGGAGATCTCCCGGTTCCAGCTGATCCAGCTCAAGCTCGCCGAGATGGAGATCGCCCGCATCAACGTCCGCAACATGGTGTTCAGCGCCATCGAACGCACGGAGGCCGGCAAGCCCGTCGGCCTGGCCGAGGCCTCGGCCATGAAGCTGTACTCCTCGCGCGCGGCCACCGACGTGGCGATGGAGGCGGTGCAGCTCTTCGGCGGCAACGGCTACATGGCCGAGTACCGCGTCGAGCAGCTCGCGCGGGACGCGAAATCGCTGATGATCTACGCGGGCAGCAACGAGATCCAGGTGACGCACATCGCCAAGGGCCTGCTCGCCGAGTGACCGGGACCCCGGGCCGGGCCGCGCGGTCCGGGGTCCCGGTACCCGGGACCGGTATCTGCACCTACGCTGCACATTCCACTATCGTGTCGCCATGACCGAGATCATGCCAGTCTCGACCGACGTCGATCCCGAACTGGCCGACGCGGTGACGACCCTCCCCGACCTCGATCTCGCCGACGTGGACGGAGGCCGTCGCACCCTCGACTCGATCGTTGCGGCCGCCGGCCCCGCCGACACCACCGGTGTCACCGTCGAGGAGTGGCTCGTCCCCGGCGCGCCGGGCGGCCCCGAGGTGCCCGTGCGGATCCACACGCCCGACATGTGTCCCGACGGCAACCCCGCGGGCCGGCCCGTCGTTCTCGAAATCCACGGCGGAGGATTCGTCCTCGGCAGCGCCGCCCACAGCGAAGCCTTCGCCGCCGCCGTCGCCCGCGCGACCGGTGCCGTCGTCATCTCCGTCGACTACCGGCTCGCCCCCGAGCACCCCTATCCCGCTGCCGCCGACGACTGTTACGCGGTCCTCGAGTGGATCGCTTCCGGCGCAGCATGTCTCGACATCGATCCGGACCGCGTCGTCGTCCTCGGCGATTCCGCGGGCGGCGCCCTCGCCGCGACCGTCGCGCTGCGGGCCCGGGACGAGGGCGGCCCGCGCATTGCGCTGCAGGCCCTGCTCGAACCCGCACTCGACGACCGGCTCGAGACCGCCTCCATGCGCGGCGGTGGCGCCACCGCCGTGTGGGACAACCGCAAGGCCGCCCAGAGCTGGCGGCACTACCTCGGCGGGCAGGAGCCCACCGAGCAGTCCGTGCCCGCGCGCCGGGCCGACCTGACCGGCCTGCCGCCCACCTACCTCACCGTCAACGAACTCGACCCGCTCCGCGACGAGGGGCTCGTCTACGCCCAGCGTCTCCTGCAGGCCGGGGTACGCGTCGAACTGCACTGCTGGCCGGGCGTATTCCACGGATTCACCCTCGTCCGAGGGGCCGGCGCCACGCGTCGCGCCGCTCGCTCGCTGTACGACGCGATCGTCCGGGCCACCGCCCGCACCCCCGTCCTCGACCACGACTGACCCGCCCCCGCGCGGCGCCACCCCCTCGGTGACACAGGCCCTGGCACAATCGAGTGCGCCGCACCGGTTGGGAGGAACCGGTCGGCGACACGGGAGGAGGGACACGTGACCGTCACCGACGGACGCGTCGCGCGGGCCGAACGGACCCGCCACGCAGTGATAGAGGCGCACATCGCCCTGATCGAGGCCGGTGAGCTGAAACCGACCGGTGCGCAGATCGCCGCACGGGCCGGGGTCTCGCTCCGGGCGTTGTGGGCGAACTTCAACGATCTGGAAACGCTGTTCGAGGAGACGGGGACGGAGCTGCTGCGGCGGCAGGACACCGCGTTCGCCCCGGTCCCCGTCGACCTGCCGCTCGACGAGCGGATCGACGCGTTCTGCCGGCAGCGCGCCGAACTGCTCGAGCTGATGGCGCCGTTCGCGCGCGCGTCGGCGATCCGGGCCCCGCAGTCCAAGAGGATCCAGCGAAACAGGTTGCGGCACATCGCACGTGTGGTCAACGAGGTCGACGAGCTGTTCGCGGCGGAACTCGCCGCGCTCGACGCGTCGCGCCGGGCCACGCTGGTGCGCTCCGTGGCGGTGGCGAGCACCTGGGCGTCGTGGGTGGCGCTGCGCGATGTGCTGGACCTGCCGGTGGCCGAGGCCGCCGAACTGATGAAGCACACCGTCACGGCACTGCTGTCGGAGGCGCGCCAGCCGACGTCGTGCTGAGGCCGGTCAGGGCGTCAGACGGTAGAACCGCCAGAACCCGAAGTCCTCGATCGGCAGCACCGACACGTCCGAGAAGCCCGCGTCGAGCGCGTACCGGCGCAGGGTGTCCGCACGCATCACCGTGCCGGTTCCCGCGCTCGGCGGGTGGCTCATGCCGTCCGGCAGGCAGCACGAGATGCTGAACCCGTACATCAACCGCTCGACCTCGTCGCCGGGTGCGGTGAACCGGTCGGCGACGGCCTCGTCCATGACAACCATGACCCCGTCGGCCGCGAGCGAGCCGCGCACCGCGGACAGCACCTCGACGGGACGTGGCATGTCGTGGACGCACTCGAAGGCGAACGCCGCCGTGAAGCGTTCGTCGGGCAGGCTCGCCGCGTCGGTCTCGACGACGGTGATCCGGTCGGCGACGTCGGGGCAGGCCGCGACGTTCGTCCGGGCCAGGGCGACGGTCGCCGGATCGATGTCGATGGCGAACAACCGGGCCTGCGGGTACGCACGGGCCAGCGCGATCGTGGACCACGCACCGCCACAGCCGATGTCGGCGATCTCGGCATCCGGTCGGCGCAGCAGCGCGTCGAGGTCCGGCACGGACGCCAGGGCGCCCGGCAGCGCCTTCTCGTACCACGGCCGGTTCATGTCCGCCTGCCCCTCGCGGGCATCGGTGCCGAGCTGCGCCCAGCTCACGCCGCCCCCGGTGCGGTAGGCGTCGAGCAGGGCCGGAAGCTGCGCGGACACCCCGGCGAACATGCGGGCCAGGGGTCCGAGGTAGTTGAGACTGTGCTCGTCGGTGAGGACCTCGGCCACCGCGGGCGGCAGCGTGAAGCGCGGCGGATCGCCGTCGTCGACCTCGAGCAGGCCGGTCACCGCCTGCTGCTCGAGCCATTCGCGGGCGTAGCGCGGGTCGGTCCCGGTCCGCGCCGCGAGCTCGTCGGAGGTGGCGGGACCGTCGGCGGCGAGGCTGCGGTACCAGCCGAGCCGGTCGCCGAGATAGATCGCGATCAGATCGACGGCGCCGAGCGCCGAGTCGAGGACGCGCTGGGCGACGGTGTCGACGGGGGAAACGGTGTGCGTCACGGTGGGGCCTCCGGATGAGAGGGACAGGGGTGATTCCGAGAGTCCTCCGGTTCCGGGCGGCGGACAACGCCCCCATGGGGGCCGAATGTGACACCTCGTCGATCCGGTGTCACATTCGGCCCCGCAGCGGGGCGTGGGAACCGGACGGGGGCCCTGGACGTTCGGAGTCGTGCAACCGGAAGGAGTTCACCTTGCAGATCACCGCCAGTGCCCTGTCCCTCAACGTTCCCGACGTGGCCGCGTCGGCCGACTTCGTGACCCGTCACCTCGGGTTCACCGAGACGATGGCCGAGGACGGGTTCGTCTCGCTCACCCGTGAGGACGCGGGCTTCAGCCTCGTCTTCCTGCGCACCGGGCTCGGCACCTTCAAGCCCGCGAGCATCGCCGGCGACGCCGGGCAGGGGACGCTCGTCGCGTTCGTCGTAGACGCCATCGACGACGAGTACGAACGACTGCGGGCGGAGGGGGTTCCGATCGTCACGCCGATCGAGACCGAGCCGTGGGGCGAGCGGTACTTCCAGATGCGCGACCCGAACGGCATCGTCTACCAGCTCGTGCAGTGGATGGACGAGGCGCCCTCGGTGAGTTAGCCGGACGATCGGCCGGCGTGCGCCGCGAGGAACGGTCCGACCACCGACAGCACCTCCGGCGCCGCCGCGATCGTCGTGGCGTGGTCGTATCCCCGGATCACCGCGAGCAGGGCACCGGGGATCGTCCGCGACAGTTCGCGGGTGTCGTCGATCCGTTCGCGGTCCTCCGAACCGACGAACGCCAACGTCGGCACGTCCAGGGCGGCGAGGTCGGCGTCGTCGATCCCGGGTTCGCGATCCGACCGTCGCATGTACGCGGCCAGGGCGGCGGCGTCGTTCGCCCGGAACGCGGCCTGCGTCGCGGCATCGACGGGCGAACCGAGGTGTTCCGCCCACGCCTCGAGGAACCCGTCGATCCCGTAGTGCCCGAGCACGTCGGCGCATCCCGGGAAGAACAGGCGATCGAACGCCCCGGCCTGCGCGCGGGCACTGCCGCCGCCCACGGTGAGCGTCTGCAGCCGGCCGGCGTCGCGCACCGCCAGGGACAAGCCGACCCGCGCTCCGAACGAGTACCCGAGGTAGTGCACGCGCTCGGTGCCGGCGGCGTCGAGGACCGCCAGCACGTCCCCGACGATCAGGTCCATCGCGTATGCGTCGGGGACGTGCGGCTTGTCGCTGCGGCCGTGACCGCGCAGGTCGGGCAGGATCAGCCGGTACCGCTCGCGCAGGGGGCGCACGTATCCGAATCCCCGCCAGATGGCCGACGACAGAGCACTGCCGTGCGCGAGCAGCAGCGACGGGCTGCCGGCGCCTGCGTCCGATTCGATCACCGTGAAGGCGATGCGGGTTCCGTCGACGGGGTTGATCGCGTGGCTCACCGCTCCAGTCTGACCGACCGGGTCACCCCGATGTCGGCCAGGAACCGCTCGTCGTGGCTGACCACCACGAAGGCGCCCCGGTACGCGCGCAGTGCCTGCACCAGATGCGTCAGGCTGGGCAGGTCCAGGTTGTTGGTCGGTTCGTCGAGGAGCAGCAGCCGCGGAGCCGGGTCCGCCGCGAGCAGAGTCGCCAGCGCCGCCCGCAGTCGCTCGCCGCCCGAGAGGGCAGCCGCCGGCATGTCCGCGTCGGCGCCGCGGAACAGGAACCGGGCGAGCAGTGCCCGGACCTGCTGCGGCGACGCATGAGGGGCCCGCAGCGCGACGTTGTCCGCCACCGACAGCGACTCGTCGAAGACGTCCAGCCGCTGCGGCAGCACCGCGAACGGCACCCGGGGACCGGCCGCGACGATGTCGCGCAGCAGCGTCGTCTTGCCCGAGCCGTTGGGTCCGCGCAGCGCGATCCGCTCCGGGCCGACGATCTCGAGCGGCCCCTCGGCGACGCGCGCACCGGGATGCACCTCCGTCTCGGGCAGGTCCACCCGGATCTCCCGGTCGTCGCGCACGGTGCCCTGGGCGCGCTCGAGGTTCTCGCGCGCGCCGGCGAGCTTGCCCTCGTGTTCGCGGCGGAGCCGGCCCGCCGACTCCTGGGCCTGCCGCTTGCGGGCCCCCATCACGATCTTCGGTTCCCGCTTGTTCTCGAACATCTTGCGGCCGTATCGCTCTCGTCGGGCGAGCTTGATGTGCGAGTCGCTCAGCTCGCGTGCCTGCCGGCGCACGTCCGCCCGGGCGTCGCGCACCGCGGCCAGTGCCGCCTCCTGCTCGGCCGCGACGATGCGTTCGTACTCGCTGTAGTTGCCGCCGAACAGCCGCAGCCGCCCGTCGCGCATCTCCGCGACGGTGTCGACCCGCTCGAGCAGGTCGCGGTCGTGGGTGGCGACGACGAGCGTGCCGGCGAACTCGCGCAGCACGTCGTACAGCCGCGCGCGGGCCGCCGAGTCCAGGTTGTTCGTCGGCTCGTCGAGCAGCAGGACGTCCGGCTCGTCGAGCAGGCGTGCCGTGAGCGCCAGCAGGACGGTCTCGCCGCCGGAGAGGGTGCCGACGGTGCGATCGAAGTCGCTGGGGGAGGCGACGATTCGGTCGAGACCGAGACGGTGCAGGGTGGCCAGGGCGCGCTCCTCGATGTCCCATCGCTCGCCGACGGCGTCGAAGTCCTCGACGGCGGTCGAGCCGGCCTCGATGCGCCGCAGCGCCGCGCGCACGGTGTCGATGCCGAGGACGGCGTCGACGGCGCGGTGTGGATCGAGGATGACGTCCTGCGGCAGCCGCGAGACCCGGCCGTGCACCGTGACGGAGCCCCGGGTCGGTTGAAACTCACCCGACATGATCTGCAGCAGAGTTGATTTGCCGGACCCGTTGCGTCCGACGAGTCCGGTGCGCCCGGCGGGGAGGGTGGTGTCGAGACCGTCGAACACGGCGGTGCCGTCCGGCCAGGCGAAGGTCAGGTCCGACAGGGAAAGGCCCGAGGACGGGGAAGGGTGTGACATGGCTGCTCCCGGAGTAGGTGACGGTACCGCGCGCAGGTGCGGCGCGGCGGGCGAAACCTCTACAGGAGCAACGGCCTTCTCCGATCGACGGGAATGTGACAGGAACCGACGGTAGAACAGCGTCCGTGGGGCCGGCAATCGATTTTCCCGAATTGGGGGCCGCGTCACTACAGGCAGCATGTACGCAACGTGCGGGCGGTGGTGAACGACGGCACCGTCCGGCTTCGGGCATGATCGTTGCTGTGCCACTCCTCCGACGCCGACCGGTTCCGCTCCTGTTGACCGTCGCCGCCGCGCTGGCGGCCGCCGGGTGTTCCTTCGGGCCCGACCAGCCCGAGACGGTCGTGGGGGAGTTCGCCGCGGCGCTCGAGGCCGGTGACGTGCGGGCCGCGGCGGAGCTCACCACCGATCCCGCGGCGGCGGCCGCCACGATCGACGGCGTGTTCGAGGGGCTCGGCGGGGTCCGGCCCGACCTCGAGCTCGCCGGCACGGGCGACGGCGGCACCTTCGAACTCGACGTCGCGTGGCACTTCGCCGAGGGCCGGGACTGGTCGTACCGCACGTCCGGCAGTGCCCTGGACGTCGACGCGGAGGGCTGGCGCATCGAGTGGGACCCGGCGGTGCTGGCGCCGGGCCTGACCGCCGGCACCACGCTGAGCTACACGACGACCGTCGGCCCGCCGCCGTCCGTGCTCGACCGTGGCGGGCGGCCGATCCTCGAACAGCAGGTCGTGACGCTGGTGAACGTCGATGCCACCGCCGACCCGGCGGCCGTCGCGCCGCTGCTCGCGACCGCCGCGCCCACCGTCACCGCCGAGTCGCTCGCCGCCGACGTCGCCGCGGCGGCGGGCAAGCCCGTGACCGCGGTGGCCCTCCGCGACGCGGACATCGCGCCGATCGAGGCGCAGCTCGCCGCGCTGCCGGGCGTGACCCTCGTCCGGCAGACCCGGCTGCTGACGGTCGACCGCGCGCTCGCGTCCCCGGTCCTCTCCGGGCTCGGGGAGCTGTGGCAGCAGGGCCAGGACGCGTCCGCCGGCTGGGCCGTGCAGACGGTGTCCGAAGACGGCAGCGCCCGCCGCGTCGCCGGTGCCGACGGTCCGCCGGCGCCGGACCTGCAGTCGACGCTCGACCTGGGTCTGCAGACCCGCGCCGAGGCGGTGCTGGCGCCGCTGCCGCAGCCGGCGGTGATCGTCGCGATCGAACCGTCCACCGGGGCGGTACGCGCGGTGGCCCAGAACGCCGCCGCCGACGCCGAGGGACCGATCGCGCTGACGGGGCTGTATCCGCCCGGTTCGACCTTCAAGACCGTCACCACCTCGGCCGCCCTGCAGGCCGGGGCCGTGACCCCCGACACGGTGGTGCCGTGCCCCGGGACGGCGAACATCGAGGGTCGGGTCATCCCCAACGACGACAGCTTCGACCTCGGACCGGTCCCGTTGCACACGGCCTTCGCCTTCTCGTGCAACACCACGATGGGCCGGCTCGCGGTGGGATTGCCGGCGACCGCGCTCACCGACGCGGCCCTGCAGTTCGGGCTCGGGGTCGACTACGTCACGCCCGGACTGGTCACGGTCACCGGCAGCGTGCCCGAGGCGCAGACCCCGGCGGAGCGCGTCGAGTCCGCGATCGGCCAGGGCCGGGTGACGGCGTCACCGTTCGGTATGGCACTCGTGGCGGCGTCCATCGCGCACGGCTCGACGCCGCTGCCGGTGCTCGTCGAGGGCCGGCCCACGGTGGCCGATCGCACCCCTGGTGCCGCGCCGGCGGAGGTCACTGCCGCGTTGCGGACGATGATGCGGGAGACTGTGACGGGTGGAACCGCGAGCACGCTGCGGGACCTACCCGAACTCGTCGGTAAGACGGGGACGGCAGAGTACGGTGATGGCACCGGTGCCCACGGTTGGTTCGTCGGCTCGCAGGGAGACCTCGCGTTCGCGGTTTTCGTTGCGGGAGCGGGCAGTTCGGCGCCGGCAGTGGACGTGGCGGGACGCCTGCTGAGGGGGTGATGCGCGGCTTGTGGCGCAATCGTGATCGCATCGTAGGCAGGGCGTGCTTGTTACTGAAGTGACAGAAGTGAAGGTTGGTCGTTATGGGTTTTCGGGACTGGCGCAGGGGGCGCGGCCGCGTGACAGCCCTGGTCTCCGTCGTGGTTCTCGCGGCCGGCATGGCGTCGTGCGTGTTCGGTGAACCCCGGAGCGATGCGCAGCGACTCGTCGACGACTTCGTCGCGGAACTGAACGAGGGCGACGCCGCCGGCGCTGCCGCGCTCACGTCGTACCCGAACGCCGCCGAGGCGTCGATCCGGCAGATGTTCGAGGGCATGAAGGACGGCAGCGTCGACTACGACGTCGCCCAGTTCGTCGAACTCAACGAGCAGACGGGGTTCTTCACCCTCGGCGCCGACTGGAACTTCGGACCCGGCAAGGACTGGGGATACCAGGTGGACGGCGTGGCGAAGAACCTCGCCGTCGGCTGGCGGATCTCCTGGGACCCGCAGGTGCTGGTGCCCGAGCTGAACCGGACCCGCACCGTGCACCACGTGCGCACCGACGCCGCGCCGCCGAAGATCTTCGACCGCACCGGTCAGTTGCTCATGGCCGAGCAGACCATCAACGCCGTCGTCGTCGATCCCGCCCTCATGCCCGACCCGGTCGACACCACGACGCGGCTGGCGAAGGTGCTCGAACCCGTCGCGCCGGTCATCACCGCCGACCTGCTGCAGCGCAACCTCGCGGCGGACCCCGGGGCGCGCATCACCGCGGTGAAGCTGCGCGACCAGGACTACCAGTTCCTCGAGGACGAGATCGTCCCGATCCCCGGCGTGGTGGTCGTCAAGACCCCGACGCTGATCAGCGCGGACCGGCGGATCTCCACGCCGCTGCTGGACCCGCTGCGCGCGGCCTGGCAGCTCGAGCGTGACGCCACCGCCGGGTGGGCCGTCACCCTCGAGGAGCCCGGCGCCGACCCGGTGCAGGTCGCCGGCTTCCAGGGCCCGCCGCCGCCGGACCTGCAGGCGACCCTCGACGCGCACGTCCAGCTCGCCGCCAAGGAAGCGGTGGTCAGCGTGGGCACCCCGGCGGCGATCGTGGCGATCCAGCCGTCCACCGGCGGCGTCCTGGCCCTGGACGTGAACAACTGGGCGATGGAACTCGGACCCGTCGCCTCCCGCGGGCTGTATCCGGCCGGGCAGACGCTGGATCCGGTGCGGCTGGCCGCGGGCCTGGACCGGGGCGTCGACCCGGCCTCGGTGAGCACCGACGATCTGGCCGACACCGCCCGCCGGCTCGGGCTCGGCCTGGACTACGACGTCCCCGGCTTCGACTTCGAGACCGCGCAGATCGGGGAGGACCGGTCCGGTGTGGTGCAGTTCTCCGGCTCGGACGGCGGCGGGGAGGCGCTCCTCAGTCCGTTCGGTGCCGCGCTGCTCGCCGCGTCCGTCGCGCGGGGGGAGGCGCCGTTGCCCGCGATCGTGCAGGGCAAGCCCGCGAAGGTGGGGGAGGCCGCCGAACCGCTGCCGCCGCACGTGACCGACGCGCTGCGCGCCGCGATGGCCGAGAACGTGCGCAGCGGCCCGGCGTCGTTCCTGAAGGGGCACCCCGGTCTGTCCGGCATCGCGGCCGCGAGCGGTGACGACCGCTGGTTCTACGGGTACACCGGCGACCTGGCGTTCGCGGTGTTCGTCGCCAACGCCGACGGCGGCGACCGCGCGGTGAAGATGGCCGACATGTTCCTGCGGGAGCTGGGGAAGCCGCCCGCCGACCGCTGACCGCTGCCGCCCTCGCCGGACCGGCCGAAGCGGACCCCGGTACGTTTGTCGGTCGTGACCCCTGTCGACCTGCTGCTGCTCGCGGTCGCGGGGTTCTTCGCCGGGCTCATCGGGTTCGTCACCGGCCTCGCGTCCATCGTCTCGTACCCCGCGCTGCTCGCCGCGGGGCTGCCGCCCGTCGCCGCCAACGTCACCAACACCGTCGCGATGGTGGGGGTCGGCGTCGGGGCGCTCGCCAACTCGACCCGCGAGGTCGTCGACACCGGCCCGCGGCTGTGGCGGTGGACCCTGTACTCGGCGCTCGGCGGCCTCGTCGGTGCCGTCGTCCTGATGTGGGCGCCCGCGGGGTCCTTCGAGACGGTCGTGCCCTACATGGTCGCGTTCGCCTCCCTCGCGCTGCTGGCGCAACCCCGGATCCGCGCCATGTCCGGGAGCCGGGACCTGCCCCGGACGTACTCGGCGCTGCTGTTCGTCGTGGCGGTGTACGGCGGCTACTTCGGGGCGGGTGCGGGTGTCGTCTTCCTCGCACTCACCCTGATCTGCACCTCCGAGCACATCTGGCGCGCCACCATCCTCAAGAGCTACCTGCTGGGGGTCGCCAACCTCGTCGCTGCGATCGGCTTCGCCGTGTTCGGCCCCGTGCACTGGGGTGCGGCCGCCGCGATGGCGCTCGGCGCCGTCGCGGGCGGCTGGTGCGGGCCGCCCGTCGTCCGGCGCATCCCACCCGAGGTGCTGCGGGTGACGGTCGCGCTCGCCGGCCTCGGGCTCGCGGTGTGGCTGGCGGTGCGGTGAGAACCGGTCAGTGCACTCCGCGCATCATCCGCCGGATCCACGGTGACAGCAGCGCCAGCACGACGCCGATCGCGATCGAGCCGAGGCCGACCCAGGCGAAGTACGGCTTCTCGTTCGCCTCGTCGTAGTACTTGGCGAGGGTGCCGGCCATGGCCGTGCCGAGCGCCACCGACAGGAAGAACAGCGCCACCATCTGGGTGTGGAAGTTGCGCGGGGCCAGTTTCGTCGCCAGCGACAGGCCCACGGGGGAGAGCAGCAGCTCCGCGAACGTGAACAGCAGGAGGATGCCCGCGAGGCCGAGCAGGGGGGCGCTGTTGGGGCCGCCGCCGGACATCGGGATGAAGCACAGGAAGGCGATGCCCATGATCACGGTGCCCATCGCGAACTTCACCGGCGACGACGGCTGCCGCGGGCCGAGCCGGGTCCACACGGCGGCGAACACGCCCGCGAACACGATGATGAACACCGGGTTGATCGACTGCACCCACGCCGGCGGGAAGTCCCAGCCGAACAGGTTGCGGTCGAGCCTCTTGTCGGCGTACACCGCGACGGTGGTGAACTGCTGCTGGAACAGCGACCAGAATGCCGCGCTGGCCAGGAACATGGGGACGAAGCTGATCACCCGGCTGCGTTCGACGGCGGTGATCTGCCGGCTGGACAGGATCACGACGAAGTAGACGACGGACGCGGCGACGGTCGCTGCGACCACGACGTCCGACAGGTTGTCGACGGTGACCAGCCCGGTGCCGAACAGCGCCGCGATCAGCGCGACGGCCAGGACGGCGACGCCGGCGGCCCTGGTGCGCCGGTCGGCGGGCAGCGGGTGCGGCGGCGTGGCGCCGATCCCGCGCAGGTGCTTGCGGCCGAGGGTGTACTGGATCAGGCCGAGTGCCATGCCGATGGCGGCCAGGCCGAAGCCGTAGTGGAAGCCCAGCTCGGTCTGCGCCCAGCCGGTGAGGAGCGGGCCGATCAGTGCGCCCAGGTTGATCCCCATGTAGAAGATCGAGAACCCGGCGTCGCGCCGGGTGTCCTGCTCGTCGTAGAGATCCCCGACCAGGGAGGTGGCGTTGGCCTTGAGGCCACCGCTGCCGACGGCGACGAACACCAGGCCCACCGCCACGCCGCCGAGGCCGGGGAGCAGCGCCAGGGAGATGTGGCCGAGCATGATGAGGATCGCGCTGTAGAACAGCGTGCGCTCGGAGCCGAGCAGCCGGTCGGCGATCCACGCGCCGAGGATGGTCGACAGGTAGACCGTGCCGCCGTACGCCCCGACGATCGACGTGGCGGCGAGCTCGCTGATCCCCAGTCCGCCGTCGGCCGCCGAGTAGTACAGGTAATAGATCAGGATGCCCTGCATGCCGTAGAAGGAGAACCTCTCCCACATCTCGACACCGAACAGGTTGGCCAGCGCGAAGGGCTGGCCGAAGAAGGTGCGTTCCTTCGTCCGATCGGGGGGCGCGGCGGTCTCGCTCATGGCTGTCACTCTGGCACCGCGGCCACCTCCGGCGCGCGGCTTTCGGCGGTGCGGAGGGTCACCTCCGCGCGGCCGGGGTCAGGCGGCGTCGACGCGGCGCCGCAGCCACAGCCCGGCGAGCAGGCGCCAGCCGAGCAGGAACACGCCCAGCACGATGGACGCGACGACGATGAACGAACCGGCTGTGCCCTGGCCCGTGATCACGCGCAGCAGCATCCCGACGACCACGGTGGACACCCATGCGATCACGCCGGTCGGCACGACCAGCCACGGATCGAACTTCTCCTTGTAGAGGGCCGCCGTCGCGAGCCATCCGACGGTGAGGCCGCCGAGGAACGGCCACGCGGTGTTCGCCAGTCCCGCCAGCGTCAGCCCCTCGTCGTGACTTGCGCGCCCGAGGGCGGCGAACACGATGACCAGGACGACGTCGAGCAGGGCCGGTGCGTACTTCTTCACGTCGTCCAGCGTAGGTCGCCGACGAAAGCGAGCGCCCTCCGGGACGGAGAGCGCTCGCGTGTCGTGCGGGTGCGGCGGATCAGGCCTGCAGACCGGCCTCGATCTCGAGGTTGATGGTGATCTTGTCGCCGACGACGGCGCCGCCGCCCTCGAGCGGCATGTCGATCGAGATGCCGAAGTCCTTGCGGTTGAGGACGGTGGTGGCCTCGAAGCCCGCGACCGGGCCCTGGCCCATGCCCGGGTTCACGCCGTTGAACTCCAGCTTCAGCTCGACCGGCTTGGTGACGCCGTGCAGGGTGAACTCACCGTCGACGACGTAGTCGCTGCCGGCGGCGCGCACGCCGGTGGACTTGAACGTCGCGGTGGGGAACTGCTCGGCGTCGAAGAAGTCTGCGGAGCGGATGTGGGCGTCGCGGTCGGCGTTCTTGGTGTCGATGGACGTGACCTGGATCTCGGCGGCGACGGCGGGGGTGCCGTCCTCGGCGACGGTGATCGCGCCGGAGAAGTCGTTGAACGTGCCGCGCACCTTGCTCACGACGAGGTGGCGGACGGTGAAGCCCACGGTGGAGTGGACCGAGTCGATGGCCCAGGTGCCGGCGGTGAGTCCGGGGAAGGTGGTGGTAGCGGTCGTCATGGGATTCCTCCGAGTCGAGTTTTGGTTGAAGTTTCAACCTTCGATGTACTCAACGATCGCATCGAATGATTGATTCCGCAACTACTTCGGATGTGAGGTGGAACACACTTCGTCACTCCGGCAGGGCGGTGCCCTCGCTCGCGGCCCGTCCGCGCCGTCGCTCGAGCACCGAACGGGCGTGTTCCTCGCGTTCGAGATCGGCGTCGATGTGCTCGTCGTGCTGGCTCGACCGGAACTTGGCGGCCACCACCGTCCAGCCGACCAGCGCGACCAGGAGGAAGCTGACGCCCCGGTACACGAACACGGCTGCCAGGGCCTGCGAGGCGCTCATCCCCGCCGCGGTGAGGGTCGCGATCAGCGTGCCGTCGACGAACCCCAGCCCGCCCGGCGCCAGGGGGATGCTCCCCACCGCCTTGGCCGCCGCGAACGCGATCAGCAGGCCCGGCAGCGACGGCTCACCGCCCACCGCCCAGCACGCGAACCCCAGGCACGCGACGTCGAAGACCCGGTGCACGGCCGACCAGCAGATCGTCGCGAGCCCGTCGCGGCGACCCAGGTGCACCGCCTCGATCTGCCCGAGGACCTGCTCGAACTTCTCCATCCCGGTGTCCGCCGGCTTGCGCAGCAGGCGGTTGACGCGGGCGAGGACCAATTCCCCGGCCGACTCGACGGACGACGGATGCCGGGAGACGTACCGGACGGCGACGACCAGCGCGATCACGCCGGCGACCGACAGGACCAGCGTCACCGGGCTCACCCGTGTGCCCACCGCGAACGCCCCGCCCACGCCGACCGCCGCGAGCGTCACCGCCGCGATCACCCCCGAGACCGCCAGCTGCCACGACGCCACCACCGGCGTCGCACCCCAGCGCCGGGTCTGCTGGTAGGTGAACGCGGTGGAGAACACCGGACCGGCCGGCAGCGTCACCGCCATCGCCGTGCTCGCATAGATCACCGACGCCGAGCGCAGGTGCCCGACGACGACCTCACCGGCCCGCAGCAGCCGCCGCTGCACCTCCGCGAAGCCGCTCAGCGACAGGGCCTGCGCGACGATGCACGCGGCGAGCCAGCCCCAGTGCAGCTCGGTCAGGGCGCGCCAGGAGTCGCTGAGCGTCGGCCACAGGTAGATGCCCTCGACCACCAGCAGGGCCACGAGGGCGACGGCGAGCAGCCACTTCACCCACCCGAAGCGGCCCCGGCGCCGCGCGGCGTCGGGTGCGGGCGGGTCACGTCGGGGCTGCGCCACAGGATTCAGCGTAGCCAAGCCGGCCGGAGGGCGGATCGTCCTTTTCGTCGCCGGGGCCCCGGCCGTCCGTCACTCGTCGTGGCCCGAGTCCGGATACCGCACCGGCCAGGCGAGATGCGTCACCCGCCGCCGGCCGCGCAGCTGCACCTCGTCGCCGAGTTCCCAGTGGGCGCGTTCCTCGTCGTCGGCGAAGTACAGCGCGCTCGACGACGCGAGCACCCGGCTCGGACGCAGCTTCGCCAGCTCGGTCAGCCGCGACGCCTCGTTCACCGGATCGCCGATGACGGTGTACTCGAACCGCTCGGCCGCGCCGATGTTGCCGGCCACCGCCAGCCCCGCCGAGACCCCGATGCCGATGTCGAGATCGGTGATCTCGTCCAGCGCGAACCGCAGTTCCCGGGCCGCCGCGAGCGCGGCGGTGGGCGCGTCGGGACGGTCCAGCGGAGCACCGAAGATGGCCAGCGCCGCGTCGCCCATGAACTTGTTGACGAAACCGTGGTGCCGGTCCACGACGTCCACCACGACCCGGAAGAACTCGTTGAGCAGCTCGACGACCTCGCCGGGCGGGCGTTCGGCCGCCGTCGCCGTCGAGCCCACCATGTCCACGAACAGCACCGCGACGTAGCGGGTCTCCCCACCGAGCTCGGTGCCGTACTGGAGGGCGCGGCGCGCCACGTCCTCGCCGACGTGCTGACCGAACAACTGCCGCAGCCGCCGCCGCTCGTCGGACTCGGCCATCATCCGGTTGAAGCCGACCTGCAGGCGGCCGATCTCGCTGCCGTCGAACACCTCGACCTGCACGTCCGTCGCGCCGCGCTGGACCCGTTCGATGGCCCAGCGCAGCTGCTTGACCGGATCGGAGAGCTGGGCGGCGGTGAGCGACGACAGCACCCCGGCCAGGCCGATCGCCATGATCGACAGCGCGAGGACCGCCCACGCCATCGCGTCCGGCGGGAACTCGACGTCGGTGGTCAGCTGGGTGACGCACAGCAGCGCGATGCCGCCGGCCGGCATCAGCGTGCCGAGACCCCACGTCATGGCGAGGCGGGTGCCGACGCCGGGCGCCAGGGTCCGGTCGAACTCCCCCTCGCTCAAGGCCCGCGCCGCGACCGGCCGCAGGATCCGCTCGCCCAGCATGTAGGTGAAGCCGAAGGTGCTCGTCGCGGCCATTGCGACGGTGATCGCCACCGCCACGGCGAGCTCCGGCATCTCCTCCGCGGTGAGGAACACGAACAGCACGCCGCCGAGGATCCACAGGATCAGGTGCACGATCGCCTGACGCAACGGCGCGTGCAGCGCCGACATCTGCTCGGATCGGGTGGGCGGGCCGCCGCGCAGCTGCCACCGCACCACCGACCGCAGCATCAGGGCCGCGGCCGTCAGGCTCACGATCCCCGCGAACACCAGATACACCGCGAACACCGCGAAGTTGCGGACCCGGTCCGCGATGATGTTCTCGTTCTCGGACAGCGGGATGCCGTAGCGGACGAACGCGAACACCAGCAGCGCGCCGAACAGGTTCGAGGCGCCCATCGAGGCCATATAGAGCGGCCAACGACTGCGCAACGTCGCCGCGACGGCTCGATAGGACCCCAACACGACATCAAATCAAACCACTGTGCCCACCGTCACAACGCGCCATGGTCGTGATCCGGGCGTTTCGGGCGGCTACTCTCAGCGCGATCACCGACCGGGAAAGGGAGCATCCACATGGTCCGGCGCCGAGCCGACGGCAGGCTGTCGCGCCGCGCCGCCGTGCCCGCCGAACCGTCCCCGCCCGCCCGGCGCCAGGTCGGCGCCGACCCCGATGCGCCGCTGTGGCGGGCCGCGCAGGTGTTCCGGCTCGTCACCGTCGTCTACGCCGTCAGCTCCCAGTTCTCCACCGTCGCCCACTACACGTCGCCGCGGCTCAGCTGGTTCTTCGTCGCCCTGCTGGCGGTGTGGTCCGGCGTGTCGGCGGTGCTGCTGGCGCAGGGGGTCGGGCAGCGCGCCGTGGTGGTCGGGATCGACCAGGTCGTCGCGGTCGCGCTCATGGGCGCGACGCGGCTCGTCGCCGGCCACGACTGGTACAGCGCCCACCAGACGCTGCCCACCACCCTGTGGGTCGCCAACGCCGTGCTGTCGGCCGCGATCCTGGGCGGTCCCGCCGCGGGAGTCGCGTCGGCGCTGGTGATGGCGACGGTCAGCGCCGTCGTCCGCGACCAGGTCAACCTCGACCTGTGGCGCGACGCGACCGCCCCCGTGCTCGTCGCGGTCGGCGTCGCGATGGGATTCGCCACCACCACCGCCCGGCGCGCCCACCGGCAGCTCGAACAGGCCGTGCGTGTGGCGGCCGCCACCGAGGAACGCGACCGGCTCGCCCGGGAGGTGCACGACGGGGTGCTGCAGGTGCTGGCCCTGGTGCGGCGCCGCGGCACCGCGCTCGGGGGCGAGGCCGCCGAACTCGCCCGCCTCGCCGGGGAACAGGAGGCGGCGCTGCGGATGCTCGTCTCCGAGCAGGGCACCCAGCTCGACCGCGGCGAGGAGCTCGTGGACCTGCGGGCGCTGCTGCGGGCGCAGGCCGGTGCCGGCGTCACCGTCTCCGCGCCCGCCGACCCGGTCCTGCTCGACCGCGTCCGCGCCGCGGAACTGGCGGCGATCGCCGCGACGGCCCTGACCAACACGACGCTGCACGCGGGCGCAGGGGCGAAGGCGTACGTGCTGGTCGAGGACCTCGGCGACGAGGTGATCCTCAGCATCCGCGACGACGGGGTGGGCATTGCGGACGGCCGTCTCGCCGAGGCCCGCGCCGAGGGGCGGATGGGCGTGTCGAAGTCGATCGTCGGCCGCGCGCAGTGGCTCGGTGGCGCCGCCGTGCTCGACAGCTCGCCCGGCCAGGGCACCGAATGGGAGATCCGGGTGCCGAGGAGAGGAGCACGAGGTGCGTGAGGGCAGCAACGCGGCGAACGGTGACGGGCCGATCACGGTGATGATCGTCGACGACCATCCGATGTGGCGCGACGGCGTCTCGCGGGACCTCGACGCGGCCGGCTTCCGCGTCGTCGCCACCGCCGACGGGGTCGGTGCGGCCGCGCGCCGGGCCGCGGCGGTGCAGCCGACCGTCGTGCTGATGGACATGTCGCTGCCCGACGGCACCGGCACCGAGGCCACCGTCGCCGTGCTCCGGGTCTCCCCGGCCAGCCGCGTGCTGGTGCTGTCCGCTTCCTCCGAACGCGACGACGTCCTCGGTGCGGTGAAGGCCGGCGCGTCCGGATACATGGTCAAGAGCGCGTCGGCCGCGGAGCTGGTCGAGGCCGTGCGGGCGACCGCCGCCGGGCAGGCGGTGTTCACGCCCGGACTCGCCGGGCTGGTCCTCGGGGAGTACCGCCGCATGTCGTCGGCCGCCGACCGGCGCGCGCCCGCCCCGCCCACCCTCACCGAGCGCGAGACCGAGGTGCTGCGACTCGTCGCCAAGGGACTGTCGGCCAAGCAGATCGCCGCGCGGCTCACGCTCAGTCACCGCACGGTGGAGAACCACGTGCAGGCGACCCTGCGCAAGCTGCAGCTCGCCAACCGCGTGGAGCTCACCCGTTACGCGATCGAGCAGGGGCTGGACTAGCGCACCGGAGCCGCACCGGTCCTCTAGAATTCGACCGCTCCCGCAGTTCCGGTGCGGCGGTGGCGTGCTCGATCGAAAGGCGGAGCGATCGAAAGGCGGGGCGATCGAAAGGCGGGCGGGATGAGTTCCCCTGGCGTGGCGCTCGGCGTGCTGGGAGGCTTCGCCGCCACCGTCGACGGACGACCGATCGACCTCGGCGGCATCCGGCAGCGTGCCCTGCTCGCCGCCCTCGTCGTCGCGTTCCCGGGCGACGTCTCGGGGGAGCGGCTGCTCGAACAGGTCTGGCACGACGTCGACGACCCGAAGACGAGTTCGCTGCACTTCGCCGTCTCCAAGCTGCGCGACCGGCTCAGCCCGCAGCGACCGCGCGGGGACGAGGGGGTGATCGTCCGGGAGGGCTCGCGGTACCGGCTCGCCGTCGCCGCGGAGCAGATCGACGCCGTGCGGTTCGCCGACCTCGTCGCGCGCGGCGACCGGCTGCGCGAGCAGGGTGCCGCTCAGGCCGCGGCCGAGGCCTACGCGACCGCGTTGTCGTGCTGGCGGGGGTCGCCCTACGCCGACGTCGCCGACGCCGAGTTCGTGCGCCCCGAGGTCGCGCGGCTGACGGCGATCGAGTTGCGCACCCGCAAGGCCCTGCTGCAGATCCGGCTGGACCAGGGCGGCTCCGACGACGTCGTCGAGGCCGCCGAGCGGCTCGTCGCCGCGCATCCGCTCGACGAACGGGCCTGGGAACTGCTGGTCGTCGCCCTGTACCGGGCGGGCCGGCAGGCCGACGCCCTGGCGGCGCTGCGCCGCGTGCGCACCGTGCTCGACGGCGAACTCGGCATCGAGCCGGGCACCGGGCTGCGCGAACTCGAGACGGCGGTGCTGCGGCAGGACGACGTCCGGCTGCTCGGGACCGCCGGGGTCTCGCCGGGGCCCGCCGCCGCGCTGGGCACCCCGAGCGCAACCTCCAACGTGCCGTCGCCCCGCACCGCCCTCGTCGATCGGGCCCGTGAGCTCGCGGACGTGGGCGCGGCGCTGGCCGGGGAACGGTTGGTCACGCTCGTGGGGCCGGGCGGGGTCGGCAAGACGCGGCTGGCGGTGGAGGTGTGCCGCAACGGCGGTGAACGTCCCGCCGACGGGCCGTGGTTCGTGGACCTGGCGGCCGTGCGGGCCGATGCGCTGGTGGCCGCGACGGTGGCGTCGGCCCTGCAGATCCTCGGCCCCGGGACCGTCGACCACCTGGCGACGGTGCTCGCCCCACGTGAGTGCGTCCTCGTGCTGGACAACTGTGAGCATCTGCTCGACGGTTCGGCGGAGCTGGTAACGGCGCTGCTCGAGCGCTGCCCCGGCGTGCGGATCCTGGCGACGAGCCGGGAGCCGCTCGGCCTCGACGGGGAGTGGGTCTACGAGGTGCCGCCGTTGGACGAGTGCGCCGCCGTCGAGTTGTTCGGCGTCCGGGCCGCCGGGGTGGTGCCGGGCTGGACGATCCACGACGAGGTGACCGAACCGGTGCGTCGCATCTGCACCGAGCTCGACGGGATCCCGCTCGGGATCGAGCTCGCGGCGGCGCAGCTGCGGGTGCTGTCCGAGCAGCAGATCGCCGAGGGGCTGAGCGACCGGTTCGCGCTGCTGCAGGGCGGCTCCCGCACCGCTCCGCCGCGGCAGCGGGGGCTGGCCGACGCGATCGAGTGGAGCTACCGGCTCCTCGACGACGAGCAGGCGCGGCTGCTGCGCGAGGTCGCGGTGTTCGCGGGCAGTTTCGACATCGAGGGTGCCGCTGCCGTGCACGGCAGCACGCCGCCGCTGAGCGTCCTGCCGCCGCTGACGGCCCTCGTGCGGCGGTCGCTGCTGCGGGTGGAGCCGTCGTCGTCGCCGCGGCGGTACTCGATGCTGCAGACCATCCGCGAGTTCGCCCTGGCCCGCGCGGACGCGGCCGAACGGGACCGGATGGCCGACGTGCACCGCCGGTTCGTGCTGCGGCGGGCCCTCGCGGCGGTGCCGCACCTGCGCGGCTCCCGGGCACGGCAGACCTTCGACGCCCTGACGGCGGACATCGCCGAGCACCGTGCCGCTGCGGCCTCCGCGCTGGCCGCCGGTGATCCCGTCTACGCGCTCGAACTCGCCGGGGCCCTCTATTGGTTCTGGTATCGGCGGGGGCACATCCGGGAAGGTCTGGAGCTGATATCGGCAGCCCTGGACGCGGTCGAGCGGACCGGTACCGCCGTCGCAGCGGCAACCCTGTCGTCGGCGCTGACCGGCCTGGGCGGACTCACCTACCTGGCCGGGGACGCGGCCGGCGCGGCGGCCGTGCTGGGACGGTCCGCCGACGCCGCGGGGAGGGGCGGCGACGTCGTCACCGAGGCGTGGATGCGGTCCTGGTGGGCGTACTGCTCCGCGATCACGGGCCCGTCCGACGAGTTCCTGCACGCAGCGCACGAGAGTGCGGACGTCCTGCGCCGGGAAGGCGCCGTGTGGCAGCGCGCCGACGCCCTGCTCATCGAGGGCATGATCCTGCGCTTCCTCGGCGATCCGCAACGGGCGCAGCAGGTGTTGCGCGAGGCGGTCGCGACAGCCGAACGTTGCGGCCACGGCTGGGCGGTCGGCTCGGCGTCGTGGACACTCATGCGCACGGCGATGGACGTCGGGGACACGGACGCGGCGCTCGACGCGGTCCGGGTGATGCAGCCGGTCCTCGAGGCCGAGCGGGATGTGACGTCGTGGCTGGTGCTCGTCCACAGCGCCGCGGCCCTGGTGGCCCGGCTCGGTACTCCCGACGTCGGCGCGATGCTCCTCGGGGCGGTCCGGGCGCTCGGCGGCCGCATCGGCTTCCTGCCCGAGGTGATGGATCCGGTCGACGGGCCGCGCGAGGCGGCGGTCGTCCGCGACGCGCTCGGTGACGCCGAGTTCGAGCGGTGCGCGAGCCTCGGCGCCGGCCTGGACCGGGACGAGGTGAGCGCGCTGCTGGCCCGGCTGTGCCGGACGGGGCACGTCGGTGCGCAGCCGGAGCTAAGCGGCAGCTAAGCGGTGGCGGTTGTCCTGGAAGGGACCGAGATCCGATCCTTCCGAGGAGCACCATGTCCCACCCGACGCCCCAGACCCTGGCCCCCACGTCCGTCGTCGACCTGCTTCGGACCGCCGTCGCCGGTGTCGTACACGCCCCCGAGGACGAGGGCTATCGGCTGTCCGCCACCGGCTTCAACCTCGCCACCGTCCACCGCAGCGCCGCCGTCGTGGTCGCCTCGAGTGCCGCCGACGTCGCCGCGGCGGTCCGGATCGCGGCCGAGAACGGGCTGACCGTCGCGGTGCAGGCCACCGGCCACGGCGCCGCCCCCGCGCCGGAGAACAGCATCCTGGTCGACACCGCCCTCCTCGACGGGGTGAGCATCAACCGCGCCGAGCGCACCGCCACCGTCGAGGCCGGGGTCCGCTGGCAGCAGGTGCTCGACGCCGCGGCCCCGCACGGGCTGGCGCCGCTGGCCGGCTCGGCACCGGGCGTCGGGGTGGTCGGGTACACGCTCGGCGGCGGGCTCGGCCCGATCGCCCGCACCCACGGGTTTGCCGCCGACCGGGTCCTGCGGATGGAGGTCGTCACCGCCGACGGGCAGCTGCGGCGGGTCACCCCCGACGACGAACCCGACCTGTTCTGGGCCCTGCTCGGCGGCGGCGCGGCATTCGGGATCGTCACCCAGATGACGTTCGAACTCCTGCCCATCCAGACCCTGGACGGCGGCGGCCTCTTCTACGACATCGCCGACGCCCCGGCCGTGCTGCGCCGCTGGCGGGACTGGATCTCCGCGGCGCCGACCTCGGTGTCCAGCTCGCTGGCCATCGTCAACTTCCCGCCGCTCCCGGAACTGCCCGAGCCGCTGCGCGGCCGCACCGCCGTGCACGTGCGGTTCGCGCACGTCGACGACGCCGAGGACGCCGGCGCCCTGCTCGCCCCGCTGCGCGCGGTGGCCACCCCGGTCCTCGACACCGTGACCGAGATCGTCTACCCCGCCCTTGGTTCGATCCACGCCGACCCCACCGACCCGATGCCAGGCATGGAGCGCTCGGCGCTGCTGCGGGAGCTGCCGGACGCCGCCCTCGACGCCCTGCTCGCCGTCGCGGGTCCCGCCGGCGCGCTGCCGATCGCGCTCGCCGAGGTCCGGGCCATGGGCGGCGCGCTCGGTGTGCCGCCCGAGACCCCCAACGCCGTCGCGGGCCGCGACGCCGCGTTCACCCTGTTCACCGTCGGGGTGCTGGTGCCGCCCATCGCCGACGCGGTGCCCGGAGCGCTCGAGACCGTCGTCGGGGCGATGGCGCCGTGGGCCACCGGCGGTGCGCTGATGAACTTCGCGGGCGGCGTGGACGGGCCCCCGGCTGCCCGGGTGGCGAACGCGTGGATCCCCGCCCAGCGGACCCGGCTCGCCGAGATCCGCGCGGCATACGATCCCAGCGGCGTCTTCGCGCCCGCCGCGCGATGGGCGGCAACGGCGATCTGAGCCGACCGCATCCGTCCGTCCCTCGGCTCCACGACCGTCGGGCCGGCGCGCCAGCGCCTACCCTGATGATCCCGGCGCGCCAGCGCCTACCCTGATGATCCCGGCGCGCCAGCGCCTACCCTGATGATCATGGAGTCGAGGGATCTGCGTGTCTCGGACGCCGAGCGCGAACACGTCGGGACGCTGCTGCAGCGCGCGGTCGGGCAGGGGATGCTGTCGCTGGGCGAGTTCACCGAGCGGATGGACACGGCGCTGGCCGCCAGAACCCGCGGAGAACTGAACGCCGTGCTCGTCGACCTGCCCGGAATGCAGGTGCGGCCCGAGTACCTGCCACATCCGATGCAGCCCACCCCCGCCCCGGCGCCGCCGATGGCCGGGCCGGTGCCCCCCGCCCCGCCCTCGCATCTGCAGACACCCACCATCCGCGGCCGGTTGTCCAACCTCAGCCGCAAGGGGCGGTGGGAAGTGCCACCGGTGCTGCGGCTCGACACCCTGATGTCCTCGGTGACCCTCGACTTCACCGAGGCCGTCATGCGCACCCAGGTGGTGCGGATCCAGGTCGAGGACTACCTCAGCTCCATCACCCTGATCGTTCCCGCCGAAGCCACGGCCGACATCAACGGCCTCGACACCGTCGCCGCGAGCGCCGAGTCGAAGGTGCGCAACGGGCCCCCGTTCGGCCCGCTGCATCTGATCGTCGGCGGCACCGTCCGCCTCGGTTCCGTCAACGTCAAGCACCCGCTGGGCACGACGCTGCGCAAGCTGCTGGGCTAGCCGGCCGGCGGTCCCCGAGGAGCGTCGGGCCTGTCGGCCGGTGGAGGCGCACCCGTGTCGGTCCCAATGCGTGTTGGTGCGACGAAAGGAAGCGGCCCGCCCCGGGCCGGAACGCTTATGGCAGAGCTTGCGCGTGGCGAGAACACCACCATCCCCTCGGGGCCGGTGACGGTCGCGGTGGCAGGTGCCCGGCAGGGCACGGTCGATCTGATGGTGTTCCAACTCGGCGCCGACCAGCGTGTCCGTAGCGACGCCGATTTCGTGTTCTTCAACCAGCCGGCCTCCCCGGAGGGCGCGGTCCGGTTGGTCGCGGCCGACCGGATCGGTGTCGATCTGGCCGCGATACCCGCGGGGATCGAGCGGCTGTCGGTCGCGGTCGCCCTCGACGACAGTGTGCCGGGCAGCTTGTCCGCCGTCCCCGGTCTGGGCGTGCAGATTGCCCACCCGGCGGGCGAGACAACAGCGCCCGCGTTGGGGTTGAGCACCGAGCGGGCGGCGGTCCTGCTCGAGATCTATCGCCGCAACGGCGCGTGGAAGCTTCGCAACGTCTCCGCCGGGTGGGACACGGGCCTGTCGGCGCTGGTGGTCCACCATGGGGTGCAGGTCGACGATCAACCCGCCAGTGCCGAACCTGCCGCGGTGGCCCCGCCGCCTGCGGTCGTGGACAGCGCTGGTGTCCGCACCGTCGCCGGCGAAGCGAAACTCTCGTTGGAGAAGCGGCAGAGGCTGGACCTGCGCAAGCGGGAAGTCGCCAAGGTGCTGCTGGACAAGGGCGCGGCCGGGGTGCGGGCCCGGGTCGTCCTGGTGATCGACAAGACCGGCAGCATGCACCGCGAGTACACCAGCGCACGCATCCATCAGGTCGTCGAGAGGATGGTGCCGATCGCGGTGCAGGTCGACGACGACGGCACCCTCGAGCCGTACCTGTATGCGGTCTCGTTCGCCCGGCTACCGGACATCGCCGTCCACGATGTCGAGTCCTGGTGCGCGACGTATCTGCATCTCGGTGGGGTGCACGGGGGCATCGACTACGAACAGATCGGTGGCTACAACGACGAGCTGCCGGTGATGGGGGAGATCATCTCCACCCTCACCGCGGGGGCGTCGATGCCGACGCTGGTGCTGTTCTTCACCGACGGCGGCTTCCACAAGAAGGGCCCGATCACCGCGTTGATGAAGAAGGCATCCGGTCTGCCCGCCTTCTGGCAGTTCGTCGGCCTCGGCAAGGCGAACTACGGCGTGCTCGAAAAACTCGACACCATGAGAGGGCGGGTGGTCGACAACGCCGGGTTCTTCAGCGTCGACGACATCTCCCAGGTCAGCGATGCCGAACTCTATCGGCGCCTGCTGGGTGAGTTTCCCGACTGGCTGCGCGCGGCGCGCGCCGCGCGCATCGTGGGCTGAACTGCGACGGGGTCCGCACCAACACCACGATGAGGGCGGTGCACAAGCCCGCATGTCCGGTAGTGATACTCATGCCCGCGGGCGCCGCTCCGCGGACCATGTAGGGATGAGTACGCCGACCCCGCCCGGCCTCGATCCGCGGCTCGTCGCCCAGCTGTCCGGCGAGTGCTACGCGCTCGAACAGCACCTGTACGCCGTCGGCGCGCACGTCGCACATCTGCGGGCCCAGCTCGACCGCCTCGTCGTCGCGCCGGCCCCGGCGCCCGTGCCACCCATGTCGCGGGCCCCGGCGCCACCACCGCCGCCGGTCCCGTCCGTCGCCCCGCCGCGGCCGCCGGCGCCTGCGCGGGAACCGTGGTGGCAGCGCGACGGCGTGATCAGCCGTCTGCTCGCCGTCGCCGGGGTGGCGGTCACCCTCATCGGCGTGGTGATGCTGCTCGTGCTCGCCGCGCAGGCCGGTGTCTTCGGTCCCGTGCCCCGCGTCGTCTCCGGTGCGGTGCTGTCGGCCGCGCTGGTGGCCGCCGGGATCCGGGTGCACCGCCGCGACGGCGGACGCGTCGGCGGTGCCGCCCTGGCCGCGACCGGTTTCGCGGGCGGCTACCTGGTGGTCTTCGCCGCGACCGCCTACTACCGGTGGGTGCCGGCGGTCGTCGGTCTGGCCGCCGCGCTCGTCGTCGCCGGCGCCGGGGTCGCGCTCGCGGTGCGCTGGTCGGACCGGATTCTGGCCGTGCTGCTCGTGCTCGGGGCCGCGCTGCTCGCGCCCACCCTGTCGGACGGTGATCCGTTGCTGCTGCTCGGCTTCCTGCTGGTGCTGCTCGTCGCGAGCTTTCCGGCCCAGTGGCACCGCAACTGGGCGCTGCTGCATCTCGCGCGGGTCGTGCCGATCGCCGCGGTCCTGCTGGTGTCGATCGCCGGGGCCGAGCTTGCCGAGCGGGGCGAGCTCGCCTGGCTGGTCGGCTTCTCGGTGGCGGTCGCCGCATTCGTCGCCGGCACCGCGGTGCTGCTGCTGCGCCGGGAGCCGGGCGACGTCGTCGCCGCGGTGTGCCTGGCGGTGGCGGCGCTGCCGCTGCTCGCCGTCGGGTTGCGGCTGGACCGGTGGCCCGCCGTCGCGCTCGAGGGCACGGCCGCCGCCGGGTACCTCGTGTTGTTCGCCCTCGCCGGGCCCCGGTCGCGTCCGCTGCGGGTGGCGTCCGTCGCGGTGGCGGCGTTCGCGCTGCTGCACGCGTGCCTCGCGGGCGCGAGCCCCGACGCGGCTGCCACGGTGCTGCTCGCGGTCGCCGCCGGGTATGCCGGTGCGGCCGCGTCGATGCGGTCGCGCCTGCTGTACGTCGCCGGCCTCGGCTTCTGGGTGCTCGGAGGAGCGATGTTCTACGACGGCGCCGAACTCGAGAACCTCACCGACCGGGAGCTGGCCGTGGACCGCCTCGACGCGGCCACGCTCGTCACGGCCGTCCTGCTCGCCGCGGTGACGCTGCTGCTCGCGTGGACGGCGACGCGACTGCGGCTCGTCCGCGAACGCGGCGTCCCGTGGATGTGGAGCGGTGCGGCACTCGTGGTGCTGTATGCGGTGACCACGGCATTGGTGACCGCGGGCGTCCTCCTGGGCGGTGCGGACGCCGGATTCGTCGCCGGGCACACCGCGGCGACCATCTGCTGGATGATCGCGGCGACCGCGATGCTGGCGCTCGGCCTCGCCCGCACCGAGTACGCGCACGCCGCGCTGGCCGCGGGGCTGTCGCTGACCGGCGCCGCGCTGGCGAAGCTCTTCCTGTTCGACCTCGCTGCCCTCGAGGGAGTGTGGCGGGTCGTCGCCTTCATCGTGGTGGGCCTGCTGCTGCTCGCCGCCGGTACCCGGTACGCCAAGGCGTTCGCCGGACGCTCCGCCGCCCCGGAGACCGGCTCCGGCCGGGAGACCGGATCTGGCTCGGCGGAGCCGGGACCCGGCGAGGACTGACCCGCTCGGTCAGCGGCGGCGCTGCCGCGCGATGAGTTCACTCACGCTGATCGACTGGCTGTTCTCGGCACCGCCGTGCCGGCCGCGCTGCGAATCCTGCGCGTCGGTCTCCGACCGGTTCGCCGGGGCGTCGTCGGCCCTGCCGGCGGGGGCGCTGTCCTGCGCCGGAGGCGTCGTCGACGGCCGCTCGCCCGCGACCGGCTGATCCGCCGTCCGCGGGTTGGCCCGTCGCAGCTGCGAGAGCCAGTTCTCGATTGCCTGCGGGTCCCGGGTGGGCGCGCCGGACGAGCGCGGCTGCGGCTGAACCTGCGGCCGCACGTACGTCTGGGTCACCGGGGGCGGCACGTCGCCGCGCTGCCGGCGGGGCAGCGGCGGCGTGGCGGGCGGGGAGGACCGCTGGTCCTGCACGGGCGGGACCTGGCCCGGCACTTCTCGCGGGGGCTGGGACGGTGTCTGCTGCGACGGTGTCTGCTGCGACGGCGCCTGCTGCGGGCGGGGGCGCTGGGGCAGGGGACCCTGCGCCTGCGGTTGCGGGGCCGGTGGCCGCTCGGTGCGCGGTTGCTGCGGCTCGGGTGCCGGCGGGCGGGGACGGTCCTGCGGGGGAGCGGGCCGATTCGGCGCCGGGATCCGGCCCGACGGATTCTGCGCTGCCGGCGCCGGCTGCTGTGGCCGTGCCCCGGGAGCCGCCGGGGTCGCCCCGGCCGGACGACGCCGGGGCGGCCGGTCCCGGTCCTCCGGTGCCCGTGCCGGTGGCTCGGCCGGGCGCGGGGCGCGTGGCGGGGCCGACCGGCGCGGTGGCGGCTGCAGGTCGCGGACGCGCCGCTGCTCGGCGGCCGAGCGGGGTGCGGCGATCTTCGGCAGCGGCTGCGTCATCGGATCGTCCGTGGCGACGCCGGCGACGGTGGGCAGGCGGTGCGACCCGGTGGCCGCGACGGTCGCCGGACCGAACATGCCGACCGTGATCAGCTCCGGCACATCCTGCGGCATGAGCTCGTTGTCGAGGATCGGCTCCGCGAGCCCGATCCTGGCCTGGATCCGCTTCATCCACGCCGGTGCCCACCAGCAGTCGTCGCCGAGCAGTTTCATCGTCGCCGGCACGAGCAGCATGCGGATCACCGTGGCGTCGATGATCAGGGCCGCGATCATGCCGTAGGCGATGTACTTCATCATCACCAGTTCGGAGAAGCCGAAGGCGCCGGTGACGACGATCAGGATCAGCGCCGCGGCCGTGATGATGCGGCCGGTGTGCGCCGTGCCGATCCGGATGGATTCGGTGGTGCTCGCCCCCTGCGAGCGGGCCTCGACCATGCGGGAGAGCAGGAAGACCTCGTAGTCGGTGGACAGGCCGTAGATGATCGCGATGATCAGCACGAGCACCGGCGACATGATGGGACCGGGCGTGAAGTTCAGCGGCCCGGCCCCGTGACCGTCGATGAAGATCCACGTCAGGATGCCGAGGGTGGCGCCGAGGCCCAGCGCACTCATCAGCGCCGCCTTGATCGGCAGCACCAGCGACCCGAACGCCAGGAACATCAGCAGGGTCGTGAGCACGACGACCACCGTCACCATCAGCGGCAGCGTGTTCATCAGCGCGGCGATCGAATCCTGTTCGATCGCCGGTGTGCCGCCGACGAGCACCTCCACGCCGTCGGGCCACTGCCCCGCATGCAGGTAGTCGATGGTCTCGGCGGAGTTGTTGCGGTCCTCGAGCCCGGCCTTGACGACGCGGACGCCGTCCCGGGCGGGACCCTCGATGGTGAACTTCTCCACCAGGCCGGGGGCCGCGCTGGCCGTCTGGATGATCTCGTTGAGGTCGCCGCCCTCGGCGCCGCGGACGACGATGCGCACCGGCTCCGCGCGCTGGCCGGGGAACAGTTCGTCGAACTGTTCCTGGGCGAGCCGCGTCGGATGGTCGGGCGGCAGGTAGGTCTCGTTGATGCCGCCGAACTTGATGCCGGTCAGCGGCACGATGAGCAGCAGCAGGCCGATCACCGTGGGGATGGTGACCTTGAGCGGGTTGCGCATCACCCACCGGGTGATCCGTCCCCAGATGCTGTTCTCGACCTGCTCGTTGGACTGGATCTGCCCGAACCGGGACCAGCCCCACTTGTCGATGTTCCGGCCGAGGATGGCGAGCATGGCGGGCAGCAGCGTGATCGAGGTGATCGCCGCCAGCGTCACCGTCGCGATCGCGCCGTACGCGACGGACTTGAGGAAGCCCTGCGGGAACAGCAGCAGGCCGCCGAGGCTGGTGACGACCATCGTGGCGGAGAACACCACGGTGCGCCCGGCCGTCATCACCGTGCGGCGCACGGCGGCGGACGCGGCGTAGCCCTCGGCGAGTTCCTCGCGGAACCGGGACACCATGAACAGGCCGTAGTCGATCGCCAGACCCAGGCCGATCAGCGAGACCACGGGCGCGACGAACGAGTTGACCTCGGTGAAGTTCGTGATGAGCCGCACGATGCCGTTCGCGGCGACGACCGTCAGGCCGCCGGTGATCAGCGGCATCGCGGCCGCGATCACGCCGCCGAAGACGAAGAACAGCAGGATTCCGACCGCCGGGATGGCGAGGAGCTCCATGCGCTTGATGTCCTGCGCCATCGTGTCGTTGAGGGCGCCGGAGATCGGTTGCAGGCCGGCGAGCTGCACGTCGACCCCGTCGATGAGGAACTCGTCCTTCACGTCGCGGAAGTTGTTGGTCAGCTCGGTGTCGTTGTCGCCCGCGATGGCGACCGACGCCACGGCGTGCTGCCGCGACTGGTCCGCCAGCGCCGGCACCGCCGGGGCACCGTTCGTCGGCCAGTACGCACCGTTGATCTTCAGGATCTGATCCGGATGGTCCGCGACCAGCGAGTTGAGACTGTCCTTGACCTTCGCCGCGAACTCCGGATCGTCGACCGTCCTGCCCTCCGGCGCCGTGTACAACGCCAGGACGTCGCCGTTCGTGTCGCGGCCGAAGGTGCCGTCGGCCAGCTTCGCCGCAGCGACGGACTCCGAGCCGGGATCGTCCCAGCCGCTCTGACTGAGATGATCGTTCAGGCTCGCGCCGTACCCGGCGAGCCCGAGCAGACCGGCCACCATCACCGCGATGACGGTGAAGCGCGCACGGTGGACGAGCTCTCCCCAGCGGTCGAACACGAAACTCTCCTATTCGGCCACGCTCTTGCGGCCCACGAGCAGGGCGGACAGCGGTCGGAACGGCTGCAACCAGGCGCCCTCGTCGGGCAGCGAGTCCAGGCTCACGCGTGGCAGCGGCTCACGGAACACCCCCGGGATGTCCTCGAGGTCGACGAAGTCGAGCACCTCGGACGTGACCGCCCAGCTGGCGTGCTCGCGGAAACCGAGGACCTGCACCGCCACGCCGGTCGCGGCGATCTCCTCGAGCGGTTCCCGGAACGCCTGCCCGTCGGCGGAGGCGACCATCACCCCCGCCAGACCCTCACTGCGTCGCAGCGCGATGTGCCGCAACATGTCGGAGTCTACGTCGCTGTCCTCGTCGATCTTCGGCTTGGCGAACACCGCGAAGCCGACGTTGCGCAACGCCTCGACCCACGGGCGCACGACGTCGGCGCTGCCCGGCGCGATGTTCGTGAACACCGTCGCCTCGGGGTCGAGGGTGGCCGTCGTGGTGCGCGAGAGCTCGGACGTGCGGCCGAGCAGCCACCGTCCGAGCGCGTCGAACCGCGGCCGGTAGGCGGCGGTGGGCCGGCCGCCCAGGATGGCACCGAGACCCATGTCCAGGTTCGGCGCGTCCCACACGAGCAGCACCCGCTCGTGCCGCTCGGTGCCGTCCGTCGTGGGGGCCGCGGACACGTCGGACAGTTCTTCGTGGACGCTCATGCCCTGATCTTCCCCCAGACCAGCTCCGTGATGCTGCTGCCCACCCGCTGCGCCTTGTCCTCGAACTTCGTGACGGGGCGCTCGTGGCTGATGGGGGACTCCCAGTCGAGCGTCGTCAGCAACGGCTCGGCGTTGCCCGCCTCGGCGATGGCCTCGGCGTACTCGGCGTGGTCCGTCGCGACGTGCAGCACGCCGCCCGGCTGCAGCCGGCTCGCGATCAGGGCGAACGTCGGCGGCTGCAGCAGGCGGCGCTTGTGGTGGCGGGCCTTGGGCCACGGGTCCGGGAAGAACACCCGCACCCCGGTCAGCGACTCGGGGGCCACCATGTGCTCGAGTACCTCGACCGCGTCGCCGCGCAGGATCCGCAGGTTCCGGATCGGCGTGTCGGTGTCGTAGGTCCGTTCGATCTGCTGCAGCGTCTGCGCGATGCCGGGCTTGTAGACCTCGACGGCGATGAGGTTCACGTGCGGTTCGGTCCGGGCCATCGTCACCGCGGCCGTTCCGGTGCCGGAGCCGATCTCCAGGACGACCGGCGCCGAGCGGCCGAACCAGGCGTCGACGTCGAGCCGGTCGTCGCCGACGTCGCGGCCCAGCTCGGGCCAGCAGCGGTCCCACGACTCCTGCTGCGGGAGCGTCAGCGCGCCCCGCCGCGAGCGGAAACTCGTCACCCGCGGGTACAGACGGTTTCCTCGGGTCGGGCGCTGCTCCAGCGTCTCGGTCGTGTCCAGATCGGCGTCGTTCACCCGACCATTGTCGCGTATCGGGAGGGTGTGTGGCAGGAGGGACTGAAGTGACCACAGTGTTTTCTCAGGGTGCCGGGTTTTCTCAGGGTGCCCCCGGGCCGCTGCCGTCGACGGCAGCCTCTGCCAGAATCGGCGGCGACACACGGGGGTGGTCATGGTGGGGGATGCAGGGACCGCGCACGCTCGGTGGCGGCAGATCGTCGAGGACATCGGCCGGTTCGACGCCCGGGCCGGCCGACAGGTGCAGCGCGCCCTCGACCGGCACGACGCCCCGCTGCGGGTGCAGATCGCGGGTCGCGGCGGCGCCGTCCGTCCCGCGCTCCGCGCAGCCGTCGAGGCGGCGGTCGCGGCGTCGGCACTGGTCGACACCGTGGAGCTCGACTCGCCGGACCGGCCCGAACCGGTCCTCGACGCGGATGTCGTCCTCCTCGTGCTCGCGGCGCGGGTCCACCCCGCCGATCTGGCGGCACTCGTCCGCTCCGCCGATCTGGCGGCACTCGTCCGCTCCGCCGATCCGGCGGCGCTCGTCACACGCGACGACGAACGCCTCGTCGTCGTGCTCGATCGGACCGAAAGACTCGAGGATGCCGGGGCCGCGTTCGCCCGCGCGGCCGCGCACGTGCGACGGCCGGTCCTCACGCCCGGCTCCGGGCCGGCGGCGGTCGTCGAACGACTCGGTTCCGCGCGCCGCCGTCGCGACGCCGTGCTCGCCCGCGACCTGGCGGGCATCGGTGCCGGCCCGCGGGCCCGCGACGTCATCGAGGCCGCCCTCGACGACCTCACCGGATCGTCGCGGTGATCCCGCCCGACGTCGGCGACGTCGTGCGCCGCTGGAACCCGGAGGGATGGGCGCGGCTGCACGCCACGTCGGACCCGCCGCGGATCCGGGTGGCCGGGGTCGACGGCTGCGGCCGCGGGGCGCTCGTCGACGAGCTCACCGCGCTCGGCCCGGCCGTCGACTACGTCCATGACGGTCCCGCGACCGTCGTGCTGATGGTGTTCGAGGCGTCGGCCCACCTCGGCCGGACCGAACTCGCCGTCCTCGAGTCCGCCGGGCGCGGCAGCGGCCGCGTGGTGTGCGCGCTCACCGGAACCGACGTGCACCCGGACTGGCGGGTGGTGCACGAGCGGGACGTCGCGCTGCTGCAACGGCACGCACCCTGGCTCGGTCCGGTGACATTGCTGCCCGTCGGGACGTCGCTCGCCGCCCGCGCCCGTGCTGTCGGCGGCGACGCGGGAGCGGTGCTGCGGCTCGAATCCGGGATCGTCGACCTGCACGAGGCGCTCACGGCGGCGCTGGTCCCGGGTCCGCATGCGGGCCGGGCCCTGCGCAGCGCCGTCGTCGCCGAGACCCGCCACCTCGTGGTGCAGGCGATCGCTGCCCTGCGCGCCGGCGACGACACGGGGGCCCTGCGCGCCGAACGGGCGCGGTGGAGCCTGCGGGCCACCACTCCCGCCGACGACGGAGGGCTCCGCGCCGAGCTGCAACGGGCCCGCATCGACACCGCGCAGGCCGTCGCGGCGGCCGTGCGCGCGGCGTCCGCCGAATTTCGCGACGCGATCGAGACGGTGGACCCGGCGCACGTGCCGCACCTGCTCGACGACGTGGTCCGCGACCTGCACGCCCGGGTCGGCACGGTCGTCACCGAGCGGCTGGCCCGGATCGGACCGGGTGACCCGGAGCCGGCCGGCCCGGCCACCGTGCCCCCGCGGTCCGCGCCGCCGTCCCCGCGACGTCCCGTGGAGGACCGCCTCACCGTGCTGATCGGCGCGTCGGCCGGGGCGGGGCTGGGACGCGTCGCGGTGTCCCCGCTGTCCCTGGTGCCCACGCTCGAGCTGGCGACGGTACCGCTGAGCCTGCTGCTCGGCGCGGCGGCGGCGTGGTGGCTGGTGCGGGTGCGGCGACGGCTCGCCGAACGGGACCGGATGCGCAGGTGGGCGCTCGAGGAACTCGTCGAGGTGCGCGCCGAGCTCGAGGCCGTCGCGCTCGAGCGCATCGTCGACGCGGAGGCCCGGCTCGGGTCCGCGCTCGCCGTCGCGCGCACCGCCCGGCTCGCCACGGCGCGCGACCGCATCGCCGCCCTCGACGACGAGCTGAGACGTCGCGCCGAGGACCGTGCCGGGCAGCTGGCGGCGTGCGAGCGCGATTTCGCCGTGCTCGCCCGGGCGGGAACCGCCGGCCGGCCGGGCGCGTCCAACGGGACGACAGCGTCCGATGGTGTGACACGGCAGTGAGGAGCGCGCGATGGTGGACGGATTCGCCGGCACCGACGACCAGGTGTGGGAGCCCGACGTGCCCGTCCCGGGACGTCCCGCGTTCGGCCCGGGGCTGGCCCCCGCGCTGCTCGACCCGGCTGGACCGGGCGCGCTGCCGCCGGCCGTGGACGTCGACGGCGACGGCCTGCTCGACACCGTCACGTTCGCCACCGCGGACGCACTCGTCGTCGCATCGGACACCGACGCTGACGGGTGGTTCGACCGGGTCACCGAACTCGGCGACGACGGACGATTCGGGGTGTGGCAGTTCCGGCGCGACGTCGACGGTGCGGAGCACTGGACCCGGATTGACGAAGGTCACCTCGATCGAGGAAAGTGAGGCAAATCGCCCGTGCCCCGGGCGTGCGAGGCGGGTACTGTGTTCGCCCTCTGAATCGTTTCTGTGACATTTCCGACCGGCCCCGATTGCCATCACCCCGAAGTCCGGCGTTAACCTCTATGAATAGGACATCCGGCGCCCGCCTCGTCCGTTCGGCCACGGAGGAAGCGGGTGGTACCCCTGCCGAGAGGGGGAGTCCGGGTCCGCCGCTGGTCCCTGGGACGGTTCGTCGCAGGTCGGGGGAGGGATCCGGTTCCGGCGCACCCCAGGAGAGTTTGATGACCTCAGTGACCATTCCCGGTCTGAACGGCACCGATGGCAAGCCCCCGACCCAGCACGCCGAGCTGCTCGCATGGGTACAGGAGGTCGCCGAACTCACTCAGCCCGACCGGGTCGTCTGGGCCGACGGGTCCGACGCGGAATGGGACCGGCTGACCACCCAGCTGGTCGAGGCCGGGACCTTCACCCGCCTCAACGACGAGAAGAAGCCCAATTCCTTCCTGGGCAACTCCGACCCGTCGGACGTCGCGCGCGTCGAGTCGCGCACCTTCATCTGCTCGCGCAACGAGGTCGATGCCGGACCGACCAACAACTGGATGGATCCGGCCGAGATGCGGGCGACCATGACCGAGCTGTACCGCGGCAGCATGCGCGGGCGCACCCTCTACGTGGTGCCGTTCTGCATGGGCCCGCTCGGCGCGGACGACCCGAAGCTCGGCGTCGAGATCACCGACTCGGAGTACGTCGTCGTCTCCATGCGCATCATGACCCGCATGGGTACCGCGGCCCTGGAGAAGCTGGGCACCGACAAGCCGTTCGTCAAGGCCCTGCACTCGGTGGGTGCGCCGCTCGAGCCCGGCCAGAAGGACGTGCCGTGGCCGTGCAACGACACCAAGTACATCACCCACTTCCCGGAGGACCGGGAGATCTGGAGCTACGGCTCCGGCTACGGCGGCAACGCCCTGCTCGGCAAGAAGTGCTACTCGTTGCGTATCGCTTCGGCCATGGCGCACGACGAGGGCTGGCTCGCCGAGCACATGCTGATCCTCAAGCTGATCTCGCCGGAGGACAAGGCCTACTACGTGGCGGCCGCGTTCCCGAGTGCCTGCGGCAAGACCAACCTCGCGATGATCCAGCCGACCATCCCGGGCTGGCGCGCCGAGACCCTCGGCGACGACATCGCCTGGATGCGTTTCGGTGAGGACGGCCGGCTGTACGCGGTGAACCCGGAGTACGGCTTCTTCGGCGTCGCCCCCGGCACCAACCACGGCTCCAACCCCAACGCCATGAAGACGATGGAGGCCGGCAACACGCTGTACACCAACGTCGCGCAGACCGACGACGGCGACGTGTGGTGGGAGGGCCTGGAAGGCAATCCCGAGCACCTCATCGATTGGAAGGGCAACGACTGGACTCCCGAGTCCGGCACCCCGGCCGCGCACCCGAACTCGCGCTACTGCACGCCGATGTCGCAGTGCCCGATCCTCGCCCCCGAGTGGGACGATCCGCAGGGTGTGCCGATCTCCGCGATCCTGTTCGGCGGTCGCCGCAAGACGACTGTGCCGCTGGTGAGCGAGTCCCTCGACTGGCAGCACGGCACCTTCCTCGGCGCGACGCTGTCGTCCGAGCAGACCGCCGCCGCCGAGGGCAAGGTCGGCACCGTCCGTCGCGACCCCATGGCGATGCTGCCGTTCATCGGTTACAACGCCGGCGACTACCTGAACCACTGGATCAACATCGGCAAGTCCGCGGATGCGGACAAGCTGCCGAAGATCTTCTACGTCAACTGGTTCCGTCGCGGCGACGACGGCCGCTTCCTGTGGCCGGGCTTCGGTGAGAACTCCCGTGTGCTCAAGTGGATCGTCGACCGCATCGAGCACCGGGCCGGCGCCCAGACCACGCCGATCGGCTTCGTGCCGACCGCCGCGGACCTCGACCTCGAGGGCCTCGACGTCGACCGCGACGACGTCGACGAGGCGCTGAAGGTCGACGTGGCGGAGTGGAAGGAAGAGCTGCCCCTCATCGAGGAGTGGTTCGAGTTCCTCGGCGAGAAGGTGCCCTCCGGCATCCGCGACGAGTTCGAGGCCCTGAAGCAGCGCCTCGCCTGACGCCTGATCGACCGAATGTCACATCGGATCGCTTGTATCGATCCGATGTGACATTCGGCGTTTCAGGGATGCTCAGGACGACTGACTCGCGAGCCACTCGTCGATGCGACGTCGTGCCTCTTCGGGCGCGACGTCCTCGACGCGCGTCATGATCGCCCACCGGTGCCCGAACGGGTCGAGGATCGTCCCGAACCGGTCTCCGGTGACGAACGTCGAGGGTTCCTCGAAGACCTGCGCACCCTGCTCGACCGCGCGGGCGAACGTCGCGTCGGCGTCGGTGCAGTACAGCACGTAGGAATGGTCGACGGTGTTCGTCCCGTCGGGCGCGCGCAGCCCCATGGCCGGCGCGGGGTCGCTCAGCTGGAGCCGGCCGTGCCCGAAGTCCAGTTCGGCGTGCGCGATCGTGCCGTCGGGCCCGTCGGTTCGTTCGACGACCTCGGCGCCGAAGACCGTGCGGTAGAACTCGACGGCCCGGGCCGCGCCGTCGACGACGAGGAACGGCGTGAGGGAGGTGTAGCCGGCGGGGATCGGATTCACGGAATGCGTCATGCGACGAGTCTCGCGTCGTCTCCGCCGGCCGTATTGAACATTTCCGACATTCCCCGGGACGGCGGTGGTGGGCCGAATGTCACACAGGTTCGATTCGATCGAATGTGTGTGACATTCGGCCCGTTGCAGGGCGCCGGCCCGTTGCAGGGCGCCGGCCCGGCACCGGGGTCACGGCCGGAACACCGCGCGCACGCAGCCGTCCTTCTTGTCCTTGAACATCTCGTACCCGCGCACCGAGTCTTCGAGCGACATGTCGTGGGTGATCAACAGGCTGGGGTCGAGCTTGCCGGCCTGCACGTGCTCGAACAGCCGCGGGACGTACCGCTGTCCGTGTTGCTGGGCGGTGCGCAGGGTCAGGCTCTTGTTGGTGAGCAGGCCCATCGGGAACTTGTCGGTGAGTCCGTAGACCCCGAGGACGGACACCACCCCACCCTTGCGGCACGCCATGATCGCCTGCCGCAGCGGCGTGGCGCGGTCGGTCTCCATCCGCAGCGCCTGCTTGACGCGGTCGTAGATCTGCATCAGGCCGGTGCCGTGGGCCTCCATGCCGACCGCCTCGATGCACGCGTCGGGTCCGCGGCCGCCGGTGCTCTCGCGCAGCGCCTCCTGCATGCTGTCCTCGGCGGAGTAGTCGATCGTCTCCAGCCCCAGCCGGGCGGCGAGGTCGAGGCGTTCGCCCAGGCGGTCGACGACGATCACTCGTTCGGCGCCGAAGATCCGGGCGCTCACGGCCGCCATCAGGCCCACGCCCCCGGCACCCCACACTGCGACGGTGTCGCCGGGGGAGATGTCGCAGAAGTCGGCCCCCATGTATCCGGTGGGCACCGCGTCGGAGAGGAACAGGGCCTGCTCGTCGGTGATCCCCTCGGGGATCGGAAAGCAGTTGACGTCGCCGAACGGCACCCGCACGTACTGCGCGTGCGAACCCTGGTACCCGCCGAACGGGTGGGTGTAGCCGTAGATGCCGCCGGACGGGTAGCCGAGCAGCGGCTGCTGCATCGCAGCGTTCGGGTTGGTGGTGTCACACGCCGAGTACAGGTCGTGGTCGCAGTACCAGCAGGCGCCGCACCCGATGAACGACGGCACGACGACGCGGTCGCCGACGTTCACGGAGGTGACCTCCGCGCCCTTCTCGACGACGTCGCCCATGAACTCGTGCCCGAACACGTCGCCCTCCCGCATGCCGGGGAGATAGCCGTCGATGAAATGCAGATCGGATCCGCAGGTGGTCGTGAGGCGGACCTCCACGATCACGTCGTGCGGGTTGAGCAGCTTCGGGTCCTCGACCGTCTCGACGGACAGGTCGTTCACGCCCATCCAGCACAGCGCTCGCATCAGTGGGATCCTTCCGCTCGGGAGTCGCGTCCGGAGGCACCGGAGCTGCCGCGGGCGCTGTGATTGCCGCGGGCGCTGTGATTGCCGCGGGCGCTGGGATTGCCGCGGGCGCTGGGATTGCCGCGGGCGCTGGGATTGCAGCGCAGGGTCGGCATCTCGCCGGTCTGCAGCAGCGCGCGGGCCCGGTACAGGGCGGTGAACGTGGCCGCGCCGGTGATCAGGCCGGGCACCGGGGTGTCGGCCCGCATGCTCACCTCGGTGCCGAGGCCGTGCGGGGCGGTGGCGAACGACAGCAGGATCCGGGGCGGCTGCGACGAGTCGCCGGCGTCGGTGGCGACGAACTGCAGTTCCCCGTCGCTCTCGAGCACGCGCGTCTCCCACGTGATCGGGTCGGCGCCGAGTTCGAAGGTCCACCGGAGGCGGTCGGGGCCGCTCGCGGCGACGGAGGTGCGCTCCCCGAACACCTGCGACAGATTGGCGGGCTCGCGCCAGAACCGTTGCACCGTTTCGCGGGGTGCGCCGATGGTGACGGTCTGCTGGGGACCGGGGTGGGAGCCGGTGCGTTCGACGACGCGACGGACGACCCCCTCGATCTGCCGCCCGGATCTCTCCACGGTCTTGACGATGTCGAACACGGGTTTCTCCTTCCGGGCGCGGGCGGGCCTGCCCCGTGCCGGGTCTGGTGGGCGACGCCCTACCGCAGCGGGGTGCTGTCCTGCAGGGCTGCGACCGGCCGGCCGGCGACGTTCCGGGCGTGCCGGTGACGAGTCATGACGTCGGCTACCCGCGGGAGCAGGGTGGGCAAACCGGTGGGTCCCCGGGCGGCCGGACCGCTGTGCGGCTCCCCACGTGAATCGGACATCCGCCGGAATGATGCAATAGGTGACGACGGAACCAATCCGGTCGGCACTGCGACCGGGAGGAGGATCGGGCCCATGAGCGGTATCTACAACAATGTCACCGAGCTGGTCGGGCGAACCCCGATCGTGCGGCTGAACCGGCTGACCGAGGGTCTCGGCGCCCAGGTCGCGGTCAAGCTCGAGTTCTACAACCCGGCCAACAGCGTCAAGGACCGGATCGGCGTGGCGATCATCGACGCCGCCGAGAAGTCCGGTGAGCTGCGCCCCGGTGGCACCATCGTCGAGGGGACCAGCGGCAACACCGGTATCGCGCTGGCGATGGTCGGTGCCGCGCGCGGCTACAAGGTCATCCTGACGATGCCCGAGACGATGTCCACCGAGCGTCGCGTGATGCTGCGGGCGTTCGGCGCGGAGATCGTCCTGACCCCCGGCTCCGAGGGCATGGCCGGCGCGGTCGCGAAGGCGGAGGAGATCGTCGCGAAGACCGAGAACGCGATCCTCGCCCGCCAGTTCGCCAACCCGGCGAACCCGGAGATCCACTACCAGACCACCGGTGAGGAGATCTGGAAGGACACCGAGGGCGCGGTCGACATCTTCGTCGCCGGCATCGGCACCGGCGGCACGATCACCGGCGCGGGCCGCAGGCTCAAGGAATACAAGCCGGAGGTGAAGATCGTCGGCGTCGAACCCATCGATTCGCCCATCCTCACCGGCGGACAGCCGGGCCCGCACAAGATCCAGGGCATCGGCGCGAACTTCGTGCCCGACGTGCTCGACCGCGAGGTCTACGACGAGATCGTCGACGTCTCGTTCGACGACGCCGTCCGCGTGGGCCGGGATCTCGGCACGCAGGAGGGCATTCTCGGCGGCATCTCGTCCGGCGCGATCGTGTGGGCCGCTCTGGAGCTGGCGAAGCGTCCGGAGAACGCCGGCAAGCTCATCGTCGCCGTGGTCTGCGACTTCGGTGAGCGGTACATCTCCACTCCGCTGTTCGAGCACATCCGGGACTGAACGCATCGTGAGTGTTCTGCGCACCCTCCGGGAAGACCTGCAGGCGGCCCGCGGCCACGATCCGGCGTCGCGCGGTGACATGGAGAACGCCCTCGTGTATTCGGGGCTGCACGCGATCTGGTCGCATCGGCTCGCACACCGGATGTGGGCGCGGCCGGCGCTGCGGGGACCGGCCCGCATCCTGGCGCAGTTCACCCGCTTCCTCACGGGCATCGAGATCCACCCCGGCGCGACGATCGGACGGCGCTTCTTCGTCGATCACGGCATGGGCGTGGTGATCGGGGAGACCGCCGAGATCGGCGAAGACGTGATGATCTATCACGGCGTCACGCTCGGCGGGCGGTCGCTGGCGCGGACCAAGCGGCACCCCACCATCGGCAACCGGGTCACCATCGGCGCGGGGGCGAAGGTCCTCGGGCCGGTGGTGATCGGCGACGACGTCGCGATCGGCGCGAACGCGGTGGTCACGCGCGACGTGCCCGCCGATTCGATCGCCGTCGGCATCCCGGCGACGATCCGCCCCCGCAAGCAGCACGAGGAACTCGTGGACCCGGCCTGCTACATCGATCCTGCGATGTACATCTGAGGTCTCGCCGGCACCCGCAGTCGGCCGGGCCGAATGTCACATCGCGTCTATCCAACCGACGCGATGTGACATTCGGCCACCTACGAACTCAGGCGCCGTAGCCGGGCGGGTACAGCACCGACTTGGTCTCGCAGAACGCCTCGAGGCCCTCGGGGCCGTTCTCCCGGCCGATGCCGGAATTCTTGTAGCCGCCGAACGGCGAGCCCGGGTCGAAGGCGTACCAGTTGATGCCGTAGGTGCCGGTGCGCACCCGCGACGCCACCTCGAGGCCCTTCTCGACGTCGGTGGTGTACACCGAGCCGGCGAGGCCGTAGTCGGAGTCGTTGGCGATCTCGACGGCCTCGTCGACGCTGTCGTAGGGGATCACGCACAGCACGGGACCGAAGATCTCCTCGCGCGCGACGGTCATGGAGTTGTCGACGTCGGCGAAGATCGTCGGCTCGACGAACCAGCCCTTGTCGAGCCCGGCGGGCCGGCCGCCGCCGAGCACCAGCCGCGCGCCCTCCTCCGTGCCCTTGGCGATGTAGCCCTCGACGCGGTCGCGCTGCTTCGCGGAGATCAGCGGCCCGAGTTGCGCCGCCGCGTCGTCGGGCATGCCGACGGGGAAGAAGGCCGCGGTCGCCACCATCTTCTCGACGACCTCGTCGTAGCGCGAGCGCGGCGCCAGGATGCGGGTCTGGCCGACGCAGGCCTGCCCGGTGTTCATCAGGCCCGACATCACGAGCATCGCGACGGTCGAGTCGAGGTCGGCGTCCTCGAGGACGATGGCGGCGGACTTGCCGCCGAGTTCGAGGGAGCAGCGCTTGAGGTTCCGGGCCGCGATCTCGCCGATGTGCTTGCCGACGGCGGTCGAGCCGGTGAAGGTAATCTTGTCGATGTCGGGGTGCGAGACGAGGTACTCGCCGGTCTCGGCGCCGCCCGGGACGAGCGACAGCACGCCCTCGGGCAGCCCGGCCTCGGCGAAGATCTCCGCGACCGCGTTGGTGGTCAGCGGCGACTCGGGCGCGGGCTTGAGGACCACGGTGCAGCCGGCGAGCAGGGCCGGGCCGAGCTTGTTGATCATCAGGAACAGCGGCACGTTCCAGGCGATGACGGCGGCGACCACGCCGACGGGTTCGCGCGTCACCCGGGAGCGTCCGAAGGCGCCGGTGCGCTCCTCCGTCCACGGGAACGAATCGGCAAGTCCCGCATAGTAGTTGATGGTCGCCAGGGACGGCGTCACCTGCATCATCTGCACGGAGGCGGGCGGCTGACCCATCTCGGCGGACAGCGACGCGGCGAGGTCGGCGCTGCGCTCCTCGAGCAGCTTGGCGGCCTTGGCGAGTACCTGGGCCCGCTCGGACGGTGAGGTGCGGGGCCACGGTCCGTCGTCGAAGGCGGCACGGGCCGCGGCGACGGCGGCGTCGATGTCCGCCGGCCCGGCGACCGGCACCGAACCGACGCGTTCCTCGGTGGCCGGCGAGAACACCTCGAGTCGCTCGTCGGTCGACGGGGCGACCCAGCGGCCGCCGATGAACAGTTTGTCGTAGTCGGTCATGTTCTCTTTCCTCAACGGTCCTGGTTTCTACTGGTCGGATGTCGCTCGGTCGTTGTCGTGCGCGGGGTGGGGGTCGGCGAACCCGGTGAAGCCGTACTGCCGGTGCGGTCCGATCACGGCGACCTCGAACAGTCCGGTGCCGACGGTGTCCGACCCGGCGATCCGGAACCGCGCGAGATGGTCGGTGGGACAGAACATCAGCAGCGCCGGATCGATCTCCCGGACGTCGCGGCGCAGCGCCTGCACGACCAGTTCGCCCTGCCACATGCCGTGCCGCCAGTCCTGTTCGAGTCCGTACCCGGTGCCGATGCCGAGCAGGTTCGGCACCAGCAGTTCGCATTCGACGGTCACCGCCTCGCAGCCGGGCCGGTGGAACGTCAGCGTCGCCCCCGTGACGTTGCGGGTGCCCGGCGCGAACACCAGCCGATGTTCCGGCCGGCCCAGCCATTCGGGCTCGGCGCCGGGCCGGATCCGGACCGCCTCCTCGACCAGCCGGCGGCCGTGGTCGTCCTCCTGCACGATAGTGACGATCGTGTCGTCGTCGAACTGCATCACCGAGTAGATCCAGAAGAATCCGGGCATGCCCTCGTGGGCCGTGCGCCCGGGCGGCTCGGGCTCCCCGACGGGCCGCACCCCCCAGGAGCGGTCGCGGTTGCCGAGCCACGTGCCCGGGTCCACCTGCCGGGTCCGGCCGTCGACGGTGAGGGTGCCCGCCCACCGGCCGGTCTGCACGAACCGGGACGTGTCCATGACGACGCGCTCGAGCCGGCGCAGCCGCTGTGGGGTCTCCTCGGTGGCGGGGACGACCCCGTCGAACGTGAGATCGAAGGACAGGTCGGCGGTTTCGGCATGGCCGGGCTCGAGCACCACCCGCAGCCGCCGCAGCCCCTCGAGCACCTCGATGCGCAGCGGGCCGACGGTGGTGTCGGTGCGATCGGTCCCCAGGGCCCGCGAGGCCCGCACGACGAGGTGGTCGTCGCCGCGGCGCAGCACCGCGAAACCGTCGGCCACACCGAGATTCGGGTACTGGCCCATGCCGACGATCAGGAACAGGTCGGTGGTGTCGGCGGGGTAGCAGTTGAAGTAGTACCGGTCGTAGAAGTTGCGGTCGGACGTGGCGACGCGCCGGATCGGTTCGGCCGTCTGGTGGACGGGGTAGTCGTCCAGGGGGGAGAGGGAACTCACGGCGCCACCCCCTGCCGGTCGGTGCCGTCGAGCATGGCTTCGAGGGCGGCGCGGTGCATGATCGCGTCGTCGGGATGGCCGGGTGGCTGCGCCTGGCCGAAATGCACCGCGCGAGTGTGGATGCGCAGCATGATGATCGCGTGCTGCAGCGCCGCGTGGACGGTGTAGAAGTGCAGGTCGCGCGGGACGTGGCCGGTGCGTTGCGCGTATGCGCGGGCGACGTCGTCCAGGCGCAGGAAGCCCGGCAGGCCGGGCAGCCCGGCCGCGGCGGCGATGTCCTCGAAGAACCTGTGCAGGAACGTCATCCAGGCCAGGTCCATCTCGCGGGCGCCGAGGGTGGCCAGCTCCCAGTCGAGCACCGCGACGGGCCGGAAACCGTCGAACAGGATGTTGCCGATCCGCGCGTCGCCCCAGCACAGCACCGCGGGCGAGCGGTCGTCGGGGCAACGGGCGTCGAGCCAGGCGAGCGCACGTTCGACGAGCGGGGAGCGGGGACCACCGGTGCGGGTCGTCCACTCGTAGTAGGAGCGCTGCCGGTCCAGGTGCGCCCGGACGGCGTCGGTGACGGTGCCGGCCGGTCCCAGCCCGGCGGCCACCGGGGCGACGTCGTGGATCCGGGCCAGCACGTCGACGCACGCGTCCTGCATGGCGGCACGCTCGGCGTCGCCGGCCTCGGTGACCCAGGAGCCGAAGTTGTACGGCATGACATCCGGTGGCACCCGGCCCGCCACCCGGGTCATGACGAAGAACGGGGCCCCGAGCGGCGCGGGATCGGGCTCGTACCAGTGCACCCGGGGGACGGGGATGGTGGAGTGCTCGCCGACGGCGCGCATGACCCGGGCCTGACCCTCGAGGTCGTAGGCGGGGAAGACGGGCACGGTGGTGTCGGCGGGGGCGACGCGGGCGACGAGCGGATGGTCGGTGCCGTCCCAGCGGGCGTCGAACAGCAGCGTCTCGCTGGACATGCCGGTGGTCTCGGGGAGGTGCACGTTCTCGACGACGGGGGCGGTGACCTTGGTGGCGAGCCAGCGCTGCAGGTTCTCGCGGACCTGTCCGGGATCCCGGCGGGAGTCGCGGGGGCGCGCGACCTCGGCATCGTGGGCGGAGCCGTCCTGGGCGCCGTGCGCCGACGCGTCGGGGTCGATGCTCACGCGCTCTCCTTCCGGCCACCGGGGCTGTGACCTCGAACACTAGAACACGTTACAAGTTTTCGGAAGGGGTCAGCCGAGGTGTGTCCCGAACCAGGCGAGCATGCGGTCGTATGCCTGCGCGGCCGCGTCCGCGTTGTACCGCGGTCCGGTGTCGTTGAAGAACGCGTGGTCGGCGCCGGGGTAGGTCACCACCTCGTGCACCAGGCCCGCGCGCTCGAGGGCGGCGGTCGCCGCGTCCCGCGACGCGTTCACCCGCTGGTCGAGTTCGGCGTAGACCGCGAGGACGGCGGCCCGCGACCCGGCGAAGTCGGCGCCGTCGGGCAGCGGTCCGTAGAACGGGACGGCCGCCGCGAGGCGCGGGTCGCCGGTCGTCAGCAGCAGCCACGTCATGCCGCCGCCGAAGCAGAACCCCACGGCCCCGATGCGCCGGTCGGGCACCCGTCGCGTCAACTCGTCGATGCCCGAGCGCATGTCCTGGGAGAATCGTTGCGGCGGAACGGTACTCAGTGCGGCCGTGGCCTGCGCCGGGTCGGCGAACGACGCCGTGCCCCCCTCCTCGGAGAGCAGGTCGATCGCGAGTGCCGAGTAGCCCGCCCCCGCCAGGCGCCCGGCCACCGATCGGATGTGGTCGTTGAGCCCCTTGTTCTCGTGGACCACGAGCACGGCGCCCCGGGGGTCCGCCGCCGGCGCCCACGCACCCTGCAGCGTCCGCCCGTCCGGGCCGGGGAACGTGATCGCCTCCGTCGCAACGGCATCTGCGCTGCCCGGCGGCGCCACCGGCGACGTCGGGGCCGGAGTGCCCGAGGTCGCTCCCGGAGTCGCGGAAGGCGTTGCGGGCGAGCCGTTCTCGTTTGCGCAGGCGGCGAGCAGCGAGGATGCCGCGGTGAGGGTGAGCCCCAGCAGCCCCAGCCGTCGCAGCGCCTCGCGGCGGGTGAGCAGACCGTCGGCGTGGTCCACCGCGATCTCCTCGGCGATGTAGCGCTGGAAAGGCGTCATGGCCGCTCCCGTCCCGAGGACACTGTCTTCGTATTGTGACGCGACGGGGGCCGCGGTGCGGGCGATTCGCGCCGAAGCTCAGTCCCCGAGGGCCAGGATCCCGGCGCCGGTCAGGGTCCCCACGGCGGCGAGCCGCGCCGGCACGATCTCCAGCCCGGTCAGGAACGGCAGCCGCGCGTGCCGGGCCGCGGCCTCGCGCATCGGCCGCCACATCGGCTCCCCGGCCTGCGCGAACCCGCCGCCGACCACCACGAGGTCCACGTCCACCAGCGCCGCGGCCGACGCGAACACCTCCCCGAGCGCCGCCCCCGCACGCCCCAGGGCCGCGACCGCGACCGGATCTCCCGCGCCCGCGGCGCGGGCCAGCGCCGCCCCGTCGGCACCGGACCAGCCGTGCTCCCGCGCCCACCGCACCGCGGCCGGCCCGCTCGCCACGGTCTCGACGCACCCGACACCCCCGCACGCGCACGGGTCGGCGCCCACGCTCGACACCATGTGCCCGATGTGGCCCGCATTGCCCGTCCGGCCCCCGGCGATCCGGCCGCCCAGCACCAGACCGCCACCGATGCCGGTCGAGACCACGACGCCGACGAGGTCCGTCGCACCCCGGCCCGCCCCGAGCCGGTGCTCGGCCAGCGCGGCCGCGGCCCCGTCGACCGCGAGCCGCACCCGCGACCGCGGGAACAGGCCGCGCACGGCGTCGACCAGGCCGAAACCGCCCGCCCACTCGCCGATGTTGATCGGCGCCACCACACCGGCGCCGACGTCGACCGGCCCGGCGCTCGCGATCCCCACGGCCGTCACCTCGGCTCCCGCGGAGACCCGACGCAACAGCTCCGCGCATGCCGCCCACACGCCGGCCGCGGGCGTCGGCACCGTCCGCGGTGCGTCGAGCGTGCCGTCGGCGCGGACGCGGGCGGCCGCCATCTTGGTGCCGCCGACGTCGAGGGCGAGCGCGACCATCAGCGCCTGCGCAGCACGAGCACCAGATTGCTGACCAGGAACTCCCGCACCGCGGGGACCCGCACCAGCCACCACGCCCAGCGCGGGTGGTACCGGGGGAACGCGGCCAGCAGCTCGCCGTGCGGCGTCGAACGCGCCCACCGCAGCCCGTCGCCGCAACCCACCTCGAACAACGAGACCCCGTACCGGTTCTTCGGCTCCCGCCCGTGCCGGCGGGCGTAGCGCCGCGCCGCGTACTCGCCGCCGAACGCGTGCCACGGGCCGGTCTCGTGCCCGCCGAACGGGCCCCACCACAGGGTGTACGACAGCACCGTCAGCCCGCCCGGCCGCGTCACCCGCAGCATCTCGTCGGCCATCACCCACGGCTGCGCCACGTGCTCGGCGACGTTCGAGGAGAAGCACACGTCCACCGATCCCGTGCGCAGCGGCAGCGCGAGGCCCGAGCCACGGATCGACCCGCCCACCGCGAGACCGGCCGCGTGCATCTCCGACGGATCCGGCTCGACCGGCACGTAGCGGGCGCCCGACGCGCCGAACACCTCCGCGAAGTACCCCGGCCCGCCGCCCACGTCGACGACGGTCGTGCCGGTCAGGTCCCGGCCGGTCAGTCCCGCGTACAGATCACCGATCAGTTCCACGGTGTCGCGCGCGAGCGCCCCGTAGAACAACTCGGGCGCGGACTGCTCGTGCCGGAAGTCGCCGAGCAGCCCGACGGACCGGCGCAGGGTCGCGCGCCGGGCGAAGGTTCGAGCCACCGGGGGGACGGGCAGGGTCGGAACAACCACGAGGAGCAACCATAGCGGCCACCGCACCGCACTACCCGCCGGTAACCCTCCACCGCGGGCGGCCCCGCACCCGTTAGTGTGTTCCGGGATACAACCGTCGACGACGAACCACAGGGGGTCGCCACGTGCGCGAGGTTCTGTTGCTGTGCTGGCGCGATACCGGGCATCCCCAGGGTGGGGGCAGCGAACGCTACCTCGAACAGGTCGGCGCCCAGCTCGCCGCGCGCGGCATCCGCGTCACCCTCCGCACCGCCGCCTACCCCGGCGCCCCCGGCCGCGACGAGATCGACGGCATCACCGTCAGCCGCGGCGGCGGCCGGCTCACCGTCTACCCCCGCGCCCTCGCCGCGATCGCCGCCGGCCGTCTCGGATTCGGTCCGCTGCGCCACCTCCGGCCCGACGCGGTGATCGACACCCAGAACGGCATCCCGTTCTTCGCCCGCCTCGTCGCCGGCGCGCCCGTGACCGTGCTCGTGCACCACTGCCACCGTGAGCAGTGGCCCGTCGCCGGCCGCGTCATGGCCAGGCTCGGCTGGTGGATCGAGTCCGCCCTGTCGCCGCGCCTGCACCGCGACGACCAGTACCTGACCGTGTCGTTGCCGTCCGCCGACGAACTGATGGCCCTCGGCGTCGACCGTGACCGCATCGCCGTCGTCCGCAACGGCGCCGACGCCGTCCCCGCCGGGGTCGAGCCCGGCGACGAACACACCCGCACCGCGCACCCCACCGTGTGCGTGCTGTCGCGGCTCGTGCCGCACAAGCAGATCGAGGACGCCCTCGCCGCCGTCGCCGCGCTGCGCGACCGCGTCCCCGGCCTGCACCTCGACGTCATCGGCGGCGGCTGGTGGGAGAGGAACCTGCGCGCGGCCGCCGCGGACCTCGGCATCACCGATGCCGTCACCTTCCACGGCCACGTCGCCGAGGACCGCAAGCACGAACTGCTCTCCCGGTCCTGGGTGCACGTGATGCCTTCGCGCAAGGAGGGCTGGGGGCTGGCCGTCGTCGAGGCCGCGCAGCACGGCGTGCCCACCGTCGGCTACCGCAGCTCGCGGGGACTGACCGACTCGATCATCGACGGCGTCACCGGCGTGCTCGTCGACTCCGCGGACGAGCTCACCGACGCCGTCGCCGACCTGCTCGCCGACGCGGATCGTCGCCGCACCCTCGGCGGCAAGGCCCGGGTGCGGGCCGCAGAGTTCTCCTGGTCCGCGACCGGCGACGGGGTGCACGAGGTGCTCGCCGCGACGGCCGCGGGCCGCCGCGTCTCAGGACTGTTCCCGCGCCCGGCGGAGGCCGCCGTGGTGCTCGCGGCGCCGGGCGGGCCGTCGCAGGACCAGCAGGCCCACGAGCCCGCCTGCTGACACCGCCGCCCACAGTGCGTGCGCGGCGATCGCCGCCGTCCGGTCGTCCGACCGCGTCCCGTCGACCCCCGGCACCCGGTACAGCGACAGCGCGGCATCGGAGAACACCGGCTCGAGCTGCTCGAGCGCGCGGGCCGAGTCGCCGAGGTCCCCGGGCGTGCCGTGCTCGACGAGCACCCAGCCCACGCCGTGGGCAGCGAGGTCGGCCGGCGCCGCCCCGGCCAGCAGCAGGCGCTCCACCTCCGCGGCGCCCCGACCCTCGCCGGCGACGGTGCCGCCGGCGACGATCAGCTCCCCGGACTGCAGCACGTCCGCGCGCAGCATCCGAGGTGCCGGATCGAGAACCGGTGCGGCGCCGCTGAACGCGAATCGCCGGAACATTCCGGCCGGCAGCACCGCCACGTCGCCGGCGCCCGCCGGCACCGCCGCCGCGACCCGCTGCCACGCGTCCGGATACTGCACCGGCCGCACCCGCCCGCCCACGCCCCACGCCAGATCCGGAAGGGCCAGCAGCACGGTCAGCGCGGCCGCCGTGGCCCAGGCGCCGGCCCGGCCGCCGAACCGCCCGCGCACCGTGCCGACACCTGCCGCGGCAGCCAGCGCGTACAGCGGCACCGCCCACGCCACCCACTTCTGGGTGTCGCGCAGCAGACCCGCGCCCGGCACGTGCACCATCGCCCACGCTCCGGCCCGCAACCCCGTCCCCGTCGCCGCGAGGGCCGGACCGAGCACCGCGACCGCCGCCAGCGCCGTCAGCACCCCCAGCACCGGGTTGCGCCGGCGCCGCCACAGCGCCGGCACCCCGCACGCCACCACCAGCAGCAGCGCCGCCGTGCCGACCAGCGCCCACACCGTCGCCCGCGAACCGGGCACCGCGTCGGCGTTCCAGATGCCCCCGAGCCCCGCCACGCTGCCGAGCGTGCCCAGGGCGGGCTCGGCCCGCGCCGCGAACGCCCGCACCCCCGCCGGATCCGACCCGTCGCCCGCGCCGCCGGAGAGGGCCGTCGCCACCAGCCACGGCGCCGCCACCGCAGTCGCCAGCGCCACCGCGCCCGCGAGACGGGGAAGCAGTGGGGACCGCCCGCCCGGGGCGGCCAGCACGGCCAGCGCCGTCACCGACGCCAGCAGCGCGCCCGTCGGCGTCAGCCCCGCCGCGCCCAGGCACACCGCCAGCGACGCCCACCCGGAGCGGGCGCCCCGTCGCACCGCCACCGAGGCCACCACCGTCCACGGCAGCGCCGCGTAGCCCACCAGCAGGCTCCAGTGCCCCTGCAGCAGCCGCTCCGCCACGTACGGGTTCCACACGAAAACCGTCGCCGCCACCAGCCGCGCCGGCAGACCGGCCGCCGGCAACAGCACCGCCACCAGGCGGGCGCCGCCCCAACCGGCCGCCCACAGGGCGCCGGTGAGCAGCGCCGTCACCACCACACCGCCGTCCACCACCGCACTCGCCGTCGCCAGCAACGCGTCCTGCGGCACCGCCCGCGCCGCGGCGTCGGTCAGACCCAGCGCCGAATCCGTCAGGAAGGACCGCGGGGTGCTCACCGCGTCGCGCAACAGCAGGTAACCGGGGGAGACGAGCAGCGGCCCGAGCACCACGACCGCCAGGGCCAGGCTGTAGAGGGCCGGGACAGCGGGACGCAGCGACACCGGCCTGGGCATGGCCGCACAATACCCAGCCCGCCCCGGCACCCCGGTCCGGATCCGGTGCCTCGCCGCCCGCACCCGGCGGCGTGCAACCATGGTCCGATGCCGCGACCTGAGACGCCGCGCTCGGCCACCGGAACCACCGTCGCCGGGATGACGATGGTGACCGCCGGGGCCATGACCGCCAACCTGGCCTCCTACCTGCTGCACCTGCCGGCCGCCCAGTGGCTCGGCCCCGCGGGGTACGGCGAGTTCGCCGGCCTGCTGGCCGCCCAGTTGGTGCTGGCCGTGCCGGCGCTCGCGCTGCAGACGGTCGTCGCTCGGGAGACCGTGCTCGGTGCCGGCACCGCGTCCCTGCGCCGTCTCGGGTACCGCTGCGCGGGCCTCGCCGGGTTCGTCGCGCTGGCCGTCGTGCCGCTCGTCGCGTGGGCCCTCGACACCAGCGTCGCCGGTGCCCTCGGCTCGCTCGTCACCGCGCCGCTGCTGGTGCTGCTCGCCGCCGAGCAGGGCCTGCTGCAGGGGCGGGGACGGTTCGGCGCGCTCAGTGTCGTCCTCGCCGCGGCCGGCGTGGCGAAGGTCGTGCCCGCCGTCGCGGTGCTCGCCGCCGGCGGCGGGCCCGGGGCGGCGCTGTTCGCCGGGGCGGTCGGCACCGGGTTCGTCGCGGCCGGGGCCGCCGCGCTCGTGTCGAGCTCCCCGGCGGGACCGGAGTCGGGTGCCGCCCCGGCGGTCGGCGTGCCCGCGGTGCTGCGCGCCTCCCAGGTGCAGCTGGCGCTGATCGCCCTGACCTCGCTGGACCTGCTGCTCGCCCGCGCCGTGCTCGACCCGGAGGATGCCGGGCTGTACGCGCTCGGCGCCGTCGCGACGAAGGTCGCGTTCTGGCTGCCGCAGGCCGTCGGGGTGGTGCTGTACCCGCGGATGGCCAACCCCGCCCAGTCCGCGGCCGCCGTCCGGTCCGCCCTGGCCGTCCTCGTCGGGATCGGCGCGGTCCTCGTCGCCGGGGCGGCCGTGTGTGCGCCGCTGGTGCCGCTGCTCGTCGGCGACGCGTACGCCCCGGTGCAGTCGCTGCTGTGGCTGTTCGCGCTGCAGGGCGCATGCCTGGCGGTGCTGCAGGGGGCACTGCTGTCCGCGATCGCGGGCGAGCGCACCCATCTCGCCGCCGTCGCGTGGGCCGGCCTCGCGGTGGAGGCCACCCTCATGCTCACCGTCGCGTCCACCACCCGGCAGTTCGTGCTCGTCGCCGTGGCCGTCGCGGCCGTCACCGCCACGGTGGTCTCCGTGCTGGCGGTCCGCGCGGCCCACCCCGCGGGGCCGAATGTGACAGCTGTTCGATCCGACTGACCCCGTGTGACATTCGGTTGCCGCGGGCCGAACGAGCGCGCCCACGAAAACGCCGATGCCCCTCCCCGAGCGGATCGGGGAGGGGCATCGGCGCTCGTGACTACTGCTGCGGCGGTTCCTTGCGCAGGTCGGTGCGCGGGATCTCCTGCGTCTGGTCGGTGGTCCAGTCCCGCTGCTGCGGGGGAGCGTCCGTGCGGGGGATCTCCTCGGTGCGGTCGCTGGTCCAGTCGCGCTGTCCCGGCGCGGCATGGGCCGGGCCGGCCGGGGCGGTCGGGCCGCCCGTCGCGGCGACGGGACGGCCGGTGCGGCCGCTGCCGCCGCGCAGGCCGAGCACGATGCCGGCGATCAGGGAGATCAGACCGAGGATGCCGAGGATGATCGGCACGGTGCGACCGAAGAGGCTGAGGGTGTCGATGCCGTTCTTGGCCTGGTCCACCTGGAACTCGATGGTGTCCTCGTTGAACGGCAGGCTCACCTGCAGCACCGTCACCTCGGGACGGTTCGCCTCGCGGGCGTAGTACTGGTACTGCTGCTCCTGGCCCTTGATGACGACGCCGGTCTCCGGCTCGACCCACAGGTCACGAACGTTGGTGTACCACCGGGTCATGGTCACCGGCGTCTCGCCGCCCTCGACGCCCCACGTGGAGGCGGGCAGGCTCAGCTTGTAGGTCGGCACCGACGGATCGACCGTGGACAGGTCGATCGGCCCGACCTCGTGCCGGAAGTGGTAGACCTTGACGCCGTTGATCTCGGTCTCGTCGATGTAGTCGATCGGGAACGTCTCGCGCGCGTTCAGATCGAAGTACGGGTACGACTTCTGCTCGGTGCCGAACGGGAAGCGGTACTGCAGGCCGTCGCGGTTCGGGATCTCCGCCGGCGGCGCCGTCGCCGAGGTCTGGATGGTGCTGACGGCGTCCGGGTTCTCCTCCTGGGTGACGGGCATGCCGCTGACCCGGTCCACGGTGACCCGGTCGACGGTGGCGGAGACCAGGCCCGTGTCACCCTGCATGTCCAGGCGACGGACCGTCTGGCCGGCCTGCAGGGTCATGATGTCGGCGTCCGACGGCTCCTCCACGGTGACGAACCGCTGCGCCACGATCGGCACGTCGGTGTCGACCTGCGCCCGCCCCGACAGCAGTGCCCGCGCGTTGAGGATGTCGCCGGTGCCCTCGGCGACCGTGGTCACCTCGAGATCCAGCGGCGTCTTGGCGAGCTTGCCGACGGTATAGGTCGGGATCAGTATCGCCGCGACAATAAGGAAGGCGCCCAGGCCCACCAACGCCAATGCCAGTTTCCGGCCCGAGCCCGAACGCTCAGCCATGCTGTGTCTCCTCACTCAACGGTTCCATCGAGTACCCCCACCGGCAGCCGGTCTGCACGGATCGCCTGGCATCCGGCTCGCGAATACCACGTGAGCCCAGACACTAACAGGGCAGCCGCCCGGCGCGCGCCACCGCGCGGACTCGAGATCCCGGCTTCCCCGCCACGACCCCACCGGGCAGACTGTCCTCGATGACCAGCACCACCCCGCCCGTCGCCCCGGCTTCCGCGATCTCCGGATTCCTGCCGGCGCTCGAGGGCATGCGCGGATTCGCCGCCGTCGGTGTCCTGATCACGCACGTGGCGTTCCAGACCGGGGCGGTGGACGATCCGGTGCTCGGCCGCATCTGGGGCCGGTTCGACCTGGCCGTCGCCCTGTTCTTCGCGCTGTCGGGCTTCCTGTTGTGGCGGCCGCACGCGGCGGCCGCGCGTGGTCTCGGGGCCGCGCCGCCCGCCGGGCGTTACCTGCTGTCGCGGGCCACCCGCATCCTGCCCGCGTACTGGGTGGTGGTGTGCGTCGTGCTGCTCCTGCTGCCCGGGGCGGGCAGCGGCTGGCGGCTGTGGCTGGCGAACCTGACCCTGGTGCAGGTGTTCGTGCCGCTGAGCCTCACCGAGGGACTGACCCAGATGTGGAGCCTGTCCGTGGAGGTGGCCTTCTATCTGTTGCTGCCGCTGTTCGCCGCGGCGCTCGCCGGGCTGCGCGGCGACCGGGCCCGGTTCCGCGTCCCGCTGCTGCTCGCCGTGAGCGCGCTGTCGCTGGTGTGGGCGTGGCTGCCGGTCCCCACCCCGGGCCACATCAACCACGACAACTGGCTGCCGGGTTATCTGCCGTGGTTCGGCGCCGGCATGCTGCTCGCCGAACTCGTGTCGGGCGAACGGACCTGGGTGCACCGGCTCGCCTCCCACCGGGTGCTCATGGCGGGGATCGCCGTGGCCGCATTCGCGTTGTCCACCACGTCCCTCGGTGGGCCGGAGGGGCTCGTGACGCTCGAGCCGTGGCAGTACAACGGCAAGATCCTCCTCGGTGCGCTCATGAGTTTCGCGTTGCTGGCGCCGCTCGTCCTCGCGCCGCGCGCCGAGCACCGCATCCTGGCGAGCGGGCCGGCGCTGACCGTGGGCCGATGGTCGTACGGCATCTTCATCTGGCACCTGGCGGTGCTGTCCATCGTCTTCCCGGTCTTCGGGCTCATCCCGTTCCAGGGCGACTTCTGGTTCGTGCTCGCGGTCACGCTGGTGCTGAGCATCGCCGTCGCGTCGGTCAGCTACGCGCTCGTCGAGGAGCCGGTGCGCCGGGAGGTCAGGCGCCGCCAGCGCCGCGTCGCGACCACCGCAGAACGCGTCGCAGACTCCGCCGCGCCCTGAGCGAGACCGGCAGCGCCGCGAGCCCCAGCGCGACGAGCCCGCACAGCGCGGCGAACTGGATCGCGAACGAGTGCCCGACGTAGCCGCCCGGCGCTCGCCACGGCCCGGTGGACAGCAACGCCATCGCCGTCATGGTGGCGGCCCCGGTCACGACGACGAGCGTGCGGGCGGCCACGTCGCGGCCCCAGCGTGCGCCCACCGCCACGATCGCCACCGCCGCGACGATCGTCGTCGCCGCGCCCACCGCACCGGTCGCGAGGGTCGCGACGGCCAGCACGCCGGCGAAGCCGACGGTGGTGCTGCCCCACACCCGTGGCGGCGGCCCCGGGTCGGCGACGGGGCGCCGGCGCGGCCAGGCCGCGAGCGCGAACAGCGGCAGCAGCAGGAGCAGACCGCCGAAGATGCCGAGGCGGTACCAGCGGTCGGTGGCGAACTCGAGCGTCACGGTGCCACCGGCCCCGGCGGGCACGACCCAGCCCTGCTGCCAGCCGTCGACCACCACGGGCGTCAGTTCGGTGCCGTCCGCGGCCGTGGCGACCCAGCCGACGTTGGTGCTCTCCGGCACGACGACGATCCGCTCCCGCTCGGCCGCAGGCACCTCGAGTTCGCGCAGGTTCTCCGTCCAGGTGCCGACGGCGAGCTCGGTGGGTTCGGGCGACGGCGGGCTCACGGCGCCGGGCACCGGCAGCCGCAGCGTCCCGACGGTGAACGCCTGGCCGGGGTCCAGCTCGACGTCGACGTGCCCGGCGGGCAGCGGCGCGACGGTCTCGTCGCACAGGGTGGCGGGCACCTCGACCCCCGCGGCGAGGTCCGCGACGGTCGCGGTGACCGACGTCCGGTAGGTGCGGCCGTCGACGGTCAGCACGGGCCCGGCGTCGCACCCGACGGTGACCTGCCGCTCGTACACCGGGTCCTGCGGGCCGATCGGCCCGTCCGGGCCGAGCACGGTCACCTCCGCCAGTCCCGGCGGGCCGACCTTGGCGAAGCCGAGCACGGTCTGGTCCAACACGTCGTCCCAGCCGACCAGGCTGAGGACCACCCGGTCCGTGACGTATGGTTCGAGATCGATTGTCGCTGTTGATGATTCGATATCGCGCACCTGCGGGCCGTTGCCGAGGTCGACGGCGACGCGGGTCGGCCGCGCCGGCAGCGGTCCCGGGCTCGGCGCCACCTCGAGGCCGGTGACCAGCTGCGGGGACGGCAGGTCGAGGGTGAGGGTCGGTCGCGGTGCCCCGGGCCGCACCGCCTCCTCCGACGCCGTCCACGTCGTCCGCGGATCACCGTCGGTGGCGGCGAACGCGGAGCCCTGCAGGTCCACGACGTCGGCGGCGCCGCGGGCGACCACCCGGTCCGGCAGCGCGGCGACCTCGGCGAGCGCCGGGCCGGGCCGTCCCCGCACCCACGGCTGCGGCGCCACCGACGTCGCGTCGGGCACCGACAGGGTGCGGGTGAAGACGTTCGGCTCCTCGGGTGCGACGGCCAGGCCCCGCGCGCACCGCACCCGGTCGGGGGTGTCGACGCAGCTGCCGCGGCCGGGCAGTTCCTGACCGAGGTTCCAGCCCCGCACGGCGGCCCCGGCGGCGACGTCCGGCAGCACGATCCGCTGCCGGATGTCGACGGGCCGCGGGTTGTCCCGGTCGGTGAAGTCGTCCACCGCCACCTCGGTCAGCCCGAACTGGTTGCCCACGGATCCGTCCTCGGTGCGGGTGGAGGTGATCCGGATCCAGGTCGTCCGTCCGAGCGGCAGCGCCACCGTCTGTTCCCGGCCGGGCTTCTCGATGCGCACGGCGGTGCTGCCGCGGTCGGTGGTCACCTCGAGCCATTTCACCGGCGTGCCGATCGCGCCGGGGCTGGTGCTCAGCCGGAGCAGCCCGGCCTCGATGGGCCGGTCGAGGTCGAGTTGCAGCCATTGCCCGACCGCGGACTCGAGGCCGTTGCTGTGCCAGCCGGTGGTCGGGTCGCCGTCGACGGTGGCCGCCGGCCCGCTGCCGACGGAGGTGCCGCCGAGCTGGGTGGCGTCCGACGCGGAGCTGGACACGCTGATCCGCGCGCCCTCCCACTCGGCGCGCACGAGGTCGGTGTCCGGCACCGGGTAGTCCGGCACGAGGTTGTAGGTGCGCCGCGGGTCGCCGGCGGCGCGGATCGCCGAGCTGTGGTGGTCGACCTGGCCGTAGTCGGTCTCCCGGTCGGTGGGGGTGTCGGTGACGACGACGTCGCCGACGGGCAGGCCGGCCCGGCTCGCGTCGGCCGCGAGCAGCGCGGGGCCGGTGTTCCCCGGCTCGGCGTCGTCGAGCCGCAGCAGAGCCTCGGGACCGCCCTGGACGCGGGGAACGGTCGCCGCGTCCACGGCGTACGGGCCGACCGGCGCGCCGGGCACGTCCACGCGGTAGATCTCGATCGCCCGGTAGGCCGGTCGCAGGTCGGAGTCGGCGGTGAAGCCCTCCTCGAAGTTCCGGGTGATCTCGTTGCCGAACTCGGCGACCCGCACGAGCCCGGGGGAGCCCTCGATCGCCCGGTGCACGAGCACCGGCCGCGCCGACGGCGACGTCTCCGGGTCGAGGTCGTTGCGGATCACCACGTAGCCGATGCCCTGGCCGCGCAGCGTCGCCGCCAGGCCGGGGGTGGGCCGGCCGTCGGCCAGGTGCCGCTGCACCGCGTCCAGGGCCCGGAGCGCGCCGGGCGGCACGAGCGGCACGGCGTCGCGGGAGGCCCACGGCGTCGACGCGAGCGGCTGGATCGGCTCGTCGCGGGTCAGGCCCCAGATCTGGCTGCCGAACGGGGCGCCCGGCACGATCAGCGCGCGTTCCCCGCGGGCCGAGGTGTGCTCGTCGAGCCACGCGGCGGTCTCGTGCCAGTATCCGGGCACCGCGTCGTAGGCACCGCGCGGGGCGAGCCGGCCGGTCCACGCGAGCGACGTCGCGAGGGTCAGCGCCACGAGGATCAGGGTGGTGAACGCGACCATGGGCTGGCGTTCGGGGTGGGCGAACGCGGTCCGGGCCTGCCGCCACGGCACCGCGCCGGGCAGCGGCACCCGGCGCAGCAGGTGCGCGAGCCCGAGCACGAGCGGCAACCGCACCAGCGGTTCGAGCTTGTGCACGTTGCGCAGCGGGGCGCCGGCCGAATCCAGGAAGAACCGCACCTGCTCGGCGATCGGCGAGCCGAGTTCACCGACGTACCCGGCGGCCAGCCCGGCGATGCCGGCGAACAGGATCAGCGCCCACCGCCCCCGGGCGGGCATCGACCGCATCGCCAGCCCCGCGAGGCCCGCGGCGGCGAGCAGGCCGGTGACGAGGACCGCCGCGGGCTGGGTGACGAGCACCGCGCCGGCGATGCGCTCGGGGGAGACGAACGGGGTCCAGCTGCCGGTGCCGCGCAGCACCTCCGCCAGCGACGTCCACTGCGTCGTCACCCCGGACGATTCGATGTAGTCCAGGAACGGGGGACTGACCCGGCCGAGCAGCAGCAGCGGCACGATCCACCACAGCACCGCGACGACGCAACTCGGGATCCACCACAGCGTGAACCGCCACCACCGCCGGTTCGGGCGGTGCGCGATCCACCACAGCCCGGCGACGAGGCACGCGGCGACGGTGGCGACGGCGTTGATCGCGCCCATGAGGGCCACCGCGACGGCGGACTGCGCGGCGAGCTGCGGTGCTCCCCGCCGGTGCGGGAGCGCCCGGTCGCCGTCGAGGTAGCGCACGAGCGGCAGCAGCACCCACGGCGCCAGCATCATCGGCAGTGTCTCCGACGAGATGGATCCGAGGGTGGTCAGCACGCGGGGCGAGAGTGCGAACGCCACCGCGGCGATCAGCCGGGAACCACGGTTGCCGACGCCGAGCGCCTCGGCGAGCCGCACCACGCCCCAGAACCCGGCGAGCAGCAGCAGCGCCCACCACACCCGTTGGGTGATCCACGGGGGGACGTGCAGGAGCTGGCCGACGGCGAAGAAGGAGCCGTGCGGGAAGAAGTAGCCGTACGCCTGGTTCTGGACCTGGCCGAGCGGGGCGAGGCTGCTCCACTGGTGGGCGGCGCGGGTGAGGAACCCGAGGGGGCTCTGGGTCAGGTCGTACTTGGTGTCGGCGACGATCAGGCCGGGGGCCTGCGCGAACGCCAACAGCAGCGACACCACGGCGGCCCCGTACAACCACCGCCTGGAGAGGGGGTCGGCGGACGGTGCCCCACCGGGGTGGGGCACCGCGCCGTGGGAAGTGCGTGAACTCGTCGCGTGGATGGCGCCGTCAGCGGCTGCCGTACTCAACCTGGTTCAGCAGGGAGGAATCGGCGTTGCCGCTGCGGTCGACCTCCGGGCGGGTGTTCTCCTGAACCGCCGCCGTGACCCCGAACACCGCCACGGCGCCGAGGACGGCGCCGATCGCCGCGCTGACCAGGCCCGGGCCCAGGAACTTCGCCATACCCATCTCCCCATCGTCCGTCGTCGGCTTCCGTGTGCAGCCGACATTCGTCGTGCGCGACGGTGCCGGAACCGGTCCGGCGTCGTTGCGCTCCGCGTCAAGGTATCACCCGCACGGGTGCGACTGTGGCCTGCTCCACTCGCGGCGGCCTAGAGGCCGAGCACGCCGAGCAGCGTGCGCAGCTTCGCGGTGGTCTCGTCGAGTTCGGCCTGCGGATCGGACGCCGCGACGATGCCCCCGCCGCCCCACGCGAGGGCCCGCCTGCCGTCGGCGCTGAGCTCGGCGCAGCGGATCGCCACCAGCCAGTCCCCGTCGCCGTCCCCGTCGCACCACCCCACGGCGCCGCCGTAGAAGCGACGGTCGCCCTCCGTGCTGCGGATCGCCGCGAGTGCGGCCTCGGTGGGCGTGCCGGCCACGGCCGGGGTCGGGTGCAGTGCCGCTGCCAGCGTCAGGGCGTCCGTGCGGGGGTCGCGCAGGGTGGCGGTGATCGGGGTGGCCAGGTGCCACACGTCGCTCGTGGCGGTCAGCACGGGCGTGCCCGGGATCTCCAGTTCGCTGCACAGCGGGGTCAGGCGGGAGCGGATCCAGTCGATGACGAACGCGTGCTCGGCGAGGTTCTTCGCCGAGGCGAGCAGCTGCCGGCCCGCCTCACGGTCGGCGCCGGGGTCGGCGCAGCGGGCGGCGGTGCCCGCGAGCGGACGGCACGTGACGGCGTCGCCGCGGCGGCTGACCAGCAGTTCGGGCGTCGCGCCGACCAGGGTGTGGCCGCGGTACCGCTCGCCGGCGGCGCTCAGGTCCGCCGCGTAGACGTGGGCGGTGGGGTGGCGCTCGGCCATCCGGGCCGCGAGAGCGAGCGGGTCGACGGGCGTCTCGGAGACGAGCGTGACCGAGCGCGCGGCGACGACCTTGTCGAGTTCGCCGCGGCCGAGCCGGTCGCGCAGCGCCGCGACCCGCGCGACGTGCTGCTGCGGCGCCGGGGTCTGCGCGGCGATCCGCACCGCCGGCAGGGCGGGCAGGGCGTCCGGTGGCTGCCACGCCGCGTCGGTCACGTCGGCGGTCTCCGGCTGGGTCAGCGCGGCGGGGCGCTCGGGATCGAAGGGCAGCGCGCCCACGATCAGGTCGGCCTCGCCGCGGCGCAACGCGAAAGAGGCCTCGGCGACGTCGGTGAACCGGCGGCGCGTCCCGGTGGTGTGCACGGTGCGATCGGCGCGGGAGAGCAGGAAACCGTCCATGGTGGGTCGACGATATCCCCCGCCCGCGCCCGGTACGCGCCGCGGCTAGCGCCCCGGGGGGACGATCAGCACGGGCCGATGGCTGTGGCGCAGCACGTGGTCGGCCACCGACGACTGCAGCAGCGAGCGCAGGCCCGTGGTGCCGCGGGTGCCGGTGACGATGATGTCGACGTTCAGCTCGTCGGCAGCCTCGACGATCGCGGTCCACACGGCACTGACCACCTCGAGGGTGCGGCCCTCCGCGGCGAGGCCGGCGGAGCGGGCGAGTTCGAGTCCCTCCGCGTTGATCACCTTCGCGTCGGTGAGGGCCACGTCCTCGGTTTCCTCGTCGGGTACCCACTCCGGCTGCATCACCCCCGACAGCCCGGACATGCGGGCGGCCTGACGGACCATCGGTTCCCAGGCCGTGACGACGACGGCGCGGCACGAGGCGAGGAATCGCCCCGCATACCGCACGGCCCGCTTGGCGTTCTCGGAGCCGTCGTAGGCGATGAGGATGAGATCTGCGGGCATCACGCGTCCCCTGCTGTCGTGGCGGTCCTTGGGGGGCACTTTACCCGTCGCCGTGGGTCGTCGGGGCAGGCACGGCGGTGGTCGGCTACCGTCGGTGGCCATGCGGATCCGTCACACCCTCACCGTCGCGGTCGCGGCTGTCCTCGCCGTCGCCGGGTGCGGGGGACAGGACGCGCCCCGGACCCCGGAGCCCACGGCCGCCGCGACGTCGCAGGCCACGTCGACCGTCGCACAGTCGCCGTCGCCCGCCCCGATGGCGACCGCGTCACCCGCACCGTCCTGCGGCGACGAGCTGCTCGCGTCGCTGACGGTGCGGCAGCGGCTCGCCCAGCTGCTCAACGTCGGTGTCACCGGCACCGCCGACGCCCTCGAGGCGGTGCGGTCCGAACAGATCGGCGGGATCTTCGTCGGCAGCTGGACCGACGTGTCGATGCTGGCCAACCGGGAGATCCCGCAGGTGGTGGCGGCGAGCCGGTTGCCGCTGATGGTCACCATCGACGAGGAGGGCGGCCGGGTCTCGCGCGTGGGGGCGCTGTTCGGTCCCGATCCGTCGGCGCGGGTGACGGCGCAGACGATGACCGTCGAGGAGACGTACCGGATGGCGCTCGAGCGGGGCCGCGAGCTCCGCGAGCTGGGCGTCACCGTCGACTTCGCGCCGGACGTGGACGTGAGCAGCCAGCCGGACGACTCGGTGATCGGCGACCGCTCCTTCTCCGACGATCCGCAGGTGGTGGTGCAGTACGCCGGCGCCTATGCGCGGGGCCTGCGCGACGCGGGAATCCTGCCGGTGCTCAAGCACTTCCCGGGCCACGGTTCGGCGTCGGGCGACTCGCACACCGGTGCGGTCACCGCGCCGCCGCTCGACCAGCTGCAGCAGGTGGACCTGGTGCCGTACCGGGAGCTCGTGGATTCCGGGGTCGCGGTGATGCTCGGGCACCTCGACGTGCCGGGGCTGACCGAGGGACTGCCGGCGAGCATCAGCCCGCAGGCGGTGCAGTTGCTGCGGTCCGGAACCGGTTACGGTGCCCCGCCGTTCGACGGGGTGGTCTTCACCGACGACCTGTCGGGCATGCGGGCCATCACCGACACGTACGACATCACCGAAGCGGTGCAGGCGGCGCTCGCCGCCGGGGTGGACCAGGCGTTGTGGCTGACCACCGACGACGTCCCGCGGGTGCTCGACCATCTCGAACAGGCCGTGGCGACGGGAGCGCTGCCGGCCGCGCGGGTGGACGACGCGGTGCGCACCGTCGCGCGCGCCAAGGGCGCGCTGGACTGCTGAATCGGCGTCGGAAACCAGCTCCTTACTCTAGAGTAAGGAGCTGGGAGCATCGGGACTTGGAGGAGACATGGCCGGCGGTACCAAGCGACTGCCTCGCGCGGTGCGGGAACAGCAGATGCTGGACGCCGCCGTGGAGGTTTTCTCCGAGAACGGGTTTCACAATACCTCGATGGACGCCATCGCGGCCCGGGCCCAGATCTCCAAGCCGATGCTCTACCTGTACTACGGCTCGAAGGACGAACTGTTCGCCGCGTGCATCAGCCGGGAGGGGCAGCGGTTCGTCGAGGCCCTGACGCCCGCCGGTGATCCCGGGCTCACGCCGCGCGATCAGCTGCGGGTGGCGCTCGAGTCGTTCCTCGGATTCGTCGACGCCCACCGCAACTCGTGGATGGTGCTCTACCGCCAGGCGATGTCCCAGCAGGCGTTCGCCGGGCAGGTGCGCAGCAGCCGGGACCGGCTCATCGAGCTCACCGCGCACCTGCTCGAATCGAGCACGCGCGACCCGGAGCCGGGAACCGACTTCGCCATCATGGCCGTTGCGCTCGTCGGCGCCGGTGAGGCCGTCGCCGACCGCATCGCCGGCGGCGAGATCGACGTGGAGAAGGCCGCCGATCTGCTCGAGAACCTGGCCTGGCGCGGTCTGGCTGGTAAGAAGCGCACCGACCACCAAGGCTGAGCGGCCCGCTACAGCGATGCCGGCGTGGCCGCCGCGCGCCGACCCGCGACGTCGCCCAGTGCGACGGACTCGTCCGCGAGCGCGCCGCGATCGACCGCCGCGCCGGCGGCAACGAGCTGCCGCACGATGCGGATGTCCTTCGGGCGGCCGAGGGCGATCGCCCCCACCAGCCGGTCGCCGCGCAGCGCGAGGGCCGTGAAGTCCCGGCCCTCGATCGACCCGCGCACCACGTAGTCGTCGTCGTGGCGGGACCAGCCGGCGAACTGCAGGTTGTGCCCGTACTGGTTGGACCAGCCCCACGGCACCTCCGCGGCGCCGAGCGGCTGCCCGAGGACGGACTTCGCGGCGGCGATGCCCTGGGCCCGGGCGCTGTTCCAGTTCTCCGTGCGGTGCCGGCCGCCGAGCACCGGGTTGGGCTGCTCGATCGCGTCGCCCGCGGCGTAGACCCCGGCGGCGGAGGTGCGGTAGGCCTCGTCGACGACGATGCCGTCGCCGACGGTCAGCCCGGCCGCGCGGGCGAGCGCGGTGTCCGGCACCGAGCCCACCGCGACGAGGGCGGCGCCGGCCGTCCAGGCGCGCCCGTCCTCGGCGGTGGCATGCACCCCGTCGTCGTCGCCGGTGAGGGAGCGCAGCGCGACGCCGGTGTGGACGGGCACGTCGCGTTCGGCGTGCAGGCCGACGTACATCTCGGCGACGGCGGGCGGCACGATGCGGGCGAGCGGCGACGGCGCGCTCTCGAGCACGGTGACCTCGGCTCCCAGTTCCCTTGCGGTGGAAGCGACTTCGCAGCCGATCAGGCCGGCGCCGACGACGAGGAGCGAACGGTGCGCCTCGATCGCGGCCCGCAGCGGGGCGACGTTCTCGGCCGTGCGCAGGCTCAGCACCCTGTCCCCGCCGTCGTGGTCCAGGTGGCGGGCACGGGCGCCCGTCGCCAGGATCACCGCGTCGTAGTCGAGAATCTCGTTGTCCCACAGCCGGAGCCGGTGACGCCGTGGGTCGAGTTCGACGACGCGGGTCTCGGTGCGCAGGTCGATGTCGTGGTCGGCCCAGTAGCCGGCCGGTTCGAGCTGTGCCCGTTCCGCGGTGATGCTGCCGGCGAGCAGGTCCTTCGACAGCACCGGCCGCCGGTAGGGCAGCGCGGCCTCCTCGCCGATCAGCACGACACGTCCGGCGAAGCCCTCCTTGCGCAGGGTCTGTGCGGCTGTCGCGCCGGCCACCCCGGTGCCGACGACGACGATCGTCTCGGTCATGTCCGGCTGACCTCGACCATCTCGAAATCGGACTTGGCGGCGCCGCAGTCCGGGCAGGACCAGTCGTCGGGGATCTCGTCCCACCGGGTGCCGGGGGCGATGCCGTCCTCCGGCCAGCCCTCGGCCTCGTCGTATTCGAATCCGCACTGCAGGCAACGGAAGAGCTTGTAGTTCGTGGTCATGTCAGCGTCCTTCGAAGTCGATCTTCTCGCGGACCCCGCAGTCGGGGCAGCACCAGTCGTCGGGAATCGCGTCCCAGGGTGTGCCGGCGGGGAAACCCTCGCGGGGCGCGCCTGCGGTCTCGTCGTAGACGTAGTTGCACACCGGGCACTCGTAGGCGGCCATCACTGCGCCCCGTACTCGGCGAGGACCTTGCCGCGCTTGCTCGGCTGGATGTTGGCGCGGGTGATGTCGCCGTCGTAGTGCTCGACGACGCGGTGGTCCATCACCTTGCGCCACAGCGGCGGGATGTAGGCGAGCCCGATCATGCTCGCGTAGCCGCTGGGCAGGTTGGGGGCGCCGTCCATGCTCCGCAGGGTCTGGTAGCGGCGGGTCGGGTTCGCGTGGTGATCGCTGTGCCGCTGCAGGTGGTACAGGAAGATGTTGGTGACGATGTGGTCGGAGTTCCAGCTGTGCGCGGGGGTGCAGCGCTCGTACCGGCCGGTGGCGGTCTTCTGCCGCAGCAGCCCGTAGTGCTCGAGGTAGTTCACCGTCTCGAGCAGGGAGAAGCCGTAGACGGCCTGCAGGATCAGGAACGGGATGATCACCGGGCCGAACACCGCGACGAGCACACCGAACAGGACCACCGACATCGCCCACGCGTTGAGGACGTCGTTACGCAGGGTCCACGGGCTCTTGCCGAGGCGCTGCAGGCGGGTCTTCTCGAGTTCCCACGAGGATTTCAGGCTGCCCCACACGCTGCGCGGCAGGAACGTCCAGAACGATTCGCCGAAGCGGGCCGAAGCCGGGTCCTCCGGGGTCGACACCCGCACGTGGTGGCCGCGGTTGTGCTCGATGTAGAAGTGGCCGTAAAAGGTCTGGGCCAGGGTGATCTTCGACAGCCACCGTTCGAGGTCGTCCTTCTTGTGGCCGAGCTCGTGGGCGGTGTTGATCCCGACACCACCCATCACGCCGACGCTGAACGCCAGGCCGATCTTCGAGATCAGCCCCAGGCCGCCGTCGATCCCCAGCCAGGACAGGTTCCCGGTCGACCACAGGTAGCAGGCGAAGACGAGACTGGCCAGCTGGAACGGGATGTAGGCGTAGGTGCAGTACCGGTAGTACTTGTCGTTCTCGAGCATCTCCATCACCTCGTCCGGCGGGTTCTGCCCGTCGGGGCCGAAGAACCGGTCGAGGATCGGCAGCAGCACGTACACCAGCAGGGGACCGATCCACCACCACATCGGCGAGACTGCGGTCCAGCCGAGTTGGTTGAATCCCCAGACCAGTGCGGTCGCGAGGAAGATCGCCGTGGGCGGGATCAGCCCCATGAGCCACAGATACCGCTTGCGATCGCGCCACTGTTCCACCGGCGCCTGCGCGTACCGCCCGATGTCCGACGTCGTCACCGTTCGACCTCCCTGTCCCGTGAAGCGTCCACTTCGAGGAGCCGGTATGAGCCAGCTCACTGCGATGTGGACAGTACAGGACATTTGGTCTCAGCGGTAGACAAAATATCGTAATTTGTAAAACGCTCGTCGCGCCAGCGGGGTTGTCCGTTTCCGCCGTCGACGCCGACTCCTTTACAGGCGGGGGTTGTGCGGCTAATCTACAACCAAATGGTTGTAGATCGGATTCGTGAAGACGCGGTGGACGAGCTGTTCCACGCCCTGGCGGACGCCACCCGACGGGACATCCTGCATCGCTGCGCGCGGACCGCGGCGTCGGTCTCGCGGCTGGCCGAGGCCTATCCCATGAGCTTTGCCGCGGTGCAGAAGCACGTGGCGGTACTCGAACGGGCCGGCCTCGTCAGGAAGGAACGACGCGGACGGGAGCAACTCGTGCACACCGACCCGGACGCGATCGACACGGCCCGGCGGGTGCTCGACCAGCTCGAGGGCGCCTGGCGGGAACGAGTGGATCGGATGTCGGCCCTGCTCACCGAGGAACCGGATCCGGCCCGGAACGACCCGAGGAAAGGACGACAACGATGAGCGTGACCAGCGTCGAGAAGGACTTCGACAGCCTGACCCTGACCTTGATCGCCGACTTCCGCGCACCGCTCGAACGGGTGTGGCAGTTGTGGGCCGACCCCCGGCAGCTGGAGCGGTGGTGGGGACCGCCGACCCACCCGGCGACCGTGGAGCAGCACGATCTGGTCCCGGGTGGCACCGTCACCTACTTCATGACCGGTCCCGAAGGGGGCAAGTACCGCGGCTGGTGGAACGTCACCGCGGTCGCGCCGCCCGAGTCCCTGGAATTCACCGACGGGTTCGCCGACGAGGACGGGACGCCGAACCTCGAGATGCCGACCACCACGGTGCGGATGCAGCTCGTCGAGCACGAGGGCGGCACCCGGATGCGGATTCTTTCCGCGTTCGCGTCCCGGGAACAGATGGAGCAACTGGCCGGCATGGGTATGGAAGAAGGGCTGCGGCTCGCCGTCGGTCAGATGGACGCTCTGCTCGCCGGCTGATCCGCCGAGCGCGCCCCGCCCCCGCCCCCGCCCCCCCGAGCCCGCCCCCGCCCCCGCCCGAGCGAATGTATCGTTGATCTCCTCAGTGGGAGTCGACGATACATTCGCTCGGAGCGATTGCGGCGCAGCCGCTCTCAGCGCAGGGTGGCGGTGAGGTGCGGGTAGCCCTTCTTCGGGTGGCGCAGCGCCAGGTCCCAGCCGTCGGCGGCGCGTGCGGCGTAGAGGTTCACGGTCGCGGGCAACAGGACCGGCTTGCCGAACCGGACCGAGTACGTCGCGCGCGACGGGATGCGGCCCTCCACGGCCCGCAGCGCCGCGGCCGCGCTCCACATGCCGTGCGCGATGGGCTTCGGGAACCCGAACGCCTTGGCGCCGAGCCGGGAGACGTGGATCGGGTTGCGGTCACCCGAGACCGATGCGTAGCGGTCGATCGTCTTCTGGTCCACCCGCAGCGTCGACGTCGGCACCGGAGGGATCTCCTCGGCCTTCGGTTCGGGCTTCGGCTGATCCGACAGCGAGGTGCGCTGCTGGTGCAGGAACGACGACGTCTGCCGCCACACCAGCTCCCGGCCGACGCTGATCTCGCTCACCAGGTCGACGAGCAGGCCCTTGCGGTGCTCCCGCAGGTTCTCGGCATGCACCCTCAGATCCAGCGGCTCGGTCACGGACACGGGCCGCACCTGCTCGATCACGTTCTCGGCATGGACGGAACCGACGGCGGCGAAGGGAAAGCCCTTCGACACCATCAGCTTCATCACGACGGGGAACGTCAGCGTGAACGGGTACGTCAGCGGGAGCGTGTCGCCGAAGCGCAGTCCGCACACCTTCGTGTACTCGGCCAGGTTGTCCGGGTCGACGCGCAGGCCGCGCAGTACGAGGGTGTCGTCGGGCAGGCGGTCGCCCGAGGCGCCCACGACGGGCAGCGCCGAGAGCGCCGCCCGCGCGTAGACGTCGAGAGTCGAAGGGCGCGAGGAGAGTTCGACGACAGCCATCACGCCCCCAGCATGGACTGGCCGCACACGCGCACGACCTGGCCGGTGACCGCGCTCGACGCCGGGTTGGCGAACCAGGCGACGGTCTCGGCGACGTCGACGGTCTGCCCGCCCTGCTGCAGCGAACTCATGAGGCGACCGGCCTCGCGGGTGGCCACCGGGATCGCTGCGGTCATGGCCGTCTCGATGAAGCCGGGTGCGACGGCGTTGATGGTGATGTTCTTCTCGGCCAGCACGGGCGCGGTGGCCTGCACCATCCCGATGACACCCGCCTTGGACGCGCCGTAGTTGGTCTGGCCGCGGTTGCCGGCGATGCCGGCGATCGACGATACGTCGACCACGCGGCCGCCCTCCTTCAGCGCGCCCTTCTCGACCAGCTTCTCGGTGATCTTCTGGGGGGCGAGCAGATTCACGGCCATGACGGCGTTCCACCGCGCGGCGTCCATGTTGGCGAGCAGCTTGTCGCGGGTGATGCCGGCGTTGTGGACGATGATGTCGGCGCCGTCGTGCCGCTCGAGCAGGTACTCGGCGAGCCTGTCGCCCGCGTCCGGGGCGGTGACGTCCAGGGCGAGGGAGACGCCGCCGACCTTGTTCGCGGTCTGCGAGAGGGCGTCGCCGGCCGCGGGGATGTCCGCGCAGACGACGTGCGCGCCGTCGCGGGCGAGTACCTCGGCGATCGTGGCGCCGATGCCGCGGGCCGCGCCGGTGACGACGGCGACCTTCCCGGCGAGCGGGCGCTCCCACGACTCGGGGGCCTTCGCGTCGCCGGCACCGACGCGGATCACCTGGCCGGAGACGAACGCGGACTTCGCGGACAGCAGGAAGCGCAGCGTGGATTCGAGGCCGGACAGGCCGGTGGCGGCATCGGGGGAGACGTACACCAGCTGGGCCGTCGCGCCGCGGCGCAGTTCCTTGCCGACGCTGCGTGTGAAGCCTTCGAGCGCGCGCTGGGCGATGCGCTCGTCCACGGAGGAGGCTTCCTCCGGGGTGGTGCCGAGCACCACGACGCGCCCGCTCGGGCCGAGCCCCTTGATCGCGGGCTGGAAGAAGGTGAACAGCTGCTCGAGGCCCGCGACGTCCGTGATGCCGGTGGCGTCGAAGACGAGCGCCCCGTACGCGGTGTCGGCGGGATCGGCGAACGGGTAGTCGGACAGCAGAGTGCGGATCGGTTCGACGAGGCGGCCGTTGCCCCCGACGAGCAGCGGGCCGGCCAGCGGCGGCTGACCCGGCTCGTACCGGCGCAGCTTCTCCGGCTTCGGCAGGCCGAACTGCTTGGCGAGGAATGCTCCGGGCGCGGACCCGATCAACTGGGCGTAGAGGCCGGGGGCGCTCTTGGTTTCAGCCACGATTCCACCTTCTCTGGTTCGGACGTCGGTATTGTCGGGAGGGGCCGACGGTGTGGTGTCGACAACGAACTTACTCGCGAGTAAGAATAGTAGCCAGAGTCTGTATCCACCAGCATCCCGGGAGACGTCAGTGACCACCACCGCTCGTTCCACGCAGCTGCGCCGTGTCGCAATCCTCGGCGGCAACCGGATCCCCTTCGCCCGGTCGGACCGCACGTACGCCCGCGCGTCGAACCAGGACATGTTCACCGCCACGCTCGACGGGCTGGTGAGCCGGTTCAACCTCCAGGGAGAGCGGCTCGGTGCCGTCGTCGGCGGGGCCGTCCTCAAGCACAGCCGCGACTTCAACCTGATCCGCGAGTGCGTACTCGGCAGCGCGCTGAACCCGCACACCCCCGCCTGGGACCTGCAGCAGGCCTGCGGCACCGGCCTGCAGTCGATCATCTCCGTCGGTGACGCCGTCGCCGCCGGCCGCATCGAGGCCGGCATCGGCGGCGGTGTCGACACCACCTCCGATGCCCCCATCGGCGTCAACAACGAGCTGCGCGAGTTCCTGCTCTCCCTCAACCGGGCCCGCTCGACCGGCGACCGCGTCAAGCTGCTCGGCCAGGTCCGGCCGTCGATGCTCGGCATCGAGATCCCCCGCAACGGCGAGCCCCGCACCGGTCTGTCGATGGGCGAGCACGCGGCGATCACCGCCAAGGAGTTCGGCATCGCCCGGGAGGCTCAGGACGAGCTGGCCGCCGCGAGCCACCGCAACATGGCCGCCGCCTACGACCGTGGCTTCTTCGACGACCTCGTCACCCCGTTCCTCGGCCTCACCCGCGACGACAACCTGCGCCCGGACTCGACGGTCGAGAAGCTCTCCGGCCTGAAGCCGGTGTTCGGCGTCGAGCTCGGCGGCGCCACCATGACCGCGGGCAATTCGACCCCGCTCACCGACGGTGCGTCGGCGGCGCTGCTGTCCTCGGAGAAGTGGGCTGCTGAGCGCAGGCTGCCCGTGCTCGCCTACCTCGTGGACTCGGAGACCGCGGCAGTCGACTACGTCCACGGTGGCGACGGCCTGCTCATGGCCCCCACCTACGCGATCCCGCGGCTGCTGAAGCGCAACGGCCTGACGCTGCAGGACTTCGACTTCTACGAGATCCACGAGGCGTTCGCCTCCGTCGTCCTGGCCACGCTCCAGGCGTTCGAGTCGGAGGAGTACTGCAAGGGCCGGCTCGGTCTGGACGCTCCGCTCGGGTCCATCGACCGCAGCAAGCTCAACGTCAACGGCTCGTCGCTGGCGGCCGGGCACCCGTTCGCCGCGACGGGTGGCCGCATCGTCGCGTCCCTGGCGAAGATGCTGCATGAGAAGCGGCAGGAGACCGGCAAGCCCGTGCGGGGCCTCATCTCGATCTGCGCCGCAGGTGGGCAGGGTGTGACCGCCATCCTCGAGGCCTGAGCCGACCCCGGCGGCCCCGTCCGGAAAAAATCCCGGAAGTCTGTAACGCCCCGGCGGGGCCGCCGATAAACCAGTCGACCTCGCGTTGCTGCCTGACCCCCGACCTGGCGGCAACGCGAGGTCTTTCGCTTGTCCGCGGGGGCTCGGACCGCCCATCGGCTCGGGGGCGCCGGGAACCCGACATTAGGCTGGATACCGAGTGGTGCGCCCGATCCGGGGCGCACCCCGGTGAAAGGACATGGGTGAGCGGCAAGAGCGGGACGAACGACCCCGAGGACGGCCAGGACGAGGTTCGGTCCGCCGTCCCCGAGCCGGAGGCGACGCCCCAGGACGCCGCCGGCAACCGGACGGAGGCCGTCCCCGTGGCGAGCGCCGAGCCCACCCCGCCCCGGCAGCCCGTCGCCGGCGACGTTGCCGGGGCACCCGAGCAGGTCCCGGACGCCGAGCCGGAACCGCCGGCGGACGCCGACGTGCCGCCCTGGGAGGCGCCCACTGCCGTGCTGCCCGTCGTCGCGCCGGCGTCCGGCCGCACCGACGCCGAGGTCGAGACCGAGGTCATCCCCACCCTGTCGGACGACGCCTCCCGGGAGCCGGCCACCGAGCAGGAAGCGGCCCCTCGGCCGGCGACCGTACCTCCCGAGTCCGGCACCCCGGCCGGACCGCCCCCGGCCGAGCCACCACCGCCCGGACCGCCACCGGCCGAGCCGGCGCAGGCCGGACCCGGACGCGACGGCGGTCCGCCCTGGCGTCGCATCGCGCTGGTGGTCGGCGGCGTCGCCGCCGTGCTCGCCGCCCTCTACGTCGGCGACCTCGCCGTCTCGTCGGGCAACGTGCCGCGCGGCGTCACCGTCGCCGGCATCGAGATCGGCGGGCGGTCGGTCGCGGAGGCGGAACAGATCCTGCGGACCGAACTCGGGCCACGCGTCGACGAGCCCGTGACCGTCACGGCGGGCGACGTGACCGCGCAGATCGTGCCGGCGCAGGCGGGTCTGGACGTCGACTGGGAGCACACCCTCGACCGCATCGGATCGCAGCCGCTCGACCCGATCACCCGCGTGACGTCGTTCTTCGGCGGCGGCAACGAGATCGGCGTCGTGTCGACGCGCGACGACGCCGCGCTGTCGGCGGCGATCGGCGGCGTCCGCGCGGTCGCCGACCGGCCGCCACGGGAGGGCAACCTCGTGTTCGACGGGGCGACCCCGGTGCCCGTGCCGCCGCTGCCCGGGCAGACGCTCGATGCGGAAGCCTCCGCAGACCTGTTCGCCGAACGCTGGGCGTTCGGCGACGTCGCGTTCCCCGTCGAGACGGTCGAGGTGACGGTCACGCCCGAGGGACTCGAACGCGCACTGCGAGACGTCGCGGACCCCGCCGTCGCAGCCGACGTGACGGTGCGCGGTCGCGACGGGGCCGTCGCGACCCTGCCCAGCGACCGTGTCGGCGCCGTGCTGACCTTCGTGCCCGACGGCAACGGGGGACTGACCCCGCAGTACGGGATCGAGGCCGCGACCGAGATCCTCCGGCCGCAACTGGCCGCGACCGAGGTGGAGCCGAAAGACGCCCGGATCGTGCTCGAGGGCGGGGGCCCGACGGTGATCCCGTCGGTCGACGGCGAGCTCGTCGATTGGGCGGTCAGCCTCGAATCGCTGCCGCAGCTGCTGGCCGCGCCGGGGGAGCGGGTGACCGACGCCGTGTACAAGCCGGTCGCTCCCAAGCTGACCACGGAGGCCGCCGAGAAGCTGGGCATCCGCGAGGTGATCGGCGAGTTCACCACCGGGGGCTTCGAGTACGCCTCGGGCGTGAACATCCGCCTGGCGGCCTCGGAGATCAACGGTGCGCTGGTCAAGCCGGGGGAGACGTTCTCGCTCAACGGCTACACCGGCCCGCGCGGCGCGGCGCAGGGGTACGTCGAGTCCGGCATCATCAACAACGGACGCCCATCCAAAGCGGTGGGCGGCGGCATCAGCCAGCTCGCGACCACCCTGTACAACGCGACGTACTTCGCAGGCATGGAGGATGTCGAGCACACCGAGCACAGCTACTACATCTCCCGGTACCCGGCGGCCCGGGAGGCGACGGTCTTCGAGGGTGCGATCGACCTGAAGTTCCGCAATCCTTTCGACACCGGGGTGCTGATCCAGGCGATCGGCACGTCGTCGGACATCACGGTGCGGATCTGGGGCACCAAGACCGTGGACGTCGAATCCGTGACCGGTCCCCGCACGAACTTCACGGCGCCGAACACGATCACGCTGCCGGCCGGGCCGGGGTGCATCCCGTCGAGCGGCGCGCAGGGCTTCACCGTGAGCGACACCCGCATCATCACCGACGCGGCCACCGGCCGGCAGATCTCGAGCACCACCCGCACGGTCCGCTACGACCCGGTGCCCGTGGTGCGCTGCGTCAGCGCCGAGCCGGAGCCCGCGCCGGAGGCGGCACCGGCCGCGCCGTCGCAGCCGGCGCCCGGGGAGGCGGAGACGCCCGGAGGCGGCGCGGAGGCACCCGCCGGCGCGCGACCGGCCGTGACGACGACCCCGCAGCCCGCCCCGAGCACCCCGGACGAATCCGGGGATGCGCCGGCCGCGGCCCCCGCGGGAACGTCGCAGACCGGCACGCCGTAGCGCGGAACCAGCCTGCACACGACTGTGCCCTCCCGTTACGAAACGGGAGGGCACAGTCCTGTGCACTACCTACTCACTCGGATCCGGGCCGAGCCGGGCCGAGCGAATGTATCGTTCAGCTCCTCAGCGGTAGCGGACGATACATTCGCTCACCTGCCACGCTCACCTGCCACGGCTACCTGCCACGGCTCAGAAGGCCGCTTCGTCGAGCTCCATGATGTCGAGGTCGACGTTCGCGACGATGCCGCGCACGGCGGTCAGCTCGGGCAGGACGTTCTTGGCGAAGAAGCCGGCGATGGCGACCTTGCCTTCGTAGAACGCCTTGTCCTTGGCGTCCGGGCCGGCGTCGAGGGCCGCGAGGGCGATCTCGGCCTGCTCGAGCAGGCGCCAGCCGATGAGCAGGTCACCGAAGGCGAGCAGGAACCGCACCGAGCCCAGACCCACCTTGTACAGCTCGGTCGGCTGTTCCTGGGCGCCCATGAGGAAGCCGGTCAGGGTGGCGGTCATGGCCTGGACGTCCTCGAGGGCCGTGGCGAGCAGGGCCCGCTCGGACTTGAGGCGCTCGTCGGCGCTGTCGGAGGCGAGGAACTTCTGGATCTGGCCGGTGAGGTGGGCGAGGGCGACGCCGCGGTCGCGGGCGATCTTGCGGAAGAAGAAGTCCTGCGCCTGGATGGCGGTGGTGCCCTCGTAGAGGGAGTCGATCTTCGCGTCGCGGATGTACTGCTCGATCGGGTAGTCCTGCAGGAAGCCGGAGCCGCCGAGGGTCTGCAGCGAGTCGGTCAGGTACTGGTAGGCGCGCTCGGAGCCGACGCCCTTGACGATGGGCAGCAGCAGGTCGTTGACGCGGTGCGCCAGCTCGTGGTCGGCGCCGGAGATCTGCTCGGCGACGACGTCGTCCTGGTGGGCGGCGGTGTAGAGGTAGACCGCGCGCAGACCCTCGGCGTAGGCCTTCTGCATGGCCAGGGCGCGCCGCACGTCCGGGTGGTGGGTGATGGTGACCCGGGGGGCGGTCTTGTCGGTCATCTGGGTCAGATCGGCGCCCTGGACGCGTTCCTTGGCGTAGGCCAGGGCGTTGAGGTAGCCGGTGGAGAGGGTCGCGATGGCCTTGGTGCCCACCATCATGCGGGCGTGCTCGATGACGTCGAACATCTGGGCGATGCCGTTGTGGACCTCGCCGACGAGCCAGCCCTGGGCGGGCACGCCGTGGCCGCCGAAGGTGACCTCGCAGGTGGCGGACGCCTTCAGGCCCATCTTGTGCTCGACGTTGGTGACGAACACACCGTTGCGCTCGCCCATCTCGTTCTTCTCGAAGTCGAAGTGGAACTTCGGGACGAAGAACAGCGACAGGCCCTTGGTGCCGGGGCCGGCGCCCTCGGGGCGGGCGAGGACTAGGTGGAAGATGTTTTCGAACAGATCGTCGGAGTCGGCGGAGGTGATGAACCGCTTGACGCCCTCGATGTGCCAGGAGCCGTCGTCCTGCTTGATCGCCTTGGTGCGGCCGGCGCCGACGTCGGAACCGGCATCGGGCTCGGTCAGGACCATGGTGGCGCCCCAGCCGCGTTCGACGATGGTCGCGGCCCACTTCTTCTGCTCGTCGGTGCCGTTGGCGTGGAGCACGCCGGCGAAGGACGGACCGGCGGCGTACATGAAGGCGGCCGGCTGGGCGCCGAGCATCATCTCGTTGACGGCCCAGCTCAGGGCGCGCGGCGCCGGCGTTCCGCCGATCTCCTCCTCGAGGCCCATGGACCAGTAGCCGGCCTCGTACCAGGAGTTGAACGCCTTCTTGAAGCCTTCGGGCAGCGAGACCGAGTGGGTCTCGGGATCGAAGACCGGGGGGGTGCGGTCGGTTTCGGCGAACGACTCCGCCGCGGGGCCCTCGGTGAGGGTCTTCACCTCGGACAGAATGCCACGAGAGGTCTCCTCGTCGAGGTCACCGAACTTCCCGGCCTCGAGGAGCGTCTGAATCTTCAGCACCTCGAAGAGGTTGAACTCCAGATCCCGGAGGTTGCTCTTGTAATGGCCCATGTCTGCGCTACTCCCAGTGAGATGGTGCGGTCAAGCAGTGTTCGAGTACCGCCCAAGTTATTACTCGTCGGTAACATCCGCCTATGTTACCCGCCGGGCAACTAACTGCCAAGGGTCGGTTTGCGTGCCACGACCAGTGCGTCGATCGCCATTCCTGCGTCCGTTTCCCGCATTCTCCGCTCGGCGGTCCGGATATCCAGACGGTCGTGCATTTCCTCGGCGAGATCCGTTGGTGTGTAGAGGATCTCGGGATCGCGAGGACCTCCGACGCCCTCGGTGGGATTGGTCGAATCGTGCCCCAGAAATATGAGGATTCCGTCAGGTTTCAGGGCCGCGATCACATTGTCGATCAATGCTCGTCGCTGTGGCGGAGGGAAATGGAGATAGGCGGAGAGGACGAGATCATATTCGGCGTCGAAGGTGACCTCGGTCACGTCGGCGCACGCGTACGTCAGGCGCTCACGCACCCGTCGCGGCGCCTGCGCAGCGATCGCCCGGGCCTTGTCCACCGCCACCCGGGAGAAGTCGACGCCGGTCACCTCCCAGCCGCGCGTGGCCAGCCAGAGCGAGTGCCGGCCCTCGCCGCACCCCAGATCCAGTGCCCGGCCGTGCGGCAGCGACGTCGCGAACTCGACGATCACCGGGTTCGGCGGCGATCCCCACACCGTCTCGCTCTCCGCATACCGCGCATCCCACTCCTGTGCGTCCATGGACGCACGGTAGCCCGGACGCCGCGCCGGTCAGGGGTGGAGCGTGGTACGCAGCAGCAGCACGTTGTAGTTCTGGTGCACGGTCGTGAGGAAGTACAGGTCCGGACCCGACGACCACGGGTGGATGTACGCGCCGTACGCCGTCGGCAGCTCCCGGGTGTCGACGACGACCTCCGGCGCGCTCCACGGGCCGGTGGGCGACGGGGCGCGGCGCAGCACCACGGAGTTGTGGCCGTCGGTGGTCAGCAGCACGAACTGCCCGAGGTAGTCGTTCCACTGCACCGACAGCTCGGCCGCGCCGCCCGCCATCACCGGGCGGGCCGCATTCACGTCGCGCACCCACGCGCCGCCGTCCCAGTACTCGTACGCCGCGAGATCGAGCATCTGCAGTTCCGGCACGCGCGCCAGGTGCACCAGGCCGCCGCGGCCGGGCGGCGTTCCGTACTGATAGACGAACCCGCCGTGCCGGACGAAGGCGCCCATCTGAAAGTTCCGGTTCCCGCCGACGCTCGGCCGCTCGGTCTGCGGCGCCACCGTCCAGTTCTCCCCGTTGTCGTGGGAGAAGGCCAGCCCCGAGAAGTTGGTCTCCCACGAGCCGGCCTGCCCCCAGTTCTTCACCGACATCAAGCTCAGGAACTGGGTGTCGCCGACGGCGATCCCTGCGGTGGGGATCCGGCTGATCTCCACGAACGGGATCTTCGGGCTCGGTACGAGTTCCTTCGCCTGACCGAAGAAGTCACGGGCCGCGCTGTCGAACGTCATTCCGTCCGTGAGGTTGCGGTCCGAGCTGCGGAACAGCGCGCTGCTGCGCCAGGCCCAGATGCTGCCCGAGAGAAGGTTGGGCAGCCCGAGGCCCGCCGTGTCGCCGAACGCGGTCAGCACCTGGCCGCGGCCGTTGTCCCACATGACGCCGAGGTCGGTGCCGAGCACGTTCATGTCCTGCGTGCGGTTGGTGCTGAGCATCCCGGTCTGCTGCGCCACCACCTGGGTGCGGCCGCGCAGCTCCGGCAGGCCGTTGACCCCGTTGAGTCCCGGGATGGGATTGATCGCGTTCGGGTTCGCCGCCACAGTGCCCGCGAACGGAACCACCGTCACGGCGGCACAGGTCAGCGCAAGGACTCCGAGGCGGGCGGAAGCACGTCGGTAACCCCCATTACGTGTGTGCACGGCCACAGACGGTAACAGGAGGTGGCAGTAGTCACACGCGGTCCCGGGCCCGTCGGCGTGTCCCGGCGGCCCGCGCGCAAGGGCCGTGGCCGACGGGTCGGCTCCGCTACGATTCGCGCGCGCGTTACCGTGTCAGGAACGCGATGCACTGACAGCCAGTGCACGAAGAAGAGGAGTTCGCCTGATGGGTGCACAGATCGCCGGTCCCGCCCCGCTGCGGAACACCGCACTGCTCGGGCTGGGCGTGCACCGCCCCGAGCGGATCGTGACCAACCACGAGATCTGTCAGCAGATCGACTCGAGCGACGAGTGGATCCAGTCCCGTTCCGGCATCAAGGAGCGGCGCTTCGCGGAGGACACCGGCGAGACCGTCCTCGACATGGCGATCTCCGCGGGCCGCAAGGCGCTCGAGGCCGCCGGCATCACCGGCGACCGGCTCGGCGCCGTCATCGTGGCGACCTCGACCTACCCGTACCAGACCCCGCAGTCCGCCGCGCTGGTCGCCGACGCCCTCGGCACCGGCGGCGCCGCCGCCCTCGACATCTCCGCAGGCTGCGCCGGCTTCTGCTACGCCCTCGGCGTCGCCTCCGACCTGGTGCGCGCGGGCACCGAGGACTACGCGCTCGTCATCGGCGTCGAGCGGATGAGCGACACCACCGAGCCCACCGATCGCTCGGTGCGGTTCATCTTCGGCGACGGCGCCGGCGCCGTGGTCGTCGGCCCGTCCGACGAGGTGGGCATCGGCCCCACCGTGTGGGGATCGGACGGCTCGCAGGCCGACGCCATCCGCCAGGAACCCGACTGGGTGAACTTCGCGAACAACCCCGATCAGAAGCGGCCCTGGATCATCATGGAGGGCACCGCGGTGTTCCGCTGGGCGGCCTTCGAGATGGGCAAGATCGCCCGGCAGATCGCCGACAAGGCCGGTGTCGAGCTCGCCGCCCTCGACGCGTTCGTCCCGCACCAGGCCAACCTGCGCATCAACGACGTCATCGTCCGCCAGCTCGACCTGCCGGAGACGGTCGCCGTCGCCGACGACATCATCGAGACGGGCAACACCTCCGCCGCCTCCATCCCCCTCGCGATGGAGAAGATGCTGCGCACCGGTCAGGTCCAGCCGGGTGGGCTCGGCCTGCTGCTCGCCTTCGGTGCCGGCCTGTCCTACGCGGGACAGGTCGTGAAGATGCCGCCGCTCGCGCAGTAGTGGCCGCGGCGAACTCCGCCGGCCGCCGGCGCTGGTTGTGGTTGCTCGCCTACGTGCTCGCCTTCGTCGCGTTCGTCGTCCTCCAGCAGACGTACGGCGGCGACGAGGCGGGTCCCGGCGGGTCCACGTCGGCGCCCGCGCCGGCCCCGTCGTCGGCCGCCGCCGCCGAGGCGGTCGAACTGCTGAAGAGCCTCGCCGTGCGGGAACCGGACCCGTCCGGCGGTTACGACCGCGCCCTGTTCGGGCCGGCATGGACCGACGACGTGACCGTCGCGGGCGGGCGCAACGGCTGCGACACGCGCAACGACGTCCTGAAGCGGGATCTCGTGAACATCAAGCTGGCGCCGGTGACGAAGGAGTGCACCGTCGAGGCGGGGACCCTGTACGACCCGTACACGGGGCGGGAGATCTACTTCCGGCGCGGCGTCGACACGTCGTCGGCGGTGCAGATCGATCACGTCGTCGCCCTGTCGGACGCGTGGCAGAAGGGTGCGCGGCTGCTCGATGCGCAGGCCCGCAAGAACCTCGCGAACGATCCCCGGAACCTGCAGGCCGTCGATGGGCCCACGAACCAGGGCAAGGGCGACAAGGACGCGGCGCAGTGGCTGCCCCCGAACTCGGAGTACCGCTGCACCTACGTCTCCCGGCAGATCGAGGTGAAGGCGGAGTACGGCCTGTGGATCACGCCGGACGAGAGGGACGCGATGGCCGGCGTCCTGGCCACCTGCTGACGGCCGGGCCTCAGGCGCGGCGGTGCGCGAGGTGCTTGCGAACCGCCGTCACCACCCCGACCGCCGAGGCGACGATCACCACGATGCACACGATGCCGACCGCCAGGTTCAGCTGAGCCGTCAGGTCGGAGCCCGTGCGCTCGCGCAGGTCGGAAAGGAACTGCGGCGAGAAGTACGGCCGGTGCACGAGCACGGCCGTGGCCACCGCGACGGCGAGCAGATCGGAGACCACCGACAGCGCGGTGACGACCGTCGTCCAGCTGCGCACGACCAGCGCCACGCTCGCCGAGACCACCCACAGCGCCGCGACGGCCATCATCGCTGGCACCAGCCGGTCGGTGAAGCTGGGGTCGAGGGCTTCGTACCCGGCACCGAAGAACGACGGCGCGAGCGACGGGGACAGGCTCGCCACCCCGATCAGCACGACCACCGCGAACACCAGTTCCGCGACCGCCTCGCCGACGGGGATCTCCCGCCCGTGCGGCACCGCCGGGAGGTCGTCCGGGTCCCACCGGCCGAGGTCCGTGCCGGCGGGCGCGGTGCGCTCGAGCACCGCGAAGACGACGGTCACCCAGAACGCGGCGTACACACCGCCGGTCAGGGCCGCGTCGATCGCGTCCCACACGACGTCGGCGGTGTCGAGGGGTGGGGCCGCGGGATCGGTGACCTCGGTCAGGGCGCCGAGCAGGGTCAGTCCGCCGAGCACCGCCGCCACGACCCCGACGACGGGCCACAGCACCCGTAGATAGGTGTCGTAGAGCCGGGGACCGATCAGGTGCCGCGGGGCGCCCCGGTAGGTGCGGGCGAGATCCTCCGGGGAGCCGAGGCCGGCGAGCACCTCACGCACGTCGCGGTCGGCGGCGGCGTCGTCGATGCGCCGGCGCAGTTCGGCGGCCACGTCGTCGCGCCGGGACCGCGGCAGGTGGACGAGGACGGCGTGCAGGTACCGGTCGACGAGTTCCCCGTCGGTGAGGCGGGTGGACATCTCGGTGTTCCTTCCGTTCGGTCCCGGCCTGCATGTGCGGCCGGGCGGGGCGACCCGCGCCGACCGGGACCGGGCGGTACTGTGCCGGTACACAGTATTGGGCAGGACCTGCGAGGGTGTGGGGAAGCGCGATGACGGCCGAGCCGCTCGACGAGTACTTCACCGCCACCGTCCGCGGCTGGAGCGCCGGCCGTGCCGTGGCCGGACAGGTACCGGACGAGCTGGTGCTGCGCTGTTTCGACGCCCAACTGCAGTCCCGTCACCTCGACTTCGCGGCCCGGGAGATGCAGCGGCGCGGTGCCGGGTTCTACACCATCGGCTCGGCCGGGCACGAGGCGAACGCCGCCCTGGGCCTGCTGTCCCGGGTCACCGATCCGGCACTGCTGCACTACCGGTCGGGGGCCTTCTATGCCGCGCGGGCGGCCCGGGTGCCGGGCACGACGCCGGTGCGGGACGTGCTCGCCGGCTGCACCGCCTCGACGCTGGACCCGATCTCCGGCGGCCGGCACAAGGTGTTCGGCAACGCCGAGTTGAACATTCTCCCGCAGACCTCGACGATCGCCTCCCATCTGCCGCGCGCGGTGGGGACGGCGTTCGCCCTCGCCCGCGCGGCCCGGCTGGGCCTGCAGTGCCCGTGGCCCGCGGACTCGGTGGTGCTGTGCAGCTTCGGGGACGCCTCGGCGAACCATTCCACCGCGGTCGGGGCGCTCAACGCGGCCGCCTACTGCGCGTACCGGGGGCTGCCGCTGCCGCTGCTGTTCGTGTGCGAGGACAACGGGTTCGGCATCAGCGTCCGGACGCCGGAGGGCTGGGCGGAACGCACCCTCTCGTCGTATCCGGGGGTGAGCTACCGCGCGGCCGACGGCGCGGACCCGGTCGGCGTGCTCACCGCCGTCGCGGACCTGCTCGTCGCCGTCCGCACCTCCCGCGCACCGGCCGTGCTGCACCTGAAGACGGTGCGGTTCCTCGGCCACGCCGGCTCCGACGCCGAGACCGCGTACCGCACCCGCGAGGAGATCGCCGCCGACTACGTCCGGGATCCGTTGCTGGCCACCGCGCGTACTCTGGTCGACCGCGGAACACTTTCCTCCGCAAGGATTCTCGAACGATACGAGGAGATGCGTTCCGTCGTCGCCGCCGAGATGGAGGCGCTCGCGACCGCCCCGCGGCTGGTATCGGCCGCCGAGGTGATGCGGCCGCTGCACGCGCACGGTCGCCGGCGGGTTCCGGACGAGCCGGGGCTCCCGTCGCCGGAGCCCCGCACGCTCGCCCAGGCGGTGAACGCCGCGCTCACAGGGATTCTCGAGGCGATACCGGAGTCGTTCGTGTTCGGTGAGGACGTGGCGGACAAGGGCGGGGTGTACGGGCTCACGCGCGGTCTGCTCCGCCGATTCGGGCCGCACCGCGTCTTCGACACGATCCTGGACGAGCAGACGATCCTCGGTACGGCACTGGGTTTCGCGGTGGCGGGCCTGCTGCCGATTCCGGAGATCCAATACCTGGCCTACCTGCACAACGCCGAGGACCAGTTGCGCGGCGAGGCGGCGAGTCTGATGTTCTTCTCCGACGGCCGCTTCCGCAACCCGATGGTGGTGCGCATCGCCGGCCTCGCCTACCAGCGCGGCTTCGGTGGGCACTTCCACAACGACAACTCCGTCGCGGTGCTGCGCGACATTCCCGGTCTGGTGCTCGCGGTGCCGAGCCGTCCGTCGGTTGCGGGGGCGCTGCTGCGCAGCTGCGTGCACCTCGCGCGCAGTGAGGGCCGGGTGTGCGTGTTCCTCGAGCCGATCGCGCTGTACCACGAGCGCGACCTGTACGACGAGGGCGACGGGCTGTGGCAGGAGCCGCCCGATTCCGTTGCGGTACAGCCGGGCTCGGTGCGGGTATACGGTACGGGCGACGACGTGCTCATCGTGACGTTCGGCAACGGCGTCCGGATGAGCCTGCGCGCGGCCCGTCGGCTGTCGGCGCGCGGCGTGGAGGCCGCCGTGCTGGACCTGCAGTGGCTGGCGCCGCTGCCGCTGGCGGAACTGCTGGCGTGCGCGCAGTCCTTCCCGCGCGTGCTGGTGGTGGACGAGACGCGGCGCAGCGGCGGGGTGTCGGAGGCGGTGGTCACCGCACTGGTGGACGCGGGCTACCGGGGCCGGATCTCGCGGGTCACCAGCCGCGACAGTTTCGTGCCGCTCGGCCCGGCGGCGGCCGAGGTGCTGCTGTCCGAGGACGACGTCGTCAGCGCGGCGACGGAGTAGAGGCGCGGTCGCGGTCGTCTCCTGGTCGCCGCCGTCGCGCAGCTCGACGGCCTCGCGCCCCGCCCGGCAGGGACGAAGGTCCCGGGAAGCGGGGACCTTCACCGGGCAGGAATACCCGGAGGGGTACTTGAAGAGTCCCGGGCCCGGGTCTACAGTCGTCGTTGAATACCCCACCGGGTATCAAGGGGCGTGGAGGCCCAGCCCGCGTCCGCGCCTGCGTCACGGACGGAAAGGACTGTTCACATGTCGCTCCATTCAGGCAACGGTGCCGCGCGACATCGAGTACTCGTCGTCGGAGGTGGCACGGCCGGAATCGCGACCGCTGCGCGCCTGCGCCGGGCCGGCGTCACCGACATCGCGGTGATCGAGCCCTCCGACGAGCACTGGTACCAGCCCCTGTGGACGCTCGTCGGCGGCGGACAGGCGTCGCTGGACGAGACCCGCCGAGCCGAGGAGAAGCTGATCCCCAAGGGCGTCCGGTGGATCCGGGCCGCCGCGACCGCCGTCGACCCCGGCGCGCAGACCGTCACGACCGACCGCGGGACCGTCGTCGGCTACGACTACCTTGTGCTGGCCACCGGCCTGCAACTCGACTGGGACGGCGTGCCGGGCCTCGCCGAGGCCGTCGGGCACGGTGCCGTCTCGAGCAACTACTCCTCGCAGTACGCCCCCTACACGTGGGAGCTGATCCGGAACATGCGCTCCGGCACGGCGATCTTCACCCAGCCCGCCGGCCCCATCAAGTGCGCCGGCGCGCCGCAGAAGATCGCCTACATCGCCTCCGACTACTGGCGGCGGCAGGGCCTGCTGGACGGGATCCGCGTCATGCTCGTCCTGCCCGGCGACTCGATGTTCGGCATCCCGTCCTGGCGACAGACCCTCGAGGGGGTCGCCGCGAAGTACGGCATCGAGGTGCGCCTGAGCTCGGAGATGACCGCGCTCGACGGATCGTCGCGCAAGGCGACGATCGTGAACAACGCCACCGGCACCGAGGAAGTCGTCGGGTTCGACATGCTCCACGCCGTGCCCCCGCAGCGCGCGCCCGGCTGGGTCGCGGCGAGCCCGCTCGCCAACCCGGCGAGTCCCTTCGGCTACGTCGAGGTCGACAAGCACACGCTCCAGCACCGCCGGTATCCCAACGTGTTCGCACTCGGTGACGTCGCGGACCTGCCGACGTCGAAGACCGGCGCGGCGGTCCGCAAGCAGGCGCCCGTCCTCGTCGCCAACCTGGTCGCCGAGATGCGCGGCGTCGGCAAGCGCAAGAGCTACGACGGGTACTCGTCCTGCCCGTTCGTCACCGCCCGGGACAGGATGATGCTCGCGGAGTTCGACTACGAGCTCAACCCGTCTCCGAGCATCCCGGTCATCGACACCACCAAGGATCGCCGCGACATGTGGCTGCTCAAGCGCTACGGCCTGCCGGCCATGTACTGGCACGGGATGGTCAAGGGCCGCGTCTGAGTCACCGGAGGCGGCGCAGCGCGATCGGTTGCCCGTCCGACGGGTACGGAAGTGATGTGAAGTTCAGCGGCGCAACGTAATCGGACGGAACGTGCCACCGGTACCCGAGCAGCAGGTGGTGCAGCACCGTCTTGATCTCGGCGCCGGAGAAGTACATGCCCAGGCAGCGGTGCTCTCCGGCGCCGAACGGCGTCCACGCGAACTTGTGCACGCGGTCCTCGCGTCGTTCCGGTGCGAAGCGACCGGGATCGAACTTCTCCGGTTCCGGCCACAACTCGGGCATGTGGTGGCTGTAGTGCAGCCCGACGTTGATCAGGGTGCCGCGCGGCACGAAGTGGCCCAGGATCTCGGTGTCGGCGGTGGTGTACCGGACGATGCCGGGTACCGGGGTCACGATCCGCTGGCACTCCTTGATCACCAGGTCCAGGCTCGTGAGCGATTCGAGGTCCGCCAGGGTCGGGGTCGTCGTACCGAGTGCCTGCGACTCCTCCCGGCACAGTTGCTGCCACTGGGGGAACTGGCCGAGGTACTGCAGCACGGTGGACAGCGTGATGGTCGAGGTGTCGTGCGCAGCCATCATCAGGAAGATCATGTGGTTGACGACGTCCTCGTCCGAGAATCGCTCGCCGTCCTCGGATTCCACGTGACACAGCGCGGTGAACAGGTCGTCGCCGTCGCCGGCGCGACGGGCCGGCAGGTAACGCCGGAAGAACTCCTCGAGCCGGCGGCGGCCCACCACGCCACGGCGCCAGCGGGTTCCGGGCAGGGGATAGCGCACGATCGCCGTGGCCGCCTGCACGCACCCGATGAACGCCTTGTTCACCTCGGCCATCTCGGTGGCCGACGATCCCTCGGCACCGCCCATGAAGATCGACGTGGCGAGCCCGAGGGTGAGGTCCTTCAGTGCCGGGTAGGCGCGGAAATCCTCGCTCGGTGTCCACGAGTCGAGGGCCTGTGCGATCGCGGGCTGCATCGAGTCCGTGTAGCGGGCCAGGCGGTCCCGGGTGAAGGCCTGCTGCATGATCCGGCGGTGCGTGCGGTGCTCGTCGCCGTCGAGCAGCATCAGGCCGCGGTCGAAGAACGGGCCGATGAGGGTCCGCCAGCCCGGACCGTTCGCGAGGGCCCGGTCGCGGTTCTGCAGCGCGGCGCCGCAGGCGTCGGGTCCGAGCAGCACCACCCAGGGCCGGCCCGCGAACCGGAACCAGGACACCGGCCCGTGTTCGCGGTATCGCCGGTCGTAGGCCCTCAGCGGGTTGCGCATGTAGTCGAGGGCGTACCCGACGTAGGGCAGGCCGGCGTCCCCGGGTACCGCGGTCAGGCCGGGCGGGGAGGGCGCGAGCACTTTCGTCATGAGGTCTCCGATTCGTCGGACCGTATCTGACATGAAGCTCTGTCAATTGACAGTAGCGTGGATCACAGGCGGCGATCTGTCAAGATTCGACTATGGGCAGGCCCAGTCGTCAGTACCGCGGAAAGAGCGCCGAGCAGCGCACCGCCGACCGCCGTGAGCAGTTGCTCGCGGCCGGCCTGACGGTGTTCGGCCGCGAGGGCGGTGACCGTGCCACCATGACCGCGATCTGCCAGGAGGCCGGGCTCACCGAGCGGTACTTCTACGAGAGCTTCTCCGGCCGGGACGAGCTGCTCGTGTGCGTCGTCGAGCGGATCGCCGACGAGATCCGCGAGCGCGCGCTGACGGCACTCGCCGAATCCGAGCGCGGCCCCGAGGAGCGGGCCCGCGCCGCCATCGCCGCGTTCGTCGCGGTCCTCACCGACGATCCGCGCAAGGGCCGGGTCGCCGTCGTCGAGTCCGCGGCCGCCGAGCCCTTGCGCACCCGTCGCCGGGAACTGCTGCGCCAGTTCGCGGACCTCGTCGCGATCGAATCCCGCGAGCTGTGGGGCGACCGCGCGCTGCAGCCGCCCCACGACCAGATCGCCGCGCTGCTGTTCGTCGGGGGCCTCGCCGAGCTCATGACCGCGTGGCTCGGCGGCGAGATCGACGTGACCCCCGATCAGATCGTCGAGGCGGCGACTCGCCAGTACACGTTCACCGCCCACCGCTGAGGCTGTCGTCGCGCTCGGGCCGCGCCGCGCGGCGCCGGCTGCCCGGCAGCCGCCACACGGGTTCGAGCGCCGCGGTCTCCTCGGCTGTGGCCACCCGGAACGGCGGGGTCGCGGGCGCCGCGAGGCTGCGACGGCCCTGGCCGCGCGTGGCGCGCAGGCTCGCGACGATCGACACGGTCAGGATCGTGGCGACGACGGCGAGCGAGATCGGTGTCGGCACGTAGAACACGTCGATCTTCAGCAGCATCTTGACGCCGACCCACATCAGCACCAGCGCCAGCCCGATCTTCAGGTACACGAAGCGGTGGATCAGGTCGGCGAGCAGGAAGTACATCGCTCGCAGGCCCAGCACCGCGAACGCGTTGGCGGTGAAGACGAGGAACGGCACGTCCGTGACCGCGAAGATCGCGGGGATCGAGTCGACCGCGAAGACGATGTCGGTGATCTCGATGAGCACCAGCACCGCGAGCAGGGGGGTGGCCAGCAGCGCACCACCGCGGCGGACGAGGAACTTCTGTCCGTGGTAGGCGTCGGTCATCGGTACGTGGCGGCGGAACAGCCGCAGCGCGCGGGACTTCTCGGGGTCGAGGTGCTCGTCGCGCTGCCGGATCATCCGGTAGCCGGTGTAGAGCAGGAACGCCGCGAACAGGTAGAGGATCCAGCCGAAGCTCGCGATGAGGACCGAGCCCGCCGCGATGAACAGACCCCGGAACACCAGGGCGCCGAGCACACCGAGGAACAGGACCCGGTGCTGGTACTCACGCGGCACGGCGAAGTACGTCAGGATGATCGCCCAGACGAAGACGTTGTCGACGGCGAGCGACTTCTCGATCAGGTAGCCGGAGAAGTACTGCTGGCCGAACTCCGAGCCGTACTGCCACCAGATCAGCGCGCCGAATCCGACGCCGGTGCCGACCCAGAACAGCGACCAGCCTGCGGCCTCGCGCACGCCGATCACGTGCGCGCGGCGGTGCGCGAACAGATCCACCGCCAGCATCGCCACGATCGCGGCGAGTACCGCCGCCCACAACCACAACGGAACGGTCATCGGGACCACCTCTCAGCCTCGAAACGGCCGAAAGTCTTTCCCGGCTCGAACCGAGCCCGCTCCGCCGGGGGGCCGGCGGACGGCCCCCGAGTTGACGACGAAGCGCGGAGGGATACTCCCTTTCGCGAACTGTAATTAGTGAATAGTATTTCCGGTTAGCTGTCAAGGGATCGGGAGGTAGGGGCGGGTGAGCAGCTCGATCGCGTGACCGGCCGGGTCCTTGAAATAGACCCCGCGCCCGCCGTGCCCCGTGTTCGTTTCGCCGGGGCGGCGCATCTGCGGATCGGCCCAGTGCTCGATGCCGGCGTCGCACAGCCGCCGATACGCCCGGTCGAAGGGGTCGTCGTCGGCCATGAACGCGTAGTGCTGCATCTGGATCTCCACCGGGGGCTCGGCGAACTGCAGCAGTACGCCGTCGTCGAGCTGGATGTTGGTGAACGGGCCCCAGGACGGTGCTTCCGACAGTTCCAACAGTTCACGGAAGAACCGCGCCGACTCGTTGCGGTCCACGCTCAGACCTCCACCGGGTCGCCGATCCGTGAGTGGCGTAGTGCCGGCCCGGTGTTCACCCGGCGAACCCTACCCGGGGCCGCCCGGGCGCACCAGGGATGCGGCCGCGGCCCGAGCGCGAAGCGCGATACCGGAAACCGCGGTGCCCTATGGTGTGCGGGTGACCTCCTCCGCCCGCCCCGGAACGCCGCCCGCCGGCGACGAGGACCGTGCCCGGGGCTGGACGTTCCTGACCAACCACGCGCACGTACTGCTGTGTGTCGCCGGAGGCGGACAGCCCACCGTCCGCGAACTCGCGCAGCGGATCGGGATCACCGAGCGGTCCGTGCAGACGATCCTCGCCGACCTGGTCGACGGCGGCTACCTGACCCGCACCCGCGCGGGCCGCCGCAACCTGTACTCGGTGAATCCGGCCGGGCGGCTCCGTCATCCGCTCGAATCCGCACACACCGTCGGCGAGCTGATCGACGCGCTGCGCTGAGCGCGGGGCCCGTCGCCGGGGATGCCCGGCCCGCGCTGTCACGGACACCTGCGTCGTGTGACCGCAGCCACGTGGCATGCTGGCGCCCATGATCGACGTCGAACGTCCCAAGCTGGAAGGTTCCGTCGCGGTCGGGGGCGGCCGCCGGATCGGCTTCGCCGAGTTCGGATCGGCCCAGGGCCGGGCGGTGTTCTGGCTACACGGCACCCCCGGGGCGCGTCGGCAGATCCCCGTCGAGGCACGCAGCTACGCCGAGCGCGAGCACGTACGGCTCATCGGCCTCGACCGCCCCGGCATCGGCTCGTCGAGTCCGCACCGCTACGAGAACGTCCTCGCCTTCGCGGACGACCTGCGCATCGTCGCGGACACTCTCGGCGTGGACCGGATGGCGGTCGTCGGACTCTCCGGCGGCGGCCCCTACACCCTCGCCGCGGCGCATGCGATGCCCGAGCGGGTCGTGGCCGCCGCGGTGCTCGGGGGCGTTGCGCCCGTCGTCGGGCCCGACGCGATCAGCGGCGGCCTGATGCGGTTGGGCACAATGGTCGCGCCGCTGCTCACCGTCTGGGGTGTCCCCATCGGCATGGGCGTGACGTCGATGATCCGGGTCGTGCGGCCGTTCGCGTCGCCGCTCATCGACATGTACGGGTGGCTCTCGCCCGAGGCCGACCGGCAGTTGCTGGCCCGCCCCGAGTTCAAGGCGATGTTCCTCGACGATCTGCTCAACGGCAGCCGCAAGCAGATGGCCGCGCCCTTCGCCGATATCGTGGCGTTCGCCCGGGACTGGGGTTTCCGTCTCGAGGACGTCAAGGTGCCGGTCCGGTGGTGGCACGGCGACACGGACCACATCGTCCCCATGGAACACGGCCTGCATGTGGTGGGCCGGCTGCCCGACGCCCAGTTCCACCACCTGCCCGGCGAGAGCCACCTCGGCGGCCTGGGCGTGTCCGAGGACATCCTCTCGACCATCCTGCGGATCTGGGACGACGCCGACCGCTGACTCCGCGGTGGCCGAATGTCACACAGGTTCGATCACATTGAACGCGTGTCACATTCGGCCGAGGCGGGGCGCACGGCGCCGGAGAGGGCATGATGTCCGGATGGACACCGGCGTCGAAGCGGACGGGTGGGCCACCCGCTGGGTGGAGCCGCTCGCCGACCTCGCCGCCGGCACGACGACCGCCCTGGTCCCGGACGTGATCGTCACCGCGCTCGCTCTGGGCCTGACGCACCGGTACGTCGGACGCACCGTCGCGACGGACGTGCACGGCGTGCCGGTGCGGGCGACGGTGCGGTCGGTGCAGGTGCGCCGTCGCCGCGCGCACCTGCAGTCCCGGGTCGAGCTCGCGGCGGTCGACTGGGGCGGGCGCCGGGTGGACGAGGTGACCGTGGTGGCGCACGGGGTGCGTGTCGTCCCCGGGCTCCGCACCCGGCTCAGCGCACACCGCCTCGACGTGCACGGCACCAGCGGCGTCGGCACCGTGCTCGACTGGCTCAACTCCCTCGGCCACGCCTGGGTTCTCGCCCTCGACCGCGACGGATCGATCCGCGCGACGCATCGCCGCCGCCGGCTCACCGCGCTCGTCGACGCCACCGTCACGGACGGCGTGGCCCGGATCGAGCTGGGCGACGCCCGCTGCTACGGCGTGCCGGTGCCGGGACGGCTGCTCCCACCACGCGACGTCGCGCTGCCACCCCTGCCCGGCGGTGCCGGGAGCGTCTGCGCCGCGCGCGAGGGTCACCTCGTCCGGTTCGCGATGCAGGTGCCGGCCGTGTCGTACGCGTTCGGCCCGCTCGGCGCGTGAGGGTCCGGGGGAACTCACAGCCACCGGCGCGGCGGCTTCTTCACCCACATGATCTTCTCGTCCGCGGCGGTGGGGGCGGCTGCGGGATGGCCGGTATGCTGCGCGGCCCACGCCGACTTCTCGGTGAGCAGCCGCGCGACGAGCGCCCACGTCTCCATCGTGCGCGGCGGGTGCGCTCCGGCGGCCCGGGCCAGCTTCCGGCGCACGTCGTCGCTCAGGGCCAGCAGCTCGTCCGCGGTGATGCCGCGATTCCAGGCGAACCGGGCGAGGACGAGCGCCTTCTCCCGCCGATTGCGGGCTGCCTCGTCGGTGTGCGCGAAGTCCTCGTCGGTAGCCATGCCCTACAGAATTGGTCGCCGGCCGGGTCGTTGACAACCCACCGCGCGCGGCTCACGCTCGGAGCAGGCGCACGCGCGGCCCGGGGGAGGACGAAATGCCGGTGACTCCGATAGATCTCCCGGACGGCACACCCGCGGACGTGCGGGTGCGCGCGGCGTCCGCCCCCCGGGTGCCGGTGTCGGATCCGGCGCTCGGCCGCGACGTGCGGGTCGACACCAAGGGAGTGCCCCCGCACCGGCTCGTCGCGATCGGCGACTCGGTGCTGCAGGGGTTCCAGAGCGGTGCCGTCTTCCACACCGACGTCTCGGTCCCCGCGATCGTCGCCCACGAACTCGGCTGGCTCCGTCGGTTCCGCTACCCGCGCTACGGCGGTCCGGGCGGGTTGCCGCTCAACATCGAACTGCTCCTGCGCGATCTCGAGCGACGCTTCGGGCCGTCGGTGAACATGTGGGAGACCCCGCTCGCGCTGTTCGCCGTCCGCGCGTTCATGGACCAGGTGGAGGACTACTGGGAGCGCGGGCCCGGTCGGGAGCCGCCGCTGCCGGCGGCATACCAGCACAACCTGTCCTGTTTCGGCTGGGACCTGCGCGACGCCCTGAGCAAGACGGCCGCGACGTGCGAGGCGGCGATCGCCGCACCGAACGACGACCTGCTCGACCAGATCGTGCAGAACAACGGGGAGCGCGCCGCGTTGCAGGTGTATCCGCGCTGGAGCGACGGGGCGAAGGCGATGACGTTGTTCGACGCGGCCGCGGCGCTCGGCGACGACCACGACGACACGACCGAGTCCGGGATCGAGACGCTGGTGGTGTTCCTCGGCTCCAACAACGCGCTCGGCACGGTCACAGACCTGCGCATCGCATGGAGCGGTCCGGACTTTCGCGACCTCACCGCGAAGGACGCCTACACCATCTGGCGGCCCGAGCACTTCGCGGCCGAGTTCGCGGAGGTGGTCGAGCGGGTGGCGGCGATCCGGGCGCGGCACGTCGTGTGGTGCACGATTCCCCACGTCACCATCGCGCCGATCGCGAAGGGACTCGGACGCAAGATGGAACCGGGGTCGCCCTATTTCCCGTACTACACCCGGCCGTGGATCGAGGAGGCGCGGTTCGACCCGGCTCAGGACGAGCACATCACGGGTGCCGGCGCGTACGCGGTGGACGTCGCGATCGACCTGTACAACGACCGCATCGAGCAGGCGGTCGCCGACGCTCGTTCCGGGGTGCACGGCCCGGCCCGGGACTGGTATCTGCTGGACGTGGCCGGCCTGCTCGAGCGCCTCGCATCGCGGCGCTTCGTCACCGATGTCGGTGCCCGTCCGGCGTGGTGGACCCCGTACCCGCTCCCGTCCGCACTCGCCGCGCTCGACCCCGTGCCGGACTCGCGGTTCCTGACGGCCGACGGTCGTGGGGGCCGGGCCGCGGGCGGGCTGTTCTCCCTCGACGGCGTGCATCCGACGACGGTCGCGAACGGGATCCTCGCGCAGGAGCTGATCAACGTGATGCGCCGCGCCGGGGTGCAGTTCCACCACGGCAACGGCGGGGTGCGCCGGGATCCGGTGACCGTGGACTTCGAGCGGTTGATCCGCAGGGACACCCTGGTACGGACGCCGCCGGGGAACATCGACTCGACGCTCGGCATCCTCGCGTGGGCGGACGAGATCGGTGACCTCGTCCGGCGCACGCTGAGCATCCGCTTCCGGTGATCAGTTCTCGGCGGGGGCGGTCCTCCGGTCGAGCAGCGGGCCCCACAGTTCGGCCGCGACGGTGTGGGCGCGCCGGTGTCCGTGGACGGTACGTCGGAGTCCCTGGACGGTGCCGGGACCGGTGGCCAGGTCGGTGAGGGCTTCGCACAGGTCGACGATGTCGACGTGGAAGCGCATCGAGGCGTCGAGCAGTTCGTCGAACGCCTGGTCCTCGGTGTAGGAACGGCCCCTTGCGGAGCGGAGAAGAGCCTGCGCGGTGTCGAGTGCCGTCAGGCGTCGTACCGCGGGGATGTCACGGTGTGCTTCGATCGTCAATTGTCCGCCTCTGAGGTGTCGCCACTGGGCGTGTGTCAACTCGTTGTAGTGCGGGTACCCCGCCGGTTCGGCAGTTACCCGAGTTTGTGTCCTCCGTCACAGTACGAGGACTGTGCCGTCGTGTCCACCGTACCCGTGTTTGCCCAGCGCAGGCCGGTGAGTCGGTGCGGTGCCCCCGGGCGTTCCGTCTTCGATGTCCGAATTCCCCGGAGCGGCAGAGAGATCCGACGCCGTGTATGTTGCGCGCCGGTCAGGCCGGAGGCGCCGGGCGGTGATCGAGGAACCAGTCCCGCGCTTGCTGTGCCACGACCTCGAGCGTGCCGGGTTCCTCGAACAGGTGCGTCGCCCCGCGCACGATCCGCAGTTCGTGTTCGCACCGCATGGCCGCGGCGGCCTGCCGGTTCAGTTCGATCACCATGCGATCCAGGCCGCCGACCAGCATGAGCGTGGGGGCGCGGACCCGGCCGAGCCGGGGCATCGCCAGATCGGGTCGCCCGCCGCGGGAGACGACGGCGGCGATCTCCCGGTCCGGATCGGCGGCGGCCCACAGCGCCGCGGCGGCGCCGGTGCTGGCCCCGAAGTAGCCGATCCACTCGGCTTCCGCGCGGACGAGATCGGTCACCTCGCCGAGCCGGCTCGCGAGCAGTTCGATGTCGAAGACGAGGGCGCGGTCGCCCTCCTCGCCGGCGGTCAGCAGGTCGAACAGCAACGTGCCCAGGCCGGCGGCGTTCAGTTCCCCGGCGACGTACCGGTTGCGCGGGCTGAACCGGCTGCTGCCGCTGCCGTGCACGAAGATCACCAGGCCGTCCGATCCGGCGGGGACGGTCAGGGTGCCGGCCAGGCTCACGTCGCGAAGCTCCAGCTCGACGTCCCGGCCGCCGGAATCGACGCCGCGCTCGCGCCGGCTGTCGGCGGTGCTCATCGGGTCCGGCTCAGGCCAGGGTGACGGTGCGGGTGTGCGAGCGGACCGCGGCCTGCAGGTCCTGGCGCGAGAGGGTGTGCGGACCGCACGCGCAGCGCGCGGGCACGTCGTCGTCCTCGAACTGGGTCGCCTCGAGGGTGTCGACGAACTCGGACCCGAGGGATCCGCCGTGGTGCGCGGTCTCGGACCGGTCGCGATTGCCGTGCGCCGTCGGACCACCGCCGGCGACGAGCACCGGCCCCTCCGGGGTGCGGTAGACGGTGGCGACGTTGTGGCTGGCGGGGCACTTCACGCGTACGAGGGCGTGGTCGCTGCGCTGGCTGCCCAACGAATCCACGGCAGCACGAGCCATCCGGCGGCGGTCTGTGGGAAGGAGGTCGGGGATGTTCATGGGACCTATTGCACACCCGATCGCGGCCGGATCGAGGGCTTTCGCGAGCAACGGGCCCGATTCGCCCGTTGTGCTACCAGTGCTCGGGTGTGGCCACTGTGGCGGGCAGCCGGGTACGTGCGTCGCCCCGGGCGGAATCGACCTGTGACTGGACGAGGAACAGGCATCCGGTGAGGTCGGCGCCGCGCAGGTCGGCGTCCCTCAGGTCGGCGCCGATGAGGTCGGCCCGGCGCAGGTCCGCCTCGCGCAGGTCCGCGGCGACGAGGAGGGCGCCGCGCAGGTTCGCACCGTGCAGGTCGGCGCGCCGGAGCTTCGCGCCGAGCAGGTCCGCGCCGCGGCGGTTCTTCCTCCGGCCGGGCACGGCGGCCCGGGCGAGTTCGCTCGCGCGCAACAGCAGGGCATTGATCTCCTGCCGGTGCGCCGCGACGTCGAGTCCGGCGAGGGCGTCGGCGTCGCCGCGGGTCAGCCGGTCGGTCGCGGCACGCGCACCGCGCAGGTCCGCGCGGAGCGGCCCGGAGGTGGGCAGGGACACCGCCTCGTCGAGATACCAGAGCAGCTCGTGCAGTTGGCGCACGACGGGAAAGACGTCGAACATCCGCCGGGCGGTCTGCGGCGCGCGACGCCAGTCCGCGCCGCCGAACGTGACCTGTGAGACCTTCTGGCCGGCGCCGAAACAGTCGTAGACGGTGCACCCGGTGAACCCCTTGCGCCGCAGGTCCCGGTGGATGCCGCAGCGGAAGTCGTCCCGCAGGTTCGGGCAGGGCCGGCCCGCCTCCTTGTCGATCGCGAAATCGGTCGACGCGGCGAAAGGCAGAGCCACACAACACAAACCGAAGCAACTGCCGCAGTCGGCCAGAAGGTCCGGACGGGGAGGGCGGCGGTCCGTCTCGGACAAGGCTCACGTTCCTTTCGGTGGGCGGGGCGCAGCCGGTGGCCGGCCGAGCCTAGCCCGGCCCGCCCTCCGGGGCCCGCGGTGGGCGGCCCGAGGGGCCGGGCGGTGGCCGCCACGACGGGTCACGCCCGCTGAGCCCGATCAGACGATCGAGGTCCGGGGCGTCGTCGGGAACCGCGACCGCCGGCCCGAAGAGCCCGCCGGCCGCGCGTTCCTCGTCGGTGGTCGCGGCGACGAACGACAGGCACGCGGCCAGCGCGGCGGGATCGCAGGAGAACCTCCGGCCGCTGGCGGTGGCGATGTCCCAGCCGTGGATCACGAGTTCGTCGAGCGCCACGATCCCCGCGACGTGACCGGGCAGATCGATGCCGCCGGCCTGGGTGGTTCCGGTCCATGCGCCGGGATCGCGCCACGCCTCGGCGAGGGCGAGGACCTGCCCGGGGATCCTGGTGCGCCAGTCGTCGCCGAGCCGGGACGCGTCGGCGGACGGTCCCTGCCCGGTGTGGTCGCCGACGGCTTTCCCGGCGGCGGCGGTGAATGCCAGGGACAGCCCGCCCACGTGATCCACCAGGTCCCCGATTGTGGTGCCGGCGCACGGGGTGGGACGGGCGAGTTGTTCGTGCGTGAGCGCGCCGACGAGCCGTGCCATCTCGTGGGCGGCCGGTGCCAGGTCGAGGATCTCGGTCATGAGCGTTCCTTCCGGCGGCGGTGTGCTCATGGTGCCGCACCGGTCCGACAGGTTCGGCCGGCCGTTCCGGACGTCTCGACGCGACGAGAAAATCTACAGTCGAAACAGTAGACTTTCGGCATCGAGGCCGATAACATCGAGGACGTCAACGCGAAGGATCCGGAAGAGGGGCAACCGACGGGTTGCCGGGGAAGTTGCAGAGGGGGCGGAGCCGCACTCGGTTCTGCGGCTCCGCCCCGACGACGCGACGGGCGGACTCTGCGGAGGCCGACCACGTCGCCACCGGAGAGCAGAGCGAGAGGCTGGTGATGCGTATCCCTCGGGATTGCGAACTCGTGTATGTCATTTCCTCGTGCCGGTCGAGGCCGGCACTGTCGTAACCGTCACGAACCCCGGCGCCCCATGTGCCGGGGTTCCCTCTCGTAGCAACGAAGGGCACGTGGATCCCACACCCGACCGCGCTCCCGCGGTCACCAACGAACTCGACAACGACGACTACCCCGCCTTCAGCATGGGTCGCGCCGCTGCGGCGCTCGGGGTCACTCCTGCCTTCCTCCGCAGTCTGGACGACACGGGCCTCGTGGTGCCGCACCGTTCCGGGGGCGGTCACCGCCGCTACTCCCGGAACCAGCTCCGGCTCGTCGCGCGGGTGCGGGAACTGGTCGACAGCGGCACCGCGGTGGACGCGGCGTGCCGGATCGTCTACCTCGAGGATCAGCTCGCCGAAGCGCGAAGTCGCATTCCGAGCAAGTGAGGCACCCGGGTTCGGGTGGCGGCGATGTGAACGCAGACACGCCTCCGCGCCGCAGGGGCTACCCCTCGTATAGTCCCGGCGGCGCGGAGGTGCTGTGACCTCGGGCCTGCCGCGCGAACACCCCTCCGCGTGCTCGACGGCCGACCCTGTTCATTTGTTTCATTTGTTTCCCGACTGCCTGACACCTTACCATAAACCGGTCGATCGGTTTGTTGGATTCGAAGAATTCATCCGAGCGACCGACGGGGGACGAAAGCCGTTCCCGGCGTCCGATCCAGTCACTGGACACGGGCGTGCTCCGATTCGTCCGGGTCGTCTATAGTCCCTCGATAAAAGCAGTCCGGCCGGTTTGCAATGAAAGAAGCGACAATGACCGTGGATGCGGACGCAGTGCCCCGGAACAGTCCCGTCCTCGGTTTCGAGTCGACGGTGCCCAGGCGGTACGTCCACCGGCAATCGGTGTCGGAGGTGTTCCTGACGGACTGCACGTCCGCCGGCGCCGACCATCGATTCCTGCTGGGCGCGCAGTGGCCACGGCTGCACGGCTTCTACCGGACCGAAACCGGCCGATACGACACCATGCTGATCGCCGAGACCCTGCGCCAGACGGCGATCTACTTGGGGCACACGCAATATCGCGTTCCCCTCGGTCATCCGTTCGTCATGCAGACCCTGCGGGTGGACGCGGCGGTGCAGGCGCTCGCCATCGGTACCGGCGCCGCGGAGGTCGTCCTCGACGCCTGCCTGGAGGACCCGGTGTACCGCGGCGGGCTGCTGTCCCAGTTCGATCTGACGGTGGTGTTCGTCGTCGACGGACGACAGGTGGGCACGGGACAGGGAGTGGCGAACGTCCTCACCCCCGACGACTACCAGCGGCTGCGCTGGAACGGCACCGGCCCGCGCACGATCGGGGATCCCGTCTGCCCCCCGGCGATTCCCCCCGCCGTCGTCGGGCAGTCCCGGCCACTGGACGTCGTGCTCGGTCCGCAGTACGCCGAGAACCGCTGGCGCCTGCGGGTCGACGATCGTCATCCGGTCCTGTTCGACCACCCCAGCGATCACGTTCCCGGCATGCTCGTCCTCGAGGCGTTCCGGCAGAGCGCCCGCGCCGCATGCGGCCGCCCACACGCCGACGTCGACCTCATCGAGGCCGCCTACCACCGGTTCGTCGAACTGGACGAGCGGGCGAACGTGGTGGCGCGGATCGATCCGCACGATCCGTGGACCGTGCGGACCTCGGTCGAGCAGTGGGGCGAGGCGCTGGCGACCGGCACGGTGCGGCTCGCACCGGATCGGTCACGATGCTGACCGCCGCGTGGCGTTCAGTCGGCGGGCGGCGTCCAGCGGGCCCGACGGATCCGCGGGATCTCACCGTGGCGGTCTGCGGGCATTACGGCGGGCAGCAACAGGATCCACATCTCGTCGAGGCGCTGTTCGAGATCCTGCCGGTGGGTGAGGACGTTGGACACGAGCTGGACGCCGTTGTAGGCGGAGATCACGAACCGGGCCAGCATGGCCGCGTCGATCGTGTCGAGGATGTCGCCCTGGGCGATCGCCTGCTCGGTGAGCTTCTCGCAGGCGGCGATCCAGTCCAGGTACGGGCCGGTGGGACCGTCGGTGGCGCTGAGTTCGAGCGTCAGGCGGATGCCGGCCCGCACGATCGGCTCGTCGATCATCTGCCGCGCCATCTCGTGCGAGAGCATCACGATCTGCTCGAGTGCGGAAATGTCGAGGCCCGCGATGGCCTCGACCGCGGCGATCGAGATGCGATGCTGCTCCTCGATGACGACTTGGGCGAGTTCGTCCTTCGACCGGAAGTGGAAGTAGAGGGCGCCCTTGGTGATGCCCGAGCTCTCGACGATCGCGCCGAGGCTCGCGCCCTCGTAGCCCGACCGTTCGAAGTTCTCGGCCGCGCCGAGAACGATCTGCTGCCTGGTCGCCACCGCCCGCGCTTGCTGAGCCATCCGTCCTCACTCCGTTCCCACCCTGTGTTCCGACGAGGTGCATCGTGACGAACCCCATCGGGTTTCCCCCACCCGGCCGAATGGTACCCACAGTAATGGACCGCCGCCGCGACGAAGGTTCGTCGCAACCCCTGCGAATCGCGCTGATCGGCGCCACCGGCTTCGTCGGGGGCGCCGTGCTCGCGGCGCTCACGGCGTCCGGCGCGCCCTGCACGGCCGTCGCGCGACGGCCGGACGAGCTGCCCCCCGCCGCGACGCGGAGGGCCGCGGCGGACCTGACCGAACCGTCGTCCCTGGACGCCGTGGTCGCCGCCGCCGACGTGATCGTGCACGCCGCCTCCTACACCGGATCGGACCCGCAGACGTGCGACGCGGTGAACCGTGCCGGGACCGGGAACCTCCTGGCCGCGGCGGCCCGGCAGCACCGGCCGCACGTGATCTACGTCAGCACGATCGGGGTCTACGGTCCCGGCCCGCACCGCGGTGTCGACGAGGACGCCGTCGTGCCGAATCCGGTCTCGGTGCTCAGCGAGAGCCGGCTCGCGGCCGAACTGGCCGTGCGTGATTACGGCGGCACCGTGGTGCGGGCCGCCTTCGTCTACGGGCCCGGAGACCGCTGGTTCGTGCCCGGCATCGCGCAGATCCTCACTCGCCTCGGCGCCTGGGTCGAGGACGGCCGCCCCCTGCTGTCGGTGATCTCGGTCGGCGATCTCGGCCGCCTGATCGCGGCACTCGCGGTCCGCGGCACCCGCCCCGGCTCCGGCGGCGATGTCCTGCACGCCGCTCACCCGGATCCGGTGAGTGTGCGGGCCCTCGCGTCGGCCTTCGCCCGCGACGCCGGATTCGACCTGCCCCGCACCAGTCTCGGGTACGACGAGGCCGTGGCCGTCGCGCCGGAGCGGGGACTGACCGAGCGGCACATAGATCTCGCCGGCCACGACCACTACTACGACGCGGCGCGCATCTGGCGGGAGACCGGGCTGCGGGTGCCGCCCCCTGGCTTCGGTCCATAGGGGCCCTCCCGGCGCGCGGGCTCGGTCCCGTTCCCGGCCACCGGGAACGACCGGGGCGCCTCGGGGCGCGGCAGCTACCGTCGCGACGGTGACCACCGTTCCGGCTTCGAGTAGTACGTCGCATCCCCTGCTGTCCGGAAGAACGGCGATCGTCACCGGAGGGGCGAACGGCATCGGCGCGGCCGTCGTCCGGCTGTTCGCCGAGCACGGTGCCGGCGTCGTCCTCGTCGACACCGATCGTGGGGCGGCCGAGCGGCTGGCCGCCCGAATTCCCGGCGTGGTGCCGATCGTCGGCGACGCCGCGGACCCGGCCGTCGCGACGGAGGCCGCGAGCCATGCCCCGGACGTACTCGTCAACAACGTCGGTGACTTCCTCCGCCCGTCGACGCCCTTCGCGGAGGCCGACGAATCCGAATGGGAGGCCCTGGCCCGCGCCAATCTCGACCACGCCCTGCGGATGACCCGCGCCGTCCTTCCGGGCATGATCGACCGCGGCCGGGGCGGCTCCGTCGTCAACGTCACCACGGTCGAGGCGCACCGCGGCATTCCCGGGCACGTCGTGTACGGCACGTACAAGGCCGGGCTGCGGCACTTCACCCGCAGTCTCGCCGTCGAGGTCGGCCGGCACGGCATCCGGGTGAACGCGATCGCGCCCGACCTGATCGCGACGCCGCAGGTGCCGTACGAGCGGCTCGTGCCGGAGGCGGACCGGCACCGCTGGCCGGGGTGGGCGCCGCTGGGCGGCCCGGGCCGCCCCGAGGACGTCGCCGGACCGGCCCTGTTCCTCGCCTCCGACCTCTCCCGCTACGTCACGGGGTCCACCGTTCACGTCGACGGTGGCAGCCTCGCGGCCGGCGGCTGGTTCCCGCGCGCCGACGGCTCGTGGACCAATCGTCCCCTGTCGCCCTGACCGGATCCTCTACACCCGAAGGGTTTTCGCGTGAACTTCCTCCCCCCGACGCTGAGCGTCAATCTCCCCAATTTCGGCGACGTGCTGGCCCGCGACAACTTCGCCCACCTCGTGGACGTCGCGGTCCGGGCCGAGGAATGCGGCGTGGACCGCGTGAACGTCACCGACCATGTCGTGATGGGAGCCGACACCTCCGGTTACGCGTGGGGACCGTTCGCCACCGAACCCGATGCGATGTGGCTCGAACCCATGACCGTGCTCGCGGTGATCGCCGGCCGGACCCGCACGATTCGCCTCGGCACCGGCGTGATCATCGCGGCGCTGCGGGGCGCCGCCGTGCTCGCCAAGACCGCGGCCACCCTGGACCACATGTCGGGAGGGCGGCTCGACCTCGGGGTCGGAACAGGCTGGCAGGATAAGGAATACGAGGCCGCGGGACTGAGCTTCGCCGATCGTGGCCCGCTGCTCGACGACACGCTCGCCGCCTGCCGGGCGCTGTGGGAGCACGCCCCGGCCTCGGTGCAGCGCCCGAGCGTGGCGTTCACCGACGTGTACTGTGCGCCGCGTCCCGGCGGCCGTCGCATCCCGGTCTGGGTCTCGGGGTCGTTGTCGAAGCCGGTGATCCGCCGGCTCGCCCGGTGGGGCGACGGGTGGATTCCCATCATGGGTGCCGGCCCGGACGAGCTGCGCCGGGGCCGCGATCTGCTCCGCGGCGCGCTCGAGCGGGACGGCCGCGATCCCGACGTCCTGCAGATCCGCGGACGGCTGCAGGTGGTCCACGACTCGGCCGGCGAGATCGCCGTGCCCGCGACGGCGCAGGCGGTGAAGGAGCTTCTCGCCGTGGGTGTCACCGACGTGATGGTGCCGCTGACCCTGGTGCATCCCGATCCGGACCGGGCCGCGGACCGGCTCGCGACGCTCGTCACGGTGCTGCGGGAGGCGGCCCTCTAGCGGCGGCGGGCCGCCCACGCGGTGCGGCTGCCACGGACCGTCAGGTCGCCGCGGTGCAGCAGACCGTCGGGGCTGTCGGGCGCCAGCAGAGCGTCGAGGGTCTCGAGATCGTCGGTGGCCAGCCGGCCGTCGAGCGCGGCGCGGATGCGGGACAGGTAGGCGTGTGCGTAGCGGGCCGCGCTCGGTGGTGCCGGCGCCGCCGCCACGGTGAAGCTGCGCTGGGCGGTGACCTCGAAACCGGCCCGCTCCAGGTGGGTCCGCCAGTCCGGGTGCGCGTTCCAGCCCGCGCGCGCCAGGGCCTCGTGGCAGCGCCGCTCCAGGCCCGGCCTGCCCCGCCCGACGTCGTCGGGCAGGAACCGGGGCAGCTCGTCCATCTCGACGACCACCAGCAGGCCACCGGGATTCAGTGCGGCGTGGAGGTCGCGCAGCACCCTGTCCGGGTCGGCGACCTCGTGCAGCGACGAGGCCGCCCACGCGACATCGACCGTACCGATCGAGGGCCAGGCGGCATCCAGGTCGGCGAGCACGACCCGGAGCCGCTCGGCCGTGCCGTGCTCGGCCGCGGCGGCGCGGACGCGTGCAAGCATCGACGCCGACCTGTCGACCGCGACGATCTCGGCGGCGGGGAAGCGGCGCCCGAGCGCCAGGCTGCCCGTGCCCGTTCCGGCGCCGACGTCGACGATCGTGCGCGGCCCCTGCGGGGCGTGCTGCTCGGCCCACGCGGTCACCTCGTCCAGGTACGAGCCCAGTACCTCCGCGTCCAGGTCCAGTAGTTCCGCCAGCCCGGGGTCGTGGTGTGCGTGCCGGCTGCCGGGGGGCTGATGATCGTGCGTCATGGCTGCCACGGTAGCGACTTCGATGCGTGAAGGGCATACCATCTTGCGTATGACGCAAGATCTCGATCTGGACGCCGTGATCCGCCGACGCATCCGCGGCCTGCGACTGGCCCGTGGCTGGTCGCTCGATTCGCTGGCGGCCCGCTGCCGGCTCAGCCCGTCGACGCTGAGCCGCATCGAGACCGGCAACCGTCGGATCGCTCTGGATCAACTGGTGCCGATCGCCCGGGCCCTGGGCACCACGCTCGATCAGCTCGTCGAATCCGCCGAGGACGAGGACGTGGTGATCCGGCCGCAGCCCGAGCACATGCCCGGGGTGACCACGTGGCTGCTGTCCCGGGAACGTGCCCTGCACGGCGTGACGGTGGCGAAGATGCGTATCACCCCCGACCGGGCCACCGGAACCGGTGCGGCGAAGGTGCATCCGGGCCGGGAGTGGTTCACCGTGCTCTCCGGCACGGCCCGATTGCAGCTGGGCGAGCGGACCGTGCTCGTGCGGACCGGCGAGGCCGCCGCGTTCTCGACGATGGTCCCGCACGTGATCGGTGCCCACGACGGTCCGGTGGAGATTCTCACGATCTTCGACCACGACGGCGAGCGTGCCCACCTCCACGGTGAGCACGGCACGTCGCGGCCGTGACGCCGGCGGCTACAGCGGTTTCAGAAAGTCGAAGAACCCGGGCGTGTGCACCTGCCGCAGCCGGGTGAGCGCGCGGTAGCTGATCAGCCACACGCCGTCGACCCTCCGGTACTCCTCGTGGTAGTGGCCCCAGCCGTGCAGGTGCTCCTCGACCGCTCCGTTCGCCCACCACAGTTGGTCCTCCATCGCCCAGATCCCGGTGGCCGTGGTGTCGGAGGTGAGCGTGATCTCGGGTGTGTGACCGTGGTGCGCGCTGGTGACCGGCGTGTCTCCGTCGAGCAGGTTCTCGATCGCGCGCCGCAGCGGTTCCCGGCCCACCACCCGGTTGGCGCGATCACCGGTCCGCGGCTGGGTGCCCTCGGGCAGGCCGCCCCACGTCTCGCTCACGACGTCCTCGGTGTGCAGCGTGGGATACAGGTCCCATTGCTTGGTGTCCATCACGCGAAGCCGCGCGGCGAAGAGCCGCTTGATCTCCTCGACGGCCAGCAGTTGTTCCGCGGCGGTCAGCGTCAGGGCCGGTTCCGTATGCGTCACAAGGGCTTTCCCTTCACTCGGTAGCGGATCGGAGCAGCCGCACCTCGCGGTCGGCGGTGAGGTCGACGACCAGTTCCCGGCGCGCGATGCGCCACCCGTCCGGGACGCGGCGGTACTCGTCCCGGTAGCGGACGGACACCGTGTAGTCCCGGTATCCGTCGCCGCTCGGGTACACGTGGTGCGCCTCGCAATACAGCTCGCCCCGGGCCCGGTCGCCGTCGAAGTCGATCACATGCTGGCCGAGGACGTGCCGGGTGGAGTGCAGGTGCGCGACCGCGGCGAGCACCCCCTCGGCGATCGGCCCTGCTCCGGTGAGCACCGGGTCGTGCCCGCGACGGACCAGTCCCGGCGGCTGCACGAACTCGGCGTCGTCGGCGAACAGCGAGCGCAGCACGGTCGGATCGCGCCGGTCGACGGCGCGGGCATACCGTGCGACGACGTCCGCGAGGGCGAGGCGGTCCTCGACGGGGCTGCTCATGCCGGCATTCTCCATCGCCCGCCGGCCGGCGCGCGTCCCTCGTCCCGCTGACCGGACGGCGCCGCGCCGGGGCGGGTGAAGCGCAGGACGGGGCAGGTGCCCGGATGGTCGGTGACGGTCACGACCAGGCCGGCGTTCTCGGTGATGGCGGGGAGCAGCGCGGCATACGTCGCGGCGAGGGCGTCGGCGAACGTGCGGCGGTGCGGTGTCACCGATCGCGCGGCGCCGGGACGCAGCACGGTCGCCGTCCCGGCGCCGGCGGGTGCGCGCTCGCCGGTGATCACCACGTGGTCGAACCGGTCGGCGGTGATCGCATCGTCGTGTTCGCCGACGCCGATCATCACCGCGATGTCCGTGGGGTCGAGCATGGACTCGGCGGCCTCGGAGAGGACACGCACGGTGCGCGGCAGGCCCTGCGCCGGCATCAGGACGGCACGGTGCCCGGTGCCGACCGCGCTGACCCACGGCCCCAGCAGCGAGAACAGGGGAGCGGTGCGGGTTCCGAGGATGGCCACCGTCCCGGCGTCGTGGTGGGGGCCGCAGTGCCACAGCGCTCCGGACGGTCCGGGGATCCGGTAGGTGGGACGGGCGGCGGTGCCCCAGCCTTCCAGGGACTCCCGGACGCGGTGCAGCGCCGTCAGGGAGGTGACGATGTCGTCCATGACCACGTGCGACGGCAGCACACCGTCGAAGTCCGCGTGGACCGCCTCGGTCAGCGGCTTGTGGTGCCGCACGAGCACGTCGATCATCGCGCGGACGGTCCGGACGCGGTGCGCGGGATCGGTGGCCGGCGCGGTCGCGGGCGCACGGCGCTGCCGATCGAGTACAGCGGAAAGCTGCTCGGGGAACGAGGATTCCATGGGGCCTCCTGTCGTCACCGCCGCGTACCCGCCCGTGCCGGGCGCTAGGTCAGCGACGCTTCGTGGATCTCGCGGTCGAATGCGGGCAGCGGTCCCCCGGCGCGCAGGGTGGTCGCCAGCGCCGGATCGGCCAGGTGCAGCCGGCCGACGGCGATCAGGTCGAACTCCCCGCTGCCGAGACGCCGTTCGAGCTCGGGGATGTTGTCGTCGACCGGTGCCGAGCCGCTGATCCGGCTCTCCCGCAGCGACTTGCCGATGCCGACGCTGCCGACGGCCATCGTCGTGACCCCGGTCAGCTGCTTCGCCCAGCCGGCGAGCGAGAGGTCGCTGCCCTCGAAGGCGGGCGTGTCGAAGCGCCGGATGCTCGCATCGAGGATGTCGACCCCGGCCTCGACGAGAGCACCGAGGATCACCTTCAGCTCGTCGGGCGTCTCGGCGATGCGGGCGGTGTAGTTCTGCTGCTTGTGCTGCGAGAAACGGAACACGATGGGCAGGTCGTCGCCGATCTCGGCGCGCACGGCCTCGACCACCGCAGCGGGAAACCGGGTGCGGCGCTCGAGGTCGCCGCCCCAGGCGTCGGTGCGGGTGTTGGTGCCCTCCCACAGGAACGAGTCCAGCAGGTAGCCGTGCCCGCCGTGCAGCGCGATCCCGTCGAAGCCGACCTCCGCCGCGGCGGCCGCCGCGCGCGCATAGGCGGAGATCACGTCGGCGATGTCCTGCTCGGTCATCGCCTCCGTCGGGCGCGACGCCCGCGCGACGTAGTCGGCGGAATACGAGGTGACCCCCGGGGTGCCCCAGCTGCCCGAGGGGCGCATGGGCTTCAGTGCGGGGTCCACGGCGCTCATCGCACCCCACAGCGGCCCGACGTGCCACAACTGCGGGACGATCCGCCCGCCGGCTGCGTGCACCTCGTCCACGACCCGGCGCCAGCCCGCCAGCGCAGCCGCGCCGTGCATGCGGGGTACCCGCGGATTGTCCACGGCCGTCGGATGATCGACGGCCACCCCCTCGGTGACGATCAGGCCGGTCCCGCCCTCGGCCCGCCGGCGGTAGTAGGCGGCGACATCGTCGCCCGGCACGCCGTCGATCGAGTACGACCGCGTCATGGGTGACATGACGATGCGGTTCGCCAGTTCGAGCGAACGCACGCGGAGCGGGCGGAACAGCGGGGAGGAGGAAGCCATGCGGTCGAAAACCTCTCTCGGCAGGACGGTATGGAATCTCCCGCCTCTCGGCGGGACGGTCTGGAAGTGGCCCGCCGGCCGGGTACGACACCGGCCGGCGGGCCCGTGCGGCTCACATTCCCATGCGGTCCGGCCGGCGGCGACCCGGTGTCCCACTCAGTGCGATCGAGGAACGGGCCGGCGTCCCCGGCCGCGTCAGCGCAACTTGATGCTGCCGCCGTCGGCCATCAGCGTCTGGCCCGTCATGTACCTCGAATCGTCGGACGCGAGGAACACGACCACCGGGGCGATGTCCGTCTCGGGATCGCCGATCCGCTGCAACGGCACCTTCGCCGCCGCGGCGGCCGCCCGGTCGGGGAACGCCTGCTGCCAGGCGAGCACACCTTCCGTGGCGGCGAACGGGCACACGACGTTGACGCGGATGCCGTCGGCCGCCCACTCGTTCGCGGCCACGCGGCTCACCGCCCGGATCGCCTCCTTCGCCGCCGCGTACGACGTCTGCGTCGGCATGCCGTCGAGGGCGGATCCGGAGCCGAAGTTGACGACGGACCCGCGGGCCTGCTTCAACTGCGGGTGGCAGGCCTGCATGAGGTGCACGGTGGGGTAGAAGCCCGTGCCGAACGACAGCTCGAACATCTCCGCGGTGTGCTCGAGCAGCGGGGCCTGGCGGGACGCGTGCGCGTTGTTGACCAGGACGTCGATGCCTCCGAACGCCGCCACGGCGGCGTCCCGGATCCGCTCCGCGCTCTCGCGCCGGGAGATGTCGGCCTGCAGGAACTTCGCCGCGCCGCCGGAGTCGACGAGTTCGGTCTCGAGGGCGTGGCCGCGCTCGTCGTCGACGTCGACGAACAGCACGCGGGCGCCCTCGCGGACGAACACCCGGGTGACGGCGCGCCCGATCCCGCCCGCGCCGCCGGTCACGACGGCGGTTTTTCCGCTCAGTTTCACGACCGTGTCCTTCCGCTCAGGCGCCGACGGTCTCACCGGTGGCCAGCGCGACCTTCTCCAGTTCGGCCACACTGTAGGCCGAGTACGTCTCGTACGGTCCGCGACCGGAGAAGTAGGACGACAGCTGTCCGCTGAGTTCCTCGACGGTGAACGCGGAACCGGCGGCGTCGAAACGATGCTCGACCTTGGGTGCTTCCATGAGCGCGACCATCTTGCCGTACACGACGAAGACCTGGCCGTTGACCTCGTCGGAGACGGCGGAGGCGAGGTACCGGACCAGGGTGGCCACTCGCTCGGGCGCGAGCGGGTCCAGGCCCGACGCACCGGTGTTGTTCTCGCCGAACGCGTCCGCCGTCATGGCCGTGCGGGCGCGGGGGCAGATGGCATTGGCTCGCACCCCGTACCGCGACAGGCCCTGGGCGGTCGAGAGGGTCAGGGCGGTGATGCCGGCCTTGGCGGCCGAGTAGTTGGGCTGCCCGGCCGAGCCGAACAGGAACGCCTCGGAGGAGGTGTTGATGACGCGGCCGTAGACCGGGCCGTTTGCGTCCTTCGAAGCCTGCCGCCAGTGCACGGCCGCGGCGCGCGACGTCGCAGCGTGGCCCTTGAGGTGTACCCGGATCACGTCGTCCCAGTCCGACTCGGACAGGTTGAAGATCATCTTGTCGCGCAGGATGCCGGCGTTGTTGACCAGGATGTCCATCGAGCCGAACTCGGTGACCGCGGTGCGGACGAGTTCCTCACCGAGCGCCCAGTCCGAGACGTCGCCGGTGACGGCGACGGCGCGGCCCCCGACGGCGCGGATCTCGTCGACGACGTCGTGGGCGGCGGCACCCATGTCGTTGACGACGACGGCGGCCCCGGCGTCGGCGAGGGCGAGGGCTTCGGCACGGCCGAGGCCGGCGCCTGCTCCGGTGACGACGGCGGCGCGGCCGTCGAGGGTCAGGTTCTGGGTCATGGTGGGCTCCTTGTGTCCGTGCGGGTATGCAGAACGATGACTGAAAACTAGTATTCATTCTATTGCTTGCACAAGGGTGTTCTCGGACCGCGGTCCCTCGGGTGGGAGGCGGTCCTCGAATCCTGCAGCCAGGCTGGGGGCCTGGCTCCTCGTTCGTCGCTATCCGGCCGTTGATCCAGGAATAGGAATATGTTCTACTGAATCTGCTGTGATCCGCGGCACACACGCGACGATCGCGTGGGCGTGCGCGTCCTCGCCCACCCACGAACTCCGGAAGGACCCGCGATGTCTCTGAACCTGGCCGACCTCACCGAGGCCGTCGTCGATGCGATACCCGACCGGACGGCCCTGAGCTGCGGGGACGAGTCCCGGACGTACGCCGAGTTCGACGCCCGCGCCAACCGGGTCGCGCATTACCTCGCGGCCGTCGGAGTGACCGCAGGTGATCATGTGGGCCTGCACATGCGCAACAGCCTCGAATTCCTCGAGGTCATGTTGGGCTGTTTGAAGATTCGCGCAGTACCCGTGAACATCAACTTCCGCTACGTGGGTGCCGAGCTCGTGCACCTCTACACCGATGCGGACCTCGTGGCACTCGTGCTCGACGACGAGTTCGCCGACGTCGCGGCGCAGGCCGTGCCGCACACCTCACGGCTGCGGCACATCGTCGTCGTCGGAAGCGCGGAGACGGCGGCGCTCGAACAGGCTGCGGCAGGTGCGGGTGCGACCGTGGTGCGGTATGCGGAGGCGGCGGAGAGCGCCTCGGCGGAGAGGGATTTCGGTGAGCGCAGCGGCGACGACCGGTACATCCTCTACACCGGCGGCACGACGGGCATGCCCAAGGGCGTGATGTGGCGGCACGAGGACTTCTACTTCGCGGCGCTGGCCGGCGGCAACCCGTACGGCGAACCGCACCGCAGCCCTGCCGATCTCGCCGCGGCCGCCGCGGCAAACGAGCACCCGATGTCCTATCTCGTCACGGCACCGCTCATGCACGGGGCTGCGATGTATTCGGTGCTGATGGGGTTGTTCACGGGTGCGAAGCAGGTGCTGATGCGGTCGTTCGAGCCGGTGGAGGCGCTACGCCTGATCGAACGGCACCGGATCGCGATCGTGATGGTGGTCGGCGACGCCATCAGCCGGCCGCTGGCCGACGCAGTGGCCGCACGCGGCAAGGAGTTCGACCTGAGTTCGCTGCTGGTCATCGGTTCCGGCGGGGCGCTGTGGTCGGCGAGTGTGCGCGCGCAACTGGCGGAGCTGCTGCCGAACGTCTACCTGCGCAACTCGTTCGGCTCGTCGGAGGCAGGCGCGACCGGCACCCTCGACGTCGGTTCGGACGGCCGTGCCCGGATCTCCCCGTCGCCGACGCTACGGGTGGTCGATACGGATCTGGCCGAGGTCGAGCCCGGCTCGGAGACCATCGGCTACCTCGCGCGCATCGGCCACGTTCCCCTCGGCTACTACAACGACCCGGACAAGTCCGCGGCGACGTTCCCCGAGCGCGACGGCGTGCGCATGTGCCTGCTCGGCGACCTGGCCACCGTGGAGCCGGACGGCTCGATCGTGGTACTCGGCCGCGGCTCGGCGTGCATCAACACCGGCGGCGAGAAGGTCTACGCGGAGGAGGTCGAGGAGGCCGTCAAGAGCCATCCAGCCGTCCTCGATGCGGTGGTGGCTGGAGTTCCGGATCCGCTACTGGGAGAACGGGTCTCGGTGGCCGTCCAGTTCCGTCCCGGTGTGGAAGCGCCCTCGGTCACGGAACTGGCCGATCACTGCCGGACCCTGATTGCCGGGTACAAGATCCCGAAGACGATCGTGCCGGTTCCCGAGGTGATGCGCTCACCGGCGGGGAAGGCGGACTATCGGTGGGCCAAGGCGACGCTCGAGAACGCGACCGTCGACGCCTGACGCCGTCGGACACGGAAGCGGCCGGCCCCACATCCGGGGCCGGCCGTTCCCGGTCTTCGGGGCACGTCAGCGGCCGGCTCGGGCGAGCAGCTCGCGCGCTTCGTCGCGGCCGTCGAGGACCCGTGCGGTGCGCTTGCGGATCCGCCACCGACCGTCGTTCTTGACGAGTTCGAAGCGGTTGGCCGTTACGCGCCAGACGCGGAAGCCGTTCTCGTCGTGACGCAGCAGCTGCGAATGGCAGGTGGCCACGGCCGTGTCACCCTCGACCCGGATGTGCACAGGGTCGAGGAGGTGTCCGCATCCTTCGTGGATGTAGTCCTGGTGCGGCCGCGTGCGCACCATCTCCATGATCTCCCTGCGGCCGTTCATGGTGCGCATGTCGACGTCGTAGACGGCGTCCTCGGTCCACAATTCGCCCACCGCGTCGGCGTCACCGGCATCGACGGCCGGGCCGTAGGCGGTGACGATCTCCTGGACGGCGATCTTGTCCTCGAGGAGCTGGACGCGGGCGAGGAGGGACTGGACGAGCTGTGCGGTGTCGGTCGCTGCGGTGTCGGTCATCGGGTCTCCTGTTCGGACGGTTCGGCCGGGGCGAAGTCCAGCCCCAGGTCGGTGCCGAGTGCCCGCAGGCACTCGAGTTGTTCGCAGTAGTGTTCGACGCCGGTCGCGGCGACGGTCGCCCCCACGACGGTGGCGCCGGCCTCGCGACGGCGTTCCAGGGACCGGACGGTGCGCTCGCGCGCGCCCAGCGGGTCGACGGGCGCCCCGGTGTCGAGGACGACGTCGAAGCCCGCCGGGAGGTCCACCCGGCCCAGCATCGCGGTCAGGTCGGGCAGGGGCAGACCGAACGGCACCCAGCCGTCGCCGTGGGAGACGGCGCGGCGCAGCGAGCGCAGCGTGCGGCCCCCGATCCACAGCGGGACGCGGGGTTGGACGGCGTGCGGCTCCACGAGCAGGTTCTGGAATTCGTAATAGGACCCGTGGTACTCCGGCAGGCGTCGGGACAACGCGGCGCGCAACGCGGCCAGGGCGTCGTCGGCGCGGGCGCCCCGGTCGTCGAACGGGGCGCCGAGGAGGTCGAACTCCTCGCGCAGGCTGCCCACCCCGAGGCCGAGCGTCAGCCGGCCGCCGCTGAGGACGTCGAGGGTGCCGTAGCGTTTGGCGATCGCGAGCGGGTGGTGGTAACCCAGGACGAGCACCTGGGTGGCGAGCCGGATGCGGTGCGTCCGGGCGGCGAGATAGCTCAGGGTGGCGAGCGGGTCCCAGTAGGTGCCTCCGCGGGTGTCCGCAATGTCCACCGGCACGGCGACGTGCTCACTGCAGGTCAGATGGTGGAAGCCGAGCCGGTCGGCGGTCCGGGCCACCCGGACGAGGTCGTCGACGCCGGCGGCGCGTTCCCACGGTGAGTGCACGCCGGGGTGCTGGACCACGACGGGGCTGACGATTCCGATGCGCATGCGAGCCTCTCCGCTGCCGGGACTGGGAGGGTGTCGGTCCGTTGTACCGGACGGCATCGCTCCGTCGCGGTCGACGTTCCGATGAGCGGGATCCGGGTCGATCGTGGACGCGAGGCGCGTCAGGGTCGCAGGTGGGAGATTCGCGCCGCCGATCACTACTGGTGGCGAGAGTGAGCTGATACACTTTCAGAATTCATTTCAGTTTTCCCGCTCCCACCCCGGGAGCAGATGTATCGGGAGGCCGCAGATGGCAGTCGTCGAAGCAACGGAACCGACAGCTACCTCCGCCCCGCGGCGCGACGTGCCGCCGTCGATGGTCGAACGGATGACACTCATCCTCGACGCGTTCGAGGGCCGGTCCTCGCGGCTGACGCTGGAGGAGGTGGCCTGCCGCACCCGGCTGCCCCGCTCGACCGTGCACCGCATCCTCGATCAGCTCGTGAAGCTGAACTGGGTCGATCACGCATCCTTCGGCTACTGCCTCGGCCGGCGGGCGCTCGGCCTCGGCGGCGGGGACGGCGGCCACGGGGAGATCCGGGCGTCGGCGGCGCCGCTCCTGCACGAGCTGCACATGCAGACCGGCATGGTGGTCCACCTCGCCGTCCTCGACGGCGCCGAGAGCGTCTACCTCGACAAGGTCGGCGGCCGCTTCGCCGCGGCGCTGCCCTCGCGGGTCGGCGGCCGGGCACCGGCGTACACCACTGCCGGCGGCAAGGCGATGCTCGCGTGGCTCGAGCCCGAACGCGTGGACGACCTGTACGAGCGGCGCCTGGCCCGCCGCACCGAGCACACCATCGGTGACCTTGCGACCCTGCACCAGGAACTCAGCCGGATCCGGCAGCGGCGCGGTCTGTCGTTCGAGCGCAGCGAGTCCGTACGCGGCGTTGCCTGCGTCGCCGTCGCGGTGCGCGGGCACGACGGTCCGGTCGCCGCGATCTCGCTGTGTGGCGACGCCCGCACCGCGCAGCTCGAGCGGGTCGCGCCCCTCGTGGTGGATGCCGCCCGGGAGGTCTCCCGCAGCCTCTACCCGGAACTCGGCGCCCCGCGCCGGGGCCGCAGGGCACCCGAACCGCCCGAGAGCACGTGGTCCCCGGACGCGATGGACCGGTTGCTGTCGGTCCAGAGCGGGCAGTGGCTCTAGCGACCAGCGGCGCCAGCGGTCACCAGCTCTGATCGAGACCGCGGCCTGGGCCCCGCCGACAGCGGTTCGTCGGCGCGTCCTGCGCCGCCCCCGGCGGACTGCACCCAGACCGTCGGCGCGCGTGATCCGGCGCCCAACATGTCGAGGATCGGCTGCAGCCGCCGGCGGAACAGCCGATACGGTATGCCGCGGTCCGCGGCACTCCCAGTCGACTTCTGTCCGTGCCGGTGCACTCGAATTCGGTTTCGGACGGGCGTGTCATTGCCGCGGATCGGTGACACCTGCTGGTTCGACGCCTCAGTTCCGCACCGCATCCGATCGGTCGCAACCGAGCCCTCCGAGGCGCTCGTGGTGACCAACGATGTTCCCGTGCAACAGCGGGACAACAAGGGCATGGCGGGCAGGCGGTCGACCCGACCGAGGATGTGATCGCCGAGGCCGTGTCGGCCGAGCACCACAGGCGCATGGCCGCCGTGCTCGACGACTTCACTGCCGCCGCTGCACCGGTGTTCGAGCGGATGGCCCGGCTGGGACACATCAGGATCTGCGCAACGACCTGGATTCCAGCCAAGTGGCCTTCGTGACGGCGGCTGCCATCCGCGGGGTGGAGGAGGTGTGACCACCGACCACTGAATTCACCAGGCACACAGCGGTCTTCACCGGTTTACTACCGACACCGCCGGATCAGGGCGCATGAAGTGCCGACGGGAGTACCCGGAGCAACCCCCGCGCCGAGCGGATGTCGGATGCTCTCCTCGCGCGGCGCCAGTCCGTGCCTGCTTCTCGGGCGCGCGGTACCCAGCTCGCGCGCGTTCCGTGCGGCGCTCGGCCCGGCTGCCACCGCGAGTGCTCGTGCGGGGTCCGGGCTGCAATCCGCTGCAACGTTGAGTGGGCTCGCCCCCTCTCCCTACATTCGTGGCCTGGGTTACACGGCGTGAGACGAGAACCGTCCCGAAGTCTCGTCACGCTCGGGGCCTGAACCTGTGCGGCCGGCCCTCGGACAGAAAGTAGAGGAGAGCAATGGCGCTGAACAAGAGTGCATTACTGAGCGCGTATCGGAAGATGTCGGAGATCCGCGAATTCGAGGACCGGTTGCACGAGGAGAACGCGACCGGCGACATCCCGGGGTTCATCCACCTGTACTCGGGGCAGGAAGCGATCGCAGTCGGTGTGTGCGAGAACCTGAACGACACCGACTACATCGGCTCCACCCACCGCGGGCACGGCCACTGCATTGCCAAGGGGTGTGACCTCGACGGGATGATGGCCGAAATCTTCGGCAAGAACGACGGATTGTGCCACGGCAAGGGCGGATCGATGCACATCGCCGACCTGTCGGTCGGCATGCTCGGCGCGAACGCGATCGTCGGCGGTGCCCCGTCGCTGGCGATCGGCGCTGCGCTGAGCGCCAAGACCCTGGGGAACGGCGGTGTCGCGGCCTCGTTCACCGGCGACGGCGGATCCAATCAGGGCACCGTATTCGAGGCCATGAACATGGCGGTCGTGCTCGAGTTGCCGATCGTCTTCGTCATCGAGAACAACGGATTCGGTGAGGCCACCGGCCGCGACTATGCGGTCGGCACACCGAGTATCGCTGGGCGGGCCGCGTCGTTCGGGATGCCCGCCACCACCGTCGACGGTACCGACTTCTTCGAGGTCCACGAGGCAGCGCGCGAGGCGGTCGAGCGAGCCCGCAGGGGAGGCGGTCCCTCCACCATCGAGGCGGTGGCACACCGCTGGCACGGCCACTTCGAGGGCGACGCCCAGCTGTACCGCACCGCGGACCAGGTCGCCGAACTCCGCAGGACCCAGGATCCGCTGGTGAAGTTCCGCGCGAAGGTCGACGGCAAGAAGGTCACCGCGAAGGAACTCGATGCGATCGACGCCGAGGCTCGTGAACGGGTCGACGTCGCCGTCACGAAGGCGCGAGCTGCCGAGTATCCGCCGCTGACGAACCTGCTGACCGACGTCTACGTGTCGTACTGAGAGAGAGAACGAAAATGACCACGTCGAAGACGACATATCGCGAAGCGATCAAGGCCGCACTCGCACAGGAGATGCAGCGGGACGCGACGGTCGTGCAGATCGGTGAGGACCTGCGCGGTGGTCACGCCGGCACCAATCCGGAACTCGAGTCCGGGAAGGTGGAGGCGTTCGGCGGTGTGCTGGGGGTGACGAAGGGTCTGTGGACCGAGTTCGGTTCCGACCGTGTCATCGACACCCCGATCACCGAGTCCGCGATCATCGGCATGGCAGCCGGCGCTGCTCTGACCGGGCTGCGGCCGGTGGCCGAGTTGATGTTCATGGACTTCTTCGGAGTCTGCTACGACGCGCTCTACAACCAGGCGGCGAAGTTCCGGTACATGTTCGGCGGCAAGGCCCGTACCCCGCTGGTGGTGCGGGGCATGATCGGCGCCGGATTCTCCGCCGCCGCTCAGCACTCGCAGTCACCGTACAACGTGTTCGCCGCCGTTCCCGGCCTCAAGGTCGTCGCCCCGTCGAACGCCTACGACGCCAAAGGCCTGCTGATCCAGTCGATTCGCGACGACGATCCGGTCGTGTTCTGCGAACACAAGACACTCTACGACGTTAAGGGCGAGGTTCCGGACGAGCCGTACACGATCCCGTTCGGTGTCGCCAACTACACCCGTGAAGGCACGGACGTCACGATCATCGCGCTGTCGGCGATGGTGAACGCCGCCAACGCCGCCGCGGACAAGCTGGCCGCCGAGGGGATCTCCGTCGAGGTCGTCGACCCCCGCACGGTGTCGCCGCTCGACGAGGAGGGCATCCTCGAATCCGTGGCGTCCACCGGCCGGGTAGTGATCGCCGACGAGTCCGCGGCGCGCTGCGGGTTCGGTCACGACGTCGCCGCGCTGATCGCGACGCGTGCTTTCGGGTCACTGAAGGCGCCGATCGAACTGGTCACCCCGCCGCACACTCCGGTGCCGTTCTCCCCGGTCCTCGAGCAGGCGTGGCTGCCGAACGCCGCTCGGATCGAGGCCGCCGTCCGCAAGGTTGTGAGTGCCTGACATGAGTGAGATCAAATTGATCGAAGTTCCGAAGTGGGGCCTGTCCATGGAGGAAGGCACCGTGGCGGAGTGGCTGGTCGAGGAGGGAGCGTCCTTTTCGAAGGGCGACCTGATCTGCGAGATCGAGACCAGCAAGATCGCCAACCAGTTGGAGGCGCCGTTCGACGGGGTGCTCCGACGGGTCGTCGCCAAGCCGGGGGAGACGTTGCCGGTCGGTGCGGTGCTGGCGGTGTCGGCCGAGGCTGCAGTCTCCGACGCCGAAATCGAGGAATTCCTCGCCGGCATCGGGGCGGATCAGGTGCCGACCCCGGCCGAGTCCGGGCGCTCACCGGCCGGACAGCCCGCCCCCGCGCAGCCGGATCTCGAGAGCAGCCCGCCGGCGCCGGCGGCCCACGAATCGGTACCGGTGACCGGGGCGACCACCGGGTCCCGTCAGCGGCCCGGTGCGACGATCGTTCCCGATGCCCTGCGAGGACGGACGAACGGTGACGTGTTCGCGACCCCGCACGCCCACCGCTTGGCGGACGAGTTGTCGATCGACCTGGCCCGTGTGACGGGGACCGGCCGGGACGGCCGGATCTCCGTTGCCGACATCCACGACACGATCCGGGCGGCCGGTGGAACCGTCGCACAACCGCCGTCGCCGACGCGGTCAGGTATACCGGGACGTTCCTTCGAGGACGACAGCACCGTCCCGGCCACCCCCGTGGCCCGACGTCTGGCCGCATCCCTCGGGATCAACCTGCACGACTGCCGGGCCACCGGGTCACGCGGCCGGGTGTGTGAGGCCGACGTCCGCGAGGCCGAGCGCCGGTTCCGGCTGCAACCGGAAGTCGTCGCAGCGCCCGAACCCGTCGCGGAGGCGGAGTTCGAGACGATTCCGTTCACCGCGATGCGCAAGGCGATCGGGCAGCGGTTGCAGGAGTCGAAACGCAGCGCCCCGCACTTCCGGCTCACCGCGGACCTGCAGATCGACGATCTTCTGGCCTTGCGGGCAAAGATCAATGCAACCGTTCCGGCCGTCAAGCTGTCGGTCAACGATTTCGTCGTCAAGGCGTGTGCCGCAGCGCTGCGGAAGGTGCCCGATGTCAACGTTCAGTTCGACGAGGCGACACAGTCGGTGCTGCGCTATGCAAGTGCCGACATCTCGGTGGCTGTCGCACTGCCGTCGGGTCTGATCACCCCGATCGTGCGCGGCGCAGACGGCAAGACTCTCGCCGAGATTTCCGGGGAGGTGCAGTCACTGGTGACCAAGGCCAAGACCGGGAAACTGGCGGTCGACGAGTTCCAGGGCGGCACCTTCACGGTGTCCAATCTCGGCATGTTCGGTGTGCGGGAATTCGACGCGATCATCAACCCACCGCAGGGCGCCATCCTCGCGGTCGGTGCCGCACAGGAGCGTCCCGTCGTCGTCGACGGTCAGGTCGTTGCGCGCACGATGCTCACCGTCACGCTCTCGTGCGACCACCGGGTGATCGACGGCGCGCTCGGCGCGACCTTCCTGCGAGAACTCCGGCGTTTCGTCGAGTCACCCGCGCTGATGCTGGTCTGAGAGGTACACCATGACAGAGAAATACGACGTCCTCGTCGTCGGCAGCGGGCCGGGTGGCTATGTCGCCGCAATCCGTGCCGCGCAGCACGGTCTGCGCACCGCCGTCGTCGAGCGGGACCGGCTCGGCGGGATCTGCCTGAACTGGGGGTGCATCCCTACCAAAGCGTTGCTGCACGGTGCCGATGTCGCCCACACGCTGGCGAACCTTCGGCCGCTCGGGTTCAGTGCGAGTGGTGTGGAATTCGACATGGCACGCCTCGTCGAGTTCAGCCGGTCGGTGTCGGGGCGACTGTCCGACGGCATCGGCTACCTGATGAAGAAGAACGGCATCGACGTATTCCGGGGGTCGGCGCGGCTGCTCGACAAGGGAGTCGTCGCAGTGACGGCCGCGGACGAGTCGGTGTCCGAGTATCGGGCCGACCACGTCATCCTGGCCACCGGAGCCCGGCCGCGTTCGGTTCCCGGTGTCGTGCCTGACGGCGACCGGGTCTGGACATACTTCGATGCTCTGGTCCCGTCGGAGCTGCCGAAGTCATTGCTGGTCATCGGATCCGGTGCCATCGGCGTCGAATTCGCGAGTCTGTACAACGATCTCGGGACTGACGTCACCCTCGTCGAATTGGCCCCGCAGATCATGCCGGTCGAGGATGCTGCCGTCGCAGGCCATGTACGGCGGCAGTTCGAGAAGCGAGGCATCGGGATTCACACCGGCGCCTCGGTGTCCGAACTGATGGTCGGCACGGATGCCGTCACCGTGGCCGTCCGGTCGGCCGACGGAACGATCGATGAAGCGACCGTGGACAGAGTTCTCGTTGCGGCCGGAATCCAGGGCAACGTCGAGGGTCTCGGCCTCGAGGAACTCGGTGTCGAAGTCGATCGCGGATTCGTCACCACCGACCAGTGGTGTCGCACTACCGCATTCGGCGTGTACGCGATCGGTGACGTGGCGGGCGCACCCTGCCTCGCCCACAAGGCCAGCCACGAAGCCGTGCTGTGTGTGGACAAGCTCGCCGGTGCGGATCACGTCCGGCCGTTGGACCGCGACTACGTTCCGGGCTGTACCTACGCGAGGCCGCAGGTCGCCAGCCTCGGTCTCACCGAAGAACGAGCGCGTGCGACCGGCCGTCGCCTGCAGATCGGGCAGTTCGATCTGCAGGCGTCCGGAAAGGCGCTCGCGATCGGCGAAGCCGACGGCTTCGTGAAGACGATCTTCGACGCCGACAGCGGCGAACTCCTCGGTGCCCACATGGTCGGCCCGGATGTCACCGAGCAGATTCAGGGATTCGGCATCGCTCGATCCCTGGAGGCGACCGCCGACGATCTCGCCGAGGTCGTCTTCGCGCACCCGACACTGTCGGAGGCGATGCACGAATCGGTTCTGGCCGCACTGGGCCGTCCGATCAACATGTAGCAAGTCCCGCCGAACCGCGGACCCGGGTGGGACCGTGGTTCGGCGGGAACTCACGCCCAGGAATCGAACAAAACGTGAATCCCATACCTGGAACATCACCCGAGGGGCCGGTTCCGTCGGGCCGCAGATTGCTTCGACTGGAGGTCCGCAATGCGCAAACCCCCATCGAACGCAAGCCGAACTGGATCAAGACCCGCGTCAAGACGAGTCCTGCGTACGCCGAACTCGAGAGCCTGGTCGAACGCGAAGGACTGCACACGGTGTGTGCGGAAGCCGGCTGCCCCAACATCTTCGAATGCTGGGAAGACCGCGAAGCCACGTTCCTGATCGGCGGTCGGCAGTGCACGCGCCGCTGCGACTTCTGCCAGATCGACACCGGCAAACCCACCGACCTCGACCGGGACGAGCCCCGCCGCGTCGCCGAGTCCGTGCACGCGATGGGACTTCGGTACTCCACCATCACCGGGGTTGCCCGCGACGACCTGCCCGACGGCGGCGCCTGGCTCTACGCCGAAACCGTCCGACAGATCCACGCCCTCAACCCCGGGACCGGCGTCGAGAATCTCGTCCCCGACTTCAGCGGAAGGCCCGACCTGCTGGCTGAGGTGTTCGACTCCCGGCCCGAGGTGCTCGCCCACAACCTCGAGACCGTGCCGCGGATCTTCAAGCAGATCCGCCCCGCGTTTCGCTACGAACGCTCGCTCGGTGTGCTCGCCGCGGCCCGCGACTTCGGCCTGATCACCAAGTCGAACCTGATCCTCGGTATGGGGGAGACCCCACAGGAAGTGCAGCAGGCGATGATCGACCTGCACGATGCCGGCTGCGACATCCTCACCATCACCCAGTATCTGCGTCCCTCGCCGCGGCACCACCCGGTAGAGCGGTGGGTCGAGCCGGAAGAATTCGTCGAGTACTCGAAGGCCGCCGAGGAGGTCGGTTTCGCCGGCGTCCTGGCGGGGCCGCTCGTGCGTTCCTCGTACCGCGCCGGCCGCCTCTACGCCGACGCCATGGCTCACCACCGCCGTGAACTCGCGGCTCCCCTCAGCCATCTCGCCGAAGCGCACCCGTCAGGAGATTGACCACATGAGTTCCGCTATCGAAGACAACCGCATCATCGAATTCGCCCGTCGCCGGCTGCCGTACGGGGGCGGAAGTCCCGGCGACCTTCTGGTCGAATTCGGTATGACCCCAGCCGATTATCTGATCCGGTTGGGTGAGATCTGCGACAGCCCTGTCGCCTTACGACTGCACCCCCGGTTACGTGCGGACCTGCGCAACTTCGTCGCTGCGCGCACCCCTGCGCCGCGCGCCGCGCCGAATCGGAGCGACCAGGTTCGGAGAGGATCCCGGTCCGCCGCGGTGTGAGCCCCGGGAGCAGGGCACGCGTGCCCCCGGATTCGTCGACACGGAGGCGGCGGGGTTCGGAGCGAGATGTTCGCAGGCGGAATGTCACCTGATCACACGGACTTCGACACCGTCCGCGAACCGGTACGGCTGGGGCGTCAGCACTGGGCCGAGGCTCTTGCGCAGCCGGGAGACCTCGGCGCGGACGGCAACGATGTGGTCCCGGTCGCCGAACAGGGCCTCGCTCAACGACGCGGCATCGATACCGGCCGATCGGGTACGTGCCAATACCCTCAGAATCTGCGCGTGCCGCGGTGACAGGGCACGCGTCCATTCCATCTCCCCCCGCACCGTCGCCCGAGGGGCCGCCCCCAGGTCGAGTTCGAGTTCGATGGCCGTCCGTTCCGTGCGGCGGCGCACCAACCATGCGTCACCGAGCGGTTCGGGTACGCAAAGTCCGAGACCGGGCACGAGCAGCGGTCGGTCGGCCTCCGGTGATGCCAGTCGTTCGGGAACGCCGATGCCGCTGGCTGCCACGACCCAGCCGTGACCGTCCACGACGACAGCAGGCCCGCACGTCCTTGCGAGAACCGGCGCCGCGTCAGTACGGAGCCTTTCGAGGTGGGCGGCATGCTCGCGCCAGAGCATCGACTCAGCCAACCGCACAGCCGTCTGCACGAGGGCCACGGTGGCCGGATGCACCGACATCGCCGACCCGCTGAGATCCAGTACGCCGAGTACCTCGCCGGAGCGTGGATCGTGGACCGGTGACCCCGTACACGACCAGCCGTAGTGGGACCGCGCATAGTGTTCGGCCGAGAAGAGCTGTACCGGAGCGTCCTCGACCAGCGACGTGCCGACAGAATTGGTGCCTACCGACTTCTCCGACCAGCGGGCGCCTTCCACGAATCCGAGGACGTCAGCTTCCCTCTGCACGTCGCGTGCACCCTCTCGCCACAGCACCACCCCGTCCGAGTCGGCGACGACCACGATGAAGTTCGCGTCGCTCGCCACCTCGGTCAAGGCGCCGCGTAGCTCGGGCAGAACCGACCTCAGGGCACTTCGTGCACGGCGAGCTTCGAGTTCGGAGACGTCCGCGAGTACGACGTCCTCACACCGGGCGGGACTGACACCGTCTGCCCGAAGACGCGACCACGACCGGGCGACAACGTCACGCGGAGGCACCGGCGGCGTCCGACCGGACATCACCGCGTCGTGGACGTCGCTCAACAATCGGGCGCGTCGCGACAAGTCTTCACCGGAACCGAAAGCGAGCAACCGTTGGCGCGCCGAACTGGCCCTACTCACACCGTTCAGCCTACCGTCAGGAGTGTGAGCCGCACCATGGCCCCTGCCGTCTGCGGCCATCAGGAACGCGGAAGTCGTCGACGATCTCACACACTCGTCGAGGAGTGGTTCGTTGCCGGCGCCTGCGACGGATTCAACCTGATGTGTCCGGCGTATCCGGATTCGCTGGATGACTTCGTCGACCTCGTCGTCCCGGAACTGCAGCGCCGCGGCCTGTTTCGCACCACGTACCCGGGTACCACGTGGCGCGACAGTCTGGGAATGTGGTCCTTCGCGTAAATGCGCTCGGGTGACGGCGCCGCTCGGGTAGTGCACAGCGCGGTTATGGGTCCTGCTCGTCGAGCACCCGCCCGATGAAGCCACCGAGTCGGGTCTCGAGGTGGCGGATCCGAGTCTCGCTGGGCAGTGCTCGATCGGGCTGATTGCCGGTCAGTGGCAGCAGCTCTCGCACATACAGTGAGCACGCGAAGTTGCTGCACATGTAGGTTCCGATGCTGTTTCCGGCCTTGCCGCCGGCGCCGGCCTTGCGTGCCGTGAACAGCGCCGTTCCGCCGATGCGGTGAACGGCGTGGCAGATGGTGCACATCGTGCTGCGCGGCCGGGACCTGTCGGTCTCGGCCTGTCGCAACTCGATTCCGACCACCTGCCCGGCGTGCTGGGCAATCAGATACGCGCGAAGCGGGGCTCGGGGGTCCGTCCAGCCGAAGAAGTCGAGTTCCGCCCAGCGCACGGTGTCGAAGTCGGGCGGGAACGTCACCGTCCTGATCTTGCTGCGCGAGCTGTTGACGAACGATCCGAGGACGTCGTCGCGGGACGGTGCCTGCATCACCACTATTCCTTCCACGTTTGATTCATGAAACAAGTGGAGTATAAACTCGCGGGCATGGGTCGCCACAAGGATGTCGAGCGTCGGCGGGCACTCCTCGAGGGCTGCTGCGCCTACGCCGAGGAGCAGGGGCTGTTCGGTCTCACCCTGCGCCCGCTGGCCGATCGGCTCGAAACGTCGACCCGAAATCTCCTCCACCACTTCGGCAGTCGTGAGAACCTGATCGTCGAGATCGTCGACCGCACCCTGGTGACCCATCTGACCGCGTCGCGGGATCTGCTCCTGCGGATCCGCGATCTCTCGGCCGACGAGTCGTCGCCGTCGGCGACCGCCGCCCACGTGACCGCCGTGATCTCGCAGGGGCTCGAGATGGCGTGGGCGGAAGCGCACACGCCGGATGGGCGCCGGCGAACCGCCATGTTCTTCGAGATCTATGCCGCGGCGACGCGGGATCCCGAGCTGCAGCAGACATTCCTCGTCCCGGTGGTGACGGAATGGGTCGACCCCATGGCCGCGGCGATCGAGGCCGCGGGCGCGTCACCGGGCGCGGCCCGGTCCGTCGCCTCGCGCATCCTCGCGGCCCATCGAGGTCTTCTCCTCGAGGATCTCGCGCTCGGCTGCAACGTCGCCACCGATGCCGCGCACCGGGACGCCGTCCTGGCGGTCCGTACCGAGATCTCCCGTGCGACTTCCTCGGGCGGGGAAGGGGTCCATGACCCGGCGGAGTGAGCAGCCCGCCAGTCGTTCGTCGCGATCTCGTTCGCACCGCGGTTCCGGGCTTTCCCGTCGTCGCCGGGGTCGCCGGCCGGCCTGGTATCGAGCCCCGGCTCGATCGGCTGACCGGCACGAGCTGCCGGACCTTTCCTGGGCACCTGTTCTCGCCAGGCTCGCAATCTTCGACACACCGGTCTTGCTAACGATAACGATTATCAGTAGCTTCTGTGGCGCTGGGTACTGCGGGAGATGCGAGCGGAAGGCCACGTGTGGCACACCTACTGCTGGTGGAGAGCTGGGTCGGCGCAATGGGAACGTTGCTGCCGAGAGCGATTGCCGACCTGGGAGTCGAGTTCACGTTCCTGACCCGACGGCCGGAGCACTACCCGGACACCCTGCCGGACGGTTCCCCGCATCCGCTGCGTCTCGGTCGCGCGGTAGCGACTGCCGAGACCAACGATCCGGCTGCCGCACTCGAGGCGGCGCGGCGGATCGATGCCGAGGCAAGGATCGACGGCGTCCTCACCAGCTGCGACTACTACCTGCCGACCGCCGCGCGAATTGCCTCCGCACTCGGACTTCCCGGTCCGACACCCGAGGCGATCGAGACCGCCTGCGACAAGGCGCGCACCCGGGCGGTGTTGGATTGCGTCGGTGTCCCGGGGCCGCGGCACACCACCGCGTCGGTCGACGACACGATCCGGCTCCGTACCGCGGCCGAGTCGGTGGGATTCCCCTTGGTGGTCAAACCCACCGATCTGTGTGCGGGAATGTTCGTGCGACGCGCGGACAGTTGGCTGGATGTCGAGTCGGCGGTGCACGCGCTGCGGGGGTTCGAGATCAATGCGCGCGGGCAGCGGCGGAACTCGACGGTGTTGCTCGAGGAGTTCCTCACCGGCCCGGAATTCAGTGTGGAGAGCTGGATTTCGCGCGGCAAGGTCCACACGGTCGGCGTGACCGACAAGAGCTTGGGTGGGGCGTCGGGTTTCGTGGAGACCGGGCACATGTTCCCGGCCGACCTGGCTGAGGGGGACCGCGCGAGAGTGGTGGCCGCCGCGGAGGAGGCGATCGATGCGGTGGGTCTCGATCACGGTGTGGTGCACACCGAACTACGCCTGACCGCCGCCGGGCCGCGGATCATCGAGATCAATCCACGGCCGGCCGGCAATCAGATCACCGAGCTGATCCGGCATGTGAGCGGAGTCGACCTGCCGCGGGTGGCGGTCGAGCTCGCACTGGGACGCGAGCCGATCGTCCCGACGGTCCCGGACGAGGACCGTGACGGCGGACGGCCCTCGAGCGCAGCCGTGAGCATGCTGGTGCCGACGAGGGCGGGTGTTGTCACCGGAATCGAGGGAGTGGACACCGTCGCAGCCGATCCGTCGGTGGTCTCGGCGGCGTTCAAGGGGCCCGGTCACCGAACCACGCCGGGAATGGACAACAACAGCTACCTGGGCAGCGTCGTCGTCATCTCGCCGGAGCGGTCCGGGGCCCGCCCGCTGGCGGAGCGCCTGTTGTCGTCGATCTCCGCCACATACGGCGAGGAGCCGGCGTCATGACCGCCGCCTCAGCGATCGGTACCGTGACGAACGGTCGCCTGGCTGCGCTTCTCGAGCGCTACCGCACCGACCCTGCCCGGCGTCCCGCGCGCGACGTGGTGGTGTCGGTTGCGTTCACCACGTCACAGGGAGTACGGCACGGCGGGCGCAGTGGCGGCTACCGCAACCAGGTGATCTCGCTGCGGGTGGGGGCTGCGACGGGCTCGTGCGCGGTCGAGCCGGGCTCGGTGGATCCGGAGATCGTGCACGCGTGCGCAGGGGTGGCGGTGGCCGATCTGCTGCACCATGCCGAGATCGCCGTGCAGATCGCCGCACTCGACGCTTACCTGACGCACCAGCGCCCGCACTCGGGTGAGCCCCGCGCAGTGACGGTGCAGCTGGATTCCGGGGATTCGCTGCAGCGCTCGCTGGCCCGGGCGCATCACGTGACCGGGCTGGTCGACGCACCACCCGACGGGCGGGTGCTGGTGATCGGAGTGGTCAACTCGCTGCTCGTCAGCTTGCGCGAGCGCGGGCTGCGGTACGTGCCGTGTGATCTGAAGGGCGGCACCACCGAGTGGGGTGAGCCGATCGTTACCGACTTCGCCGAGCATCTCGACGAGTGTGATGCGGTGCTGGCCAGCGGAATGATGCTGGGCAACGGCACCGTCGACACCTTGTTCGCGCGGGTGGCAGGGTCCGGCCGGCGGCTTCCGGTCACGATGTTCGCCCAGAGTGGCGCCGCGGTCGCCCGGGAGTTGCTCGGACGCGGCATCGACGCACTCTCCGCCGAGCCGTACCCGTTCTTCTGGCTGACCGGGGACGCCGGCCCGATCTACCTGTACCACGGGTCGCGTGCACGATGACCGTGATCGATTCGCCGGCGCGGGTGGGGAACAGCCCACTCGTGCGCATCCTCACCCCGGTGCCGAACCCGCATCCGGGCTACTTCGCGAAGATCGAGTCGCTCGGCTTCGGTGGGCTCAAGGCGCGGTCGGCCCTGTCGATGCTGGCCGGTGCCCGGCGACGCGGGGAACTGCGTGACGGCGCGCGGATCGTCGAATCCACCAGCGGCACTTTGGGGGTCGGGCTGGCATACGTGGCACAGCCACTCGGCCACCCCGTCACCCTGGTGGTGGACTGCGAGCTCGAACCCGCCATGCGCAATCTGCTGTGCGCGCTGGGTGCCACCTTGGAGATCGTGGGCCGTCCGCACCCGGAGGGCGGGTGGCAGCAGGCCAGGCTCGACGTCCTGCACCAAATTCTTGCCGCCGACCCGGATGCGTACTGGCCCAACCAGTACGACAATCCCGACAACGCCGTGGGCTACCACGGGCTCGCCGACGAGATCGTCGCGGGCCTGGCCGCACAGGGTATCGAGCGGGCCGAGGTGCTTGTGTGCAGTGTGGGCACCGGCGGCCACAGCAGCGGAGTGGGTCTGCGGTTGCGGCAGGTGTGGCCGGACCTGCGGATCATCGGGGTCGATGCGGTGGGGTCGACGATCTTCGGACAGCCTGCCGCCTGCCGGGTCATGCGGGGACTGGGCAGCAGCGTGCATCCGGGCAATGTGCGATACGAGATGTTCGACGAGGTGCACTGGGTCGGCCCGCGCGAGGCCGTGCACGCCTGCCGCAGCCTGGCGCGGGACGGGTTCCACACCGGCGGCTGGTCGACGGGTGCGGTGGCCACGGTGGCCGGGTGGGCGGCCACCCGCTGGCCGGGCCCGGTGGTCACCGTCTTTCCGGACGGCCCCGACCGCTACCTGCGCACCATCTTCGACGACGACTGGTGCGCTCGGCACGGCCTGCTCGCTCCGCCGCGAACACATCCGCACGAGATCGCCGAGTGCGGTGACCCGGCGGAGTGCTGGACGCGGTGCGAATCCGTGCGGGCCCCGCACCCGTCGGCGAGGGACCGGATGGAGACGGCGCGATGAGCCTGACCTGGTCGGTGAGCACCCTCGCCCTGGCCCGGCCGTTCCGGATCAGCCGGGCGGTGATGTCGTCCCGCCAGGCGGTCACGGTCACCGTGACCGATCCCGAAACGGGATCGTGCGGCCGCGGCGAGGTCGTCACCTCCGTGTTCGCGGGCCTGGACGTGCACCACATCGAGACCCAGCTGCGGGCAGTCGCGGCGTACTGCGGTGCCCGAGGGATCCCCGAAACGATTCCGGCACAGGTGCACCCGGCGGTTGCCGGCGCCGTGTGGTCCGCCGTCGCCGACTACCGGGCACGCGTGAACAGGCAGACGGTCGCTGCGCACCTCGGGTTGCCGCTGCCCGCCGAGATCCCGATCTCCCGCACCCTCGGAATCGGTGCGCCCCAGGACATGGCCGCCGAGGCCGCCGAGTTGTCCGGGTGTGGGTTCGCTCTGCTGAAGGTCAAGACCGACGCCGACCCGACCGAATCGGTACGGCGGCTGGCCGCCATCGCCGCTGCCGCTCCAGGCGTGGATCTGATCGTCGACCCGAACGAAGCGTGGACCGCGGCCACCGCCCTGTCGGTGCTCGCCGACAGCGGTGGTCTGCCGATCGTCGCGCTCGAACAACCGCTGCCGGTGCACGACCGCGACGGAATGCGGGAGCTGCGCAGCCGCACCGATCTTCCGCTCGTCGCGGACGAGGCCGTCCACGGCCTGGCGGACCTGGACGAGCTGACCGGCCTCGCGGACGTGGTGAACATCAAACTCGCCAAGTGCGGCGGCATCTACCGCGCCCACGCACTGGCCGCGGCGACCGGCGCGCGCGGAATGGAGGTGATGCTCGGCTGCCTGGTGTGCAGCTCGCTGGGTATCGCCCCCGCGGCGCAGCTGGCGTCCCTGGCCCGATGGTGCGACCTGGACGGGCACCTGCTGCTCGCCCGAGACCCGTGGGCCGGCCTCGGGGGTGAAGACGGAAAGCTGCGCCCGAGCGGCCTGCCCGGACTCGGCGTGTACCGACCCGACAACGAGGAAACACGATGACCGGCACCGACTCCCCGGCAGGGACATTCGCTCTGCTGCGCAGCTTCCCCCGCTCGGTACAACTGCTGGTGCTCAACCAGTACGGCGTCAACACCGGCTTCTACATGCTGGTGCCGTACCTGTCCATGCATCTGACCGGGAACCTGGGTCTGTCCCTGACGATCACCGGCCTGGTCCTCGGGGTGCGTACCCTCAGCCAGCAGGGCTTGTTCCTGATTGGGGGGACCGCTGCCGACCGGCTCGGACCCCATCGGGTCATCATCGCCGGCTGTGCCCTGCGGTCGGTGGGCTTCGCAGTGTTCGCTGTGGGCACCAGCGTGCCGCTGCTGCTTCTCGCCTCAGTTCTGTCGGGATTGGCTGGGGCTCTGTTCAATCCGGCCGTGCGCTCATACATCGCGGTCGCCGAACCCCGGCGCCGGGCGGAGGCGTTCGCGGTCTTCAACGTCTTCGCACAGGCGGGGGCACTGTCCGGACCGCTGATCGGCAGCGCGCTGCTGACGGTGGACTTCCGTACCGTCGCCGTCGCCGCGGCGGCCGTCTTCGCCGCCCTCACCCTGGCGCAGTTGCGGTTTCTGCCCTCCCACCCGGTGGACCGCGCCGAGACGACGGTGCTCCGCGGCTGGGGTGCGGTGCTGGCCGACCGCCGGTTCGTGCTCTTCACCGTGACCATGCTCGGGATGTTCGCCCTGCAGACGCAGATGTACCTGGTGTATCCGGTGCTGGCCGGGCGGATCACCGACTGGAGTGGGGCAGTGGCGGTGCTGTTCCTGTCCACCACCGTCTTCGGTCTGCTCGCCCAGGTGCGGCTGACCCGATGGTTCGATCGCCACACCAGCCGGGGCACGGCCATCACGGCGGGGCTGATGTTGATGGGCGCCGCGTTCGTGGTGGCACTGCCGGTCCTGTGGGGCGAACCCTCCCACGGCGCGGGACGGATCGGGCTGACGCTGGCGCCGTTGTTGCTTTCCGCCCTGATCCTCGAAGCGGGCATCCTGATCGCGCAGCCGTTCGTGATGGAACTGATCCCGGCATACGGGGCGTCGAACATCTCCGGAACTCTGTTCGGGATGTTCTACCTGGTCTCCGGGGTGGCCGCCGCCGGCGGCAATGCGTTGATCGGGTACGGCCTCGACCTGGGCAACGGGTGGCCCGGTGCGCTGGTGTGCGTCGCCCTTGCGTGGGGTTCGGCCACCGGGATCTGGCTGTTGCACCGCCGCGGCCTGCTCGCCGACCAGGCCGGAGCGCGGACATGACCACGGCTGCAGGGGCTCGGAACCTGTTGACGGACAACCCCGCTCTGTACGAGGCACGATTCCCCGACCCCGACCACAGTGCCGCCCGGTTCGTCGACGACATTCTCGCGACCTACCTGACCTCCGACGACGCGGCGCCGCGGACACACCCGGCGACGGTGCTGGACCTGGGCTGCGGCACCGGCCGCGACCTGGGATACCTGGCCCGGCGGGGATACCGTTGCCTGGGCATCGACCAATCCCCGGCGATGGTGCGATACGCGCAACAACAGTATCCCGGCGTGAGAGCCGCGGTCGGCGACCTGCGCACCTTCGAGGTCGACGCGAGCGTCGACGCCATCGTCTGCCTCGACAGTGCCCTGCTGTACTGCCACACCGACGCCGAGCTGGAATCGTGCCTGCGCTGCTGCCGCAGGCACCTACGTCCCGGTGGGTTGCTGATCGCCGAAATGCGCAACGGCGCCTTCTTCCTCGGCAACCCCGAACTCCTCGACGGCCCCACCCACTCGGCCTTCTCCTGGCACGGTCACACCTGGCGGGCGGAGACCACCCTGTGGATCGACCACGCCGCACAGCTGCTACGCCGCCGCCGGCAGTGGCAGATCCCCGAGTGCACCGAGCCCCTCGTCCAAACCTCGGCGTGGCGGCTGCTGTTTCCGCTGGAGCTGACCGGCCACCTGCAGCGCGCCGGATTCGTGGTTCGGGCACTGTTCGACACGCCCGGACCCCGCACCGAGACCGGCTGGCCGGGACGAGGAACCGATCTCGGCGGCACTGCTCTCTGCGGCGACCGGCTGCACGTGATCGCCGAGGCCGTCTGATTCACCCCCACGCTCCACCCCGACCCGCTCGATCCACTGCCCGAGGAGATACCCCGATGAATCCGATTCCCCTGCCACCGCTTCCGCACCTGAGCCGGCGCTCGTTCCTCGGACTCGGCGCCGCCGCCGGCGCCGTACTGCTCGGCGCATGCAGCACGAGCGGCGAGACCGCCCCCGCGGCCACCGCCGCGCCCCGGGACGGCGGCCGACTGCGAGCGGTGTTCGCCGGCGGCGGCGCACAGGAGGTGTTGGACCCGCACAAGACCAACCTGTACGCCGACGTCGCCCGCGCGAACGCGCTCTACGACAAGCTCGTCGAATACGGCGACGACCTCGGTCCGGTACCGCGGCTCGCCACCGCCTGGCATCCGAACGCCGACGCGACCACCTGGACGGTGGAGCTGCGCCCGGCGGTCTTCCACGACGGCCGGCCGGTGCGCGCCGCCGACGTGCTGTACTCCTACCAGCGGATCCTGGACCCGACGAACGCACTGCGCCCGCGGGCCTCTCTCGAGGTGATCGACATCGCGCGCTCCCGAGCTCTCGACGACCACATGATCGAATTCGTCTGCGCCCGCCCGTGCGGGGAACTGGCGAACGTGCTGGCCGCGTTCGGCGCCTACATCATCCCGGAGGGCACCACCGACTTCAGCCGTCCGATCGGCTCCGGGCCGTTCACGTTCGTCTCGTTCGAACCGGGTCGCTCGCTCGTCACCGCGCGATTCCCCGACTACTGGGACGGCGCCCCTCACGTGGACGAACTCGAGATCCTCACCGCTCCGGACGAGACCGCACGGATCAACGCCCTGCTCGGGGGGCAGGTCGACTACGCCGACGACCTCGGTGTCACCTCGGCGCGCACCTACGAAACCGATGCCCGGATGCAGATCCTGCGGTCCCCGCGCAGCGCAATGTCGGCGTTCGCGATGAAGGTGGACCGGCCACCCTTCGACAACGTGGATCTGCGGCGGGCGATGTTCGCCCTCGTCGATCGCGACGAGCTGGTCACCACCGTGCTGGGGAGCACCGGTGTGGTCGGCAACGACCTGTTCGGCAAGGACTTCAAGTACTACGCCGCCGACCTGCCGCAGCGCACCATGGACCTGGACGAGGCCGAGGCCCTGATCCGCAAGGCCGGCGCCCGGAACACCACCATCGAACTGCAGACCACCGGCGCCACCAATGGATTCGTCGAGGCCGCGAACATCCTCGCCGAACAGGCCGGTCGCGCCGGACTGCGCATCGACGTCAAGGTGACGGAGGGATCGACCTATTGGACACACACCCTCGACGAGGGTGTGTTGTCGAGTTTCCGTTCCGGGGCCATGCCCATCGAAACCCACTTCGCGCAGCGGATGCTGTCGACCTCGGCGAAGAACTACACCCAGTGGCGCCGCCCCGAGTTCGACGCATTGTTCGCCACCGCCAGCGAAACCACCGACGAGAACATCCGGGCCCGCGCATATCAGCAGATGCAGTCGCAGCTCCACAGCGAGGGAGGTCTGCTGGTGTGGGGCTTCTCCGACGGCCTGCACGGGATGGCGCCGCACCTGGCGGGGATGGCCGAGAACGCGCCCAGCAACACCCTCGGGTACGCCCGCTTCGACAGGGCCTGGCTTTCGTGATGCTCGCCCGCTACGCCGGTACCCGCCTCACGGTGGGACTGGCCCAGGTGCTGGGCGTACTCGTCGTCGTCTTCTCGATCGCCTCCGCGCTGCCGGGGGACGCTGCGGTGGTGATCGCGGGCGATGACGCAGATCCGAGGCGGATTGCGCAGCTACGCGAGCTCCTCGGGCTGGACCGGCCGCTGTCCGTGCAGTTCGGGGACTGGCTGACCGGTCTGCTCGGCGGCGACCTGGGCACCTCCGTGGTATCCGGTCGCCCGGTCACCGCGATGCTGGGCTCGGCGCTGGCGCCGACGCTGACCCTCGCCGCTCTGGCGTTCGTGGTGCTCGTCCCGCTGGCACTGCTCCTCGGAGTGGTCGCCGCGGTGCGCCGCGGCCACCGGATCGACCGGGCCGTCACCGCCCTGACCGTAGCGTTCTACGCGGCACCGGAATTCGCGTTGGCGATCGTGCTGGTGGCAGTGTTCGCGGTCGGGCTGGGATGGTTCGCGCCCACCGCGGTCGGCGCCGGCGGTCCGTTGCTGATGCAACCGGAGCTGTGGGTGCTGCCCGTACTGGTGCTGGTGATCCGCCCGGTGTGCTCGCTGTCGCGGTTGGTGCGCTCGTCGCTGATTACCACCCTCGACACCGAATACATCCGGCACACCCGTCGCCTTGGTGTGCCCGTGCGCCGGGTGATCTGGCGGCATGCCCTGCCGGGCTCGCTCACCCCGGCGGCACAGCATCTCGCGCGGGTCGCCGATTGGCTGCTCGGCGGGGTCGTGGTCGTCGAGGCGGTGTTCGCGCTCGGCGGTCTCGGGCAGTTGCTGGTCAGCGCGGTCAGCAGCCGCGACATTCCGCTGTTGATGGGATTGGTGACGGTGTTCGCGGTGATCACGGTGGCGGTGAACACGGTCGCGGACATCGCGGCGTTCCAGCTCAACCCCACGGCCGGACTGGCATCGTGACCGGCTCCACGCTTCTCGAGCGTGCGGGTGGGCGGTCCCGGGTGCGCATCGGGGCTGCCCTGACCGCGGTCCCGCTCGCGGTCGCGCTGCTGGGGCCCCTGTTCACCGAACCCGGTGCCCGTGGCCCGGCGTTCACCTACGGGGACCAGTGGCTCGTGGGAACCGACTCCGAGGGGCGCGACCTGCTCACGCAGGTCCTGCTCGGGGGGCGCTCGCTGGTGCTGGTGGCCGCGGCATCCGTGGCCCTGACCTACCTGCTCGCCGTGCCGTGGGGGGCAGCTGCCGCGACCGCTCGGGTACGGATCGTCGACGAGATGCTGATGCGCCCCCTGGACCTGCTGCTGTCGCTGCCGTCGATCATGGTGCTGCTGCTGGCCGTTGCGCTCACCGACGCCGACCTGGTCGTTCTGACAGTCACCGTGGCGGTGCTGCTGTTCCCGGATGCGGCGCGTCTGGTGCGGGCATCGGCGCTGCACGCCGCGCACACCCCGGCCATGGAGGCGCTGCTGCTGCAACACGAAACCTGGTGGCGCCGGCACCTCGGCTATCTGGGACGATCGCTGCTCCCGGTCCTCGCGGCAGACGCAGGACTGCGGTTCGTCGGGGCGATCTACCTGGTTGCCTCGGCCAGCTTCCTGGGGGTGAGCGCGGACTCCGCCGGCACCGACTGGGCCGTGATGATCGACCGCAACCGCGCGGGCCTCGCCCTGGTCCCGTGGGGTGTCGTCCTGCCCGCGGCCCTGATCATCGCCTTGGCGATGGGTGTGAATCTGCTGTTCGACTCCGGCGCTCGCGCGGTAACACGCGAGGTGTCGACGAGGAAGTGGCGATGACCGAGGTAATCCCGGCGGCCCCGGCCGCCGCTGTGCCCAGCGGCACCATCCGAGTGCGCGGTCTGACCGCACGGACACGGGATCGGCTCCTGGTCGAAGGCGTCGACCTGGACATTCCCGCCGGGGTGGTCACCGCGCTCGTCGGGGCCTCCGGGAGCGGCAAGACCACTACCGCGCTGGCCTTGATGGGCGAGCGCCGCCCGGGGGTCGAAGTGACCACGACCGCCCTGGACACGGGCGGGGCACGGTTCGGGTATGTGCCCCAGCACCCCTCCTCGGCGCTGAACCCGGCCCTGCGGATCGGTACCGTGCTCGACGACATCGCTCGTGCCGGCCGACGGCACGGGCATCCGGTGACCGTGGCCGACGCACTCGAACGTGCAGGATTCGCCGATGATCCGGGCATGCTGCGCCGTTACCCGCATCAACTGTCGGGCGGACAGCAACAACGACTGGTCATCGCCCAGGCTCTGCTGACCGACCCGACATGCCTGATCCTCGACGAACCCACTACCGGGCAGGACCCGGCTCGTCGCACGGCGGTCCTCGACGAGATCACCCGACTTGCCCGGCAGGGCCTGACGATCGTGCTCGTCACCCACGACCTGGACGCGGTCCGCGCGGTCGCCCAGCGTGTGATCGTCATGGGCGGCGGCCGGGTGCTCGAGACCGGTGACGCCGCGATCCTGCCGGTCGCCGCCCCGCGGATCCCGCAGACACGCGCCGACAGCGATGATTGCCGCCCGACCCGGGCCGACGCCCGGTTGATCCTGGACGCCGTCTCGGCGGGGTACCGCAACACCGAAGTTCTGCAGCGTTACTCGCTCTCGTTGCAGCCGGGCGAATGTCTGGCACTTCACGGCCCCTCGGGTTGCGGTAAGACCACCGCGGCTCGGGTCGTCGCGGGCTTGCACCCACCCACGGCCGGGCGGGTTCTTCTCGACGGCCACCCGTTGGCCGCATCGGTACGGCGACGGACCCGGCACCAAGCGGCGGCGATCGGGTACGTCTTCCAGGACGCCAAGGCGGCCTTCGACCCGTACCGCAGCGTGTGGGATCAGATCCTGCGCGGTCCGACACGCCTGCGCGGTGCCACCGGCCCGGAAGCGGCCGCGGCGGCCCGCCGCGCGCTCGACCAAGTGGGTCTGGCCGAACGGATCACCCGACAGCATCCCTCCGCACTTTCCGGCGGCGAGGCCCAGCGCGCCGCCCTCGCCCGTGTCCTGGCGGTCGAGCCGTCGCTGCTCATCTGCGACGAAGTCACCACGGGACTCGACCCCGCATCCCGACAGCAGGTGCTCGACATCTTGTCCGATCTCGTACGAACACAACGCATATCCCTGCTGATGATCAGCCACGACGGCGCCGTGGTGGACGCGGTCGCCGACCGGATCGTCGACATGACGCTCCCGGCCACGAACGGGGAACCGCCGTGAGCGCGCATCGCCGCGTCCGTCGCCGAGGAAACCCGACTGTATCCGCACCGAGCCCGAACCGGACAAATCACTCGCGTTCGGGGAGTCGGTTGTGTCAGTCTCTCGGACATGACCGTGCACGACGCCCTCACCATCCGTACCGCCACCGACGACGACTGGCCGGCCCTGGAGCTGCTCGACTCGGTGGCGTTCGGGTATCACCCCATCGATGCCGATCGGACGCTGCTTCGTCCGATGTTCCGCACGGAGAACATCGTGGTGGCGACCGAGCGGGGGGCGCCGATCGGTCAGGCGCTGTATCTGGACATGGAGCTCACCGTGCCCGGCGGGCACCAGGTCCCGGCATGTGGTGTCAGCTGGGTTTCGGTCGCTCCCACGCACCGTCGCCGCGGCGTGCTGCGGTCGATGTTCACCGAACTGCACCGCCGGATGGAGGCGACCGGGGCACCGCTGGCCGCCTTGACCGCCAGCGACGCCGGCATCTACGGGCGCTTCGGATACGGTCCGGCCACCGTCGCCACCGAGGTCACCGTCGATCGGCGCTTCGCTCGCTTCCGCGAGGACGCCCCCGATCCCGGCGGGGTGGTCCTTGCCGACGCTGTGACGGCGGCCAACCAGTTGCCGGAACTCTACGACCGGTGGCGGTTGCGCACGCCGGGAGCGCAGGCACGTCCGAAAGCCGAGTGGGACTACACCTTTGCCGATCCCGAAGAGCGCCGCGACGGCGCCTCGGCGCTGTTCTTCCTGGTTCATCCCGACGGGTACGCGACCTTCCGCCGCAAGGGATCCGACGCCGAGCCGGTCGCGGTGGTCGAGGAGTTGGTCGCGATCACCGACGACGCTCACGCCGCGCTGTGGCGCACCCTGTGCGGACTGGACCTGACCCACCGCATCGAAACCGTCCAGCATCCCGACGATCCGCTGCGCCTGCTGCTGACCGACTACCGCCTGCCGCGCACCACCTCCCGGGTGGACGAGTTGTGGCTGCGGATCATGGACGTGCCGGCCGCGTTGACCGCCCGCGACTATGCCGCCGATCTGGACACCGTGCTGACGGTCCGAGATCCGTTCCGCAGCGCCGGGGGCACTTTCGCGTTGACGGTACGCAACGGCCGGGCCCGGTGTGTCCGCACCGACTCGGCGCCGGTGATCACGCTGGATCTGGACGCGCTATCCGCGTTGTATCTCGGCGCGCACAGGGCCCGCACATTTGCTGCCGCCGGCCGGGTGGAGGCGCGCAGCGCCGGTGACATCGACGACCTGGACCGCGCATTCGACGTCGCCCGCCCCGCAATGTTGGGCTGGCACTTCTGAATCGAGCGCTGACCTGTGTCTTATCGGCACAGTGCGGGGCTCTCATGATCTGGTCGGATTTCTCGAGTTGTGACCTTCAGCAGTCGGCGGGCCGGGAGGGCGCCGCTCAGACACCCGAGTTAGGGGTCAGGGCTCGGCCGGGGGCACGACCTGCTGACCCGGGTGTAGGCGTGCCTGCAGCTCGATCCCGCCGCCGGTCGGTGCCGGCGGCAGCGCACCGTCCACACCACCAGCACCCACAGTGCCGCCCGGGGCGTGCCGAGCCTGGAGCCGATGACGTCGACGGTGGCTGTCGATGCCACGGTCAGTCACACCAGCACGATCACCGAGGTTACCGCCGCGAGCCCGCCACACCTCCGGACTGCGCGGACCGGCGACGCATCAGCTCGGCGACGTCGATTCGACGACGTGTTCAGGTCAATCGGCGACCAGTCGCGCCGACCCGTAGCGTCCTGCGCCGTGCTCGCGTTGTCGACGGATCACGTAGCAGCCCGGAGCGATACCCGTCGCCCCGTGCTCGGGGTGAAGAAGATACGCCGTCCCGGTGGTCTCGACGATGCCCAGAGCGAGACCCATGGTGTCCCGGACGGGCGTCGTCCACGTGCAGGTGCCCTCGTCGGCGACGAGGGAATGCGGGTTGCCGCCGGCGGCGCTCCGCAGCAACTCCACTCCCGATCGTGGCACACGGATGGAGCGCGCCCACGGTGTGCGTTCGACGGCGGCACCGACCACCGGGTAGGGGATGACGATCAGATCACCTTGAGCCTGGAGACCACCGGTCACCGGGACGGTGACCTCCCGGTCCAGGTGGTCGAGGACGTCCAGCCCGCTGAGGGCCGTGAGGTCGGACAGTGTGAGTTCGGAATGCATGGGATCACCTTGGTGGGGTTCAGGTTCGGCGAACGAGTTGTGCATAGTCGGTACCGCTGATGCCATAGGTCCAGCCCGCGGCGTCCAGAGCGGAGGGAACCCATTCGGGGACGTGAAGGCCGTACCGGCGCCGTTGCCCGTCGCGTTCGACGGAACCGTTGACGACGAGCAGGATCCGGCCGGGGCGACCCCAACCGGTCGGTGATGCATAGAGTCCGAGCGTGCATCCCGGGTTTCCCGGATCGTCTGCATGGTCCACGAGTGCGAGCGCGGCCATGTCGATGTACCTGTCCCAGCCGATTCGCTCGACGGCGCATCGGCGGACCTCGACATTGCGCTCGTCGTTGATCCGCTCGACGGTGGGATCGAGGACGACCCAATCGGGAACGATGGTGCCATGTTGCACGAAAACATGACTGCCGTCCGAGAATTCGAGCGCCGGACGATCGGGGTGGTGTAAGCGGCGTTCGTTGTGGACGCCCTCGGGTGTGGGTTCGGTGTGCACGGCGGTGGGCCGTTCGGCCATGACGCAGACTCCGTCGAACGCCCACCACCACCCGGTGGCGCGGACCAGTGCGGCCTGAAGATCGAGAAGGTCGTCGTCGCGCGACTCGAAGCTCGCGAGGCCGAAGCGTCGGAGCGTGTCGTAGTACGCGACCCGATGTGCCTCCTGTTGCCCGTACCAGGTGACGCCGGGAGTCGGGCGCGGCCACAGTGTGCGTATCGCCGTCGCGACACCGACGTACAGAGAGGTCCGCAACGAATCCCACACGGCCGCACGAAGGAGCGGGTCCGGCCGGTGTCGCCGCGGTAAGCGCGCGTCCATCCGGTCACGGGACGCGGACCAGAGTGCGGCGATCCCCGCCGAAGGGTGTGCCGGTTTGCCGAAGCGCAGCGGGGGGACCGAGAGGACTTCGTCGGCAATCAACTGCAGTGCCGCTGGGGGAGAAGGGACCCAGACGAACTTCGGTTCTTCGAATCCCGCTCGTCGGTAGAGCTCTGCGACAGCGGATTCCGCGGCGGGCCGGTCGGAAGGCTTCGTACACAGTCCTTGCGCGAGCCAATGGTCGCGCCGGACGGACACCGCGGCGGCAATCGCGTGAGGATCGGTGATTCTGGTGGACAGGGTGCGGTGTGGAACCGCTGATGAGATCGGCACGGCGCTCACCGGATGGTGGCGGTGGCCGCCTTTCCTGTAGTCATGGTTATCGAGGATGGCACGGGAAGGCGCTGGGCGCAAGCAATTGTCCCCGCCCAGGCATTCGGACGTGGACGAAGACCGGCGCCTACTTCATCGGCCGATCGTGACCGTCATCGATCGTCGTACAGGACTGCTGCAGAAGGGCATTCTCGGAGCTACCGCCGCGTCCAGGGCAACGGATCGACACATGGGCAACGGCGCGCGCGTCAGCCGATCTGCTCGAAGAGGGACACGATGATCCCTTCGGGTCCACGCACGTAGGCCATCCGCACGCTGTTCTCGTACTCGCCGATGCCGCCGATGAGCCCGTATCCGTCCGCGGTCACCGCATCGACGGCCGCTTGGAGGTCGCCGACCTCGAAGGACACGTTGCGCAGCCCGAGCTCGTTGGCCATCGCCAAGGGTGATCCGGGCACGTGGTCGGGCGTGACGAAGGTTGCGAGCTCGAGTCGGGTCCCTCCGTCGGGCGGCCGCAGCATGGCGATCTCACAGTGCGCTCCGGGGATGCCGCAGACGGTCTCCACGAACTCGCCCTCCACGGATCCGGTGCCCTCCACTTCGAGACCCAGTCCGACGAAGAACGCTGTCACCGAGTCGAGGTCCGCGACGGTGATGCCGATGTGGTCGAAACGTTTCACGTGCGCCATGGGATCCATCCTCCGATTGTCGTTGTGCCGATGCTGGGACGGAGGCGGGTCTGGGATCTCGACATGTACTTGCCGCAGAGCTGCGGTCGACCCGTGGTGTCGAAGGTCGCTGCCGTCCTGCACGTACCGGACCTCGCTGGTCATGGGCACGCATCCAGTGTTGTCCCGGGTGCTACGAAACCTGAGAAGTGACACGCGAGCGACCTGGCCGTCCGCGACGTCACCGAGGAGATCGGCGAGGAGTGGACCACCCGGCCGTCGACGGCGGGCGGCTCACAGGCCGTCGGCGCGTAGCCAGGTGCGGAGGCGGCGTCGGGCGTTGGTGTACGGGGAGGAGGTGTTGAGCTGGATCATCCGTCCCGCGGTGTACGTGCGATACCAGGGCGCGCCGTAGAGTTCGCCGTTGTCGAGCCCGCGCACCAGGGCAACGATGCGGCCGTGGGCGGCATCGAGCCGCTGCAGCAGCGGCCACGGTACGTCGGCATGATCGCGGTAGAACTTCTGCGCCGGCGAGCCGAGTTGGTTCCAGGTGAATCCCGGTGCCGGGAGTTGCGGTTCGATGCCGCGAGCGCGGTCGTCGTGCCACGAAACGACCAGTTCGTTCCATCCGATCAGGTACGCCACCAGATCGGCCGGGCTCATCCGGGTTCCGGTGCGGTGCCCGGGCAGCGACGCCTCCCGGGCCCGTTCGACAGGCACACGTTGCAGCGCGCGCGTGAGCGCGCCGGACGTCTCGGTGAGGGCGCGCAGCAACTCGTCCTCGGTGTGCGGTACCGGCATGCGTGTCTCCGTGTGGCGGGCGGTGGTGTCGGGATGCACGGTATCGGCGACGGTGGTTCCTGCGCCTGGGACGGGCCCGGTCAGACCACCGGCGCCGGGTGGTCGATCCCGAACCGGCCCCGGAAGAACACCATCGGCCGCTCCTCGCACACGGTGTCCAGCTCGAGCACCCGGCCGATGATCACGTCGTGATCGCCGGCGACGTGCACCTCGTGCACCTCGGCGTGCACGCGCATCAGCACGTCCGGCAGTGTCGGCGTCCCCCACCGGGAGACCTCCCAGTCGAGTTCCTCGTACCTGCGGCCCCGGCTCGAGCCGAACCGCGCGCACAGGTCGGACTGGTCCTCGCGGAGCACGTTGACGCAGAAGCGCCCCGCGGCCCGGATGCGCGGCCACGCGCGGCCCCGGTGATCGGCGCAGATGAGGATCAGCGGCGGCTCCAGGGACACCGAGGCGAACGACTGGCACGCGAACCCCACCGGGCCCGCGTCGTCCAGTCCCGTCACCACGGTGACCCCGGTGGCGAACTGTCCCATCACCCGGCGCATCTCCTCCGGATCGGGCGCAGCGACGGTCGATCGTGCGAGTGTCGTCGTCTCGAGGGGCATGAGTCCACCTCCGGTTGTGGGGACGGATCGGCGTGCATACGCCGTGGTCGATGCGACCGACGCTAGGGCAGGCCCGGCGTGCCCCCCATCGGGGTCCCGCTGAGCGGAAGCGGCCGCGCGCGCCGCCTCGGCGGGCCGGGCGATCTCGCTGAACGGGATGGTGTATGGCCGCTGCGGGCCACGGCTGGCAGCCTGCGGTTCGTATGGGCGGTGCGCCCGGCACCACGGCGACGAACAGGGACGACGATGACGGATGTGAGCTACGAGGGGACCCTGAAGGAACTCTCCACCGACCAGGGTGTGTTGCGCTACCACGAGGCCGGCGACGGCCCGCCGCTGCTCCTGCTGCACGGCTCCGGCCCGGGGGTGACCGGTTGGCGCAACTACCGCGGCGTCCTCGCCGACTTCGCGCGGCACTTCCGCTGCCTGGTGCTCGAGTTCCCCGGCTTCGGCGTGAGCGATCCCGGCGACGGCCACCCCATGGTGATGGCCCAGGGAGCCGTCGGCACCTTCCTCGACGGCCTCGGCCTCGGGGCCGTGGACATGATCGGCAACTCCATGGGCGGGATCGTCGCCACCAAGGTCGCCATCGACGAGCCGCACCGGGTGCGCAAACTCGTCACCATCGGCGGCATGGGAAAGAACGTCTTCGCGCCGGGGCCGGGCGAGGGCATCAAGCTGCTGATGGAATTCACCGACAATCCCACGCGCGAGGGGCTCGTCCGCTGGCTCCACTCCATGGTCTACGACCCGGCCGTCGTCACCGAACAGCTGATCGAGGAGCGCTGGGCGCTGGCGACCGAGCCGAAGACGCTCGAGATCGCCCGCCGGATGTACAGCTCCCAGGCGTTCGAGGCCGGCGCCGCGGCCGCCGCGGCGTCGAACGCGACCCCGTACTGGGCGCAGCTGCACAAGATCAAGGCCCCCACCCTGCTGACGTGGGGCCGCGACGACCGGGTCAGCCCCGTCGACATGGCGATGCTGCCCATGCGCGACATCCCGAACAGCGAGCTGCACACCTTCCCGAAGTGCGGGCACTGGACGATGATCGAGGCCCGCGACGCGTGGCTCTCGGCCGTCCTCGCCTTCCTGCTGCGCGACGAGCGGCGGAGCTAGCCCACGGTCCCGCTGAGCGGGAGAGCTTTTGCCCTCCCACCTGCGCATATGTCACCTTTCGAGTCAGTCGATCGGCGCGGAGAAGAAGCGCGGATCCTTCACCAGTTCCAGGAGTGCACGATGCTCGACGGTTCGCAGCGAATCGCCGCCGCCGATCTCTTGTGGGCCGCCGAGCGTGACCGCGCCCCGATCGGTCCGCTGACGGAGACGTTCCCCGAGATCGACGTGGTGGACTCGTACGAGATCCAGCTGATCAACATCCGGCGGCGGCTCGAGGCCGGCGCCACGGTGTACGGCCACAAGGTCGGGCTCTCGTCCGAGGTCATGCAGAAGATGATGGGCGTCGACGAACCCGACTACGGGCATCTGCTCTCGACCATGGTGTACTCCGAGGACGAGCCGATCGACACCGCGCAGTTCTGCTACCCGCGCATCGAGGTCGAGATCGGCTACGTCCTCGGCGAGACCCTGCCCGGCGCGGACTGCACCGAGGAGGACGTGCTCCGGGCCACCGAATACATCGTTCCCAGCATCGAACTCATCGACTCCCGGATCGAGGACTGGCGCATCGGCCTCGCCGACACGATCGCCGACAACGCCTCCTCGGCGGGCGTGATCCTCGGTGCCGGCCGTATCGCGCCGGACCGGGTCGACATCGGCGGTATCGCCGCGGTGCTGTACCAGGGCGACGAGGAGATCGCGCGCGGTGCGGCGGCCGCCGTGCTCGGCGACCCGACCCGTGCCGTGGCCTGGCTGGCCCGCAAGGTCGCCGGCTTCGGGGTGCGGCTCGAGGCCGGGCACGTGATCCTGCCCGGCTCGTGCACCCGCGCGATCGACGCCCGGCCGGGCGACACCTTCCGGGCCGAATTCAATGATATCGGCTCTGTCTCAGTCGAATTCAAGTGAGGAACAGACCAGTGACCAAGGCTACCGCCGCGATCGTCGGGCCCGGCAACATCGGCACCGACCTGATGTACAAACTGCTGCGCTCGGACGTCATCGAGCCGCGCTGGATGATCGGCGTCGACCCCGCCAGCGAGGGGCTCACCCGGGCGGCCGCCGAGGGTCTGGTCGCGAGCCACGAGGGCGTGGACTGGCTGCTCGCCCAGGACGAGCGCCCCGACGTGATCTTCGAGGCCACCTCGGCCTACGTGCACCGGGTGAATGCGCCCCGCTACGCCGAGCTCGGCATCCAGGTCGTCGACCTCACCCCGGCCGCCCTCGGACCCGCCGTCGTGCCCGCCGTGAACATGGGGGAGCACGAGGACGCACCGAACGTCAACCTCATCACCTGCGGCGGCCAGGCCACGATCCCGATGGTGCACGCTGTCTCCCGCGTCACCGAGGTGGAGTACGCCGAGATCGTCGCGAGCGTCGCCTCGCCGTCGGCCGGTCCCGGAACCCGCGCCAACATCGACGAGTTCACCATCACCACCAGCCGCGGCATCGAGACGATCGGCGGTGCCCGAACGGGCAAGGCCATCATCGTTCTCAACCCCGCCGAACCGCCGATGCTCATGCGCGACACCGTGTTCTGCTCGATCCCCGAGGATGCCGACCGGGACGCGATCGCCGCGTCGATCCACGACGTGGCCGCGACCGTGCAGGGCTACGTTCCCGGTTACCGGCTGCGTGCCGAGCCGCAGTTCGACGATCCCACCCCGATGAGCGGCGGGCGCGCCCGGGTCGCGATCTTCCTCGAGGTCGAGGGCGCCGGCGACTTCCTGCCGCCGTACTCGGGCAATCTCGACATCATGACCGCGGCCGCCACCAAGGTGGGCGAGAGCTTCGCGGCCAAGCTGCTCGCCGCCCGCGTGTAGACCCCCACCGCAGACCGTACTTTCGAAGGAACACAGTCGATGCCCTACAGCGCAGATCTCGACATCCGGATCACGGACTCCTCGTTGCGTGACGGCTCCCACGCCAAGCGTCACCAGTTCACCGTCGAGGACGTGCGCTCCATCGTCGGTGCGCTCGACGATGCCGGCGTGCCCGTCATCGAGGTCACCCACGGCGACGGCCTCGGCGGCTCGTCGTTCAACTACGGCTTCAGCCGCACCCCGGAGCAGGAGCTCATCAAGGCCGCCGTCGAGACGGCGAGGCAGGCGAAGATCGCGTTCCTGATGCTCCCGGGGCTCGGGGTGCGCTCGGACATCCGGGAGGCCGCCGACAACGGTGCCGCGATCTGCCGGATCGCCACGCACTGCACCGAGGCCGACATCTCCGCCCAGCACTTCGGTCTCGCCCGGGAACTCGGCCTCGAGACCGTCGGATTCCTGATGATGTCGCACAGTCAGCCGCCCGAGGTGCTCGCGAAGCAGGCCCGCATCATGGCCGACGCCGGCTGCCAGTGCGTGTACGTCGTCGACTCGGCCGGCGCCCTCGTCCTCGAGGGGGTCTCGGACCGGGTCGCGGCTCTGGTCGCCGAGCTGGGCGACGACGCCCAGGTCGGATTCCACGGCCACGAGAACATGGGCCTCGGCGTGGCCAATTCGGTGCTCGCCGTGCGGGCCGGGGCCCTGCAGATCGACGGGTCCACCCGCCGGTTCGGCGCCGGTGCGGGCAACACCCCGGTCGAGGCGTTCGTCGCCGTGGCCGAAAAGCTCGGTATCCGAACGGGTATCGACACCCTGAAGATCATCGACGCCGCCGAGGACGTCGTCCGGCCGGTCATGGACGGCGAGTGCCTCCTCGACCGGCTGTCGCTGACGATGGGCTACGCCGGTGTGTACTCGAGCTTCCTCAAGCACGCCGCCGCCCACGCCGAGCGGTACGGGGTCTCCGGTGCGGAGATCCTCATCGAGGCCGGCCGGCGCAACCTCGTCGGTGGCCAGGAAGACCAGCTGATCGAGATCGCCGTCGGTCTCGCCGCCCAGAAGTAGACCCCCGGGTCTTGAGAGAGAGCTGACAGTCATGGGCCAGGTTTTGGACAACATCATCCAGTACGCGGACGAGATCCGCGCCGAGGGCGCCGAGGGCGACAAGCTCATGCGCCTGACGGACAACAACGCCAAGCGGCTGCGCGACGCCGGTGTCATCCGCATGCTGCAGCCGAAGGAGCACGGCGGCCTCGAGGTCCACCCGCGCGAGTTCGCCGAGACCGCGATGGCGATCGGCGCGATGGACGGCGCCACCGGTTGGGTCGCCGGCATTGTCGGCGTGCATCCGTGGGAACTCACGTTCTTCGATCCCAAGGCGCAGGACGAGATCTGGGGCGGGGATCCCGACATGTGGATGGCCTCCCCGTACGCCCCGATGGGCGTCGCGGTTCCGGTCGACGGCGGCTACGTCCTCAACGGCCGCTGGTCGTTCTCCTCCGGCACCGACCACTGCGGCTGGATCATGATCGGCGCCGCAGTGGGCGACAAGGACGGCAACCGGCTGAACCCGCCGCAGGTCCTGCATGTGCTGCTGCCGCGCTCGGACTACGACATCGACCAGGACAGCTGGAACGTCGTGGGCCTGCGCGGCACCGGCTCGAAGGACCTGATCGTCGAGGACGCCTTCATCCCTGCCTACCGCACCCTCGACGCCGACATCGTCCTCGGCGGCAACGGGTGGCGTCACGCGGGCCGGGACGAAACCCTCTACAAGTTCCCGTTCTCGTGCATCTTCCCGCTGGGCATCACCTCGTCGCTCATCGGCATGGCCGAGGGCGCGCTCGCGTGCTACATCGCGGCCCAGAAGGAGCGCGTCGCGGTCACCGGCGTCCCGATCAAGGAGGACCCGTACGTCCTCTACGCCCTGGGTGAGGCGGCCGCCGAGATTGCCGCGTCGCGCGCGGCGATCCTCGAGACCGTCGACCGTTTCTGGGACAAGACGGACAAGGGCCAGGAGGTCACGTTCGAGGAGCGCGCGATCGGCCGCCGCACCCAGACCGCCGCCGCGTGGCGGGCCGTGCGCGCCGTCGACGAGATCTTCGCCCGCTCCGGCGGCGGCGCGATGCACCTGAAGTTCCCGATGCAGCGCTTCTGGCGCGACGCGCACGTCGGCCTGTCGCACGCGATCCACGTCCCCGGCTCGATCTTCCACGCGTCTTCGCTGACCCAGCTCGGCGGCGAGCCGCAGGGCGTCCACCGCTCGATGATCTAGCCTGCCCCGCCGACCTTTTCAGGATGGAAGAGAAATGACGGACATTCGAGCACTCGGATACCTCCGGATCCAGACCACCGACGTCGCGCGCTGGCGCGAACTCGTCGTCGACGGACTCGGCATGGCCGTGGGCTCCGGCCCGGAGCCGGACGGCCTCTACCTGCGGGTGGACGAGCGGCGCGCACGCCTGATCGTCCTGCCCGGCGAATCGGACAGGGCGCTCGCGGTCGGCTGGGAGGTGCGGGATCAGTTCGCACTCCAGCGTGTCCGGGAGACCGTGGAGAAGGCGGGTATCACCGTCGACGTCCTCTCGCAGGAGGAGTGCGACTACCGCGATGCCGAGCAGGTCATCGCGTTCGACGACCCGATCGGCACCCGCGTCGAGGTGTTCTTCGGTCCGGTGCTCGATCACAGCCCGGTGGTGACTCCGCGCGGTGGCCGGTGGGTCACCGGCGAACAGGGCCTCGGCCATGTCGTGCTGCCCGCCACCGATTTCGATGCGGCGTACGCGTTCTACACCGAGGTGCTCGGTTTCCTGCCGCGTGGCGCGATCCGCCTCCAGGCACCCGGACCGGCGCGGCGCGTGCGCTTCCTCGGAGTGAACCAGCGCCACCACAGCCTGGCCCTGTGCCCGGCGCCGCCGACCGAGGAGCCCGGCCTCGTGCACCTGATGACGGAGGTCGACACCCTCGACGCCGTCGGGCAGGCGCTCGACCGTGTGCGCAAGCTCGGCTTCTCCATCTCCTCGACGCTGGGCCGGCACACGAACGACAAGATGGTGTCGTTCTACGTTCGCGCGCCGGGCGGGTGGGACCTCGAGTTCGGCACCGAGGGGATGTTCGTCGACGAAACCTATTACACGGCCGAGGAGATCACCGCCGACAGCTACTGGGGCCACGACTGGTCCGAGTCCGAGCCGTTGGCGGCCTTCACGCCGAAGGCCTGACTCTCGCAGTGGAACACGACGAAGGCCCGGCCGGGGGATCGCCCCGGCCGGGTCTTCGTCTCTCGTTCCCGGAGTCGTACTCCGTGGCTCTCGGGAGTCGTACTCCGTGGCTCTCGGGAGTCGTACTCCGTGGCTCTCGGGAGTCGTACTCCGTGGCTCTCGGGAGTCGTACTCCGTGGCTCTCGGGAGTCGTACTCCGTGGCTCTCGGGAGTCGTACTCCGTGGCTCTCGGGAGTCGTACTCCGTGGCTCTCCGGAGTCGTGCTCCGTGGTTCGGAACCGCGTGGATCAGGCGTGGGTGACCTGTTCGAGCTGTGGCGGCGGGAGGCGTCGGACGAAGGGCGCGGCGACCACGGCGATGAGGGCGAGCACACCGCCCAGCACGAATGCGGTCTGCGCACCCGAGGCCTGGGCCTCGGCCGTGCCGGAGTCGGCGGCGGCGTCGGCGCCGATCGTGAGCGCGGCGACGAGCAGCGCGGTACCGGCGGCACCGGCGAGCTGCTGCAGCGTGTTCATGATCCCGCTGCCGTGGCCGTAGAGCCGCGGCGGCAGGGCGCCGAGCGAGACGGTCATCAGCGGGGTCATGAGCATGGCCATGCCGATGCAGAACACCACGTGCATCGCGATCACGAGCCCGATCGACGTGTCGGTGCCGACGGTGCTCAGCCACCACTGGCCGGCGGCCAGCAGGAGCGCGCCCGGGGTCACGATCGGGCGCGGCCCCACGGCGTCGTAGATGCGGCCGACGATCGGCGAGATCACGCCCTGGACGAGACCGCCGGGCAGCAGGATCAGGCCGGTCGTCAGGATGCTCACCCCGAGCCCGGCCTGCAGGTAGATCGGCAGGACGACGACGGTGCCGAGCATGGTCGCCATGGCGATGACGACGATGACGACCGAGATGCGGAAGTGGGGCACCTCGAACGGATTCAGGTCCAGCAGTGCGGTGCCGGTGCGCTCGAGGCGCTTCTGGCGCGCGACGAAGAGGCCGAGGGCAACGACGCCGACGATCAGCGCGGTCGCGGGGCCGACGATGGTGCCGTCGAGGAGGGACGCGACGTTCGCGAGGCCGTAGACCAGGCCGCCGAAGGCGAAGACCGAGAGGACGACCGACACTACGTCCAACGGCGCCTTGCGGGTCCTGCCGGTGTTGCGGAGGAGGAGCAGGCCCGCCGCGAAGGCGACGATCGTGGCCGGAAGCATGAGACCGAACAGCCAGCGCCAGCTCATGGAGTCGACGATGATGCCGGAGACGGTGGGGCCGATCGCGGGCGCGACCGAGATGACGACGGAGTTCAGGCCCATGACGGTGCCGCGGTGGGCGACGGGAACCGTGGTGATGGTCGTGGTCATCAGCAGCGGCAGGATGACCGCCGTGCCACCGGCCTGGACGACGCGGGCGAGCAGCATGATCTCGAAGCCGGGGGCGGCGGCGGCGAGTGCGGTGCCGGCGATGAACAGGATCATGGCGGCGGTGAACAGGGTTCGGGTCGAGAACCTCTGCAGCAGGAAGCCCGTGGTGGGGATGACCACGGCCATCGTCAGCATGAAGCCGGTGGTGAGCCACTGGACGGTGGCGGCGGAGACCGAGAAGTCCCCCATGAGTTGCGGGAGCGCAACACTGAGCACGGTCTCGTTGAGGATCATGATCAGGGCGGAGACCACCAGCACGCCGATCACCTGAGCGATGTGCCGCGTGGAGGTGAGCCCCTCCGACGCGCCGGGGGCCGCGCCGGCCGGGCGCGTGTCTTTCAGTTCGAGGTTCGTCATCGACACCTTCGCTTCTTCGGTCGTGGACCGGTCAATGATGTCACAGAGTGACGAAGTGTCATAATATGACATCAACCGCCTTGGCGGGTGCAGTGGGGGCGTGGAGCCGCCCGTGGCCGGACATGCAGGCAGGAAAATTGTCACCAAGAAAGTATTCTTGACACTCTGTCATTGAAGCGCATACGGTGTTGCGTGGCTCACGTGTTGCAGCTCACACCCGGGCGCATGTCCGCCGACGTCCTGTCCGAGGACGCGTCCGGTGGGGCGTCTTCGACGTGGTCGTGCCGAACGCGTCACAGCCCTGACCATCACTCACGAGGGAATGATCGAATGTCTCTGCAAAACAAGGGGATTCTGATCCAGGCCGGGCTCGGCGCGGTGCTCGTCACCGTCCTGATGATTCCGTTCCAGTCCCTGACCCCGCTCGCGCTCTACAGCCCGATGCTCATCCTGCCCGTCATGCTGTTCTTCACGCTGCAGGCACCACCGCGGGCCCTGCTCGGCATGTTCCTCAGCTTCGTGTGCGGCGTTGCCTGGGGCGCAGCGTTTCTCGCCGTCCAGAGCGCCCTGCCCGGCGTACCGCTCGAGCTCGTGATGGGCATCGGAGTGGCGTGCGTGATCTTCCTCGTCCTCGCGGTGCACCCGCTCGTATTCGGCCGCACCCCGCTCGGCATGGTCCCCGCCGTGCTGCTCGGCGTCGTGGAGACGCTGCTCGTGACGAACCTGTCGGTTCTGCTGCCCGACGGTGCGCCCGTGCCGAACCTGCCTTGGCTCGTCGTGATCTTCGGTTACGGCTGCGTCATGACCCTGATCCTCGTCCTCGTGCAGGACAAGATCATCGGGGCCCTGCTCGGTGCGCAGTGGCGCTCCGCGCCCACCGACGAGGCGCCGAGCTCCCAGATCCCGCCCACCCCGCCGGTGCGTCCGTCCCCCCGGCCGACGGCCTGATCCGCCGCGGTTGAGCCGTGTCCGAACGGCATCGGCCGTCGGCTCCGGTGGATCGGGCCGGCCTGCCGGCGCAGCAAGTCGACGGTGGACCGACTGTCATGGAATGTGCGCCGCCCGGCCGACCCGATCCCGGGTAAGGTACCCGCCCGTCGACACTTTCACACCAACGGAGCCCGGGGAACCGGTGTGAGGTTTCTCGCGCCCCGGAACGGACGTCGCAGGGCCGGCATCCGATTCCGGATGCCGGCCCTGCGATGCGAGCGCGTCAGCCGCGGTTGAGCAGCTTGCGCATGGCGTCGGCCGCGCCCTTGACGAGCGTGTCGCGCGGGAAGCCGCTGCGCTTGACCGCCGCGTCGTAGTTGCCGCCGGCCACCCACACCGGCCCGTCGGTGAGGTGTTCGAGCCCCTCGCGGGCCACATCCTCCGGCTCGGCGACGAGCATGCCGGGGATGTCGAAGTTCAGCCCGGCGCGGATCATCGCCGGGGTGCGGGTCACGCCGAGGACGAGTTCGACGACGTGTACCCCGTGCGGGGCGAGCTCGAGCCACAGGCTTTCGGCGAACACGCGACTGAACGCCTTGGACGCCGCGTAGATGCTCTGGTGTTCCGCCCCCATGTAGCCGGCGAGCGAACCGAGCAGCATGATGCCGCCCCGGCCGCGCTCCTTCATCTTCGCGCCGAACAGGTGCGAGAGTTCGAGCTGCCGATGGATGTTGAGGTCGATGACGCCACGGAAGCCGTCGAGGTCGCCGGTGACGAACTCGTTGCCGTAGCTGTTGGCGCCGGCGTTGAAGATGAGCAGGCCCACCTCGACGTCGTCGGTCGCCTGCCGGATCTGCTCGACGGCGTCGGGGGAGAGCAGGTCGAGTGCCAGGGTGCGGACCTGGACGCCGTTGCTGCGCACCTTCTCCGCGGTCTCCTCGAGCGGGCCGGGCTTGCGGGCGATGAGCACCAGATTCAGCCCCGCCTTGCTCAGCTCGTCGGCGAAGGCGGAGCCGACGCCCTCGGAGCCGCCGGCGATGACGGCCCATGGGCCGTAGTGCTGGACGTCGATCACGAAAGTTCCTTTCCGGCTGACTTACTGGACGATCGGTCCCGGGACCGGGGTGTCGTCGAGGACGGTGAGGCGGCCTTCGGTCGCGGCCCACGTGATCGTCTCGGCGAGCTTCGCGCAACCGCGGCGCGGCGCCCCGGGCCGGGAGTCCTGCCCACCCTGCTCACGCATCTCGGGGCACCGGGACCGCGCCTGCTCGTTCCACTGGACGGAGGTGTGCTCCCAGCTGTTCTTGGCGACGAGAACCCGGGCGCCGCACTCAGTGCACTGCAGGGGCTGCATCGGTGGTCGCCGCCTCCTCGGCGTCCTTCGTGCGGGCGAGGTTCTCCTCGACCTCCTTCATCCACGCCGCCACCGGGCGGGTGGTGTCCATCTCGAACTCGAACCGCTCGGTCATCTCCGGCTTGACGTCGGCCGCGTCCACGTAGAACTGCTCGTACCAGCGGCGCAGCTGGTAGACCGGGCCGTCCTCGTCGCACAGCAGCGGATTCTCGATGCGCGTCTTGTTCTTCCAGATCTCGACGTCCTGCTCGAAGCCTCGGGCGATGAAGTCACCGAACTTGCGGGCCGTCTCGTCGGCCGAGTCGCCGAGGGCGTCCGACTTCTTCACGATGATCCCGTACATCAGGACGAACTTGTTCTCGGTGACGGGGTAGTGGCAGTTGAGCAGCACCGAGTCGATATCGTAGCCCTCGTACTTGTACTGCAGGTCGTCGATCATGAACGACGGTCCGAAGTACGCCGCCTCGGAGCGGCTGCCGACGAGCTTCGGCTGGCCGTCGGCGTGCGGCCGCATGTCCTCCCGCGCCTGACCGTGCATGATCTGCGTCGCGACGTGCCCCTCGAAGATGTTCTTGAAATACGTGGGGAACGAGTAGTGCACGTAGAAGAAGTGCGCCATGTCGACGATGTTGTCGATGATCTCGCGGCAGTTGGTGTCGACCTCGGTGGTGTACCAGACCCAGTCGGTCCACTCGTCGCTCGTCGCGCCGGCGATGCGGGGAATGGTCACGTCGGCCGGCGGCGGGTTGCCCTCGGGGTCGTTCCAGACGAACAGCATCCCGTCCTGATCGAGCGTGTGCCAGGCGCGGGTCTTCGCGATCGGCGGAACGCGGCGGGCGTAGGGGATTGCGGTGCAACGTCCGTTGCCGCCCCAGCGCCAGTCGTGGAACGGGCAGGCCACCGAGTCGCCCTTGATCGTGCCCTGGCTGAGGTCGCCGCCCATGTGCCGGCAGTACGCGTCGAGGATCTTCAGGTCGCCGTTGCTGTCGGCGAACACGACGAGCTTGGTGCCGAAGGCATGGACCGAGTGCGGCTTGCCGTCCTTGAAGGACTCGGACAGGCCGAGGCAGTGCCAGCCGCGGGCGAACCGGGTGGGCGCGGAACCGGCCTCGATCTCGCGAACTTCGACGTCGTCGGACTTGCTGGAGCTCACTGTCGTCCGTCCTTTCGAATGGAATGTCGTATCGGATGGAGCACCTCGGGCACCGGTGCTGTGCGCGGGTGGGCCGGGGGACGGTGGCCGCCTGCGACCGTGTGCTCGACGCTAGGTGAGCCCGCTCACCGGGGATGGAGCGCATCCCACTGTCCGGGACCGTCTGCGGCGGTGTGTCCGGACGGCACCGCAGGATGGGGTGCCTGTTCCTGCCACGGTGACCCGTCCGGGTCGCGAAGGAGACACACCGATGTCCGACGACGTGCTGACGAAGGTCCGCGAGCTGCTGCCGTCCATCGCGGAGCGCGCCCGCAGCGTCGACGAAACGCGCCGGGTGCCCGACCAGACCGTCCAGGACCTGGCCGCCGCGGGAGTGTTCCGGATGCTGCAGCCCGCCCGGCACGGTGGACTGGAGAGCAACCCTGTGCGCTTCTACGAGGTGGTGCGGGCGATCTCGGGTGCCTGCGGCTCGACGGGCTGGGTGGCCTCGATCCTCGGCGTCCACTCGTGGCATCTGGCGTTGTTCGATGCGCGGGCACAGGACGACGTGTGGGGACAGGACGAGTCGACGCTCCTGTCGTCGTCGTACGCGCCGGTCGGCGAGCTCGTCCCGGTCGAGGGCGGCTTCGAGCTGTCGGGCAGCTGGCGGTTCTCCTCCGGCTGCGAACACGCGTCCTGGGCGCTGCTCGGGGCGCTCGTCGTCGGGGCCGAGGGCCGGCCGGTGGACTTCATGACGGTGCTCGTGCCGCGCACCGACTACCGGATCCAGGACGTGTGGGACGTCGTCGGCATGCGCGGCACCGCGAGCAACGAGATCACCGTGGAGAAGGCGTTCGTCCCGCACCACCGGACGGTGCGCAACTACGAGCTCGCGCAGCTGCGGGCCCCCGGGCACAAGGTCAACCCGGGGCCGCTGTTCAGGCTGCCGTTCGCGGCGGTCTTCACCACCGCCGTTGCCGCGCCGGTCATCGGGACGGTCGCGGGATGCTACGAGCAGTACCTGAGCGCGATGCGCGACCGGGTGCGCCTGAGCCTGGGTGGAGGCCGGTTCGCCGAGGACCAGTTCGCGCAGGTCGCCGTCGCCCGCGCCGCGTCCGAGATCGACGCGGCGATCCTGCAGACGGACCGCAACATCCGCGAGTTGTACGAGCTGGCCGTGGCCGGGGAGCCGCTGCCGACGAGCATGCGGCTGCGGGTGCGCCGCGATCAGGTGCGCGGCACCGAGCGCGCCGTCGAGGCGATCGATCTGCTGTTCAAGACCGCGGGCGGCAACTCGCTCGGCCGCGGCAACCCCGTCGAGCGGGCGTGGCGCGACGCGCATGCCGGCAGCGTGCACGTCGCCAACGATCCCGAACGTGCCCTCGCCCTGTACGGCCGGGGCGTGTTCGGGCTGCCGGTGGAGGACAACCTCGTCTGAGCCGGTCCTTCCCGCGCGCGTCGATGCTTCCTGCGCGCGTCGGAACACGCAAGTAAGCACCGTGCCGCGCAACCACATGGGATCGCCCGGTTCGGTATCCTCCATCTGGCCTGGGCGTGGATGTCGAACCCGGACGCAGGGATGCGGCACAGTCCAGGGCAGGTCCCACTGAGCGGAAGATTTCTGCCGGCACGATGCAGGATGAGGGACGCTGGGCGGCACGGCGTAGCCGCAGGTACGAGACGACGGAGGAACCACGGTGCCGAGAGTTGCCGAAGCGCGGGACGCCGCGGAGCCGACGTCCGCCGAGCAGCGCGCACGGTTCGGCCGCATCCTCGACGCGGCGGCGCGCCTGGCAACCGAGAAGGAACTCGAGCGGGTGCAGATGCATGAGGTCGCGAAGATGGCCGGCGTCGCCATCGGCACCCTGTACCGCTACTTCCCGTCCAAGACGCACCTGTTCGTGGCGGTGATGGTCGACCAGATCGAGCAGATGAGCGATCGGATGACCCAGCGCCCGAACCCCGATTCGACTCCGCAGGAGGCCATCTACGAGGCTCTCGTGCGGGCCACCCGGGCGCTGCGGCGACGGCCGTTGCTGGCGGCGGCGATGATCCAGTCCACAAGCACCGCCAAGGCCACGGCCATCCCCGACGTCGCCAAGATCGACCGCCGGTTCCGGGAGGTCCTCTACCGCGCGGCCGGGCTCGAGTACGTCACCGAACGGGATGCGACGCTCGTGCGGGTGCTCGAGCAGGCGTGGTTCGGGATCATCCAGTCGAGTCTCAACGGCCGGATCTCGGTGCCGGATGCGGAGTCGGACCTGCGCGTGGCCTGCGAGCTGCTGCTCGCGGGCCTGTCGAACGCGCGGCCCGCTCCGTCCGCCTGACGCCGGGCCGCGCCGGTCCCCGCCGGAGCGCCGTGCCCGCACAGTACTGAAATGAATTCTTCTATCGTCGACGGTCGCGCGGGCCGGTCGGCTGCGCGACGTGCGCATGCATACTGGTAGTTCATTGCGAGAGCAGCCTCGCCGCCGACAGGCCATTGTCTCGGCGTAGTGAATAGAATACATTCCAAAAATGAACGCGTTCCCGGTTCGTCCGTCGGCGCGTCCGATTGCCTTCCAGCCCAGCACTCACGTCCGAGGAGCTTGTTCATGACCGAGGTAGTCATCGTCGAGGCGGCGCGCACCCCCATCGGCCGCCGCCGGGGCGCCCTGGCCGGTCTGCACCCGGCCACCCTGCTCGGCACCGCACAGCGCGCCGTGCTCGACCGCGCCGGCCTCGCCCCCGACCAGGTGGGTCAGATCGTCGGCGGCTGTGTCACCCAGGCCGGGGAACAGTCCAACAACATCACCCGGCAGGCGTGGCTGCACGCCGGCCTGCCCTACGGCACGGCCGCCACATCGATCGACTGCGCGTGCGGCTCCTCCCAGCAGGCCGTCCACATCGTCGCCGGCCTCATCGCCTCCGGGCAGATCTCCGCGGGCATCGGCTGCGGTGTCGAGTCCATGAGCCGGGTGTTCCTCGGCCAGGCACTCACCCCGGAGACCGGCAACCCGTATCCGGACGACTGGACCATCGACATGGGCGACCAGTTCACGTCGGCCGAGCGCATCGCCACCCATCGCGGCATCAAGCGGGGTGACACCGACGCCTTCGGCCTCGAGTCGCAGCGCCGCGCCGCCCGGGCCTGGGCCGAGGGCCGGTTCGACCGCGAGATCGTGCCCACCGAGGCGCCCGTCCTCGCCGACGGCGTGCCCACCGGGGAGACCACCGTCGTCACCCGCGACGGCGGCCTGCGCGAGACCACCGCCGAGGGGCTGGCCGCCCTGAAGCCCGTCGTGGAGGGCGGCATCCATACGGCCGGGTCGGCGTCGCAGATCAGCGACGGCGCCGCCGCCGTCCTGCTGACCAGCGCGCAGCGCGCACAGGAACTGGGCCTGCGGCCCCGCGCACGCATCGTCGCCTCGGGAATGGTCGGGTCGGACCCCTACTACCACCTCGACGGCCCGATCGACGCCACGCGGAACGTCCTGGACAAGGCCGGCATGACGCTGGGCGACATCGATCTCGTCGAGATCAACGAGGCGTTCGCGTCGGTCGTGCTGTCGTGGGCGCAGGTGCTCGGCGCCGACCTGTCCAAGGTCAACGTCAACGGCGGCGCCATCGCCCTCGGCCACCCGGTCGGCTCGACCGGCGCCCGGCTCCTCACCACCGCACTGCACGAACTCGAACGATCCGACCGGTCCACGGCACTGGTCACCATGTGCGCGGGCGGCGCACTGTCCACCGCCACCGTCATCGAACGCATCTGACCACACCATCGAATCCACGAGGCCGACATGACCATTGGACTGACAGACGAGGATCGCGACCTGCGCGACTCGGTGCGGAGCTGGGCCGCCCGGCACGTCACCCCCGAGGTGCTGCGTGAGGCCGTCGAGGCCAAGGCCGACACCCGCCCGGCGTTCTGGGGCTCGCTCGCCGAGCTCGGGGTGCTCGGCCTGCACCTTCCCGAGGAGGTCGGCGGTGCCGGATGCGGCCTCGTCGAACTCGCCGTCGTCACCGAGGAACTCGGCCGGTCGATGGTGCCGGGCCCGTTCCTGCCGACCGTGCTGACCGCGGCCGTGCTGCGCGACGCCGGCCGGACCGGCGAGCTCGCCGGCCTCGCGGACGGATCCACGCTCGCCGGCATCGCTCTCGACCCGGGCACGCTGCGGGTGGAGCGCGGCGCCTCGGGCACCACGCTGTCCGGCCGGTCCGGGTACGTGCTCGGCGGCCACACCGCCGACCTGCTGCTCGTCGCCGCCGAGGACGCCGGCAACCGGGCCTGGGTGCTGCTGCGCCGGGACGGACTCGAGCTCGAGGACCTGCCCAGCCACGATGTGGTGCGCGGCAATTCGCAGATCGTGGTGGACGGTTTCGCGCTCGCCGCGGCGGACGTGCTGCGGATCGAGCCGCAGCGGGTCACCGACCTCGCCGCCACTCTGTTCGCGGCCGAGGCGTCCGGAATCGCGGACTGGTGCGTGCGCACCGCGGCCGACTACGCCGCCGTGCGCCGCCAGTTCGGCCGCCCGATCGGCCAGTTCCAGGGTGTCAAGCACCGGGCGGCGCGCATGCTCACGCTCGCGGAGCAGGCCCGCGTGTGCGCGTGGGACGCCGCCCGCGCGCTGACGCCCGGCGCTGCCGACGCCGACGAGGCGTCCCTCGCGGCCGCCGTCGCCGGCGCCACCGCCCCCGAGGCCGCCTTCGCCGTGGCCAAGGACTGCATCCAGATCCTCGGCGGCATCGGCTACACGTGGGAGCACGACGCGCACCTGTATCTGCGTCGCGCACAGTCGCTGCGAATCCTGCTGGGCTCCACCGCGTCCTGGCGCCGGCGCGTCACCGATCTCACCCGCCGCGGCGCCCGCCGCGTCCTCGGCATCGACCTGCCGCCGGAGGCGGAGCAGATCCGCACCGGGGTGCGTGACGAACTCGCCCCGGCCGTCGACCTCGGCGGCGGCGAACGCACGCGGTATCTCGCGGAGAAGGGATACACCGCACCGCATCTGCCCGCACCCTGGGGCAAGGGCGCCGACGCCGTCGCCCAGCTGGTGATCGCCGAGGAGCTGCGCGCGGCGAACCTGACGCCGCACGACATGATCATCGGCAACTGGGTGGTGCCGACCCTCATCGCGCACGGCAGCCCCGAGCAGCAGCGACGGTTCGTGCCGCCGTCCCTTCGGGGCGAGATCGTCTGGTGCCAGCTGTTCTCCGAGCCCGGCGCCGGCTCCGACCTCGCGTCGCTCACCACCAAAGCCACCAAGGTCGACGGCGGATGGGTGCTGCAGGGACAGAAGGTGTGGACCTCGATGGCGCGCGATGCCCACTGGGGCATCTGCCTCGCCCGCACAGACGCCTCGGTGCCCAAGCACAAGGGCCTGTCGTACTTCCTCGTCGACATGCGCAGCAGCGAGGGGCTCGACATCCGCCCGCTGCGCGAGATCACCGGCGAGGCCCTGTTCAACGAGATCTTCATCGACAACGTGTTCGTTCCCGACGACTGCCTCGTCGGCGAGCCCGGCGACGGCTGGAAGCTCGCCCGCACCACCCTCGCCAACGAACGCGTCTCCCTCTCGCACGACTCGTCCCTCGGCTCCGGGGGTGAGGCCCTCCTCGAGCTGGCGGCCGGACTGCCCGGCGGCCTCGACGACGAGCAGGCCACCACGCTCGGAAAGGTGCTGTGCGACGCCCAGACCGGCGGTCTGATGGGCCTGCGCACCACGCTGCGGTCCCTCGCCGGGGCCCAGCCGGGAGCCGAGTCCTCGGTCGCGAAGCTGCTCGGCGTCGAGCACATCCAGCAGGTGTGGGAGGTCGCGATGGACTGGGCCGGGCCGCGCGCCCTGCTCGGCGGGCAGCACCGCCGGTCGGCGACGCAGATGTTCCTCAACTCGCAGTGCATGTCGATCGCCGGCGGCACCACCAACGTTCAGCTCAACATCATCGGCGAGCGGCTGCTCGGCCTGCCCCGCGACCCCGAACCCGGAAAGTGAGCACGGCGATGACATCGACGCAACGAGGCGCCGGTTCCACGGACGAAGAGGAGAACTGACCGTGCCCATCGACCCGAACGTCGCCCTGTCCGCCGAACCGGCGGTGCGCGAAGCGATCTGGACCGACCGCGACGTCATGCTCTACCACCTCGGTCTCGGCGCCGGGGGCGACGGACTCGACCCGGCCGAGCTGAGCTGGGTGTACGAGAAGAACCTGCGCGTGCTCCCGACGTTCGCAATGGTCGCCGGTCAGGGGATCTCGGCCGGCGCGCTGAAGCCGGCCGGAATGAACCTGCCCGGCATCGACATCGACCTGCGCCGGATCCTGCACGGCGGGCAGTCGCTGCAGGTGCACGCACCGATCCCCATCTCCGGCACGGCGCACATCTCGTCGCGGGTGGCGCACGTGTGGGACAAGGGCAAGGCCGCGGTCATCGTGCTGGAGCAGTCCGCCGCCACCCCCGAGGGTGCCCCGCTGTGGACCACCGGCATGCAGATCTGGGCCCGGGGCGAGGGCGGCTTCGGCGGTGAGCCCGGACCGGAAGCGGCCCAGTCGATTCCGGATCGGGAGGCGGACGCGGTCCTCGTCTCCCCGACGAGCCCGCGGCAGGCGCTGCTGTACCGGCTCAGCGGCGACATGAACCCGCTGCACGCCGATCCGGCGTTCGCGCGGGCCGCCGGCTTCGACCGGCCGATCCTGCACGGCCTCGCGTCGTACGGCATCGTGTGCAAGGCCGTCGTCGACGGCATCCTCGACGGCGATCCCACCCCGGTGCGGGACTTCTCGGTGCGGTTCGCCGGCTCCCTGTTCCCGGGCGAGACCCTCGAGACCGCCGTCTGGCGCGACGGCGACCGGCTGACGCTGCTCGCCACCTGCCCGGAGCGCGACGGCGCCCCCGTCCTCACCCACGCCACGATGGAGGTCGGCTCGTGAAGACCGGCACCCATCCCACCGCCGCCACCCACGCGCACCGCACGGTGCTGACGTCGGCGCCGCAGGACGCACCCGTCGACCGGGCCACCGCCGCTGCGCGGCGCGTGGTCGACGCCATGCTGCGCACCGACCGGGGCAACGCCAACCTCGACCGCGTCGCCGAGGAACTCGACAGCATCGCCGACCACCTCGAGGAGCACGCACCCGCCGTCGCCGAGCGGCTGATCGACATGTGGAACGGCGAGGGTGTCACCCGGCACGACCCGGTCACCGGCCCCGAAAACGCGATCGCGCCGCCCCTGGTCCTCGAGGGCCTCGAGGACGGCTCGGTACAGGGCACCGTCACGCTCACGCTGCCGTACCAGGGCCCGCCCGGGTGCGTGCACGGCGGCGTGTCCGCGCTGATCCTCGACCACGTGCTCGGCGTCGCCAACGCCTGGGGCGGCAAGTCCGGCATGACGGCGAACCTCGTCACGAACTACCACCGGCCGACGCCGCTGTTCGAGCCGCTCGTCGTCACCGGCCGGCTCGTCTCCGTCGACGGCCGCAAGATCCGCACCGTCGGCAGCATCGCGACGGCCGACGGGCAGCTGTGTGTCTCGGTGGAGGGGCTGTTCGTCGACAGGACGGTGCCGCGGCCCCGCTAGGAGGAGAACACCGATGGGAGCACTCGAAGGCCGGGTCGCGCTGGTCACCGGCGCCGGCATGGGCATCGGCCGGGGCATCGCCGCGGCGTTCGCGCGGGAGGGCGCGGACGTCGTCGTCGCCGAGATCGACGAGACGGCCGGCGCCGGCACGGCCCGGTGGCTGCGGGACGAGTGGGGCGTGCGCGCCCACTTCCAGCGCACCGACATCACCGACAAGGGCCAGGTCCACGCGATGGTCGACGCCGCGGTCGAGCGGTTCGGCCGCCTCGACATCCTCGTCAACAACGCGTGGCGCAGCTCCGGTTACGCCCGGTTCGAGAACATGACCGACGAGCAGCTGCGCGGCGGCTTCGACATGGCGGTGATGGCCGCGTTCTGGGCGATGCGGCGCGCCCTGCCCGAACTCGAGCGTCGCGGCACCGGCCGGGTGATCAACCTGTGCTCCCTCAACGGCGTCAACGCGCACATGTACTCCGTGCAGTACAACGCCGCCAAGGAGGCGCTGCGCACCCTCACCCGCACCGCCGCGCGGGAATGGGCGCCGAAGCAGATCTGCTGCAACGTGATCTGCCCGGGCGCGCAGAGCGAGGCGTTCCGGCGGGTGGCCGAGGCCAACCCGCAGATGGCGGCCGCGTCGGCGGCGGCCAACCCGATGGGCCGGATCGGCGATCCGGTCGAGGACATCGGGTCCGTCGCGGTGTTCCTCGCCGGCGACGCCTCCCGCTACGTGACGGGCAACACGCTGTTCGTCGACGGCGGCGCCCACATCAACGGTGTCCAGTGGGCGCCGCAGGTGGACTGAGCCCCTCGCCGACAACGGTCCCGGACATCGACAACTGTCGCGACGTGTGTCGGTGTCCGGTTCCGTCCACCGCACCTGTTCGACGGGACGCGGGCCTCGAATCCGGGCGCGACCACAGCGTCGACCTCCCCCCGCGACCGAACCGTGACCGACGCCGACGAGGATGGAGCGGACACGAGTCGGTGAGTGGCGGGAGGCGTGGGCGGCGATGAGGCCGAGCAGGTGCGTGCGGTGCGGCCGGGTAATGGGCCCGTTCGAGGAGCGGATCCACGATCGGTGCGCGCGGTGCGCGGGCCCGGCACCGCGCTCGTCGGCACCGCGCTGGGCGGCACCGCGCTCGTCGGCACCGCGCTGGGCGGCACCGCAGCGCGACGCCGGACCCACGCCCTGGCCGCCGTCCGGTGAGCCGCCGCGCCCCGAGCCCGGCCCCGGGTCCCTGCTGCAGAGGCTTCGGCGCTCCCGACTGCACTGGCGTCGTCCCGCCCCCGCACCGCCGCCGCGCGTCCCGGTCCCGCCGCCGAATCCCTGGCTGCGCCGGGCGAAACGCGCGGCCGCGGCGCTCACGGTGGTCGCGTTCGTCACCGTCGTCGCGGCCTCGTCGCTGCGCGTGTGGACGCCGTCGTCGTCGCGGTTCATGCGGATCGACGACGGTCCGATCGCCTACCAGTACGTCTCGCTCGACCATGTCAGCCGGTACGTCGTCGCGTCGGTGATCGCGCACGAGGACGACCAGATGGGCCTGCGGGCACAGGCGTTCCACTGGGGTGACTTCGCCGACCGCGCCCGTGCCCATCTGACGGGCGAGGAACAACAGACGTATTCGACGATCCCGCAGCAGCTGGCGAAGAACATGTTCTTCACCCCCGACCAGAGCGCGGTCCGCAAGGCCGTCGAGACGGTGCCCTCGGTGGTGCTGAGTGCGACCCTGCCGGACGCCCGCATCATGGAGCTGTACCTGAACTACGCGCAGTTCGGCCCGGACCTGTACGGGGTGTGCGCGGCCAGCTGGTACTACTTCGACACCCCGCCGTGGGAGATGTACCAGTACCACGCGATGCAGCTGGCCGGCATGCTGCCCAACCCGGAGGACGTGGTGCGCCTGCCCGGGGGCGGTGTCGCGACTCCCGCCGACGCGCAGTACCCGAGCGCGGCGTTCCACATCAACGGCGCCGCGAACGTCGACCTGCCCGCCCGGTTCGCCGGCTGGGGCGGCTGGGAGAACCTCGTCGCGTCGGTCGGGATCGACGACTCGGCCGCCGACCACGCCGACGACCGTCCGAGCGACGACTCGTGCTCGTCGATGCCCGAGCCGGTGCGGCAGCGCCTGGCCGTGGAGGATCCGGGGTTCGTGTCCCGGTCGCAGTAGCCGGACACGCCGCGACGGACCTGGCGGTTGCGCGCAGCGGTGTTTCTTGCGCACGTACGGACGCGCGCAAGAAACACCTTGCCGCGCAGGAGCATTCGACGACGGCCGCTAGATGCCGACCTCGCGGCGCAGCGTCTTGCCCGTCGCGTTGCGGGGCAGCAGGTCGGAAGTGATCCGCCAGCGCGTGGGCACCTTGAAGTACGACAGCCGCTCGGCCGCGAACTCGCGCAGTTCCTCCTCGGTGACGTGAGCCCCCTCGGCGACGACGACCACGGCCGCGACCTCCTGGCCGAGGTCGGGGTGCGGAACGCCGATCACGGCGCACTCGCGCACGGCCGGGTGCTCGTCGAGGGTCTGCTCGATCTCGGTGGGATAGACGTTCTCGCCGCCGCGCAGGATCAGGTCGGAGCGACGGCCCGTCAGTCGCAGCCGGCCGTTCTCGATGACGCCGTAGTCGCCGGTGCGCAGCCACCGGTCCGGGGTGATGGCCGCGGCCGTGGCCTCCTCGTCCTCCCAGTAGCCGAGCATGACGAACGGGCTGCGCACGCACACCTCGCCCTCCACGCCGTCCGGCAGCCATTCGCCGAACGGGTCGCGGATCTCGAGGCTCACGGTGATGATCGGCCGGCCCAGGGTGCCGGGGAACGCCTCGAGGTCCTGGGAGTTGGCCACCGCGATGGCGGTGCTGCACTCGGTGAGGCCGTAGCTGTCGACGAGGGCGTTGCGGGCGAACGGCACCTTCTCGCGCAGCCGGTCCTTGAACGCGATCGACGACGGCGCCGACGCGAGCGCGAACGCCGTCAGTGACGACAGGTCGTACTTGCCGAGGTCGTCGTGCTCGAGCAGCCGCGACGCCATGGTGGGGACCGCACCCCAGTTGGTGACGCGTTCGCGCTCGATGAGGCCGAGCACCTTGTCGACGTCGAACGAGCCCTGGTGCATGATCACGGCGCTGCCCGTCGCCAGGCGCGGGACGACCAGGTTGTGCAGGCTCGCGATGTGGAACAGCGGCGAGGTGAGCAGGTAGCGCAGGTCGCTGGGGACGTCGTCGCCGGCGGTCCGCCCGGTGAACGCGGCGAGCAGGGCGTCGCTGAACCGGTGGTAGTCCACGACGGCGAGCAGGTTGCGGTGCGAGTGCAGCGCGCCTTTGGGCCGGCCGCTGGTGCCGCTGGTGTACAGGATGACGGACGGGTCGTCCTCGTCGATGTCGACGCGCGGCGGCACGGCGTCGGGGAACTGCGCGATCAGCCGGGGCAGGTCCTCCTCCATCGTCAGGACCGTGATCCCACCGGTGTCGACGTCGGCCAGGGCCGCGGCGCGCTTGGCATCGACGACGAGGATCTTCGGCCGGCTGTGCTTCAGGCCGTACTCGATCTCTCGCGGCACCCACCATCCGTTGAGGCCGACGGTGATGGCGCCGAGCACCTGGCTCGCCCAGAACGCGATCACCCATTCGGGGGTGTTCGCTCCCAGGATCGCGACCCGGTCACCCTTCTCCACGCCGTACCGCTCGCGCAACGCGTGGGCGAGGGAGTACGCCGCGGCGGCGTGCTCGGTGAACGACAGCCGGCGGTCGGCGGTGACGAGGTAGTCCCGGTCGCCCCAGCGCAGGGAGTCGGCGAGCAGGTCGCCCACGGCCTTGCCGCGGTTCTTCATCACCGGCATCGAGGCGCCGAGCACCTCTTCCTCGACGATCTCGAACCGGCCACCCGGGCCGGTGAGGCGGGAGACGACCTCGTCGAGGTACAGCCGGGGATCTGCGGACGCAGTCATGCGGGGACCTTTCCTTCGTGTCACGTGAATACCGTGTCACCTGCTGCGATGGACCTGGAACCCCACCCCGGCCGCGGCCGCGTGTGAGGCGTGCCACTGCAATTTCTCATGCCGGATCGCGGCCGCGGAAGTGGTTACCACTGAGCGGGACTTCCCGTGATCCACCCGACAGCCGGGGCTACGTTCGGCGCAGAATCGCTGCCGGAGGAGCAACCGCATGTCCACATTTCTCGACAACCCGACGACGAGGATCGATCCCTTCGCCCCCGCGAAGCTCGGTCCGCTGACCCTGCGCAACCGGGTCATCAAGGCGGCCACGTTCGAGGGGCTCACCCCGAAGGGGCTCGTCACCGACGAGCTCATCGAGTTCCACCGCCGGCCCGCCGCCGGCGGCGTCGGCATGACGACGGTCGCGTACTGCGCCGTCGCGCCGGACGGCCGCACCGCGCCCGGCCAGCTGCAGTGGACCGACGAGACCCGGCCCGGCATGCGCAGGCTCACCGACGCGATCCACGCCGAGGGCGCCGCGGTGTCGGCGCAGATCGGGCACGCCGGACCGGTCGCCGCCGCCAAGTACCTGGGCACCCCCGCGCTCGGTCCGAGCCGCGCCTTCCGCATGACGACCCAGAACTTCAGCAAGCCCGCGACCAAGGCGGACATCGCCCGCATCACCGAGGGCCACGCCGAGGCCGCGCGCCGCGCCGTCGAGGCCGGGTTCGACGCCGTGGAGATCCACTTCGGGCACAACTACCTGATCAGCTCGTTCCTGAGCCCGAAGATCAACAAGCGCAAGGACGAGTACGGCGGCTCGCTCGAGAACCGCGCGCGCTTCGCGCGGGAAGCCGCCCGCGCCGTCCGCGACGCCGTGGGAGACAGGATCGCGATCCTCGCCAAGCTCAACATGGACGACGGTGTGCCCGGCGGCTTCTGGCTCGACGAGTCGATCCAGGTGGCCAAGTGGCTCGAGGCCGACGGCTCGCTCGACGCCCTCGAGCTCACCGCCGGCAGCTCCCTGCTCAACCCGATGTACCTGTTCAAGGGCGACGCGCCGCTGCGCGACTTCGCCGCCGTGATGCCGCAGCCCACGAAGCTCGGGATCCAGCTGGTGGGCAAGCACTTCCTGCGCGAGTACCCCTACCGCGACGGCTACCTGCTCGAGGACGCCAAGCAGTTCCGGTCGCAGCTGAAGATGCCGCTGGTGCTGCTCGGCGGCATCACCAACCGGGCGATCATCGACGAGGCGATGGCCGAGGGCTTCCAGTTCGTCGCCGCCGCGCGGGCGCTGCTGCGCGAGCCGGATCTCGTCAACCGCATGCAGGAGGACGCGGCCGCCGCGTCGCTGTGCAACCACTGCAACAAGTGCATGACCGCCATCTACGGGGGCACCCACTGCGTGCTCCGGACGGCGTGAAGGGAGCCGCGACGATGACGAGCACCGTGAACCCCCGCGCCGCCGCAACGGAGACGGGGGTGCAGCGCGCCACCATCGCCGAGATGCTGCTCGACCGCGTCGGCGACGACCGGCTCGGCCTGCGGACCCGGGAGCAGGACTGGACCTGGGACGCCGTGGTGCGCGAGAGCGCGGCCCGCGGCGAGCTGGCCCGCGCGCTGCGCGTCGACGGCCCGTTCCACATCGGCATTCTTCTCGACAACGTCCCGGACTTCCTGTTCTGGCTCGGCGGGGCGGCCCTGGCGGGCGCGACGGTCGTCGGCATCAATCCCACGCGCGGCGCGGCGGAGCTCGAGGCCGAGATCCGGTACGTGGACTGCCAGCTCATCGTCACCGACACCGCCGGGATGGCGAAGCTGCGCGGCCTCGACCTGGGCCTCGACGAGGACCGCTTCCTGCTGATCGACGATCCCGACTACGCGGCGCGGCTCGAGCGGGTGGAACCGGCGATCGCCGACGGCGTCGGCGAGGACAGCCTGTTCCTGCTGCTGTTCACCTCCGGCACCACCGGCCGTTCGAAGGCCGTCAAGTGCTCCCAGGGCCGGTTGTCGCGGCTCGCGTACGCCAACACCGCCAAGTACGGGCACCACCGCGACGACGTCGACTACTGCTGCATGCCGCTGTTCCACGGCAACGCGCTGATGGCGCTGTGGGCGCCGGCGCTGGCCAACGGCGCGACGGTGTGCCTGACCCGCAAGTTCTCCGCGTCCGGGTTCCTGCCCGACGTGAAGTTCTTCGGGGCGACGTTCTTCACCTACGTCGGCAAGGCCCTGGCGTACCTGATGGCCACCCCCGAGCAGCCCGACGACGCCGACAACCGGCTCGAACGGGGTTTCGGCACCGAGGCCTCGCCCGAGGACAAGGCCGAGTTCGTGCGCCGGTTCGGTGCGGTGCTGTACGAGGGGTACGGCTCGAGCGAGGGCGCCGGTTCGGTCCGGCTCGATCCGCAGGCCCCGGAGGGCGCCCTCGGCCGGCCCGCCCACGCGGGTATCGCGGTGGTGAACCCCGACACCCTCGAGGAGTGCGCCCGCGCGGTGCTCGACGAGCACGGCCGCGTCCTCAACCCGGACGAGGCGATCGGGGAGATGATCAACAAGGAGGGCGCCCGCGCCTTCGAGGGCTACTACAAGAACGACGTCGCCGACGCGGAGCGGATCCGCAACGGCTGGTACTGGACCGGCGATCTCGGCTACGTCGACGAGGCCGGCTTCATCTACTTCGCCGGCCGCAAGGGCGACTGGATCCGGGTCGACGGCGAGAACACCTCGGCCCTGATGATCGAGCGGGTCCTGCGCCGGCATCCGAAGGTCGTGAGCACCGGCGTCTACGCGGTGCCGGATCCCCGGTCGGGCGATCAGGTGATGGCGGCGATCGAGGTCGAGTCCCTCGCCGGCTTCGATCCGGTCGAGTTCGCCGAATTCCTCACCGGGCAGGCCGATCTCGGTTCGAAGGCCGCGCCGCGGTTCGTGCGCGTGTCGACGAACCTGCCGGTGACGGGCTCGAACAAGGTCCTCAAGCGCGAGCTGCAGGCGCAGCGCTGGCACACCACCGAGCCCGTGTACCGGTGGGTGGGACGCGGCGCGCCGGAGTACACCGCGATGAGCGCGGACGACAAGGCCGCGCTCGACCGGGAGTTCGCCGCGCACGGCCGGCAACGGCTGCTGAGCGTGTAGGCGATGCCGGACACCCGCGTCGCCCTCGTCACCGGTGCCAGCCGCGGCATCGGGCGCGAGACCGCCCTCGCGTTCGCCCGGGCCGGCTTCGACGTCGCGGTCACCGCCCGCACGGTCCGCGAGGGCCGGGGCACGGTGCCTCCGCGCACCCGCCGCGACGGCGACGAGCCGATCGCCGTCCCCGGCAGTCTCGAGACCACCGCGGCGGCGATCGAATCGCTCGGGGTGCGGGCACTGTCCGTCCCGATGGACCTGCTCGACGTCGACACCGTGCGGGCCGCGGGCCGCCGTGTGCTGGACGTGTGGGGCCGGATCGACGTGCTCGTCAACAACGCCTACGCACAGACGAGCGGCAACATGGACCGGCTCCTCGACATCGATCTCGCCGACGCCGCCGCCATGGTGGAGGGCAACTACCTGCACCAGCTGGCGCTGATCCAGACGGTGCTGCCGGCCATGCTCGCCCGCGGCGGCGGCGTCGTGATCGACCTCGTGTCCGGGTCGGCCGCGATCGATCCGCCCGCGCCGCCGGGGGAGGGCGGTTGGGGTCTGTCGTACGCGGCGTCGAAGGCCGCGTTCGCGCGGGTCGCCGGGATGATCAACGCCGAGTACCGCGCCCGCGGCGTCCGGGCGTTCAACCTCAGTCCGGGTTTCGTCGTTACCGAGTCGGGGCGGGCCCGGGGCGGCACCCGCGCGGTGGAGGACGCCGGGTTCGACGCGGTGCCGGCGACGGTGCCCGCCGACGCCGCGGTGTGGCTGGCGACGGTGCCCGACGCGGACCGGTTGCTGGGCAAGGTCGTATGGGCGCCGACTCTGATCGAGAGGATGTCCGCTTCCGCGGTGGAGCGGCGGAACGAGAGGACGGACGTCACGTGAAGCTGGGTGTGGTGGTGCCGGTCGAGCTGGAGCAGAGCGGGGAACCCGAGTGGATCCTCGAATTCGCCCGCGCCGCCGAGAAACTGGGTTTCGACGAGATCTCCGCCGTCGAGCATTCCGTCGTCGTCGCGAACACGGGCAGCGCGTACCCGTATGCGCCGACCGGCAAGTCGCACCTGCCCGACGACTGCGACCTGCCCGACCCGCTCGAGCTGCTGTCGTTCGTCGCCGGCGCCACCACCGACCTCGGGCTCGCGACCGGGGTGCTGGTGCTGCCCAACCACCATCCCGTGGTCCTGGCCAAACGCCTGGCCACCCTCGACCGGCTCGCCCGCGGCCGGGTCCGGATCTGCCTGGGACTGGGCTGGATGCGGGAGGAGATCGAGGCGTGCGGCGGCGACTTCGACCGTCGCGGGAAGATCGCCGACGAGGCGATCGCGGTGATGCGGGCCCTGTGGGCCGGCACCGGTCCGGCCGGGGTGGACTTCGACGGCGAGTTCTTCACGTTCCGCGGCGCCCACAGCTGGCCGAAACCGCACCGCGAGACCGGGGTGCCGCTGTACATCGGTGGGCACAGCGCGGCCGCCGCGCGGCGGGCCGGCCGGCTCGGCGACGGGTTCCAGCCGCTCGGCCTGGCGGGGGAGGACCTCGACCGCGCGATCGGGCGGATGCGCCGCGCCGCCGAGGCGGCGGGCCGCGATCCCGGCACCGTCGAGCTGGTCTTGGGGGCGACCCTGCCGCGGCTGGACGAGGCGCGGATGGACCGGGCCCGGAAGCTGGGGGCGGGGCGGATGGTGCTGTCGGCCTCGCCGAACGCGGGATCGCTGAGCCAGGTCGTCGACGAGATGGCCGCCTGCGCCGAACGCCTCGGCCGGGTCTGACGCCGGGCCGGTTCCCGCTGGCCGAGATGCGCCGCCCGGCCGCCGGCAACGCTGACTAGCGTCCGAGGTCACAACGACATTCGGTCGCTAGGAGAATCGCGATGGATCTGAAGGAATCCCCGGAGCAGGTCGCGCTCAGGAAGGAGCTGCGCGCCTACTTCGCGTCGCTGCTGCCGGAGGACAAGCGCCGCCGTGCCGGTGAGCAGGGGGTGGGCGGCGAGCACTTCCGCGAGGTCGTCACGCTGCTCGGCAAGGACGGCTGGCTGGGGATCGGCTGGCCCACGGAGTACGGCGGGCAGGGCCGCTCCATCGAGGAACAGTTCGTGTTCTTCGACGAGGTGCAGCGGGCGGGCCTGCCCTTCCCGTTCGTCACGGTGAACACCGTCGGGCCGACCCTGATGAAATACGGCACGCAGGAACAGAAGGGCCGCTTCCTGCCCGGCATCCTCTCCGGCGATATCGTCTTCGCGATCGGCTACACCGAACCGGAGGCCGGCACCGACCTGGCGTCGCTGAAGACCCGCGCGGTGCGCGACGGCGACGAGTGGGTGGTCGACGGCAACAAGATCTTCACCTCGGGCGCGAACACGGCCGACTACGTGTGGCTCGCGTGCCGCACCGACCCGGACGTCCCGAAGCACAAGGGCATCTCGATCCTCATCGTGCCGACCGACGCGCCCGGGTTCTCGTGGTCGCCGATCCACACCGTCGGGGGTCTCTCGGTCACCGCCACCTACTACAGCGGTATCCGAATCCCGGACCGGGACGTCGTCGGCGAGGTCGGCGGCGGCTGGCCGCTGATCACCGCGCAGCTCAACCACGAACGCATCGGCCTCGCCGCGATCGGCGGCCGCACCTACGGGCTGTGGCAGCAGGTGCTGGACTGGGCGAAGGAGAACGGCGCCGTCGAGATTCCCTGGGTGCAGCAGGAGTTCGCTCGCACCCACGCCAAGCTCGAGGCGATGCGGCTGCTGAACTGGAAGATGACCGCCGCCGTCGCGGCCGACACCCTCTCCGGTGCCGACGCGGGCGCGACCAAGGTGTACGGCACGGAGACGCACGTCGACGTGTACCGGACGCTGCTGGGCATTCTCGGGGCCGCCGGCCGGATCCGCCCCGAGTCGCCGGGAGCCGTGCTCGCCGGACAGATCGAGCAGATCTCCCGTCAGGGCATGGTCAACACGTTCGGCGGCGGTGTCAACGAGGTCCTGCGCGACATGGTCGGCACGATGGGCCTGGGCCTGGTGCGGGAGAAGAGGGTCAAGTGAGCGAACTGCTGACCAGGCTGAGGGCGTTCGAGGGGCAGACCCTGACGCCGACGACGTGGGGCCCGGACGCGGTCAACACCCCGATGATCCGGCACTGGGTCGAGACGATGGGTGACACCAGCCCGATCTACCTCGACGACGCCGCCGCCCGCGCCACCGGCCGCGACGGTGCCGTCGCGCCCGCGCTCATGACGCAGGTGTGGACGATGCGCACCTTCACCGACAAGATGGCGAACAACGACCCGTCGCCGGTGTGGACCGACCTGATCGCCACGCTCGACGACGCCGGCTTCACGTCCGTCGTCGCGACGGACTCGGACTTCGAGTTCTTCGTCGAACTGCGCCCCGGCGAACGGGTTTCGCTCACCGAGGTGATCGAATCGATCTCCGAGGAGAAGAGGACCGGGCTCGGCGCGGGTCACTTCGTGACCACCCTCAAGACGTACCGCAACGGGGACGGCGCGGTCGTCGCCACCCAGCGCTGGCGCACCCTGCGCTTCCGGCCGAAGGACACGGCGCAGCCGGAGCCGAAGCGCGAGAGCTCGCCCGGCTCGGAATCCGCCGCTCCGAAGGGTCTGCGCCCGCGTCCGGCGATCAACGCCGACAACGCCTTCTGGTTCGAGGCGGCCAGGGAGCACCGCCTGGTGATCCAGCGTTGCGCGGCGTGCGGCACGCTGCGGCATCCGACCGGGCCGATGTGCGGGCGGTGCCGTTCCCTCGAGTGGGACACCGTCGACGCGTCGGGCCGCGGCACCGTCTACAGCTTCGTCGTCAACCACCACCCGCGGATCCCCGGGTTCGAGTACCCGCTCGTCGTCGCGACGATCGAACTCGAGGAGGGCACCCGGCTGATCGCGAACATGACCGGTGTCGAACCGCACGCGGTCGAGATCGGCATGGCGGTGGAACTGGACTGGATCGACGCCGACCCCGAGTTGACGCTGCCCGCGTTCCGGCCGGCCGCACGGAAGGATTCGTAGATGGATTTCAACTTCAGCGAAGAGCAGGAAGCGATTCGCGGCCTCGCGCACGAGGTCTTCACCGGCAAGTCCGGCATCGATCGGGTCAAGCAGGTCGAGCTGAGCGACGAGCGCCTCGACCGGGAGCTGTGGCGGGAGCTGGCCACCACGGGTCTGCTCGGCGTCGCGCTGCCCGAAGACCTCGGCGGCGGTGGGCTCGGCCTGGCGGAGCTGTACGTCCTGCTCGAGCAGCAGGGCCGGCACGTGGCGCCGGTGCCGATCTGGCAGTCGGTGCTCGCCGCGCTCGCCGTCGCCGAGTTCGGCACCGACGACCAGCGCACCGCGCTGGTGCCGGGTGTCGCCGACGGCAGCCGGTTCCTGACGATCGGTCTCGAGGAGTTCGGCCCCTACGTCCCCGGTGACCCGCAGACCACCGCCACGGAGGCCGGTGGCCGGTGGACCCTGACCGGCGCGAAGGCCGTCGTCCCGGTCACCCACGTCGCGTCCCGCGCGATCGTCTCGGCGACCACGCCGGCCGGTGCCGCGCTGTTCGTCGTCGATCTCGCCGGCGCGGGCGTCTCCGTCGAGCAGACGCACTCGACCACCTGGGAGATCTGCGGCAACGTCACGTTCGACTCGGCTCCCGCCGAGCTGCTCGGGCCCACCGACGGCACCGCAGCGCAGTGGCTGCTCGACCGCGTCGAGCTCGCGCTCGCCGCGATCCAGCTCGGTGTCGGCTCGGGTGCCGTCCAGCAGGCCGTCACCTACCTCAACGGGCGCATGCAGTTCGGACGTCCGCTCGCGACGTTCCAGGCCGTGGGCCACCAGCTGGCCGACTGCTACATCGACCTCGAGGCGATGCGCGTGACGCTGTGGCAGGCCGCGTGGCTGCTCGCCGAGGGACAGGACCCCGGCACCTCGGTGCTCGTCGCGAAGTGGTGGGCCACCGACGGCGGCCAGCGCGTCGTGCACCGCACCACGCACGTGCACGGCGGCATGGGCGTCGACACCGACTATCCGGTGCATCGGCACCTGTTGTGGGGCAAGCAGATCGGCGCCACCCTCGGTGGCTCCGCGTCGGATCTGGCGCGCCTGGGCGCCCAGCTCGCCGCCGGCGTCGAGGTGGTCGCGTGACCGCCACCGTGTCCACGGGCCGCAGCTACGACGACATCGAGATCGGCGAGGCACTGCCCGAACTCGCGATCCCGCTCACCCGCACACTGATCGTCGCGACCGCCCTCGCGACCCGCGACTTCCAGGATGTCCACCACGACCCCGAGCTGGCGCGCGAGCGCGGCTCGAAGGACGTGTTCATGAACATCCTCACCAGCAACGGCCTGGTGGGCCGGTTCGTCACGGACTGGTCCGGTCCGTGCGCCGTCGTGCGGCGGGTGAAGATCCGTCTGGGCGCACCGAACTACCCCGGGGACACCATGACGATGACCGGCGAGGTGGTCGGCAAGTCCGACGGCCTCGTCGAGGTCCGCGTCCGCGGCGCCAACAGCCTCGGCGACCACGCCACCGGCACTGTCACGATCGCCTTCACCGACCGGCCGGGAGGAACCCGATGACCAGCCCGCTCTCCGGTGCCGCCGCGATCGTCGGCATCGGCGCCACCGAGTTCTCCAAGAAGTCCGGCCGCTCGGAGCTGCAGCTCGCGTGCGAGGCCGTCGTCGCCGCACTGGCCGACGCCGGCATCGACCCGTCCGAGGTCGACGGACTGGCCACCTACACGATGGAGACCAACGGCGAGATCCTCGTCGCCCGCAACTGCGGGCTCGGGGAGCTGAAGTTCTTCTCCCGCATCGGCTACGGCGGCGGGGCGGCGTGCGCGACGGTGCAGCAGGCCGCGATGGCCGTCGCGACGGGCGTCGCCGAGGTCGTCGTGGTCTACCGCGCGTTCAACGAACGTTCCGGTATCCGGTTCGGTCTCGGCCAGCACGACCGGCCGATGGATTCGACCGCCGACCGCGCCGCCTACGCGTGGCTGACCCCGCAGGGGCTGGCGACGCCCGCTCAGTGGGTCGCGATGTTCGCCCGCCGCTACATGCACCAGTACGGTGCCACGAGTGAGGATTTCGGTCGGGTTGCCGTCGTCGCCCGCAAGCACGCCGCGAACAATCCGGCCGCGTGGTTCCACGGCAAGCCCATCACGCTCGCGGACCATCAGAACTCGCGGTGGATCGCCGAGCCGCTGCACCTGCTCGACTGCTGCCAGGAGACCGACGGCGGTCAGGCCCTCGTCGTCGTCTCGGCGGAACGCGCCCGGGACCTGCGGCACCGGCCCGTGCTCGTCAAGGGCGCCGCGCAGGGCTCCGGCAAGGACCAGCACATGATGACCAGCTACTACCGTCCGGACATCACCGGCATCCCCGAGATGGGACTGGTGGGCCGCCAGCTCTACGGCCAGAGCGGACTGAGTCCGGACCACATCGACGCGGCGATCCTCTACGACCACTTCACCCCGCTTGTGCTGCCGCAGCTCGAGGAACTCGGCTTCTGTGGCGTCGGCGAGGCCAGGGACTTCGTCCGCGAGGGCAACCTCGAGATCGGGGGCCGGCTGCCGAGCAACACCCACGGCGGCCAGGTCGGCGAGGCGTATCTGCACGGTGTCAACGGCATCGCCGAGGCGGTCCGCCTGGTGCGCGGCACCTCCACCAATCAACCCGACGGCGTCGAGAACGTGATCGTCACGGCGGGAACCGCGGTTCCCACGTCCGGACTGATCCTCGGTGCCGCCTGATCCCGGAAGGATTCGACAATGACGGCAGTGGAGCAGAAGGCCGGCGCGTGGCGCGGAGCCGACCTGGGCACCCGCACGGTGGCCTACGACGAGCGCGACGCGATCCTCTACGCGCTCGCCGTCGGCGCCCAGCCCGCCACCGACCTGGACCTGGTGCTCGAGGACCGGCTGCGGGTACTGCCGACGTTCGCGCTGACCCTGGCCCAGTGGGCACCGGACGAGCTGGGCTCGCGCGGCGCGTTCGACACGACGACGGCGCTGCACGGCTCGCAGGAGCTGACCGTGCTGGCCCCGCTGCCGCGTCGCGGTGAGGTGGAGCTGCGGGCGTCGGTGGGCGAGGTGTGGGACAAGGGGGCCGCGGCCGTGTTCGAGGTCCGCGTCGAGTGCGAGTACTTCGTCGCGACGTGGTCGATCTTCGCGCCCGGCGCGGGTGGTTTCGGGGGCGAGCGCGGCCCGTCGAAGCCGGCGGCGCCACAGGGCGAGCCGGAGCTGACCGGGGAACTGGCCACGGCCGCGAACCAGGCCGCGCTGTACCGGCTCACCGGCGACCGGCACCACATCCACATCGATCCGGAGGCGGCCGCGCGGATCGGTCAGCCGCGCCCGATCATGCACGGGCTGTGCACCCTGGCGGCGGCGACCCTGCCCCTGGCCCGGCTCCTCGGGGCGCATCCGGCGGACCTGACCGAACTGCAGGGCCGCTTCGCGGCGCCGGTGTTCCCCGGCGACGTCGCCGGGCTGCGGGTGTGGGGCGGACGCGACGACGCCGTGTTCGAGGTGGCCGCGGACGGGCAGGCCGTGATCTCGGGGGCGCGCGCGTCGTTCGCGTGAGGTCGTGGACCGGTGCCCGGCAGCCGGGCACCGGTCCACGCGTCACTTGCCGTGCAGGGCCATGTAGCGGGCCGGGTACTCGCCGCCGCCGTGGACCGCCAGGTCGGCGCCGTTGACGTAGGACGCGAGGTCGCTGCCGAGGAACAGGCAGGCGCGCGCGATGTCCGACGGGACGGCCATCCGCTCCATCGGCAGGGTGCGGGTCACCGCGGCGCCGCCGTCGTCGCCGTAGACCGAGGCCGCGGCCTCGGTGCGGATCAGGCCGGTGGTGATGTGGTTGACCCGCACCTTCGGCGCCCATTCGAGGGCGAGGGCCTTGGTCAGGCCCAGCAGGCCGGCCTTCGCGGCGGTGTACGCGGCGGTGCCGGGCTGCGGATCGTGTGCCGAGACGCTGCCGATGTTGATGATCGAGCCGCCCCCGGGCCGCTCCTGCATCACCCGGTTGGCCGCCTGCGCCGCGTAGAACGGGGCGAGCAGGTTCAGCGCGACGATCTTCTCCACGAAGCGCGGGGAGACGGTGGCGGCGTCGGAGTCCGGTGACCCGCCGGCATTGTTGACCAGCACGTCGAGCCGGCCGAACCGGGTGACGGCGTCGTCGACCAGGGCGGCCACGTCGGCGGGGTCGCGCACGTCGACGGCCCGGAACGCCGCGCTCCGCCCGCCGGCCGAGGGCAGGGACCCGGGCTCGTTGCGGGCGCATACCAGGACGTCGGCGCCCGCGGCGAGGAAGTGTTCGGCGACGACGAAGCCGATGCCCTTGGTGCCGCCGGTGACGATCACGGCGCGTCCGGTGTGGTCGACGGGATTGGGAAGGTGCACGTGGCTACCTTTCTGGAACTCGGGTCGGTTCGAGACTGCTTGCCGTCGCGCGCCTTTCGTGGCCGCGAGCGGGAACCGACGTGGACAAGCAAGTGCTTGGTCAAGGATAGTGGACGGGACGCCTGGGGCACCAGGATTTCCGTAGTGGCGAGAGAACCGGGAGCAGGGACACATGGGCAAGCTGGACGGCAAGGTCGCGCTCATCACGGGCGCGGGACAGGGGATCGGACGGGGCATCGCCCTCGCGCTCGCCAAGGAGGGGGTGCACATCGCGGCCGCCGGCCGCACCGAATCCAAGGTGGTCGCGACGGCCGAGGCGATCGAGGAACTCGGCGGCAAGGCGCTGGCGTTGCGCTGCGACGTGAGCAGCGCCGACGACGTCGACGCGGCGGTGCAGCGCACCGTGACGCATTTCGGCGGCGTGGACATCCTGGTCAACAACGCCAACGACTGCCGGCCCGGCCCGCTGCTGTCGTTCACCGACGCCGAGTACGAGCGGTCCTTCGCTACCGGCCCGCTCGCGACGCTGCGGCTGATGCGGGCCTGCTACCCGGTGATGAAGGAGCGCGGGGGCGGCTCGATCGTCAACCTCGTCACGTCGGCGGCGGTCCGCTGGGACGCGAGCAACTACGGCGTCTACGGGTCGATCAAGGAGGGCATGCGGTCGCTGACCCGCGCCGCGGCCTGCGAGTGGGGAGTCGACGGGATCCGCGTCAACGCCATTGCACCACACGCGATGTCGCCGGGACTCGAGGCCTGGATGGCGCGCAACCCGGAGGAGGCGGAGGAGTTCCGCGCGGGAATCCCGTTGCGCCGCATCGGCGACCCCGAGACCGACATCGGGCGGGCGGTGGTCTTCCTCGTCGGCGAGGACGCGGGGTATCTCACCGGCGCGACGATCCCCCTCGACGGCGGCCAGTCGCGCTGGGGCTGACGCCCCCGGTGCGTCCTTTGGGCTGCCCTGGCGGCCCAAAGGACGCACCGGCGCCGCAGGCGCCTATCCGGTGACCCGCCCGGCGTTGCCGGCGTCGACCGGCAGCACGGTGCCGCTGATGTGGGCGCTCGCCTCGGCGGCGAAGAACAGCACCACGCGGGTGATCTCCGCCGGTTCGAGCCACGGCACCGGCTGCGCGTGCAGGCTCTGGAAGATCGGGGCCACGTCGTCGGCGCCGGGATGCTCGAGATCCGGGCGCATCAGGCCGTAGAGGAAGTCGTTGTGGATCATCGGTGTCGAGATATTCCCGGGGGCAATCGCATTCACCGTGACACCGTGCGGCGCCAGATCCAGCGCGGCGCTCTTGGTCAGGCCGATCACGCCCCACTTCGATGCGCTGTACGCCGCCATGTTGGTGTTGCCCGCGCGGCCGAGCATCGACGAGATCGTCACGATCCGCCCGTAGCCGCGCGCGACCATGCCGGGCGCCACCGCACCGACGGTGTTGAAGACACCGGTCAGATTCGAGCCGATCGCCTCCGCCCACTGCGCCTCGGTCATCGCCTGGATCGGGGCGGCCACCGACACGCCCGCGTTCGCCACCGCGATGTCGATCCGCCCGAACTCGGCGTGCGCCTGCGCCACGAGTTCGTCCATTGCCGGGCGGTCCGCGGTGTCCAGCTTCGCGGTCAGGCACCGGCGCCCGGTGGCGCGCACCGCCGCCGCGGTCTCCTCCAGATCCGCCTCCGTGGCCAGCGGGTACGGCACCACCGGGCTGTCGGCGCACCGGTCGCACAGCACGATGTCGGCGCCGCGCTCGGCCAGCGCCACCGCGTGGCTGCGGCCCTGGCCCCGCGCCCCGCCCGTGATCAGCGCGACCCGGCCTTCGAACTCACTCATCGAATCCACTCCTGTCCTCCTCGGTCAGCAGGTCGATGCTCCAGCCCCGGCGGGCCCGCAGGGGTGCGGCGATCCCGCTCAGCGGGAAAAGGGCAGGCCGCGGGCCGTCACACCACCGCTGCGGCGGGCACCAGCGCGGCGCCCAGGCCGGACGGCGCGTAGTTCGGCCGGTACGACGGCTGGGGCCGGTTCCCCGCGACGAGCAGCGCGACGACGACGAACGCGATCGCCAGCACGAGCGCGAGCGCGCCGACGATCGACCAGAAATCCGGCCGCAACGACCGTCGGCGGGGTTCGTCGCCGTAGGTGAGCCGCTTGACGCGCCGGACCTCGGCGGCGGGCGGGGCGGAGTGGGCGGCCGCCGCGTGCCGGGACGCCGGCGGGCGGACCGGCTCCGCCGCGGAATCGCCCGGCGTGAGCACCTGTGCGATGGGCTGTGTGATCGCCTGGGGGTCCACCGACTCGAGGTTGTGCATGGCCGTCCGTTCTCTCCATTGCCGACGGCCGTGAATCGCCGATTCGGAGACGTCCGTTACCGTGATCCTCGCGACACGGTCAGTCGGTCCACGCGAAGCGGAACCGTTCCGCGAGTTCGGCGGGCGGCCGCGAGCGGTACTCCCCGAACTCGTAGCGTTTCACGGCGAGCAGGGCCTCCATGATCGACGGTCCGAACAGGCGCTGCGCGAGGCCGGAGGACCCGAGCGCGGCGAGCACGCCGTCGGGGTCCGTCGGCAGGACGCGGACCCCGAGTTCGGCGCGTTCGGCATCGGTCATCCGGCCCGGATCGACCGGGATCTCCGGCGGAACCGGGAGTGCGTCGGTGAGACCGGCGTGGGCCGCCCCGAGGATCGCCGCGCCGGCAAGGTAGGGGTTGGCCGACGGGTCCACGGGCTTGACCTCGAGGTGGGCGCCGTAGGGGCTCCCGGGCGTGAGCGCGCACAGCCGCAGCGCGGCCTCACGGTTCTCGAGCCCCCAGCAGCACCACGCGCCGGACCACATGCCCGGCTGCAGCCGCAGATGCGAGAGCACGGACCCGGTGAGGACCGCCCCGAACTCGGGCAGCGCGCGCAGGATGCCGGCGACGACGCTGCCGCCCGCTGCAGTCACCCCGTGCGGGCCGTCGCCGCCGGACAGGAGCGGCCGCCCCTCGCGGGTGAAGGACACGTGGACGTGGGCCCCGTTGCCCGCCCCGCCGACGACGGGGACGGGGGAGAACGACGCCCGCAGACCGTGCCGCCGGGCGGTGCGGCTGATCAGGATGCGTGCGAGCACCAGGTTGTCGACCGACTCCACGGGGGCTGCCGGAGACAGGGAGAGTTCGAACTGCTGCGCGCCCGCCTCGGCGTGAATCTGGTCGATGCCCAGACCCGCCTGCGCGGCAGCGTGCAACAGATCCGCGACGAACGGGTCCCGCCCGAGGACGGCACCGAGACCGTATGCGGACCATTCGCTGCGCCCGCCGTCGAAGAGCGTGAACTCGATCTCGTGCCCTGCCCGGGCCTGCACGCCGGCCGCGGCGAGCTCCTCGACGACGCGTTCGAGCGCTGCGCGCGTGCACAACGGTGACCGCGTCCCGTCCTGCTCGTACAGGCCGGCCGGCGCCCACCGGACGCCGTCCCCGACGGGCCGGAGCCGGTCGCGGTCGATCCGCAGCCGGAGATCGCCCGTCACCGACAGTGACGGCGTGAACGCCAGGTGGTCGTCGACGCAGAAGACCGCCCAGCTCGGCGACGCGCCCGCGCCCGACTCGACGAACGACGTAAGCCTGTGTCCGGGAAACACCTTCGCCCGCGAGATGCCGGTCGAATCGACGACCGAGCCGACGATGCGCTCCTCGCGGGCGCGTTCGCCCGTCACGGGGTCGAAGCGTTCCTCCGTCACAGGGACCTCCCGCCCGCGCCGTCGGCCACCGGCGGCATCGCCGGGCACGAGGACGCCGGGCACAAGGACACAGTAGAGGCGAGGTCGGGTCACGGGGACCGTCTTCGCCGACACAGGACTGTGTCGGCGAAGACGGGCGTCCTCACCGCGGCTGATGCTGGGTGATGCAGTGGATGCCGCCGCCGCGGCGGAAGAGCGGCCGGGCGTCCACTCCCACGACGCGACGGCCGGGATACGCGGCCGCCAGGATCTCCGCGGCCTCGTCGTCGGCGGGGTCGCCGAAGCGGCAGGCGATCACCCCGCCGTTGACGACGTAGTGGTTGATGTAGCTGTAGTCCACCCAGCCCTCGTCGTCGCGGACCGTCGCCGGGGCCGGCACCCGGACGATGCGCCACGGCTCACCGCGCACGTCCGCCGTGTGCTGCAGCCGCTCGACGATCAGCGCGGTGACGTCGAAATCCGGGTGGTCCCGGTTGCGCTGGTCGTGGACGAGGACCACGCCCGGGGACGCGATCGCGGCGACGATGTCGACGTGACCGCGGGTGCCGTAGCGCTCCTGGTCCCGCGTCAGCCCGCGCGGGAGCCAGATCGCGCAGGTCGCGCCGATGGTGCGCCGCAGTTCCGCTTCGACCGCGGCCTTGTCGAGGTGCGGGTTGCGCCCGGGGTCGAGCTGGACGGTCTCGGTGAGCAGGACGGTGCCGAGACCGTCCACCTGCATGCCACCGCCCTCGTTGACGAGTGTCGACGCGACCCGTTCCACGCCGGCCCGCTCGAGGACGAACGACGCGATCCGGGCGTCGTGGTCCCACCGGGCCCAGTCCTGCGCGCCCCAGCCGTTGAACACCCAGTCGACCCCGCCGCACCGGCCGTCGTCGTCGAGGACGAAGGTCGGCCCGATGTCGCGCATCCAGGCGTCGTTCAGCGGGGCCTCGACGAGTTCCACGTCGCGGGACAGGTACCGGCGGGCCGCGTCGACCTGGCCGGGATCGGCCACCACGGTGACCGGTTCGAACTCGGCGACGGCGTGCGCGACCGCGGCCCACGTGGCGCGGGCCTCGTGGTGCTCCTCCGCGGTGTCGCCCAGCGAATATCCCTCGGTGGGGAAGGCCATCCACGTGCGCTCGTGCGGTTCGCTCTCCGCGGGCATGCGCCAGGTCATCGCGTGGCTCCGAAGGGTGCGTGCGCGTCCACCGGTGCGGTCAGCGAGCCGTAGGTGTCCGGGCGGCGGGTGCTCAGGAACGGGAACAGCGACAACCAGTCCCGGCGCTGCGCGAGGTCGAGATCGGCCACCAGCACGGCGGATTCGTCGCGCGGAGCCTGCACCAGGATGCGCCCGTAGGGATCGGAGACGAACGAGGAGCCGTAGAAGGTGATGGCTCCCTCGCAGCCGTGCCGGTTCGGCACGATCATGAACGTGCCGTTGGCGATGCCGTTTCCGACGATCACCTGCTGCCACAGCGGGCGGGTGTCGAACTCGGGGTGGTCGGGCTCGGAGCCGATCGCCGTCGGGTAGACGAGGATCTCGGCCCCGGCGAGCGAGTACGCCCGCGCCACCTCCGGGAACCACTCGTCCCAGCAGGTCGGCATGCCGATGCGGGCGCCGTCGAGGCCGTCGGGGGTGTGGACGGGATACGGGTCACCGGCCGGACCGCCCCGGAAGTAGGTGTCCTCGTAGTATCCGGCGGTCACGGGGATGTGCAGTTTCCGGGTCCGGGCCACCGGTTCGCCGGCGGGGGAGACGAGGACGGCGGTGTTGTAGCCGAGGCCGTCGGGTGCGTCGGCGCGTTCGTAGAGGGACGCGTGTACGAACACACCGTGGGCGGACGCGGCGGCCGCGGCGAAGGCGACGGTCGGTCCGGTCCGCAGGTCCTCGGCGGTCCGGGCGGCGTCGGCGCCGCCGGGCGTGTCGGCCGGGTAGCGGCTCAACGTGAGTTCGGGCAGGAACACGACGCGCGCGCCGAGTCCGGCGGCGCGGGCGATGCCCTCGGTGAGTTCGGCGTGCAACGCCCGCTCGTCGTCGTGCCAGCGGTGCTGAACCAGTCCGACGCGCAGCGGCGGCCGATCGGGGGCGTCGACCCGGCACAGCGAGTCGGGCGGCGTGGTGGCGGTGATGGTGAGCATGGGAAGTCCTCGGCTCGATCCGGGGGGATAAAACGAATTTGATTCGTTAAGTATGGTGGACGAGCGCGTCCCGGGCAAGAGCCCACGACGATTTCGAGGAGTTTTCGTATGCCACGACCGCCGAAGCGGCTGCTGTCGCCCGAAATCATCACGGACGCAGCGATTCACATGGTGGACACGGCGGGCGACTTCACCATGCCGGGATTGGCCGAGCGGCTGAAGGTGCGGCCGTCGTCGCTGTACAACCACGTGTCGGGACGCGCCGAGATCGTCGAGGCCATGCGGGCGCGCATCATGTCCACCATCGTCGTGGGCGAACCGGCCGGCGACTGGTCCGAGACGGTCGCCGGCCTCGCCCGCGAGTACCGTCGCGCCTACGCCGCGCATCCGCGGCTGATCCCGTTGTTCACCGCGCAGACCGTGCAGTCGCCGGTCGCGTTCGGGCTCTACAACGCTCTCGCGCAGGCCTTCACGGATGCCGGATTCACGCCCGCGCACGTGCTGCATGCCATCACCACCGTGGACAGCTTCGTCCTCGGCTCGGCGCTCGACCTCGCCGCGCCCGAGGTGGTGTGGGCGAACGTCCCCGAAACCGGCGACGCGATGCGCGCCGCGCTGCAGACCGCCTGCCCGAATCCGCAACGGGCCGACGCCGCCTTCGAATTCGGCCTGCGCGCACTGGTGGCCGGCCTGGTCGCCCAGACGCCGGCCGGGGCCTGAACGGCCCGGCCGGCGTCGGCGCGGTGGTCGGTGCGGTCCGGGTTCAACCGCGGTCGGTGGTGAACACGTCCGTCTCCCCGGTGAGCGCGGCGGTGCTGCGCGTGAGGGTCTCCCCGCGGAAGAACTGCGGATTGCGCACCCGCATCACCAGCATCAGGACCGCGCCGAGCAGCAGGATGCCGAAGCCGAGGAAGAACACCAGCCCGACGCCGCCGATCTCGGCGCCGCTGCCGTTGTCGGGATTCATGCTCTCGCCCACCGAGATCGCGAAGACAGCGGCGAGCATGATCCCGCCCGACAGGGGGAAGACGAACCGGAACACGGCGTTGCGGGCACTGGTGAACAGACGTCCGCGGAAGTACCACACGCACGCGAACGCGGTGATCCCGTAGTACCAGCAGATCATGATGCCCAGCGCGGCGATGGTGTCCAGGAGGGTGCGTTCGGACAGGAACGTCACGCCGGCGTAGAACACCGCGGTGACGACCCCCGCGACGACCGTCGCGTACGAGGGCACAAGAAAGCGGGGATGCACCGCGGCCAGCCGGCGCGGGAACGCGCCGTAGGCACCCATCGCGAGCATCGTCCGGGCCGCCGGGAGGAAGGTGGTCTGCAGGCTCGCCACCGACGAGACGAAGATGGCGAGGAAGAGCAGCAGACCACCCCACTGGCCCAGGACCGGATCGGCGAGGGCGCCGAAGATGTTCTCGGAGTTGTCGGGATTGCCCAGCCCGAGACCCGTCGTACCGACACCGGCATACATCATCGCCGCGACCGACACCAGCAGGTAGGTCAGCAGGATCGTCGCCACGCACAACAGGCCGGCCCGGCCCGGGGTCTTCTTGGGGTCCCGGGACTCCTCCCCGAGGGTGAGGCACGTGTCCCACCCCCAGAACGCGAAGATCGAACCGGTCACGCCGATCACGAAGGCGCCGATCGCAAGCCCGTGGAACGGGTCGAACCAGGAGGCGTCGAGCGACAGCCCGGCGGGCGCGTCGCCCGCGCCGACGTGCACGAGTGCCGCGACCGCGAACGCGAGCAGGAGCACCATCTGGAACCCGACGAGCGCGTACTGGACGCGTTCGCTCGTGGTGATGCCGCGGCTCGCGATCCATGTCGCGATCGCGATGAACACCAGGGTGGTGCCCACGTTGACGAACTTGTTCCCGGGAAGATCTGCGATCGCGGAGTCTCCGGTGATGCGGGCGAGGAACAGGTAGAAGAACTGGACGGCGATCGCGGCCAGGTTGGACAGCACGATGATCGTCGCGATCACCATGCCCCAGCCGCACATCCACCCGACGTACGGGCCGAAGGCCTTCGTCGACCACGTGAACGACGCCCCGCAGTCCGGTGATTCGGAATTGAGTTCGCGATAGGCGTACGCCGTGAGGAACATCGGGATGAACCCGGCGATGAAGATCGCCGGCATCTTCAGCCCGACGGCCGCGACGATCAGGCCGATGCTCGCCGTCAGCGTGTAGCCCGGCGCGACGGACGAGATGCCCAGGACGGCGCCGGCGAACGTGCCGATCCTGCCGGCGGCCAGGCCCTTCGGCACGACGCCGTCGCCGGGGGTGATCACCGGGTCGGCCTCTCGAACCCGGGTGGGAGGAAGCGAATTCGTCATGGCGGGCCTACTCACTGTTCTCGGGGTCGTGGGCGGGAACGACGACCATGGGCACCGGAACGACCCGCAGCATCTTCGCTGCGGTCGAACCCAGGAAGAGCCGGTGCGGCTGGGCGAGCCGGCTCGAGCCGACCATCACCACGTCGCCGTCGCGCCACTCCAGCGTGGCCACCGCCGATTCGACGGTCGCACCGTCCGCGACGAGGGAGGCGACCGGGAAGTCGTCGGGGAGCTGGGCGCGTGCGGTGTCCAGGACGCACCGGGCATGTGCCCGCGCCGATTCGAGCACGTGCTCGTGGGACGGATGTGCGCCGCGCCCGACCCCGTGCGGATCGAACGCGACGAGCGAGACGAGCCGCAGCGGCGTGCGCATGTGCTCGCAGGCGCGCACCGCGGTCCGGAGCAGGACGTCCGCTCCGGTGCGGGTGCCCAGTGCGCACGTGACCTCGCGGATCCGGGGGGCGGCGGAGTGCCGGAATCCCCGCGGTGCCAGGGCCAGCGGCACGGGCGCGGAATGCAACAGCTCGGACGACACCGTGCCGATGGAGTGCCGGCCGAGGAGCCCGTCGCCCGCGGCACCGACGACGACGGCGCGGGCGCCGAGCCGCGCCACCTCGTCGAGCAGGCCCTGCCCGAAGGACTCGTGGAAGCTCAGGTGGGTATGTGCCCGCACGTCGTCGGGCACCGTGGCCGCCGCCTGGGCGAGCCACGCTTCGCCCGTTCCGGCGAGGACGTCCTCGTACCCGGGCTCGGTGGGTGCCCGGGAGGGCACCGGGCGATCCGGGGGCAGGACCATACAGATGTCGAGTTCGGCGCCCAGGCTGCGGGCCAGCTGGACGCCGAGCGCCAGCCCGTCCGCGCCGCTGGGGGTGGCGAGGTATCCGACAACCAGTCTCATGGGAATCCGATCCGGTAGGGAAGCCGGAGCCGGGGTGGTGCCGGCTCCGGCGACGGCGCGGTGGGGCCGCGGAAGGTCAGTCGTGGGTGCTCATCACGTGCTTGATGCGGGTGTAGTCCTCGACGCTGTAGGCGGAGAGGTCCTTGCCGTAGCCGGAGTGCTTGAACCCGCCGTGCGGCATCTCCGCGACGAGCGGGATGTGGCAGTTGATCCACACCGCCCCGAAGTCCAGCGCGGCGGACAGGCGCTGGGTGCGCCCGTGGTCGCGGGTCCACACGCTCGCGGCGAGCCCATAGCGGACGTCGTTGGCCAGGGCGACGGCCTCGTCCTCGGTGGCGAAGGACTGCACCGTCAGAATCGGGCCGAACGTCTCGTCCTGCACGATGGGGTCGTGCTGGTCCACGCCGGTGACGATCGTCGGCTCGAAGAAGAAGCCCTTCTCGCCGGCGCGCGTGCCGCCGGTGACGATCGTCGCCGAGGCGGGCAGGGCGGCGATCTTGTCGGTGACGCGCTGGAAGTGCTGGGCGTTGTTGAGCGGGCCGTAGAAGGCGTCGGGGTCGTCGGGCCGGCCCGGTCGCAGCTGCTCGGCCTGCCGCGCCAGCGCGTCGACGAGATCGTCGTGGACGGACTCGTGGACCAGTACCCGGGTGGCGGCCGTGCAGTCCTGGCCACCGTTGAAGAAGGCGGCCGCCGCGACGGCCTCGGCGGTCTTGGCCACGTCGGCGTCGTCGAACACCAGGACGGGGGCCTTGCCGCCGAGTTCGAGGTGGGCGCGCTTGAGCTGCCGGGCCGCGGAGACCGCCACCTCGATGCCGGCGCGGACCGAGCCGGTGATCGACACCAGGCCGAGTGCGGGATGTTCGACGAGGGCGGCCCCGGTGGCGGCGTTGCCGAGCACGACGTTGAAGACACCGTCGGGCAGGATGCCCTGGGTCAGGCGGGCCAGCACCAGCGTGCTGTCCGGGGTGGTGTCGCTGGGCTTGAGCACGATCGTGTTGCCGGCGGCGAGCGCGGGACCGATCTTCCACAGCGCCATCATCAGCGGGTAGTTCCACGGCGTGACCTGGCCGACCACACCGATCGGCTCGCGCCGCACGTAGGAGGTGTGGCCCTCCATGTACTCACCGGCCGCCTTGCCCTCGAGCAGGCGGGCCGCGCCGGCGAAGAAGCGCAGCTGATCCGCGCCGACCTTGACCTCCTCGTCCGCGATCATGGACTTCGGCTGGCCGGTGTTGCGGCACTCGGCCTCGACGAGTTCGTCGCAGTGCTCCTCGAGGGCGTCGGCGAGCTTCAGCAGCGCCGCCTGGCGTTCCTTGGGGGTGGTCCTGCCCCAGCTCCGGAACGCGCGCTGCGCGGCCGCCACCGCGGCGTCGACGTCGGCGGCGGTCGACACCGGGATCGAGCCCACGAGGGACTCGTCGACCGGGTCGATCAGCGGCAGGGATTCCGTGGCCGTCGAGGGCACGAACGCGCCGTCGATGTAGTTCTCGCGGATGTCGGTCATGGGGGGTCCTCTCGGAAGCCTGCCCGGCCGGGTGGGAGGGGCAGGGATCTCTGGTGATCAGTGTGGGCCGCGCCGCGGGTGCCCGGCCAGGGGTCCGGCGGCGGGGTGGGAGCGCAAGCTCGGAAGCCGGCGGCGCCGCCGGAGGGGCGGCGCCGCCGCGACCGGAACGCTCACGTCGTCGTGAGCGCGTCGGGCGCCGCCACGGGCGCGCCGAAGGAGTCGTGAAAAATGGTGTAGAACAGGGTCTTCGGTGTCGAGGCGGCCGGGCCGCGAGGGTCGGTCAGTGTGCCGGGGCGCCGGCCACCGCGGCCGCGGCAGAGCGGGAGCCGAGGGCGTCGAGGATGCGCCGGGCCGTGTCCTCGCCCATGCGCACGGCTCCGTCGACGTGCTGGTAGCCCTCCGCGGCGAGGTCGGACGACGAGAAGAGGATCGGACCGACGGGGGTGAGCTGGTCCTTGCCGTAGCGGTGCAGGCCGCCGAGGTCGTAGCTCGCCGCGTAGGCTCCGCGGGTCCACTCCTCCGAGCCCCAGTCGGATTCGTAGTAGACGACCGGGCTCAGCGCCTTCTCGCCGAGGTAGCCGGCCATGGACGAGAGGATGGCGGCCTTGCGCTCCTCGGCGGGGAGTTCGAAGACGGCGTCGGCCTTCTCGTCCGCCACGAAGGCCACCAGGGTGCCGCGCGGATCCTCGAAGTTGGTGTTGTCGTAGATCTCCTGGACGAGTGCCCCGGCGCCGAAGCACGTGCCGGACAGGCCGTCCTCGCGCCAGAACGGCGTGTCGTACACGGCATGCACCTTGATGACGAGACCGAGGGACTGGTGCTGGTGCATCTGGTGCTGGCGGCGCGGCAGCGGCGGGACGTAGGAGATCCGGGAGTACAGGTTCGGCGGCACGGCCAGCACGGCGAACCGGGCATCGACGGTGACGCCGTCGGCCACCGCCCGCACGTGCCCGGGCGCGCCCGGTTCTTCGCCCTCGTACCAGTGCAGGGTCCGGACCGGGTTGCCGAGAAGGACGTCGTCGCCGAGCTTTTCGGCGAGCCGCTGCGACACCTGCTGCATGCCGCCCACGACGCGCTGGTCGAGGATGAAGTCCTCGTCCACGAGGTTGCTGAACGAGCCCGCGGAGGCCGCCATGAGGATCGCCTGCAGTGCGGAGAACGCGTGGGCCGGCTTGGTGAGCATCCCCCCCGCGATGAACAGCCCGATGTTGTTGCACGCCTCCTCGTCGTCGGAGTTGGCCCGCAACCAGTGGTGGAAGGAGACGGTGTCGAGTTCCCGCGCCCGCGGATGCGCCCACGGCTCCCGGGGGCCGATCTCGGCGGCGAGTTCGTCGAGCAGCGCGATCAGCTTGTCCATCTCGGCGCGGGTGTGCTCGGACGTGGGGAACATCTCGCCGCGGTACCGGACGGGCCGGCCCTCGGCGTCGAGGTAGATGTTCTCGCCCTCGCGGTAGCGGGAGAACGTGCGCAGGCCCAGTTCGTCGAGCAGCGCGATCAGGGCGGTCTGGTCGGGGGACACCCACTGACCGCCGATCTCGAGCATCGCTCCGTCGATCGTGTCGGTCCAGGTGCGGCCGCCGACGCGGTCGCGGGCTTCGAGGACGGCGACCCGCAGGCCCGCCTGCCGGAGGCGGTAGGCGGCGGTCAGGCCGGACGGGCCCGCCCCGACGACGACGACGTCACGCTCGATGGATTTCATGGGATTCCCCTTCGAGAAAATGAACGACATTCATATGTGTCGCATCACACTGTAACCTCATCGGGGCGCGAGGAGAAGACCTTCGCGGCAATTCGTGGCCGGAATCGTGAGGCGAAGGGGAGCGGCGTGGGAGAGGGGACGCATCGACGCGCCGGCCGGCCGTCGACGAAAGTGCTGTCTCGGCAGGCGATCACCGACGCGGCGCTCGACGTGATCGAGCAGGGCGGCTACGACGCCTTCACCGTCGCCAAGCTCGCCCGTGCCCTCGGTGTGGCCCCGTCCGCCCTGTACAACCACGTGAGCTCGAAGCAGGACGTCCTGCTGTGGGTGCAGGAGGACCTCATGACGAAGGTCGACGTGAGCGGCTTCGGCGCCGAGCCGTGGGCGGTGGCGACGCGGCGGTGGGCCCTGTCCTACCGGGACGTGTTCGCCCGGCACGCGCCGCTGGTCCCGGTGATCGCCGTGATGCCCGTCGCGGGCGCGCCCCGCACCCTGGCGGTGTACGAGGCGGTGGCGGCGGGCTTCGCGGAGGCCGGGTGGCCGATCGACACGATCGTGCCGGTCGTCGTCGCGCTGGAGTCGTTCATCTTCGGCTCCGCGCTCGACGCCAACGCACCGGCCGACATTTTCGACACCGCCGACCTCGCCGGCGACAGCCCGGCGTTCACCGCGGCGATCGACGCGTTCGCCGGATCGGGCGGCCACTACACCCCGGACGCCGGTTTCGACGCCGGACTCGACGCGATGATCGCCGGACTCGAGGCGCGCCTGGAGCTGCTCCGGAAGGACTGAGCCGCAAGAGGATACGGCTCGGTCCGGGACCGGCGGTGTGCCGTGATCCCGGACCGAGCCGGTATTCGATTGCCGGGGCGGGCGTCCCGCCCCGGGTCCTACAGCGCGATGTACTTGGTGTCGAGGTACTCCTCGATGCCCTCGGCTGCGCCTTCGCGGCCGAATCCGGACTCCTTGACGCCACCGAACGGGGCGGCGACGTCGGAGATGATGCCGCGGTTGACACCGACCATGCCGGTCTTCAGCGCGGACGCCACGCGCATCGCGCGGTCGAGGTCGCGGGTGTAGAAGTACGCGGCCAGGCCGTATTCGGTGGCGTTGGCGGCGGCGATCGCCTCGTCCTCGGTGTCGAAGACGGTGATCGCCGCGACCGGACCGAAGATCTCCTCCCGCAGCAGCCGCGCGTCGGCCGGGACCTCGTCGAGCACCGTCGGCGGGTAGAACGTGCCGGGTCCGGCGGGGATCTGCCCGCCGGTGCGGACCCGGGCACCGCGCTCGACGGCGTCGCGCACCAGTGCCTCGACCGCGGCGCGCTGCCGGGCGGTGATCAGCGGGCCGAGGTCGGTGCCGTCGTCGAGACCGTGGCCGGTGCGCAGCGCCGCGATGCGGGCGGTGAGCTTGTCGGTGAACTCGCCGGCGACGCTGCGGGCGACGTGGAAGCGGTTGGCGGCGGTGCAGGCCTCGCCGCCGTTGCGCATCTTCGCGGCCATCGCGCCGTCCACGGCGGCGTCGACCTCGGCGTCGGCGAACACCAGGAACGGGGCGTTGCCGCCGAGTTCCATCGAGGTGCGCAGCAGCCGGTCGGCGGACTGGCGGACCAGCAGCTTGCCGACGCCGGTGGAGCCGGTGAAGGTGATCTTGCGCAGCCGCGCGTCGGTGAGCAGCGGCCCGGTCAGCGCCGCGGCGTCGGTGGCGGGCAGGATCGACAGCACCCCGGCCGGCAGGCCGGCGTCGGCGAAGACCTGCCCGAGCAGCAGCATCGTCAGCGGGGTCTCGGCGGCCGGCTTGACCAGGATCGGGCAGCCCGCGGCCAGGGCCGGGCCGATCTTGCGGGTGGCCATCGCCAGCGGGAAGTTCCACGGGGTGATCGCCAGGACCGGCCCGACCGGTTCCTTGGTGACGAGGATGCGCCCGCTGCCGGCCGGGGCGGTGGCGGTGCGGCCGCCGATGCGCACGGCCTCCTCGGCGAACCAGCGCAGGAACTCGGCGCCGTAGTTCACCTCGCCGCGCGCCTCGGCGACGGTCTTGCCCATCTCGAGGGTGATGACGCGGGCGAAGTCGTCGGCGCGGGCGTGGACGAGGTCGAAGGCGGTGCGCAGGATCTCGCCGCGCACCCGGGGCGCGGTCGCGGCCCACTCGGCCTGCGCGGCGACGGCGAGGTCGAGGGCGCGCAGCCCGTCGTCGGCGGAGGCGTCGGCGACGTCGGCGAGCACCGCGCCGGTGGCGGGGTCCTCGACGGGGAACGTCGCGCCGGTGGACGAGTCGGTGAGCTTGCCGCCCAGCCAGAGCCGGGTCGGGACGCCCGCGGGGAGGGTGTGGGTCATCGGGTGGCTCCTGCCAGGGTCGGGCGCACGCCCGCGACATCGCGGACGGCGGCAGCGAGGACGTCGAGGCCGTCGGTGAGCAGCTCGTCGGAGATCACCAGCGGTGGCAGCAGGCGGACGACGTTGCCGTAGGTGCCGCAGGTGAGCACGATGACGCCCTGCTCGAGCGCCTTCGCGGCGATCGCCTTGGTGGCCTCCGGATTCGGCTCGCGCGTGCCGGGCTGCACGAACTCGACGGCGAGCATCGCGCCGCGGCCGCGGACCTCGCCGACGATGTCGACGTCCGCGGCGAGCGCCCGCAGCCGCTCGGTGGCGATCTGCTCGATGCGCCGGGCGCGGCCGCACAGGTCCAGCTGCTCGATCCGGTCCAGCGTGGCCAGCGCCGCGGCGCACGCGACGGGGTTGCCGCCGTAGGTGCCGCCGAGGCCGCCGCCGTGGACGGCGTCGATCAGCTCGGCGCGGCCGGTCACGGCGGCGAGCGGCATGCCGCCGGCGATGCCCTTGGCGAGGGTCATCAGGTCCGGCACGACGTTCTCGTCGTTGCTGGCGAACCAGTCGCCCGTGCGCGCGAAGCCGGTCTGCACCTCGTCGGCGACGAAGACGATGCCGTTGGCCTTCGCCCAGTCGACGAGGGTCGGCAGGAAACCCTTGGCCGGCACGATGAATCCGCCCTCGCCCTGGATGGGCTCGAGCACGATCGCGGCGACGTTGTGCGCACCGATCTGCTTGTCGATCTGCGCGATCGCGCGATGGGCGGCCTGCTCACCGGTGACCTCGGTGCCGTCGTAGTTGCGGCCCTCGCGGAACGGGTACGACGCCGGCACGCGGTGGATGTCCGGGGCGAACGGGCCGAAGCCCTCCTTGTAGGGCTGGTTCTTCGCGGTCAGCGCCATCGTCAGGTTGGTGCGGCCGTGGTAGGCGTGGTCGAAGACCACCACGGCGCTGCGACCGGTCGCGACCCGGGCGATCTTGACCGCGTTCTCCACCGCCTCCGCGCCGCTGTTGAACAGCACCGTGCGCTTGGCGTGGTCGCCGGGGGTCAGGGCCGCGAGCTTCTCGGCGACGGCGATGTAGCCCTCGTAGGGAGTGACCATGAAGCAGGTGTGCGTGAAGTGCGCGACCTGCTCCTGCACCGCCGCCACGACCGCCGGGTCCGAGGCGCCGACACTGGTGACCGCGATGCCGGAACCGAGGTCGATCAGGGCGTTGCCGTCGACGTCGACGACGATGCCGCCGTCGACGTCGGCGGCGTAGACCGGCACGGAGGAGGCCACACCCGCCCCGACGGCCGTGCGGCGACGCTCGGTCAGTGCCGCCGAGCGCGGGCCGGGCAGCGCGGTGACCAGGCGACGCTGCTGCGGAAGGCGGTATTCGATGCTCGTCATGGGGGACTTCCTCGGGCTCGGCGGCGTAGAGACGATTCGAGTATGGGAGCGTCCGCGGACCCGAGACAGGGCCGATTCGTACAACCCGGTGAATCGCACCGCGCCATTTCGTCGAGCGGCCTTACGATGGCCCCATGAGCGTCGGCATCGCCTGGCTGCTGCGGCAACCGGGACTGGGATTGACTCTGCGCGGCGGCCGGACCGGGAAGGAGCGGCCGATCGGCTTCGTCCAGCCCACCGAACTGCTGGACCCGCGGCCCTGGCTCTCCGGCGGGGAACTCGTCCTCACCACCGGCCTGGGACTGCAGCCGGAGGAGGGCGGTGACTACGTGCGCCGCCTCGCGGAGGCAGGCGTCGCCGCCCTGGGGTTCGGCACCGGGCTGTCGCACGAGCGGATCCCGCAGTCGGTGCTCGAGGCGGCCGACGCGGTGGGGCTGGCGCTGCTCGAGGTGCCGTACACGACGCCGTTCGCCGCCGTCAGCCGTGCCGTCACCGCCCGGCTCGCCGAACAGCAGTACGAGCTGGTGCGGCGCGCCGCCGACACCCAGGTGCGCATCACCCGCGCCGCGCTGCGCGGCGGCGTGGCCGCGATCGTGCGGGAACTGGCCGTCGCCACCAGCGCCGCCGTCGCCTACCTCGACGAGCGCAGCGGGGAGGTGGTCGCCCACCCCGAGGCCGCGGCGGAGCTGGCAGAGCAGATCTCGGAGCTGCGCCGGGACGGTGCCGGCTCGGTCACCACGAGCCGGCCCGGCCGGACGCTGACGGTGCAACCGGTCACGCACGCCGGCCTCGTCAGCGGACACCTGGCCGTGCAGGCCGACCGCCCGCTCGAGAACGTCGAGCTCGTCCTGATCGGCCACGCCGTCTCCCTCGTCACCCTCGAGCTGGACAAGCCGCGGCGGCTGCGCGCGGAGCGGAATGCGCTGGGCGCGAAGGCATTCGGCCTGCTCGTCGACGACGTCCTCGACTCCGGCGACGCCTTGGAGTATCTCGCCGACGCGGTCGGCGCCCGCAACCGCATCCGGATCCTGCGTCTGCACACCCCGGCCGCGGCCGACGTGCGGCGCGTGCTGGACACCGGTCTCGGCGCCCGGCAGCGCCCGCTGTACGCGCGCAGCGGCGACGAGGCGCTCACCGTGCTGCTGCGCGGTGAGGACACGCTGTCCGACGTGGCGGCGCTACTGGCGGACCTCGCCCCGTCGCAGGCGCGCACCCTCCGCGCCGGGCTCAGCGCCGCGCACCGGCTCGCCGACACCCGCCGCGCCGTCGAGCAGGCCGAACACGCCGTGGCCGCGGCGGACGCGGCCCACCGCCTCGTCGAGTTCGACGCCACGCACGGAACCGCCCTGCTCGCCTCCCCGGCGGTGCGGGCCGTACTCGAATCCGTGGCTGCGTCCACTGTTTCCGCTCTCGCCGACTACGACCGCGGCCGGGGGACCAGGCTCGTCGCGTCGTTGCGGGCGTTCCTCGAGGCGAACGGGCAGTGGGAGGCGGCGGCCGCGGCTCTGGAGGTGCACCGGCACACCCTGCGCAGCCGGATCACCAAGGCGGAGCAGGTGCTCGGCGTCGACCTCGGCGACGCCCGCGTCCGGGCCGAGCTGCTGCTCGCCCTGCTGATCGGGGAACCGGCGCCCTAGGTAGCTGGAAACGGCGTAGTGCTGCAGTCGTAGTCGGCCCTTCACGCTGCGGGCGAGTTCGTCCAGCCGGCCGGAATGCCGTCGGAACCGGCGCGGCACCCTTCCCGGGGAGAGCCCGAGTGGTCTTCGCGGGGCGACTTCGGCCGGGAACAGGAAAGTATGGTTGAGTGTTCAACTATATGATTGAGTAATCAACTATATGACGAGCGTCGCGCCCTTCCGCTGGGAGGGGCGTGACCGAAACCGACCGTACGGAGGATCATGGCTAGCAGTTCGACCGAGCACAGCGGCTCCATCGGGACCGTGTCCCAGAAGGGCATCCCCGACGAGGTGGACGTGGCGATCGTCGGGTCCGGCGGCGCAGGCCTGATGGCGGCGCTCACCGCCGCCAAGGAGGGGGCACGAGTCCTCGTGGTCGAGTCCCGGGAGATCGTCGGGGGCGCCACCGGGATCTCGGCGGGTGCCGCCTGGATCCCCAATCACGGCTTCTCGACCAAGGATCTGAAAGTGCACGACGACCTGGACCAGGCGCGACGGTACATCTACGGCCAAGGTCGCGACCGGATCCTCGACCACGACCTGGTGGAGAAGTTCCTGGAGACCGGACCGCACGTCGCCCGGTTCATCGAAGAGCACACCTCCTTCGGGTGGATCCCGACGATCTGGCCGGACTACCGCTCCGACATCGACGGCGCGTCCGTCGGTCGGGCACTGTTCCCCGGCCCGTACTCCCCGGAGGGACTCGGGGAGAACGCGAAGTACGTGCGACCGGCCCTGACTACGGGCATGGCCAAGAACCCGCTCCCGTTCTGGTTGCTGGGCGGGATCGGCATCGATGACGTCTGGCTCGCCGGACCGGCCTTGATCGGAGCACTGCTCGAGGCGGGGCTGCGCAACGGCGTCGACGTTCGCGTCGAGACGCCCGCGACCCGGCTTGTCACCGACGAATCGGGGGTGCGGGGGATCGTCGTGCGGGCCGACGGCGCCGAGCACACGGTGCGTGCCACCCGGGGGGTCCTGCTGGCCAGCGGCGGGTTCGAGAGCTCGACCGAGATCACCACGACCTACCTCGACGCGCCCTTCGGCGTGCAGGTCTCCCCCCAGGGCCACGACGGCATCGCGGTGCAGCTGGCGCAGGAGGTGGGCGCTGATCTGACCGGCATGGAGGACGCCTGGTGGATGCCCGGCGTGCAGCTGCCCGGTGAAGAGCTGGAGGGCCGCCCGCTCAGTCGTGTGTTCCTGGGCGAGCGAGCGCTGCCGCACAGCATCATGGTCAACAGCAAGGGTGAGCGCTTCGCGAACGAGGCCCTGGCCTACGACCAGTTCGGGCAGATCATGCGCGAGGTCGACCCGGAGACGGGCACCATGCCCAATGCCACGGCCTGGCTGATCTTCGACCACAACTACTGGACGAAGTTCGGGATCTTCGGCGTCACGCCGGGCGCAGAGGTGCCCGACTACCTCCACCGCGCCGACACCCTGTCGGAGCTGGCGAACAAGATCGGGGTCGACGAGGTGGGGCTGCTCCGCACAGTCGACCGGTTCAACCCCGAGGCCGCCCGAGCTCGCGACCCGCAGTTCCACCGCGGGGACACCTTGTTCGACCGCTACTTCGGCGCCTACTATCCCCGGCTGGGCAAGAACTCGCCCGACGCGCGGTTCCCCGCCGCCACCGCAAAGGCGCGGATGCGCATCGCCGCGGCGATCGGTCCGATCGTGAGCAAGCTCGCCGGACGGGTGGCGAAGAGGAACGACCCCGAACGCGTGCGTTCCCTCGTGGTCGGACCCCTGGCGAAGATCATCCGACCCATGCTGAAGAGCCCGAAGTCGAGCGTGCTGGGACCGGTCGACACCGCGCCGTACTACGCGCTCGAGGTCCAGGCCAGCGCGCTCGGCACCGTGGGCGGCCCGAAGACCGACGCACTCGGACGCGCGCTGAACACCGAAGGCAAGGTCATTCCAGGCCTGTACGCCGCCGGCAACGCAGGAGGCGCACCCACGAAGGGCTTCTACGGAGGTGCCGGGGGGACGATCTCGCTCGGGCTGGTGTTCGGTTACCTCGCGGGACGGGAAGCAGCCAAGCGGCAGGATGACGCGTAAGCATCTCGTCGGTGCCCTCGACCGTCGGCACGGCGGTCGAGGGCACCCTCCGAGCACCGGCCTTCGCCGCAGGTGACCGAGCGCGAAGACAATGCATCGACCACGCCATAGCACCATGCCGCACACAGGGTCCCGTCCCTGCGAGGCACGCGCTCAACGGTCGAGCAGGCGCAGTTCCCCGGCGATAACGGCCAGCCGTGCGGTGTCCACCGCGTCCTCGCCGCGGAGCCGGTCGAGGAGTCGCACGAGACGGTGCGTGCGACCGGTCGGGTCCGCGGCACTCCCGTCGAGCGCGGTGACGACGAGCGCGTCGAGGCGGTCGGAGATCTCGTCGCGCAGTGCCGCCGCGCCCATGGCCTCCCAGTAGGAGCCGCGGACGCGGGTGGCGAAACCTTCGAGCAGCCAACGGAGGTGAAGGCTGTCGATCAGTGCGTCCCGGGCCGCGGCGACACGGGCGGGGTCGGTGCCCAGGCGCAGCGCCACCGCGGCGTTCGCGAACGCGCCGCGGCAGGCCTCGGCCGACGGCCGGTCGCCGAGTGCGGCGGCGACGGGCGCGGCGAAGAGCGCCACGAGAGCCTCCGGTGTGTCCGCGTCGTCGCACGCACCCGCGAGCACGTCGCGGAGCGTCCGGCGGGCGGTGTGGCGCAGCAACCACGCCATCTCGGCCTCGACGACGCGCGCGAGCGCGCTCAGCTCCGCCAGCGTGCTGCGGGCATCGGAGCCCGCCGCGAGGATCCGGGTTCGGATGTCCTCGGTGTGCAGCACGCGGCTGACCACCACGTAAGCGCGCGCCGAGTCCGCGGTGGCGGCGCCGAACCGTTCCTCGAACCGGTACAGCGCTCCCGGGCCGAGACGGTTGACGAGCTCGTCCGCGAGCGACGCGACGACGATCTCCCGGCGCAGCGGATGCTCGGCCACGCCGCTTCCGGCGCGGGCCAGGATCTCGGCGGGGAAGTAGTTCTCGGCCCACGGGGTGCAGGCCGGGGAGTCCGGCAGCGACGACGCGGCCAGCTCGCTCGCGACGACGTTCTTCGACTGCGCCAGCAGCACAGCGAGTTCCGGTCGCAGCAGGCCCGTTCCCGCCCGGCTCCGCTCCCGGATCTCCGCCGTCGGGGGCAGGCCGTCGCCGTCGCGGGCGATCCGGCCGGCCCGCACCAGATCCTCGATCAGCCGCTCGTGCTGGGTGAGCAGCGCCGGGGCGTCGTGCTCGCTGCAACCCAGGGCGAGCACCTGATCCCGGGACGCCGTGAGCACGGCCTCGGCCACGTCGTCGGTCACCGCGGCGAGCAGCGTCTCCCGCTGTCCGGGCGCCAGCGTTCCGGCCGCGACCGCGCGATCGACTGCGATCTTGATGTTGACCTCCCGGTCGGAGGTGGCGACGCCGGCGGCGTTGTCGATGAAGTCGCCGTCGCAGCGGCCGCCGTGGCGCGCGTACTCGACACGTGCGGCGCGGGTGAAGCCGAGATTGCCGCCTTCGCCGACGATGCGCGCACGCACCTCGCAGGCGTCGACCCGGACCCGGTCGTTGGCGGGATCGGCGGCGTCGCCGTGCGTCTCGTCGGAGGCCTTCACGTACGTGCCGACACCGCCGTTCCACAGCAGCTCCACGGGCGCGCGGAGCACGGCCTTGATCAGTTCGTCGGGCGTCAGGGTCTCGGCGTCGATCCCGAGGGCCGCGCGGGCGGCCGCGGACAGCGGCACGGCCTTGGCGGTGCGCGGCCACACGCCGCCACCCGCGGAGATCGCCGCGGGGTCGTAGTCGGCCCAGGACGAGCGCGGCAGCGCGAACAGACGCGCGCGCTCGCGGTGGGAGGCGTCGGGATCCGGGTCGGGGTCGAGGAAGATGTGCCGGTGGTCGAAGGCCGCGACGAGGCGGATGCGGTCGCTGAGCAGCATGCCGTTGCCGAAGACGTCACCCGACATGTCGCCGATGCCCGCGACGGTGAAGGTCTGCGTGTCGACGTCGTGACCGAGTTCGGCGAAGCGGTGCCGCACGGCCACCCACGCGCCGCGGGCGGTGATGCCCATCGCCTTGTGGTCGTAGCCGGCCGAGCCGCCCGAGGCGAAGGCGTCGCCGAGCCAGTAACCGTATTCGGCGGCAACGGCGTTCGCCGTGTCGGACATGCGGGCGGTGCCCTTGTCGGCGGCGACCACCAGGTAGGCGTCCGCGCCGTCGTAGGCGACGGTGTCGGTCGGGGTGGTCGGCGCTCCGTCGACGACGTTGTCGACGACGTCGAGCAGGCCGCGGATGAAAGTGGTGTATGCGGTGGTGAGGTCCGCGGTGGATCCGGGGCGGATCACGAAGGCGCCCTTGGCGCCGCCCGGGACGATGGGTGCGTTCTTGACGGCCTGGGTCGCCATCAGTCCGAGGACCTCCGTGCGGTAGTCCTCCGGGCGTTCGGAGAACCGCAGCCCGCCCCGCGCGACGAGCTCGGCCCGCACGTGCACGCCCTCGACGTCGCGGGAGTGGACGTAGATCTCCCGCAGCGGCACGATCGCCCCGCCGACGGTCAGTGCGGACGGATCGAGCTTGAACGACGCGTACGGTTTGGTGCCCCTGCTCTGGAACCAGTTGGTACGCAGGGTCGCGTCGACGAACGAGCGCAGCCCTCGCAGGGTCCGGTCGAGGTCGAAGGTCGCGGCGCGATCGATGTGGCCGGCCACCGCCGAGGCCGCGGCGGCGACGGCGGCTTCCCGGTCGGGCAGCCCGGGCCGGAACCGGGCGTCGAACAGTGCGGCGAGGGCCGCGGCGTAGCCGGAGGTGGCCGTCAGGCAGCCGAGCATGTACGTCGGCGACAGGCCGATGCCGGCCTGCGCCAGGAACCGGACGGCTGCCCGGATCAGGTCGACCCACCTCCACGAAATACCCTCCTGCAGAACGAGTATCGAGAAGTCGTCGATGTCGGTGCGACCCTCGGCGCCCGCGACGAACGCCTCCGCGATCAGGTCGAGCACCCCGGCATCCGGAGCGGCGGTTCCGGACGGCGCAATCATGAAGTGGTGCGCCCCCGGCTCGTCCAGCGGCCGGTGGTCGCTCACGTGAAGACCGAAGCGCCGCAGGACGTCGACGACGTCGGTGAGGGTGAACCGGTGGTTCGGCCACGAGGCGAGGCAGCCGAGCGGACTGCCGTCGGCGGAGTCGAGGAAACGTAGCGTCGTCGTGTGCTGGGACAGGGAGGGGGCGCTCACGTGGGGTCCTTTCCGGGGCTGCGGCGATGGGGCGAGTCTGCCGCCTCTGCCTCCGGTAAGGCAGGGCCGAAGTGGAGCGGTCGGAGCGCCGCGAATCGCCGATTCGGAGTGGAGGCTGATCCGCTCGAGGCTGCGGGTGACCTGTGTATATCCGTCGGCGTCGGCGAACTGTACGCCGCGCCGGTGGGCGAGGGCCGGGCCGAGAAGATCTCTGCGGGGAGCTTCTCGGCCCGGGGCCTTTCTCACCGGTTCATGGATTGGACCGGTTTGCCGTCGTACGCGGCCTCACGAGGGTCAGGGCTCCTGGTGACGCGAGTCGTTCGGCTTCGTGGCCGACGGACGCCATCGGCGTAGCCCGGTGCCGGACTCGTAGGCCTGTGACGTGGGACAGGTGACGAGTTCGATGGTGCTACCCCAGGGCGTTCGGGCGTACAGATAATGGTTTCCCCGTCCCGCGTCGCCGCCGGGCAGCTCTGTCGGCGGGCTCATCAGCTGACCTCTTTCAGGATTACTTGGCGGGAGTCGCCGGCGTCGCCGCGGGTTCGTGCAATCGCCGAGCGGAGGAGATCGAGCGCCATGCGCCGGCGGTGTGCGCTCCGTCGGCGTCGAGGTGCCGCATCGACACGTCCGGCCATGCGGTCAACAGTTTCGGATTCGGAGAGTCCGGAAGTGTCCGCATGAGAGCCGAGTCGAGGTCGGGCACTGCGTCGGTCAACAGGTGGCGTGGAACGGAGAGGAGTGTTCTTGATCCAGGTCCCGGCACTGAGGCACTCGGCGGGGCCTACGCCGTCCCACAGGGCAGCGGTGCCGGAAGCGTTTTCGGCGCCCCGACTGCACTGTTCCAGGACCTCCGTTCCAGGGCGGACGATGAGGACCGCGACGTACTCACCTGGGGTGCGACGAAGTTCGGCGGCGCGTCGGTATCCGCTCATCGAGCCGACGCTGCATCCGACCACCAGTGGTCGCCATCGTCCGATGATGTCCGGCCGGGTGTTGACACTCCGAGTGTTGTGGAACACAATCTGAGCGCAGTTGACATGACTGTCACGTCATACTGCATGTCCGACGCGTTTCACTGTCCAGAGGAGATATCGATGACCGCCGCCGTTCCTGACATGCGTGAACTCGGACGAAAGGTACGGAATTGGGGGCGGTGGGGCGCCGACGACGAGCGCGGCACGACCAACCTCATCACCCCCGAGCGGGTCAGGGACGCGGCACGGCTGATCCGAACCGGACAGATCTTCGAACTGGGCATCCCGCTCGACGGCAACGGTCCGCAGCCGGGCGGAAGCCGGATCAACCCGATCCGTCTGATGTCCGAAAACGGGCAGGAGCAGGTGTTGCCGGGCGGTTTCAAGTGGGCCGACGACTACGTCTTCATGCCGCTGCAAGCCGGGTCGCAGTACGACTCCCTCGCGCACGTCCACTACGACGAGCAGCTGTACAACGGGCATCCCGGCGACGGCGTCACCGTCAAGGGCGCCGACAAGTGCGGCATCCACACCCAGGCCAAGGGCATCGCGGGCCGCGGCATGCTCCTCGACGTCGCCCGGCATCGGGGTCTCCCATGGCTCGAGTCGGGAACCGCGATCACACCCGAGGAACTCGATGCCGTCGTGGAAGCGCAGGGCGTCGAGGTCGGGCCGGGCGACATCCTCCTGATCCGAACCGGTTGGCACGCCAAGTTTCTCGCGGAGTCTGATTCGGCCGCGTACATGGCGGGAGAGCCGGGGCTGAGCCTGTCGTGCGCACAGTGGCTGCGCGACCGGGACGTGGCGGTCGTAGGTGCCGACAACTGGGCCGTCGAGGTGATACCCGGGGAGAACCCGGGCGCCCTCTTCGAACTGCACATGGTGCTGATCCGAGACATGGGCATGACGCTCGCCGAGATGCTCGACTTCGAAGAACTCTCGAAGGCATGCGCCGCCGACGGCATCTACGACTTCTTCTACACGGGGCCGCCGTTGCAGTTCACCCGGGCAGTCGGTTCCCCGATCAACCCTCTCGCCATCCGTTGACACGACCGGCAGCCGGATTCCTCCCGCTCGGCCGAACCGACCCGATACCGCCCATTTCATCACGCCAAGGAGAACCGAATGCTGCTCAGCGACATCGTCGAGTACAGCGCACGCAAGCATCCCGATCGAATCGCCCTGCGCTTCGAAGACGAGACGGTCGGCTACGGCCAGCTGCGCGACCGCAGCCGCCGCCTCGCGAACGCACTCCTCGGCGTCGCGGACCCCGGCGACCGCGTCGCGATCCTCTCCACGAACCGCACCGAGTACTTCGACTGCTACTACGGCGTGCCCATGGCGGGCATGGCGTTGACGATCCTGAACTTCCGGCTGCATCCCGAGCAGATCGCGGCGCTCGTCGAGCACTCGGGCGCCGCGGTCCTCGTAGTCTCCGAGGACTTCGCCGAGATGGTCGCGAGTATCCGCGACCGGATCACGTCGGTGCATACCGTCGTCGTGATCGGCGACGCCGACGCCGATGCGGCGTTCTTGTCATGGGACGCGTTCGTCGCCGGCGCGCCCGCGACGGAACCGAAGGTACGTCCGCGTCCTGACGACATCGCATGGATCGTCTACACCAGCGGCACGACCGGGGTGCCGAAGGGTGTGATGCTCAGCCACCGCAACCTCCTCACCGGCATAACCTCCTCGGCCCTCCAGTGGGCGTTGCCGGAGGACACCGTCTTCCTGTTCTGCTTCCCGCTCTGCCACGTCGGCGGTTACGTGACGCTCCTGAACCACCTGATGGGTGCCACGGTCGGGATCATCCGCGCCTACGACAATGCCACCTTCCTCCGGCTGGTCCAGCAGTGGAAGGTCACCCAGACCGGCCTGGCGCCCACGATGATCAACTTCCTGCTGCAGGATCCGGCGCTCGACGCGCACGACCTCGGCACGCTGGAGGCGATCGGGTACGGTTCGTCGGCGATTCCCGCTCCCGTACTGCGGGAGGGACTCGACCGCCTCGGTTGTGACTTCTATCAGGGTATGGGCATGACCGAGCTGGCCGGAAATGTGCTGCACCTCGACCAGCAGGCGCATCGGCGCGCCGCGAACGGGGAGTCCAACCTCCTTGCGGCAGCCGGAAAGCCGATGCGTTTGGCGGATATTCGAATCGTGGACGACGAGCTTCGGGACGTTCCGGTCGGAGAGATCGGCGAAATGGTCGTCCGTGGCGACCAGGTGATGGCCGGCTACTGGAACGACACCGACACGACGGACGCCGCGTTCACCGACGGCTGGTTCCACACCGGTGATCTGGTGCGACGGGACGCCGAAGGATTCGTCTACATCGTGGACCGCAAGAAGGACCTGATCATCAGTGGTGGCGAGAACATCGCTTCTCTCACGGTGGAACAGGCCCTGTACAGTCATCCGGCGGTGGCCGAGGCGGCCGCGATCGGCGTCAAGGACGAGACGTGGGGCGAAATCGTCTGCGCCATTGTTGCTCTGCGCTCCGGCTCCACCGCTACCGCGGACGAGATCATCGCGACGTGCCGAGAGCACCTCGGCGGATTCCAGGTGCCGAGGCGCGTCGAATTCGTCGACGCCCTCCCGAAGAACGTCAGCGGCAAGATCCTCAAGCGCGATCTTCGCGAGCGCTTCGCCACCCGAACACTCGTCTAGCACAAGCCTCCCAGTCCGGCCCGCCGCCCCGAGCCACACTTCTGTCCTGCCCTGCCCACCTCTCGACACACGGAGCGACCATGAAACGTACTCTTGCCGTGGGCCTTACTGCCCTGTGCACCACCGCCGCCCTGGCAGCCTGTTCCGGCCGGGACACCGCCACTTCGGCGGGTGACTGCGATCCCGGAATCACCGACACCGAGATCCGCTTCGGAACAAGCCTCATGCAGTCCGTCGCGGGACCTCAAGCGGTCGCCGCAACCGCGCTGTTCGACGAGATCAACGCCGCGGGCGGGGTCACCATGGGTGACGGGAAGACCCGCAAGATCGAGTACATCGCGATGGACGACGGATACGACCCTGCACGCACCGTCGGCAACGTCCGCTCACTGGTCGAACAGGAACAGGTCTTCGCGATCCAGAATCTGATCGGCACCGCCTCGACGCTCGCCGTCGTGGACTACCTGACGCAGAAGAACGTGCCGCTCGTGTTCCCGATGACCGGCACCGACGAACTGCTGGCCACGCACGAGCAGCGCCCTGTCGTGGCCGGAGCGGTGAACCCGCAGACACGATGGGAGGTCTCGGAGCGTGCCGAGATCATCCTGCGCGACCATCCACAGGCGAAGATCGCGGTGCTGTACCCGAACGACAGCCTCGGCAACGGAAGCCTCGACGCCCTGAAGTCCGCACTCGACGGCAGCGGTACCGCGGTCGTCGCACAGCAGGCCTACGAGCAGACGACGCCGTCCGTCGACTCGCAGGTGGTCAACCTCGCGAACTCCGGCGCCGACGTCTTCGTCAACTTTGCGACGGCGAGCTTCGTGACCCAGTCGCTGAAGAAGGCGCACGAACTCGGATGGAAACCCGACACCTACATCTACTCGGGCGCCACCGACACCAACTTCGTCCTCGCCCCCGCCGGTCCGGACGCCGCCGAGGGCGTCCACTCCTTCTACTGGATCTACGACGTCAGCAGCACCGATCACGACGCCAAGCCCGGTGTGCAGAAATGGCGGGAATTCGCCGAACGCAACCCCGGGAAGATCAAGACCACCGACACCATCGCGGCGACCGGCTACAACACCGCCCAGCTGCTGGTGACCGCCCTGAAGCAGATGGACGGCTGCACGCGGGCCGACCTGCTCGACGCGGTGCAGAACATGCGGGGTGTGACCACCGACCTCGCGATCGAGGGAATCACCTTCGACACCACGCCGGACTATCCCTACGCGATCACCTCGATGGCGCCGATGACATTCCGCGACGGCAGGTGGCACTACGACGCTGCGGTCACCCGCAGCACCGAGCGATGACGTCCGTACCGGACGCCGGCGACGACGGCGCGGTTCCCGCCCTGGTCGTGGAGGAGGTCCGGCTCCGGTTCGGCGGCGTCGTCGCGCTCGACGGTCCCTCGTTCACGATCGAGCCCGGTCACATCGTCGGGTTGATCGGTCCGAACGGGGCGGGAAAGACGACACTGTTCAACTGCATCAGCAGGCTGTACCAGCCGGAATCGGGACGAATCGCCTTCGGGGACAAGGATCTGCTGTCGCTGTCGGCGGACGGGGTCGCGGATGTCGGTATCGCCCGAACGTTCCAGAACATCGGGTTGTTCCCCACGATGTCGGTTGTGGACAACGTGCTGACCGGTGCGTACTCGCGTACCCGGACCGGGTTTCTCGGGGCCGCGCTGGGTCTGCCGATGACCGGACGTGAAGAGCGACGCGAGCGCGACGAGGCATGGGCACTGCTCGAGTCGATGAACCTCGCCCGGGTCGGTCGCGAACCGGCGGGCACCCTTCCGTACGGGACGCTGAAACGGATCGAACTCGCGCGGGCGCTGATGCAGCGTCCGAAGTTGCTGATGCTGGACGAACCCGCGAACGGGCTCATCCACGAGGAGGTGCTCGAACTCGCCGAGACCGTCCGGCAACTGCGTGACGAACGAGGATTCTCGGTGCTGCTGGTCGAGCACCACATGGCGATGGTGATGTCGATCTCGGACCGCGTCGTCGTGCTGAACTTCGGGCAGAAGATCACGGAGGGGCTTCCGGCCGACGTGGCCGCGCACCCCGAGGTCGTCGAGGCGTACCTGGGGGGTGCGGCGTGAGCCTGCTGAGCGTCGAGGGGCTTTTCGCCTGGTACGGAAGTGCAGAAGTTCTGCACGGCATCGAATTTCAAGCCGAGAAGGGCGCGGTGACGGTGGTGCTCGGCGCGAACGGTGCCGGCAAGACCACCATCCTGCGGGCGCTGTGCGGCATGGTCCGCACTCGTGGCCGGATCGAATTCGACGGCCGGGACATCGCAGGCATGCGCACCGACAGGATCGCGCGTCTCGGGATCGCGCACGTTCCGCAGGGCCGCGGCACCTTCGGCGACCTGACGGTCGAGGAGAACCTCCGCATCGGAGGGTACGCGGCCGCCGTCGCCGACACCGACCGGGCGATCGAGCAGTGGTACGACTTCTTCCCCCGGCTGCGGGAGCGGCGTCGGCAGCAGGCCGGCGGACTCAGTGGCGGCGAGCAGCAGATGCTCGCCATCGCCCGGGCCCTCGTCGCCGCACCACGGCTGCTGCTGCTCGACGAGCCGTCCCTCGGCCTGGCCCCCCGCATCACCCAGGAGGTGTTCCGTGCGCTGAGCCGCATCAATGCGGAGACGGGGACGACAATTCTCGTCGTCGAGCAGAACGCGCACCTGGCCCTCGACATCGGGTCGTCCGCGGTGCTCGTCGACGCCGGTCGCGTCGTCGCCCAGCGTCCCGCCGCCGGTCTCGCACACGACGAGTCGGTGCGACGCGCCTACCTCGGCTACTGAGCACAGGAGTGAGTCATGCACGTCTTTCTTCAACAATTGGTGGACGGGCTCACGTGGGGCGCACTGTACGGTGCGTTCGCATTGAGCATCGTCCTCGTCTACCGGGCCTCCGGGATCGTGAACTTCGCGCAGGGGGAGATGGCGATGTTCGCGGCGTTCTTCGCGTGGCAGTTCCACCAGTGGGGTGCGCCGCTGTATGTCGCGATCCTCGGGGCGATGGCGGTAGCGTTCCTCATGGGCGCCGTCACCGAGCGGGTGCTGATCCGGCCGCTGGCGGGCTCGCCGAACCACATGCCGCTCGTCATCATCACTCTCGGACTGATGCTGGTCCTCAACAGCGCGGCCGGCTGGATCTGGGGTGTGCAGAGCAGGGAATTTCCGTCGACGGTGTCCGGACCGGTGGTGACGCTGGGGACGGTGGCAGTCTCGCGGCAGTCCCTCGTGATCGTCGGCGCGGTCGTGGTTGTCGCGGCGCTGCTGTTCCTCCTGTTCCAGCGTACCCGTGTCGGCCTCGCGATGCGGGCGGCCGCCGGAAATCCGGATTCCGCTGAGCTGGTGGGTATTCCGGTAGGTCGCATGCTGATGATCGGCTGGGGATTGGCGGCGGCGATCGGCGCGCTCGCGGCGTCGCTCGCGGCCCCGCAATTGTTCCTCCAGCCGAACATGCTCGTCGCGTCGCTGATCTACGCATTCGCTGCCGCCGTTCTCGGCGGATTGGACAGTCCGGTCGGCGCCCTCGTCGGCGGATTGTGCGTCGGTGTCGCGGAGAACCTCGCCGGTACGTACATCGAGTGGATCGGCCACGACTTCAAGCAAGCCGTGGCACTGGTCCTCATCCTGGGGGTGTTGCTCTTCAGGCCGGAAGGTCTCTTCGGTGCGCGGAAGGTGGCGCGGGTATGAAAGTCCTCGATATGCTCCGCCGCCCCCGCGCCGAACTCGACGCACCGGTGTGGCTCCGCCGTACCACCGTTGCGGTGGTGCTCGTCCTCGCCGCGGTCGCACCGCTCGTCTCGGCGCCGTACGTCAACTTCGACCGTTCCATGGTCCTCGTGTACGTCGTGGTCGGACTCGGCCTGAATCTGCTGACAGGCAACACCGGTCAGATCTCCCTGGGCCATGGCTTCTTCTTCGCCGTGGGCGCGTATCTCAGTGCGGTGCTGATCGAGAACCATGGTGTCGCCTATCCGGTGGTGCTCCCGCTCGCCTTCGCGGTCTGCTATGTGGGCGGGTACCTGTTCGGGCTGCCGGCGCTGCGGCTCCACGGCCTCCAGTTGGCGCTCGCCACACTGGGTCTCGCACTGGTGACCCCCGCCGTGATCAAACGCTTCGAGCACGTGACCGACGGTCAGGCGGGCATCAACGTCACCGCGGCCGAGGCACCCGTATCCTCCGGTCTCGATCGCGACCAGTGGGTGTACTACCTGTGCCTGCTCGTCGCCGCGCTGACCTATCTCGTGGTGCGCCGGCTCTCCACCGGCCGCATCGGGCGATCGCTGATCGCGATCCGTGACTACGAGGCCGTGGCGACGACCCTCGGTATGCCGGCCACCCGGACGAAGACCACCGTGTTCGCCCTCAGTGCCGCACTCGCCGGCGTCGGCGGGGTGCTCTACAGCTTCGTCGTCCAGTACGTCGGCCCGGAGGCCTTCGGGCTGCCGCTGGCGATCGCGTTCATCACCATGATCGTGGTCGGAGGTCTCGGTACCGTGCCCGGTGTCGTGTTCGGCGCCTTCTTCGTCGTCTACGTCCCGCAGTGGACTGCTGAACTCAACCAGTCGGCGGCCGGCATCACCTACGGCGCGGCGTTGATCCTGTTCATCTTCGTACTGCCCTACGGCTTGATCAGTCTGGTGCGGTGGGGGCTCGCGCCGCTCGTGGCATGCATCCCGGGTCGTCGCAGCGACGGGGGACGGTCCGAGGGCACAAAGGACCCGGGACTGGAATTGGAACCGGTGGCCACCGGCTGAACTGCCCGGACCACGACCGGCGACGGACGGGCACCCTCGATCAGGATCTAGGGTGCCCGTCCGTCGCTGCGGTGTTAGTGGTCTCCGGCTGTCGCCCGGTGCGATCGGTACCGAAAAAGCCCGCCTGGCCATGTGGCCAGGCGGACCCTTCCGGCTCAGCGATCGGCGAAACGGGAACCGAGTTCGTTCACCTCGGACAGTCCGATGAACCCGGTGAACTCGTCGAAGGAGGGCAGGCGCGACAACGCCGCCGCCGGGGTCCCGTCGCGCACGATCGTGGCCAGGAAGTCCTGGATCGACCTCGTAGCGGCCAGCAGCGCGCCGATCGGGAACAGCACAAGAGCGAATCCCAGCTCGCCCAGCACATCCAGCGGCACCGGCGGAGTGCGCCCGCCTTCTACCCAGTTGAACACCAGGCGATGTCCCTTCAACCGGGTCGCCACCGCACGCACCTCGTCGATGCTGGCCGGAGCCTCCACGAACAACAGGTCGGCGCCGGCGTCCGCGTAGTGCAGGGCGCGATCGATTGCCGCGTCCAGCCCGTCGACGGCCGCGGCGTCGGTCCGAGCGATGATCAGGAGGTCCGGATCGGTGCGGGCCGCGACGGCCGCCTCCAGCTTGGCCACCATGTCGGTGACCGGGACGACCGCCTTGCCCTCCATGTGGCCGCATCGCTTGGGAGCGACCTGATCCTCGAGCTGGATGGCCGCGACGCCGGCCCTCTCGTAGTCGCGGACGGTGCGAATGACGTTGAGAGGGTTGCCGTACCCGGTATCGGCATCGGCGATCAACGGGACGTCGACGGCAGCAGCCATGCGGCGGGCGTTGTCGGTCATCTCCGTAGCGGTGAGCAATCCGACGTCGGGGCGACCGAGCAGACTCGCAGAGGTGCCGAAGCCGGTCATGTACGCCGCATCGAACCCGGCGGCCTCGACCAGGCGCGCGGACAGGCTGTCGTAGGCCCCCGGCGCCAGGACCGGTGCCGCGCTGTCCAGCAGTTGGCGCAGCCGTGGTCTGGTAGGGGTCGGTGATCCGAGAAAATCTGACATGGAATCGCTTTCGATCACGTGGTGAGGTGGCGTGGATTGGCGACGCGCAGACGGGCCATGACCGCTGTCGAGACGGCTCGACGCACATGGGGGTCGGTGTACGAGAGCGTTCCCCGGTGAAGCGCGGTTGCGAGCTCGGCCTCGGTGGCGCAGCCGACTTCGGTCAACAGGTCCCCGAGCACGGTGCTGTCGCCGGAGTCGAGTTCCCGACGCGCCGTGCCCAGGAGGTTGACGCAGATCCGCAGCAGGTAGCGCTCCCGGTCCTGCGTCCGGTCGAGTGCCGGACCGATTTCGTCGGTGAGCGTCCAGGAGACGAGCTCGAGAATCTCGGCCAGGCTCGGGCGGTCGTGCAGCGACTCGGCCGGCGGAGCAGGTGCCGCCGGTGGCTCGTCGTCGAGCAGATCGAGGATCAGGAGCAGGTCGTATTCGGATTCGCAGACCCGGCGGCCGATCGCGGCGAGTTCGAGCGAGCGCTCGGCGCCGCCGAAATGACGCTGCGCCTGGAACCGGCTGAGCACCAGCCACCGCAGGGTGCCGTAGGTCTCCCACCAGTGCAGCTCTGCCGTCGAAGGCCGCTCACCCGTCGCCTTCTCGTAGCCGTCGAGCAACTGCTCGCGGGTCCCCACACCGGCGACCGGGAGTTCGGCACCGAACCGCCATGCCCGGACGCAAAGCCATCCGAGGTCCTCGATCGGATCGCCCAGATGGGCGAGCTCCCAGTCGAGGACGCCCCGGATTCCGGTGTCGTCGACCAGAAGGTTGCCGAGGCGGAAGTCGCCGTGCACGAGAGTGGCCGGTCGGCGCGAAGGCCGATGGTCCCGAAGCCACCGCAGCCCGATTTCGACCGCCGGGCGCGGGTCGTCGAGAGCCCGATAGACGGACTCGAGCACGTCGATCGGGTCTCTGGTGTCGAGCATCGTGAGGGCTCCGACAGCGCTGCTGTGGATCTGTCCCAGCACGAATCCCATCTTCTCGGCCAGCCGCTCCCGCATTTCGGCGAGCGCCGGATCCCGTTGGATCTTCCGGGGAATCGACTCGCCGGCCACTCTTTCCATCAGCAGGAAGGGGGCATCGATGCCGGGGGCGGTGTCACCGCTGGCAAGGACAGCGGGTACCGGCACACCGGCGGCGGCGGCGGCGCGCAGGCATGCCGTCTCCGCGCGCATCCGCTGTGCGTCGCCGTGCCCGGGGGGATCACGCCTGAGGACTACGGGCAGGGGGTTGCCCGCGGCATCGGTTGCCTGCGCCGACCACACCTCGCGGCTCGCGCCGCCGGTCAGCTGTCGGGGTTCGCCGACCGAGACGTTCTCGCCGCGCACCTCGATGAGGATTGCTCGGATCCCGTCACCCAGTGACGAGGAAGCCTCGGTCACAGCCACGGCGCCGCGCCCGGGTCGCGCAACAGTTTGCGAGCTGTGGACATGCGGTGGACCTCGTCGGGGCCGTCGTAGATGCGGGCGTACCGGGCCTGCCGATACATCCGCTCCAACGGCGTGTCGGCGGTCAGCCCGAGCGCTCCGTGCACCTGGATGGCGCGGTCGACGACGTCGTGCAGCATCCGTGCACACCAGAACTTGACGAGCCCGATCCGGATGCGTGCATCGTCGCCGGAGTCCATCGCGCGGGCGGCATCGAGTGTCATCAGCCGGGCAGCGTGGATCTGCGCGGCGGATTCCGCTATGTACCGGTGGACCTCGCCCTTCTCTGCCAGGAGAGAACCGTGCACGTAGCGGGTGTTGGCCCGCTCGCACATGAGCTCGTAGGCCCGCTGCGCCTGACCGAGCCAGCGCATGCCGTGGAAGATGCGCCCGGGTCCGAGGCGGTCCTGTGCGACGGCGAACCCCTTGCCGCGCTCGCCGAGCAGGTTGTCGGCAGGCACCCGCACGTCGGAGAGCCGGACCTCGTAGTGGTCGCTGGGATCGTGGCCCATCGTCGGGATCGAGCGGAGGATCTCGAAACCGGGGGTGTCGGTCGGAACGATGATCGCGCTGATCCGGGAGTGGCGGGGCACGTCCTCGGGCTCGGTGCGCGCGAAGACGGTGCAGTAGCCCGCGTCTTTGACTCCCGTCGTGAACCACTTGTGCCCGTTGATGACCCAGGTGTCCCCGTCGAGCTCCGCGCGGGTGGTGATCAGGGTCGGATCGGAGCCGGCGACCTCCGGCTCCGTGAGTCCCACCGAGGGCAGGAACTCGCCGGCGACGAGCGGCGGGATCCATCGTTCCCGCTGTTCCTCGGTGCCGTGCTTGCGCAGCATCAAGGTGTCCTGCATGGACACGGACCCGACGGCGAGCTGCCCGAACTCGGACCGGCCGATGATTTCGTTGAGGTATACGAAATCGAGGAACCGCACACCACCACCCCCGACATCCGCCGGGTGACCCAAGGCCCACAGACCGAGCTCTTTTGCCTGCGTGCGCAGCTGATCGAGTGCCTTGCGGGCGTCGTCGTCCTCGCGCGCGAGGACCGGCTCGGCAGGAATCACCTGGTTGTCGATGAACGAGCGCATGCGGGCGCACAGGTCTGCGATGTGGCCCTCGGGATGATTGGTGGTCATGCCCCGTTTCCCTTCGTTGTCGTGTCGGTCGTCTCGTGCAGCGGTCGGATGGCGGCGGAGTCGACGTACTCGTCGATGCGGGTGATCCGTCCGTCCACGACCCGGACGAACAGTGCGGCAGGCACTTCGAGCGGACCGTGTCCCGGCAGGGCCCCGCGCACCACGTGCTGCTGTACGAAGCCGTCCGGAACCGCGTCGCGGCGGACGTCCTCGTAACGGAAGTCCTCGAGCGTGCGGGTGAGCCAGCGCAACACGCGCAGGTTCTCCTCGACGGTCTGCTCGCGGCCGTCGTCGTTGTGCCAGATGCGCGCGTCCGGCGCATACAGGTTTGTCAGTGTGTCCACGTCACCGGCTCGGACGGCGGCGAAGAATCGGTCTGCGAGATCCAACATGCGAAGGTGGTTCTCCTCGGTGCTGCGGATGGGATGTCAGGGGGAATCGGATTCCAGTCCCAGGGCGCCCAGGCACATCTGGTCGAGGGTGCTCAGCAGTGCCTCTTCGTCCGCCGCCTCCCCCTGGATCAGCCAGAGGTAGAGGGTGTGATCGACCATCGCGGACATCGCGCGGGCGGCGAGTACCGGGTCGAGCGACTGCCGGACGAGTCCCTCCTGTTGCCAGCGGGCGATCGCCCGGGAAGTCCGTTCGATGAGCTGGGAGCGGTGCTCGTGGCGCAATTCCCGGAACTCGTCGTTGATGGTCGCGACCTGCTCGACGATCGCCATCAGCCGTGCATTGCGCCGATAGGCCTTGTAGTACGAGCGATTCGCCGCGACGAGCCGTGCCGCGGGGGACAGGTCGGGATCGGTCGGTTCGCGGCGGTGTACATCCTCGAACAGGCGGGTGCTCAGTTCGCGGAAGATGTGTTCCTTCGACTCGAAATACCGATAGAAGGTGCCATAAGCGACGTTGGCCTCCTGGGTGATCTGCTCGACCCGGGTGTCGGGGAATCCGACGGTCTCGAATACGGTGCGCGCCGCGTCGAGCAGGGCGTCACGAGTCTTCCGCCCCCGCGCCGTGAGGGTCTCGACCGGCGCGGGTACGGACGGGGTGTTGACAGATGACTTGGCCACGGTCAGACTATCCCCGAAGGTGACATGACTGTCAAGTCATCTCGTACCCCTTGTTCTCCGATTCTCTCCGTTTCCTGCCCGGATTTCTCCGAATCAGTGCCCGAAAGGATTGCAGTGACCACATCGAATTCGAAGTTCGAACTCCGCGGGATCAATCACCTCGCCCTCGTCTGCTCCGACATGAAGCGGACGATCGACTTCTACTCGGGAACCCTCGGCATGCCCCTGGTGAAGACGGTCGAGCTGCCCGGGGGACTCGGCCAGCACTTCTTCTTCGACTGCGGGGGAGGCAACACCCTCGCGTTCTTCTGGCTCGAGGACGCACCCGATGCCGCCCCCGGCGTTGCGGCGCCGAAGGGCCGCCCCGACGAGGGGGAACTCGCCAGTGCGGTCGGATCGATGAACCACGTGGCCTTCGCTGTCCCACCGGAACTGTTCGGCGAGTACCGCGCCCGGCTGCAAGCGGACGGTGTCGAGGTCAGCCGCGTCCTCAACCACGACGACAGCCCGTCCGGCGTAGCCAAGGAGGTGCACGACGGCACCTTCGTCCGATCGTTCTACTTCCAGGATCCGGACGGCGTCCTCCTCGAATTTGCCTGCTGGACGCGCGAGTTCACTCCGGAAGACGTCGTGCACGAGCCGAAGACCGCGGCCGACCGCCGCACGACCGGCGCCTCCTGACCGACGGCCGAAAGGACAATCGACATGCCCCGCCTCCGTGAAGTCCCTCGTGCCGAGGTGACCGACGAAAAGATCCTCTTCTTCTACGACCGGCTGTTCGGCGCCGACAAGGACCCCGCCGTCGACCACGGCACCATTCATGCCACGCCGGGCGACTGGTGGACGGTGTTCGCACAGTCTCCGGCCGTGTTCCGGCATGCCGTACGGGGCTTCGCGTTGTACCGCAACGCAGGTCTCGACCCGCTGCTGCGCGAGCTCGGTCAGGGCAGGGCCGGGTACGCGCGCGGGAGCCAGTTCGTGTTCTCCCAGCACTGCAAGCAGATGCGTTCTCTCGGGATGTCCGAAGAGAAGATCGCTGCCCTCCCGCACTGGCAGATCAGCGACCGGTTCTCGGAGCTCGAGCGCGCCGTGCTCGCCTACACAGACGGGCTCGTCCTCGGTGGCGGCCGGGTGCCCGACGAGGTGTTCGCCCTGCTCCGGGCTCACCTGTCCGACCAGGAGATCATGGAACTCACCTACATCACGTGCATGTACGACATGCACGCTACGATCTGCCGCGCGCTGAAGCTCGAGTTCGACGACAGACCCGAACCGGTCGAGGAGGTCCGGATCCCGGACGGCGTCCATGTCTCCGACCTCTCCGCCGATCTGGCCGGCGAGTAGCGGCCGTTGCATCATGCGCGCTGCGGTTCTCTCGCGCCCTTCGTCGGACCGGTTGTGGGTTGTTCGACGGCGCAACCGGTCCGGCGGCGCCGCGCACCGCGAGGCGGTGAGCGGGTCGTCGTCGGGATCTCGGACGAACAGCATGCCGCCGTCGATGAGCACGGCTTGGCCCGTCATGTAGTTCGAGTCGGGGGTCGGCCGGGTAGAAGACGGAGGCCGCCACGTCCTCACCGGTGGAGACGCGACCGAGGGTGATGCCCTCGGCCATGGCCTTCATCGACTCACCCTCACCGACATTGTTGATCGCGCCGAGCCCGGTGCGGCCGCTCGGGGTCTTCCGGTCCTCAGCCGTTCGCCGCATCGGCGAACCCGAGCACCACCTTCAGCACCACGTGCAGCGCGGGATTGGTGTCGTCACGTCGCCACGCCACGCGTAGGTCGACGTCGGGGGTCGACTCGTCGAGCGGAACGAAGACGACATGGGGATCGGTGACGTTGCTCGCCACGGATGCCAACGTCAGGTGGCACCCGACCTCGGCGCTCACCAGCGCCAGGGCGGTCTGCGTATCGGGGGCGACCTGGACGACGTCGGCAACGAACCCGCCCGCGTGCGCGAGCCGCCGCAACCGGTCGGGAAGCACCGCACCCTCGTGCGGCGGGAGGGAGACGAAGCTTTCCGCGGCAAGCTGGGCAATCGACAACCGGCGCGCGCCGGCCAGCGGGTGGGTGTCGGGCAGCGCGACGACGAGGGAGTCCGGCATCGCTGGCCCGGTTCGGCTTCAACGAGTTTGCCAACAAGAAGCTCGTGAGAAACCCCGGGGGAAAAAAGTAACCGGGCGCGTCGACGGCAAGACTGCCGTGCGTCCGAGGGTGCAGTGCGGTCGCTGACGAAGGTGGAGTGAGCGACCGTCACTGCCCGGGCGGCGGACCTGCCGGGCGGCCACCGGCGGGGCCGCCTCCCATCCCGCCCTGCGGCGGCGCATCGGACTGGACGTTCGCCGACTTCTCGGCGACACCGACCGTGATATCGACGGCGTAGCCGGTGTCGATGCTGCCGGTGACGGTCGCGAGTTCGGCGTCCCAGCCGTCGCCGAAGACGTTGTCGGAGTCGAGGCTGATCTGCGCCAGGTTGCGGGTGCTCTGCGCGTATCCGTCGGCGCCGGCGTACACCGTCTCGCACACGTCCTGGGGGAGGGCGATCTGCGAGGTCAGCCGCGCGTTGTCGCCGGCGACGGCGACCTCGAGGGAGTCGTGCACCTCGAAGTGGATGTGCGGCCAGCGCCCCGAGTAGCAGGCCGGGAAGATCGAGGTGAACGAGACGGTGCCGTCGGCGTCGGCGACCTGCACGCCGCGCAGGTAGTTCTGGTCCGTCAGTCCGTCGCTGTAGAGGGAGTACTGCCCGTCGCGGTCGCAGTGCCACAGGTAGACGGCCATGCCCTGGCCGGGGCTGCAGCCGGCGGCGAGATCCTGCAGGTGCAGGGTGATGGTGGTCGGCACGCCCTCGGCGGTACCGGTGTAGTCACCGAAGCTGGTGGTGATGTCCTTGCGGACGATTCCCGACTCGATCAGGACGTTGGGCCCGTTCGATCCGTCGCCGGGGTACGGGCCGGCCGTCTCCTGTGGTGCGGCGGCGACGCACTCGCCCGCGGCGGTCGCGGAGGTCGTCGAAGCGGCGGTGGTGGTGGCCGACGCGGATGCCGAGGTGGACGTCGACCCGCCCGTCGAGCACGCAGCGAGGGCCGCGGTGCCGGCCGCGCCGAAGACGGCCAGCATCCGCCGGCGCGACAGCATCGTCCTGATGTCGTGGGCCAGGCCCAGGTCGTGCTCGTGGAGTTCGGGGTCGGTCGGAACGCGACGCGCCCGGCGTGAACTCATTGCGGTGTCCTCTCGGCTCGGTTCGGTGGGGTTCACGCTACGAAGGGAAGCTCGGGAAACACCGGACGGATGCTGGGAACTTGCTGGCAGCCGGGCTCGGGTGGATCCGTCCTTCGGTCGTCGAGCCCGGCTCGCGCCGCGCGGGCGCGGGTAGGATACGAAAGGTCGGCGCTCCCGCTGATTCCCGATCGCCACGACATGAGGAATGCGATGTACTCGTACAAGGTTGTCGAGGTCCGCGAGAAGATGCTCGGCGGGAAGATGTCCGGTGACAAGCTCGAGGATCTGCTCAACGAGCACGCCCGGCAGGGGTGGCGCCTGAAGGCCATCACCTCCGCCGAGATCAAGGGCCGCGTCGGCCCGGGCGGGGTCGAGGGGCTGCTCGTCACCTTCGAACGCGAGGGCTGACGGGCGCGGTTGGCCCGACTCGTCCGTCGCCGCGACTCGAACAACGCGGCATCGGGGACACTGTCGTGGCCGCGCCTCCCCGCGTCCCCTGTGCCGACGACGTCCCGGCTCTCGGCTTCTTGCAGGTTTCGCCACGCGAAAGCGAGACCCCACGACCGACGGTCGTGGGATCTCGCTTTCATCGGAGCCGACGTGTGGGAGCTGCCCGGTGCAGATCTCCGATCAGTGCTGAAGCGCCAGGGGCTCCTTGACCTTCAGTGGTTCCACCCTCCCCATGACGAACAAGTAGTTTGCTGCCCCCAGCAGTGCCACTGCGCCGATCACCGCGAGCGGGGCGACGTAGGATCCGGTGCTGTCGACGAGGACACCGATGACGAGCGGCGTGAAGATACCCGCGAGATTCGACGCGAAGTTCTGGATTCCGCCGATCGACCCGACATGCTTCGAACTGGGTGCGACGTCCGCCGGAAGCGACCAGATTCCGGTAGCGGCGACGGTCAGGCTGGAGTACGCAAGAGACAAGAGCGCCAACGCCATCCACGCCTCGGGGACGACTGCGGCGAACATGATGACCGATCCGCCGACCAGGCCTCCGGCGATCTGGGTCTTGCGAACCCGGGTGACCGAGTGTCCCCGACGTACCGCGCGGTCGGCGGCGAATCCACCGAGCCATCCGCACGCCACCGCGCACACACCCGGCAGCGCGCCGAACATTCCGAGCTTCAGGAGATCGAATCCCCTCTCGCTGACGAGGTAGCTGGGGAAGAAGGTGATGAAGAAGTAGATCGCGCTGTTCAGGCAGAAGAAGCCGAACATCATGCTCAGGATGGTGCGGTACCGGAACAGCGACCGCCAGGGTAGCTTCGCGGCGTCCGCGTCGTCACTGCCGGCACCGCGTGCGCCGCCGCTCTCGATATGCGCGAGTTCGGCGGTACCGACCCGCGGGTGATCCTGAGGGGCCCGATAGATCTTCCACCAGGCGAAGGCCCATACGACACCCAGAGCGCCGATGATGATGAAGACGCCGTGCCAGGTGGTGAAGGAGATGATGAGCGTGACGATCGGAAGGGCGATCACCGCGCCGACGCGCGAGCCGGAGTCCCAGATGCTCGTAGCGAAGGCGCGCTCGCTCTTCGGGAACCAGGTGGCGACCACCTTGGCGGACGTACTCGGTGCCGGGCTCTCACCCACTCCGAGCAGGAAACGGACCGCGAAGAGCGAACCGAATCCCCGCGCGAAGGACGTGGCCATGGTGCAGACCGACCACCAGAGGGCGGCGATGGTGAACGATCGCCGGGGGCCGACCTTGTCGACATACCAGCCGGCGGCGAGCTGGCACACATCGTAGGCCCAGAAGAAAGCCGCGAAGATCATGCCCTGCTGGGTGGCGGTGAGATGGAAATCCTCGCCCATGAACGGCAGCGCGACGCTCAGGCTCGACCGGTCGAGGTAGTTGATACTGAGGCCGACGAATGCGAGCCAGATGATGGCCCATCGCATTCGAGTCATGGTCCGAGGTGCTTTCACTTCGGAGTCACTTCCTACTGCAGTACTCATGGGGGTTCTCCCTGACATGACCATTGTTTCCTCGAATCCTCGAACATGAGGCAGGTGGGGTGAGGTCGATCGCGGCACGGGATCGTATAGGAACACCGGCGATCGTATAGGCCACATGGAATCAGGTGACTGCCGTCACTGTCAAGCGGGCCAGGGAGGGGCAACCCGGCACCTCGGAGCTTCCCGTTCCGGTCGCGAAAGGGCGCCGGCGGAATCGAAGCGTCGAGGAAACGCCTCGATCGTCGGCGTCCGACCTCGTCTCCCCTGGGACGTCGCGCTAACCGACGATGTGCGCCTTCTGCGTCCGTGCGGTCTCGGAGGCATCCAGGGGTGGCATGTTGCCGTCGAAGGCCTGCGCGAATCGCGTGAAGGAGTTGCGAATGTGGTCGGCCATGGCCTGCTCGGCGGCCTGCGGCTCGCAGGCACGGATGGCATCCCAGATCTGCCGGTGTTCGGCGACGGTGACCGACCCGTCGACGTCCGCGGGATAGAGCCGGAAGATGTGCAGGTGGCAGTGGGTCTGGACGAATGCGTGCTGGACCACTGGGTTGCCGGCCGCACCGAGGATGGTGTCGTGGAAGCGGGTGTCGTGGGCGACGAGGTCCTGACGCAGGTCGCCGCCCTCTTCGACGCGGCGCTCGAAGGATTCGAGCTCCCGGTCCAGGGCCCTGCTCGGGTTCGTGAGCCGATCCACCGCCGCGGATCGTGCTGCCCAGGGCTCGACGAGCAGTCGGAACTCGAAGAGGGATCGGAGTTCGGGAAGGTCGAGCAGGGGGGTGGTGCTGTACCCGCGGCCGGGGCTGTAAACGACCAGGTTGTCCCCCTCGAGCCGCTGCAACGCTTCTCGGACCGGCGTCTGTGAGACGCCCAGGTCGCGCGCGATGGCATCGATGTTCATTCGGGTGCCCGGCGGAATCTCGCTGGCCACGATGGAGTCCCGCAGCTTCGAATAGACCTCGCCGGCAGCTACTTTCGGCTGAACTCTCGGGGCGTCGGACGTATCGCGCCGGGCCATGACCATCTCTCTCCACTTCTCGGCCCGCTGTGGCGGTGCGGCAGGTGGCGGGCGCTCGGACATGCCGACTGTATACGCCCCGGTCCTCTTCGCCGTCGACCAGCCTCGGGGCCCCTCTCGGGCCCCGGCGGGGTGACCGATCCATCTCCGGCGGCTTGACGCGGGCCACACTGCCTATATGATTGCGGCGATTCCTATACGATTCACGGAAGTGAGTGCCATGTCTCACCTCGTCTCCATCACGACCGACGATGTCCGGTTCCCGACGTCGCTGGAACTGGACGGTTCGGATGCGGTCAACGTCGACCCGGACTATTCGGCTGCCTATGTCACGATCCGCACGGATGCCGGCGACGAAGGGCACGGCTTCGTCTTCACCTGTGGTCGGGGCAACGATGTCGTCACCCATGCCATCGACACCTACGCCCAGCTGCTGATCGGCCGGAACACCGAGGAACTGATCTTCGATCTCGGCGCCGCATCCAAACGTCTCGTCCACGACTCGCAACTGCGGTGGCTGGGCCCGGAGAAGGGCGTCAGCCAGATGGCCTGCGGCGCTCTGATCAACGCGCTGTGGGATATTCGGGCCCGTCGCGAAGGCAAGCCGCTCTGGTTGCTGCTGAGCACCATGTCCCCGGAGGAGATCGTCGACGTCGTCGACTTCACGCACATCCGCGACTCCCTCGATCCGGCTCGGGCCCTCGACCTCCTCCAGCGCGGCAGCATCGGCAAGGCGGACCGCATCGCCGCACTCCAGGCCGGCGGCTACCCCGCTTACACGACGTCACCGGGGTGGCTGGGATACAGCGACGAGAAGCTCGTGCGTCTCAGCAAGGAGGCAGCCGCCGACGGCTTCTCCATGATCAAGCTCAAGGTCGGCGGGAGCGTCGAGGACGACCTTCGTCGCCTGGCCCTCGCCCGCGAGGCCGTCGGTGACCTGCCGATCGCGATCGACGCCAACCAACGGTGGGAGGTCTCCGAGGCCATCGATCGGGTGAACGAGCTCGCGCAGTTCGACCCGTACTGGATCGAGGAGCCGACCAGCACCGACGACATCCTCGGCCACGCCGAGATCCGTAAGGGTGTCGCCCCGACGCGGGTCGCGACCGGCGAGGCTGTCGCGAACCGTATCGTCTTCAAGCAGCTGCTGCAGGCCCAGGCCATCGACGTGCTCCAACTGGACTCCACCCGCGTTGCCGGAGTGAACGAGAACATCGCCGTCATGTTGCTGGCCGCCCGCTTCGGGGTGCCGGTGTGCCCGCACGCCGGCGGAGTCGGGCTCTGCGAACTCGTTCAGCACTTCTCGTTCTTCGACTACGCAGCCCTCAGTGGCTCCCAGGAGGGACGCATGATCGAGTACGTCGACCACCTGCACGAGCACTTCGCGGAACCCGTCCGGATTGTCGGGGGACGTTACGCCGCGCCGGCCCTGCCGGGTATCGGCGCGGAGATGCTGGCCGCGTCGCGCGAACGCTGGGTCTTTCCCACCGGCCCCGGCTGGCGAGAGGTGAACGGACGCGCGGCGACCACGAAGACCGGAGTGGAGGTGGCGCCGTGAACACGACCGTCGAGGAACTGAACCGGAAGGTCGAAGCGGCCCACGCGGCATTTCAGAAGGCCCGGACGGTCCCCCCGGACACCCGCGCCGGCTGGCTCGAGGCCGTCGCCGAGGGGCTGGAGGGCGACGCTCCGGCCCTGGTCGACATCGCTGCGCGGGAAACCGGTCTGGGGCTCGACCGGCTTCAGGGCGAACTACGGCGCAGTACTTTCCAGCTCCGGTTGTTCGCCGACGAGGTCCGCCGCGGCGAGCATCTCGACGCCGTCATCGACCATGCCGACGACTCGTGGGGGATGGGGCCGCGGCCGGACATCCGCCGTGTCAACGTGCCGCTGGGCGTCGTCGGTGTCTTCGGTGCGTCGAACTTCCCCTTCGCGTTCAGCGTGATGGGCGGCGACAGCGCCTCGGCGCTGGCCGCCGGATGCGCTGTCGTCCACAAGGCCCACGACGGGCACCTCGAGCTCGCCGCACGCACCGCGGACGTCGTGGTCGCCGCACTCGAAGCCGCCGGAGCCCCTGCCGGTCTCTTCGGGCTCGTGACCGGCAGACCCGCAGCAGAGGCGCTGGTGGATCACCCGCTGGTCAAGGCTGTCGGCTTCACGGGTTCGACCGGTGGCGGCCGCGCCCTGTTCGACCGCGCGGCGGCACGCCCCGAGCCCATCCCCTTCTACGGCGAACTCGGTGGAATCAACGCGGTGTTCGTCACCGAGAACGCGTGGAACAGCCGCCGCGAAGACATTCTCACCGGCTACGCGCAGTCCTTCACTCTCGGCATGGGGCAGTTCTGCACCAAGCCGGGACTGCTGTTCGTGCCGGCGGGTGACACCGGATCCGTTGCGGCTGTGCTGGCGCACGCCCTCGACCGCTTCGAGCCGACCGTGCTCCTCAACGATCGCCTCCACGACGGATACCGCGAGGCGGTGACGCGGGTCCGGGCCGCCGCCGGCGTCGAGGTACTCGTCGAAGGCGACTTCGCGGCGATGCCGTCGCCGATGGTGCTGCGCACCACGGCCGCGAACGTACGCGCACATCCGGAACTCCTGCGACAGGAGATGTTCGGGCCGGCGAGCCTGATCGTCGAGTACGCCGGTGAATCGGAACTGGTCGGTCTGGCACGCCTCCTGGAAGGCCAGCTCACGACGACTGTGCAGGCCGAAGCCGCCGACGACGTCACCGAACTGGCCGCCGTGCTCGTCGACATCAGCGGTCGGGTGCTCTGGAACGGCTGGCCCACAGGCGTGACCGTCAGCTACGCCCAGCACCACGGCGGACCGTACCCCGCGACGACATCGACGACCACCTCCGTGGGCACCGCCGCCATCTCCCGGTTCCTCCGACCGGTCGCGTACCAGTCCTTTCCCACATCGCGTCTGCCCGAGGCGTTGCAGGACGAGAACCCGTGGGGGATCGCACAGCGGATCGACGGCGAGTGGCACCGTCCGGCAAGGCCGGGAGCGCAGCGATGACACACGCTCACGTCCTGCCCGAGGACGCCGACCGGGCGCGGCTGATCGGGCGCGTGTGGGACGTCGAGACGGGCGGCCCCCGCGTCGTCGCCGTGCGGGACGGGGGTGTCTTCGATCTCCATGCAGTCGCCGGAACCGTGTCCGAACTGCTCGAGTCGTCCACCGTCCTCGCCGACGTCGACAGCGTGACGGCGCAGTCGCCACCCCGCTGGCAGGTCTCCGATCTCGTTGATGCCTCCCTCGTGCAGGATCCGGCCCGTCCGCACCTCCTGGCCCCGATCGACCTGCAGGTCGTGAAGGCCTGTGGGGTGACCTTCGTCGAGAGCATGATCGAGCGCATCATCGAAGAACGCACGGCCGGGAACCCGGATCGCGCCGCCGAGGTGCGGGCCTCGATCGGACGAACCCTCGGCGGCGGCATCGCCGCCTTGCCGCCGGGCTCACCCGAGGCCGCCGCGACCAAGCGGATCCTGCTCGACGAGGGTTTGTGGTCCCAGTATCTGGAGGTGGGGATCGGTCCCGATCCCGAGGTCTTCACGAAGGCTCCGGTGCTGTCCTCGGTCGGGGTCGGAGCGAAGATCGGCATCCCGTCGTTCTCGTCGTGGAACAATCCCGAGCCCGAACTGGTGCTGATCGTGAACTCGGTCGGCACCGTGGCCGGCGCCACGCTCGGCAACGATGTGAACCTGCGCGACGTCGAGGGCCGCAGCGCCCTGCTGCTCGGAAAGGCGAAGGACAACAACGCCTCGAGTGCGCTCGGTCCCTTCATCCGGTTGTTCGACGGGGACTTCGGTCTCGAGACGGTCCGCAACGAGGAGATCCGGCTTCGCGTGGACGGTCCCGACGGATTCAGGATGGAGGGCGTCAACAACCTCGCCCGCATCAGCCGGCCGTTCGAGGAACTGGTCGCCGCAACAATGGGCGATCACCACCAGTACCCCGACGGCTTCGCCCTCTTCACCGGAACGCTCTTCGCCCCTGTCGCCGATCGCGAGGAGCCCGGGCAGGGCTTCACCCACAAGATCGGCGATGTCGTCACCATCCGTAGCGCACATCTCGGTGCGCTGATCAACGAGGTGGGGGCCACAGAATCCCTGCCCGCATGGTCCTTCGGGCTGCGCCAGCTGTTCGACTACCTGCACACCCACCCGGCCACACCTGCGCCGGTCGCTGCCACCACCGCATAGACCGCGCGCCGGCCACGGGACCGGACCGCCGAGCGGCGTAGTGGACCCTCCTCCTACGCCGCTCGGTGTCTCGTCGCATCCCCCACTCGACGCCCGATCAGGAGCTGGTCATGACCGAATCCACCCGGCACGGCATCGCGCCGCACCACATCGTCGACCATCTCGCCGCGGCCGGTGTCGGTTGCGGAGATGCCGTTCTCGTCTGTATCGGGGACCGCCGGACCCGCGAGGCGGTCATCGACAACGCCAACTCGGCCGGGCACGCAGTCCTCGTCCCGCTCGTCGCACCCGACCGGCCCGGCATCGGAGACCTCGCAGTCGCAGTGGGCGCAGCCGCCGTCGTCACCGACAGGTCCGTGCCGCTCCCCCTCCACCCACGCGCCCTGCTCGCGTCGACCCCGCCCCCATCCGGAGCCGCCTCGCCCCCATCCGAGGACATCCTCGGGTGGGGGGTGAGCATGCATCGGCGTTGGATTCTGCATCCGGTCCCGCAGTGCCGGGCTTTCGTCTGGTGCCGCATCCCGGCCGGCTGGCATGTCGACCCGAGTACCGTCGGCCGTCCCCCGCGATGGGCGCAACGGCGCTCGGCCTCCGGCTCGCCCGGCCACCCTGGAGGATCGCTGTGACTTCCGGCAACGCATCACTGCGCATGACGGTGCTCATGACCCCCGACATGGCCAACTTCTCCGGCAACGTCCACGGCGGCAGTCTCCTCGAACGACTCGACCAGGTCGCCTACGCCTGCGCCAGCCGCTACGCCGGTACCTACGTCGTCACCCTCTCCGTCGACCGGGTTCTCTTCCGCGACGCAATTCACGTCGGAGAACTGGTCACCTTCTCGGCGTCGGTCAACTACACCGGACGGACCTCGATGGAAATCGGGATCCGGGTCGACACCGAGAACATCCGAAGCGGAACGCGTCGCCACACCAACAGCTCGTACTTCACCATGGTCGCCGTGGACGACACCGGTGAACCCGTTGCCGTGCCCCCCTTCACACCGAATACGGACATCACGCGAGATCGTTACGAGGCGGCTCGGCTCCGCCGACGAGCCCAGTACGCCGCGTTCGCCTCCCCGCACTCCGTCCCCCTCGACGAGCTGTCCGAGACGACGCGCAACGGTTGAACTCCGAGGCGCACTATCCCCCTGTGAAGACAGCGGCGAACGCACGGCACGAAGCGATCCGAGGTGGGCCGTGGGGGAACAGTCACGGCGGGGGCACGGGTTCGAACGCTCCGAGGTGCGCTCCGATCTGATAGCACGCCAGGACGAAGGCGGGTGCGGGAACGGACGGGGATTCGACGCGCGACCCGTAGAGGGCGACCACCAGCTCGAGTCCCGGTGAAACGAACAGCATCTGGCCGTGGATTCCGGTGGCCGTGTAGGAGCCGAACGGGTCGTCGAGCACCCACCAGTAGTCGCGGTACGACAGCGTCGACCGTGAGTCCGGTGACGCATTCGGTGGCCGCACACGCGCGCCGGGACCGGTGGGTACGCGGGCCCCGAGGCCTGTGACCACCGCGGCCGGCAGCGCCTGCCGGCCACCCAGCGCACCGCCGCAACGCAGCACCTCGCCGAGCCGGGCGACGTCGCGCAACGTGGCGCAGAACCCGCCGCTCGCCATCTCGGTGCCGTCGGAATCGAGGACGAAGTAGCCGTCCTCCTCGGCGCCGATGCGGGACCACACCAGCTCGCCGACGAGGTCGGCGAGCGTGGTTCCGGTGGCCCGGCGGAGCACCTCCGCGACCATTTCGACATTCCCGTTCTCGTAACGGAATTCCGCGCCGGCCGGACCGGTCGCCCGGGCCGTCGCCAGGTGCTCGCGGATCGAGCCCGGCCCCGTGTATCCGAAGGGGCGCGCGGACGGGCTCACCGCGGCGAGCAGGCGCTGCGCCTCGGCGCGACGGTGGTAGATCCGGCCGCTGTACGACACCCGGGTGCTCATGTGCAGCAGGTCGTCGACGCGTGCGTCACCGAACGCGGTGCCTGCCGCTTCGGGTACGTAGCGTGACGCCGGGTGCCGCCGATCGACGACGCCGTCGTGCACGAGAATCGCGGCTGCCAGGCCGACGACGGACTTCGTCATCGAGGTGGTCAGGTGCGGATCGTGTGCCGCGAAGCCCGGCCGGTGGTACTCGTGGACGACGTGGCCTCGATGCACCACCGCGATGCCGTCGGTGTCGGACGTCTCCAGCATCCGCTTGAAGGTCTCCGGCCGTCCTCGGAGCCGTTCGATGGGAAGGCCGGACAGGTCGGTCGGTGCGGCGGGCAGCTCCCACACGCCGTCGCGGCCGCGCCACACGCGCCGGGTGGGCATCGTCTCGCGGCGGGACGTCAGGTACCGGCGCACGTCGGCGGGATCGGTCAGGCCACGAGCCCACGTGAGATCCGGACCGGTGCGCATCGACGGGGCCGCTTCCATTCCGCGGTGCGCGGTCACACCGCACCGGCCGTGGCGTCGTCCGTGGTGCCGGTCGTCCCGACCCGGGTCAGACGACGCGCATCGTGGGCGGGACGGATGGCTGCGATGGCATACACGCCGCACGCGATCATGACGACGGCGGCGAGGGTGAACGCGGTGCCGTATCCGGCCACGACCGTGGCGCCGCCGTCGACTATCCGGCCGGTCAGGTACGGGGCGACGAGCCCGGGCAGGGTGCCGGTGGCGGCGAGGATGCCGAAGACGGCGCCGCGCTTGGCCGGCGGCACGACCGCAGCCGCCGTCATGTAGTGGAGCGGGAACGCGACGGCCGAGCCGCTGAACGCGATCACGATGAGCACGAGGCGGATTGCGGACGCGTCCGCGAGCGGGACGAGCACCATCGCGAGGCCCGCGATCGTCACGGCGACGCCCTGCAAGGCCCCGTGCGCCCAGCGCACCGACAGTCCCCTGCGCAGGAGCAGGTCGGACAGCGGGGAGATGGTGAGCAGCAGGACGAGGCTCGTGCCGGAGATCGCGCTGATCACGCCGGCGACGTCCGCAGGACCGAATTGCATTGTGGAGTGCAGGTATTCGGGGAGCCATGCCGAGTTGACCGCCATCGCCCAGTGGCCGCCGAATGCGCTCGCTGCGCTGCCGAGGAACGTGCCGCTCACCAGGATCTTCCAGATCTTCGGATTGCCGGCCGCGCCCGACGGGCCGGCCGCGGCGCCGTGCCCGTGCCGGGTGTCGCGGTCGAACGGGCCGTCTTTGCCGATCGCGAGCCAGGCGATGCCCCACAGCCCGCTCACGACGGCCAGTGCGATGAACGCGGCCCGCCATCCGTGATCGCTGATGAGCCACGTCAGGACGGGGGCGGCGATGAGGACTCCCAGGGCGGCACCGCTGATCTGCAGGGCCGACGGCAACCCGCGCTTGTGCGCCGGGAACCACTTGTACAGGGCGTGCATCGACATCGGCGTGGCCGGGCCCTCGGCGGCGCCGAGGAGCACGCGTCCCGCCACCAGGGCCGGGACCGTGGCGACCAGCAGCACCGGAATCTGCGCGACCGTCCACATCATGGCCATCGAGAACAGCAGGAGCCGGCTGGAGACCCGGGCGGAGACGAAGCCGACGACGATGCCCGCGATGCTGTAGAGCAGGTAGAACGAGCTGGCGATCAGTCCGAACATGCTGCGGTCGATCCGGAACTCGTTCATGATCGGTACCGCCGCGAGACCGAGCACGGCCTTGTCGCCGAAGTTGATGATCATGAAGAAGACGATCATCACGAGGACGGCGAGGGCACGTCGACGGCTGTACCCGGGTGGGTTCACCTCCGGCGCCGTGGTCGCCGGGCTGGGGGTTCGAATTGTCGCCATGCATCCTCCTCGGCTCGTCCCGATCCTCGATCGGTGGCCACGTCGTCTGGGAATCCGATCGGCACCGGGCCCGCGTTCGTCGTCGGTGGCCCGACGGAAGGGCGGCGCATTCCGGTCGATCGTCACGAGAAGTCGAAGTCGTACCCCGTCCCGTGTTGCACTCAGCCTACTGTGACGGACGCCATAACGCAAGGGCTGTGTCAGTGAAATATGTTAGAGGACAACATAATTCGACTGCGCTGTAGCTCGCGGGGTGACGATCGGAAATGCCGGGTCGAACCTGCCGCGCAGGTCGAACGGCACCCGCCACGCGGCAGCGTCACCCGAGATCGTGACGTGCCCGGCGGCCTCGGCGTCGGCCGCGGTGAGTGCCCCGAGCACCAGTCGCGCCAGCACCGGCCGCGACAGTGCGACGGTGGCATCCACGTCGCCGCGCTGCGGACGACGGCTGTGGACGAGCACACCGTGGCGGACCAGGACGAAGATCCGCCCGTCGCCGTCCACATCGAGCGCCACATGGGCGTCGCATCCGGCGGCCGCGGCTCCGTCGAGCCGGACCGCCAGGTGATCGAGCAGCATCTCGGTGGTCATCGCCGTTGAGCATGTCGCCCCGCGCCCCACCGCCCCCGGCGTAGGTGACGCCCGAGCGCAGTTCCTGGGCGCCCGTCAGGTAGAAGTTCCGCCACGAGGCCGCCTCCGCCTGATATCCGAGCTGCTCGAAGGCGTCGGCCTGCAGGGCCCGCGCGTCCTCGTTCCCCGGGTCGGTGAAGACGACCCGGCCGACCACCTCGGCGACCCACCGGTAGTCGCCGGCGTCGAACGACGCCCGTGCCTTGCGGAGGACCTCGTCCGCACCGCCCATGAACTCCACGTACCGCGCCGCCGCCGCGGCGGGCGGGTGGGGGTGCAGGTTCGCCGGGTTGGCGTCGAACCAGCCCAGATACTTCTGGTAGACCGCCTTGACGTTGTGTTCGAGGGTTCCGTAGTAGCCGCGGTTGGACCAGTAGGTCGCCAGGGCGGGCGGAAGCTCGAGTCTCTCCGCGATCTCGGCCGCGTTCAGCCCGCGCGCCGCCCACCGCAGCGTCTCGTCGTGGATGAAGCGGTACAGGTCGCGCTGCTTCTCCATGAATTCGCGGATCGCCTCGCGCCCCCATACCGGCCAGTGATGGCTGATGAACAGCACATCGGCCCGGTCGCCGAAGAGGTCGAGGGCGTCCCGGATGTAGTTGCTCCACGCTGCGGCGTCGCGCACCTGAGCGCCGCGCAGGGTGTAGAGGTTGTGCATGTTGTGCGAGACGTTCTCTGCCATGCACAACGCCCGCAGGTCGGGAAGGAAGAAGTTCATCTCCGCCGGAGCCTCGCTGTCCGGGGTGTACTGGAAGACGATCCGCACCCCGTCGAGCACCATCTCGGTACCGGTCTCGGCGACCAGGTCGGTGGGAGCGAGCAGCGTCGGTGCGCCGTTGGCGAGTGCGGCTCCGAGCCCGACCGAGACGACACCCCGGTCGTCCGCCGGCAGGAGCGAGCCGTACATGTACTGTGCGCGCCGCTTCATCGCGTTGCCGGCGTGGACGTTCTCGCTGACGGTGTGTTCCATGAAGCCCGACGGCGCGACGATCCGCACCGCACCGCGCGCCACCTCGTGGCCGGACACGACGCCCTTGACGCCACCGAAATGGTCGGTGTGGCTGTGGGTGTAGACGATCGCGCGGATCGGCTTGTCCCCGAGGTGTTCTCGCACGAGTCGCATACCGGCGGCGGCGGTCTCCGGGGTGAGCAGCGGATCGATCACCAGGTATCCGGTGTCTCCCTCGACGATCGTCATGTTCGCGATGTCGAAACCCCGGATCTGGTGGATGCGATCGGTGACCCGGAACAGGCCGTGCCGCACGGTGAGTTGCGCCTGCCGCCACAGGCTGGGGTTGACGGTGTCGGGGCAGTCGCCGCCGAGGAAGTCGTACCGGGTCAGATCCCACACCACCCGGCCGTTCTCGGCGCGGATCACCGGCGGGTCGATCGTGGCGACGAATCCGCGGCGGGCGTCGTCGAAGGAACGCCGGTCGGCGAAGTCCAGTGTGCTCAGCACGGCCCGGTTGGCCGCCGCGGTGGCGGGGGTGGCCGCCTTCGGCCTCGACAGTGGGCTGGTCATGCCGCTTCCTTTCCGCGCGCCGGCTGTGCGAGCAACTGCTTGGCGATCCCGTTCTTCTGGATCTCGGACGACCCGGTGAGGACGCGGAACATGCGCAGCCGCCGGAACAGCCATTCGACCTCGGCGCCGCGGACCATGCCCGCCTTGCCGTGGATCTGCACGGCCTCGTCGGCGATGCGGAAGGCGTGCTCGGCGACGAACAGCTTGCACATGAACGCCTCGACCCGCGGCGGTGTGCCGGCGTCGAGCGCGGCGAGGGCGTCGTAGGTCATGCTCCGGGCCGCGTAGTAGTCGGTGGCCATGTCGGCGATCTTGTGCTGGATCGACTGCAACGCCGCCAGGGGTGCGCCCTGCACGTGCCGCGTCTTCGCGAAGTCGACGGTCAGGTGCAGCGCGCGTCGCGCGCTGCCCAGCACCGTCGGGCAGTGCAGCAGCCGGTTGACGGTCACGCGCCCCAGCCCGATTCGCAGACCGTCGCCGACGGAGCCGAGCAGCTGCTCGGGCCCGACGTAGCAGTCGTCGAGGATGATGTCGCTCTCCACGTGCTGGCCCGACATCGGCAGGTCACCGTCGACGACGGTGCAGCCGGGGGAGTCGAGATCGACGAGGAAGGCCGAATAGACCTCCGGGTCGGTGTCACCGGCGGGGGCCATTCGCGCGACGAGCACGGAGAAGTCGGCGAACGGGCCGGCCGAGGAGAACACCTTGCGGCCGGTCAGCCGCCAGCCGTCCCCGTCGGGGGTGGCGATGGTGCGCATCCGTCGTACGTCGGATCCCGCGTCCTCCTCGGTGAGCGAGAAGCAGCACGCCCGCTCGCCGCGCAGCACCGGCATCAGGTACTTCTCGAGCTGGTGGTCCGTGGCCACGCCGAAGATCGACCCGACGCGGAGCGGCCCGCCCATGTCACCGAGGACCGAGTGGGCGAGGATCCGGCCGCTGGCCCCCACTTCCTCCTTGAGGACGGCGAGTTCGGTGTAGGACAGGCCCTGACCGCCGAGGGCCGGCGGCAGATGGATTCCGTAGAACCCGAGTTCACGGCTGCGCCGCCACACCGGTTCGAGTTGCTCTCGGGTATAGCGGGTTTCCGGTCCCAGGCCGAGTCGTTGTTCGTACTCGGCGAGTTCGCCGTCGAGGTAGTCCCGCAGGCGCGGAACCAGCGTCGCGAGCCGCGGGTGGTCGTCGTAGGACGGGGTGAGGGTGAACGACATGGGGGTCCTTGTCAGTGAACGCGGCGCTCGGCGCCGGACCAGTAGGAGTCGCGCACGGCGCGGCGGTCGACCTTGCCGTTGCGGTTGATCGGAAGGGACTCGACGAAGTCCACCGAGCGCGGCTTCTTCATCCCGGCGAGCCGCTGGGCGCAGTGGTCGATCAGTGCGGCTTCCGTCGGCCCGGTGCCGGGGCGCGGCACGACGACGGCCTTCACGGCCTCGCCCCACCGCTCGTCGGGGACGCCGACGACGCAGACCTCGGACACGTCGGGGTGCTCGTACAGGGCAGCCTCGACCTCGCTGCAGTAGATGTTGAACCCGCCGGAGATGATCATGTCCTTCTTGCGGTCGACGATGAACAGATACCCGTCCTCCCGCAGGCGCCCGATGTCGCCCGTGTGGACCCACCCGTCGCGGAAGGTCTCCGCCGACAATTCCGGTTCGTGCCAGTACTCGCGCACGCAGTCCGGCCCGCGCACGACGATCTCGCCGAGTTCGCCTGCCGGCACGGGCCGGCCTTCGTCGTCGACCACCCGGACTTCGGTGTCGAACACCGCGCGTCCGCACGACAGCAGGAGCTCGGGGTCGGAGTCGATTCCTCGCTCCACGTCATCCGGAGTGAGAACTGTTACCCCACTTGTGGTTTCAGCCTGTCCGTAACCCTGGGCGACGACCGGTCCGAACAGGTCGACGGCGTCACGCAGGCGTTGCGGGGAGACGGGCGCGCCACCGATCCGCACGCATCTGAGGCTCGAGTAGTCGGTGGTGGTGGCCTCCGGGTGGTCGAGCACCAGGTTGAGCATGGTGGGCACCATGAACGTCGAGGTGATGCGCTCGGACTCGAGGGTGCGCAGGAACCGCCCGGTGTCCCAGTGCGGCAGGATCACGACGGTCGATCCGCGGGAGAGGGAGGCGAGCAGGCCCATGCCCGAGGCGTGGGTGATCGGGCCGGGTGCGAGGTAGCGCTCGCCGACACCGAGCGAGCTGTCCGGAGTCATCAGGCGCTTGCGCATGTTGGCCAGGCGGTTGCCGTGAGTCTGCACCGCGGCCTTGAGTTTTCCGGTCGAGCCGGAGGTGAAGTTCAGGACCGCGGGAACCTCGGGGTCGACCTCGATCGCCACCGGGCGATCGTCGCCCTCGGCCAGCAGGTCGCTGTAGCGCACCGCGCCGTCGCAGCTGTCGTCGTAGTCGACGACCGTGCAGTCCGCCCCCGTGTCGGCGACGATCTTCAGCGCGGCCTCGGCGTGCTCGGCGTCGACGAACAGCATGCGCACGGCCGCGTCCCGTAGGACGTGGGCGACCTCGGCGGCGCCGAGTCGCGCGTTGATCGGCACGCGGAGCAGTCCGGCCTTGCACAGGGCCATCTCGGTCTCCACCAGCTGCGGGCGGTTACCGGCGAAGGTGGCGACCGCCTGCGCCGGTTCGAGTCCGCGCCCGAGCAGTGCCGAGGCGAGCCGGTTGGTGGAGTCCTCCAGGCGGCGGTACGTCCAGCGCTCGTCGCCGCACACCACGGCTTCGTGGTCGGGCCAGTACGTACTGCTGCGGCTCAGATAGATGCCGAGGTTCATTTCCGCTCCTTCGCGGACAGAGTGACTGTTATTGGACACGATGTATTGAACTGGTGTCCGTGTCAAGACTTGCGCTAGCATGGGCGTCCTGGTACCGGGAAGGGAGCCGGCAATGGCAACGGAAGACCGCCGGGTGCGTCGCACCAAGCGACTGCTGCGCGATGCGCTCGTGACGCTCGTGCTCGAGCGCGGCTACGGCGCCGTCACCGTCGAGGACATCGCCGAACGGGCCGACCTCAGCCGCGCCACCTTCTACGGGCACTACACCGACAAGGACGACCTGTTCGGGCGGATCGTCGCGGATCTGATCGCGGAGTTGAACGAACGCCTGCGCCCGCTCGTCACGGACTCGTCGGCCGGGTTCACCGGCAAGCCGGTCCTGGAGATGTTCCGCCACGCCGCCGAGGAACGCGACGTGTACCGGGTGATCCTGCGCGGGGAGGGCGACGGCCGTGCGCTGCGGGAGTTCATGGACGACCGCAGCGAGGTCGTCGCCCGGATCTTCCGCAAGCGCGCGGACGCCCACGGGGTGACCCCGCGCATCGACGTCGACGTTCTCGCCCGGGCCTGGGTCGGCGAGCAGATCTCCGTGCTGCGCTGGTGGATCGAGTCGGACCCGCCCGTGCTTCCCCTCGAGGACGTCACGGAAATGCTGCTGGAACTGTCCCTGCGCGGCCGGTACTGGGCGAACGGCTTCGACGGACCGCCGCCCGGGGCCGGATCCTGACGGTCGCCGATCAGCGCGGCGCGGCGGGCGACAGGCCGGCGAGTACGTACCGCCGCACGTAGCGCAGCACGGCGGCGGCGTCGTCGGGGTCGAGGGTGTTGCCCGGCACGGTGGCGAGGCTGATGAGCGAGCGCGCCACCCACTCGGCGGCCTCGACGGGATCGGCGTCGTCACGGACCTCCCCGCGTTCGATCGCCGCGACGACGAACTCGAGCCAGAACGCCGCGAGATCGGGAACCAGTTCGCGCACCCCCGCGCCGGCGCACGCCTCGAACTCCTCCGGCTCGGTGGCGCGCAGCCGGAGCGGCAGCGCGCCCGGGTCGTCGTAGGTGGCCCGGCCGATCCGGACGCCGGCCGCGAGCTGTTCGTCGAAGGAGCCGTACCCGGCGAGCGCCGCTCGGGCGTCGGCCCAGTACGCCTCGTCGAGCCGGACGATCACGCTGCCGACCAGGCTCGCCTTGTCCGGGAAGTGCCGGTACAGCCAGGCCCGGGACACGCCGGCCGCCTCGGCCACCTCGGCCATCGTGGTCGCCCGGATTCCCTTGGCGCGCAGCGAGTCCTCCGTCGCGGCGAGCAGTCGCTCGCGGACGCTTCCGGGTTTCGTCTCGATGGGCACGCGCTGTTCCTCTCGGCCGGCGGACCGCGCGGCCCGCGAGCCGACCCTACGCGCAGTAGACACTTTCCGGAATGTGTGTACACCCGCCATGAACATGTTCTACATTGTGGTCGTCGTCACCGGACGCGCTCGCGCCGGAGATCGGACCGGCCCACCGGATGGCCGGAACCTGCACACGAGGAGCTGCGACATGCCGGCACCGACCACCGCCGTCATCGGCGCGGGAATCAGCGGTCTGACCGCGGGCAAGATGCTCGGGGACTACGGAGTGCCCTACACGTGCTTCGAGTCGTCGGACCGGATCGGCGGCAACTGGGCGTTCGGCAATCCCAACGGGCACAGCAGCGCCTACCGCTCGCTGCACATCGACACGTCCAAGCATCAGCTCTCGTTCAAGGACTTCCCGATGCCGGAGTCCTTCCCCGACTTCCCGCATCACACCCAGATCAAGCAGTACCTCGACGGATACGCCGCGGCGTTCGACCTCGAGTCGCGGATCGAGTTCCGCAACGGTGTCGTGCATGCCCGCCGGAACGCGGACGGCCGGTGGGAACTCGACACCGAGGACGGGCGTACCCGGTACTTCGACTTCCTCGTCGTGGCGAACGGTCACCACTGGGATCCACGGATCCCGGACTTTCCGGGCGAGTTCACGGGCATGTCCCTCCACTCGCACCGGTACGTCGATCCGCGCACGCCGATCGACTTCTCGGACAAGCACATTCTCGTCGTCGGGATCGGCAACAGTGCCGCCGACATCGCGGTGGAACTGTCGTCGAAGGCGCTCGGCAACGAGGTCACCCTGTCCACCCGCTCGAGCGCCTGGATCGTGCCGAAGTACATCGCGGGCCGTCCGGCCGACAAGTACTACCGGACCAGCCCCCACCTTCCGCTCTCCTGGCAGCGCAAGCTCGCCCAGCTCGGGCAGCCCGTCATCGCCGGGCGTCCCGAGCGGTACGGCCTGCCCACGCCCAACCACAAGTTCTTCGAGGCCCACCCCACCCAATCGGTGGAACTGCCGCTGCGCCTCGGTTCCGGCGACGTCGTCGCCAAGCCGAACATCCGCCTACCCGACGGCGCGACCGTGCACTTCGAGGACGGCACCTCGTCGGACTTCGACGTCGTCGTCTACGCCACCGGCTACAACATCACCTTCCCGTTCTTCGACGAGGATTTCGTCAGCGCGCCCGGTAACCACATCCCGCTCTACAAGCGGATCTTCAAGCCCGGCATCGACAACCTCGCCTTCGTCGGGTTCGCACAGGCCACGCCTACCCTGTTTCCGTTCGTCGAATGCCAGGCCCGGCTCGTCGCGGCCCACGTGATCGGGCGGTACCGGCTGCCGTCGGTGGACGAGATGGAGCGGGTGATCGAAGCAGATCAGCGCAAGTACACCGGGCACATGCTCGACCGGCCCCGGCACACCCAGCAGGTCGACTACTTCCTCTACGAACACGACTTGCGGGTACACGAACTACCCGCCGGCAGGAAACGGGCGCTTGCGCACCGGTAGTCGCGTCCACCCGACCGACCTCCCCGAGAAGGTATCCGAATGACACACCGACACAAGACCTTCCGATCCGGTGACGCGCTCTGCGACGCCTGGCACTTCCCCGGGCAGGGCGAGGCGTTCGCCGGTGACGGCGGCCGCCCGGTCGTCGTGATGGCGCACGGGCTCGGCGGCACCAAGGATTCCGGCCTCCAGGCGTTCGCGGAGCGGCTCGCCGCGGCAGGTCTCGACGTCCTCGCCTTCGACTACCGGGGATTCGGCGCGTCCGGTGGTGCGCCGCGTCAACGGGTCGACCTGCGCGGCCAGGCGGACGACTATCGGGCCGCCCTGTGCGCCGCCGCCCGCCTCGACGGGGCCGACCCGAATCGCCTGATCCTGTGGGGTGTGTCGCTGGCGGGTGGACATGTGCTCTCGGTGGGGGCACACCGCCGGGACGTCGCGGCCGTCGTCGCCCTCACACCGCTGGTCGACGGCCCCGCCGCAGGTCTGCTGGCGGCGCGGCACCATTCGATGCCGTCGATGCTGCGGTCCACCGCGATCGGGACCCGCAGCCGAGTCGCGGCGCTGAGAGACCTTCCGCCCGTAACGATTCCGATCGTGGGCCGCCCCGGCGAGACCGCGGCACTGACCCTGGACGGATATTTCGAGGACTACACGGCACTCGCCGGCCCGACGTGGCGCAACGAGATCGACGCAGGCGTCGCGCTCGAACTCGGTACCTACCGGCCGGGCAAGGACGCCGCCGGACTGCGGTGCCCGCTGCTCGTCCAGATCGCCGACTTCGACCGCAGTGCACCCCCGCACGCCGCCGCGGTCGCCGCCGCCCGGGGACGGGCCGAGGTCCGCCACTACCCGTGCGACCACTTCGACGTCTGGCCGGGGCGCGACTGGTTCGATGCCGCGGTCGCCCATCAGATCTCGTTCCTGTCCCGGCACCTCGGTGCCGGGAGCCCGCCCGCCGGGAGTCCCCGGCACGACGGCACCGCCGGGAGTCCCCGGCACGACGGCACCGCCGGGAGTCCCCGGCACGACGGCACCGCCGGGAGTCCCCGGCACGACGACACCGCCGGGAGTCCCCGGCACGACGACACCGCCGGGAGTCCCCGGCACGACGACACCGCCGGGAGTCCCCGGCACGACGACACCGCCGGGAGTCCCCGGCACGACGACGCCGCCCCCACGACGACGAGGTAGACCGATGGCAGAGACCGTCCAGCAAGCCCTCCGTGAGCGATGCGACCAGGACACCACCGCAGTCGTGTACGGCGACAGGACATGGACGTGGCGCGAGCACCTCGGCCGCGCATCCGCCCAGGCCGCGGCCCTGCTGGGCGTGGCGGACCCGGACCGCCCGATGCACGTGGGCACCCTGCTCGGCAACACTCCCGACATGCTCGAGGCCATGGCGGCGGCCGGACTCGGCGGCTACGTCCTGTGCGGCATCAACACCACCCGCCGCGGCGACGGCCTGGCCCGCGACATCCGGCGCGCCGACTGCCAGATCGTCGTCACCGACCCGGAACACCGGCCCCTGCTGGCCGGGCTCGACCTGCCGGGGGTGCGGATCCTCGACACGTCGTCGCGGGAGTGGGCCGACCTGCTCGCCGGGGCCGGTGTCCTGCACCCGCACCGCGAGGTCGAGGCCATGGACACCTTCATGATGATCTTCACGTCGGGCACGAGCGGCGATCCCAAACCGGTCCGCGTCGCCCACCTGATGGTGCTGTTCGCGGGTCAGAACCTCATCGGTCGGTTCGGTATCGCCGACACCGACGTCTGCTACTTGTCGATGCCGCTGTTCCATTCCAACGCCGTCCTCGCCGGCTGGAGCGTGGGCATCGGCAGCGGCGCCGCCATGGCCCCGGCCGCCTTCTCGGCGTCCCGGTTCCTCGACGACATCCGCCGCTGCGGCGCGACCTACATGAACTACGTCGGCAAGCCCCTCGCCTACGTGCTCGCGACCCCCGAGCGGCCCGACGACCGGGACAACCCGCTGCGCGTGGCATTCGGCAACGAGGCCACCGATCGCGACATCGAGGAGTTCGCACGCCGGTTCGACTGCACGGTCTGGGACGGCTTCGGCTCCACCGAGAACGCCGTCATCGTCACCCGCGAGCCCGGCACGCCGCGCGGATCGATCGGCAAGGGCCTCGACGGCGTCGCCGTCTACAACTCCGCCACCGTCACCGAGTGCCCCGCCGCGGAGTTCGACGCCGCCGGTGCCCTGATCAACGCGGACGAGGCGATCGGCGAACTGGTCAACACCCACGGCGCCGGGTTCTTCTCCGGGTACTACAACGACCAGGAGGCCACCGACGAGCGACTCCGCCACGGCATGTTCTGGTCCGGCGACCTCGCGTACAAGGACGCCGACGGGTGGATCTACCTGGCGGGCCGCACCGCGGACTGGATGCGCGTCGACGGCGAGAACCTCGCCACCGCTCCCATCGAACGGATCCTGCAGCGCCTGCCCGCCCTGAACCGCGTTGCCGTCTACGCGGTGCCGGACGATCACGTCGGCGACCAGGTGATGGCCGCGATGGTTCTGCAGGACGCTGCCGAACTGACCCCCGAGATGTTCGAGGAGTTCCTCGCCGCCCAGCCGGACCTGTCGCCGAAGGCGTGGCCCCGCTACGTGCGCATCGCTGCCGACCTGCCCGGTACCGCTACGAACAAGATCCTCAAACGCGAACTGGTGCAACAGGGCCCGACTCCCGGCGGCGGCGTGCTGTGGTCCCGCCGCGACCGTCGCGCGACGGGCACGACATCGGGGGAGGAGGGCGGCTACGTCGTGACCGGGTGATCCGGGGGAGAGGCCGCGCGTTCGAGTCTCGCTGAGCGGGACTCCGGCGAGGGCGTCGCAGGTGCGCTCCTAGCATCCGCGTCATGACCGCAACCACCGTCGCCGCCTCCGACGTGCACGCGCTGCTCGAACGCCGGCAGCAGTACTCGCGTGACCACCTCGAGGAGTGGATGCGACCCGAGGAACGCTCGGTGTTCTCCCCGTACGACCGGCTCGGCGCCACCGCCCAGGGCTTCACCGGCAGGCACGAGGGCAGGAACCCGCGCGGAATCGTCGTCTTCTGACCGCGACGAGAGGTCTCGCCATGGAGAGGGTGGCGTCGTTGCCGGCGGACACGCAACTGGGCCGGGTGGCCGAGCGGGTACGCCGGATCGAGGCGCTCGGGTACGACACGGTGCACGTGTCGGAAACGGTGCGGGACCCGTTCACCGTGTGCGCGCTGGCGCTGGAACACACGTCGCGGCTGACGGTGCGCACCAGCATGGTCGTGGCCTTCGCCCGGAGCCCGATGGTGACCGCGTATTCCGCGTGGGAGCTCGCCCGCTTCTCCGGGGGCCGCTTCCAGCTCGGTCTCGCGACGCAGGTCCGCGGCAACATCGTCGGCCGGTTCTCGATGCCGTGGAGCAATCCCGCCGCCCAGCTGCGCGACTACCTCGACTCCCTGCGGGCGATCTTCGGCTCGTTCGCCACCGGAGAGCCTCTGTCCCACAGCGGCACGCACTACACATTCGACCGGTTGCAGCCGTACTTCCGACCCGGCCCCGTCCATGTCCCGGCGCCGCAACTGTGGACCGGTGGCGTCAACCGGCGGATGTGTGTGCTCGCCGGTGAGTGCTCCGACGGATTCGTCACGCACCCGACGAACTCGCACCCCACGTTCCTGCGCGAACACATCCTGCCCGCACTGCGCGAGGGCGCCGAACGCCGTGGCCGGCGCGACGGCGGCCCCCGCGTCGTGGTGGTTCCCAAGGCGATCACCGGCCGCGACGACCGCGTCGTCGCGGCCGCGCGCGAGGCGGCCCGCTCCGAATTCGCGTTCCTGTACTCGACACCCGCCTACCGCGGAACGCTGGCGGCGCTCGGTCTCACCGAATTCGGTGAGCGGCTGACCAGGCTGGCGCGGGAACAGCGTTGGAACGAGATGACGGAGACGGTGAGCGACGACGTCCTGCGCATCCTCGTCCCGCACGGCACCTACGCCCAGCTGCCGGCCGTCCTCGAATCCTGGTACGGCGGCACGTGCGACGGGTTGTCGATCGACCCGCCCGAGGACCCGGCCGACGACGACGAATTCGCGGCCCTGCTCGACCGCATCCGGGCGATCCCGGTGCGGCCGGTGCGGTGAGGACCGCGGCGCCCGACGGGTCGCCTCGTCAGGCCGGTCCGCCTGCGGCCTCGCCGTTGCGCTCGGCACGACGCCCGACCTTCTCCGCCTCGGACAGATCCTCCAACCGCTCGGCGCGGGCACGCTTGTCGGCTGCCTCGCCCTGTTTGTCGGCGGCGTCCTTCAGCTGCGCCTCGGCCGGGGCGGCGGCGGCCTGCTCGGCGGCCCTGATCTGCTCCTGTTCCTTCCGCCGGGCCGATTCGACCGCCTGCGTGCGCTGTGCCGCCTCGGCGTCGGCCTGCCGTTTCGCCGCCTCGGCGCGTTGCTCGGCCTCCCGTGCGGCGGTGCGCTTGCGCTCCTCCTCACGGGCCCGGGCCTGCGCCACCTCACGCTGCCGCGCCTCGTGGGCCTCCGACTGCTGCGCCCGCGCCTGCTCGCGCTCGGCGCGCAGCGCGGCGTCGGCCTCCTGCTCCTTGCGGGCGGCCTCCTCCTCGAGGGCGCTCGCCCGGGCGAACGCGTCGGTGCGCTCGGTCATCGCGGCGCCGCGCTGCTGCACGTCGCGGGCGCCGAGCACGGTTCCCACGGTCCCGTCGAGCAGGCCGAGGCCCCGCTCGTACATCAGTCGTGGGGGTGCGTCGGGCGGGAACCGCGAGAACACCTGCTGCTCGATCATCTGCAGCGGGAATCGGAAGATCTGGTACTGAAGGCGCAACACGGCCAGGGGCACGGTGGTGATGTTCATGTCGTCTCCGCTTCGTCGGGTATGAGAGGTCAGGGCGTTTCGGCGTCGTCGCCGAGACTCTCGGCCTTCTGCCGGGCCCGCGCGGCCTCGGCGCGCGCCTCGGCGGCCTCGTCCATCGCCTCCCGGTGTTCCTCGGTGGCATCGATCGCGTCGGCGGTGGCCTCGGCCACCCGGGCGCGCTCGGCGGACTGCGCGCGCGCCGTCTCGACGCGGGCGTCGCGTTCGGCTTCGAGCCGCCCGGCCGCGGCCCGGTGCTGCGCCTGCTGCTCGGCGACCAGATGCTCGCTCTGCTGCCGGCGGCGCACGTCCTGCTCCGCGGCCGCGGCCTCCTGCCGGACCGTCGCTCGTTCCTGCGCGCCCCGCTCGTGGATCGACCCGAGTTCGTCCGCAGCCTCCTCGGTCTCCGCCCGCGCGACGGCTTCGGCGGTGTTCGCCTCCTTGCGTGCGTGGGCCTCGGCCTGCTGGAGCTGGCCCTCGGCGGTGAGCGAGTCGTTGCCGGTCACCGCGCCCGCGACTTCCTTCGCCTTGCCCTTGATGGAATCCAGCAAGCCCTCGCGGGCTTCCGCGGACGTGCCCTCTTCGTCCATGACGTCCTGCTCCTCGGTGGTAGGGACTGTCTGTGCGGGGTTGTCCGCTACCCGGGGGTAACCCGAAATGGCCCGCGTCAATCACGCAGGTGGATTTTCGGAGTGCGGATCCGGGCCCGGCCGCCTGCGCTCCGGCGGACAATGAGGCGCGAGGATCCGGCTCAGGGGGAGGCGACGTCGATGACCGGGAACGACGGCTCGGCTCCGGACGGGACGTATCGACGGGTGCTTCCGGAGGCCGGAGCGCACGTCGGCGGCGGCCGCTACCGGCTGGTGGAGCGGCACGGCACCGTGGGCGGCCTGCAGTGCTGGCGGGGGCGCGACACGGCCATGAACCGGACCGTCGCGCTGACCCTTGTGCCTCGCCCCGCCCCGGATGCCGGCTTCTTCCCGGGCCTGTGCGTGCGGACCGCCTCGGCGGCCTTCGAGCGGGTAGGGGCCGCGGCCCGGGTCTTCGACGTGGTCGGCGACACCGACCACTGCGTGGTGGTGGCCGAGTGGACGCGGGGCCGGTCGCTGCGCGACGTCGCCGCCGACCGTCCGGACCCGGCCGCGGCCGCACGGATGACGCTTCGCCTGGCCGAGACGGTGCGCGCCGCGCACCGGCAGTCCACGGTCCTGTGCCTGGACGATCCGGTCCGCGTCCGGGTCGGCGAGTGCGGTACCGCCGTCCTCGCCTTCCCCGCGATCCTGTCCGGTGCGGACGAGACGACCGACGTCGCCGGGCTCGGCGCGGTGCTGCGCTGCCTGCTCGGCGCCGGCGAGGCGCGCCCCGGCGCAGAGCCGATGCGGCAGCTCGTCGACGAGGCTTTGGGCGGACATGTTTGTACCGCAACCGATTTCGTCGACCGGCTGGATCGGATGCTCCCGCGTGGCGACGTGCGGTTCCGGGGCGCGGAACGCACGGCCGAAGCCGTACGCCGCCAAACCCCTTCGCCGGCACCGGAACGGTTCCCGGCGCATCGGCCGCCCGCGACCCCTCCCCGGCGCATCGCGGTCGTGCCTGCCTCGGCTGCAATGGTTCTGGTGGCGTGCCTCGCCGCGGTCGGCTGGGTCGCCGGCACCGCCCTGAGTGGCCCGGGTGGCGATTCCGTGGTGACGGCACCGACGCTGCCCGCAGTCGCCGTCGTGGCGCCGACGATCGGTGCCGGGGCGGCGCCGATCAGCGCCCCCCTCGTTCCGCTGTCCGTGCGCGCCCAGTCGCGGGACGGGACTACCGACAATGCGGTGACGGCGGACCTTGCGGCGGACGCCAACCCGAACACGGCCTGGAGCACCGACCTGTATCCCCGGCCGGTCCCGGCCGGCCGGAGCGGCGTGGGCCTGACGATCGCCTTCCCGCGGCCGGTCCGGCTCGGCGAGGTCCGGATCGACAGCCTCAGTGCCGGTTCGCGTGTCGAGATCCGAACCGCGCCCCGCGGTGGCGGCCCGCACCCCGCGGCGCAGACGATCGGCGGCGCTGTCCTCGTCTCCGGCGTGACCCGCATACCGGTGGCGGCGACGGCGGCACCGATGTCGGAGGTGCTCGTCTGGATCACGGAGCTGGCGTCGGTCGGGCCCGGCCGCTTCCGGACGTCGCTGTCCGAGGTGGGATTCAGCGGAGACGCCGGACCGTGATCGTCCGCTGGCACCTCGTCAGTCGTACGCGCGGACGTGGCGGACGACCACCCGCGGACCGTACCGTGCGCGCGCACGGGCCAGTGCCTCCGACCGCACCTGCTCCTCGGTCACTCCCGTGGGCAGGGACAGGATCAAGCTCTCCGTGCGGTGGTCCGGGTCGGCGGGATCCTCGACCAGGCACATCCAATCGAACGTTCCACCGGCGCGTCTGCGGGCCAATTCGATCCGGGCCGCCTCGACAGGCCCGCACCCCACGGCGGCATCGTGCGTCGTGCTCTGGTCCACGAGCCGCACGAGATGCTCGGTGGACCACCGGTGCACACCGCTGTTCAGCCGAACAGGATCCATCGCGTCACCGCCTCCCCGCGGCACATCCCCGGACCCTTCGCTTCGGGCGTCGAGTCCGGTGCGGGAGCTCTCCGGTGATTCTTCCACCTGTGCGGCCGGACGAGAAGGCCGGTTGCGGCGTATCCGCCGAGCGGACCGGCCGGGTGCCGGGCGTGGCGCCGGAGCACCCCGTCGGCCACGATGACTTCACACCCCGCACGTCGAATCGAAGGACGGTCCCGCAATGAGCACCCCCGAGCTGGCCCGGCACGCCTCGCGGTTGCGGGCCGATCTGCACGTGTTCGATCGACGTATCAAGGAACTGAGCGAAGAGTTCGGGCGGATCGATCGCCATTCCCACGGAGACTCCGCCGAGGCCGCGCTCCTCGAGATCCTCGACCTCCTCGCCGACGCGCGCCTGGATCTGCGCAGCGTCGACAAACATCTGGAGACGGCGGTCCGGCACGCCGAGAACCTGCACTGATCGCCGCGAGGGCACACCCGCTCCGACGTCGGTGGCAGTTCATTCCATAATTCCATAGAATGTCGTAGTGACGTTGCCGCGTCTCCCGCCGGGAAGGCCCGGCGCGCGGCGACCCTGATCCCACACGTCCCCGGAGGGCGGCTCATGAACAGCCCCACGCGCCCCACCACCCCGTCCGGCGAACGGATCGGACTCGGCCTGCGCCGCAACGCCGCCCAGTTCACGCTGCTGGTGGTGGTCAACGCCCTCGTCGGCGGCATGCTCGGCCAGGAACGCACCGTGCTGCCGCTGCTCGCCGAGGAGGAATTCGGCATCCGCGCCTACACCGCCGGCCTGTCGTTCATCCTCGTCTTCGGCCTGTCGAAGGCGATCACCAACTACTTCGCGGGCACCTTCTCCGACCGGTACGGGCGCAAACCGGTGCTCGTGGCCGGCTGGCTGGTCGCGGTCCCGGTACCGCTGCTGCTCATCTGGGCTCCGTCGTGGGGCTGGGTGATCTTCGCCAACGTGCTGCTCGGCATCAGCCAGGGACTGACCTGGTCCACCACGGTGGTGATGAAGATCGACCTGGTCGGCCCGGCCCGCCGGGGGCTCGCGATGGGACTGAACGAGGCCGCGGGGTATGCCGCCGTCGCCGCGACCGCGCTCGCCACCGGCTACCTGGCCGAGTCCTACGGTCTGCGGCCGGCGCCGTTCCTGCTCGGCATCGCCTTCGCGGCGCTCGGCCTGGGACTGTCCACCCTCGCAGTGAAGGAGACCCGCGAACACGCGCGCCTCGAAGCCGTCGGCCACGTGGCCCGCGCCGACGGACGCCACGACCACCTGCACGACAAGCTCACCGACCGGCAGGTGTTCGTCCAGACCAGCTTCAAGGAACCGGCACTGTCGTCCGCCAGCCAGGCCGGCCTGACCAACAACCTCAACGACGGCCTCGCCTGGGGCCTGTTCCCGATCCTGTTCGCCGCGGCCGGCCTCTCGGTCGGCCGGATCGGCGTCCTCGCCGCGCTGTACCCGGCCGTGTGGGGAGTGGGCCAGCTGGTCACCGGCGCGCTGTCGGACCGGTGGGGCCGCAAGTGGATGATCGTCGCCGGCATGTGGCTGCAGGCCCTCGCCCTGGCCGTGATCGCCGTCTCGGATGCGTTCCTGCCGTGGGCGATCGCCGCGGTGGCGCTCGGCGCCGGCACCGCGCTGGTCTACCCGACCCTGCTCGCCTCGATCGGCGACGTCGCCCACCCCGCCTGGCGGGCACGGTCCGTGGGCGTGTACCGGCTCTGGCGCGACGGCGGATTCGCCGCCGGCGCCCTGCTGGCCGGTATCGTCGCCGACGCGTTCGGCGTCCACGCCGCCGTGTGGGTCGTGGCCGCGCTGACCGCCCTGTCCGGGCTGATCGTCGCGGTGCGCATGTACGAGACCCACCCCCGACCTGCCCGCGTCGCACAGGAGGACCCCGCCCATGGCTGACCGAGCCGCCAAGGATGCCCTCTTCGGGGAGTTCGCCGCCGTCGGCAAGGTGCTCGGCAACCCCGCGCGCCTGGAACTGCTCGACCTGCTCGCGCAGGGCCCGCGCAGCGTGGACGAGCTCGCCGCCGCCGCCGGGCTCGGGGTGAGCACCTGCTCGGCGCACCTGCAGACGCTGCGCGCGGCCGGGCTGGTGCAGTCCCGCCGCGACGGCAAGCGGATCTTCTACTCGCTCGCCGGGGACGACGTGGCCGTCCTGTGGGACACCCTGCGCCGCGTCGCCCAGCGGCACCGCCCGCACACCGAGCTCGCCCGTCGCGCGTATCTCGGCCCGGACGACACCACGGCCGTCGGCACCGAGGAACTCCTGCACCGCCTCGAGACCGGCGAGGTGGTCCTGCTCGACGTGCGCCCCGAGGCCGAATACGCCGCCGGGCACCTGCCCGGCGCGCTGCACGTGCCACTCGACGAGCTGACCGAGCGGCTCGCGGACCTGCCGGCGGGCCGCGAGATCGTCGCCTACTGCCGCGGCCGGTACTGCGTGCTCGCCCACGACGCCGTCCGGCTGCTGCGCACCCACGGCGTGCCCGCCCGGCGAGCCGCCGACGGTGTGCTCGAGTGGCGACTCGCCGGCCTGCCCGTCGACTCCGACGTCGCCTGACCGCCTCCGCGACGTTCGCGTCCGGTTCAGTTCCGGGTCACGCGCCGGCCACCGAACCGGGCTTTCCGGAACCTACGGTCCGAAGGACTCGACCGGATCGATGGAGGTATCGAAACAGTGACAACGGCACCACTGAATCGCCGCGGGTTCCTCGGACGCACCGCGCTGGCCGGACTCGGCGTGGCCCTCGCCGGCAGCGTCGAGGCGATCGTCCGCCCCGGACTTGCGTCCGCCGTGCCCGGCACGGCGATCGGCTACGGCCCGCTCGTTCCGGATCCCAACCGCATTCTCGCCCTGCCCGTGGGCTTTTCGTACACCGTGGTGTCGCGCTCCGGGGAGACGACCCTCGACGACGGCACGCCCGTCCCCAGCGATCCCGACGCCAACGGCGTGTTCGCGCACGGCAACGGTTCCACGATCGTGACCAACCACGAGATCGGCAAGGACGAGCCGTTCGGCGTGCCCGTCGTCGACGGCCTGACCTACGACCCCGGCGCCCGAGGCGGCACCACCACCGTCACGGTGGGGCCGAACGGGCAGCGCACGGGCCAGTACGTCAGCCTGGCCGGCACCGTGAACAACTGCGCCGGCGGAATCACCCCGTGGGGCACGTGGCTGACGTGCGAGGAAACCGAGGCACGCGCCGGCTCCAAGGGATTCACGCTCGACCACGGATATGTCTTCGAGGTCGACCCCGCGAGCCAGGAAGCCAACCGCGGCAAGAGCCCGGTGCCGCTGAAGTTCCTCGGCCGGTACGCGCACGAGGCCGTCGCCGTGGACCCGGCATCGAGCGCGATCTACCTCACCGAGGACGCCGACGAGCCCAACGGCCTGTTCTTCCGGTGGACGCCGCCGCAGGGTTTCCGCGGCGGGCCGGGCGCCCTGCGTGAACTCGCCGTGTCGCCGGGCGGCGACACGGCGGGCAGCCTGCAGGCGATGAAATGCCTCGACGGCGGCACGCACGTGCCCGACCTGTCGCAGGCCACCGAGCCGGGCGTGCGCTACGCGGTGGAGTGGGTCGACGTCCCCGACCGCGACGCCGCCACCACGCCGGTGCGCGCACAGTTCGCCGCCGACGAGGTCACCCGCAGTCGCAAGCTCGAGGGCCAGTGGTGGGGCGACGGCGGCGCCTACTTCGTCGCCAGCTACGCCCGCACCGGCGACGGCAGCGTCGCCGAGCACGACGGCCAGGTGTGGTTCTACGATCCGGCCTCGCAGACGGTCACGCTGAAGACGCTGTTCGGGGTCAACCCCGACCCGTCCGTCGACACCGGCAACTACGACGGTCCCGACAACATCACCGTCTCGCCGTACGGCGGCGTGATCCTCGCCGAGGACGGCGACGGCATCAGCCACCTCATCGGCGTCACCGCCGAGGGACAGCCGTTCGCCATCGCCCGCAACGAACTCAACGACAGCGAGTTCTGCGGACCGGCGTTCAGTGCCGACGGCAAGACCCTGTTCGTCAACATCCAGTCGCCCGGGCTGGTCCTTGCCATCACCGGGCCGTGGCGTCGTCCGATCAACTGATCGCACGGCCCGCGCGGCGCCGCGGGCCGTGCGTGTCAGGCGGACCAGGACCGCCAGCGCAGATCGGCGATCCGGAGCACCGGCCCGGTCGGGCGGGCGGCCCGGTACTGCGCGTACTTGACGGCGAGCGCATCGAGACCGGCCGTGCCGACCGCGGAGCGCGGGTCGTGGACGGTGGCGGTGCCGTCGAGGCGTACCCACCACAGGTGTGTCCAGTCCTCCTCGTAGTGGTCGACGAGCACGGTGACGTGCGGGTTGCCCTCGATGTTGCGCAGGCGCCGCAGCCGGCGCGTCGTCTTCGGTTTGTCGTCGACGCAGGTGTAGAGGACGTCGCCGGCGAGCGCGAACACGATCGGGACGAGGTGCGGGCGCCCGTCGGGCCCGGCGGTGGCGAGCCGTGCGACGCGGGCGGCGGTGACGAGAGCGCGTGCGTCCACACCCCCACGGTAGGCGCCCGCCGGCCGTCACCTTCTCGGTCCGGGGATCCGCCTGTCGGGGCCGAACCGCGAGCCCGCGAGGCCCGGCGGCGCCGGCCGCCAGTTGTACTGGTTCTGCGGCGGCGGGGATTCCAGGTCGGCCCAGGCTTCCCGCGCCCAGGACTCGGCCTCCGGTCCCGGGCCGAAATCGATGCCCAGCGACGGGTCGTGGGTGCAGATCACCCAACGGTGACCGTCGGGAGTCTCGTGGATGCGGTAGTGCCGTGCCGTCGTGGGGTCGGGGAGAGGTGCCATGGGGACCGGGTTCCCCGCGGCGCGGCGAATCATGTCGGGCGCATTCCTCAGGTGCTGCCGAGGCGCTGCGGCCGGGCCGTGTCCGCTTCCGCCCGAAGCACATCGAGGACGACGTCGCCGTCGACGGTCTCCTCCTCGACGAGGATCGCGGCCAGCCGGTCCAGCGCCGTCCGATGCTGCGTCAGGAGCGCGACCGCCCGTTCCTCGGCGGCCCGCAGCAGCCGGGCGACCTCGCGGTCCACGAGCTGCTGGGTGTGTTCCGAGTAGGGCCGCACGAGGCTCCGGTCGCTGGTGTCGGCATGGAGGTAGTTGGGATCGCCGGAGCCGTACCCCACCGGGCCGAACGCTTCGGACAGCCCGAATTCCCGCACCATGCGCACGGCGATCCGGGTCGCGCCGCTCAGATCGTCGGCGGCGCCGGTCGAGCCCTCCCCGAACACGACGATCTCCGCGGCCCGCCCACCCACCCGCACGGTGAGCAGATCGTTGAGATATCCCTCGCTGTAGAGGTGGCGTTCGACCTCGGGGAGCTGCTGGGTCGATCCCAGCGCCATGCCCGCGGGCAGGATCGTCACCTTCGCCACCGGGTCGGCGTGCGGGCACAGGGCCGCGAGCAGCGCGTGACCCGATTCGTGCACCGCCACCGAGGTCCGTTCCTCGGGGAGCAGGGCGTTGGCGCTCTCGCGGCGGCCGAGCAGCAGGCGGTCGCGCGCGGACGACAAGTCGTCGGCGCAGATGACGGTGCGGTCGTCGCGGACGGCGTTGATCGCGGCCTCGTTGACCAGGTTCGCCAGATCCGCACCCGAGAACCCCGGGGTGGCCCGCGCGAGCACACTCAGATCGACGTCGGGCCCGAGGTGTTTGCCCTGTAGGTGCACCGAGAGGATCGCGGCCCGTTCCGACTGGGTAGGCAGGGGGATGACCACCGTGCGGTCGAACCGGCCCGGCCGCAGCAGTGCCGGATCGAGCGCCTCCGGGCGGTTCGTCGCTGCCAGCACCACGATGCCGACGCTCTGATCGAAGCCGTCCATCTCGGCCAGCAACTGGTTGAGCGTCTGCTCCCGCTCGTCGTTTCCGGCGTAGGTCCCGACGCCGCGTTTGCTGCCGATGGCGTCGATCTCGTCGATGAAGATGATCGACGGGGGGCTCTTGCGGGCCTGCTCGAACAGGTCCCGCACGCGGGAGGCGCCGACGCCGACGAACATCTCCACGAACTCCGAGCCCGTGACGGACAGGAAGCGCACCTCTGCTTCACCCGCCACCGCGCGGGCCAGCAGCGTCTTGCCGGTGCCCGGCGGGCCGATCATCAGCACGCCGCGGGGACCCTTCGCGCCGGCGGCCGCGTACTTCTCCGGATCCCGCAGGAAGTCGACGACCTCGCTGATCTCCTGCTTGACGCCGTCGTATCCGGCGACGTCGGCGAAGCGGGTGGTCGGCCGGTTCGCCTCGATCACCCGGGCCTTCGAGCGGCCGAACGTTCCGATGCCCCCGATACCGCCGGCGCCGCCGCTGAATGCGCGCTGCGCCCGGCGGCCGAGCCACAGCAGCAGTCCCGCGAACACCACGAAGGGCAGCATGCTGAACAGAATCGCCCCCCACGGGCTGTCGTCGGTCTGTTCCGCGCTGACCCGGACCTGCTTCGCCTGCAGCTTGTTGTCGAGCCCGGCGAGGTCCAGCGCGGTGGGTAGCTGGGTGACGAATTCGGTTCCATCGGAAAGTGTTCCGTAGACCGATCCCTTGTCGTCGATCGTCACCTCTTCCACGGTGCCCGCATCGACCCGGTCCACGAAGTCGCTGTAGGTCAGGGTGCTCGAGGTCGGGGTCTGCAGGGCCAGGGCGACCACCAGGCCGCCGAGCAGGACGGCGACCGCGACCAGCTGCCACCACAGGCCCGAGGACGGCGCCGGCGGGGGCGGCGGGTCCGGGGGAGGCCCCGATCGCGCCGACCGTGAGTGGTGAACGGAGAAGAACCTGGTCCGTGTGATCATTCGGCGCTCTCCTGACCTGTCCGTGTCGGATCCACGGTATCCGGACGCACGGAGGTCCTCACCCGTGTCAGCAGGATCGACGAGAGACTGTGGAGCGTGGCGGCGAACCTCGACGTCGGTATCGCAGGGTTCGCCGCCACGGTCCGGGGCTCAGGCCCGGACGGGGACCGGTCGGGGCGGCGGTGCCTCGGCAAGTTCACGGACGAGGTCCTCGGCGGCGGGCCAGTGGCCGTAGCCGGCGGCGGGGTTGAGGTGCCCGACCGGTCCGGCGTCGACGAGTCTGCTGCCCCAGTGCCGCGCGAGAGCGGCGGCCCGGTCGAACCCACAGAGCGGGTCGTTGCTGCTGGCGGCGACGATGCTGGGAAACCGCAGCGGTGTGCGCGGGGTGGGATACCAGCCGTTGTCGCGTAGCTGCTCGGGGGTGGGGTAGCCGGCGGGCAGCGCGACGGTGAGGTCGGGTGGGGTGGCCAACAACGCGCCCACGACGGGGTGGTCGTGGCGCTGGGCCCACGCCACGGTGATCATCACACCGGCGCTGTGCGCGACCAGCAGCACCGGGCCGGTCGTGCCGGCGACGACCTCGTCGAGGGCGGCGACGCGGGCGGCGAGACCGAACTTGTCGCGCTGCAGCGGCTCGACCGTGGTCACCTTCGGCAGCCGCGCGGCGAGCAGGGTCTGCCAGTGCTCGGCGACGTGGCCGCGCAGGCCCGGCACGATCACCACGGTCGTGGTATCGAGGGTGCTCACTTGTCGGCTCCGGTCTGCTGCGCGGGGGTGGCGGACAGGGTGGCGAGCTTGCGGACGCCGGCGGGGTAGACGCGCTTGCCGGCCAGCAGCACCGCGACCGCGCCCAGGTAGACGAGCGGCGCAAGTTGCAGAGCATTGGCGAGGCTGATCCTGTCCGCGAGGACACCGACGACGAACGGGCCCGCGGCCAGCCCGAGCAGGCTGTTGGCCAGGGTGGTGGTGCCGAACGCCGACGCCCGCACGGTGGGGTGGGTCAGGTTGGCGACCATCGCGGTGACCGCGCCGGTGGAGCCGGCGGAGAAGAACGCGCCCAGTCCGAGCAGCACCAGCTGGGCGGTGCCGACCGGCAGCCGGAACCCGACGATCAGCAGTACCCCGGCGGCGAGGCTGATCGCGATCGCGACCGTCCACTTGCGGGCCGGGTCGATGCGGGCGGCCCGGTCGGCGACGATGCCGCACACGATCATGCCGGCGCCGATGAGCAGCACGAAGACCGCGGCCATCGCGGCGGCCTTGTCCGCGGCCAGCCCGTAGGAGCGGCCGAAGAAGCTGGGCAGCCACGCCATCAGCGCGGCGGCGGTGAACATCTGCAGCCCGCCGCCGATGTAGGCGCACAGCACCGCGGGGTTGGTGAACAGGCTCGAGATCGGGGCACGTGCAACCGGGCCCGGCGCCTCGGTGTGGGTGGTGTTCGTGTCGTCGTCGATGGCGTGGCGGGCGAGCTTGCGCTCGCTGACCAGGGCCCAGAACAGCGCGACCAGGATCAGCCCGAAGATCGCCATCGACGCGAAGGACCAGCGCCAGGACAGCTGCACGGCGATGACCCCGCCGAATGCGACGCCGATCACCGACCCGAACGAGCCGCCGGCCATGAACGCACCCGAGAGCGAGGCCCGCAGCCGCGGCGCGAACACGCTGAGCACGACCGCGATACCGACGCTGCCGTAGGCGGCCTCACCGACCCCGACCAGGAACCGGGCGCCGAGCATCTGCTCGTAGGAGCCCGCCACCGCGCACAGCAGGGTCGCCACGCTCCACAACGCGGCCATCACGACGAGGCTGCGCACCCGGCCCCACCGGTCGGCGAGCATCGACAGCGGCAGGGTGAGCAACCCGACCATCAACGCGACCACGCTGTTCAGCGATGCGAGGTGCGAATCCGACAGCGACCATTCGGCTTTCAGGAACGGGAATACCGCACTGAGGACCTGCCGGGACATGTAGTCCGACAGCAGCAGCCCGAAGGTGAGTGCGAACACGAGCCACGGGTAGAACCGGGATCGCCCGCTGCGGCGAGACGGCGCCGACACGGTCGCGGTCCGCTCCGGCGCGGTGGGGGTGAGAGAGGACATGATCTTCCTAAACCTCGGGTGGGGTGGGGAGGAGCGCGATGGCTGGGGGTGAAGTTTGTGGTGCTGACGGCCGGTGGGAGAAAGGGTTCCGCGTGCCCCGGGGGCGCGGCACGGGGCGTGGTGTCACGCCCCGCGGGTCACGCGGATGCTGCGTCAGGCGTGCTGGGTGAAGCCGCGCTGGCCGGGGCGGCGGTTGGGCGCGAAGCCGATCTTGGCGAGGGTCTCCTCGGCGCTGGTGTAGTGCTCGTCGAGCTTGTAGATCTCGCGGGCCTCCTTGCCGGTGGCGACCTCGCGACCGAGTTCGTTCGCGATGCGGACGAGCTGTTCGACCTGCGCCACGGAAGTCATCTTCTCGCCCTTGCGGCCCCACAGGGTGTCCTCGGTGCCGCAGCGGGCGTGCAGGCCCATCGCGATGGCCATGGTGTTGACCGGCAGCACGCTGCGCATCAGGGTTTCCAGGGTGAGCACCGCCCCGTCGGGGGTGCGGCGGATGAACTCCATCATGTTGTACGGGTTGGGACCGTCGAAGCCGCCGCCGATGCCGACCCAGGTCACCATCAGCGGGCCGGTGTAGACGCCGCGACGGATCAACCGCTCCACGGTCTCGAGCTGGGCGATGTTGGCGAGCTGGAAGTGCGGCTGGATACCGTTGGCCTGCAGCCGGCGCAGGTGCTCCTCGACCCAGCCCGGCCCGGCCGGGACGGTCATCTCGCGGTAGGCGTCGTAGACCTCGGGGCGCTCGAAGGAGGTGCCGGCGATGTCGTCGGCGGTCATCAGCTCGACGATGTTCATCTGATTGGTGTTGATCGCGATGGTGACCTGGTCGGGCTTGGGGTCGAGTTCGGCAAGCATGTGGCGGGTGTCGTCGGAGAGCCACTTCGCGTCCGCGCCCTCGCCTTCGGGTGCGAACGAGATCGAGCCGCCGACCTGCAGGATCATCTCGGGTACCGCCTCGCGCAGCCGTGCCAGCAGCTCGTTGAACTTCGAGAGCCGCTTGGAGCCCTTGCCGTCGAGTTCCCGCACGTGGATGTGCAGCACGGTCGCGCCGGCCTCGTAGCAGTCCACCGCCTTCTGCACGTGCTCGTCCATGGTCAGTGGCAGGTCCTCGGCGAAGTCGTCGATGTCCCACTCCGGGCCGTAGGGGGCGACGGTGATGACCAGCTTCTCCTGGTTCTCCGGGAACAGGGCGTCGTCGTGGAAGTGCATGGTGGTGCTCCGATCAGAGTTGTGGTGGGGTTGGTGAGGGTGAACGGGACGGGGGAGGGGTCAGAAGGTGGCGTCGCCGACGATGCCGGCGCGTTCCATCTTGCGTACTGCGGGCCAATAGTCCTGCACCGCATAGTGTTGTGTGGATCGGTTGTCCCAGATGGCGACGCTGTTGGGGGTCCAGCGCCACCGCACCTGGTATTCCGGGATCGCGGCCTGGCTGATCAGGTAGCGCAGCAGATCCCCGGCGCCGGGGGCGTAGTCGATGCCGAAGCGGACGTTGTCGGGGGTGTGGTAGTTGACGAAATGGGTGGCGAAGGCGTTGACGAACAGGATCTTCTCCCCGGTTTCCGGATGGGTGCGCACCACCGGGTGCTCGGCGTCGGGGAACCGCTCGTGCAGCGCGTGCCGGGCCTCGAGGGGCATGTTCGCACCGAAGCTGGCCTCGATGCTGTGCCGGGCGCGCAGCCCGTCGATCCGGTCCTTCACCGATTGCGGCAGCCGCGTGTAGGCCTGCGCCATGTTCACCCAGACGGTGTCGCCGCCGACCGGTGGGATCTCCACGGCGCGCAGCACCGAACCCATCGGAGGGTTCTGCCGCCACGTGGCGTCGCAGTGGTAGGCGTTTTCGTAGTGCTCCGGCGCGCTGTCGAGGTCCTTGTAGATCCGCACCAGCCCGGGATGGTCGGGGTCGCTGCCGGCCACCGGGTGATCCTCGAGCGGGCCGAACCGTTCCGCCAGCGCGACGTGCTCGGCGCGGGTGAAGTCCTGCCCGCGCAGGAACAGCACCTTGTGACGCAGCAGCAGCGCACGCAGCTCGGCGAACAGGGCGTCGTCGCGCGACACCTCGCCCAGGTCCACGTCGAACAGCTCCGCACCGATCGTGGCGGTCAACGGCTCGACCCGGAACGGGGTCACCGTCCGTGTCCGCCGGGGCATCTCGATCGTGACAGACATTGCGTTGTCTCCTAGAAGAATTGGGGTTCGGTGACGGTGTCGGGTATTCGCCGGGTTCAGAGGGTGAACACCGAGGTGCCGATGCTGGCGCCGGCCTCGAGATCGCGGTGTGCGGTCACCGCGTCGGCCAGCTCGTAGCGCTGGTTGATGTCGATGCGGATCCGGCCGGCGGCGACGTGGCCGAACACCTCGCCGGCCAGTTCGGCCCGCTCGGCCGGGTCGGCGATGTAGTCCGCCAGCGCGGGACGGGTCACGAACAGCGAGCCCTTCACCGCCAGCGACATCGCGTCGATCGGCGGGATCGGTCCGGACGCGGTGCCGAAGCACACCAGCAGGCCGCGGCGGGCCAGCGAGTCGAGCGAGGTCGCGAAGGTGGAGGCGCCGATGCTGTCGAACACCACCGGCACTCCGACCCCGTCGGTGATCTCGCGGACCCGGGCGGGGACGTTCTCGCGGGTGTAGACGATCACGTGTGCACAGCCGTTGGCGCGGGCGATCTCGGCCTTCGCGTCGCTGGACACGGTGCCGATCACGTTGATGCCCAGCAGATTCGCCCATTGAGTGACGATGGAGCCGACCCCGCCTGCGGCGGCGTGCAGCAGCACCGTGTCCCCGGCGTCCAGCGCGACGATGCGCCGCAGTAGATACGCACTGGTGAGCCCGCGCATGGTCATCGACGCCGCGGTCTCGAACGCGATCCCGCCCGGGAGCGTGATCAGGTGCTCGGCCGGCATCACCCGCTCGGTGCTGTAGGCGCCCAGCGGGCTGCCGGTGTAGGTGACGCGGTCACCCTCCCGCACGTGCGACACGCCGGTGCCGACGGCCTCGACCACACCCGCCGCCTCGACGCCCATGCCGGCGGGCAACGCGGCCGGGTAGAGCCCGGTCCGGAAGTAGGTGTCGGCGAAGTTGAGGCCGACCGCACCGTGGCGGATCCGGACCTCGCCCGGGCCGGGTTCCCCGACCTCGGCGTTCTCCCACCGCAGGACCTCCGGTCCACCGGTCTCGTAGAAACGAACGGCCTTCGCCACGGTATTCTCCTTCTCGGTCCCGGGTGCTCGCGTCGTGACGACTCGGAGATCCGAAACGTTGTGCTGTGGAACAGCTTTTGGATTCACTCGGGTGCGCCGGTTCGGCTTGTGAGGGCGGTCACCGAGTGGCCCGTGCTGTGATGAACCCAACTCTAGTCGGACCATCCCATGGATACTTATCCTGGCGGGACTCCAAATATTCGCTTCGGGACGCTGCGGCGATCCAGCGGTCTCGCCGGCCCGGGAGGTGCATCCCGCCGGGTTCGAGCCGGCTGCATCCCGGATGCGAGGGCGTGATGGTGTGGGACGGTGTCGGTCGATCGAGCCGACCGGGGCGGCGTCGGTGTGCGACAACGGTGCTCATCGGATTCGCGTGGACTGCAGGCGGTGTGGTCTGTGCGCCATCAACCCTGTCCCGATACGAATAGTCTGCTGACCCGATGAGATAAGTACGGTGGGTGCGGTTCGGCTACCGTGGAGTGGCAAGCCGAAGACCCGCATGGGTTCTCGATCGAGTCCCGCACTCCGCGGGCCACGTCCCCAGCACCGGGATCGTCGATGCAGCCGGCCGAGGCGGCCACCTGCCCGACGTGCTCGAAAACACCCGTCGCCACCCCTCAGGAAGATCGATGACCAGGACCATCTATACCGCCGACCACCTCGCCTTTCGTGACACGGTGCGTGACTTCACGCAGCGCCACCTGATTCCGGAGCACGAGCGGATCATCGAGCAGCGGTTCATCGACCGCGAGATCTGGATCGAGGCGGGCAAGCTCGGCCTGCTCGGTCTGGAGGTACCCGAACAGTACGGTGGCAGCGCGGCGGGAGACTACCGGTTCAACGCGGTTGTGGGGGAGGAACTCTCGCGGGTGAGTGCCGCGATCGCGTCGAGTTTCGGCATCCACTACGACATCGTGGCGCCGTATCTGGTGGAGCTGACCACCGAGGAGCAGAAGCAGCGGTGGCTGCCGGGGTTCTGCACCGGTGAACTGGTCGCCGCGATCGCGATGACCGAACCGGCCGCGGGCTCGGACCTGGCCGGATTGAAGACCACCGCCCGACGCGACGGGGAGGACTGGATCCTCAACGGGTCCAAGACGTTCATCACCAACGGTTACCACGCCGACCTGGTGATCGTGGCGGCGAAGACCAGTCCGGAGAAGAAGGCCAAGGGCATCACCCTGTTCGCGGTCGAGACCGGCACGGCGGGCTTCGAACGGGGCCGCAAGCTGGACAAGGTCGGCCAACCCGAGTCCGACACCGCCGAGTTGTTCTTCACCGACGTCCGGGTCCCGGCGGCGAACGTGATCGGCGAGGTCGACGGCGGGTTCGCGCACATGATGCGAATGCTGCCGCAGGAACGGATCTGCGCGGCGGTGTCGAATCTCGCGCACGCCGAGGCGATCCTGGCCGAGACCCTCGACTATGCCCGGGCGCGCAAGGCGTTCGGCCAGGCGATCGGCTCGTTCCAGTACAACAAGTTCCTCTTCGCCGAACTGGTCACCACGCTCGAGGTGGCGCAGGCGTTCGTCGATCGGTGCGTGCAGGCACACACCGAGGGGCGGCTCACCGCGGTGGACGCCGCGAAGGCCAAGTGGTGGAGCTCGCAGGTGCAGAACCAGATCCTCGACAGTTGCGTCCAGCTGCACGGCGGCTACGGGTTCATGAACGAATACCGGGTCGCGCGGGCGTGGAAGGACGCACGGGTGACCAAGATCTGGGCCGGGTCCAACGAGATCATGAAGGAGATCATCGGACGGGACCTCGGACTGTGAGCATCACCGCGCCGGCCACCCACGCGAGCGAACCCACCGAGTGGCTCGCCCGGCTGACGCGCACCCGGTCCGACGCCGCCGCCCGCATCGCGTGGCTGACCGGGGTGCTCGGCTCCATTCGCTGGGCTCCGGCGCTGTGCGTGCCCCTTCGGCCCCACGCCGGTTCGGAGACGACCACCGACCACGACCCCTTTCTCGAACCACACCGGAGAACCACAGCATGACCAATCTCAGTACCAATCTCGTTGTGTCAGCGCGCAACTACCCCGGCAAGACCGCGTTGCGGTGCGGCGAGGACACGCTCTCGTTCGCCGAGTTCGACGCGGCCGCGGCGCGGGTGGCAACCCTGCTCGAGCGGGCCGGGATCGCACCCGGTGACCGGGTCGCGGTGATGCTGCCCAACACCGCGGCGTTCGCGATCGTGTTCTACGGCATCCTGCGGCGCGGCGCGATCGCGGTGCCGATGAACCCGCTGCTGAAGGCCCGCGAGATCGAGTTCTTCCTGACCAACACCGCCGCGTCGGCGCTGTTCGCGACCCCGGTGTTCGCCGAGCAGGCCCGCGCCGCGTCCGACGCGGCCGACGCCCGGTTGTGGCTGGTCGACGACGACGACCTCGCCCGGCTGACCGCCGACCTGCCGACGCAGGCCGCGCCGGTGGCGCGGGCGGGTGAGGACACCGCGGTGATCCTGCACACTTCGGGCACCACCGGCAAGCCCAAGGGCGCCGAACTCACCCACGCCGGCCTGGCCGGCAACGCAGAGGTGACCGCTCGCACCCTGATCCAGATCGGACCCGACGACGTCGTGATGGGCGCACTGCCGCTGTTCCACGTCTTCGGGCTCACCTGTGGGCTCAACGCCTCGGTCCTCGTGGGTGCCACGCTGACACTGGTGCCGCGGTTCGACCCGCGAGTCGCGCTCGAGGTGATCGCCCGCGACCGGGTCACCGTGTTCGAGGGCGTGCCGACCATGTACGCCGCGATGCTCGGTGTCGCCGGGGAACTCGACGCGGCGGCGACGGCGAGCCTGCGAGTGTGCGTCTCGGGCGGCGCGTCGCTGCCGGTGGCAGTGCTCACCGACTTCGAGCGGACCTTCGACGCGGTGATCCTGGAAGGCTACGGGCTGTCGGAAACCTCCCCGGTCGCCTCGTTCAACCACCCGAACCGCGTCCGTAAGACCGGCTCGATCGGCACCCCGATCGAGGGCGTGCGGATGCGTGTCGTGGACGGCACCGGTGCCGAGGTTCCGGCCGACCAGCCCGGCGAGATCCAGATCGCGGGACCGAACGTGATGAAGGGCTACTGGAACCTGCCCGAGTCGACCGCGGCTGCGATCGACGCGGCCGGCTGGTTCGCCACCGGCGACATCGGCCGCATCGACACCGACGGCTACTTCTACATCGTGGACCGCAAGAAGGACCTGATCATCCGCGGCGGGTTCAACGTCTACCCCCGCGAGGTCGAGGAGGTCGTCTACGAGCACCCTGCCGTGGCGGAGGCCGCGGTGGTCGGCATCCCGCACGCCAGCCTCGGCGAGGAGATCGGCGCCGCGGTCACGCTCAAGCCCGGCGCGAGCGCCGATCCCGCCGAGATCGTCGCATTCGTCAAACAGCGGGTCGCCGCCTACAAGTATCCGCGCCACATCTGGATCCTCGACACCCTGCCGCAGGGGCCGACCGGCAAGATCCTGCGCCGCGACATCACCATCCCGACCTTCGAAAGCAGCAACCGATCATGACCACCACCACCACCACCAAGCCGGCACACCGCCCCGACGAGCTCGCCGCGCCGCTGGACCTGCTGCTGGCCGGCTCGGCCCGCGGCGTGGCCGGCCGGATGCTGCCCAACCGATCCTGGGCCCGGCTCGCGGGCGGGCTGGCCACCCGCCCGGGCACGCTCGCGCACCGCGGCGGAAACCTGGCCAAGGAACTCGCTGCGGTCGCCGCCGGCCGCGCCGACCGCGCACCCGGCAAGGGCGACAAACGATTCGCCGACCCGGCGTGGCAGAACAACCCCTGGTTGCACCGCAGCATGCAGGCCTACCTCGCCACCGCCGACACCGCCTATGCCCTGCTCGCGGACGCGGGCTTGGACTGGCGCGACACCGAACGGATGCGGTTCGTGCTCGACAACCTCGTCGAGGGCCTCGCGCCGAGCAACAATCCGCTGCTCAACCCGCTCGGGTGGAAGGCGCTCATCGACACCGGCGGCCTGTCCGTGCTGCGCGGGGCGCGCGCGTTCGCCCGCGACATGGCCACCAAGCCGCGGGTGCCGGCGATGATCGAAGACGGCGCCTACACCCTCGGCGAGACCGTCGCGGTCACACCCGGGGCAGTGGTGTTGCGCACCCCGGTGTTCGAGCTGATCCAGTACGCTCCGCAATCCGCGACCGTGCGCGAGGTGCCGCTGCTGATGGTGCCGCCGGTGATCAACAAGTACTACATCACCGACATCGCCCCCGGTCGCAGCATGATCGAGTACTTCGTCGCCCAGGGCCAGCAGGTGTTCGCCATCTCCTGGCGAAACCCCCACGCCGAGCATCGGGACTGGGACCTCGACACCTACGGCGGCGCGATCCTCGAGGCGATGGACGCCGTCCAGGGGATCACCGGCACCGACCGCACGCATCTGCAGGGCAGCTGCTCGGGCGGGATCCTGGCCGCGACGACCGCCGCGTACCTGGCTGCCACCGGCCACGGCGACCGGGTTGCCGGGCTCACCCTGGCGGTGACCGTGCTCGACCAGGCCCAGGCCGGGTTCGCCGCCGCCGCCCTCGACGCACGCACCGCCGAGACCGCGATCGAACGCTCGCAGTCCAGGGGCTTCCTGGACGGGGACGAGCTGGCCGAGGTGTTCGCCTGGCTGCGCCCGACCGACCTGGTGTGGCGCTACTGGGTCAACAACTACCTGCAGGGCCGCCCGCCCGCGCCGTTCGACGTGCTGCATTGGAACGCCGACACCACTCGCATGACCGCCGGCCTGCACCGCGACCTGGTCCGTATCGGCGCTACCAACGCGCTGGCCACCCCCGGCACGATCGACCTGTTGGGCACCCCGATCGACCTCGGAGCGGTCACCGCCGACGCGTACGTGATCGGCGGCATCGCCGACCACATCTCGCCATGGCAGTCCTGCCACCGCAGCGCCGCCCTGCTCGGCGGCGCCGACACCCGGTTCGTGCTCTCCACCAGCGGGCACGTCGCCGCGCTGGTCAACCCACCCGGAAACCCCAAGGCGTCCTTCCGGGTCGGGCCCGTCGACGAGGACACCCCGGAGCAATGGTTCGACCGCGCGACGGTCACCCGCGACTCCTGGTGGCCGGACTACACCACCTGGCTCGCCGCGCGCAGCGGCGCCACCGTCGCCGCACCCACCACGCTCGGCGGCGCCGGCCACTCCCCGCTCGACCCCGCACCCGGCACCTACGTACACCACATCTGACCCACCACGACCTCAGGAAGCGACATCATGACCACCACACTCGACAACCCGAAAGCACTGCTCGACCTGGTCGGGCACGAACTCGGCCGCACCGACTGGCGCGAGATCACCCAGGAGCAGGTGAACCGGTTCGCCGACGCCACCGGCGACCACCAGTGGATCCACACCGACCCCGACCGGGCGGTGGCCGGACCGTTCGGCACCACCATCGCGCACGGCTACCTCACCCTGTCGCTGACGCCGATCGTGCTCGCCGAGGTACTCGCCATCGACCACCTCGGGATGGCAGTGAACTACGGGGTGAACAAGGTCCGATTCCCCGCGCCGGTCCCGGTCGGAGCCGAACTGCGCGCCACCGTCACCCTCACCGCCGCAGTGGAGAAACCCGCCGGCATCGAGGCCGTGTTCACCCTCACCTACGAGATCCGGGGCGGGACGCGGCCGGTGTGCGTCGCCGAGGTCGTCGTCGTCTACCGATGACCGGAGACGCTCGCACCACGCAGCGCACCCTCACCGTGGGCCGGCAACGCATCCGGGTCCACATCCGGCGCGGGTCGGGGGTGCCGCTGGTGCTGTGCAACGGGATCGGCGCCGGGCTCGAGGTGCTCGACCCGTTCGTCGCCGCCCTCGACCCGGCCACCACGATCGTCCGGTTCGACGTCCCCGGCGCCGGCGGGTCGCGGACCTCGTTCGCGCCCTACGGGTTCGGCTACCTCGCGCGGCTGCTGGGACGGGTCCTCGACCGGCTCGGTATCGGCATGGTGGACGTACTCGGCCTGTCGTGGGGCGGCGCGCTGGCCCAGCAGTTCGCCTTCCAGAACCCGCGCCGGTGCCGGCGACTCGTGCTCGTCGCCACCGCCACCGGCGCGCTCATGGTGCCCGGACATCCCCGGGTGCTCGCCAAGATGCTCACCGGTCGCCGGTTCACCGACCCCGATCACACCGCAGCGATCGCCGGCCAGATCTACGGCGGCACCGCGAGAAACCAGGGCAGCGACATCGCCGCCCTCTTCGACACCCAGACCCACGCCGGATCGACGATCGGTTACCTGCACCAGCTGCTCGCCGGCGCCGTGTGGACCAGCCTGCCGATGCTTCCCCTCATCCGCCAACCCACCCTGATCGTCGCCGGCACCGACGACCCCATCGTTCCGATCGTCAACGCCCACATCCTGCACCGACTCCTACCCCACGCCACCCTGTACCTGCACAACGGCGGACATATCGAACCGATCACCAACGCCGGCAGACTCGCCCCCGTGATCGACGCCTTCCTCCACGAACCCGAACAACGACGATGACGATCACCCACGACCGCCGACGCACGCACTCGCGGCCGCCGCCCGCGCGGGGGACCGTCCCCGCGCTGCCGAACAGCCGTCGGTGCGACACGGCGTACGTGATCATCGGTGTCCCCCGGCGGCGATTTCGATCGGCGCCATCCGGGGCGTGTCTCACCGCCCGATCGAGCGTATCTTGAGGTGACATAGGTGTTCTCTCCGGGGCGAGAGGTGGGGCCGGACATGAAGCCGTTGGCCCGCTACGCCGCGATCACAGGGTACGCCGACCTGTGCGCGTCGCTGGGCACGGATCCGACGCCACTGCTGCGCAGCGTCGGGCTCGATCCCGCCGGGTTGGGGCTGCCGGACCGGTGGATCCCCGCCGTCGCGATCGCTCGCCTGCTGGAACGCTCGGCCGCCGCGACCCGCTGCCCCGACTTCGCGCTGCGGCTCGTCGAGCGTCGGCGCTTTGCCAGCCTCGGCCCGGTGAGCCTGGTCATCCGGGAGGAACCCGACGTCCGCAGTGCGCTGAAGTTCCTGATGCGCTATCAGCACATGTACAACGAGGCTTTGCGGCTGCGGTTGGTCGAGGCAGAGGACGTGGCGACGATCCGGGTGGGGCTCGAGCTGGGCGAACCCGCCGACACCCGGCAGGCCACGGAACTGGCGATGGGGGTACTGCACGGGCTGTTACGCGATTTCCGCGGCGGCCGCTGGCAGCCCCTGGCGGTCTGCTTCACCCATTTCGCCCCCGAGGACACCAGCGCCCACCTCGAGGCGTTCGGCCCGATGGTCAAGTTCGACCAGGAGTTCTCCGGAATTGTCCTCTACACAAGCGATCTCGACGCTCCCAACGCCATGTCGGGTCCCTCGATCGGCCCGTATGCGCGCCAATTCCTCGACACCATCGACACCCGGCCCGAGGCGACGCCCGTCACCCGGGTCCGCGAGCTGATCGAACTGCTGCTGCCCACCGGGCGATGCTCGGTCGAGCAGGTCGCCCGCAGCCTCGGGGTCGACCGGCGCACCGTACACCGCCATCTCGCCGAGGCGGGGCAGAACTACACCGCGGTGCTCACCGCCACCCGCGTGGACCTGGCCGAACACCTCGTCGCCGGCCGCCGCTACTCGCTCACCGAGGTCGCCGATCTGCTCGGCTTCTCCTCGGCAAGCAACTTCTCCCGCTGGTTCAGCAACGAATTCGACTGCAGCCCAAGGCAATGGCGCGCCCAACACCGGACGGACACCGCCGTGCAGGCCGGGAACGCGCTGGTATGACACCGGCATCCGCGCGAACGCGGTGTCCCATATCGAATACACCGTGTCCCGATAGGGACAGTATGCCCTGCCGAATCCGGATACCGTGAGGTGCGTCGCAATTCAGGCCCTGCGGGGAGGTCCCCAGCCGGGTCGGTGACCGTGGCCCGTTCGATCGCGGCGACGTTGATCCCGGCGAGCCGGTCACCGCGAAGTGTCCGTAATGCACCGACGTGGAACAGATCTCGGTCACCCACCGAGCCTGACGGACCCGACCCCACGTCGAATACCTCGACCGGGCCGGGATGCCGGGCCGACATGACGAAGAAGGAGAGTGTGCAGCGTGCTGGATGCTACCGCGGCCGCGGAGTCCGACCGCAGGGATCCCGACCACGACACGTCGGGCGGAGCGGATACGCGGCCGGCTGCGGGGGTGGGGACCGGCCAGGCCGAGTCGGGCGGCCGAGGCGGAGACGGGCGCAGCGGCGGCCGCGGCACCCGGCTCAACGGGAAGGTCGCGCTCGAACGGGCGCGTGCATCGCTGCCCGGATTGGTGTTGTCTGCCGCCGCGGCGGCGGTGGCAGTTGTCGCGGCACGCGTGCTGGGTGGGATCAGCCCTCTGCTGATCGCGATCCTGCTCGGCGCGGTGGTCGCGAATCTGGGAACGCTGCCGGCGGTCTTCGAACCGGGTGTGACCGTCGCCTCGCGGCGGCTGCTCCGTATCGGAGTCGCGCTGCTGGGTCTGCAACTGCTGCTGCCGAACGTGCTGGCACTGGGGTGGGGGACGCTCGCGGTGGTCACTGCCGTGGTCGGGCTGGGCATCGCCGGGTCGATGGCGCTCGGAAAGTTGCTCGGGATCGGCTGGACGCAACGGCTCCTGATCGCGTGCAGTTTCTCGATCTGCGGTGCCGCGGCCGCGGCTGCGGTCGACGGCGTGGTGAACGCACGTAAGCGGGAACTGGTGACCACCATCGCGCTGGTCGTCGTCTTCGGCACCGTGATGATTCCGGCTCTTCCCGCGGCTGCGGCCGCCCTGGGTCTGGACTCGACACAGGCGGGAATGTGGGCCGGCGCGGCGATTCACGAGGTGGCGCAGGTGGTCGCGGCCGGCGGCGCGCTCGACGCGGGGTCGTCGGCCGCGGCGGTGGGCGGCGGTGCCCTGGCCATTGCAGTGACGGTCAAGCTGGCCCGGGTGGCGCTGCTGGCGCCGGTGGTCGCGTGGATCGGGGTGGCGTCACGACGCCGCACCGCCACGCCCACGCAGACGCGGCGACCGCCCTTGGTGCCGCTGTTCCTGGTCGGATTCCTCGCCTGCGTGGCGCTGCGGGCCACCGGTGTTCTCGGACCGGGGTGGCTCGACGCCGCGCGACTGACCCAGACCGCGCTGCTCACCGCCGCGATGTTCGCGCTCGGCACCGGGGTCCGGCTGTCCGTGTTGCGCGGTGTCGGGTGGCGGCCCTTCGCTCTCGCCGCCGCCTCGACGATCATCGTCGCCGCGACCGCGCTCACCGGGGTGCTGCTGGTCGGCTAGCCGGTATGTGGGCGCCGACCCGCCGACGACGAAGGCCCCGGCTGCGCGATGCGCGGGCCGGGGCCTTCGGGAGAGCCGATGACGGGAATCGAACCCGCGTATTCAGCTTGGGAAGCTGATGTTCTACCATTGAACTACATCGGCACGCTGGGCTTTTGCCGATTTCTCGGCTCCGTCCACGCTCGTCGCACACTGTAGCAGACTCCGCACGGACGACGTCACATCCACCCCGGAGCGTTCCGTTTCGAGGGGGAGGTTGTTGCGGCAAACGCCGAGTGGAGGCCTCCGGAACCACCCCCTCGTCGCCGGAACCTCCCGCTCGCACCCGCCGCGACAGCGGCGCGTCGCACCCGCACACTGGGAGCATGAAGGCCACGGGGGAGCGGTCCGAGGCGTCCGAGCTGGCTCGGCTGCTGCTGGACGAGGTGGGCGCGGCGACCGGGGGCGTGCAGGCGATGCACCGCAGCATCTCCGACCGGGTGTTCGGGGCGGTCGCACTGGGCGTCGGGACGCCGGCGCTCGCGGTGAAGGCCGCGCACGACGCGATCGCCGACGGGGTCTATTCCGCGATCAGGGGTGCCGCCGCGGCGACGGGGAAGCTGGCCGCGCTCGGGCTCGCGGAGTCCACCGGCGACCGGTTGCCGTCGGAGAGCGTCCGCGGGGCGATGACGATCGCCGCGGTCGAGGGCCTCATCGGCGACGTCCTCGAGGCCGAGGGCTCACCGCTGGCGCTGCCGATGTCGGTGCGGGTGGACAGCCGGGCCGTGCCACTCACGACCGAGGGCCTCGCCCGCGCGTTCCCGCACGCGACGGGCCGCGTGGTGGTGTTCGTCCACGGTCTGATGGAGACCGAGACGACGTGGCGGTTCGGCGGCCGCCGCACCTACGGCGAACGACTCGTCGACGATCTCGGCTGCACGTCCGTGTTCGTCCGCTACAACACGGGCCGGCGCATCTCCGCGAACGGTCGGGAGCTGTCGGCGCTGCTCGACGCGCTCGTGCGGGCGTGGCCGCGCAAGGTCGAGCAGCTCGCGTTGATCGGCCATTCCATGGGTGGGCTCGTCGCGCGCAGCGCCTGCTTCTACGGCACCGAGACCGATGCGGCGTGGACTCATCGTGTGCGCCATGTCGTTTCGCTCGGATCCCCGCATCTGGGGGCGCCGCTCGAGCAGGCGGTGCACTACGCGAGCGCCGCGCTCGTCGCAGTCCCGGAGCTGCGGCCGTTCGGGACGCTGCTGCGACGGCGCAGCGCCGGCATCCGCGACCTGAACCAGGGCGCCGTGGTGGACGAGGACTGGTCCGGTCGCGGCATCGACGACCTGCGCCGCGCCGTGTGCCGGGAGGTGCCCCTGCTCGACGGGGCGATGCACTGCTTCGTGTCGGCGACCCTGACGCGCAGCCCGGCTCATCCGCTGGGGCGGTTGCTCGGGGACGGACTCGTCCTGGTGCCGAGCGCGTCGGGGCACGGCCGGACCCGGCGCATCGGCTTCCGCATGGAGGACGGCATGCACCGGGCGCCGGCGCACCATCTGACGCTGCTCAACGACGACGAGGTCTACCGGCAGCTGCTGATGTGGCTGCGTACCGGCCCCGGAGGGGCTAGACCAGCGGACGGCCCGTCCGGATCCGCCGGCGCAGATCGGCCATGAGCAGCCGGTAGGGGGCTTCGCGCAGCGCCACCGGGAGCCGCGAGTTGACCGCCCCGAGGGTGCGCATGAGCCGGTCGAAGCGGCGCTGGTCGCGCGGGCTCCACGGCAGCCGCATCCGGTCGCGGAACATCGGCGGCAGGAAGCCGGCGGTGAGGAACAGGTTGAGCCGGCCGAACAGCAGCGACATCGGGCGGGGCAGGAACCGCATGGCGGCGATGGCGTAGAGATGGTCGCGCACGACGTCGTCGATGTCGACCTTGGCGAGCGCTTCGTTCCAGTACTCCTCGAACGCCTCGCGGTCGATCGGCCACATGTCGGGCTCGACCTGCAGGGTGGTGCCGAAGGTGGCGCCCTTGCGGTAGTACCACTCGACGGCCTCGGCCGGGATCGGTCCGTAGAGCGCGTGGTGCACGTCCTCGAAGCCGCGGTAGATGCACGCGGCCACCCACAGCTGCAGTTCGGGGTCGAAGGCGTTGTATTCGACCGGGCTCGCCTCGGTGGAGCGGACGTGGCGGTGGGCGGTGTTGACGGCGCGCCGGAAGAGTTGCTTCTCCTCGTCGGTGCCGGTGGCCGCGACCGCCAGGTAGGTGAGGGTGGTGCGGGTGCGTTTGATCGGATGGTCGAACAGCCGGCCGGAGGCGACACGGCTCTCGACGACGCCGTAGCCGACGCCGGGGTGGGACAGCTGCATGATGACGTTCGCCGCGCCGGCCATGAGGCCGAGGCCGTCCATGACGTCGTCGAACTCGGCAGGCTTCTCGAGGGTGGTCACGAGGTCGATCCCTTCGTCCGTCCTATATGTGAACACGACTGTAGTCACATATATGATCGGGGTAAAGAGCTCTCCTGAGAAGATGGACGGATGGTGACAGGACGGCTCTACGGGGGACGCGGGGGAGAACAGCGGCAGGCGGAACGGCGGGCGCAGCTCATCGAGGCCGGGCTCGACATCCTCGGCGGACCCGACGGCGATCACACCCTGTCCGTCCGCGGCGTGTGCAAGCGCACCGGCCTGGCCTCACGCTACTTCTACGAAAACTTCCCCGACCGCGACGAACTCACCGTCGCCGTGTACGACCACGTGATCCAGCGGATCGCCGAGAGCACCCTGCGCGCGGTCACGGAGGCACCGCGCGACGAACGGTCGGTGGTCCGGGCCGGCGTGGAGAACATCGTCCGCGAGGTCGCCGAGGACCCGCGCATGGGCCGGCTGATCTTCTCCGTCAGCCAGGCCAACCCCCAGCTGGTGAGCCGGCGACTCGAGTCGTCGCGCATGTTCGCCGGGCTGGTGACGGCGCAGGCGGTGGACTTCTTCGAGGTGAGCTCGACGCCCCGGCTCGACCTCGCGGCGCACTTCGTCGTCGGCGGCCTCGCACAGGTGCTCACGGCGTGGCTCGAGGGCGACAGCCCGCTGAGCCAGGACGAGGTGATCGAGGCCTGCACCGATTTTCTGCTCACGATGTCGTCGCAGGCCCGCTGACGCGACCGGCGGCGACGGACATCCGGCGCGGCTGACAACCTCGAGCGCTCTCGGAGTCGCCCTGTGCGAGTTGTTAGCCTCTACCTCGTGCTGCTCTCCGATCGCGACATCCGCGCCGAGGTCGCCTCCGGGCGTCTCGGCATCGACCCCTTCGATGCGGCGATGGTGCAGCCGTCGAGCGTGGACGTACGGCTCGACAGCCTGTTCCGCGTCTTCAACAACACCCGCTACACGCACATCGACCCCGCGCAGCGCCAGGACGAGCTCACCTCGCTGGTGCAGGCCCCGCCCGGGGAGCCGTTCGTGCTGCACCCGGGCGAGTTCGTACTCGGCTCGACGATGGAGACGTGCAGCCTGCCCGACGACCTCGCCGGCCGGCTCGAGGGCAAGTCGTCGCTCGGCCGCCTCGGGCTGCTGACCCACTCCACGGCGGGGTTCATCGACCCGGGCTTCAGCGGGCACATCACCCTCGAGCTCTCCAACGTCGCCAACCTGCCGATCACGCTGTGGCCGGGGATGAAGATCGGGCAGTTGTGCCTGTTCCGGCTGACCAGCCCGGCCGAGCACCCCTACGGCAGCGCCGCCGTCGGGTCGAAGTACCAGGGCCAGCGCGGCCCGACGCCGTCGAAGGCGTATCTCAACTTCGTGCGCGAACACCCCGACGCCCGCCCGAGCTGACCGGGCGGTTGTCGCGTCGAAGGGGCGGTTGCTGCGCCGGCCTCTCGGCGTTCGCCGCAACAGGCGCCCCCTCGACACGAGATCCTCCCGTCCAGCCGCCACTTCACAGTCCGGACCGCGATTTCCTGCCAGCGTTCGCACGGTGCCCGGCATAGTGTGAACGGGACAGGGGAGCCGGGTGCGTCCGTCCCGCGAACAGTTCGTCGATGCGGCACTGCGGTGCAGGAGGAGGCGGCCATGTACGGGTGCGAACGGATCGTCCCGGGCGGCGGACGCGGCCTCGGGGGTGTGCGATGACCGCAGCCCCGCATCCGGACGTCGCCGACCTCGTCCTCGCCGGCGGCGGGGTGAAGGGCATCGGCCTCGCCGGTGCCGTCGTGGCTCTGGCCGACGCCGGATACCGGCTCAACCGGGTGTCGGGCACGTCCGCGGGGGCGGTGGTCGGCGCCATCGTCGCGGCCGGATCGAAGGCCGGATGGACGGGCGAGCAGATGCGCGACGCCGTCTTCGGGATCAAGTACCGCAAGTTCCTCGACCCGGGTCCCGTCGAACGGATTCCCCTGCTGGGTCCCGCATTCGGGGTGCTCCGGGGGTCGGGGATCTACCAGGGCGACTACGCGCACGCCTGGATCCGGGACACGCTGAAGGACCTGGGCGTCAGCACCTTCGGGGATCTGCGGATGGAGGACGACGACATCCCGGAGGAGCGACGGTACCGGCTGGTGGTCACCGTCACGGACATCACGCGGGGCCTGCTGGTCCGGCTGCCGTGGGACTACCGGTCGGTCTACGGCCTCGATCCCGACGAGCAGTCGGTGGCCGACGCGGTGCGCGCGTCCATGTCGATCCCGTTCTATTTCCGGCCCGCGACGCTCACCGCCACGTCCGGGTTGACGTCGACACTGGTCGACGGCGGGCTGCTGTCGAACTTCCCGATCGACTCGCTCGACCGGATCGACACCGAGCAACCCCGCTGGCCCACCTTCGGCGTCACCGTGCTGCCGAACCTGCCCGCCGACAACGACAAGGTCCTCCCACCGCTGCGGCTGCTGCGTCCGTTCTCGGCCCTCGGCGACTCCCCGGAGCTGATCGAGGGCATCGTCACCACCGTGCTCGTCGGCCGCGACCAGGCCCACCTCAACCAGCCGTGGGTCAGCGCCCGCACGATCCGGGTCGACTCGACCGAGGTGGGGGTCCTCGACTTCCACCTCGACAAGTCCGAGATCGAGGCACAGTTCGCCAAGGGGTACGAGGCGGCGCAGGGGTTCCTGTCGACCTGGAACTGGGTGGAGTACGTCAAGCGCTACCGTTCCCACGGAAAGAGATGGTGATCCCATGACGGCGCCCGCAGACAGGATCGAATCACTCTTCGCTGCAACGAAGATCGGCGCCCTCGTCACGCTGAAGCGGGACGGGCGGCCGCAGCTCTCCAACATCGTGTACCACTACGACCCCGGCGCCCGGACGTTCTCGGTCTCCATCACCGACGGGCGGGCCAAGACCGCGAACATGCGCCGCGACCCGCGCGTGAGCCTGTATGTCAGCGCCGCCGACGGCTGGGCGTACGCGGTCGCGGAGGGCACCGCCGAACTGTCGCCCGTCGCGAAGGACCCGCACGACGACACCGTCGAGGAACTCGTCGCCCTGTATCGGGCGGTGCAGGGCGAACACCCGGACTGGGACGAGTTCCGGGACGCGATGGTCGCCGACCGCCGGCTCGTGCTGACGATGCGGGTCGAACGGTTCTACGGGATGGCCGGACCGACCGGCTGATCCGGACGAAGGGGGGGAAGGCGATGCCGCGTGCGTCGACAACAGAATTCGCAGCCTCCACTGCGGGGAAGCAGTTCCTCCGCGCCTACGATGCCGTGCTCGCGAAGTGGCCGGCGGACGTCGGCGCAGTGACGGTCGAATCGGAATTCGGCACAACGCATATCAACGTCTGCGGCCGCGAGGACGCGCCGCCGGTCCTCCTGCTGCCCGGAGGGGGAGCGACGTCGACGGTGTGGTTCGCCAACGCCGCCGCGCTCGCCACCCGGTACCGGGTCCTGGCGGTGGATCCGATCGGTGACGTGGGACGGAGTGTCGCGCACGGAAAGCCGATGCGCAGCGTGGACGATCTGCTGTCGTGGCTCGACGGCATCGCGGCGACGCTCGGCCTGTCCTCGTTCCGGCTGGCCGGCCACTCGTACGGGGCGATGATCGCGCTCGCCTACGCGCTCGAACGCCCCGAGCGGATCTCGAACATGGTGTTGCTCGATCCGAATTCGTGCTTCGCCGGGATGCGCGCACAGTACCTCGCCCGCGCGATCCCCCTGCTGCTCCGGCCGAGCGACCACCGCCAGCGCAGCTTCCTCGCGTGGGAGACCGGCGGCCGGCCCCTCGACGCGGACTGGCTGAACCTCGCCGCCCAGGGCGCCGAGCACTTCCCGACGGCGAAGCTGGTCGTCCCGAAACGCCCCGCACGTCCCACCCTCGCCGGGCTCGCGGTCGACACGACGGTGATTCTCGCGGCCGGCAGCAAGATCCACGACAGCGCGCGGGTGGCGGCCGCGGTCGCGGCGACGAGCTCGCGGCTGCGGCCGGTGATCGTCGAGGGAGCAACGCACCACACGATGCCCATGGTCCCGGCCGCGGAGGTGAATTCCACCCTTCTCGGCGCGCTCGGCTGACCACCTGTTCCCGCACGGTCTCGTTCAGTGGGAACGGCGATGTGCGGCATGTCACAAGCCCCTACGTTCGGTCGGTAACAGGCCGTGCGCATCGACGTCCGTCCTGAAATCGACTGTGCGCGCGAGCGCTTCGAGGAAGGGGCGAGATGCCGGTCGCAACGGGCAGGTTTTCCATCCGGCGGTGGACGGCCGCCCTCGGGACGTGCGCGGTGCTGGTGGCCGCGTGCGGCTCCGAGGTGTCCGAGCACTCGGGTGTCACCGACCCGACGATCCCCCTGCGCTACGCGACGGTCTTCGGCGCGTCCTCCTTCGACCCGCACAAGACCAAGATCACCAGTGACGCCACGATGCTCAACCTGGTCTACGACCGGCTCGTGCACCGCGACGTCGACGCGCAACCCGTCCCCGGCCTGGCCGAATCGTGGGAGCTGACGGACGAGTCCCTCACCCTGCATCTGCGCGAGGGGGTGAGCTTCGCCGACGGTTCCCCCGTGGACGCGGCCGCCGTCCGGGCCAACCTGAACCGCGCCCTCGAACCGGACTCGGTGACCGCACCGATGCTCGCCGGGGTCACCGGCATCACGACCCCCGACGATCGCACCGTCGTGCTCGCGCTGGACCGGCCCGGCGCCCAGCTCGTCCTCGCGCTGTCCGACCTGGCCGGGATGATCGTCGACCCCGACGCATTCGGAACCCCGGAGAAGAACGCCGCGCTGGCGCTCACCCCGGCCGGTGCCGGCCGCTACACGGTCACCCGCGCGCAGCCGGGCGCCGAGTACGAGTTCGCCGCGCGGCCCGGCTACTGGGATCCCGACGCGGTCCGCACCGACAGCGTGGTGTGGACCGTGATGACCGATCCGCAGGCCCGGCTCAACGCCGTGTCCTCCGGAGACCTGGACGCCGCCATCACCACGCCACTGACCATCGATGCCGCCGAGCAGCAGGGCCTTCGGGTCGAGACGGCGCTGCGGCTCGACCACATGGCCATCAACCTCAACCGGTCGCGTGGGGAGTTCGGCAAGCCGGAGGTGCGGCAGGCGCTGGCGTACGCGATCGACCGGCAGTCCATCGCCGACACCGCGATGGAGGGCCACGCCGAGGCCGCGACGCAGAACTTCCCGAAGGACTACTTCGCCTACGAGCCCGACCTGGCCGGAGCCTACCCGTACGACCCCGACAGGGCGCGGGAGCTCCTGGCACAGGCGGGACTGCCGAACGGGTTCTCCTTCACTGCGATCCTGCTCAACCTGCCCGAGAACGTGCAGGTGGCCCAGATCGTGCAGCAACAGCTCGCCGAGGTCGGCATCGACATGCAGTTGAAGCCGATGCCGCCGTCCGAAGCCTCCCCGACGTTCAACCGCGGGGACGCCGACGCCGTCGTCACCACCTTCACCGGCCGGTCCGATCCCGCCCTGCTGTTCTCCTCGCTGTACGGGGCGGAGTCTCGGCAGAACCCGTCCCGCAGCACGGCCCCCGGATTCCAGGAGGCCTTGGATGCGGCCAACCGCGAGTCCGATCCGCAGGCGCGCGCCGGCAAGCTCGGCGACGTGTCGAAGCTGGTCAGCGACAACGCGCTCGCGATCCCGCTGGTGTTCTTCGAGCTCGGCTCCACCCTGACCGATCAGGTCGTGGGCTACGAACCCACCCTGCTCGTCGACGAGTGGCGCGGCGTCGGCGTCACCGCCCCGTGAACCCCTCGACGACCCGAACCCCCCGAGGAATCTGATGTTTCACAGATCGATGAAGGCCGCCCTGTCCGTGCTCGCCGTCGCCGTCGCGGTGGCCGGGTGCGGCAGTTCCGCGGCGACGGACGCCGCGCAGACCGTCGACCCGAACGCGACGTTGCGCTATGCCACCACCTACGGTGCGTCGTCGTTCGACCCGCACAAGACGAGGATCACCAGCGACTCGATCATGCTCAACCTGGTCTACGACCGGTTGGTGCACCGTGATCGGGACGCGAATCCGATTCCCGGGCTGGCCGAATCGTGGGAGTTCGCCGACGACGGGTCCACCCTGACGCTGCGCCTGCGGCAGGACGTGACGTTCTCCGACGGCACCCCGTTCGACGCCTCCGCGGTGGTGGCCAACCTCGAACGGGCGATGCAGCCCGACTCGATCACCGCCGCCATGCTCGCCGGCGTCGCCGCCGTCGAGGCCCCCGACCCGCAGACCGTGGTCCTGCGACTCGACGGCCCGGGCGGGCAACTCGTGCTCACCCTCTCCGATCTGCCCGGAATGATGGTCAACCCCAACGCGTTCGGCACCCCCGACAAGGACGCCGCCCTGGTGCTGACCCCCGCCGGCACCGGACGCTACACCGTCGCGCACGCACAGCCCGGTGCGCAGTACGAGTTCGTCGCCCGGGACGGCTACTGGGATCCGGAGGCGGTGCAGGCCCGCGCCTTCGAGTGGATCGTGATGACCGATCCGCAGACCCGGGTGAGCGCGGTGGCCTCCGGTCAGCTCGACGCCGCGATCGCCACCCCGCTGTCCGTCGACCCGGCCGAACAACAGGGCCTCGAGTCGCACGTGCAGACCACCCTCAACAACTACGTGCTCAACCTCAACCGGACCCGCAGCGAGTTCGGGAACCTCGAAGTGCGGCAGGCACTCGCCCACGCCGTCGACCGGGAGGCCGTCGTCGAGACCGCACTCGAAGGTCACGGCGAGGCCGCCAGCCAGAACTTCCCCTCCGGGTACTTCGCGCACAACGCCGCCCTCGACGGCCAGTACGCGTTCGACCCCGAACGCGCGAAGGCCCTGCTCGCACAGGCCGGTGTGCCGAACGGATTCTCGTTCGTCGCCGGCGCGTCGAACCTGCCGGAGAACCAGCTCATCGCGCAGATCATGCAGGAACAGCTGGCGCGGGTGGGGATCACGATGGAGATCCGGTCGATGACGCCGACCGACCTCAATCCCGCATTCAACCGCGGCGAGCTCGACGCCATCCTCACCACCCTGACCGGTCGCGCCGAACCGTCGCTGCTGCTGACCTCGTACTACGGGCAGGACTCGCCGCAGAACCCGTCGCACGACGATATCCCCGGCTTCCGGGCGGCGATGGAAGCAGCCAACCGGGCCACCGATCCCGGCGAACGTGCCGCCCTGCTCGGGGAGGTGAACGCGGTGGTGATGGATCACGCCGCGATGTTGCCCGTCGCGTTCGCCGATTTGGGTGCGATCACCTCCGGCACCGTCGTCGGCTACGAGCCGAGCCGGGTGCTCGACGAGTGGCGCGGCGTCGGGGTGGCCGCGCCGTAACACCCGTCTTCCTCCCACCCCGCGTCCCGTCTCCATCCCACGCCGAGAATCGGAGAACATCATGGCCCGTCGTACGAGACTCGCCCTGGGCGCCGCGCTGGCCGTCGCGCTCCTCGCCGGGTGCGGGTCCGCCGGCACCGCGACGTCGGACGCCGTCGATCCCCAGGCGACGCTGCGGTACGCCACCACCTACGGGGCGTCGTCCTTCGATCCGCACAAGACCCGGGTCGCGCAGGACAACATCATGCTGACCCAGGTGTACGACCGGCTGGTGCACCGCGACCGGGACGCGAACCCGATTCCGGGACTGGCCGAGTCGTGGGAGTTCTCCGACGACGGCCGCACCCTCACCTTCCACCTGCGGGAGGGACTGCAGTTCCAGGACGGCACCCCGCTGGACGCACAGGCGGTCAAGGCCAACCTCGAACGCGCCCAGGAGCCGGACTCGATCACCACGACGATGCTCGCTCCGGTCGAGGCGATCGAGACCCCCGACCCCACCACGGTGGTGCTGCGGTTGACCGGACCCGGCACACAACTCGTCCTGACCCTGTCCGATCTGCCCGGAATGATGGTCAGCCCGAATGCGTTCGGCACGCCGGAGAAGGACGCCGCCCTGGTGCTGCGACCCGTCGGCGCCGGCCGGTACATCGTCGCCGACGCCCAGCCCGGCGCATCGTACGACTTCGTGGCCTGGGACGGCTACTGGGATCCGGAGTCGGTGACCGCCGGACGCTTCGAGTGGGAGGTCGTCACCGACCCACAGACCCGCATCAACGCGATGGCGTCGGGCGAACTCGACATCGCGATGGCCACGCCGCTCTCGATCGACCCCGCCGCCGCACAGGGCCTGGACTCGCAGGTGCAGACCAGCCTGAACCACTACGTCCTGCACTTCAACCGCACCCGAAGCGAATTCGGGAATGTCGACGTGCGCCGGGCGCTGAGCACCGCGATCGACCGGCAGGCTCTTGTCGACTCGGCCCTCGAAGGTCACGGCGAGGCGGCCAGCCAGAACTTCCCGCAGGGCTACTTCGCCTACAACCCGGAACTGGCCGACCGCTACGCCTACGAGGAGCGGGCCGCCCGCGAGACGCTCGCGGCCGCCGGCCTGCCCGACGGGTTCACGTTCACCGCCGGGGTGATGAACCTGCCCGAGAACGAGCGGATCGCGCAGATCGTCCAGCAGCAGCTCGACGCGATCGGGGTCACCATGCAGATCCGCCTGCTCAGCCCGGCCGAGATGTCACCGGTCTTCAACCGGGGGGAGCTCGACGCCGTGCTCACCACCTTCTCCGGACGCGCCGATCCGTCGCTGCTGCTGGCCACCTACTTCGCCCCGGATTCGCCGCAGAACCCGTCGCACGACGTCACTCCCGGCTTCGCGGAGGCCCTGGCCGCCGCGAACGCCGAACCGGACCAGCAGACCCGGGGACGGCTCATCGGCGACGTCTCCGCCACGGTCGTGGACCAGGCACTGATGATCCCCCTGGCCTTCGCCGACCTCGGCGCCACCCTCACCGACCGGGTCGTCGGATACCAGCCGTACCGCGCATTGGACGAATGGGGAGGGATCGGCCTCACGGCCGCCGAATGACCGCTGCGGCAGCGCCCCGAGCGACACCTCGAGAGATGTAAAGGACCGGCAGGATGCTTCGATTGATCGGCCAACGGCTGCTCGCGGTGCTACCGCTGCTGCTGATCGCCACCGCCATCACGTTCGGCCTGATATTCCTGATCCCGGGCGATCCCGCCCATCGGATCGCCGGGGAGAGCGCGACACCGCAGCAGATCGAGGCGGTGCGCGTGGATCTCGGCCTCGATCAGCCCGTCGTCGTGCAGTATCTCGACTTCCTCGGCGGTCTGGCGCGAGGTGACCTGGGGACGAGCTTCACCTATCAGGCCCCCGTGCTCGAGATGATCGTCGACCGGCTGCCGGTGACCGTGTCGTTGACCCTCGTGTCGGTGCTGGTCGCGCTGGCAGTGGGTATTCCGGCCGGCATCATCGGCGGCAGCCGCCCCGGCAGCTGGCAGGACCGGACCACCAGCCTCGGGTCCACGCTGGGCGTCGCGACACCGAACTTCGTGCTCGGTCTCATCCTGGTGCTGGTGTTCTCCCTGCAGTTGAAGGCACTCCCCGCGACCGGGTACACACCGCTCGCAAAGGGGCTGTGGCCGTGGCTCAGCCACCTGCTGCTCCCGGCGATCGCGCTGGGACTGGCTGCCGCGGCCGAGATCGCCCGCCAGTTGCGCAGTTCCATGATCGACGTGATGCAGCAGGACTACGTCCGCACCGCCACGGCCAAGGGGCTCGGGCGACGTGCCGTCCTGTGGAAGCACGCCCTCAAGAATGCGTTCATCCCCACCGCGACGGTGCTCGGCATGCAGATCGCCTTCCTGCTCGGCGGCACGGCGGTCATCGAGTCGGTGTTCGGGCTCAAGGGACTCGGGGACTTCGCCGTGCAGGCGGTGCTGTCCGGCGACCTGCCCGCCATCCAGGGCGTGGTGATCTTCGGTGTCTTCGCGACGGTCGTGATGAGCCTGCTCGTCGACATCTCGTACGGCTACCTCAACCCCCGGACCAGGAGCGCCGCATGAGCGAAACCATCACGCCGCCGAAGACCGTCGAGGATGCGTCCCCGGTTGTCGTCGAATCCCCGCGCCGCCGGTTCCTGCGCCGGTTCCGTGGCCGCCGCGCAGCCGTCGCGGCGGCCGTGTTCCTGACGCTGATCACGGTGCTGGGTCTCGCCGCGCCGCTGATCGCGCCGCACGATCCGCTGGTGCAGGAACTGACGGCGCGCCGGCTGCCGCCGCTGAGCGAGGGCTATCTGCTCGGCACGGACAACCTCGGCCGGGACACGCTGTCGCGGTTGCTCTACGGCGCGCGGGTCGCCGTCTCGGCCGCGGCGATCTCGGTGTCGGTGGGGCTGGCGTTCGGCGTGATCCCCGCGCTGACGGCGGGGTTTCTCGGCGGCCGCTGGGACGCGCTGCTGTCCCGGATCGCCGACGCCTTCCTCAGCTTCCCGCCGCTGCTGCTGGCGATGGCGATCGTCGGCGTCATGGGGCCGAATCTCACCAACGCGATGATTGCCATCGGAATCGTCTTCGGGCCCAGGTTCTTCCGCGTGGTGCGCGGCGCGGTGATCGCGGTGCGGGAGAACACCTTCGTCGAGGCGTCCCGCAGCATCGGCACCCCGACCGCGTGGATCGTGCGCAAGCACATTCTTCCGCACACCCTGTCCCCGCTGATCGTGCAGGTCAGTCTCGCCTGCGGCTTCGCCATGCTCGCCGAATCCTCGCTGAGTTTCCTCGGCCTCGGGGTCCAGCCGCCCGACCCGAGTTGGGGGCGGATGCTCGCCGAGGGACGCGAGGCCTGGAACTACACCGCCTGGCCCGTCCTGATTCCCGCCGTCGCCATCGTCCTTGCCGTGCTGGCCTGCAACACCCTCGGTGACGGCATCCGCGATTCGGTGGGCCGCGAGAACCGGAGCGAACGATGATCGAACCACTGCTGAGTGTCCACGGCCTCGGCGTCGAGTTCGCCACCGCGTCCGGCTGGACGCCGGTCCTGCAGGACGTGTCCTTCGACGTCGCGGCCGGCGAACTGGTCGGGCTGGTCGGGGAGTCGGGCTCCGGCAAGTCCGTCACGTGTTCCTCGGTGCTGCGGCTGCTGCCGCCCCGGCAGTCCCGAACGGTCGCCGGCAGCATCCGGTTCCAGGGACGGGACCTGCTGACCATGCCTGCTCGCGAACTGGAGTCCGTGCGCGGAAACGACATCGCCATGATCTTTCAGGAGCCGATGACCAGCCTGAACCCGGTGTTCACGGTCGGTGACCAGATCACCGAGGTGGTGCGCCGGCACCGCCGCATGAGCCGGAAGGACGCCACGGCCCGGGCCGTGGAGGTACTCGACCTCGTCGGAATCCCGAATGCCGCACGCCGGGTCCGGCAGTATCCGCACGAGTTCTCCGGGGGCATGAGGCAGCGGGTGATGATCGCGATGGCCCTGGCGTGCGAGCCGAAACTGCTCGTCGCCGACGAACCCACCACCGCGCTCGACGTCACCATCCAGGCACAGGTGCTCGATCTGATCCGCGAGATGGCCGGACGATTCGGCATGGGGGTGCTGTTCGTGACCCACGACCTCGGCGTGGTCGCCGACCTGTGCACGGAGGTGGTGGTGATGTATGCGGGACAGGTGATCGAACGGGCCCGCACCGAGGCGCTCTACGCGGCGCCCCGGCATCCGTACACCGAGGGCCTGCTGCGATCGGTGCCCGACATCGGCGGCCGGACGGACCTGCACACCATCCCCGGCTCACCACCGCCGCCCGGCTCGATCCCCGTCGGCTGCCGGTTCGCACCGCGCTGCGCGCACCGGGCCGACGAGTGCGCGGTCGACGTGCCGCTGCGGCCGGTCGGCGACGACCGCGTATCGCGCTGCGCGCGGGTGACCGATCTGATCCTGGAGGGAACCTCATGACTGTGGACGTCGTCGAATCGGCCGCGAGCGCACCGCTGCTCAGCGTGCGGGGCCTGCGGGTCGAGTTCCCCGTCCGGGGCCGGATGTCGCGTAAGAAGCGGACGATCCGCGCGGTGGACGGGGTCGGCTTCGACATCCGGCCCGGCGAGACCTTCGCCCTGGTCGGGGAATCCGGATCCGGAAAATCCACCACCGCCCGCGGCATCCTGCGGCTGGTCGACGTCGCCGCCGGCTCGGTGGTCCTCGACGGCGTCGACCTCACCACGCTGAACCGGTCGGAACTGCGGGATGCGCGGCGCAACATGCAGATGGTGTTCCAGGACCCGTACTCCTCGCTGGATCCGTCGCGCACGGTCGGGGACGCCATCGCCGAACCGCTCGAGGTGCACACCGACCTGGACGCCGAGGCTCGGCGTCGGAAGGTGCGCCGCCTGCTCGAACAGGTGGGGTTGCGGCCTGAGCACGCCGAGCGCTACCCCTACGAGTTCTCCGGCGGCCAGCGTCAGCGCATCGCCATCGCCCGGGCCATCGCGGTGGAGCCGAGGCTGGTGATCGCCGACGAGGCGGTGAGTGCCCTCGACGTGTCCACCCAGAACCAGGTCATCGCGCTGCTCGAGGAGTTGTCCGCCGAGTTGGGCATCGCATATCTGTTCATCGCCCACGACCTGGCCGTGGTCCGGCACATCGCCCACACCACGGCGGTGATGTACCTGGGCCGGATCGTGGAGTGGGGGCCGTCGGAACGGCTGTTCACCGAGCCCGCCCATCCGTACACGCAGGCGCTGCTGTCCGCGGTGCCCGTCCCGGACCCCGTGCGGCAACGCACCCGCGTACGGATCCGGCTCGACGGCGAGCTGCCCGACCCGGCGAATCCCCCGGCCGGATGTGCGTTCAGCTCCCGCTGCCCGCAGGTGATGCCGGTGTGCCGGGAACGCCGACCGGAGACCACCGAGGTGCCCGGCGGCGGGCAGGTGGCCTGCCACCTCGCGTGACGCGTTCGCCGGTGCGACGATCACGCGGCCGGCGAACCCCGGAACTCTCTTCCTCCACCTCGATCCAGCCGGTTCAGTGGAACGTGCCGACGTGCTCTGCCTGGTGCAGCGCCCAGGCGGCGTTGACCAGTCCGATGTGGCTGAACGCCTGGGGGAAATTGCCCAGCTGTTCCCCGGTGGCGGAGTCGATCTCCTCGGCGAGCAATCCCACGTCGTTGACGTAGCCCACCGCGCGTTCGAAGACCTCGGCACCTTCGTCGGTGCGACCGGCCAGGGCGAGGGCCTGGGCGAGCCAGAAGGTGCACAGCAGGAAGGTCCCCTCCTGGCCCTCGAGGCCGTCCACCCCCGCCGTGGTGTGGTAGCGGTGAACCAGGCCGCGGGCGTCGGTGAGCCGCTCGCGGACGGCATCGATCGTGGACAGCACCCGCGGGTCGTCCGGGGGAAGGAAACCGACGATCGGCAGCAGCAAGGCGGTGGCGTCGAGGTTCGATGCGCCGAAGGACTGCGTGAACGAACCGAGGGCCTCGTTCCACCCCTGCGTGAGCACCGCATCTCGGATCTCCTGGGCAGCGGCCGTCCATGCCTCGACATGGCCGTCGGCGTGGAGCCAGTCGGCCAGGGCGACAGCACGGTCGAGGGCCACCCAGCACATGACCTTGGAGTGCACGAAGTGCCGCGGCTCGCCGCGGACCTCCCAGATGCCGTTGTCGGGTTGGCGCCAGCGTGCCGCGGCGGCGTCGGCGAGGCCCACCAGGAAGTTTCGAGTCGGACTGTCGAGCGAGCCGACCTGGTCACGGAGCTGGGCGGCGGCGTCGAGCAATTCGCCGTAGGTGTCGAGCTGGGGCTGGGTCCAGGCACCGTTCCCCACTCGGACGGGCTTGCTGCCACGCCAGCCGGAGAGGTGCGGAAGGGTCCGCTCCGACAGGTCGTGCTCCCCGCCGATGCCGAACATGATCTGGAGGGGGCGGTTGGTGTAGGAGCAGGCAGCGGCAGTGGCCATGAAATCGAAGAACTCGTGTGCCTCGTCCGGACAGGCAGCGACCCACAACGCTTGCATGGTCATGCTGGCGTCGCGCACCCAGGAGTAGCGATAGTCCCAGTTGCGCGCACCGCCGACCTGCTCTGGAAGCGAGGTGGTGACTGCCGCCACGATCGCGCCGGTGGGCTGGTAGCTCAAGGCCTGCAGCACCCGTCCCGAGTGGTGGACCAGGTCGCGCGCGCGGCCCTGGTAGGCCTGGTGCTGCGCCGACCAGTCCTGCCAGCCGGTCGTCGTGTCGTCGACCGCTGCCCTGACGGCGGCTCCGGGATGCACCGGCGGGACGGGTGCGCCGAGTGCCGCGTGCTGCAGCGCGAAGTACGCGCTCTCCCCGGCGTGCAGGTCGAACTGGGCCCGGGCTGCGCCGCCGCCGACCTCGAGGGGCACCGTGCTCGACAGGGTCAACCGGCTCGCCCCACCGGCGGCCGTGATCCCGCCGTCGACGGCGGTCAGTACCGGCGCGACGAGACCGTACTCCGGACGAGGCCGGAACAGCAGCTCCGCGCTGACGCTGCCGCGGGTGCAGCTGACGGTCCGGGCCAGCATGTGCGGCGCATGCTCCCCCAGGCGATGGGGGTCCTGCGCATCCCCGAGGATCAGGGCATCGCGCAGCTCGAGGGTCCCTCCGCCGGTATGGAAGAGCGTGCGAAGAACCATGCTGCCCTCGACGTACTCGCGCCGAACCCGGAATTCGCCGGCCGGCCGGATCGACCAGTGCCCGGCGTTGTCGTCGAGGATCGCGGCGAAGATCGAGGGGCTGTCGAAGCGGGGCATACACAGCCAGTCGATCGAACCGTCGGACGACACCAGTGCGGCCGAGTGCCGATCCGAGAGCAGTGCGTAGTCGCCGATGGGCAGCGAACTCATGCCGGTGCCGGCCCGGTCGTCGCCGTCGGTGCGTCGCGGGTCTCCCGGTCGGCGGGGTCACCGGCTGCGAGGGCGGTGTCCACCACGATCTCCGAGTGCAGCGTCCGGTGCACCGGACAGCGGTCGGCGATGTCGAGCAGACGCTGCCGCTGTTGCTCGTCGAGAACACCGGCGAGGTGGATCACGCGTTCGATCTTGTCGAGCCGCCCGGTCCGGGTCTCGCAGTCCTCGCAGTCCGCGGCGTGGATCCGGCTGTGACGCAGGGAAACCGTCACGTTCTCCAGGGGCCATTGCTTGCGGTCGGCGTACATGCGCAGCGTCATCGACGTGCAGGCGCCGAGGGAGGCGAGCAGCAGGTCGTACGGCGAAGGCCCGGTGTCGTCGCCCACCGGTGTGGGCTCATCGGCGGTGATCAGGTGCCGGCCGAGGGTGATGCGCTGCCCGAACCGGGTGGCTCCGTTCCCGGTGACCTCGACGACGCCTTCGGCCGAGGCCGGCGCGGTGGGCGCCTGGGCCGCAGTGTTCTCGTCGAGGTACCTGCTCGCCCATGTCGCCAGCAGCGAGGCGGCGAACCGGGCGTCGGACTGCCGGGAGAGCAGGTGGTCGGCGCCGTCGAGGGAGAGGAAGGACTTGGGGTGGCGGGCGGCCGCGAAGATCTGTCGGGCGTTGTCGATGCCGACCGTGTCGTCGGTGGGGGAGTGCATCACCAGCAGTGCGGTACCGGGCCGGTGGATCCGCTCGGTCCCGGCCGGGGCACCGATCGTGATCACGGCTCGCGTCTCGGGCACGTGCTCGCTCGCCGCGAGGACGGCCGTGCCGCCGCGGGAGTGGCCGATCAGGATGCTGGGAGCGGCATGGTGGGTACGCAGGAAATCCGCCGCACGCACGAGGTCGGCGACATCGGGACCGGAGGTGGTGCCGGCACAGTCCCCGCCGGACCCACCGCGACCGGCGAAGTCGAAGCGCAGGACGGCGATGTCGTGCTCGGTGAGGACCTCCGAGATCCGCGCCGCCGCCGGTACGTCCTCGCTGGAGGGGAAGCAGTGCGCGAACAGTGCGAACGCGCGCGGCGTGCCCTCCGGCAGGTCCAGCCGGCCCGCCAGTTCCGTAGCGCCGGAGCCGGCGAAGTGGAGTCTCTCGCTATGCATGCTGCCGCTCCCTTTCACCCTCTCGCCCGAGGCTATCTCGTCCTCGGGAAACCCGGTGAGAACCGCGGAAGATCCGCACCCGCAGGGGTGATCACGGCGTCTCGCCCGGTGCGCCGGGCCGCGGATCAGTACAGCGGGCCGCCGCCGAATGCGGCCCGATGCGAATCCGGTTGATTGCCTTCGACGTCGACGACCCCGTAGTCGAGGGCGGTCTCGGCGGTGATCAGGGTGCGCCCGCTGCGCTCGTTCACCTTCGGATCGTTCGCCAGCGCGACGATCACGCGGCCGACGAACTCCGGGGTCTCGGCGTTGGCGAGGGAGAAGCCCTCGAAGTTGTCGATGCCGCGGGCGAGCATCGCCTCGTTCTTCACCAGTCCCGGCCACAGCGACAGGGCGGTGACGCCGGTGCCGGCGAGATCGACGGCCATGTCGGCGGCCATCTTGTCGAGGCCGGCCTTCGAGATGCCGTACAGCACCGAGTGCAGGTAGCCGCGGGTGCCGAACGACGAGATGTTGACGATCATCCCGCTGCCGCGCGGCACCATCAGCTGCGCGGCGTCGACGGAGGCCACGTAGTGGGCGCGCAGTCCGACGCCGACGAGACTGTCCCAATCGCTGATCGGGCGTTTCCAGAACGGCTCGGAGAAGCCCGCGAACCCGGGCGGGCTCGCCCACACGTTGTTCACCAGCAGGTCCAGCCGGCCGCCCTGCTCGTCGGCGATGCGCCGGAACAGTGCCCGGATCTGCTCGTCGTCGGTGTGGTCGCACTGCACCGCGATGCCGAGCCCGCCGCGTTCGGTGACAGTCGCGGCGGTCCGGTCCAGGGGGCTGTCGGTGCCGACCGGGCCCCGCGCGGTGACGTAGACGGTCCAGCCGTCGGAGCCGAGGGCGCATGCGATGCCCTTGCCGACGCTGCGGCTCGCGCCGGTGACGAGGGCGACCCTGCGTTCGGTCATGTCAGAACACCACTTTCACGTCGTCGGTCAGGGCCCGTTCGATGGACCAGTGGACGCGCACGTGGCACCGGGCGATCTTCCACCTGCCGTCTTCGAACGCATAGTCGTCGTCGTAGTCGAGTGCGCTCACCCGCTCCGTGCGGGCACGCAGGTCGACCTGCCGGAACCGCAGCGTCCAGGCGCCGGTGGCGGTGCCGTCGCCGGTGAGTTCGATGCTGGGGTGCATGCCGTGGTGCATGTCGAGCACGATGTACCGGTCGTCGACGCGTTCGAGGGCGATGCGGGCGTAAACGTCGACGAGAGCGTCGGCGTCGTCGAAGCTGCCGAGGGCGGGGCCGTAACAGATGTCGGCGCCCGTCGCGACGAAACAGTCGCGCATGGCCTTCGGGTCCTTGGCGTCGCACGCGCGGAAATACCGGTGCTTGAGCATCCGGATCTCCTCGAGCGCTTCGAGGCGGGCCAGTCGCTCTTCGACGGTCATGGCGTCGTCCTTCCGTCCTGCGGATACAGCGGCGAGCGGACCGTAGCGCCGGGGGGCTCCTCTCGGCATCGGTCGTCCCGGTGATCGGACCGTGGCGTCATCCTGTCATAGAACTTGTTGCAGAAATATCGACGCAACACCTTCCGTGGCGGTACACACGTGTGCAGAATGCTCGGCATGCCGATGCGCACCGCCCGACTGCTCACCGCGGCCCTGACGATGCTGCTCATGCCCCTCGTCGCAGGTCCCGTCGCGGCCGCCGCTCCGACAGGGTCCGTGTCAGGCACGGGCGACGCCGGGTTCTACCTCCCGCCCGACCCGCTGCCCGACGGTGCGGCCGGCGACGTCCTGCGCGCCGAACCGGCCGTCGCGCCGGCGCTCGACGCCACCGCCACCCGCGTGATGTACCGCAGCGAGAACGCCACGGGCGGCCCGACCGCCGTCACCGGCACGGTGTTCGTGCCGTCGCAACCCTGGGCCGGTGACGGCCCGCGCCCGACGATCGTCCTCGGCCCGGGCACGCAGGGCATGGGCGATCAGTGCGCGCCGTCGAAGTTGACCCATCACGCCCAGGAGTACGAATACCTGCACATCGTGCCGCTGCTCGCGCGGGGCTACGCCGTCGCGATGACCGACTACGAGGGCCTCGGCACGCCCGGTGTGCATCCCTACCTGAACCGCGTCTCGCAGGGGCACGCCATGCTCGACATGGCCCGTGCCGCCCTGCGGCTGACCGACCGCGGCATCGACGAGGGCACCCGCATCGGCTTCTGGGGCTACTCACAGGGCGGCATGTCGTCGGCGGCGGCCGCGGAGCTGGCGGACACCTACGCTCCCGAGCTGCCCGTCGTCGCCGCGGTCGCGGGTTCACCGCCGGCGTCGCTCGCCGATCTCGCCGTCGCCGGCGACGGCTCGCTGCTCTCCGGCGGAATCGGCTGGGTGGTCAACGGATTCGCCGCCGCCTATCCGCAGTTGCGGGAGGAACTGCTGAGTGTGTTCAATCCCGCCGGACGCGACATCCTCGCGCGCGCCGAGACGTACTGCATCTACGACGCGCCGCGCATGAATCCGTTCTTCCCGACGACCTGGTACACGGTCGACGGCCGGCCCATCGCCGAGCACCTGGCCGCCGAACCGTGGGCGTCGCTGGTGCACGAGCAGCAGCTCGGCAACATCGCCCCCGCCATCCCGACGTTCGTCGCGCAGAACACGACCGACGACTTCGTCCAGGTGAGCGGCGTCGACACCATGGTCGGGAAGTGGTGCGCGGGAGGAACATCCGTCACCTATCGCCGCTACGGCATCCCGCCGGTGCTCACCGGGACGGGTGCGGGTCACGGGATCGGCCTGATCCCGGCCGCCGTGGAAGGCCTGGACTGGATGGACCGGCGGTTCGCGGGCGCGCCCGACGAGAACACCTGCACCGGCTGACGGCCGCCGGCCGACCGCGGTGACATGATGCGGTCGACGACCGCGGTGACATGATGCGGTCGACGACCGCGGTGACATGATGCGGTCGACGACCGCGGTGACATGATGCGGTCGACGACCGCGGTGACATGATGCGGTCGACGACCGCGGTGGCATGATGCGGTCGACGACCGCGGCACCGGGAGGACCTCGTGATCGACGAATCGGAGATGACGCACCTGCGGCGGTGTGTGGAACTGGCGCGGGAGGCGCTGGACGCCGGCGACGAGCCGTTCGGCTCGGTGCTGGTGTCGGCCGACGGCACGAGCCTCGCCGAGGACCGCAACCGCGTCGCGGGCGGGGACCGGACCCGGCACCCCGAGTTCGAACTGGCCCGCTGGGCCGCCGCGCACATGGGCGAAGCCGAGCGCGCCAGCGCGACGGTGTACACGTCCGGCGAGCACTGCCCGATGTGCGCGGCCGCGCACGGATGGGTGGGGCTGGGCCGCGTCGTGTACGTGGCGTCCTCGGCGCAACTGGTCGGCTGGCTGGAAGAGCTGGGCGTGCCGCCGGCGCCCGTCCGGGCCCTGCCGATCCAGGAGGTTGCGCCCGGGGTGACCGTCGAGGGGCCGGTACCGGAACTCCTCGACGAGGTGCGTGCCCTGCATCGTCGGTGTCACGGACACGCGGTGTGACTGTTCCGTGACACGCTGGGTCACGGCCGGGTGACAGCCAATCGATGTTGATCACGGGTTGTGTTCGACTGCGGCGCTTTGCAGTTCCTGTACCCGTACCTGGGTCGACCATTGAACCGGTCGGGCTGGTCAACGGTCGAAAGGAACGCCCATGAAGGGCTCGAAGCTCGGACGCGCAGCGGTCGCCCTCGCGGCGCCGCTCGCATTGATGACGGGCCTCGCGCCCACGGCATCGGCAGTGGACCCCTACCCGTACGGCAGCTGGAGCGTGAGCGTGCGGGAGCACACGATCACGGTCAAGTTCATCTACTACCGCGCCCCCGAGGCGGACTACCCGCACTACTGCAACGCGGTGATCGACGAGATTCCCCTGGTGAAGAGCGCGAAGATTTACTACGCCGACTACGAAACCGTGAAGTTCGACAACGTGCCCGACGGCGACTACACGGTCGACGCGGACTGCCAGGACGACGACCACGTGTACCGGAGCGTCGGTTCGATCGACGTCTCGATCCCCGGCCCGGCGCAGACACGGTTCGTCGGCAGCCACCACTTCTCCTTCGGCTGAGTCCTGACCGCTCGCCGGGGCGGGAGGAGTCATAGACAACGGCGGCTCGACTCCACGGGGGTCGGGCCGCCGTTGCCGCTGTCCGGCGTCCCGAAGTCCCTCGCGTGGTCGATCGGACGGCGCTCAGCCCCGCAGGAAGTCCGCGACTAGTTCGTTGAACTCCGCGGCCCGCTCGATCTGCGTCCAGTGCCCGCAACGAGCGAAGACGTGCAGGTCCGCGTCCTGCAGCAGGTGCAGCATGGTCCACGAGACCTCCGGCGGCACGACCTTGTCCTCCCGTCCGTGAATCAGGAGCGAGGGCGTGCGGATCGACCGCACTTGCTCCTCGGTGATACCGAGCTCGTTGCCTTTGTGCCGGGGGTCGAGGAACATCGCGCGGTAGGCGTCGAAGGTTTCCAGGCTCGCCTGGTAGCGAATGCGGACCAGCTCGTCGGTGATGATGGACGGGTTCACCGCAAAGTAGTCGAGCAGCAGTGCCCGCATGTTCTCCAGGGAGGGTGCATAGGCGCGCAGGGCCTTCAGCCCGTCGGTCACGGTCATCCCGACGCCGGGCGAGCCCATGAGGACCATTCGGGAAATCCGTTCCGGATGGCGTTCGGCGAGGTCGAGCGCCATCCGTCCGCCCAGCGAGTTGCCGACCAGCGACACCCGATCGAGCTCCAGCACGTCGAGCAGGCCGAGGATGTGGTCGCTCCAGGTGCGAAGTGAGTAGACGATGTCCCCGGGACGCGAGGTAGCCCCGTATCCCACGGTGTCCGGTGCGATCACTCGGAAGTGCTCGGCAAGCCCGGGAATGGTGTGTTGCCAGTTCGCCCAGCCCGACACTCCGGGGCCGGATCCATGAAGCAGCACAACGGGATCGCCGCTGCCGGCCTCGAGGTAGAACGTGTCGATCGGTCCGGCGGTGACACCGGGCACGGCGACTCGGCGGCCCTGGGCGAGGTCGGTGGTGGTCATCGTGGTTCCTGTCCCGCCCGGCCACCGGCACCGCCGGCGTAGGCTTCGTCGGGCTTGCCGGAGAACACGGCGAAGCACTTGTTGGAGTTGAATACGTCGGTGGTGACGAGTGTCGACCAGGTCAGTGGCAGCCCGAGTTCGTGCATCGCGCCCAGCAGGCAGTACCAGTTGAGCATCTCGTGTTGGCCGGACTCGACGATCTCGGTGCCGCTCACCGCACGCCAGGTGTCGACGTCCCCGTGCACGAAAGCGTCGTAGAGCCGCTCGTCGACCGGGGTGTCCGGACGGAGATGCCAGAGCTTGTCGGTGAGGAAGGCATGCGACCAGCTCGACGAGGCCACCAGGGCGACCCGCTTGTCGGTCGCGGCGAACGCGCGCGCTACGGCGGCGCCGAGATCGAAGCAACGGTTCGGGGTCGGGCCGACCGGGTCGAGCTGTTCGTCGGCGATGTCGGCGAATCGAGCGAGGCCGCCCTTGCGGGCAATCGCATGCTGGCCATAGCAATTGACGGTGATCGGCACGATCGGATAGGGAAGCTTCGATCCCGCGTTCTCGTAGTCGAGAAAGATCTGTGTGTTGAGGATGGCGTGCGGGAAATGGGCCTCGGCGCGCTTGCGATACGAGTATGCCATGTCGAAGCCGTTCTCGATCAAGGCATTTGCCAGGCTCCGCGCGGCCTGCGGGTCGCCGTGCAGGGTGATCGTGAAGTCGTCGGGTAGTCCCCAGGCATTGGGGCTGCCGCGCTCGTTCATCACCTCGAACGCCGGGACCTCGAGGTCGTCGTAGGCCAGCACGCAGAACGGCGGCACGACCTCTTCGCGGAAGTTCTCGTACTGGTCGTCACCCCATACCACCACGAGGTCCGGTTCGAACTCGTCGAGTGCGGCCCTGCACCGGGCGAGGTGGTCGACCAGCTCGGCACGATGCGCGGCTGCGGCGGCCGTGCCGCCGTCGTCGTCCCATTCGCGGCGCATCCGGGCCGGCCAGTTCGCCGGATCCTTCAGGTCTTCCGGGATGTCCGGGTCGGTCAGGGTCCACCGCAGTAGCCCTGCCATGTGCTCGTCGGTGCCGGCGAGCAAGGGATAGTGAGTGATCCCCAACCCGAGGAATTCTGCCATGACTCCTCCTCATGCATTCGGCATCGCTGCCGAGACAAACCTTACGGAATCATGTATGCACAATTCAAGGGATGGAGCACAATTGTCGGCAACTATTCCGGCGCGACCGGCGAACGAGTGGGATCCACCGCCCGCACCAGGTCCTGACGGTGCAGTCCCAGGCACTTGTCCAGCGCCTCGCGGTCACCGTCGCGGATGGCGGCCACGATCTCGACGTGCACGGCGATGCTGTGCCGGTACATCTCCTCGTGGTCGGGCAGCAGTTCGACGCGCGTGGCCGCACCGCCGATGATCGCGGCGATCGCCTCGTACATGCCCGCCAGCACGGGGATCCGGGCGGCTCGCGCGATCGCCAGATGCAGCCTCAGGTTTGCATCCAGGAAGTCGCGCGGCGTGCCCGCCGACCGCATCGACTCCAGTGCCCATTCCATGTCGCGGATGTCCGTCGGGCCCGCCCGCTCTACGGCAACCCTGGTCAGGACGTCCTCCAAGTGCATGCGGGCCTCGAACAGATCCAGTGGATCCGTTCCTGTTCCGGAGAACCACAGGTCGAGCGCTCCGAGCCGGACCTGTGGCGGCCGGCTCGCAACGAACACCCCGCCGCCGGGCCCGGGCTTGACCACCACGAGCCCGCGGTCGCGCAAGATCCTCAACGCCTCGTTGATCACGGTCGGGCTGACCCTGAAACGCTCCATGAGGTCCGTACGTCGGCCGAGGGAGGTCCCCACCGGGGTGTGCGCGGCGAGCAGCTCGTTCTCCACTTCGACGGCGACCTGTTGTGCCCGCGAGAGCGACCGCTGGGCCTGCTTCTTTCCGGGGCCGTCCGCTGTCCGCGAGTGAGTCCTAGTCGATGACGTCATCAGGTTCGACCTCTTCCCAGGGCTGTGAACTGCGTATATGCCGGAGACGCCGGCGCAGGGCCGTAGTCCGACCTCAATCGTATCTGCAGGATTGGCGAGATTCGCGCGCTGTGAGCCCCCGGGTGTGGGGTGTAGCGGGCGTGCCGGCGCGGGAAGGTGGACCAACGTAATCATCTTGAATCCTGTAGTCATGATTTGTTACGGTTTCGATCACCCCGTCGGAACATCGACCCCGCGGGCGTCGTCGAGGGAGCCAGCATGAGCACGCACGTGAACGGCAACGCCGGATCTCCGCTTCCTCTCGGGGCGATCGACGTCCACACCCACGCGATCGGCACCCGGCTTCCGGACTTGTCCGGCCGACCGGGACGCTGGCCGTCCATCGAACTCCTCGATCCCCGACGCGCCCAGCTCCTGCTCGGCGGTCGCCCCTACCGCGAGATCGACCACCGGTGCTGGTCCGCCCAGCGCCGACTCGTCGACATGGACGCCGAGGGGATTGCAGCACAGGTCGTCTCGCCCATTCCTGTCACGTTGTGTCACGACCAGCCCGCCGACGGTGCACGGATCCTGGCTGTGGCGCAGAACGATGCCCTCGCCGCACTGGTCGCCGAGGCACCGGGGCGGCTGTACGCCCTCGGCGCCGTTCCCTTGCAGGACCCCGACGCCGCGGTCGCCGAGCTCTCCCGCTGCATCGACGAACTGGGTTTCCTCGGTGTCGAAATCGGTACTCGCGTCGGCACGCGAGAGCTGGCCGACCCCGCATTCGACGAGTTCTTCGCTGCTGCGGCCGAGCGCTCGGCACTGGTGCTGGTGCACCCGGTGGACACGACGCTGGACCCGCGGCTGTCGATGTTGGGCCTGGAGTTCGGGCTGGGGATGCCCATGGAGACAACGACCGCCGCGGCGGCGCTGCTCACGGGGCGGACCCGCACTCCGGGCGTGCGCCTGTGCCTGGCCCACGGCGGCGGCGCCCTACCTGCGATCTTGCCCCGGCTCGACCGAGGCGCCGTTCTTTCCGGCACGCCCGGACCGGCGCCGAGCGAGCGGGCCCGGGACCTGTGGTGCGATTCCCTCACCTACGACGCGGCGGCACTCGGCCAGGCTGTCGCCCGATTCGGCGGCGAGCACGTCCTGCTGGGCACCGACTACCCCTTCGCTGCACGCGAGACACCGCCCGGAGCCGTCCTCGGCGCCTGCTCCGACGAGCTCGCGGCCGCGATCCGCCGCGACAACGCCGCCGAGCTCATTGCCACGGTTCGCCCGCTCACCGGACCGGCAAACGCCCGCTGACGACGAACTCCCACTGACCCGTAACCAGCGGGCAGGAGCGGCGGCAGTGGGGGGTGTCCCTATGGTTCCTGTCAAGCCGCTGAGGGGAGTGGTGCCCGGTAGAGTTCCCTGTTTTTCAGCATGGCGTAGAGAACGTCGCAGCGGCGTCGGGCGAGGCAGATCAGGGCCGCGTTGTGCTTTTTCTTCTCGGCACGCTTTTTGTCGTAGTAGGCGCGACTGGTGGGGTCGTGGAGGGCGGAGAATGCGGACAGGAACAGCGCGCGTTTGAGCTTTTTGTTGCCGGAGCGGGCCGGGTGCTCGCCACGGATCGAGGAGCCCGATTTACGGGTGACCGGTGCGATGCCGGCGTAGGCCGCCAGATGGGCGGCGGAGGCGAAGGCGGAGCCGTCACCGACCTCGATCAAGACCCGGGCTGCTGTCCTGAAACCGATGCCGGGCATCGAGGTCAGGACCCGGGAAAGAGGGTGTTCATCGAGCGCCCTCTCCACGTCCTCGGCAACCATTTTCCGTTGCTGGAGAGTCTCTTTCAGGGTGTCGGCGAGTTTGGGGAGGATGGTCTCCGCGGCCTGGGTGCCGGGCACGACCACGGTCTGCTCGTCGAGGGCGGCAAGGATCTCACCGACAAGTCGGGTGCCCATGCGGGGTGCGTGCTTGACCGCGATCGCGGTGAGTTTGCGCTTGCCGACCTTGCGGATTCCGGCCGGCCCGCCGCAGCGGGAGAGGATCTCGAGGACCGCCGGGTGTGCCACCCGGGGGCCGAGGACCCGCTCGAGGGCGGGGTGGATGGAAGTGAGCAGACCGCGGATCCGGTTGCTGACCCGGGTGGCCTCGCCGGCGAGATCGTCGTCGAACCCGACGAGGACCTCGAGCTCGGCGAGGGCCTCGACGCCGGTGTCGACCCGGCGCAGGGTGTGCGGCATGGTGCGGGCGGTATCGGCGATGATGAAGGCGTCGCGGGCGTCTGTTTTCGCCTGTCCGGGGTACAGGTCGGCGATGCGGCGCATCGCCAGTCCGGGCAGGTAGCCGACCTCGTGGTCGCAGGCGCGGGCCACGGTGACCGGCAGGGCGCCGATCGTATTGGGTTGGTCGACGACCACCAGCACCGATCCGTGGCTGGCCAGGCGGTCGAAGACCGCCCGCAGCTTCGCTTCGTCGTTCGGCAACGCCTTGTCGTAGACCTTCTTTCCGGCGGCAGTCAGTCCGACGGCGTGGTGCTCACCTTTGCCGACGTCGATGCCGCAGTACACCGCATAGTTCGAGTCCATTCCCGGGTCGTCCCTTGTGTCTCGGTCGGCCGGTCGCCGATCCGGCATCGACGCCCGACACCCACGTTACAAAGAGACCTACCCTACTTCGGTTGGCCGTGTCCCTATCAGCGGTCCGTCGACGCCACCACACCCGGCGACACCACCCCCCGGATCATGCGAGAGACAGGGGCAAGGAGTCATACCGGGTCTGGCGACCGGAGTCCTTCTGCGAAGGACCGTAAATAACGTAACGGGGCGGAGCTGAAGGACCGTGGAGCGGCCGTCGACGAGCGTCCGTGGCCGAGGTGGCTGTTCCACCGGGGCACTCAGGTGCAGGGGCCGGGTGTGGTGCGAGTCGGGGTTGCCGTGCCGCTGTCAGGTCTGGCAGAACCTGCACGCCACCGCGACCACTCCCGGTACCGACCCTCGTTTCATCCGGATATCCGGGTGCAGAGCGGCCACACTCCATCCCAGCACCGAGGAAAGCTCCGTCTCGGCGAGGCCGGCACTACGTACTGCTGTCCGGCGATCCATCCCCTGTCTCGCGTAGGCATACCTGTGCTCGTTCGCAACCACGCACCATCACAATGTGCTTCGGTCCCGGCGCCTGCGACGGAACCAGGACTCGCTCAGGGATGTTCGTGTACCCCGGGGCAGGTGCAGCCCCGGGGTACGCGACTCAGGGCCGTAATTCGGGGAACTGGTCGTCGCGCCATTCACCGGCACCGGCGACGCCGGATTCTTCGCGGCCACGCAGTTCCACGCGGCGGATCTTGCCGGAGATGGTCTTCGGCAGGTCGGCGAACTCCAGGCGGCGTACGCGCTGGTACGGCGCGAGGTTCTCGCGGGCGTGCCGCAGGATGGCCAGTGCCGTCGCCCGCGTCGGCTCGTGACCCGGCGCTAGGCTGACATAGGCCTTGGGCACGGCCAGCCGGACTTCGTCGGGGGCCGGCACGACCGCGGCCTCGGCGACCGCCGGATGCTCGATCAGCACGCTTTCCAGCTCGAACGGCGAGATCTTGTAGTCACTGGCCTTGAACACGTCGTCCGTGCGCCCGACGTAGAAGATGTAGCCGTCCGCGTCCCGGGAAGCGACGTCGCCGGTGTGGTAGAAGCCTCCTGCCATCGCCTCGGCGTTGCGTTCGGGATCGCCCAGGTAGCCGGTCATCAGGCTTATCGGCCGCGCTGTCAGATCGACGCAGAGCTCGCCCTCTCCGACACCGTCGACCCGCGCGCCGGTCACCGGATCGACCAGCACGACCGGAACACCGGGCAACGGCAGACCCATCGATCCGGGCTTGACCGGCATGCCGGGTACGTTCCCGACAGCCAATGGCAGCTCGGTCTGGCCGAACCCGTCGCGGACCGTCAATCCCCATTGCCGCCGCACTTGATCCATGACTTCGGGGTTCAGCGGTTCTCCCGCGGAAAGCAGCTCACGCAGCTGCGCGGGGCCGCCGGAGAGGTCGGCGTTGATCAGCATTCGCCACACCGTCGGTGGGGCACAGAACGTGGTCACGCCGGCCCGGCGGATCTGTTCGAGCAACGTGGCGGCATCGAAGCGGGAATAGTTGTAGACGAAGATCGTCGCTTCGGCGATCCACGGGGCGAAGAAGCAACTCCAGGCGTGCTTCGCCCAGCCCGGCGAGCTGATGTTCAGGTGTACGTCCCCGGGTGCGGCTCCGACCCAGAACGAGGTTGCGAGGTGCCCGAGGGGGTAGGACACCTGCGTGTGCTCGACGAGTTTGGGCCGGCTCGTGGTGCCGGAGGTGAAGTACAGCAGCTGGGGGTCGTGCGGAGCGGTGCCGGGGTGCGTTGCACGGGGAACGTCCAGCGCGTATGCGTCGGCGAAGCTCACCCAGCCGGCAGGTGCCTCATGCGCGTCGCCGACCACGAAACGCGTGTACTTGCCCTCGATCTCGTCGAACTTGGTGGTGTCGGCGATGTTGGCGATGACGTGCCGGGCACCGCCCCGGTCGATGCGATCGGCCAGATCCACCGGGCCGAGCGCGGTGGTCGTGGGCATGATGACCGCACCGAGCTTCATGACCGCGAGCATGGCCTCCCAGAGTTCGACCTGGTTGTTCAGCATGAGGACGACTCTGTCTGCCCGGGCCACTCCGTGGGCGGCCAGATGGGCGGCGACCTGATCGGACCGGCGTGCGAGTTCGTCGAAGGTGTACTTCGCCTCGGCGCCGTTCTCTTCCACGATCCACAGGGCCACCCGGTCGTTGCCCCGTGCGATCGCATCGAACCAGTCCACGGCCCAGTTGAACCGCTCCCCGAGATCCGGCCAGGTGAACTCGTCGACCGCCTTGCGGTAGTCGCGGCCGAGATCCTGGAGCAGATCGCGTGCCGACCGGTAGAGCTCGGTTGCCCGGCCGTGGGTCGAAAGTTGTTCAGGATCAGATGTACCCGAGACACGGGATGTGTCGTCGACGTGGGATACGCCGGTCATGGCTCACCTTTCCGGGTCTGCACCCTGGATGTGGGATCGGTCGGTCTGTGGCGCGGCGACGTGTCAGCCCATGCTGCTGCCGCCGTTCACACTGATCACCTGTCCGGTAACGAAGCCGGATTCCGGGCGAAGGAGATAGGCGACGGCCCCGGCGACTTCGTCGGGAACAGCGGGGCGGCCCATCGGAATGAGTCGCACCGCGTCCTCGACGACCGGCCGTAGAACGTCGGGGAGGCGGTCTCCTTCGATCGCGGCGGCCAGCTCCGCGGTCAGGGTGTAGGCCGGCGCGACGGTGTTCACGGTGATGCCTGCGGGTGCGAACTCGCGCGCCAATCCGACGGCGAACGCGTGCACCCCGCCTTTGGCGGCGTTGTAGACCGCGTGGGCGGTGAGGCCGTTGCGCACGGACTCGGCGCCGATGTTGACGATGCGTCCTCCGCCGTTGTCGACGAGATGGGGGAGCAACGCCATGCTGGCCCGCAGCGTGGTCCACAGGTTGTTGTCGATGGTCGACTTCAGCGTCTGCTCGGTATGCTGGAGCGTCGGCGCGATGACGCCCCCGCCGGCGTTGTTGACGAGTCCGTACACCGGGCCGAAAGTCTCCGTGGCCGCGGTGAGCATCGCGTCCGCGGCGCCCGGGAGCGCCAGATCACCGACGAATCCCGCGGGCTCGGGAACGCCGGGGGGTGCGCTCAGCGCCCCGAGCCCGCGATGGAGTTCGTCCTCGTCACGGGCAGCGACGAGCAACGACGCGCCGTCGGCGAGCAACCTGCGGGTGATCGCGAGACCGATGCCGGTCGCTCCTCCCGTGACGATCACGGTGCGGCCCCGCAACGGTGCCCCGTCCAGTTCGGCGTTCACAGGATGATCGCGACGTCGGACACCTGGCGCAGGCTTCCCATGCGCAGCACGCACCGCTTCGACGCGATCCGCAGGTGCCCGTCGACGACGCGCAGTCGATAGTGGTAGCGGCCGGCGTAGGTGTAGGAGCGTTCGCCGCGGAAGCGCCAGACGACGAACTCGGCGACCACCGGAAGCTCGGCCGCACCGTCGGTGCCGTCGACGACCGGGCGCAGCCGCACGTTGGACACCTGGTGGCTGGTGGCCGAGTGCGGGTATTCCCGGTGTGCCCGGCGGGAATTGAGTCGCTCCACGCGGCAGGACAGACGCAGGTGGTCGTCGTCGACGAGCACCAGGTCCCGGGCCGGGTCGGCGTCGGGGGTGTCGTTGCAGGGCACGACGTAGCGGCAGTCGTCGGTGTAGAGGGTGATCCAGGTGTCGAGGTCCCAGTCGTCGAGCAGTTCGGCCTCGAGGTAGAGCAGGTCCTCGACTCGGCTGCGGGTGACCTGACGAAGGTCGTCGACCTGCGGGGACGGCGCCGGCGCGGCCTTCGGAGTCTCGGGTGCGGTGGTGGTCATCGGGCCTCTCCGATCATCTGCTCGTTCCAGCGTCGCCAGAAGGCACGCATCTGCTCTTCGTCGTTGGCCTCGGGCATGCGCGCCATGCCGCGTGAGATGTCGTTCCACTCCACTCCGCCGCTGTGGAAGCCTTGCTGGCAGGACTCGAGGGCTTCGATGTCGTCCGGGGTGGCGAAGCCACCGGGGCCCAGGAAGGTGAGGAAGCTGTCGAGACGGCGCTGCCGCAGCTGGGGTTGCTCCTGACTCGGAGCGAGCTCCCAGGCGGTGATCTCCATCCGGTCCGCGGAGACAGGCATGAACGTGCGTACGGTAACTGCCATGATGTCGTTGATCACCAGGTTCGGGTAGATCAACAGGTTGCGGTTGACGTCGGCCATGCGCGAGGCGCGCTCTTCGCCGTGCTTGGCCACGAGTTCGGCGCGCAGCCGGCCGATCTCCTCGCGCGCGCCCTCACCGAACAGTGGCTCCCACTTCGCCACCGGTCGGCCCCACGGTGCGGTGTATTCGAGTACCGCGTGCCCGTTGCCCAGGGCCTTCGCCGTGCCCTGGACCCCACCCGCGAGGTCGGTGCCCAGCGCTACCAGGTACTTGAAGTAGGTGTCGTGGGTGCTGACCGCGTGGTAGCCGTCGATGCTGTTCTCCGCCAGGAGTTTCCAGTTGGCATTGATCGCGTACTCGTTGGTTCCGGAGATGATTTCCGCGTCCTCGACCGCGTCGACGACGAGGTCGAGGTACTCCGTGGCGCCCGCCAGGTAGTCGACCAGGGGCACGATGTCGGGATCGTAGGAGAGGAAGACGAAGCCGCGGTAGCTGTCGACCTTGGCGGCGGGCCGGAGCCCGAGTTTGCCGAAGTCGAGGTCGTCGCCGTACGCCTGGCGGTCCGGGATGCCCACCAGTTCGCCGTCGGTGTTGAACGACCAGGCATGGTAGAAGCACGAGAAGATCTTCGCGTTGCCACGTTCGGCGCGGCAGACCATTGCGCCGCGGTGGGTGCAGGTGTTGTGGAAGACGTTCACCTGCCCCGATCGTCCGCGGACCATGAAAACCTGGCGTCCGCCGACGGGGCGGCGCACGTAGTCGCCCTTCTTGCGGATTTCCGACTCGTGGCCGACGTAGAGCCAGCTGTGCGCGAAGACCCGCTCGAGTTCCATCGCATGGACCTCCGGTGAGGTCATGGTGGAGCGGTGGACACGGAAGCTGTGTGCTTCACGATCGTCCTCGACGAACGGTCCGTGGGGTGTCGGTAGTTGGGTCGTCGGGTCGTCTGTGACGGTCATCGGTGCCTCTCTGGGATTGGGCCGAGGTTGGTGCGGGAGGGGATCCGAGGGGCCGGATCGGTGCAGTCGGGCGGTCGCTAGAACCGGATGACACCGCGGATGTTGGTGCCGGCACGCATGTCGTCGTATCCCTGGTTGATGTCGTCGAGGGCGTACTCGGTGGTGATCAACTCGTCGAGCTTCAGGTAGCCGGCCTGGTAGAGGTCGAGCAGCTTGGGGATGTCTGCGCGCGGGCTCGACGAGCCGAACAGCGAACCCTTGATCTTCTTCTCGTAGAGGATCAATTCGAGGATCGGTACCGGGATGCCGACGGCGGCGGCGTTGCCGAGCGCGGTGACGACGACCGTGCCCTGCTTGCGAATACCGGCGAATGCCTGCGCGATGTGGTCGCCGGTGATGACGCCGACGGTGACGATCGCGACGTCGGCGCCCTGGCCGTTGGTGAAGCTCTTCGCGATCTCGATGGCCTCCTCGACGGTGGCGACCGCGTGCGTGGCACCCAGAGAGAGCGCCGTGTCCCGCTTGAAGGCGACGGGGTCGACCACGATCACCCGTGCCGCACCGGCATGCACGGCACCCTGGACGGCGTTCGCGCCGATGCCGCCGACACCGAGGATCAGCACGGTGTCGCCGGGTTGCACCTTGCCGGTGTTGACCGCCGAGCCCCAGCCGGTCCCGACTGCGCAGCCGAGCAGGCACGCCTTTTCCAGCGGGGTGTCCGCCGGGACTTTGATGGCGGAGTCGACGGCGACCGTCGTGTATTCGGAGAAGGTGGAGATGCCGAGTGCCTGGGCGACGGGGGTGCCGTCCTCGAGCTGCAGTCGGAAGCTCGTCGGGTCGTCCCAGCGCGAGCCGACCAGGACGTTGGCGCCGAGGTCGCAGAGGTTCTGGTGCCCGGTGGAGCACCAGCGGCATTTTCCGCAGGCCGGCAGGAACGAGAAGATGACCTTGTCTCCCGGTTCGAAGCCGGAGGTGTTCGGGCCGACCGACTCGACGATGCCGGCGCCCTCGTGTCCACCGCAGACCGGGTAGACGGCGACGGGGAGGTCACCGGTGGCCATGTGGTCGTCGGAGTGGCACAGCCCTGAGGCGACCATCCTGACTCGGATCTCGTTCTGTCGGGGTTCGTCGACGACGAGGTCGACGATTTCGAACTTGCCAGGGGCTTGGCGGAGAACGGCGCCGCGGCTTTTCATGAGGACTCCTCGGGTGTGGGTCGGTGAGACGGGTTCTGCTCAGGCCTGCGCGGCCGAGGCGTCGAGATAGATGGTCTTGAGGACCTGGTAGCTGTGCAGGGCCTCGGGTCCGAGTTCACGGCCGATGCCGCTGGCCTTGATTCCGCCGAAGGGGGCGACGGGGTCGTTGACGTAGGCGTTGATGCCGATGCTGCCGGTGCGCACCCGGCGGGCGACGGCCTCGCCGCGCTCCGGGTCTGTGGTCCAGACGCTGCCGCCCAGGCCGTAGTCCGAGGCGTTGGCGATGGCAACCGCCTCGTCCTCGTCGGTGTACGGGATCACCGACAGGACCGGCCCGAAGATCTCCTCCTGGGCGATGGTGTGGTTGTTGTCGACCTCGGCGAACACGGTCGGCTGCACGTACCAGCCGTGGTCGAGGCCCGCCGGCCGGCCGCCGCCGGCGGTCAGCCGGGCCCCTTCGGCCTTCCCCTTGGCGATGTAGGACTCGACCCGATCGCGCTGCCGTGCGGACACCAGCGGACCGATCTGAGTGGTCTCGGCCAGAGGATCACCGATCCGCAGGGAGGACACGAGCCCGCTGACGGTGTCGACGACCTCGGCGTATCGCGATCGGGGGGCCAGTACGCGGGTCGAGAGCCAGCAGATCTGACCGTTGTTGAGAAGTGTCGAGGCGAAGAAGCTCTCGATCGTCGAGGCCAGGTCGGCGTCGTCGAGGACGATCGCGGCGGACTTGCCGCCGAGCTCGAGGGTCACCGGGCGCAGCAGGCGCCCGCATGTCTCGGCGATCGTCCGGCCGGCCGCCGTCGATCCGGTGAACGAGACCTTGTCCACCTGCGGATGGGCTACCAGGTAGGCCCCGATCTCGCCTCCACCGGGCACGACGTTCAGTACGCCTGCCGGCAGCTGTGCCTCGGCGGCTGCCTCGGCCATCAGCATGGCGTCGAGGACCGTCTCTGGAGCAGGTTTGAGCACGACCGTGCATCCGGCGGCGAGGGCGGGGGCGAGCTTGAGGAACGTGATTCCCTGCGGGACGTTCCACGGGACGATCGCGCCGACCACGCCGATCGGCTCACGGATCACGCGCGCCTTCCCGCCGAGCATGCCCTGCCGGGTCTCCTCCTGGGGGGTGTCGGCGACCAGGCCGGAGTAGTAGCGCAGCAGCAGGGCCGGGAACCCGCCCTCGAACTGCTGAGCGAGCCAGATCGGCATACCGTTCTGCGAGCTCACGCGGGTCGCGGTTTCGGGGGCGCGCTTCTCCAGTGCCACGGCGAAACGCTCGAGCGCCTCGCGGCGGCGCGCCGGATCCCAGCGGGACCAGCCCCGAGGGTCGTCGAATGCCCGGCGGGCGGCGGCGACGGCGTCGTCGATGTCCCGTTCGCTCGCTTCCGGGACGCTGCCGAGGCGTTCCTCGGTGGCCGCGGCCCGCACCTCGACGGTGCGCGACGATGACGGGTCGGCCCAGCTTCCGTCGATGTAGAACTGCTGATAGTCGGTCGTGCCGGTGAGTGCGGTCATGGGGTGCGGCTCCTTTGTAGCGCGGTCCCGGAAATGGGGTGAGGAAAGGGGGTGGCCCCGCAGGTGGGGTCCGGCGCCGGGTCAGCCGTTGGAATCGGGCACGACTACTCGGGCGCCCTCGCACGCGGCGTTGACGATGAGTTGGCATGACAACCGGGAGCGCTCGTCGACATCCTCGGCGTACTCGAGCAGGTCGCGTTCTTCGTCGGTGGCCGCGTCGAACAGCTCGGCGTACTCGGGGTCGACGTGTACGTGGCAGGTCGCGCAGGAGCAGCTGCCGCCGCACTCGGCGACGATGCCGGGCAGGTTGTTGCGAACCGACCCGTCCATGATGCTCTGTCCCACTGGGACATCGACGATGTGGGCGGTTCCGTCGGGGACGAGATAGGTGATCTTGGGCATGGTATTCCTCGGATCGTGCAGGTGGGGTGGTACGTCGCAGGCCGGCGCGATGGCGTCAGTGGACGGCGTCGCGCAGGGCGACACCGGGATCGGCCAGTCGGCCGGGATCGACAGGTGTGCCGGCGCCGATCCACTTCTTTCCGGCCATGAATTCCGGTGCGGCATTGGCGGACTCGACCGCGAGGGGGATTCCGTCGCGTAGGTGGAAGAGAGCGAAGCGCCCCGACTCGGGGTTCCCGCGGCAGACGATGTCGGCCCCAGGTCGCACGACGCCGGCGATCTTCAGCTTCAGGTCGAACTGGTCGGACCAGAACCACGGCGTCTCGGGCTGCGGCGACGGTGTGCCGAGGATCGCGGCTACCGCCTGCCGGGATTGTTCGGTCGCGCTCGGGATGCTCTCGAGTCGCCCGATGCTGTCGAGTCCGGGCACACGCCGGCAGGTCACGTCGCCGATGGCGAGGATCGCGGGATCGCTTGTGCGAGCGAACTCGTCGACGACGATGCCACCGGCCGGGCCGCGCTCCAGGTCGCAGGCTGCGGCCAACTCGTCGCACGGCAGGGCGCCGATCCCGATCAGCGCTGCGGTGCAGTCGATCGTCTCCCCGTCGTCGAGGACGACGCGTTGCACCTGCCCCTCGGTGCCCTCGAGCCCGACGACCCCGACACCGGTCCGCACGACCGTGCCCTGTGCGGTGTGCCGCGCGGTGAGGATCGTCGACAGTTCGGGGCTCGCGACCCGGGCCAGGACCCGGTCCTCGCGTTCGAGGATCACCGCGTCTGCGCCGGCGGAGCGAACGACTGCCGCCACTTCGAGGCCGATGTAGCCGCCGCCGATGATGGCGAGGGTGCGGCCTTCCGTGACCCACTTGCGCAGGGCTCGGGCGTCGCCGAGGGTGCGAAGCGCGCCGACCCCGGCCAGCTCCGCTCCCGCGACCGGCAGGGGGCGGGGGCGGGAGCCAGTGGCGAGGACCAGCACGTCGTACCCGATCCGCTCGCCGGAGGCCGTGACGACCCGGCCGGACCCGCGGTCGATTTCGGTGACCTGTTCACCGAGACGCACCGTGACCTCCTGCTCGCGGTAGAACTCCGGGGGGCGCAGCCACTGCTCGAGGTCACCCTCGGCGAACTTCTTCGACAGCGGCGGCCGGTGGTACGGGTAGTCGAGTTCCTCACCGAGCATCGTGATCTTGCCGGTGTGCCCCTCCTGCCGGAGCAGGCCCACGAGTGAGGCCGCGGCATGCCCGGCACCGACGACCACCACACCCCGGGCGGCGCCGGGGGGAGCGGTGGTCACGCGAGCTCCAACCGGACCGGCAGGCTCTTCAGCCCGCCGACAAAGTTGGTCTGGGTCACCTTGCGTTCCCCGGTGATCTCGATCGAGCGGATGCGCGGCAGCAACTCCTCGAACATGATCCGCAACTCCTGCTTGGCCAGGTGCTGACCGGTGCACATGTGCGGGCCGTATCCGAAGGCCATGTGCCGGTTGGGCTTGCGGGTGATGCGGAATTCGTCCGGGGCGTCGAAGACGTCGGTGTCGCGGTTGCCGGACTGGTAGAGCAGCATCAGCCGGTCACCGGCTTTGATGTGTCGACCGCGCAGCTCGTAGTCCTCGGTGGCCTGGCGCATGAAGTGCTTCACCGGGGAGCACCAGCGCAGGCCCTCGTTGATCAGGTCTCCGATGAGGGTGGGATCCTGCTGGACCGCGGCGAGCTGATCGGGGTGGTGGGCGAGTGCTTCGAGGGTGCCGGCCAGGGTGGAGGTGGTCGTGTCGTGCCCGGCGGTCGCGATCGTCACGAACCAGCTGTAGGCGAACTGCTTGGGCCAGTACTCGCCGTCGGCCTGTCGCGCGTTGGCGATGATCGAGGCGAGGTCCTCGCGCGGGTTGGCGCGGCGATCCTCCACCAGTACGTCGAAGTACGCGAAGAAGTCGGCAATGGCGGCGGCCCACTGCTTGGCCGCGGCCTCCGGGCTGAGGGGTTCGACGTCGGCGCGGACCTCGTCCGGATCGGCCGTGCCGAAGAACTCCTGGGTCAGAGCCATCATGCGCGGCTCGTCCTCTTCGGGAACGCCGAAGAGGGTCATGACGACGTGCAGCGGATAGAAGATCGCGAAATCCTTGACGAGATCGAGTTCGTTCCCCCCGGGGCGCAGCCTCCGTGCGATTGCCTCCGTGGCCAGCGCCCGGATGCGATCCTCCCAACGCTTGAGGTTGGCGGGCCGGAACCAGTCGCTAGCGACGTCCTTGACCGCGGTGTGCTCCGGCGGATCGAGATAGGGCAGGGCGTCGAGGATGCGCAGGCTCCCGCCGGTGAGGCTCTTGGTGAACGCGTCGCCGGCCTGGTTGGTCAGGATGGGGTTGTGGGTGCCGGGGTCGGACCCTCCGCCGTTGCAGAAGAGTTCCGGCTGGCGCTCGATCTCCAGGATGTCGGCGTGTTTGGTCACCAGCCACAGCGGGTCGTAGCCTTCGACGTGTACCTGGGCGAGCGGGTTGTTCTCCCGCAGCCACTTGTAGGCCGCGAACAGGGCCGTCTCGTCTCGGTGGCCCTCGGGGAGAACTATCCGGCGGGCGATTTCGTCCGGTACGGGTCGGGTGGGACCCGTAATGGCCTCGATGGTGGTCACAGTTTTCCTCCGATGGGTGGCAGCAATGTCGCGGAGACGTCGCGGTCCGGCCGTCCGTCGCGTGACGCCGATCACTCGAGTCCCGATAATCTTCGATCCCGGGCGGGGTGATGCACATCACTCCCTGGGCGCACGTTTCTCATCCCAACGGCTGACTCGGCCTCGGCGACCACCTGCGCCGAAAGAGGAAGAGCGCCTCGCCACGCCTATCGTTGGACGGACAGGAGGAAGATTCAGAATCATGCATCCATGTCTCGCCCCGTGGTCGAGCGCATCGGCGGACGGACTCCTGCGCGCGGTCGGCACGGGCGAGCGAGAAACGCCACCAGCCCGGGCCTGACCGAACTACGCCGATCGGATTCCTTCAGAAAATCCGGGGTATTGAGACATGCATGCATGAATTGCTAACATTTCCCTTATCTGCTCTGGCAATGAGGCCGGGAAGGAGCACCGAATACGTGGTACCGACGATGCCCTTTCGGTCGGCCGCGGCCGACCGCGCTTCTTCGCCTGCGCTACGCCCCGTCGGGAGTGTCGGTGAGGAGTTGGATCGGGCCCGGGGTGTGCTGGCACTTGCCCATGAGCTCCTGGGGCGGAACGCCCCGGCCGATTCGCGCACTCCGGCCGACCTCGACGAGGCAGATTTCGCCCTCGAGGTCGTCGAGGAGGCCCTCACGCGCAGGCTCGGTGAAACAGTGCCCGGCGCGGAGATCGCTCGTCTGCTCGGGTTGTCCCAGCAGGTCGGTCACGCGCGGGTGATGCTGCGCCAAGCCGAGTTGGCACAGCGATCGGAGGCGATCGCCGGAGTCGGGCGGGCGCTCGATGCGCTGCGGACCGTCGGGTCGGTAGCCGAGCTTGTCCGGCTCGCCCCGACCCATGTCGGCGAGTTGGGTTATCGGCGGTGCATGTTGTCCCGGGTCGAGGGCAACCGCTGGGTGGCGAAGTCGTGCTACGTGCGGAACGATTCGGCGCTCGCTGCCGAGATCCTGGCGGTCGGCAGTCGGAGCCGGACGCTGGGCCACCGGCTCATCGAAAGCGAGATCGTGCGGCGCCGTTCGCCGGTGCTGGTTCCCCGGGCGCAGGCAGACGACCGCGTGGACCCGGGCTTCAAGCAGGTCACGAGCACTTCCTCCTACGTCGCCGCTCCCATCATGGTCGGCTCCGGAGTGTTCGGCTTCGTCCACGCCGACAGCCCGAGCGACGGCCGGGAGGTCGGCGAGTTCGATCGGACGCTTGTCCGCACGTTCTCGGAATGTCTCGGCTATGCCCTGGAACGTCTCTACTATCAGGAACGCCTCCGGACGATCCGGCAGCAGGTCACCGCCGTCATGGATGCCTCGCCGGACATGCTGGACGAAATGATCGCTTCCAACGAAGAGTCGGCGAACGATTCGGTCGTTGCGCTTCCGGGATATCGCCACCCGATGCAGTCCGGCCACCCTGTGGGGAATGTGGACCTGCTGACCCGGCGGGAGCTCGAGGTCCTTGCGCACATGGCCGAGGGTGACTCGAATGCCCGCATCGCGAACCGGCTGTTCATCTCGGAGGCCACAGTCAAGGCCCATGTGAGGCACATTCTGCGCAAACTCGGTGCCGCCAACCGAGCCGAAGCGGTCTCCCGCTATCTTCGGGCGGGGTAACTCCTTCCGGCATCGAGGAATCCGACGCGAGTGCCAGGGCGGGGATGCCGCGCGGTCCCGGCTCCCGCTCCAGGAACAAGGGATTACCGATTTCGGTCTTCCGCTGCTCGGGGCCCTCGGTGACCGGACTCGTGCCGGGCGGCATGTATTCACCGATGGTTCTGCGGCACAACGAAATCGAGGTGCCCGTGCTGGAATCCGACAACCGCGCGATCGCCGCGCTCAGCGTCACAGGTCCCGTCAACCGATTCCGGCCCGAACTCCACCCCGCCTCGGTCCGGGCGGCAGTAGCCGGTGTGGCTATTGCCCTCGCGCGCCGGACGCACATGCTCGAAACACGTGAAATGTGGCGCCGTGAGTGCGGGACCGGCCTGCTCCGAAGCCCGCACTCATGGCGGTCTCGACTCCCGCCTGAGTCTGTGCCGGTAAGGCTAGAATGAGGAACCAAACCCAGGTAGAGCCATGTGCAACCATGATCCGACCGGAGACAGTCAGTGGCGTAACAGTCGGTGAGGACCAACCGTGTCGGACGAAGCCGTCGAGCATCCCTCGAACCAGTTCGAGAGAGAGATAGCCAACGAGCTGGCTGCTGTCGGTTTCGACGAGCCTCGGGTGCTGGGCCGGGGCGGTTTCGGCATCATCTACCGTTGCCGTCAACCTGTCCTGGACCGGGTAGTGGCGATCAAGGTCTTGAGCTCGAACCCCGATGAGGCCGATCGCATTCGCTTCCTGCGTGAGCAGCAGGCGATGGGCCGGCTGTCGGGGCATCCGAACATCGTGCACGTGCTCGAGGCCGGCGTCACTCATACCGGACGTCCCTACATCGTGATGCCGTTCCACCGCCGCGACTCGCTCGACGCGTGGATCACCCGGCGCGGGGCGCGCACGGTTCCCGAGGTGCTCGACATCGGGATCAAGATGGCCGGAGCTTTGGAGACGGCGCATCGGGCCGGGGTGCTGCACCGGGACATCAAACCGGCGAACATCTTGCTCTCCGAGTACGGCGAACCGCAACTCGCCGATTTCGGGATCGCCCGACTGGCGGACCGGCAGGACACCACCCGAGGCTTGGTGGTGGGTTCCCCCGCCTACACCGCGCCGGAGGTGTTGCACGGACGCTCACCCTCGGTCGCCTCGGACGTCTACGGACTCGGCGCCACCTTGTTCACCGCGCTGGCCGGCCGCCCCGCCTTCGCTCGGCGCCGCGGGGAGGAACTGGTGGAGCAGTTGTTGCGGATCAGCACCGAACCGATCCCCGATCTGCGCGCACACGAGGTCCCGGAGGGCGTCCGGGTGGTGATCGAGCAGGCGATGGCCCGCGACCCCGCCGACCGCTTCGGCACGGCGGCGGCGCTGGGGGAGGCGCTGCGCCGGGCCGGGACGGATCTGGGATACCACGTTGCCGACCTGCCGCTGCCGCTGGCGGGGGACGAGGAGAGCCCACCACAGCGGGAAAACCGTGACCCTGCGGGGACCGCGGCGTACCTGCGCCTCGAGCCGTCGGCCGGGGCGTCCGGGCCCGTCCCTCCGCCCGCCGTGACCACCAAGTACCGCCCCCCGGTCACGGCTCACGCGATGGTGCCGCGCACCCGGCTGCTCGGCAGGCTCGGGACCGCGACCCGACCCCGGTTGATCTTGATTCATGGTCCGGCCGGATACGGAAAGACCACCCTGGCCACCCAGTACGTGCAGATGCTCGAGCGCACCGGCGGCACGACCGCCTGGCTGACCATCGACGAGGACGACAACACCCCGGCGTGGTTTCTCGCGCATCTCGTCGATGCGATCACGGTGACCCTGCCCGGGTTGGGCACCGAGTTGACCCGGGCGCTGGAAGGACACGGGGGCGGCGCCGAGCGGTTCGTGCTGACCACCCTGATCAACCGGACGCATGCGGGTGGGCAGCACATCGCGGTGGTCCTCGACGACTGGCACCGGGTGACCAACCCGGCCAGCCGGTCCATCGCCCGGTTCCTGCTCGAACACGGCTGCCACCACCTGCAGCTGGTCGTCACCAGCCGGACCCGGCAGGGTCTGCCGTTGAGCGGCCTGCGCGTGCGCAACGAACTGATCGAAATCGACTCGGCCGCATTACGCTTCGACCTCGACGAGTCCCGGGAACTGCTCACCGGCGCCACGGATGTGCAGCTCGACGAGGAGGAGGTCGTCGATCTGGAGGAATCGACCGACGGGTGGGTGGCGGCGCTGCAATTGGCCTCCCTGACCCTGCGCGAACACCACGATCCGCGCACGGCGATCCGTCATCTGTCCGGCCGGCACCGGGTTCTCGGCGAGTACCTCGCCGAGAACGTCCTCGATACCCTGGAGCCGGATCTGCTCGACTTCCTGCTCGCCACGTCGATCACCGAGCGCACGTGCGCTGCTCTCGCCACCGCCCTGACCGGCCGTGGGCATACCCAGGCGGTGCTCGAAGACATCGAGGCGCGGAACCTGTTCCTCACGCGTCTCGACGAGGAGGGACAGTGGTTCCGCTACCACCACCTGTTCGCCGAGTTCCTGCGCCGCCGGCTCGAGCGTGACGATCCGGAACGCCTGATCGAGTTGCATCACACCGCCGCCGAGTGGTTTCTCGAACAGCACCTACTCAGCCCGGCTGTGGATCACTTCCTCGTCGCCGGCAGCGACGACGACGCGATCGATGCCGTCGAACACGAGGCGATACCACTGCTCGAGCACTCACAGATGAGCACCCTGCTCGGCCTGGCCGCGAAGCTCCCCGGCACGTCCAGCGCGCGCCGGCTGCGCCTACAGACCACGCTGGCCTGGGCGCATGCCATCCTGCATCATCGCGTTGCCGCCGCCGAGGCGCTCGGCAACATCGCGGCAGCTCTGCCGTCGGCAACCGCAGACGAAGCTGACATCCGAGCCGAAGCAGCGCTCATCCGGGCCACGGTCAACGCCTTCGACGACCGGCTCGACGGGATGGATGCGGCGGTCGAGGCCTGCACCGCCCGTGCCGACCGGCTCCGCCCCTGGGTCCTGTGCGGCACCGCTGACGTCGCGTCGTTTCGATCGATCCATCGGTTCGACTTTGCCGAGGCCCGGCGCTGGCAGCAATGGGTACGTCCATACCATCGGCGATCTTCCGGGCCCTTCAGCGTCATCTACGGGTACTGCCTCGACGGGCTGGCCGCACGAGAACAACTCGATCTCGGCGATGCCGAGGCCAGTTTCCGTCATGCCATGCAGCTGGCAACCGAGCGGGGAGTGGAACTGTCCTACGGCTCCCGGCTCACCGGGGCCCTGCTCGGAGACCTGCTGTACGAGCAGGGGAACCTTGCCGAGGCCGAGCGATTCCTCGACCAGAGCCACAGTCTCGGGGCCGAAGGCGGAACGGTCGATTTCATGCTGTCCACCTACGTCGTCGGTGCGCGCCTGAAGCACCGGCTCGGCCGGTACGACGCTGCTGCCGAGCGATTGAACGAAGGCGAACAGCTGGCACGTACATTGCAACTTCCGCGCCTGTCGGCGCACCTCGTGAACGAGCGCATTCGCCTGGGAATCGGATCCGGGCATTTCAGCCCGGACAGCTTTCCTCGGCAGCTCCCGCAAGAACCGCTGGACGGTATCAGTCGGGTTACCACTGAGATCACAGAGGAATCGGTCATCCGGCTCCTTGTTGCCGGCTCGGCCAGCGCCCGGACGCAGGCCTGTGACAGAGCTCGAGTGCTTGCAGAGTCGATCGACGCCACCTGGCGGCCGAGAGCATCCCTCTATGCGCGCGTGTTGCTGACCGAGTGCCTCGCCACTGCCGGGTCGGACCGTGAGGCGGAGCGCGTGGTTCTTCCGGTGCTCGAGCAATGCGCCGGGGTCAGTATCGTCCAGCCCTTACTGGATGCGGGGTCCGCTGTAAGCGTCCTTCTGCACCGCATCGCGCAGGAGCGCAGCGCCCACGGTCTCAGTCCCGCAACGGCTCTCTACCTGGACCGATTGCTGGAGAGCCCGAACCCGTCCACGACTCCGGACGATGCGTGAACCCGGGAACGCGGCATCCGCCACGACCGCGTATTTCACCGTCCTCGGTTGGGCGACGTCGACTTCTGCTGGACGACCGTGGGATAGCCGAGTTTGCGTGTGCAAAGGCTCTTCAGACGGCGCCGCGTCCCGGCGTCGATCTTCGGTTGCGCGTCGAGGAGACACCGCAATCGGTGGTAGAAGTCGGTGGGGACGAGTCCGAACTCGGGAAGGATGTGCTCGTCGCCGCCGTCGTAGGGTGCCCACTGTACCGCGAAGTCGAGCAGCGCGACTTCATCTTTCGTCATTGTGTCTCCTTTCCTGGCACCTACCGCCGCGGGCGCGGCTGCATGCTTGTGCATGCGGCCGCGCCCACGCCCCCCCCCCCCCCCCCCCCCCGGGGGGGGGGGGGGGGCCGCTGTGGGCGCCCCCCCCCCCCCCCCCACGCCGGGGTCATCGCACGTCGAGGTAGATGCTCTTGAGTTGTTGGTAGCTTGCCAGTCCTTCGGGTCCGAGTTCCCGTCCGAGTCCGCTGTTCTTGATGCCGCCGAAGGGGGCGGTCGGATCGTTGGCGTAGCCGTTGATACCGACCGTGCCGCTGGCGATGTTGCGGGCGAAGCGTGCACCGCGTTCGGGGTCTGCGGTCCAGACCGAACCCCCGAGGCCGTAGTCCGAGTGGTTGGCGATGGCCACGGCCTCGGCCTCGTCGGTGTAGGGGATGACCGACAGCACCGGGCCGAAGATCTCCTCCTGCGCGATGGTGTGCCCGGTCTGGACGTCGGCGAAGATGGTGGGCTCGACGAACCAGCCGTGATCTGCCCCGGCGGGACGCTTGCCGCCGGTGGTGATCCGCCCGCCGTCCGACTTGCCCTTCTCGATGTAGCCTTCGACGCGGTCGCGTTGACGGGCCGAGACCAGCGGTCCCATCTGGGTGGTGTCGGAGAGCGGGTCTCCGACCGACAGGCCCTTCGCGAGATCGGTGATGGTGTCGACGATCTCGTCGTAGCGTGAACGCGGCGCCAGGACGCGGGTGCCGAGCCAGCAGATCTGGCCGTTGTTGAGCAGAGTCGCCGCATAGAAGGATTCGATGTTCGCGGCGAGGTCGGCGTCGTCGAGGACCACGGCGGCGGACTTGCCGCCGAGCTCGAGAGTGACGGGGCGGAGCAGTTCACCGCACGTGCGACCGATTGCCCGGCCGGCGGCGGTGGATCCGGTGAACGAGACCTTGTCGATGCCCGGGTGGGCCACCAGGTAGGCGCCGAGTTCACGTCCACCCGGGACGATGTTGAGCACACCTGCGGGAAGGCCCGCCGCGATCGCCGCTTCGGCCATCAGGAAGGCATCGAGCACGGTCTCCGGAGACGGCTTGAGGACCACGGTGCAGCCGGCGGCGAGCGCCGGAGCGAGCTTGAGGAACGTGATGGCCTGGGGGACGTTCCACGGCACGATCGCGCCCACCACGCCGATGGGGGAGCGAGTGACGAGGGCCGATCCGCCGAGCATGCCGGGACGAATCTCGTCCTCCTGTTTCGCCGCCATCTCGGAGTAGTAGCGGAGCAGGATAGGCGGGAAGCCGCCCTCGAACTGCCGGGCCAGGCTGATGGGCATGCCGTTCTGGCTGCTCACCCGGGTCGCAGTGTCCTCGGCGCGGGATTCGAGTTCGTCGGCGAAGCGGCCCAGCACCTCGGCGCGCCGGGCGGCGCTCCACGACGCCCAGCCGTCCGGGCCGGTGAACGCCGCGCGGGCGGCCTCGACCGCATCGTCGATGTCGGACTCGGTGCCGTCCGGCACCGAGCCGATCCGCTGTTCGGTGCTCGGCGAGATGACCGAGATCGTCGCATCGCCGGACGGCCGTACCCATCCGCCGCGGATGTAGAGATCGGTGTAGTCGATCGTCATCGGGGTGTCCTTCTCGAAAGTGTGTCGGTGGGGTGGTCAGTCCTGCACGAGCACGGGCTTGAGCACCTCGCCCCGGTGCTGGGCCTCGATCGCGTCGTTGATCTTCGCGAAGGGGAAGGTGGTGACGAGCTTGTCGAGCGGGAACCTGCCCGCCTTGTAGAGCTCGACCAGTTCGGGGATGAACTCGTCGGGGACACTATCGCCCTCGATGATCCCCGTGATCGTGAGTCCCATGGCGAGGGAGTTGATGATGTTCAGCGGCACGGAGGCCGCCGGGTCGGCGGGTACGCCGATGAGGCCGATCTTGCCGTGGAAGGTCATGGCTCCGACGAGCGACTCGATCACGGCCGGGACGCCGGAGGTGTCGATCGCGTAGTCGACACCGGCCGGGACGATGGCCCGGACCTGCTCGACGAGTGGGCCGGCGGCAGGATCGACGACGTGGGTGGCGCCCAGTTCGAGGGCGAGTTCACGCCGGGATCGATGGGGTTCGACGGCAATGATGGTGGTGCAGCCCTGCACGACGGCACCCATGACGGCGGCCAGGCCGACGGAGCCGGCGCCGGCGACGAGTACCGCAGATCCGGGCCGGCAGTTCAGGGAACGCATCACCGCGCCCGCCCCGGTCTGGATGCCGCAGCCGAGGGGAGCGAGGAGTTCGGCCGGGACGTCGTCGGGAACCTTCACGACGTTGCGTTCGAAGGCGAGGCTGTAGGTGGCGAAGGAGGACTGCCCGAAGAACAGACCGGTGAGGCGCTCACCGTCGGTGGTGGACAGCGGTCCCGTGCCGTCCTCGCGCACCCCGTCGTAGGCGAGGTGCATGAACTGGTGGCAGTACGAGGGTGCCCCCGTGGTGCACGACGGGCAGGTCCCACAGCTGTTGAAGGTGATGCCCACGCGGTCCCCGGGGGCGACCTTGGTGACGCCGGGGCCGACTTCCCGTACGACGCCGCATCCTTCGTGGCCGAAGACGGCGGGCAGCGCGGTCGGGAGGGCGCCGTCGCGGGCGGCGAGGTCGGTGTGGCAGATGCCGACCGCTTCGATCTCGACGAGGACCTCGCCGGCCCTCGGTCCCTCGATAGTGATCGGCTCGAGGGTGAATTCGGCGTGCGGCTCTCTCGCGACTGCTGCGAGTGCTTCCATCATCACGTACTCCATGTCTTGAGGGCCGGCCCGGTAGGGCCGGCGAAAGTCGAAATGCTCTACAGAACGGCTTCCCGCAGCGAGGTCGCGGGATCGGCGAGTGCGGTGGGGTCGAGCTTGGTGCGGTTGCCGATGAAGCGCTTTCCGGCCATGAAGTCGGCTGCGGCGTTCACGGTCTCGACGGCAACCGGAACACCGTCGCTGTCGAGGTGGAACAGGGCGAAGGAGGACTCGGACGGATCCCCGCGCAGGACTGCCCGGGTGGCGGAATCGACCATCCCGGCCATCTTCATTTTCAGATCGAACTGATCCGACCAGAACCACGGCACCTCGTGGGGTGGCAGGGGCGCGCCCGTGATGACGGCTGCCGCCTGCTTCGCCTGCTCTACCGCGCTGGGAATGCTCTCCAGACGCACCATCTTGCCCAGTGTGTCGTGCAGGCGGTAGGTCACGTCCCCGATGGCGAGGACATGCGGATCGCTGGTGCGCGCAGACCCGTCCACCACGATCCCCGTGAGGCAGTCGATGCCGGCTTCCCGGGCCAGTGCGTCGTTGGGGATCGCGCCGACGCCCACCAGCACCAGGTCACAGGCGATATCGGTGCCGTCGGCGAGGGTGACTCCACCGACGCGACCGGCTGTCCCGGTGATCTCCCGGACCTCGGCCCCCGTCAGGATGTGAGTGCCGCGGTCGCGGTGGAACTCGGTGAGGGCGGCCGAGAGTTCCGGACTGGCGACCCGTGCCAGTACCCGATCCTCACGCTCGATGACCGTGACCTCGCACCCGCGGGCGCGGGCCGACGCTGCGACCTCGAGTCCGACGTACCCACCGCCGACGATCGCCAGTGAGGACCCGGTGTGGACCGCCTCGCGCAGTTGTGTGGCGTCGCCGAGGGTGCGCAGGCTCAGGACACCGTCGAGGTCGCTGCCGGGGAGCGTCAGGGTCCGCGGTGCGGCGCCGGTGGCGAGGACGAGCGTCGTGTACTCGAGGGTCGCACCGGATGCCGTCGTCGCGGTCCGGGCATCCCGGTCGATGTGTACGACCGGATCACCCAGGCGGGTTTCGATGGCGTTGTCGGCGTAGAAGGATTCCGGCTTGAGCCATTGCACGAACTCGTCGTCGGTGTACTTCTTCGACAGCGGCGGACGGTGATACGGCGGATGCGTTTCCTCCCCGCACAGGACGATGCGGCCGTCGAACTTCTGTTGCCGCAGCATGCCGGCGAGTGTGCCGCCGGCATGCCCGGCCCCGACGATCACCACGGTGGGTGAGGGGTGTGACGTGAGCATCGTGTTACCCGGTGAACTCGATCTTGACGGGCATGTTCTTGAGTCCACCGACGAAGTTGGTCTGGATCATCTTGGTCTCGTCCACCAGCGCGAGGGACTCGATGTGGGGGAGCAGTTCCTCGAACATGATCCGCAGTTCCAGCTTCGCCAGGTGCTGGCCGATGCACATGTGCGGGCCGTAGCCGAAGGCGATGTGCTTGTTGGGCCGGCGGGTGATGTCGAAGCGATCGGGGTCGGGGATGACCTCGGCGTCGCGGTTGCCCGACTGGTACAGCAGCATGAAGCGGTCGCCCTTCTTGATGTCGCGGCCGCGCAGCGTGTAATCCTGCGTCGCCTGACGCATGAAGTGCTTCACCGGCGAGGCCCAGCGCAGCGACTCGTTCACGAGGTGCGGAGCGAGTGCCAGGTCGGCCTTCACCTTGGCGAGCTGGTCCGGGTTGCGGCCGAGCTCGAGGATGCCGCCCGCGAGGGTGCTCGAGGTGGTGTCGTGGCCCGCCGTCGCGATGGCGATGAACCAACCGTAGGCCATCTCGTTCGGGTAGTACCTACCGTCCTTGTCGCGGGCGAGGGAGATGATCGTCGCGAGGTCGTCTTTGGGGTTGGCGCGGCGATCCTGGAGCAGCTGTTCGAAGTATGCGTAGAAGTCCTGGATCGTGGCCACCCACTGCTTGGCGGCGGCATCCGGAGTCAGCGGTTCGACATCCTCACGGACGGCGTCGGGGTCGGCCGTCCCGAAGAATTCCTGTGTCAGGGCCATCATGCGGGGCTCGTCCTCCTCGGGCACCCCGAACAGGCTCATGATGACGTGCAGCGGGTAGTGCAGGGCGAAGTCCTTGACGAAGTCGATCCGGCCGTCCGTCTCGAGGAGCCGGGCGACGGACGCCTTGGCAAGGTCACGGATGGTGGCTTCCCACTTCGCGAGGTTGGTGGGCCGGAACCAGTCGATCGCGATGTCCTTGATCTCGGTGTGCTCCGGCGGATCGAGGTAGGTGAGGGTCTCCAGGATGCGGAGACTGCCGTTGTTGATGCTCTTGGTGAACTCGTCGCCGGCCTGGTTCGCCAGAATCGGGTTGACGGAACCCTTGTCCTCGCCGCCCGCGCTCGTGAAGATGTCGGGCTGGCGCTCGATCTCCATGATGTCGGCATGCTTGCTCACCAGCCACAGCGGGTCGTACCCCTCCACCACGGCGCGGCCGAGCGGGTTGTTCTCGCGCAGCCAACGGTAGGCCTCGAACAACGCGTCGTTGTCCCGGTGCCCTTCGGGCAGCACGATCCGACGGGCGACGGTGTCCGGAATCAGCTCCGTGACCTGCTCTGTAGTGCTCATCGATTCCCCTTCGTGGTGCAGTGAGATCTGCGTGGTGCAGTGAGATGTGGCGCCATAGGTTCGACGCTCACGCCGACTGACGTGACTCGAGCCTGTCAGCCCAGAGAGTGAGAGGCATCACACCAGCGAACGAATGTTGTCCACCTAACGGGGGATGTGTGCCCGGTCACCCCGCGGCACTGTGCTGGTCCCGTCGCAACTTCACCCTCAGGGAGGGGGGTAATCGGTCGATGTGGTGATGCGGGCATCCAGTGATCCTCGACACAATTGTGGGCACGGAGAACGGCCGCACCTTCCGGGTACGGCACCCGGCCCCGCGAGGCGGCCGCGCAGATGTTCATCGGTCAACCTGGAGGAGATCGCCATGCCCACTGTCGTGTACCAGCTCCCGGACGGCTCGACGTCGTCCGTCGACGTCCCGGCCGGCCAGAGCGTGATGGACGGATCGGTACGCAACAACCTTCCCGGCATCGTCGCCGAATGCGGTGGCAGCTGCTCGTGCGCCACCTGCCACGTGTACGTGGACGACTCCGCCGCGGTGTTCGGGGAGCCGACGGCAGAGGAGCAGGATCTTCTCGAGTTTCTCGACGGCGTCCAGCCGTGCTCTCGCCTCGCCTGCCAGCTCGTGCTGACGCCGGAGGTGGACACCATCACGGTGACCGTGCCGCCTTCCGACGCCTGACGACGTCGTCCGGTGGGCCTGCATCGCCAGGCCCGCCAGGTCAGGGCGAGTCACGGTGCCGGGGCCGCCGCGTCACCGAGGGGTGGACTGATACTTCGCGATCAGTTCGGCGCGGTTGGTAGCGCCCAGTTTTCGGAGGATGCGTTTCACATGCGACTTGACCGTGTCGACGGTGATGACCAGTTCGGCGGCGATCGCGGCGTTCGACGCACCGGTGAGAATCAGCCGAACGACGTCCGCTTCGCGGTCGGTGAGCGGATCGAGCAGGCGCTGGTCCGCGTCGTCGTGTTCCGTGGGGGACGGCGCGCTGTCGGTCGCGCCGCGTGGAGGCAGCGCGTCGAAGTCGGTGTCGCTGCTCCACCGTCGGGCGCTCTCGCGGAGGAGAAGGTCCTGACGTTCGCGACGCGATTCGAGACCGACCCGTTCGAAGCAGCCGCCGAGCATTTCCGCGAACACGCTCAGGGCGTGGCGCCGTGGACCGTCCAGTGCTGTGTCGACGTGCAGGAGCGCGGTCGCGTTCCCGTCGACGAGGACCGGAACGGTGGCGAAACCGCTGTTACCCAGAATTTCTCGCATCGACTCGGGAACCACTTCATCGACCGTGACCGTGCTCGTCGCGAGCGCATGTGCTTCGGGGGAGCCCGCCACGAGGTCGAACCCGAGGGGCAGCGACGGCGTCGTACCGGGGTCGGTGCTGAAGGAGGTCACGGGAACGATTCGATCCCCCTCGAGCCGAGACAGAAGGACCTTCCGGGCAGAGCAGAGTTCGGCGACACGCTCGCACGCGCGTCGCATGAGTTCCGCACTCGAGGCGGCGTCGTCCAAGGCGTGGACGGCACGATCGATGCCTGACGCCAGTGCGCCGACCTCGGCGGTCCGCTTCTCCGCGAGGGCCTTTCGCCGATCGAGGAGATCTACGAGGCGCCGGCCGAGTTCGGCTGCGCGCTCGGGGGTGGCAGTGCGCATGTCGGTGAGGAGGTCCGCGATGGCGCGTTCGAGATCGGCGTCCCCGGTGTTCATGTCCGGCTGCGCATCCGCTTCGGGTACGTCAGGCACCACCAGTCACCGTCTTGGCATTGGCGTACAGCGCTGCCACCTCGGCGCGCGTCGATACCCCGAGCTTCTTGAAGATCCGTTGGACATGGCTCTTGACGGTGCCGTCGGAAATACAGAGCCGCCGGGAGATCGCCGCATTGGTCGCCCCGGTCGCCATGAGTGTGAGCACTTCGCGCTCGCGAGTGGTCAGCGACTGCGCGCGCGGAATGGCCGGGTCCTGCGACCCACCGTCCAGCGTCGCCACGTCGGAGCGGGACAGTTCACGGGTACCGAGTTCCGGCATCGTCACGGGCGCCTGTGCGAGGTGCCGCAGTGCCCGGGTGAGACGTTGGACCTCGGCGTCGATGTGCTCGTTGCGCGCATAGATCTGCTGCCGCAGATCGGCGCGTTCCTTCGACGAGGCGCACACCGCGGCGAGCGCGCCGACGATGTGGACGTCGGTGTCGGAGAGTCCGTCGCTCTGCCGGTCGACGTGGATCATCGCCACTGCGCGGGAGCCGACGACGATGGGAACGGCGATATATCCCGCCGGGCGCGACAGGTCGATGAGAGGACGGTACGTGTGCCGGTAGGTGTCGGAGGCATCCACTGCGTACGGCCGGCGACGCCGAACCAGTTCGGCTTCCCGCGGGGCTTCCCGCAGCGAGATCTCTCGACCGTCGATGGCCTTGATGAGTGGGTGGAAATCCCCGGTCAATTCGGGGTGGACGGCGAGCGCGATGGGTGACCAAGTGGAACCGCGGACCACGGAGAACATGGCCTTGGCGTACCCGAGGTTCGTGCACAGTTCCTGCGTCACGGTCTGCGCGATCCGGTCGGCTCCGGTGTCGATGGCGCGCACGACGTGTTGGAGCGCCTCGAACTGCTCGCTGTGCATGCGCAGTCGGCGCGAAATGTCGTCGCGGTCGGCGGCGTCGAGCCGCATCACGAGGTCGGCGAGCCGTACCGCTTGCTCCGGAGAGTCGGCGCCCTCCCGGAGTTTGCGGGCTGCGAACGCGCGGATCACTGCCGGATCCGGCTCGCCACCCGCCAGGCGAACCAGGCTCGGCTCGCTGCCGAGGAGTTCCTGCAGTTCTGCAATTGCCTGCTCGGCAAGCTCGAACGAACTCGTCGAAATGACCACTCACTACTCCTCGCGCCACGGCGGCCACACGGACGGCGGCGACGCCGTCGCGCCTTCCTGTGACACACCACACAGTATAGAGAGTTGCATCGCCAGGGCGTCCGGTCGCCGTCTGCGGCTTACCTCCAATGTATATGGTCAGTCCAATCTCGTCACGCTCTCGGCGGAAATTGCTTCGATCGGCTCTTGTCTCCACCTGTTCGCGAGGTTAGGGTCGAATGGTAGGACCAAAATGGAAGGATGGCCAGTATGGCTTCCCCTGTGCGCTACGACGTCGACGAGCACGTCGCCGTCCTCACTCTCGACCGCCCGGAAACCCGCAACGCCCTGTCCGACGACCTGCTGGACGAACTCCTGGCCGCGCTCGAGCGCGCGCGGGGGGACGACGACGTGCGGGTTGTCGTGCTGGCCTCGTCGCACGAGAAGATCTTCTCGGCGGGCGGTGACCTCAAAGCATTCGCGAGCGACACCCCGACGATCGTCAAGTATGCGGGCCTGGACCGCTTCCCGCGGCTGTACCGACTCATCGGCGGTCTCGGCAAGCCGGTGATCTGTGCGGCCGGTGGCGACGTGCTCGCGGGCGCGTTCGGGCTCGCGCTCGCCTGTGACTTCGTGCTGGCCAAGGAGTCTGCCCACTTCGGATGCCCGGAGATCAACGTCGGCGTCTTCCCGTTCATGATCTCTGCGCTCATCTACCGGAACGTCGGGCGGCTCAAGGCCAATGAGCTGATGATGTATGGAGAGAAACTCACCGCCGCAGAAGCTCACGAACTGGGACTGGTGAATCGCGTGTTTCCGGACAGCGACTTCGATGCGGAGGTGTGCGCGTGGGCGCGCCGACTGGCGAGAAAGTCACCGCTGCTGATGCGCCTGGGCAAGGATGCCATCAACAACACTCGTGACATGTCGCTGCCGGACGCACTTGCGACGCTGCAGTCTCAACTGGCCCTTGCCTTCACCACGGAGGATGTTGTCGAAGGTGTCACGGCCTTCCGTGAGAAGCGTGCGCCGGTGTGGAAAATGCGATGAGGAGCCACGGCGGGCTCCTCGGGGTCCGTCGTCGACAGCTACCGGGCTACATGGCTCAGCCGGTGCCGGGCTCGCAGCCGACGGTGAATTTTTGTGGGCCCCTTCGCTTGCCGGTCGACCAGCGGGTGCAATGAGCGCTCGCGGATGTTGTCGTAGGTGGTTGCCACTTCGGTCTAACCATTCTAATCTTTACGTAAACGTGTGGCAGCTCAAGAAGGACGGAATCCTCCCATGACGCGCGATCGAAACCTCGGCCGATACACCCCCCGGCAGGTAGAAGAGTTCTATGCCAGTGGCCAATGGGCCGACGAGAACTTCACCGACCTTCTGCGGGCACGTGCCGAGGGCAGCCCCGACAAGATCTTCGTCACCGACGGCGTGCAGGAGCTGACCTTCTCGCAGCTCTACGACAGGTCGCAGCGGCTGGCGCTCGGCCTCCACCGGAGAGGGCTCCGGGCCGGCGACCGTGTCGCCGTTCAACTGCCCAACTGGGGGGAGTTCGTCGTCGTCGCAGCTGCGCTCGCTCGGATCGGCGTGGTGACGGTGCCGATCATGCCGATCTACCGGACGGATGAGGTGTCACACGTTGTCGCCGACGCCTCGATCCGGATGGCGATCGCACCGGCACAGTTCAAGGGCTTCGACCATGCGTCGATGTTCGATGGTATCCGGCGGTCGTCGCGGACGCTGGAGACGATCATCGCGGTCCGCGCTTCGGAGGAGAGCCGTCAGGCACTCGCCGAGCGGGGCATCGAGGTTCTCGAGAGCCTGGTCGTGGACGCGGACCCGGACGTCATCGACACGGAACTCGGCTTCCGTGCCCACCCCGACGATCCGTTCGTCATCGTGTACACGTCCGGAACTACGTCGCGTCCCAAGGGCTGCCTGCACACCTTCAACACCTACGCTTCGGGCGCACGTGCGCTGAAGACGGCCTTCGGGCATACCGAGGCGGATGTCCAGTTCGGGCCGTCCCCGATCACGCACACCACAGGACTCGTCACCAGTGTGCTCGTACCTCTGCTCAGCGGCGCGGCGACCCACATCATGGCGGAGTGGGCCCCTGAGCGCGGGCTCGCCGAGATCAAGAAGTTCGGATGTACGGCCGCGGTCACGGCCACCACGTTCCTGCAGACGTTGTTGGCTGCGGCCGACGAGGATCCGGACGCTGATCTATCCTCCCTCCGGGTCTGGGTGTGCGCCGGCTCCCCCATCCCGGCGGCCGTGGTGGAGAAGGCGAAGTCCGACCTGCCCACCACCACCATCCTGTCGCTGTACGGGAGGAGTGAGAATCTCACCACGACGACCTGCACCGTCGAGGACGACCCGAGCCGGGCGGTCACGTCCGACGGCGCCGCGCTGCCGGGGGCAGAGGTCAAGGTTGTGGGGGACGACGGCCTCGAGGTGGCACGGGGGAGTGAGGGCGACATCGCCTATCGCGGGCCCTCGCATATGATCGAGTATCTGAACCGGCCCGAGGACACGGCGGAACTCTTTACTCCCGAAGGTTTCTCGAGATCAGGAGATCTCGGAGTCATGGATGCCGATGGGTTTGTCCGGGTCACCGGCAGAACCAAAGACATCGTGATCCGCGGCGGCATGAACATCAGTGTGCGCGAGGTCGAGGACAAGTTGGCCGATCATCCCGGAATCCTCGCTCTCGCCGTGGTGGGAATGCCCGACGAGCGGCTCGGGGAGAGGGTGTGTTGCTACGTGGTGCCCAAGGAGGAGCAGAATGCTCCCACCCTGGAGCATCTCCGCAACTATCTGCTCGATCGGGGAGTTGCCATTCAGAAGACACCTGAACGCGTCGAGGTGGTCGCCGAGTTGCCCATGACCGCCACCGGGAAGATTCAGAAGCACCTCCTCCGCAAGCGCATCGCGGCAGAGTTGACTGCCGGTGCCCAACGCCCATAAAGGTTGAGAGGCAGGTGAACTCCTGGTTGCCCGATGAGTGGCTCACGTCACTACGCGACCAGGAGTTCACCTGCGCTTGCCGCGCCGTGCCCGTCCTGCCGCGACCCCGACCCGTCGCCCGGCCGCCGGGACTTCCCCGCCGGCGCTGCCGGTGTACGCGGTCTTTGCCTGCTGCGTGCGGGCCGGGGCGCGGCAGCGGATCACCCCCCTCCGGAATCCGGGGGCTTATCTGACCTCGGCGACGACGACCGTCGCCGAACCGGTGACGACGGGCCCCTTCGTTCCGGAGACGACGAGATCGAGATCGGCCCGCGCCTCCCCGTCGGTCTCGGTGATCGCCGTGATTGTCCCACCGACAGTCAGGGTGTCGCCGAGGAAGACCGGGGCGACGAAGCGGACGCCGAAGGAACGGACGTGCTCGACGCCGAATGTGTCGGAGAGCCAGCCGGCCAGGATCCCGGCCTGCATCTGGCCCATCGCGATGATGCCCGGGAACCCGGACGTCGCGACGAACTCCGGATCATGGTGCAGGGGGTTGAAGTCGCCTCCGGCGCCGGCGAATCGCACGATGTCCGTCTGGGTGATCGGACCGACGACACGCGTGTCGACGACCGCGCCGATGCGGGCCTTCGCAGGTGCTCTCATCGTTGTTCTCCTCGCTCGATCAGCACTTCCTCCAGTTGCACCGCTGGTTCACCGTCGGCGTCGACGTATTCGGTCTCCAGCGTTACGACGCGCATCGATCCGCCGCGCTTGCCCTCGCGCTGCACGTCGTCGACGATGCGCCGGGTGCCGACGACGTGGTCGCCTGCAATCAGGGGTCGAAGGTATGTCCACTTCACCGAGCCGACAACCACTCGCTCGAGTGCCAGGCCGAGCGTCTCGACGAACTTGCGCTGGTCGCGCTGGTGCCCGGCGACGACCGTGTGGGTGAGGGTCGCGGGCACATCGGCGAACCCGGCTGCCTGGGCGACCTCCCGGTCCGTGTGGACGGGATCGGTGGTGAACGTCGCGCGGGCGAACTCGCGGATCTTGCCGCGTTCGATGTCGTACTCGACTCGGTCCACCTCGCCGGAGTGGAGTGGATCTGTCATGACGGCCCTCCTTTTTTGGACTGACCTATAGTATCATTCGTCCTAAATACGTGAGGAGGGGTGCAATGGAACTCGCTGATTCCCCGGACGAAGCCCGTTTCCGCAGAGAAGTCCGCGAATGGGCCGAGAAGACAGTCACGACGCTGCCCTGGCCGGAACCGGTGGATCTGGTCGACAAGGTCCCGTTCTGGCGACGATGGCAGCGGTTGCTCTTCGACGCCGGCTACGGAGGAATGTCGTGGCCGAAGGAGTACGGCGGGCAGGCCGCCGACCCCATCCGCAAAGCCATCTTCACCGAGGAGATGGATCGCGTGGGCGCGCCGGAGCGACTCAACACGATCGGTGAGGACTTCGCCGGCCCCACCATCATCGACTTCGGCACACCGGCCCAGAAGGAACGTTTTCTGCGTCCGATCCTCACCGGAGACGAAATCTGGTGCCAGTTGTTCTCCGAACCGGAGGCCGGGTCCGATCTCGCGTCACTGCGCACCAAGGCCACGAAGGTCGACGGCGGATGGAAGATCAACGGGCAGAAGATCTGGACCAGCCGAGCGCACATCGCAGCTCATGCCATCCTGCTCGCCCGCACGGGTGGGGGGCCACGCCACAAGGGCATCACCTTCTTCCTCCTTCCCATGGACAGCGAGGGAATCACGGTTCGCCCGCTCGCCCACATGCTCGGTGAGGCCGAATTCAACGAGGTCTTCCTCGACGACGTGTTCATCCCCGACGATCTCGTCGTCGGCGACGTCGACGGCGGGTGGAAGGTGGCCATGGGCACGCTCGCCTACGAGCGAGTGGCGATCGCCACCGGCCGGGTCAACACCAAGCGGGCCGTGGACGACATCGTCGGCGACATCGCAGAGATGACCGACGAGTCGGGCCGCCCGCTCGGTGCGGATCCGCTGATCCGGCAGAAGGTCGCAGACCTCTACGGCCGCGCGCTCGTGCACTACCTCATCGGCCAGCGCGTGATCACCCTGGCGGCGAACGACGGCCCACCCGGTCCGGTGACGTCGATCGGCAAGCTGTTCTTCTGCCCGCTCGTCGAAGAACTGGCGGATTTCCGGCTGTCCCTCGAGCCCGCCGGCGGCCAGTTCGCACTCGACGACGAGCAGCAGCGAACGTCACGCTGGCTCCGGCTCGCGTATCAGGCCCGCGGCACCGCCATCGCCGGTGGTTCCACCTTCATCCAGCGCAACATCGTCGCCGAGCGCATGCTCGAGATGCCGAGGAGCTGACAATGTCCGACTACACCTGGATCCCCACCGCCGACTACGTCGACAACGCCAACGTCACCCGGCTCGCCCGCGCGCACGGCCTCGGCGGCCTGGACGAGTTGCGTGCCCGCTCCGTCGCCGACGTGCGGTGGTACTGGGATGCGGTGGTCCGTGATCTCGAGCTGCCGTTCCAGGTGCCGTATCGCGAAGTTCTCGACACCTCGCGCGGCATCGAGCATTCCGACTGGTTCGTCGGCGGTAGGACGAACATCGTCGACGCCTGCCTGCGGCGCTGGGTCGCCGATCCGGTGGCCGCCGAGCGGCTCGCCGTCGTGCACGAGGCGGAGGACGGAACTGTCCGCACGCTGACGTATCGCGAGCTGGGGGCGGAGGTCGAGCGTGCCGCCGCCGGACTGCGGGAGCTGGGAGTGGGCCGGGGCGACGCGGTCGCCCTGTTCCTGCCGATGATTCCCGAGGCCGTCGTGTCGATGTACGCCATCGCCCGGCTCGGTGCGGTTCTCGTGCCGCTGTTCTCGGGGTTCGCGCCCAGCGCGATCGCGTCCCGCATTCAGGATGCGGACGCGAAAGTGGTGGTCGTCGCGGACGGCACCATCCGCCGGGGCAAGTCGGTCCCGATGAAGCCGGCCCTCGACGAGGCCCTGAAGACCTGCCCCACGGTGGAGTCGGTCGTCGTGGTCGACAACCTCGACGCCGGAGCAGGATCGGGTGAGCGCGAGATGTCCTGGACCGGACTGCTCGCGAGCCGTGATGCGGTCCCGATCGAGGCCATGGACGCCTCCGAGCCGTTCGCGCTGGCCTACACGTCCGGCACGACCGGCAAGCCGAAGGGCGCCGTACACACCCACGCCGGGTTCCTGGTGAAGACGGCGAGCGAAGTGGCGTACTCGTTCGATCTGAAACCGGGCGGGGTGTTCTGCTGGATCACCGACATGGGCTGGATCATGGGTCCGTTGTCGATCGTCGGCACGCATGCCAATGGTGGGACGCTGTTGCTGTACGAGGGCTCACCGGACGTACCGGACCGGGACCGGCTGTGGCAGCTGACCGAACGGCATCGGGTGACGATGCTCGGAGTTTCTCCGACGCTCATCCGGACGCTGCGCGGGCAGGGAAGCGATGTCGCCGCCCGGTACGACCTGTCCTCGGTGCACACGATCGGCTCGACCGGGGAGCCGTGGGACCCGGACTCGTACGAGTGGCTCGCACGCGAGGTGTTCGGTGGCCGCGTCCCGATCATCAACTTCTCCGGCGGTACCGAGGTCGGCGGGTCGTTCCTCGCACCGTATCCGGTGCAGCCGATCCGCAGCTGCTCGCTGGGCGGTCCGTCGCTGGGCATGGACGTCGACGTCGTCGACGATGCTGGCCGTCCGCTGCGCGGTGAACAGGGCGAGCTGGTGTGCCGGCAGCCGTGGCCGTCTATGACCCGCGGGGTGTGGAAGGACGAGGAGCGGTACCTCGAGGCGTACTGGTCGACGTTCCCCGGTATGTGGCGGCACGGAGACTATGCGCTTGTCGACAGCGACGGGCAGTGGTACATCCGGGGCCGGTCCGACGACGTCATGAACGTGGCCGGCAAGCGCCTGGCCCCGGCGGAGGTCGAGGCGGTCCTGACCGCGCACCCGGCCGTGTCGGAGGCCGCGGCGGTCGGTGTCCCGGATCCGAAGAAGGGGGAAACGGTGTGGGCGTTCTGGGTGCCCAGCGCGGATGCGGACGGGACGGACATCTCGGGGGAGCTGGCCGCCAGTGTGGCCGCAGAACTGGGTAAGCCGTTCGCGCCCAGCGTGGTTCACCGGGTGTCGCGTCTGCCGAAGACACGGTCGGCGAAAATCCTGCGCCGCGCGGTGCGGGCGGCGGCGCTGGGCACCGATCCGGGAGACCTGTCCGGTGCCGAGAACCCGGAGGCGGTGGAGGAGATCCGCGCCGTGGTGACCGGTGCCGAGCTGGGCGCCGTAGGGACGTAGGCGACGCGATGGCCCCCATACCGAAGTGGTATGGGGGCCATCGCGTCCCTCGGGGTAGGGGGACTCCTGCGAGCCTGGACGGGGGCGTCGCTCAGGACTCCTGGTCCAGTGGAATGTCGGTGCGCTCTTCGAACTCCCGGATCGACTCGGCGTACGAGTGAACGTGGCGGCTCATGCGACGGACCGCAGCATCGGGGTCGCGGTCTCGGATCGCTCTGGTGACCGAGCGATGCGCCTTCACGGTGATCTCGCGGACCTTCTCGTCGATGAAGCCCTCGTTCTCGGTGGCGGCGTAGATGGCACGGGACAGCGAGATCATCAGACCCGACAGCAGTTCGTTGTGGCTCGCGCTGGCGACGGCGATGTGCCAGTCGACGTTGGCCTGGAGGAACGCGTCGAGCTTGTCGCCGGCGGCCGCGATGTCCTCGTTCGCGGCGTCGAGCCGCGCGAGATCCTCGTCGGTCCGATGACGGGCGGCCAGTTGCGCGCAGAACGGTTCGATCGCCTCGCGCGTTTCGAGCAGCGCGCCCAGGCGGATCTGGCGTCCTCGAATGAGCAGCGCCACGGTGTCGGCCATCGACTGCTCGCCGGGTCGCTGGACGAAGGCACCCCCGGCGCGTCCCGCCTTGATTCGTACCAGGCCCTGTACCTCGAGGATGCGCAGAGCCTCGCGCACCGTGGTCCGGCTCATCTTCGTCTGGACGACGAGTTCGCGTTCCGGGGGAAGCGGGGTCCCTTCGGTGTATTCGCCGCTGAGGATGCGTTCGCGCAGCTCGTTGGCAAGAACATCCGACGCCTTGGGAACCTCCATCGGAGTCAGCTGGATGGAGGAACGTCCGGTCCGGGTCGTGCTCGGTGCGGCTGGTGACATGACTCCCCGCCCTCTCTGGTCTAACGGTCAGACCTAATATACCATCGAATCGTCGCTGCATTCATCTTGCAGGGTATTCCCCGACTCATCGAGAGGACCAGTTCCATGCGTTGGGAGCTGTCAGAAGAGCAGGAAATGTTCACCGAAGCCCTCGGCGGCTGGCTCGAGCGGTTCGCGGCACCCGCGAACGTCCGGAAGTGGGGCGAATCGGGTGAACCTGCCGAGTTCGAGCGCAGATTCGTGGAGGAGGGGTGGTTCTCGGCCGGCCTGCCGGAGGATGTGGGCGGACAGGGGGGCGGTCTGCTCGAACTCGCGCTGACCGCCGAGGCACTGGGCCGGTGTGCCGCCCCGGCGAGCGCGTGGACCGCGTCGGTGCTCGCGGCCCCTCTGTTGCCGCCTGACGTCGCCGACGCGGTGCTCACCGGTGGCGAATTCGCGGCCCTGGCACTCGATTCCAGCCGTCCCCTCGGACTCCGCGACGCCGTGCGCGTCGACGAGCGAGGGGTGCTGACCGGTCGCGTGTCCGCGGTGCTCGGCGCCGAACGGGCCGCTCGGCTCGTCGTCCCCGCCGAGGGTGGCGACGGAGCGGCCCTCTATCTCGTTCGGGTCGGAGACCCGGGCGTCACGGTCACGCCGCGGCGTTTCCTCGATCCGTCCCGGGGCGCGGCCGACGTACGGTTCGAGAACGTCGTCGCGCAGCGCCTCGACGTCGATGTGCCGGCCGCGCTGGCCGACGCGGGGTTGCGCGCCGCCGTGCTCGTCTCCGCGGACGCGCTCGGGGCGATGGAGCGGATGCTGCAATTGGCGGTGGATTACAGCCGAACACGCCACCAGTTCGGTGTGCCGATCGGTTCCTTCCAGGCGATGAAGCACGCTGCCGCAACGATTCTCGTGTCCGTGGAGGCGGCTCGGTCCATCGCCTACTATGCCGCGGCCTCGGTGGATCTCGGCCTCGAGGAGCGCGCGATGCATGCGGCGATCGCGAAGGCGCAGGTGACCCGGAGTGCGGTCCAGGCCGCCGACAGTGCGCTCGTGATGCACGGCGCCATCGGCTACACGTGGGAGCACGACCTGCAGCTGTTCTACAAGCGCACCAAGCTCGACGAGAAGCTGTTCGGAAGCCCGGAGGTGTGGAACGAGCGTCTCGCTCGGGATCTGCCTCTTCTGCCGGCGGCCGGCTGACCACCGTTGACTAAATGGTCTGTCCTTTAGTAACTTAATGCCAAACGGTAGCGACGACGACGGGACTGTGTTGTGGACTTCGATCTGACCGAGGATCAGGCAACGATCCGAGATGCGGTACGAGAACTCGCCGGCAAGTTCGACGAGCAGTACTGGGTGGAGAAGGACGCCGCCCACGAATTCCCCACGGAGTTCTACGACGCGTTCGCCAAGGGCGGCTGGCTGGGCATCACCACCCCCGAGGAGTACGGAGGACACGGCCTGGGCATCACCGAGGCCTCGATCCTGCTGCAGGAGGTCGCCGCGTCCGGCGCCGGCATGAACGGCGCCAGCTCGATGCACCTGTCGATCTTCGGCATGCACCCGGTGATCGTGCACGGCTCCGAGGAACTCAAGCAGCGCACCCTGCCGCGAATCGTCAACGGAGACCTGCACGTGTGCTTCGGGGTCACCGAACCCGGCGCGGGCCTGGACACCACCAAGATCACCACCTTCGCGCGGCGCGACGGCGACAAGTACATCGTCAACGGACGCAAGGTGTGGATCTCGAAGGCGATGGAGTCGGAGAAGATCCTCCTGCTCACCCGCACCACCAAGTTCGAGGACGTGACCAAGAAGACCGACGGTCTCACGCTCTTCCTCACCGACCTGGACCGCTCGAAGGTCGAGATCCGCCCCATCAAGAAGATGGGCCGCAATGCCGTCACCTCCAACGAGTTGTTCATCGACGGACTCGAGATCCCCGTCGAGGATCGGGTCGGCGAGGAGGGCAAGGGCTTCAAGTACATCCTCGACGGGCTCAACCCGGAACGGATGCTCGTCGCCTCCGAGGCCCTCGGCATCGGCCGCGCCGCCCTGCACCGCGCCACCCAGTACGCCACCGAGCGTGAGGTGTTCGGCCGCCCGATCGGCATGAACCAGGGCATCCAGTTCCCCCTCGCGGACTCCCTCGCCCACCTCGACGCCGCCGAGCTCGTCCTGCGCAAGGCGACCTGGCTCTACGACAACGGCCGCCCCTGCGCCCGCGAGGCCAACATGGCCAAGTACCTGTGCGCCGACGCCGGCTTCCAGGCCGCCGACCGCGCCCTGCAGACCCACGGCGGCATGGGCTACTCGGAGGAGTACCACGTCGCGCGCTACTTCCGTGAGGCGCGCCTGACGCGCATCGCACCACTGAGCCAGGAAATGGTTCTCAACTACCTCGGCGAGCACGTGCTCGGCCTCCCCAGGAGCTACTGATGTTCGAACTCACCGGAAGATCCGCCCTCGTGACCGGCGCGGGCAGCGGCATCGGCGCCTCCGTCGCGCACGCGTACGCCGCCGCCGGCGCTGCCGTCCTCGTCACCGATGTCGACGAGGACGCGGCCGCCGCCGTCGCCGCGGAGATCACCGCCACCGGCGGTACCGCCAAGTCCGCCGTGCTCGACGTCCGCAACGCCGCCCAGGCCGCGGCCGCGGCGGAGCAGGCCGCCGCCCTCGGGGGCGGCGTCGTCAACATCCTGGTCAACAACGCCGGGGCCATCGCACCCGCGATGTTCCCGAATCTCGAGGAGGACGACTTCCGCCGCATCGTCGACATCCACCTCGTCGGCAGCTACGTGTGCAGCAAAGCCGTGCTGCCCTATCTGCCGGAGGACGGCACCGGGCGCGTCATCAACGTCACCTCCGCCGCCGGCCTGCAAGGTACCATCGGCCAGGCCAATTACGGGGCGGCCAAGGCGGGCATCATCGGCCTGACCAAGTCGCTGGCCCGCGAGCTCGCCCGCAAACAGATCACCGTCAATGCCATTGCGCCCCTTGCAGCCACGCCGATGACCGAGAACATCCGCAGCAACGACAAGCTCGCGGCCAAGACCCTCGAGCGTGTCGCGCTGAGGCGCTGGGCCGAGCCGAACGAGATCTCGGCCAGCTTCGTGTTCTTCGCCTCCGACGGCGCCTCGTACATCACGGGCCAGGTGCTGCCCGTCGACGGTGGAACGGTGATCTGATGACCAACGCAACCAACCCGTTCCAGCGCTCCGCGCGCGAGGTGATCATCGCCGAAGCGGCTCGCACCCCCATGGGCCGATCCCACGCCGAACGCGGATGGTTCCGTGATACGCATCCGAACGAGATGCTCGGCGCGGTCTACACGGATCTGATCCGCCGCAGCGGTCTGGCCCCGGCGGCAGTGGAGGACCTCATCGTCGGTTGCACCGCGCCCTTCGGTGAGCAGTCCCGCAACATCGGCCGCAACGCATGGCTGCAGGCCGGATACCCGCCCGAGGTGCCGGCCGTCGTCCTCGACCGCCGTTGCGGCTCCGCGCAGACCGCGGTCGAGATGGGTACCGCCCTCGTCGGGTCCGGCACGCACGACCTCGTCATCGCCAGCGGTGTCGAGCACATGGGCCACGTGCCGATCAACTCCCCGGCCAAGATCTCCGAGTTCTACGGCGATCCGTGGCCGGCCGAGTTGCGGGAGAAGTACGACTTCGTGCACCAGGGCGAGAGCGCCGAGCTCATCGCCGACCGGTGGGGCATCGCCCGGCAGGAGATGGACGAATTCGCCGTGCGATCCCATCGTCTGGCGACCGAGGCCATCGAGGCCGGGCGGTTCGACGAAGAGATGATCCCCCTCGAGCTCGACGGCGAGTTCCGCAGGACCGACCAGACCGTCCGGCCCGGCACGAGCCTGGATACCCTGGCCGGCCTGAGGACCGCGTTCCGGGAGAACGGCCGGATCACCGCCGGCAGTTCGTCGCCGATCTCGGACGGCGCGGCCGGTGTCCTGCTCGCCTCGCGGGACGCGGTCGAGACCCACGGTCTGCGCGCCCGCGCCCGGATCCTCGACCAGACCACGGTCGGAGTCGACCCGATCATCATGCTCACCGGTCCGATTCCGGCAACACAGAAGCTGCTCGACCGCAACGGGATGACGATCGACGACATCGACCTCTTCGAGATCAACGAGGCGTTCAGTTCCGTGGTCCTGGCCTGGGAACGCGAACTCAAGCCCGACATGGACCGGGTCAACGTCAACGGCGGCGCGATCGCGCTCGGGCACCCGGTCGGCGCCACCGGCGCCCGTCTCATCGCGACGATCGTCGCCGAACTCGAACGTCGCGACGCCGAAATCGGACTGGTCACCATGTGCTGCGGTGGCGGACTCGGAACCGCCACCCTGATCCAACGGATCGACTGATGATCGACCTCACGCCCCACGTCCGGGCCGGCGACGGAATCTGGTGGAGCCAGACGAGCGCGGAACCCACCCCGCTCGTCCACGCCCTGCTCGACCAGCTCCCGTCGATCGGCCCGGTCCGGGCGTTCGTGGGACTGACCTGGGACCGCCGACTCACCGAGCAGACCCCGGACGAGTTGTCCGTCGTCTCCTACGGCGGGCTCGGTGAACTGCGCCGGCTCAGCCAACGGGACCGGCTCGAGGTCGTGCCCTGCCACTACGGGGCATTGCCCCGGCTGTTCGCCGAGCACCGCCTGCCGTGCGACGTCGGGTTCGTGCAGGTCGCTCCTCCCGACGCCGACGGCAACTGCTCGCTCGGCGTCGGCGTCGACTACGTCGCCGACGCACTCGAGCACACCCCCGTCCTGATCGCCGAGATCAATCAGCGCATGCCGACCACCCACGGTGCACCCAGGATCCCGCTGTCGCGGTTCGCGGCGGTCGTCGAGACCGACCGGCCGCTGCTCGAAGCGCCCGACCGTGAGCCCGCCGCCGTCGAGACGGCGATCGCCCGGCACGTCGCCGGCCTCGTCGAGGACGGCGACACCATCCAGGTCGGTGTGGGCACGCTGCCCTCGGCGGTGCTGGCGGCCCTGGAAGGACATCGGGACCTCGGCCTGCACTCCGGCATGATCTCCGATGCGGTGCTGCGGCTGATCGACAAGGGCGTGCTGACCGGTGCGCGCAAACAGATCGACATCGGACGCCACGTCACCGGGGCGGCGCTGGGCACGGCCACCCTGTACGAGCGCCTGCCGCACCTGCCGGTGGAATTCCGTCCCGCCAGCTATACCCATGCGCCGCAAGTGCTCTCGCAGCTGACCGCGCTCGTGTCGATCAACTCAGCCATCGAGGTCGACCTCACCGGGCAGGTGGGGGCGGAACAGGCCGGAGCCACCTACGTCGGCGCGGTCGGCGGACAGGTGGACTTCTCCCGGGCCGCGGCCCTGACCGGTGGCCGCTCGGTCATCGCGCTGCGGTCCACCGCGCGGGGCCGCTCGTCGATCAAGCCGGCCCTCCAGTTCGGATCCGTCACCACGGCCCGCGCCGACGTGGACTACGTCGTCACCGAGCACGGCGTCGCCGAACTGCGGGGCTGTTCGCTCGCGGAACGGGCCCGACGAATGATCGCCGTGGCAGCCCCGGAACATCGCGAGCAGCTGGACATCGCACTGACCGAGCACGACCTTGCTTCGTAGCGGAGCGAGCGGAAACGAGGAGTGAACGCCATGACGCGTCCCCAACGGGTACAGATCCGAGAAGTCGGTCCGCGCGACGGCTTCCAGAACGAGCCGGAGACCATCCCGACCGACGACAAGGTGCGGCTGATCAACGCCCTCGGGCGCGCCGGCCTGAAGCGTATCGAGGTCGCCAGTTTCGTGCGGCCCGACGTCATCCCGCAGCTTTCGGACGGGGTGGAGGTGCTCAGCCGCATCGACGTGCCCGACGACGTGAGGCTGATGGTCCTCGTGCCGAACAGCAAGGGACTGGACAACGCGCTGAAGGTTCGCGACACCTTCCACGAGGTCGCGATCTTCGTCAGCGCATCCGAAACCCACAACAAGAAGAACGTCAACCGCACCGTCGACGAAACCATGGCGGACAACGACATCATGGCTCGCCGGATCGTCGCCGAGGACCTGCACTGCGCTGCGGTCATCGCGACGTCGTTCGGATGCCCCTTCGAGGGCAAGGTGGAGTTGAAGCGGGTGTTGGACCTGGCGGAGAGATTCGCCGAATCCGGAGCCACGGAGATCGGCTTCGGTGACACCACCGGCATGTGCAATCCGGCCTACGCCTCGGAGTTCTTCGCCGCGGCCATCGAACGTCTGCCCGGCGTCGAGGTCACCGCGCACTTCCACAACACCCGCGGCCAGGGCCTCGCGAACGCGTTCGCCGCGCTCGAGGCGGGGTGCGCGAGCTTCGAGTCGAGCTTCGGTGAACTGGGCGGCTGCCCCGTCCCGGTGGGTTCGACCGGCAACATCGCCACCGAGGACCTGGTGAGCATGTTCCACGAAATGGGCGTGGAGACCGGCCTCGACCTCGACTTGGTCATCGACGCCGCTCGCGAAGCTCAGCAGGTGCTGGGCCGCAAGCTCACCAGCCACTCGATCGTGGCCGGCCCGATCCAGTGGGCCGCGGGCGTGCGCTGACGCCCTCGTCCCCGGTACGACTTCGACATCAGAACCAACAACACGGAGTGAAATCATGAGCAATCGAGTCGCATTCGTCACCGGCGGCGCGCAGGGCATCGGCAAGGGAATCTCCGATGCGCTGGGTGCCGCGGGCTTCCGCGTCGCGGTCGCCGACCTCAACCTCGAGGCCGCCGAGGAGACCGCGGCCGCCATCCGCGAGGCCGGAGGCCAGGCAATCGCCGTCCCGGTCGACGTGACGGACACCGAGTCCGTGCAGGCGGCGGTCAAGCAGGTCGCCGAGCAGTTCGGTCCCGTCGAGATCGTCGTCAACAACGCCGGATGGGACGACTTCATGCCGTTTCTGAAGACCGACGAGGCGTTCTGGGACCGGATTCTCGAGATCAACTTCAAGGGCCAGCTGCGGGTCGTCCAGGCGACCCTGCCGGGCATGGTCGAGCGTGGCTGGGGGCGCGTCATCAACATCGGTTCGGACGCCGGACGCGTCGGCTCGTCGCTCGAAGCGGTGTACTCGGGTGCCAAGGGCGGCATCATCGCGTTCACCAAGACCCTCGCTCGTGAGGTCGCCACGAAGGGCGTCACCGCCAACACGGTGTGCCCCGGACCGACGGACACCCCGGCCCTGCGCAAGTTCGCCGACAACTCCGGTCAGGAAGCCGACAAGGTGATCGCCGGCATGACCCGCGCGGTGCCGATGAAGCGGCTCGGCAAGGCCACCGACATCGGCGCCGCCGTGGCGTTCTTCGCCTCCGACGAGGCGGAGTTCGTCACCGGCCAGACCCTGTCCGTCAGTGGTGGCCTGACGATGGCCTGAGCGCCACTGCCTGTCCCACACACCGGCCGGCAGTCGATCGGCTGCCGGCCGGCGTGTCCGTCCGTCGTGTCCGTCCGTCGTGTCCGGAGCTCGGCGTGCCGCGTGCGATCGGGTCGATCCGAGACCGAGCGGCCCACCCACCTGCGGCAGGTCCCCTCGAATTACTCGAACAATTTGACCATGAACGTAATTCAAATTCGTGTGAATCTCGAACGGGCGCGGGGGTAAGGCGACTCGGCTCTCGCGGTTCGGGCAGGAACGCGATAGTGCGGCACCCGAAGGAGCCACCAACCATGAAGATTCCCCTACCGGGCAGCGGCCTGTATCGACGGATGGGCCGGTGGGCCGGCGTCGTGAGCGGAGCCGCCGAGGGTGTCCGCGCGGTTGCCGCCGGCTCGGCCCGATTCGGCGGTGAACTATCTCGGATCGCCCTCGGCGCTTCCGAGGTCGCACCCCCGAAGGGGGATCGTCGATTCGTCGATCCCGCGTGGACCTCGAACCCGATGTACCGGCGCATCGGTCAGGCCTATCTGCTGTCCGCTCGGGAGATCGAGGACGCGGTCGACCGTATCGGCCGAATCGCCGATCCGGTTCGGGCACAACAACTCGCCTTCGCAGCACGGATCGTCGTGAGCGGACTCGCCCCGACGAACTACCTCATGACGAACCCCACGGTCCTCAAGGAGACGTTCGACACGGCCGGCCTGAACCTGGTGCGCGGACTCCGGAACTACGTCACCGACGTGCGGCGAAACGGTGGCATGCCCGCCATGGTCCCGCACGGTGCCTTCGAGGTCGGCCGCGATCTCGCCGTCACACCCGGTGCCGTGGTGGCCCGGGACGAGGTCGCGGAGGTGCTCCGCTATGTGCCCACCACCGACACCGTGCACGCCCGTCCGGTACTGGTGGTGCCGCCCCCGATCGGCCGCTTCTACTTCCTGGACCTCCAGCCGGGACGCAGTTTCGTCGAACACTCCGTGTCCCGCGGTCTGCAAACCTTCATGCTCTCCTGGCGTAACCCCAACCAGGACCAGGGCGGATGGGATCTCGACACCTACGCTCGGCGAGTCTCCGAGGCGATCGACACGGTTCGAGCAGAAACCGGCAGCGACGACGTGAATCTCATCGGATTCTGCGCGGGTGGCATCATCTCGACCGGGCTGCTCAATCATATGGCGGCCACCGGCGACACGCGGGTGCACTCGATGTCCTATGCGGTCACCATGCTCGACTTCGAGAACAAGGAACTGCTCGATGCGTTCGCCGGGCAAAAGCTGGTGTCTTTCGCGCGGGGCCGCTCATTGAGGAACGGCATCATCAGCGCCCGCGACATGGGCAACGCCTTCCTGTGGATGCGCCCGGACGACCTCGTGTTCAACTACGTCGTCAACAATTATCTGATGGGCAGGACCCCGCCTGCATTCGACATACTTGCGTGGAACGCCGACGGCACGAATCTGCCCGGCTCCCTACATGCTCAGTTCCTCGACATCTTCCGCGACAACATGCTGGCGAAGCCGGGCTCGATGACGGTGCTCGGCACGCCCGTCGACCCGGGGACCGTCACAGTCCCGACCTTCGTCTCCGGTGCGATCGACGACCATCTCACCGCCTGGAAGGGGTGTTACCGGACCACACAGCTCCTCGGAGGTGATTGCACGTTCGTTCTCAGCTACTCCGGGCACATCGCGAGCCTCGTCAATCCGCCCGGCAATCCGAAGTCCCATTACTGGACCGGCGGCGCCCCCGGTGCGGACCCGCACCAGTGGCTCGACCAGGCCACCCGCGTGACGGGCAGTTGGTGGGAGCCGTGGGCCGACTGGGTAAGTGAGAGGTCAGGAGACCGCATGTCGTCGCCGGTCCTGCACGAAGCCGAGTATCCGCTCGGCCCCGCTCCGGGACGCTATGTCGGGGAGCCCTCGAACTGACAGCTTCGCCGGCCGAGGAGGCACGCATGGATCTCGAAATCGCCGACTCCGTCGCTCCCGACGGCGGGACGGCGAGACCGTCCTTGTGCGTCTCCGTGACGGTCGGCTGCACCACAGTGACACCGGGTCGACGGACGTGACGGAAAGGTCTGCATCCACGCGCACGCAGTGCAAAGTCCATACAGTGCGGGGCTGGAAGTGATTGGTGGACAAGGAGCGGCGGACGATCGGGAGTGTGAACACGGCTGGAACGTTAACGATCGTTTGCAGGTGCGCCTATGATCGCGACATGACGACGAACAACGAAGCAGGCGCAACCGTGGCCTGGACTCCGGTGGGAGAGTACGAGGACATCCGGTACGAGCACAGCGGTGACGGGATCGCAAAGATCACGATCTGCCGTCCCGAGGTGCGCAATGCGTTCCGGCCGCAGACGTTGATGGAGATCTCCGACGCGTTGGTCGATGCCCGGGAGGATTCCTCGATCGGTGTCATCGTGCTGACAGGGGAGGGGCCCGACGCGTTCTGCTCGGGAGGTGACCAGCGGGTGCGCGGAGACACCGGCTACCTCACCGAGCCGGGTAAGGCGGGCGGCGTGGGACGCTTCCACGTCACCGACCTGCAGATCCAGATTCGCCGACTGCCGAAGCCGGTGGTGGCCATGGTCGCCGGGTATGCGATCGGCGGCGGGCACATCCTGCATCTGGTGTGCGATCTGACAATCGCGGCGGACAACGCCCGCTTCGGCCAGGTCGGTCCCAAGGTCGGTTCCTTCGACGGCGGATACGGCGCGGGTCTGCTCGCGGAGTTGGTCGGGGTGAAGAAGGCCAAGGAGATCTGGTTCCTGTGCCGCCAGTACGACGCACGGCAGGCCCTGGAGATGGGGCTGGTCAACACCGTGGTGCCACTGGCCGACCTCGAGCGCGAAACCGTCCAGTGGTGCCGCGAGATGCTCGAGCTCTCCCCCTTCGCGCTGCGCCTCATGAAGGCCAGTTTCAATGCGTCGGAGGACGGCATGGCCGGCATCCAGCAGCTCGCCCACGATGCGAATCTGCTGTTCTACTCCACGGAAGAAGCCAGGGAGGGGCGCGAGGCGTTCAAGGCGAAGCGCCGTCCGGAGTTCGATAAGTTCCCGCGCCGGCCCTGACCTTCCATTTCGGTCCAACAATTAGTATGGTTGGGTCATTGCTGGTTCGAACAGGATGGTGTGCATGTCGGAAACCGCTACGCCCGCAGTCACATGGAGTGACGCCGCTGCCGGCGTCATGACGATCACGCTCCAGCGTAGGCCCGCGAACGCCCTGGGCCTGCCGATCATCGACGGCCTGAACGCGGCGCTGGACGCCGCCGATGCCGACGGTTCGGTGAAGGTGATCGTCGTCCGATCGGATATCCCCGGCTTCTTCGCTGCAGGGGCGGACATCAAGCACATGTCGTCGGTGGATGCAGAGTCATTTACCGCCTACGGCGATCGGCTCCGCGGGGCGCTCGACCGGCTCGCGTCGGCCGACCGGATCACGATCGCCGCGGTGGACGGTCTCGCGCTCGGGGGTGGCCTCGAGCTCGCGATGGCCTGCACCCTGCGGGTCGGCGGGGCGGACGCGAAGTTCGGGCTTCCCGAGGTCAAGCTCGGTCTCATCCCGGGAGCCGGTGGTACCCAACGTCTCCCGCGTCTTGTGGGCCGTGGTCGTGCGCTCGACATCATGCTGACCGCCCGCCAGGTCCGCGCCGACGAGGCACACGCGATCGGGCTGATCGACCGGCTCGTCGCGGCCGGCGGCGCGACGGAGGCGGCGCTCGCCCTCGCGGCCGAGCTGTGCACGATGTCGCTGCCCGCGCAGCGCGCCGTCATCCGGACGGTCGACGCCGCGTTCGACACGCCGCTCGACGAGGGCTTCCGCTTCGAGGTCGCCCAGGAGCAGGACCTGTTCGAGAGCGGGGAGGCGAAGGAGGGCATCACCGCGTTCCTCGAGAAGCGCGCCCCGCGCTTCTCCTGAGCGCCGTGTCGTCCGGATCCGCCGGGCGGGGAGCGGTCGCGCTCGCCCTGTCGCTGGTCTACCTGATCTGGGGATCGATCTACCTCGCGATCCGCCTGGTCATCGAGGAGGTGCCGCCCCTCGGCTCGATGGGTGCGCGATTCCTTCTTGCCGCCCTGCTGATGGCCGTATTTCTCGCCGTGCGCCGCGGCTGGAGGCGGCTGCTCGTCACCCGGCGTGAGGCCGGCGGTGCCGCGTTCCTCGGGGTCCTGCTCCTCGCGTGTGGAAACGGCCTGACGTCGGTCGGCCAGTTGCACGGCGTGCCCTCCGGAGTGACGGCGCTTCTCGTCGCGATGGTGCCCGTGTGGATCTGCATCTACCGTGCCGTGTCCGGCGACCGCCCGCGAGCGCTCGAGCTGGCCGGGGTGGGGGTGGGCCTCATCGGCCTGGCCGTGCTGGTGCTGCCGACCGGCGGTGACCGTTCGAGCCTCCCGCTGGTCGGCGCGGCGGTCATCGTGCTGTCGAGCCTGTCGTGGTCGTTCGGCTCCTGGATCAAGCCGAGGCTCTGGCTGCCGCAGGACGTGTACGTGGGCGCGACGTATCAACTCCTGGCGGCCGGTGCGGCGATGATGCTGGCGTCGGTGGTCACCCGCGAGCGTTTCGGGGGCGAGATCGGACTGCGGGCCTGGGGCGCGTTCGGCTATCTCGTGATCTTCGGCTCGGTCGTCGGATTCACTGCATACGCGTGGTTGCTGCACCATGCACCGCTGTCGCTGGTGGCGACCCACACGTACGTGAACCCCGTGGTGGCCGTCGCTCTCGGGTCCGTCGTCCTGTCCGAGCCGGTCACTCCTGCGCTGGTCGTCGGTGGCGTCGTGGTCCTGATGTCCGTCGTGTTGGTGGTGAGTGCGCAGGCTCGGCTTCGACGTGGGCGCGCTGCCGACCGCTCGGGGGAGACGAGCATGGTCCGCGACTGAACCGGAGCATTCCTGTGTTCTGGGAGCCTTCCCTGAACCACAAGAAGGTATTATTATCAGACCAAATTCGGGAAGGTGCAGCAATGACGCAGAACGACACGAAACGCTCGTTCACGGGTCCGCTGTCGGGTCTGAAGGTGGTCGAAATCGGTTCGATCGGCCCGGGGCCGTTCTGTGCCATGCTGCTGGCCGATCTCGGTGCGGACGTGGTGCGGGTCGACCGTGCCACCGGCGCAGGGTTGGTCGGGCCGAATGCAGATTTCCGCACCGAACTGCTGCACCGGGGACGCCGTTCGCTTGCCGTCGATCTCAAGCACCCGGACGGAGCGGAGGTGGTGCTGTCGCTCGTGGCGGACGCCGACGTCCTGATCGAGGGCTTCCGCCCCGGCGTCACCGAGCGGCTCGGGGTCGGACCGGACGACTGTGCCCAGCGCAATCCGCGGTTGATCTACGGTCGCATGACGGGCTTCGGGCAGGACGGCCCTCTCGCGCAGCACGTCGGTCACGACATCAACTACGTGGCACTCAGTGGTGTCCTGTCGCTGATCGGACGCCACGGTCAGCCGCCCACCCCGCCGCTCAGCCTGGTCGGTGATTTCGGTGGTGGCGGAATGCTTCTCGCCTTGGGAGTGCTGTCTGCGCTCTTCGAGAGGCAGCGCTCAGGCATCGGGCAGGTGATCGACGCCTCGATGGTGGAAGGGGCCGCCCTCCTTGCGACGCCGTTCTTCGGCTTCGCGCAGAGCGGGTCGTGGAACCGTGAACGCGGCACGAACCTCGTCGACAGCGGCGCACCCTTCTACGACGCCTACGAGACCGCCGACGGCAAATGGCTCTCGGTCGGCGCGCTCGAACCGCACTTCTACGCCGACCTCGTAGCCCTGCTGGGCCTGCCCGACGATCTGCCGGATCAGAACGACCGCGCGCAATGGCCGCAGATGAAGAAGGTGTTCGCCGACGCCGTACGGGGCCGCACCCTCGCGGAGTGGCTCGACGCGGCCGAAGGGCACACGCCGTGCATCGCCCCGGTTCTCGACGTCGACGAGGCGCCGTCGCATCCCCACCATGTCGCCCGCGGGACCTTCGTCGAGGTCGACGGACTCGTCCAGCCGGCCCCCGCTCCCCGGTTCAGCCGCTCGGCGGCGGCGGTGGACCGCCGTCCGCCGAGTCCGGGGGAGCACACCACCGAGATTCTGACCGACTGGGGAATCGACTCCGACCGCACCGACCAATGGCTGCGTTCGGGCGCGGTACGACAAACCCCCGCCGAAGCCTGACCGATCACACGAACTCACGGCGCCCACCTGGAACCGCCGGACCGAAGAAGGAGTGAACCCGTGACCGAGCCCACGACATGGGAAACGTTCACGCTCGAGCGACCCGAACCCGGGATCGCCGTCGTGACGTTGAACCGTCCCGAACGAATGAACTCGATGACGAACACGATGTTCGTCGAACTCGAGAAAGTGGCGTTGCAACTCGATCGCGAGGACGACCTGCGTGTGGTGATCCTCACCGGCGCCGGCAAGGCGTTCTGCGGCGGGTTCGATCTCGACGACGCCGAAGGGCTGTCGTCGTTGACGCCGATGGGGATGCTCGATCAGCAGGAGCTGGCGGCGCGGGCGCTCTCGGCGATCCGGAGCATCCGCGTTCCGGTGATCGCGGCGGTCAACGGCGCGGCGGCCGGTGGAGGACTGTCCCTGTCCCTGGCTGCCGACATCCGGATCGGCTCGCCGGCCGCGCGGTTCAACGCGGCGTTCGTGCGAATCGGCCTCTCGGCCGGGGACCTGGGCGCCTCCTGGCACCTCACCCGGTTGATCGGCCCGGCGCGGGCCGCGGAGTTCGCGTACACGGGCCGATTCATCGAGGCCGTCGAAGCGGAGTCGCTCGGGCTGCTGAACGCGGTGGTGCCCGCCGAGTCGCTGCTCACCGAGGCGCTCGCGATGGCGCGCCTCATCTGCGCGAACTCGCCTGCCGGCGTGCAGCTGTCGAAACGCGCACTGCACGCGAACATGGAGGTGTCGTCCTACGCCGCGGCGCTCGAACTGGAGAACCGCGGCCAGGCGCTGCTCACCCGCGGTGAGGACATGCCCGAAGCGCTGGCCGCGTTCAAGGACAAGCGCACCCCGAAGTTCACGGGCCGGTGATCGACATGACGCAGATGGACACGCGAGAAAATACGTCCGTGCTGAGCAACTACGAGCCACCCCGGCTCGAGACCCTCACCCTCGAGGCGCTCGAGGACAAGATCGCCGTTCTCACGATCAACCGGCCCGACCGGATGAACTCGATGGTCGTGAAGATGTTCGAAGAGTTCAACACCGCCGCATACGCATTGCGCGACACCGACGCGCGGGCGCTGATCATCCGCGGTGCGGGAGATCGGGTGTTCTGCGCCGGGTTCGACCTCGACGAGATCAGTGTGATCACCGAAATGGGCGTGCGCGAATTCCTGAAGTTCCAGGAGACCGCGACCGGGGGCCTTGCTGCGCTGCGGCATCTGCCGTTCCCGGTGATCGCGGCGATCCACGGTGCTGCCTCCGGCGGCGGTATGTCGCTCGCCCTCGCCGCCGACATCCGGCTGGTCGCCCCGACCGCGAAGTTCAACGCGGCCTTCGTCAAGGTGGGGTTGTCCGTCGGGGAACTCGGCACCTCCTGGCAACTGACCCGCCTCGTCGGGCCGGGCCGGGCGGCCGAGATCGCGTACACGGCACGCTTCGTCGGCGCCGAGGAGGCGGTCCGGATCGGGCTGGCGAACCGGGTGGTGCCGAGCGAGAACCTCTTCGACGAGGCCGTCGCACTGGCCGAGACGATCGCGACGAATTCCCCCGGCGGGATCCGGATGTCGAAGCGCGCGTTGCAGCGGAACCAGGAAGTGACGTCGTACGCGGCGGCGCTCGAGTTGGAGAACCGGGGACAGGCGCTACTGACCCGATGCGCCGACATGCCGGAAGCGCTGGCCGCATTCAAGCAGAAGCGAGCTCCGCGTTTCACCGGGGCGTAGACGTCGACGAACGACTGCGTGCAGGATCGGGGCCGGGCGGCGCGCGCCGGCGGCACAATCTGATGGAGGCGAGCATATGACCTGGGAATGGACTCCCGACACCCTCGGCGCGCTGGAACGATTTCTGCGTGAGCGGGGCATCACCGATGGGCCGCTGACAACGTCGCGTATCGGTGACGGGCATTCCAATCTGACGTACCTGGTGTCCGACGGGGTACGTCGGGTGATTGTTCGTCGACCGCCGCCGCCGCCCGTCCCGCCGGGTGCCCACGACATGCTGCGGGAGGCTCGGCTCGTCGGTGCACTCGCCGGCAGTGGCGTGCCGGTGGCGGCCGTGCTTGCCGTCGGGCAGACCGGCGACGTGCTCGACGTCCCGTTCTACGTGATGGACTACGTCGCCGGCCCGGTGGTCACCACCGAGACTCCGGCGGCACTGAGTGCGCCGGCCGACCGTCGCCGGATCGGTGAGGCGCTGATCGACACCCTCGCGGCACTACACGCGGTGGACTGGCGGGCCGCCGGCCTCGGTGACCTCGGCCGGCCGGACGGTTTCAACGAGCGTCACCTGCGCCGCATGGGCCGGTTGGTGGCGGCCGAGGACGGGACGCCGCCGCCGGAGTTCGCGGAGATCGATGCGTGGCTCGCCGCCCACGTTCCCGCCGAGTCCGGTGCGGCGATCATCCACAACGACTACCGCATCGGCAACGTCATCCTTGCTCCTGAACCGCCGGGACATATTGCGGCGGTGCTGGACTGGGAGCTTGCGACGATCGGCGACCCGCTGTTCGATCTGGGGTACTTCCTCGCGTCGTATCCCGTCGAAGGACAGGACCGCACGCCGACCGAAGATCTCGGTGTGGCGGTCCTCGAGGACGGCTACCCGACGCGCGACGAACTCGCCCAGCGGTATGCGGCTGCCACCGGCGCGGACCTGTCGAACCTCGACTGGTACACGGCACTGGCCCTGTGGAAGCTGGCGGTGCTGTACGAGTACGGGCGGCGGCGGGCCGTCGCCGGCGTCGGGGATCAGTACTACCGCGACGGTGCCTTGGTGCGTGCCTTTCTCGACGCCGCCCGCCGGGCGGCGGGCCTGACAGCAGCCGGCGTCTGATCGGTCCGGCACCGGCCGGGCGCCGACCCGATGGTCCCTACTCGACGCCCGCAATCTCACGCCAGCGAGCGTGTGCTGCCGGTGTCCACTCGGTACGCAGGTCGCGTAGTCGCTTCGCCGTCCGCAGTCCGGCCCAGTCCGGCAGCAGGACCTCGGGCAGTCGTGGGTCCAGATAGGGCATCCGGCGCAGGGAATCGGCCAACTGCAGGTGGGTGAGGAGCAACTCGTCGTCCGAGGCGAATCCGCGCACGTCGAACCGGGCGAGCAACTCGTCGTAGACCTTCTCGGCTTCGTCGAGATCCCAGGACCGCCGGACGAGTTCGGCCTCGGTGATGCCCGGTTGGCCGATCGGGCCGACGAAGGTGACAGTGTTGTCGGCCAACCCCAGGGACTCGATCGTCCTGGCCGCCTCCGCGGCGCGATCGACGTGGGGGGTCACCCAGACGCCGGGGGTCGGGTTTCCGAAGCCGGCCCACCGCAATGCCGCATACAGTTTCTTCCGGCTCGAGCGGTGCGATTCGGGAACCGGGACGTTGATCACCAGCCAACGGCCGTCCCACTGGGTGACGTCGACATCGGGGGGAAAGACACGCATGTCGCCTTCGGCGAACAGTCGGTGCGCTTCGTCGGTCAGGTGCCACAGGGTCTCCCGACCGACCCGTTCGGCGGCGATCAACCCGGTCGATCCCGTGCGGGCCAGAGCCTGCCGTGCCGCGGGCTCACCGAACCCGAGTCCCTTCAGGACGTAGAGCAGTGCCGCGGTACGAACCGGTCGGCCGTATGGTTCGACCAACTCACCGAGCACCGTCACCAGCACGGATCGGGCGCTGCGGGCGGGGGTTGCGTCCTTGTCGGATACGGACCCGATGTCGGGATCAGTCATGGGTCCATCGTCGCGCAGGCGGTCGCAGCCACGCCACACCCCCCGGGCGCCGGCGGTGCGGGGGCGGTGGGCTGGCGCTCGTCAGTGCGCACCGCGGACGACACCCCAGTCGCGCAGGACGGCGTCGGTGTCGGCGCCGGGCACGCGAGGCGCCGAGTACGTGGCCGGCGCCGCGTTCGCGAAGCGTGGCGATGCCGCCGGCTGGCGCTGCCCGAACGATTCGACGACTGTCCCGCGTGCGGCGATGTGCGGGTGCGCCGCGACCTCGTCGAGGGCGAGCACCGGCGTGAAGCACGCGTCGAGGGGGGCGAAGTGTTCCACCCATCGGTCGCGATCGCGGCCGCGGAAGATCTCGGCGAACCGGGTGCGCACACTGGGCCAGGCCGCTCGATCGTATTGATCCGGAAGGTCCGCCGGGTCGAGTCCGAGGCCCGTGAGTAGTTGCGCGTAGAACGCCGGCTCGACCGCGCCGACTGCGACGTACCGTCCGTCGGCGCATTCGTAGGTGTCGTAGAACGGGGCCGCGCCGTCGACGACGTTGGTTCCCCGGTCGGCGGACCATAGGCCGTTTTCGGTCAGCGTCCAGTACATCGTCATCAGCGTGCTGACGCCGTCGACCATCGCGACGTCGACGACGTCACCCTGCCCGGACCGCTCCCGCGCATAGAGCGCGCCGAGGATGCCGGTGATCGCCAGCATCGAGCCTCCCCCCAGGTCGGCGACCAGGTTGAGCGGCGCCAGCGGGCGTTCGCCTTTCCGTCCGATCGCGTTCAACGCTCCGGTGAGGGCGAGGTAGTTGATGTCGTGCCCCGCGTAGGGAGCCAGTGGACCGTCCTGTCCCCATCCGGTGATCCGGGCGTAGACGAGTCGGGGATTGCGTGCCCGGCACACGTCGGGGCCGATGCCGAGGCGTTCCGCCGCGCCGGGTCGGTAGCCCTCGACGAGCACATCCGCATTGTCGACGAGACTCAGCACGCGCTGCAGATCGTCGGGATCTTTCAGATCGGCGCGGACCGAGCGGCGGTTGCGCAGCCCGGCGTCCTGCTCCACGGGCAGGAGCTGGCTCACCCCGCCCGGACGTTCGATCCGCACGACGTCCGCCCCGAGATCGGCCAGCAGCATCGCGGCATGGGGGGACGGGCCGATCCCGGCCAGCTCGACCACCCGCAGCCCGTCGAGTACACGCGTCATCTTCTACCTCCGAACGGCACCAATGTTTGACAACTCTGGATACTAACTATCAAATTAAGTATTATCTAGTTCGACGCCGCAGCGAAACACCGACTTGTCGCTGCCGGCATCCATCGACGAATCCGAGGGCGAAACGTGAACAGACTCAGTCCAGAACTGATGGCGACGCTGCGCACCGCGGCCGACGATCCCGTCGCCTACGCGCAGAGATGGAAGGCGACCCATGGCCGCCGCGTGATCGGATCTTTCCCGATGAACTTTCCGTCCGAACTCGTGCACGCCGCAGGCGCCCTTCCGGTGCTCATCCAGGAGAACCGCACCCCGGTCACCGAAGGCCGCAACCTGCTCGCCGAGTTCTACTGCGGCTACACCCGCAGTGTTGCCGACCAGGCGGCGCTCGGTCAGCTCGACCTCTTCGACGCCTTCGTGGCGGCGGACCACTGCGTGCAATTGCTCGGCGCGGTGGACGTGATCCGATGGGCGCGACCCGAGAAGCCTGTGCATTTCGCCCAGCTCACCAGCGCCATGGACGATGCGTGGACCGGGCCGCGGGTGGCGGGTCGCATCAGCGACCTCGCGACCGAGATCGAAACGGTCCTGGGGGTTTCAATTACGTCCGACACCTTGACGGCCAGCATTCGGATGTTCAACGCGAACCGGCGTCTGCTGCGCGAGTTCTACGAGCTGCGTCGCTCGGGCCGACTCCGCATCACTGCGAGCGAAATGCAAGTGCTGGTGAAGTCGAGCATGGTGATGGACATCGCCGAACACACCGCTGCCCTCGAGCGTCTTCTCGACGGGATCGACCCGGCTGCCGAAGCGCAGGACGACGTGGTCAGGCTCTACCTGTCCGGCCACTTCTGCCACGCCCCGCGGCCCGAACTCCTGGACGTGATCGAGGAGGCGGGGGTGATCGTGGTCGACGACGACCTGTACACCGGATACCGCTACATCTCCACCGATGTGCCCGAGAACGGAGATCCGTTCCAGGCGCTGTCGAGCTGGTATCTGGAGCGAAATCTCAACGCCCCATGCCCCACCCGAGTGACCACCCAGGTCGACTGGGATCGATATCTGATCGACGAACTCGCCCGTAGCAACGCGAACGGCGTGGTCGTGATGATGGCGAAGTTCTGTGAACCTCACATGCTCTACTACCCGGAGCTTCGGAAAGCGCTGGAGGGTAACCGAACACCCGTGCTCCTCATCGAAACCGAACACGAGGGCAATCCTGTGGAAACGCTCCGGACCAGGGTCGAGACCTTCGTGGAGCGAATCCGCCGGCAGCACGTGCCGGTGCCGTCCTGAAACCTGCTCGACCACCCGAGGGAGATCGTGATGACCATTGCACAACCGCGCAAGGAAAAAGCCCACCGCCTGTCCAGTACCCGCGCCGGCGGGAAGCTGGTCGCCGACTACTGGGAGAACATCTTCACCGCAAAGGAGCGCGGTAAGCACGTCGTCTGGTACAACGGCGCCGCGTTGAACCCGCTCTTTCAGGCGGCCGGCCTCGAATGGTGCCACGGTGAGGCCTTCGCTGCACGACTGGCCGCCCAGCATCTCGAGGGTCCGGCCCAGGCTGCCGGGGCCGAATACGGCTACATCAACGAGCTGTGCTCGTACGCCCGGACGCACCTCGGATGCGCCGTGCTGACGCACCAGAACACCAACCGGAACGAGACCGGCGTCGTGGGCCTGACCGACCAGCAGGAGCTCGCGAGCAAGCTGCCGGCACCGGACTTCTTCGTGAACGGATATGCCGGCTGCAGCACCGGACAGCAGTGGGACGCCATGACGTACCGGGTGTTCGATCGCAAGTTGCCCTTGTTCAACGTCTCGATTCCGATGCTGTGGGGCAACAAGCCCGACGCGGGATACATGCGGGGGGAGGAGTGGGTCGAGGTCGGCAAGTACGTCGAGGGTCAACTCCGTGAGCTGGTCGACTTCCTGGAGTACCAGACCGGCCGGCCGTTCGACTGGGATGCGCTCAGCGAGAGCATGTCGTACATCAAGCGGGCTTCGGAATTGCGCCTCGAAGGGATGGAACTTTGCCGGCAGGCGCCGACCCCGGCGACCTACTGGGACTGGGTGGCGAGCATCGCGCCGATCAACTTCCTGCCCGGCAACCAGGATCTCGTGGACTACTTCGCCGGGGTGAAGGCCGAGATCGAACAGCGGATCGCCGACGGTGTCAGCGCCGTCGAGAACGAGCGCTACCGGGTCTACTTCGACGGAATCATGAACTGGAACAAACTCGGGTTCCTGACCCGGAAGTTCGCCGAGTACGACGTGGCCGTGGTGGCCGGCCGGTACACCCACGAATCCTTTTGGCAGGAACCACAACTCATCGACGTCGACAATCCGCTGCTCGGTATGGCGCAACACTACCTGCTCTGTCCGCTCAACCATGGGCTGAAGAACCTGCAGGAACTGTTGCTGCGTCGTCTCGACGAATATGCGATCGACGGCATCGCCTTCCACTCCACCCGGACCTGCCGGGCGATGACCAACCCGCAGTCCATGCTCGCCCGGGCTGCCGAGGCCGAGCGTGGAGTCAAGTCGTTCGTCTTCGAAGGGGACGTTGCCGACGCATCGTTCTACAACGACGAGTTGTTCGACAGCCGACTCGAAGCGATGCTGGAGGCGATCGATGTGCAGCGGATGAGGTCCGCGGTCTAGCGCGACACCGTACCGGGAAGAGACGAGTGCGATGAGTACCGACAAGTGGTTCGTTATGGGCGTCGATCTGGGATCGACGACAGCGAAGGCTGCCGTCGTCGATCAGGACGGTGCGTTGTGCGGGACGGATGTCGTGCAGATGGGCGCTGTGAGCCGTGAAGCAGTCGCCCGTGCGATCGAGGGCGCCTCGGTCGCGGCGGGAGTGCCACGCGAGGTCATTCGGCGGACCGTGAGCACCGGGTACGGCCGCCGGTTGGTTCCGGGCGCCGACCGCACCTTCACCGAGATCACCTGCCATGCGCGCGGCGCGGCGGCCCTGCGTCCGGGGGTTCGGCTCGTCATCGACATCGGCGGCCAGGACAGCAAGGCGATCATCGTCGACGACGACGGACTGGTGGAACGTTTCGCCATGAACGACCGTTGCGCGAGCGGAACGGGTCGGTTCTTCGATGTCCTGGCCCGCGCGCTCGAGGTCGACATCGATGCGGTAGGGGATCTCGCGCTCGCCGGTGCGCACGGCCTCGAGGTCAGCAGTATGTGTGCCACCTTCGCCGAAACCGAGGTGATTTCCCTGCTCGCCCAGGGGCAGGACAAGGCCGACATCGCCGCGTCCGTGCACCGTGCCGTCGCGGCGCGCACCCTGGGTCTGGTCGGCCAGGTCGGCAGGGCGACACCTGCGGTGATGACCGGCGGGGTGGCCAAGAACCCGGCTGCGATCCGCTATGTATCGCAGGCGTTGAGACATCCGATCGAGGTGCTCGACCAGCCACAGATCGCCGGGGCCTACGGCGCGGGGCTGCTTGCGCGCGACGAGTATCGCGGTGCCCGAAAGGTTCTGTCCGCGCGTGATGCCGCGACGGAGACGAACATGGCATCGCGGAGCTCGGGCGGTGGTCGGCACTGTGCGAGCTGCGACGGTGTCCTGGACGGTAATCATGCGCATGCCGGCGGACCGGTGATGCTCGAGCTGCGGAGGAACGAGTGATGATGAGAGAACCGAGTGAGTTCCGGGTGCCGGTACCGGCCGAGTCGACGATCTACATCGTCGGGGGGACGAGTGGTGTCGGGCTCGAGGTGGCGCGCCGGTTCGTGCGTGCGGGCGCCCAGCGGATCGGTCTGGTCGGGCGCAACGTCGAACGTGGCGAGAAAGCGGCACAGCACATTCGGACCCTCGCGCCTGGCGTGTGGTGTCTGTTCGCTGCGGCCGACGTGAATGTTCCGGGGGAGGCCGTGCGGGTTGTGGCGGAACTTGCGGATTCGCTGGGTGCCGCCGACATCCTCGTCAACAGCACGACAGGGTCGTTCAATCCGCGACTGTTCCACGAGATGGACCCCGAGGACATCCCGGGGGTGCTGTTGAACCAGGCTCTCGGCCCGATCAACATGTGTCGAGCCGTCCTGCCCGCGATGCGACAGCAGCGCGGCGGGGTGATTGTGAACATCGCCTCCGATGCGGCGAAGCACCCGACGCCGGGCGAGAGCGTGATCGGTGCGGCCATGGCAGCAATCGTCATGTTCTCCAAAACCCTTGCAATGGAGGCCAAGAGGGACGGCATCCGAGTCAATTCCGTGACACCGTCGCTCATCCGCGATACCGGCGGCTTCGATCGCGTCATGTCCGAGCCCTTCAGTGCGAAGCTGTTCGAGAAGGCGAGTCGGCTGGCGTCGTTGGGGGTGGCGGAGCCGGGCGATGTCGCCGACCTCGTGCTGTTCCTCTGCGGTACGCAGGCGCGGCGGATCACCGGGCAGGTGGTCAGCCCGAACGGGGGGATTTCCGCGGGATAGCTGCCGCAGCGAGAAGCCGGTCGAGGTGGGGACCTTGGCCGGCTTCACGTGTCTCGGGGGCGAAATCGGATGAGGCTCTGACCCAAAATATTTGACAGATATGTAGCGGAAGGCATCTGATCGGTACTATGTTGGGTGTGACCGCGACAACATCTCGGGAGGCCCGGTCCAGGGCGCCGATCGGTCCCTGCAGCCTTCCCTTCCTTCATCCCGCACAGCCGAAAGCAGGAACACGCCATGTCGCTACAGATGTCCTACTGGCCGGCGTCCACGAGCTCGGGCATTCGAGACATCACGTTCAGTGATCTTCTTCGGGAGGTAGCCGCGACCACTCCCGACCGCGTCGCGCTCGTCGACGGCGTTGCCGACCCGGCGGACCGGAGAAAATGGACCTACCGCCAGTTGCTCGCCGACACCGAATCGACCGCCCGCGCGTTGCTCACGCACTTCTCCCCGGGCGATCGGATCGCGGTGTGGGCGCCCAACAGTGCCGACTGGGTGATCCTGCACCAGGCGATCGCGATGGCAGGCATGGTGCTGGTCGGCATCAATCCGGCGTATCGCGCACATGAGCTCGAATACATCCTGCGGCAGTCCAAGGCAGCCGGTCTGTTCTTCCGCGAGTCCTATCGCGGGGCGGATCTGTCCGCGATTCTGGACCAGGTCCGGCCCACTGTTCCGGGACTGCACACCGTGGTGTCCGGCAGCGAGTGGGCCGAGTTCGTGCGTACTGGCGATCCGAACGCGCAGTTCCCGGCCGTCTCGCCGACGGACGCAGTGCAACTACAGTACACCTCGGGCACCACCGGCTTCCCGAAAGGCGCACTGCTGCACCACAAAGGCCTTGTCAACGAGGCTGCGTTCGTATTCGAGCGGGCCGGCCGGACGGACCCGCTGGTCTGTGTCAACGCCATGCCGATGTACCACATCGGGGGCGGTGGCGTCACCGAGCTCGGCACGTTCGCCGTCCACGGAACCTACGTGATCTTGCCGGCCTTCGAGCCGGCCGCGATGCTCGAAATGATCGAGACCTACCGGGGCACCCACTCGTTGATGGTGCCCACGATGCTCATCGCCCTGCTCGACCATCCGGACCGGCACACGCGTGACCTGTCGAGCATCCACACCGTCATGTCCGGCGCGGCGGCAGTACCCGAGGCGCTCGTCGAACGGGTGACCCAGGACCTCCACTGCAACTTCACGATCCTGTTCGGCCAGAGCGAGATGCACGGGGTGATCAGCCAGACGCGGATCACGGACGATGTCGTCGACCAGGCGACCACGGTGGGACAGCCGCTGCCGGAGCTCGAGGTCAAGATCGTCGATCCGTTCTCCGACGAGATCGTTCCCGCCGGTGAGCAGGGCGAGGTCTGCTGTCGCGGCTACCAGGTGATGCTCGGGTACTCGGACATGCCCGACGAGACCGCCGCCACCATCGATGCGGACGGATGGCTGCGCATGGGCGATCTGGGTGTGATGGACAGCCGCGGCTTCCTCCAGATCACCGGTCGTCTCAAGGAGATGATCATCCGGGGCGGCCTCAACATCTATCCCCGCGAGATCGAGGAACTGCTCTACCGGCATCCCGACGTCGCCGAGGTAGCGATCATCGGTGTGCCGGACGAGAAATGGGGCGAACAGATCGGCGCCGTCGTGCGGGTGAAGGACCCCGACTCGCCCCCCAGCGCGGCCGAGCTGAAGTCCTGGGTCCGCGAACGACTCGCCGCACACAAGACACCCGCCCTGTGGTACTTCACCCGGTCCCTTCCCATGACCCCGTCGGGCAAGATCCAGAAGTTCCGTGTGCAGGAACAGATCGCCGCCGGGACGCTGATCGCGGCACCGATGACCGACGGCGACGCGGCCGAGCAGTCCTCGGCCGATCTGGTGTCGTGACGACGTCCGCCGCGGCCGAGGACCGAACCGTGACCGGCGGAAGGACCACCCGTTGACCCAGTTGCTGAACTCCGATGCGCGCGGGATCCGTGACGCGGTGCGGGATTACGCGGCGAAACGCCTGGCACCCGGGTATCTCGAGCGCGCGAAGTCCTCCACGTTCCCGTGGGATCTGCATCGCGAGATCGCCGGCCTGGGGCTCTACGGCCTGCTCGCAGGGGAGGGATACAACCCTCTCGAGCGGGAGGACTTCGTTGCGGCCGGCGTCGCCGTCGAGGAACTCGCCTACGCGGACTTCAACGTCGCCAACATCACGATTCCCGTCATGCTGATGAGCACGTTGATCCGGGACCACGCATCCGAGACGATCGTCGAGAGGTGGCTGCCGCGCCTGGTGGCGGGTGAAACGTACGTCGCGTTCGGCTTGACGGAACCCGAGACCGGATCCGACGCCGCCAACATCAAGACCGTCGCGCGAGCTACCGCAGATGGGTACACCATTTCCGGCGAGAAGACGTCGGTGACCATGCTCGCCGACGCGGAAGCGATCATCCTCGCCGCACGGACGATCCGGGACGGCAAGGATGCCGGCGTGTCGACGTTCCTGGTGCCGCTCGATGCGCGTGGCATTGCCACGTCGACGGTTCCGGATACGGGATGGGGCATCCTCGGTCGCGGGGTGCTGCATCTGGACGGTGTCGAGGTGCCACCGGAGAACCTGATCGGCCTCGAAGGGCGTGCCTTCTCCCGCGTGCTGAACGGGTTCGACTTCACTCGGCCGCTGCTCGCACTGACCGGACTCGGCGCGGCCCGGGCGTCCCTCGACGAGACAGCCGAGTACGTGCGCCGGCGTACGGCGTTCGGTGCTCCGCTGGCGAAGTTCGAGGGCGTGTCGTTTCCCATGGCCGAACACCTCACCAAGGTCGAGGCGGCGCGGATGATCTGCTACGCGGCGCTCGAGAAACGCACTCTCGGTCTGCCGCACACCATCGAGGCGGCGATGGCGAAGTGGTACGGCCCGCTCGTCGCGAGCGCAGCGGTCAAGGAATGTCTCCTCCTGCACGGCAACTACGGTTACTCGCAGGAACTTCCGTTCGAGCAACGCCTGCGTGATGTGATGTCCGTCGAGATCGCCGACGGTACGGCACAGATCCAGAAGATCATCATCATGCGGGAGAAGTATGGGACCGACTTCGTTCCCTACGAGAGGCGCGGCAGCGACGCGGCCTCGTCGTGGCAGAGAGGAGCGGCACGCCCCGCGCCCGCGACACAGTGAGTTCGTCGAGTGTCCATCACCTACCGACAGGCGAAGGGAGACCCGAATGGCCGGGCCTGCCGATCTCATAGTGCGGATGCGAGATCGAGTCTGAACGTGATTCGGCCCTGGGCTACCCCTGCACCCTCAGATAGGCGCAGGGGTAGTCACGGGCTCGGCGTGTTACGCCAAGGAGGGGCGGTAGGCGTACGACGACGACCGAGACAGGGCGAATTCGAAAATGCCGTATCCGGTCTGCCCGTTCCACTCGAACGTGCAGCATCGGTCCGTCAGGGCGGAGTCGAGAGTCGTCGGTCCCGCCGTCCCGTCGAGGGGATAGACGTCGAACTCTTCGAAGTCGCGACCGCGAACCTTTCCGTGGTGTCCGCCGTAACCGCCACCGGCCATGTATCCACCGCCGGCCGAGGCGTCGGCGTCGACGCGGTAGGTCGCGCCGGCGGCGGTCACGATCTCCACGGTGCCGCTGGTCAGGTCGTTGCCTGCCGTGAACGCCAGGTGGTGCCGGACGTCGGTGATGTCGTCGAGTCGGCCGTCGTCGTGCATGACGGCGCCCTCCAGCAGGATCCGTCCGCCGTTTCGATCCTCGACGAGGAGGAATCCGAACGTGCGGTCCGGGAACTGGGCCTGGTACCAGATGTGCAGGCCCTGGCCTCCGGACATGGTGCGTACTCCGCGGGAGCGGTCCCGCAGTCCGTACCAACCGGTGACGTCGGTCGTGGTGCCGTCCAACGTGAGCGTGCCTTCGTAGCGGCCGGGCTGGAAGAGGTGGTCGAACGAGGTGACGTTTCCGTCGGTGTTTGCCACCTCCACCGATCCGAGCCAGTAGGGTGCCCGGGCGTGCCAGAGGAGGTCTAGTTCGAGTCCGGTCTTGTTCTCGTCGAGATGGATTCGCCAGGTCGTGTTGTCCTCGACGGTCTCCCACCGCAGGGGTCCGACGGACGCGGCGTCGGTGGTGTTGTGCTCGGTGGAGAAGCGGAGGTTGCGTTGTTCGGCCGTCGTGGTCAGCACCACGAAACCGTCCACGACGTTCCGCGGCGGATAGACCCCGGCGCCGAGGACGACCGAGGGTGCGGTGCTGCCGTCCGGGTGGAGGTTGAACATGAACCGGTCGAAGAATTTCTCCGGCATGTCCGGGGTGGCCCGGGTTACCAGGGCGTCGTGGAATCCGTCGGTCATCTGATGTGCGGCGCGGATACTCCCTCGTTCACGAGGGAGAGGAAGCGCCGTCCTCCTTTCGGGGGAGTGGTGGTGTCGGGCACACCTGTCGGTGGGGTCGGTTGGCGTGCCGGGCATGGGGGTCGAGGTGGTGCGCTACAACTACCGGTTGCGGCCGGGCACCACCGCCGCCGCTGCCCTGATCGAGGAGTGGCGTCGCTGCCGGTTCCTGTGGAACGAAGCCGTCCACCAGTTCACGACGGGCCGCAAGCCGGGTTTCGGGACACTTTGCAGGCAGTTGACCGAAGCCCGAGCCCGCTCGTCGTGGTTGCGGGACGGTTCCCAGGTCGCCCAGCAGCAGATGCTGCGCACCTACGCGCAGGCGTTGGACGCCTCGTGCACGGTCAAGGGCCGGGGCCGGCCGCGCTTCAAGGCGCGGAAGAAGACCCTGCCGTCGCTCGAGTACACCCGCCGCGGGTTCCGGATCCGGGACGGCCGGTTGGTGTTGCCCAAAGGCGTGCGTGTTCCGGTGGTGTGGTCGCGGGCACTGCCGTCGGAGCCGTCGAGTGTGCGCATCACCCGCGATTGCCTCGGGCACTGGTATGCCTCGTTCGTGGTGACCCGCGAGGCAGGGCCGATCCGGGTGGTCGAGGAGAACAGTGGTGTCGGGATCGACTGGGGAGTGGCCCGCACCGCGACGGCCACCGAGGAGCGGTTCGATCTGCCGCATCACGGGCACCGGAAACGGTGTGCGGCGGTGGTGTTGGTGCGGCCCGCGTACACGACCATGACGTGTGCGAGGTGTTTCGCGAGAGCCGAGCAACCCCTCGGACTCGAGGAACGAATTTTCCGATGCCGAGCATGCGGGCACACCGCGTGCCGGGACCGGAACGCTGCCAGGGTGGTTCTGGTTGTGGCGGAGCGTGGCCACACCGGTGTCGACGACGTGAGTCAAACGGATCACCTCCCTCCGGGTGGTGGTGGTGGTGGTGCGGTTGCGGTCCGAGTCGGGAATCTCCTGCCTTCGGGAAGGAGGGGCGTTAATCGTGCTCCTTCGGGTCGGCGGGGTATCAGGTGGAAACCGGCGATGTCATCGTCTCCCGGGCTTCTTCAACAGCATCGACCTGTTTGTGGTCGAGGGTGAAGCGGTAGGAGCCCATCATGAGCAGGCAGGCGATCCCGATACCGACCAGCACGATGATCGGTACGGCACCGGCGCGATACGACCCGGTGGCTCCGTAGATCTGTCCGAGCAGGAAGATGCCGAATGCCGCACCCTGGGCGTAGAGGAAGTAGATGAATCCCAGCACCCGACCGTACGAGTGCTTGGGGAAGTATCGGCTCACCATGTAGGCGGCGAGGTCGCCCTCGGATCCCAAACCCAGGCCGATCAACGCGGAACCCACGAAGAGCAGGCCGATCTCCGACGAGGTGATCATGAGGAAGACTCCGACTGCGCACAAAGCGAAGATGATCGAGCCGATGACTGGAGCGTAGAACCGGTCGAGCAGGTAGCCGACGAGCAGACGAGCGGAGATCGACGCCAGGCTGAGTACGGACAGGATGGAAACGGCAGCCCCCTGGCTGATGCCCTTGTCGGTGGTCATCGGCACGACCTGTGACATCAGACCGAAGGTGGCCGAGGACACCACGAAGATCGCGACGGAGAGCAGCCAGAACTGTCGGTATTTCCGCGCCACGGTGAGGAGGGACTCCCCGGCCATCCGGCCCTGCAGACGTGCGGCTGCGCGCTCGGCATCGTGTTCGGCGGGCATCCGGGTGACGAATGCGTAGACCGACGCCGGGATGACGGTGCACACGGCGCCGATGACGAGGAAGGCGAGGCGCCAGCCACCCATGCCCAGCACCCAGTTCGCGAGATAGGGCATCAGTACCCCGCAGGCGCCGAGACCGGCCATGAGGACGCCCAGCGCCATGCCACGGCGATCCTGGAACCACGCGCTGACCACGGTGGAGTGCGCCACCGGATTCACGGCGCCCGCGCCGGCACCGATCACGATGCAGAGGGCAAAGAAGAGCATTTCGTTGTTCGGAAGTGCGGACATCAGCATGAGGCCGATTCCGAACGCCAAGGCCATCGGTACCGAGGGCATCCTCGGACCGTAGCGGTCGATGAGGAAGCCGAGGATGACGATGCTGACTCCGACCATCACCGTCTCGATGGACAGGCCGTTGGCGATGACGCTGCGGTCCCATCCGAACTCCTCGGTCATGGGCTTGCCGAGGACGTTGAACAGAACGTTGACCGTGCTGGTGCCGAACAACAGGGTGACAAAGCCGGTGATGACGTACCACCAGCGATTCAAGTGCCGCGTGGGCGCCTGCAACCCAGTCGTGCCGACTGCGCTCATGGAAGCTCCTGTGATTGATATCGGTGGTCGGGGCGGCGATGCTGCGCACGGAACCACGAGGAGTGGTCTCCGTCACACGATGAGAACATAAGGACAGTCCAATGTAAAGGACAGTCCAAAGCGTTCGGATGACGTGGGACAGGAGGCAACATCGTGCTGCACATGCGGCGCAGCGTGCTCCTGTGGGCGGAGCCCGGGTGGGCCGCTGATCCAGCGGAAGTCCTCCGGAGTTCCTTCGATAGGTCATACCATTGGACTGTAGGGCCTCGGTCTAGGTACAATCGATCGGTGATTTCAATCACAAAGAGGTGGGAGTGCCGTGGACAACGAGGTCGGGATGCGATGCGAAGGTGAGTCGGATGACTTCACGTATCTCGTAGAGCGAGCCGCCGAGTGCCTCTGTACGGCCGGCAAACTGCTGGGCGACCAATCCTGCGACATGCGCTCTTCCGCCCTGTCCTCTTCCGCCCTGTCGGTGTCGCTGGCCATGGCACGGCGTCGACTCGCCAGGGCGCTGACCGAGGGACGGGTGACCGGAACGGACATCGAGGACGCGTGTCGAGTTCTCGTCCGCATCGAACACCTCGAGGAGGAGTTCGCCAAGGTCGAGGCGATTCGTCCTGTCGCCGAAGTGGTCGAGGTGCACGACGCGGCACTCCAACTTCGGGAGCTTCCGCCGCGCGAGATCATCGAGTCGGCTCCAGAGGCCGTCTGCACCGCGTTGCCGTTCGCACGCTCGTTGATTTCCGCGGTGTCGGGCACTCGGTGGCAGCCGCGCCGCCTCTATCTGCGGCCCGAACTCGACGGCTCCCCACTGGACTTCTCCGACTACGTAGACTCCGCCGAACTCTCGTTGGTGGAGGCACCTCTGGAAACCGAGCTGGTACGTCGACGGGTTCCGGCGCTGGTTGCGGCCCCGGCCGATGACAACCGCACACACAAGGAGATGGTCAGTGCGTCCCGGACGTCGGCGTACGTTGCTGCGCCGGTCATGTCCGGGGGAAAGGTCATCGGGCTGCTCCATGCCGATCGTCCTGGGTCGACCGATGCGCTCGACCCGGGTGATCGAGACCGATTGGACACGTTCGCAACCATCCTGGCGATCATTTACGAACAGGCCGTTCTCAAGCATCGATTACAACTACAGCGTGCACGGATCGAGAAGTCGTTCGACGCAACTCAGGCCATGCTCGATCGGATCTCGAAGGCCGACGCGATTCTCTCCCGCCGTGCCGAAGGTCCGGCGGACGGTGCCGATGGCAAGCCCGACGACCACCATGTGGTCGAACTGGCTTCGGTACTGACCTTCCGGGAACGCGAGATCCTCTCCCATCTCGCCACCGGAGCAACGAACAGCCAGATCGCCCGAGCGCTGGTCATTTCCGAGGGCACCGTGAAATCGCACGTGAAAGCGGTACTCAAGAAGCTGCACGCACCTACGCGCGCTGCCGCGGCTGCTCTCTACTCGGGCCAGGCTCGACGACAGCGATGAAGGAGAAATCTCAGGGGCAAAGAGCCGCCCGGGCCGCCGTCGACCGCGAATTGTCACACGCCGTCATCGCCCTCCTCGACCAGCTCCGGAACACCTACGGCGTCGGCCCGCGTACCTGCAAGACTCGGTCGGAATCTCTCGACACTCGAGTGACACTGCTGGACGAAGCCACCGAATCTGCGTTCACCGTGCTTACCGAACTCGACCCCGAGCGGCAACGGGCACTCGGTCGACTCATCGTCGATCTCCAGGACTTGCGCCGGCGAATCCGCGCGGAGCATTCCGGACCGGAACATGTGTTCTCTCCCCACGACTTCGCCGGCGCGATCCGTCGTCTTCGCGGAGCCGAGTCGGTCGCCGGTCTCCGCAAACTCATCTGCCGAGAAGTGGCGCACACCGCCCACCTCGACCGAATACTGTTGTCCGAGGTACACAACGGAACGTGGACAGCGCTCGAACTCTACAGCGTGGCAAGGACGGAAGAGGTACTCCAGTTGCCGCACGCCCTACCCCTCACCTCCGAATCGGCCGAGGGCAGGGCCTGGGAGACACGGTCGGCGGTACTCGCCGGATCGGACGCCGACATCGGACCGAGCCCGGAGGTTGCGCAGATGCTCGCCTCGAGCTCGTACGTGGTGGCTCCGATCACCGTGTCGACGGGTGTGATCGGGCTCGTGCACGGAAGTCGCACCACCGGTGAAGCGTTGGATGCGGTGGTACGAGATGTGGTTGGCGCATTCGCGCGAAGTTCCGGAACGCTGTTCGAACGGGTGATGCTCGCCGATTGCCTCAGCGAACAGAAGAATCTGATAGTCCAACGATTGCAGCAGGAGGCCAGGGAAGCCGAGCTTCTCGAGCATGCCGATGTGCATTTCGTCGACGAGAACTCCACTCGGTGGGCCGTCGCGCCGGCGGGGGGCTTGAACGAAGACCTGGGTACCCCGGTGCTCGGCTCTCTGACTGCTCGTGAACGCGAGGTCTTCGCACTGGTTGTCCGGGGCGCCTCCAACGCCGACATCGCCGAGGAGTTGGTGATCAGCATCTTCACGGTGAAGACACACGTCAAGAAGATTCTCCGAAAACTGGGCGCGATGAATCGGTCCGAAGCCATCTACCGCTACCTCGAGATGACAGGCTCGCGGTAGGCAGCTCGAGTCCTTTCGCTGACGGGCAGATACGCGGCGGCCAGCGATCTCGAAGTGCACGACTCCTTCGTGGCCTGCCGTCCGAGGTCGGCTCCCGATGAGCCGCCCCGGGCGGCGGTAGCCGATCAGGCGTCGGCAACCGATTCGGCTGCCTGTTTGCGGAGGAGGAACTTCTGGATCTTTCCGGTCGCGGTGGTAGGGAGTTGATCCACAACCACGAGCTTTTCCGGAATCTTCTGCATCATGGCCTTGCGTTCGTTCCGGAGGAAGTCGGCCACCTCCTCCAGAGTCGGCGCGGAGCCGTTGACGACGATGAAGGCGCACACCTTCTCGCCGAGGCGGGCGTCAGGCATCGACACCGCCGCTGCCGCAATGATCCGCGGATGTGCCAAGAGGTGCTCCTCCACCTCCCGTGCCGAGATATTCATGCCTCCCCGGATGATGAGGTCCTTGATTCGTCCCGTGACCCGGAGATAGCCGTCCGCGTCGACGCGGCCGAGATCACCGGACGCGAGGAATCCCCGGCCGTCGACCGCCGCGGCCGTGCGCTCGGGATCACGCCAGTATCCGAGGAAGATGCCCGGTCCTCCGTAGAAGATCTGACCTTCCTCGCCTGCCGGCAGGACGGTCCCCTCTCCGTCGCGGATCTCGAGATCGACACCGTCGAAAGCCCGCCCGTCGGAGGAGAGCACCTTCTCGACGGGATCGTCGACGCGCACGGCCGTCACCAGAAGTCCCTCACTGCTGCCGTACACCGGAAGGAGGGTGCAATCGGGGAGCGCCGCCTTCCAATTCCGCAGTAGGGTTTCGGGGATCGGGGCCCCGGCGCTCACCCAGAGTCGCATCGAGCTCAGGTCGTGAACTGCGCCGGCCTCGATCGCCCCGAGCGCCATCTGGAGGAACGGCGTCGCAGCCATGCTGACCGTGGTCCTGTACTCCGCGATACGTCGAAGTCCCTCGTGCGGCTCCCACACGTCGAGAAGGTGAATTCCGCTTCCGAGGATCAACGGTGTCGCCACTCCCACGGCGAGCCCGGTCGCATGCGTCACCGGGGACGGCATGAAGACCACATCGTCGGAATTCAAGCCCATCACCTCGCGACCGAGACCGTAGACGGTGAAGGACAGGGTGTTGAACGTGTGCTGGCAACCTTTCGGGCGTGATTCCGTCCCGGAGGTGTAGATGATTGCGTGGGCGGCATCCGCCGACGGTGGCGATCCGAGCTCGTCGTTACCGGGCACATGGTCGCCGGCGATCAGCGAATCGAACGCGAGCTCTCCAACGCCTACCGCCCCGCGTACGACGACGACGTGCTCGAGTCCGGTCACCTCGCGGCGTACCTCGGTCAACATGTCGGCATAGCGGAACTTGCGGAATTCCTCGGTGACGAAGGAGATCTTGGCGCCGGAGTGCTCGAGGACGTAGCGCACCTCGTCATGTCGGTAGACCGGCATCGTGGGCACCAGAACGGCGCCGATCCGGGCCACGGCCACATAGATGACGACGAATTCGTTCCAGTTCGGCAGCTGCACCTGCACCCGGTCGCCAGGGGCGACTCCGAGTTTTCTCAGGGACGCCGCGAGACGGTACGCCTGCGCGCGAAGCTCGCTGCGGGTGAGCACGCCGTAGCCGTCGGTGACGGCGACGAAATCCGGATCTGTCTCCGCCCAGCGGTCGATGTGCTCGGTCAGGCATTCGTCGCGCCAGTAACCGTGCGACCGGAACGCGTGCAGAGTGCTCGCGCTGTAGCGGTCCTCGGGGAGGATTGCCCCTGAGTGCTCCATGACATCCATGTGCAGATCCTTGCTTTCAGGTGCCCCTCCGCAGCGGGAGGCGGGCCCAAGTTGGTGGTCGAATCATGATGTCGACCGGAATGAGGGAAAAGAACTGTTCGGCCGCGATCTCAGCCTTCCGGGCGAAGGAAATGCCTCGATGGGATGAGCCGTCGGGTGTGGGCGCGGATATGCCGCATCCCCACCCGCGTGGTCCCAGGTAGATCGACTTCGGGGGAGGTACGCCTCGACTGCTTCGGGGCCCAGCTCGCCTGCACCCGGTGTATCGGTCCCGCCGGGACTACCCGGTCGGATCGTCGAGCGCGCGCCCTGCCGCGTCCACGTCGGCCTCGGCGTCTTCGGGGCCGTGCCAGACCACGTGTACGTCGTTGGGAGATTCCTCGGTGGTCATGACGCGCGAGGTGGGTGCGCGCCACTTACCTCCGATGAGGAAGGCGTAGTTGTTCTCGGTCATGGCCGGTCCCTGTCGTCAGTTCGAGTTGTTTTGTGAATACGCACTTCTGCGGCAGAAGCGACGTGTTCGCGCGCCCGTCCTCCATGTCGGTCCCTTGGCGGTGGTCGTGCACCTTCCGAGGGACGGCGATGTCGAGCTCGGCTCGACACAGGGTCTTGTCGGCTGCTAGTCCTGCATCACACCGGATCCCGGGGAGTGCACCTCGGCCGTCACCGGTCGACCGGCCGTCGTGCGAGTCAGGAAGCGCTCGCGGGCAATAAGATAGAAAGGGAAGGCCATCGACACGCCGATGTAGGACAGGAGCACGAATACCACGCCCCACTTCCGGCCCATGCCGATCCGAGCGGTGTCCGTGAGCACCCACACAACGAATACCGTCCACGCGATCAACATGTCGATACTCAGGAAGGCAGCTGTTCCGCCAGGTGCGAGACCATCACCGAAGAATGCCACCGGGTTGAGGATGTTGCCGCCGTCGCCGATCCAGTCGAACGCGAATGGCCACGTCAAGAGTACTGCAGCGATCCCGACGACGAGGTAGAAGGCGTGCCTGACGTTCATCGTGGTGTCCCCGCGCATCCGAGTCGTCATCGACTCACCTACTGTCTGCGACGCGGATGTGAATCTCGTTGTCGCTGTCGTCGACGACGAGCTGGCAGGACAGGCGGGACTCGTCGTCCGCGGCGTCCAGATACGCGATCAGATCCGTCTCTTCGTCGGTCGGTGGGGTGAAGCAGTAGCTGTACTTCTTGGGGAGGTGAACGTGGCAGGTCGCGCATGCACAACTGCCGCCGCATTCGGCGACGATGCCGGGAAGATTGTTGCGCAACGCGGCGTTCATCAACGTCTCGCCGGGTTCGACGTCAATCCGCGCCGATGTCCCGTCCGGCAGATGGTACGTAACTTTCGTCATGTGCTCCGGGTGCTTTCTCACTTGAGGGTGGTGCGCCGAGTGCGATCATCGCCTCGGCACACCCCCTGGTCAGGCGAAGGTCAGATGGACGGGAAGGTGCCGTAGCCCGCCGACGAAGTTGGTCTGGATCATCTTGGGCTCCCCGGTTACCTCGACGCGGCGAAGCTTCGGCAGCAGTTCCTCGAGCATGACCCGCATCTCGAGCTTCGCGAGATGTTGTCCGATGCACATGTGCGGTCCGTACCCGAAAGCGATCTGCTTGTTCGGACGCCGGTCGATGTCGAAGGTATCGGGGTCGTCGAACACTTCTCCGTCGCGGTTGCCGGACTGAAACAACAGCATCAGGCGGTCGCCGGCTTTGATCGTGCGCCCGCGGAGTTCGTAGTCGCTGAGAGCGACGCGGGTGAACTGCTTCACCGGCGATACGATGCGCAGCGCCTCGTTCACCAGGTGCGGTACCAGGTCGAGATCGCCCCGCACTCGATCGAGGACGTCGGGACGCAGGGCCAGTTGTTGCAGGCATCCCGCGAGTGTGCTCGCTGTCGTGTCGTGGCCCGCGGTCGCAATTGCAACAAACCATCCGTAGGCGAACGTCTTGGGGAAATACTCGCCGTTCGCATCCTTGGCAACCGCGATGAGGGTCGCGAGATCGTCTCGCGGTTCGGCTCGCCTGTTCTCGACGAGAACATCGAAATAGGCGTAGAAGTCCGAGATCGCGGCCGCCCACTGCTGGGCTGCGGCATCGGGAGACACGTTTTCGATATCCTCGCGCGTCGCTTCCGGGTCTGCGACCCCGAAGAGGTCCTGGGTCAGCGCCATCATGCGCGGTTCGTCCTCGACGGGGACACCGAAAAGCGACATGATGACGTGCAGCGGGAAGAACACCGCGAATTCCTGCACGGCGTCCAGATCGTGGCTCCCGGACACGAGGCGATCGACGGAATCCTTCGCGGTCTCGCGAATGCGTTCTTCCCACTTCTTGAGGTTCGCCGGTCGGAACCAATCGAACGCGACATCCTTGATGGTGGTGTGTTCCGGAGGGTCGAGATAGGGCAACGCATCCAGGATGCGGAGACTTCCCCCGGTGAGCTTCTTTGTGAACTCGTCCCCGGCCTGGTTGGCGAGAATGGGATTGTGGGAGCCCTTGGTCTCGCCCCCACCGGCACTGAATATGTGCGGTTGTCGCTCGATCTCCATCAGATCGGCATGCTTGCTGACGAGCCAGAGTGGGTCGTATCCCTCCACCCGTCCCTGCGCGAGCGGCTGATTCTCGCGCAGCCACCGGTAGGCTTCGTGCAGCTTCGTGTCATCGCTGTGTCCCTCGGGGAGCACGATCTGTCGTGCGATCTCGTCTGGAATCGATGCAATTTCTGCGGACTCGATCGTCGTCATGATCAACCTTCTCTCTGGGTGGGGGTTGAACAGTGTCAGGACGTACCGGCGCTCTCGTTGCACGTCCTCTCGTGCTGGACTCGAGTCTCATGCAATTGCGGTGCCGTCGCGTCACCCAGGTGAGGGGTTTTGCCCCCGCTTCGGAGGCAGTTCTCAGGCCGCGGATATTCCCCCGTTGACGCTGATGGCCTGACCGGTGAGCCGTCGTGCAGCGGGGGAGGCGAGGAAGACCGCGAGTGCTGCCAGGTCCTCGGATTCGGGGACGCCGAGGTGCGCTTGTTGGGCGGCCTTGGCGAACAGTTTGGCGCTGAATCCGTCGGAGGTGATCCGCTCGGTCGAACCGGTGCCGGCGACCAGTGACGGGGTCAGGACGTTGGCTCGGATCCCGTTGCGTTTGGCTTCGATGGCGAGGGTTCGGGTGAACATCACGATCGCCGCCTTGGCTGCTCCGATGACCGCTTCGCCGGGCGTGGCGGTCTTCGCGGCATCCGAGGCGACGTTGATGATCACCCCGGACTTCCTTGCAGACATGTGCGGAACGATTTCGCTCGCAAGGTACATGCACGGCAGTGCGAGTTGGTTGAAGATGCGTGCGATGTCGTCGGTGGGGATGTTCGCGAAGAGTTCCGGCCGGGTGTCGGCGGCCGTCGTGGAGACCAGGATGTCGACGCCGTCCAGGACCCGTTCGGCCTCGGACGCGATGTGCGTGGCGCCGTCGACGGTGGTCGCATCGGCGGACAGGAAGGTCACGTCGCACGACGAGTTGGCGGACGAGATGCGTTCTCGGGCAGCAGCTCCACGTTGCGATCCGCGACCGACGATCATGATCCGCGGTACGCCGGTCTGGGCGAGACCCACGGCGGTCGCCAGGCCGATTCCGGCTGTGCCTCCCACGACCAGGGCGCTGCTGTCCTTCAGTTCCTTCGGTGCTGCAATGTCACGCGTGTTCATTCGTGTAGTCCGTTCGGGAGTGGTGGGTCAGAGCGATACCGTGCCGCGGGCGAAGATGTCCTTGGCGATGATGCGCTTCTGGATCTCGGCCGTGCCGTCGGCGACGAGGTAGGCGGTGACGTCGCGGTATCTCTGCTGCAGAGGTGATTCGGTCGAGTAGCCGAGGTTTCCGTGTACCCGCATGGCGAACTCGATCGCGTTCTTGGCCACGACGGGCGGCCACCACTTGCTCATCGACGCGAGGGCGGTGTGCGGTTGAGCGGTTTCCCGAAGCCACAGCGCCCGATAGCAGATCCAGCGAGCGCCCTCGAGGTAGGTGGCGTGTTCGGCGAATTGGAACGCGAGGCCTTGGTGTTCGGAGAGCGGCTGCCCGAAGGTTTCCCGATGCCGGGCGTAGTCGGCGGCCTCCTCGAGGCTCTGTTTCGCGGCTCCGAGACACATCAGCCCGAGGGCGGCACGACTGAAGTCGAAGTGCTCCATGACCGAGTGGAAGCCTTTGCCGAGTTCGCCGACGAGATGCGATTCGGGGACGAAGACGTCGGACAGGTGGATGCTTCCCCAGCCCAGCGGGAGGCAACCCATGCCCGGCATGTGGCTGAGTGTGACTCCGTCCGCGTCGAGCGGGACGACGAAGCAGCTGACGCCCCGCGCCCGCTCCGATCCGGGTTCGCGGGCATAGACGAGTGCCGCGGTGGCGTTCATCGCCCACGAGATCGCGGTCTTCTCACCGGTCAGGCGCCACCCGCCCTCCACGGCGGTGGCGGTGGTGCGAAGGGCGCTCGCGTCGGATCCCGAGCCCGGCTCGGTCAAGGCTATGGCGACGGTCTGTTCGCCGCGAATCAGGGGCGGGAGGTAACGCTCCTGGACCTCGTCCCGGCACAGCGCCAGCTGGGAGGCGACCAGACCGATCTGTACGGGAGCCGATGCCATGTTCACGTCGCCGTATGCGAGAGTCTCGGTGGCGATTCCGAGCAGAATCGGATCTTCGGTGCCGGTCCCGCCGTATTGCTCGGGTAGCCCGATGCCCAGCAGGCCGATGTCGCCGAGTCTTTTCAGGATGTCGAAGGGAAAGTCCGTCGATGCGGCTCGGTCGCGGTAGCCGGGGAGGAGGACGCGGTCGCTGAACGCTGTCAGCGTCTTTCGGAACTCCTCGTGCTCGTCGGTGAATGCGAAGGAAACCATCGGAGTGTGCTCCTGTGCGTGATTCGATCGGGGGTGATCACGGCGAGGGAAGTGCTGACGCACAATGTGAAGGCGAGTGGACCTGTTCCCTGCCGAAAAGAACTCTAGGTTTGAATAGTAGGTCGACAAAGTTCAAGTGGCAAGAGGTGTGCGGTCGACGCAGGGGAGCGCGGCACTCGACGGCTTCGGCCGCGAGGAGCTCAGTCGTTCAGTGGCCGGTCTCGATGTCGCCGACGGCGTGGCGGACGAGTTGCAGGTGTGCGATCAGCGATTCCAGAGTCTCGGTGTCGACCGAGGTGAGACCGAACCGGGCGCCGGCGAGTCGATCGTTCGCTTCCTCGACCACGTCCAAGCCGGCCGGGGTGAGAGTGGCGAGGACGGTCCGGCGATCCGTCGCATGAGCATGACGTTCGACGAGGCCGGCCTTCTCGAGTTGGTCGACCGCCATCGACACCGTGGTGGGATGGACCATGAGGTACTTGCTCAGCTTTCCGAGTGGGCGAGTTCGATCCTCCGAGAGTTGCAGCGACGTCAGAATGAGATAGGCGTTGCGCGACAATCGAAGTGAGCGCAGTTCCCGGTCCATGGCGCGGACGACCCACTGATGCGTACGAAGTAGGGCCATCGTGGTGGCGAACTCCAGTTCGGCCGAATCCCGCCGTTCCGACCACTCGGCGCGCATCCAGTCGATCACGTCGCGGCTGTCGCGGGCAGGCGTCGGCCGTTCACTCGCCACTACGCGTCCTCTCGTCGTCGCCGAACCGTGTCTCGCACCGACAGTCAGTTGTATCGGGATTCGATGATAGCGACAGGGGCGTCGACTGCCGGTGCGCGAACGGCTCTCAGCTGTGCGAGAGAACGATCTTCCCGAACCCGCTTCCCTGCTCGAGGTGCTTGTGTGCGGCGGCCGCTTCGGCGAGAGGGAACACCGCGCTGATGGGCAGTGGGGGGACTGTTTCGGCGTCCAGCAGACGGAGGAGGCCCGTGAAGTCGTGCGGGCTGCCCATCGTGGTCCCGATCAGTTCGTACTGCCCGAAGTAGAACGGGCGGACGTCGAGGGTGGCGTGTTCGCTGCGTGACGCCCCCAGCACGACCAATCGGCCCCCTGGTCGCAATGCGGCGATGGACTGTTCCCACGTCCCGACGGAGTCCAGGACGAGATCGAAGCCCTGGCCATGGGGTGAGAGTCGGCGAGCGGCGTCCGGCCATGTGGGGTCGGTGTACAACACGCCGTTCGTCGCGCCGAGTTCTTGCGCCTGCGCGATCTTGGACGTGGACGAGGAGGTGACGGTGACGCGCGCGCCCACGGCGGCCGCGAGCATCACGGCCATGGTCGCGACGCCGCCGCCGGCGCCGAGGACCAGGAGGTTTTCGCCGGAGCGGAGGCGGCCGCGTGTGAACAGGGCGCGGTAGGTGGTGAGGCCGACGAGGGGCAGTGCAGCGGCCTGTTCCCAGGTGAGGCTGCGCGGCTTGGGCGCGACGCAGTCCTTCGGGACTCGGACCAACTCGGCGTAGGTGCCGCGCTGGTGATCACCGAGGATCTCCCACTGTGCGCCCGGGGCGGCTTCGCGATCGCCCCACCACAGCGAGGGGAGCACGAGGACCTCCTCGCCGGTGTCCGTGCGGATACCCGCGCCGTCCGCGCCGAGGATGTGCGGCAGGGGTGACGAGTACTTGCCCTGTCGCACCAGGACGTCGTGCCAGTTGAGTGCGGCGGCCTTCAGCCGGACGGTGATCCACCCGGGGCCGGTTATCGGATCGGGGACCGATTGCCACCTCAAGACATCAGGCCCCCCGAACTCCTGCATCACCACGGCGTCCATAAAGATCCTTTCGGTCGTACCATTTGCACGATACTGCATACCCCCGGGGTGTTGTAATGGGCAGGCTGCATTCGTCACCGGCGCCGATCTGATGGACGAACCGGTGGATACCGCCGGGATCGGTTTCATTCCGGCCCTAGGCCCGATGGCTACGGGAATCTCCACAGCGGTCGCCGGTGTCGTTTGCGCTCGCTCTCGGTCAGGCCGCCCCAGATGCCGTACTGCTCGAAATGCGCCAGTGCATGCTTTCGGCATCGGAGAAGCACGGGGCATCGCCGACACACGCTCTTCGCCTCAGTTTCGCGCAGCGCTCGTTCGTGACCGCCTTCGTTCTCCGGTCCGAAGAACAGCGAGGGGTCCGCATCTCGGCACCGGCCGTGCCTCTGCCAGTCCGCGCCGGCGACGACGACCGAGGCTGTCATGAGCACTCCCTGGGGCTGTTGCGGGTCGAAAGGGGTGTCCTCGCCGGTCAGTGGACGGCACTGCAGGTGATGGTGGCGGCGGTGCACGTCTTCCCGGCTGCGTTGCGACTGGAGACTTCGACGATCCCGAGGCTGCGACCCCGGTGCACAACCTTCGGTGCGAAGGTGACGGGTTCGTCCGACGGGCACGGCCGCAGATACGAGATGTGGATCGAAGTGGTGCGGAAGTCCGCGTCGATGGCCAGCGCAGCCGAGCCGGCGATCTCGGAGGCGCACAGAAGCACACCGCCGTGGATGTTGCCCATCGGATTCGCGAGCGTCGGAGACGGGCCGAACTCGATCCCACTGGCCCCACACGCGTGTTCGGCTCCCAGCAGTTCGACGATCGAGCGGGCACGGACTCGAGAGTCCAGATCGTCGGGGGAGACCGCTGGTGCGCCCGGTGGGTCGGTGAGCGGCACTGTCTGGAGGCGGGTGGACCCGCAGGCGATCAGGCGGCCCTGCGCGTCGACGACCCGACCACCGGCCAGCCCGGTCCGTGAGCCTCGACCGAGAACCCGGCTCTCGGCGCGCAGAACCGAGCCGTCGACCGGTGGATCCGCTACAAAGTCGAGGTGGATTTCCGTGCTCACCGCCCAGAATCCCTCGGGCGTCATTCCATTGACGGGATGTCCCATCACGTCGTCCATCACGACACCGAGAGTCCCTCGGCACGCTCGTCCGAATTTGTCGGCAAGCCATGGTCCCGTGACCATTTCGGTGTACCCGTGGGTGTCGTCACCGGTCACGTCGGCGACTCGAAACAGCCGTTCGGCGCCGGTGGAGAAGAACCGGAGCGCGGTGGGGTTGTCGGTGGTCATGGCTCTCCTGACGGCCGTGCGGTGTAGCCGAGTGCGGGAACGCGCCCGAGAGCCTTACCGCCGGAGAGTGATTTCCGGCGGTAAGGCCCGTCGGGCGGGGAGCTCAGACGCCGCGCTGGGCCTTGGCGGCCTCGCTTGCGGCTTTGCTGCGTTCGCGTGCGGAGGCCCAGTCCGCATCGGTCATGGAGGTCAGACCGGCGAAAGTGCCGGGTCCGGCGAGCATCTGGCCGCCGTCCATGGCGATGGTCTGACCGGTGAGGTAGTCGCAGGCATCCGAAAGCAGGAAGATCGTCAGGTTGGCAAGCTCCTCGATGGTGCCCATCCGCCCCATCGGGACCTGGTCGGCCTGCGTGGCGCCGACCGAACTCTTGTCGGTGGGGTTGAGCATCTCCCAGGCATAGTCGGTGGGGATGGGTCCCGGGGCCAGGGCGTTGAGGCGGATGCCGTAGCGCGCCCATTCGACGGCGAGGGACATGGTCATCGAATGCACGGCAGCCTTGGCCATGGCGGAGGGGACGACGAACGCCGACCCGCTCCACACCCAGGTGGTCAGCGTGGACAGGACCACGCCCTTCGTGCCGCCCTCGATCCAGCGTCGACCGGCGGCGTGGGTGGTGTTGAACGAACCGTTCATCACCGTGGACGTCACCGCTTCGAAGGCCCGCGGGCTGAGCGATTCGGTCGGTGCGATGAAGTTGGCGGCGGCGTTGTTGATCACGCCGGTGAGCGGGCCGTGCAGGGTCCAGATCTCGTCCATCGCGGCGGACACCATCTCAGCATCGCGGACATCGACGGTCTGCCAGTGGACCGAGCCGGGCCGCGAGACGGACGCCTCGGTGGCGGCTTCCTCGAGGACGGCGGGCCGGCGACCCCAGAGGTGAACCTCGGCGCCGTGGTCGACCAGGTGGCGGGCGACGCCGCGACCGAGGCCGGTTCCGCCGCCGGTGATGAGGATTCGCTTGCCGGCGAGGGCCTCGGACGTGAACGGGGAGGTAGTCATGCCATCGGGTCCTATCGGTCGGGGAACGGGAATCACAGTCCCAGGCTCTTGCTGATGATTTCGCGTTGGATCTCGTTGGTGCCGCCGTAGATCGTCGGTGCGAGGGATCGACGCACCTGCTCTTCCATGCCGTATTCGCGGGTGTAGCCGTAGCCGCCCATCATCTGCATGGCTTCGAGGGTGGTCTTCTTCGCGATCTCGGTGCACTTGAGCTTGGCCATCGAGCCCTCACGGTTGAGATTGTCCTCCTCACCGGCATCGATGCGTTCGGCAACTTCGTAGACGAAGGACTTCGCGAAGGCGATCTCGGTGGCGAGATCGGCGATGCGGTGGCGGATCGCCTGGAAACTGCCGATCTTGCGACCGAACTGCTCACGTTCGGTGACGAACGCGATGACGTCGTCGAGCGCGCGTTCGGCCGCACCGAGCGACATCGTGGCGATGATGAGCCGCTCGACGCTCAGACCGCGCATCAGGTGACGCCACGCCTGGTTCGGGGTGCCGACCACTGCGGTGACCGGGACGGCCACGTCGGTGAAGTAGAGGTCGTTGCAGGTGCGGGCCTCCATGGTGGCGATGCCGTGGATCTCGAGGCCGGGGGTATCGGTGGGCACCATGAACAGGGTCAGACCCTCGTGCTTGGAGCCGGAGGAATCGGTGCGGGCGAGCAGCAGGATGTGCTCGGCGACGTGGGCCGCGGAGATCCACGTCTTCTGGCCGTTGATCACGTAATGGTCGTCGACGAGCTCGGCTTTGATGCGGACGCCACCGAGATCGGATCCTGCGCCGGGCTCGCTCAGGGCGATCGCCTCGAGCTTGCCCGCGGCCATGTTCGAGACGATCGTGCGCTTCTGCTCCTCGGTCCCGTAGCGCAGGTACGTCTGGGCGGCGGTCAGGCCGGTCGAGTAGCCGGTGATGGGGGCGAGGCCGCGGGAGGTCTCCTCGAGGAAGATGCACTCCTCGACCATCCCGGCGCCGCCTCCGCCGTATTCCTCGGGCAACGACACCGCGAGCCAGCCGAGCCCCGCAAACTTGTCGAGGATGACCTGGCTGTTGGCCACGGTGCCACCCTCGGTCAGCGCATCGCGTTGTTGAAGAGTTTTGCACTCGGCGTCGCAGAACTCGCGGACCGCGACTGCGAACTCTCGTTGTTCTCGGCTGAAGCGCATGTCGACAACTGCTCTCTGTGAAGGACCGGGGAGGGCGACGGAATCTGGGGGCAGGTCACCGGGCGGCGGGACGGTGGTGTCCCGCCGCCCGGGAGCAAGGGATGGTCAGGCGCCGCGGAACTTCGAGAAGTCGGGCTTGCGCTTCTCGTTGAACGCGCTGATGCCCTCGAGTGCCTCGGCGGACTCACCGAACAGCTTGAGCGTGGAGTAGGCCATGTTGCCCTGGGCGATGAAGTGCTCGGTGTCGGCGTTGAGTGACTGCTTGAGCACCTTGAGCGAGGTGGGGGAGAGCTGCAGGATCTCGTCGGCCCACGCCCGGACCTCGGCGCGGAGCTGGTCGGCGGGCACGACCTTGTTGACCAGACCCCACTCCAGGGCCTGCTGGGCGCTGTAGCGGCGGCACATGAACCAGATCTCCCGCGCCCGCTTCTCGCCGATGGCGCGGGCGAGGTAGCCGGTGCCCAGGCCGGCGTCGAAGGATCCGACCCGTGGGCCGTTCTGTCCGAAGATGGCGTGCTCGGCGGCAATGGACATGTCGCACAGCAGGTGCAGTACGTGTCCGCCGCCCACGGCGACACCGTTGACGGCGGCGATGACGGGCTTCGGGGTGTCCCGGATGACACGGTGCAGGGCCTCGACCTCGAACAGGCCGCTGTCGGACGGGCCGTAGTCGCCGGTCTCCATGCGCTGCTTCTGGTCGCCGCCCGAGCAGAAGGCCTTCTCGCCGGCGCCGGTGAGTGCGACGGCGCCGACCTCGGGGCTGCCCCAGGCTGCCTTGAAGGCCTTGACGAGCTCGTCGACTGTGCGGGCGCGGAAGGCGTTGTAGCGGTCCGGCCGGTTGATCGTGATCCAGGCGAGCCCGTTGTCGACCTCGTACGTCACGTCCGTGAATGCGGTGAAATCAGTCATCGACCTGCTGGTCCCTTCCTGCTCGGGTGGCTTCGCCGTCGCCGCGAGAACAGGTCGCGGGGACGGGGTCGTCGGGTTTGGTCCGACCGTATGACAAATGTATCCGCGTTAACGATCGTTTTCAAGGGCGAGTTGCTTGCCGCGTCCTGAGCCCGGGTGGGAACCGCGCAATCTGCCCACAGCGAGGCGGGGGGGAGGGACGATTCCGGTCGAACTCTCGCACGGGATTTCCGGAGAAGTCGGCATCCGCGACCGGCGCGAGATGCGAATGGTCGTGGGCGACATGCTCGAGCGGCTCGTCCGGCGCAGCCCGGGCAAGGATGCACTGGTCGGCTGGGCCGGGGCGTACGCCACCGATGACTTCCGGCGCCTCGCCTCGGGCCGGGGACCGTGCGTGGACGCTGCTCGATCAGGAGTGGCCGCCGGGCGGCGACGAGGTCACGGCCACGATGAAGCTGCGCCGGCGCGTGATCGCGACAAGTATGCGTCGGTCATCGACCGGCTCTGTTGCGCTGTGACCTGATCCCCATCACGCCGCACACCGGCGCCGGCCAGTCGACCCGCTCGGTGATCGCGAGTTCCCGATCGACCGCCTCCGCGACGTCCGGGGCGAACGGAACGACGCGACGGGTGGTGAGGTCGACATGGGGTGCGACGACCTCGAGCGTGTTCGCCAGTGCCTCGGTCGTGTCGTCGACGAGCAGGGCCATGCCGTGGATGATCTTGTCGGAGCGCTCGACGATCCGGAAGTAGGCCGAGACTCTATGGCCGACGTGCACTTCCGCGTAGTACTTCAGGTGATGCTCCGCGGTGAAGAAGCCCTGCTTGCGAGTCGCCCGGTAATCGTCGGTGAGGCCGATCCGGCGAAACGCGATGTCGATCGCTTCGGCACCCAGGTCCAGGTAGTGCCGGATATTCATGTGGCCGTTCGCGTCCTCGAACTCCGGCGGGACGACCAGTGGGCCGTACTCGCGGGGAAGACGAACGACCTGGTCGTAGGTGGGCAGGGTGACAGTGTCGGTCACGGGATCTCCTGACGGTTGCGGTCGGTTGCCGGCGCATCGAGATCTGCTCGGCGCGACTGTCGGCCGGCGCCGTTCCTGTCGCCCGGGTCGGCGCCGCATGGCGGGGAGCGTTCCCGGAGTATAACGATCGTTCACGCATCGTGCTAAACTCGCCGAGTGGACAGGAGCCGGAAGATTCTCGATATCGCCGCGGAACTGTTCTACGAGAAGGGATTCCATGGTACGAGCGTCGACGAGCTGGGCGCTCGCGCGGGCCTCACCGGGCCGGCGATCTACCGTCACTTCTCCGGCAAGGACGAGATCCTGGCCACCCTGTTCGACGAAGCGATGGACGAGCTGATCCGCGCCGCGGAACCCGTGGACGAGGACGCCGACTCCGACTTCGAGCGTCTGGTCCGCCATCATGTCGAGTTCGCGATCCGGCACCGGCACCTGGTCAATGTGACCCAGCGTGAAGACCGGTCACTGGTGGACCCGTGGCGTCGCAAGGTCAACCGCCGGCGCAAGCTCTACGTCGGCTGTTGGGAAGCCGCGGTGGCCCGGTGCCTCCCTCGGGCGACGCCGGCGGAGGTCGCCGTCGCGACCCAGACCTGCTTGGGCACGATCTTCTCGATCGCCTACTGGCCGAGCAAGGTCAGCCGCACCCCCGGACTGGCCGACCTCATCGTCCGTCTCACCAACGAGGGGCTCGACGCCTTCCGCGGCTGACTACCGCCACCACCGTCCGCACCCTGGGGCCGATGCGCTTCGGTGCCGCGGCGCTCGGGAGCGGCGCGCACCGAAGTCGAACATCCTGGCGGCGTATGGCGCGACTCCAGATCGTCCAAAGCTCCGGTACCGCCTACGAGTTGACCCAGGTTCCCTCGGCGGCGAGTTTTCGGCTCTGCTCGAGATCTCGCCCCCGGCGCTTGTATTCCTCCGCGTCGAGGACGGTGGTGGCGGCGTCGTCGAGCAGCGTGCGGACCGTGGTGAGGGCAGTTCTCTGCCGGACAGTGAACTCGGCGGTGGGATCGGCATCGGTAAGGACGAGGAGGCGAGCGGTGCTTCACCGTCGTCCGACTGTCACAGTAAGCCGCCCGGGCGACGCCGGGGCCGTCGAGGTCGGTTCCGGACAGCGATCGGCCCGATGCGTGGACGGCGTCGGAGGAGTTCAGTGCGCGGCGCACGAGAGGGCAGCCCGAGCGAACGCGGCGCGGTGTCGACACGGATCTGGTGCCGGGTAGGAGCACCCCGCGGGAGTCGTCTGCGACAAGCACGCCGGCGGACGCGAAGCCGGCGTGTGCGGAATCGGAGCCCGAGGTGCGGCGCGATCAGCTCTCGACGAGCAGCTTCCGAACGGCGGCGGCGTGCTCGACGGATGCCTCCATGGAGGTGGCGGCGGGGATGAGCGTGATGCTGTCCGCTCCTGCGTCGACGAACGCGCGCAGCCACTCGGCCACCTGTTCGGGCGTGCCGGCCGGTGCCAGGTGCCGGAACTTGTCCCGGGGCAGGCGGTAGAGCGTCTGCATCTGCTCGCCCACCAAGTGGTCGGCCGTGGCGGCGTCGTCGTCGAGACCGCACCAGACGGTGACCCCGAAAGTGCTCAGAGTGCGGTTCTCGCGAGCGGCGGCCTCGAGAATCGCGGTGCGGGTTTCGCCGAATCGGCGGGGGGTCGAAAAGATGGCGAGCCACCCGTCGCCGTACTTCGCGGTTCGACGGATCGCGGCGTCTCCTCGGCCACCGATGACGATCGGCACGGCCGGTTGGGGCGGGGGCAGGATCCGGGCGCGCTCGAGGGTGAAGAACTCTCCGGTGTGGGTGACCTCTTCGCCGGAGAGCAATGCTCGGAGAACCTGGAGTGTTTCGTCCAAGCGGCGCCCCCGGGTGCGGGGGTCCACCCCGGAGTTGGAAATCTCGGAGCGGTCCTCGCCGCCGACTCCTGCGCCGAGGACCAGCCGCCCTGGGGCGAGCTGCGCGATGGTCGAGATCTGGCGCGCTGCGAGCATCGGATGCCGCAGCCCCAGCAGATAGACCCCGATGACGACGGAGAGCGTGTCGTGGGCCGCGAGCACCGAGGTGGCGGAGACCATACCGTCGAAGCCGGTACCGCCGTGGAAACTGATGTGGTCCCCGACCGTGATGTGATCGAGCCCGGCGTCGGCGGCCGAGTTGAGCAGTCGCCGTCGCGCGGCGGGGTCGGGAACCAACAGGGAATCGGTGATCGACAAACCGACTTGGACCGCCACGAGAACCCCTTTCCGAAGTATTGGACTGACCATAGGTCCGAAATCGTCGAGTGGCAAGGGGGCGCGTTGACTCATCCAAAATGCGCGCGTAGAGGTAGTCGTTGCCTCAAATGAGAATGCGCGCGTACGGAGCGCCTGCCGTGTCCGGCCTGGGCCGGGCTGTAGGCCCGGACGATGGGGCTGTCGATGAGTCAACGCAAGGCCGTGACCAAGACGATTGCGACGCGGTACGCCCGGGCCGACAAGGCCACCAAGGGTGTGATCCTCGACGAGTTGTGTGCGACGACCGGCTGGCACCGCAACCACGCCCGCAAGGCGTTGACGCAGGCGTTGCACCCCACGACGGTCAGGGGACGCACCCCGAGATCGCCGAAGTACGGCTCGGAGGTGGTTGCGGCGCTGCGGTTCTGCTGGGCGGTGCTCGGTGCGCCGGCGGGTAAACGCCTCGCGGCGGTGCTGCCGGACCTGGTGCCGATCCTGCGTCGGTTCGGCGAGTTGAGCATCGACGACGCCACCGCAGCGTTGTTGGTGTCGATGTCGGCGGCGACCATCGACCGTCGGCTGGCCGAGGACCGGCGCAGGCTCGATCCGAAGGGCAGAGCGCACACCAAGCCGGGGTCGCTGCTCAAGTCGCAGATCCCGATCCGCACGTGGGCGCAGTGGGACGACGCGGTGCCCGGGTTCGTGGAGATCGACCTGGTCGGGCACGAGGGCGGCAACGCGGTCGGCGACCATGCCTACACGTTGACGGTCACCGACATCGCCACCGGGTGGACGGAGAACCGGAGCGTGCCGAACAAGGCGCGCAAGTGGGTGCTCGCCGCCCTCGAGGAGATCGCCGGCATCCTGCCGTTCCCGATCCGCGGGGTCGACTCCGACAACGGCAGTGAGTTCATCAACCATCACCTGCTCGCCTGGTGCGCGCAGCGGCAGATCACCTTCACACGGTCCCGGCCCGGCAACTCCAACGACGGCGCGCACGTCGAGCAGAAGAACTGGGCGATCGTACGGACCGTGGTCGGCTACCACCGCTACGACACATCGGCAGAGTTGTTGTTGCTCAACAGTATTTGGGTTCTGCAGTCGAGTCTGTCGAACTTCTTCTGCCCGCAGCAGAAGCTGATCTCGAAGGTCCGTGACGGGGCGAAGGTGACCAAGAAGTACGACACCGCGACCACTCCGCATCGTCGCGTCGAGCGGCACGATGCCGTCGCGGCCGAGGACAAGGCGATCCTCGCCGGCACCTACGTCACGCTCAACCCGGCAGCGATCCAGCGGCAGATTCAGGCCCTGACCGCCGAGCTGCTCACGCTCACCACCGCCAAGGCCGGCCCGGGGCGTAGCCCCATCGTCGAGCCCTCCTCCACGCGCGCATCCTTGAATGAGTCAACGAAGCGCACCTCGCGCGCATCTTGACATGAGGCAATAGGGGGGGTGCCTCGGGGGCCGAGCTTTCGCGACCTTGACACGCGTCGTTGCCGCGCCCAAACTGACAACGTGCGTAGTCAAAGTGAGCTCGTGCCACTCTGCCCCGACAGCCTGACGTGGAGGTACTTCGGCGGCTGGCGCGGAATGTTGTTCGGCCCGTGGGCCGGATCGATGCAGAACATGCACCCGGGCCTCGGCGCGGCCGTGGAGGAGCACTCGCAGTTCTTCGACGAGCGCTGGGAACGCCTGTACCGGTCGCTGTACCCCATCTACGGCGTCGTCTTCGACGGCCCGCGCGCCCCGGACACCGCCGCCCAGGTGCGTGGCTACCACGACACGATCAAGGGGATCGACAAGAAGGGCCGGCGCTACCACGCCCTCGACCCCGACACGTTCTACTGGGCGCACGCGACGTTCTTCTACAGCCTCGTCGTCTCGATCGAGTGGTTCGACGGCCCGCTGTCCCTCGCCGACAAGCACAGGCTGTTCGACGAGCACGTCCGGTGGTACCGGCTCTACGGGGTGTCGATGCGGCCCGTCCCCGGCAGCTGGGAGGACTTCCTCGCCTACTGGGACCGCATGTGTCGGGAGGTGCTCGAGGACAACAAGGCGACCCGCGACGTGCTGGACCTGTCGCACCTCGACCGGCCGCCGTTCCTGCGGTGGGTGCCCGCGAGCGTGTGGACGGTGCTGCGGCCGCCGATGACGCGCGGGTTCGTCTGGCTCACGATCGGGCTGTACGACCCACCGGTGCGCGAACTCATGGGCTACACCTTCTCCCCACGCGAACAGCGGCTGCATCGGCTCGTCGGCCGCTCGATCGGATTGGGGGAGAAGCTGATTCCGCGTCGTTATCGCTACCACCCGCGGGCCCGGGCAGGCTGGGACCGCGCATCGGGCCGTATCCCGGCGGACGCGCCCGTCGTGCACACGCCCGATCGCAACCTGCCGCCGGCGCATCTGCTGGACAGTCCGATGCACTACACGGGGGCACACGAGAATGTGAGCGGCGGCACGCGCTGAACCGTCGCGGGCGGTGGCGTCATGGCTGGACCGCTCGCAGGGGTGCCGGAATCCGGTCAGGGGCGCAGTGGGACCTTGGTGGCGCGCCGCTTGTCCATGGCTGCGTAGGCTTCGGCGACCAGCGCGAGGGGCGGGGTGAGGTCGAAGACCTTGCCGGGCTCGATGCGTCCGTTCCAAACCCGGTCGAGCAGGTCGGGGAGGTAGGCCCCGCACCGGGGCGGGTCCGCCGCGCAGCCCGACGTTCTTCTCGAGACGGAATCACGGACTCGATAGAAGGTCTTGTTCTTGAGCATTGCGTAGAGGACGTCGCAACGTCGCCGGGCCAGGTAGATCAGGGCGACGTTGTGCTTCTTACCTTCGGCGTGTTTGCGGTCGTAGTAGGCACGGCTGGTCGGGTCGTGCAACGCCGCGAACGCGGACAGGAACAGCGCTCGTTCGAGCTTGTGGTTGCCCGACCGCGCGGGGTGCTCGCCGCGGATCGAGGGGCCGGACCGGTGGGTGACCGGGGCGATGCCGGCGTAGGCGGCCGGATGGGCCGCGGAAGTGAACGCCGAACCGTCGCCGACCTCGAGCAGGATGCGAGCTGCAGTGCTGACACCGATGCCGGGCATCGACATCAAGACTCGGGAAAGAGGGTGGTCGTCGAGCATCCTTTCGACGTCTTCGGCGATGTTCTTGCGCTGTTGCAGAATCTCTTTCGGCGTGTCTGCGCGTTTCGGCAGGACGATCTCGGCGGCGTTGCTGCCTGGCACCGTCACGGTTTGGGCAGCGAGGGCGGCGAGGGACGTGGTGGGGCAGGTGAGCACGCCGCTGACGGTGATCGGTGCGGTGGCCACCTCGTACACCGCCTGCGCCGTCGCCGCCAGGCCGGCACCGGGTGGTGCCGGTATCGGGCAGGTCCACGCGCGCCTCGCCGCGGCGGCCACCGACCTCGAGCCAACTTCTTTCCCCAACGCGACGGCGGCGCCCGACCGACCGTGCGAGGCAAAGACTTGTTCCTGAACGTGCTCGCGATCAGTTGGGTGCGGGAGGCCGCCTTGGCCGATGAGACGTCCGGCGGCGCGCTCGAAGACATCATGCGGGCGGGTTGGGCCACGTGACCTCACGGTCAGCGGTCTCGACACGCCTTGTCACGTCGGTCGAGAAGCTTTCGGGTTGCGACCGACAACGCTGCCCGCGGTTCTGGGGGCGGTCTAGAGCCTCGACCGCGCCTGCGGTCCCCTTGCGTGCGGGGCGCGGCGAGATGGTGAGTGACGTGCAGGCCCCCAGCGCAACGCATACCCGCGTAAATGCAGAGCTGGACGTCCGTAGCCTCAAGTGTCATGTACGGCGCAACTCCTCCCGCGCAATGGAGTTGAGGGTGCAGTTTCCGGTGGGTGGGGGTGGTGTGGTCGTGCCGACGTTGGCGGTGTGGGCCCGGTGTCCGAGGTTGTCGGGGCGGTGAGGATCGGTATCGCCGCGCCAAGGCCGTGCTCGTCGCCGGCCGCCGGTGTCGGTGGGGTGTCGGGGGTGCGTGGTCGGGGGCTGGGCGCTTGTCATGAGCGCACGTGCATGCGTTCTCCTTGGGGGCCGAAGATTGCGAGCACTTCGCAGGGGGTGGGTCCGGGGTTGCCGATCCAGTGCGGTGTGCGGGTGTCGAATTCGACCACTTCTCCGGGTTCGAGCACCAGGTCGCGGCTGCCCAGGATCAGGCGCAGTCGGCCGTTGAGCACGTAGAGCCACTCGTAGCCTTCGTGGGTTTGCGGCGTCGGGTGGGCGACGTCGTCCACGGTGGGCAGCACCATTTTGAAGGACTGGAGGCCCCCGGGGCGGCGGGTCAAGGAGAGGAAGGTCCGGCCGTGCCGGGTCACCGGCTTGGACCGGATTCTGGGGTCGCCGGTGTCCGGGGCGTCGACGAGTTCGTCCAGTGCGACCCGGTGGGCGCGGGCGAGGGGGAGCAGCAGCTCGAGGGTGGGCTTGCGCTGTCCGGATTCCAGTCGGGAGAGGGTGCTGAGCGAGATGCCGGTCTCCTCCGCCAGGTCGCTCAGGGTGGCTTCCCGTTCGAGTCGGAGCTGTCGTAGTCTCGGGCCCACGTTCTTCAAGACGTCCTGGTCTTCCATGTCGCTCAGTGTGCCGGAGTTTTGCCAATCCGGCAAGGATGTTTGCCATATCCCGGGAGGGGTCTGCACCCTGGAGGCATGACGGAGAACGAGAGTTTCGATGTGGTGGTGGTCGGTGGCGGCGCTGCCGGTTTGAGTGGTGCGATGGTGCTGGGGCGGTCCGGTCGCCGGGTGCTGGTGCTCGACGCGGGCGAGCCTCGCAATGCCCCGGCCGAGCACGCCCACAACTATCTCGGCCGGGAAGGGGTGCCCCCGCTCGACCTGCTGGCCGACGGCCGGGCCGAGGTGGCGGCGTACGGGGTGGAGCTGGCGAGCGACCGCGTGACGGCCGTGACCCGCACCGAGCACGGTTTCGCCGTGGCCACCGGCAGCGGACGCGAGGTCACCGCCCGGCGGGTGCTGGTCACCGCCGGGGTGGTGGACGAGCTGCCCGATGTCCCCGGCCTCGCCGAACGCTGGGGCCGCGATGTGCTGCACTGTCCCTACTGCCACGGCTGGGAGGTGCGCGGTCGAGCGATTGCGGTACTGGCGACCAGCCCGGTCGCGGGACACCAGGGTCTGCTCTGGCGCCAGCTCACCGACGACGTCGTCCTCGTCGTCGCCGACGGGGTCGAGCTGCCGGCCGCCGACGTGGAGCGGATGGCCGCGATCGGGGTGCGGATCGAGCACGGCACTGCGCGGGAGGTCGTCACCGACGGCGACCGGCTGATCGGGGTGCGCCTGGCCGACGGCTCGCTGCTCGAGCGCGAGGCGATCGTGGCGGCCTCCCGGCCGCAGGTACGCCTCGACTTCCTGACCTCCCTCGGCCTGGAGCCGCAGCACGTCGAGTGGGGCGGGGCGCCGGTGGGGTCGGTGATCGCGGTCGACCCGGTGGGGGCGACCGCGGTGCCGGGCCTGTACGCGGCCGGCAACGCCACCGACATCGGCATGACCCTGATCGGCGCGGCCGCTCACGGCACCCGGGTGGGAGCGTTCGTCAACGCCGACCTGGCCGCCGAGGACGCCGACCGCGCGGTCGCCGAGCGCCGGGCCGAGCTGTTCGAGCAGCCCGCCTGGGAGGATCGCTACTCCGGGGAGCGGGTCTGGAGCGGACGCGTCAACCCCCAACTCGAGGCCGAGGTCTCGTCCCTGACACCCGGACGGGCCCTGGACGTGGGCTGTGGTGAGGGCGCCGACACGGTCTGGTTGGCCGGCCGCGGCTGGTCGGTCACGGCCCTGGACTTCGCGGTCGCCGCCCTGGAGAAGACGGCCGCGCACGCAGCCGAGGCCGGCGTCGGTGACCGTGTCACCACGGTTGCCGCCGACGTCCGCAGCTGGCAGCCCGGCCAGCAGCGATGGGATCTGGTGTCCTCGCAGTTCCTGCATCTTCCCGACGGCGGGATGGTCGAGCTGACCCGGCGCCTCGGCTCCGCGGTCGCCCCCGGTGGCACCTTGCTGGTGGTCGGTCACCACCCCGACGACCTGGCGACCGGGCTGCGCCACGGTCACCACTGGTTCCTCTTCACCCCCGAGTCGCTGATTCCGGCGCTCGAGGACGGTCAGTGGGAGGTCGAGCTCTGCGAGGTCCGGTCCCGGACCACGGCACACCCGCACTCCGGGGAGCAGGTCACCGTCCGCGACTCGGTGCTGCGGGCGCGACGACGCGGCTGAGCCGGAACGGTCGTGACGAGACAGGCCATCGACCGTGCGGTCGACACCCGCGCCGGCGCACCGACGGCCGCCGTTGCCGAGCCCGTGGCACCGCGCGACGGTGCCGCTCGTGTCGCGGCGGACCTCGCCCACTTCGACGAGGTGACCCCACCGCCGGTACCTCCGGCCGGCGGTGCGACCCGCACAGCAGACCATCGCGCAACTGCTGGCGTTCCTCGACAGCGCCGACCTCGCTCCGGTCGTCAAGGCGGCCGCCCAACTCGAGATCACCCACCCGGAGTGGACCTTCGCGGTCTTGGCCGATCAGACCGGGGCCAAGGCGACGAGCACAGCCTCGCACCGGTACAAGAAGGCCAGGACATCGCTCTCGCCGCCGGATTCAGCATCCCGCCGCTGCCCGACCTGGGCGAAACCCTCGCCGGCAAGGGCGTCGTCGATGTGGACGCGATACCGTTCCGGGCGTGCGCGGAGCTGGTGGTGCGCTGACGGCCGGCACAAGAATCCCTATGCCGCCTCGGTGTCCGTCCACGACGAGGACGACTACCGGCGGATGCGGCTACTGGTGACCGACGACGGCAAGGCCGGCGCCGCCCTGCACGGCGACGAGATCGTCTCGGTGTCCGCGCACCGGGACTGCGCCCACCCGCGCGCGGCACGCGCGATGGTCCGGTACGCCACCGCGCTCGATGGCCGCCGTCTGGACTGTGTCGACACCGTGCTGCCGGACCTGTATGCCGACGCCGGGTTCGTGCCCGCCGCGCGAGTGCGGTGGAACGACGACTACGCCCCTGCCGGCTGGGACTACGACAACTTCCGCGCCTTCAACCAGGGCCGCCGGGACGTGGTGTTCCTGGCCGACGACCCCGACCGGGTCGGCGGCAGGTATCCCCGGGGGCTATGAGCTTGCGTCTGCCGTGACGTACCCGCCCGTACCATCCCCCCGTGCACTCGATAGCCGTCCTTCACGCAGGCCAGGTGCGATCGCAGTGACGGGTTCGGGGGGCCGCAATCGGCGACAAGCGAGACCGGACACGGACATGCCGGAGGTGGTTCCTAAGCTGGAGTTGCCCGGTTTCCGTCGACGGGCGGAAGGACGTCCGCAGGGTGAGTGGAGTGGGTGTGGAGCCGAGGGTGAGCGAACCTGAACTCAGGGATCGCGTGCAACGCCTGCTCGCCTTTCTGGCCGAGCTCGTCAAAGCACGGAGCGCACCTGTCCGCACCCTCGACAAACACCGTGCCGTGCTGTCGCTCGACGAGAAAAACCTCGACGTCGGCCTGAGCGCCGATGCCGCGGCAGGAGACGTCGTCCTCCGCGCACGGCGCGTTGTCCTCGAAGATCCACCGCGTCCCCCCGCGCTGGTCGCGAAGTATGTGCAGGGGGCAATCGACAACTCCGCCGCCGAACCCACACTCGACCCACAGGCCCCCGACGCCGTCGACGGCGTCGAGATCTGGTTGGCGCAATGGCGGGCGTGGGCGGCTGTGGATCGGGAACGACGGCCCGCGTCGCAGCTGTACACGTTCCTGCAGCACGCGATGCTGGACCTCGACGCCCAACCGGAATCGCTCGAGCTCGTCGTCGCATCGGGGTTGCTGCACCTCTCCGACGATGTCGCAGGCGCGCGGGTGCACACACACTTGATCACCCAGTCCGCCCTCATCGAGCGGCACGAGGAATCCGGCGACCTGCTGGTCCGGCTGAATCCCGACGCCGTCCCGTCGCTCGAAGACACCCAGCTCCTCACCGGATTGGAAGTGTTCGATCCATCGAGTACCCGCGACCTGCACCAATCCCTCGCGACTCAGGTCGCGTCGCCCCTCGACCCCGCGGCTCGGGTGTTTCTCAAGGACTGGACCGACCGGGCACTTACAGTGCGCGTGGACGTCGTCGACCAGGCGGAGGAGGCATCGTCGCCCGAGGCGTTCGTGAGACCGTCGCCGGCTCTGGTGCTCCGCAAGCGCGGCGCCTATGCGCTCATCGAGTACTACAACCGCATGAGCGAGGCCGTCGCCGACGAGTCGAACCAGGTGCCGCTGGGTCTGGCGCAACTCGTCGAAGCGATCGAACCGGCCGACCGTGTCGCATGGCTCGACCGCATCGGCACACCGTCCGCGCTGTTCGCCGATGATCCGTTGTTCCCGTTGCCCGCGAACGATGAGCAGCGCGACATCCTCGATCGCCTCACCGGCGACAGCGGCGTCGTGGTCGAGGGCCCACCCGGTACTGGTAAGACACACACCATCGCCAACCTGGTGTCCGCGCTGCTCGCGGGTGGCCAGCGCGTGCTGGTCACCAGTGAGAAGGCTCAGGCGCTGCGTGTACTGCGCGACAAACTTCCGCTCGAACTGCAAGAACTGTGTGTGGCGGTGACCGACCCGGCGCGGGGAGGGTCTGCGGAGCTCAACCGCAGTGTCAGCGAGATCGCTACCCGCAAGGCGCAATTCAACGGGCGGCGCGCAGCGCAGCGCATCGACGAACTCACCACGCAACGCAACGACGTGCTCAACCGTCGGGCGATCCTGACGGAACAGATCCGGCAGACGCGCGCGCAGGAGACGGTCGTTCACACCGCGGTCGCCGCCGGTTACGAGGGGACGGTCGCGTCGATCGTCCGGAGGGTCCGCGCACAGGAATCCGGACAGGGGTGGCTGCCCGCACCGCTGTTCACCGACGCCCCACCTCTGAGCGTCGACGAATTCATCACCCTCCATGCGCTTCATCAGCGGTCGAGCGTCGAGCGGGCGCGTCGCCGGCACCAAGCGTTCCCCGACTTGTCCCTGCCCACCCAGACAGAGGTGCAGGACGCGTGCGCCGCGGTCGCACAGGCATCGCAGGACGTGACCGGCGAAATGCCGGAGTTGCTGCGGGTACTCGAGGGCGCCTCCCCCGACATACTGGCCCGTATCCGCGATCTCTGCGAACAACTGCAGGGCGCTCTGCACGATGCAGAACGGCTCGACCTGGGATTTCAACGCGTGGCCGACGATGTCCTGTCGGGGAGGGCGCAGCACCTGTGGGGAAAGACCGCCGAGTTCGCAGGTCTCGTGCAGGCCGCGCAGGAGGCCGATCGCGTCGTCGGTGCCAGCACGGTGGCAACGCCGGTGACCGGGCGGCCCGCGTTCGAGGCGTATGACGCGCTGGCTCGCAAGCTGGAGGCGGGGGACACATGGCGCAGTGGCCTCTCCCGGTTCCGGAGGAGTGACGAGCAGTCGGCGGTCGAGGCGCTCGGCGAGCCTGCGACCGTCGACGGGGTCGCGGCCACGACCGCCCACTCGGTGCGTATCGTCGCCGAGCACCTCCGTGCGCTCGACGCGGTGCGGGTCGTGGGGATCGTCCTGCGCGATCTCGGTATCGACATCGCACTCGACGAGTCACGCAGCCGTGCCATCGGCACCCTGGCACTGATCAACCGGGACCGTGGCATCGTGGACAACCTTGTCACACGGGTACGGGATGTCGAATCGGCGTTACGAGACATCCACCCTGGTGCGCCGCGGCTTGTGAGTGTCGAACAGGCGCGGTCGGTTGCGGAGTCGGCGCGGGCAATCGCCGCGGTCGGCACTGCGCAAGCCAGCAAGGCCTGGCTCGAATCCGTCGGCCTGTATGTGCGGGGCCAGATCGCCGGGGGAGCGTCGCCCGAAGGGCGCGCCCTGGCACGGGCCTTCCACGATGCGGACTTCGACGGTATCAATGCAGCTTTGGATGCATGGGATCGTGCGGCCGGTGAACAGCGGGAGGAGCTCGAACTCTTGTCGCTGCACGCGCGTTTGACCGACGCCGCACCGGCGCTCGCGCAGGCCATCGCCGAAGATCCGTCGTGGCCGCAGTGGCCGGTTCGTCTGGCAAACATCGAGAGCGCGTGGGCGTGGCGTCGCGCAGAGCAGTGGGTGCGGAACGTCAACGAGGGGCGTGAGGACGGGCAGTTCGAACGTGACCTCGACGCGGTCGAGAAAGACATCTCGCGGTTGACCACGCAGCTCGTCGCGGAGAAGGCGTGGAGCGCGTGTCTCGACCGCACGACCGCCGAGCAGGTCCAAGCCCTGCACTCGTACCGCGACCATGTCGCGAGTATCGGAAAGGGTACCGGGAGATATGCAGAGCGTTATCGGGCTGCAGCGCGTGAGGCCATGCAGGTCGCGCAGGGTGCGGTGCCGGCGTGGGTGATGCCGTTGCAGCAGGTGCTGTCTTCGGTTCCGCCTGTACAGAACCTGTTCGATGTCGTCATTGTCGATGAAGCAAGCCAGGTCGACATCAGTAGCTTGTTCCTGCTGTGGTTGGCGCCGCGTGTGATCGTGGTCGGGGACGATAAGCAATGCGCGCCGAGTGCGGTGTCGTTGGGTGCGCTCGACGGAGTGTTCCGTCGTCTCGATTCATCCCTGCCCGACATCCCGAAGTACTTGCGCGATAGTTTCACTCCCCGCTCGAGCATGTTCTCGTTGTTGCGGTCGCGGTTCGGGAGCATCGTCCGGTTGCGTGAGCATTTCCGATCGATGCCGGAGATCATCGCCTGGTCGAGCGAACAGTTCTATGCAGACGACCCCCTGGTTCCGTTGCGGCAGTATGGGTCCGACCGCCTTCCGCCTCTGCGCACCACCTACGTCGACGGTGGTGTCGTCACCGGACAGAACTCGACGTTGACGAACCGTGTCGAGGCCGGTGCCCTCGTAGACACTGTGGTGCAGTGTGTCGAAGACCCCGCCTACGATGGGAAAACCTTCGGCGTGGTGGTTTTGCAGGGGCAGTCGCAGGTCGACGTCATCCAGAACGAACTGCTCGACCGGCTCACCCCGCACCAATGGGACGAACGCAGACTCCGTGTCGGCACGCCTCCGGATTTTCAAGGGGACGAGCGGCACGTGGTGTTTCTGTCCATGGTGGTCGCGCCCGACCAGAACATCGCGGCGATGACGAGGACCGAATACCAACGACGGTTCAACGTCGCCGCATCGAGGGCACAGGACCAGTTGTGGTTGTTCCATTCGCGGACCGTCGACACGTTGCGGCCGACGGACCTGCGGCATTCGCTGCTCACCTACATGCAGTCGACGTCGCCGATGCCTGCGGCGCCGATGCCGGCGGGTGTGACGGGTGAGGAGCGGCACGAGGCATTCGACAGTCTCTTCCAGCAGGAGGTGTTCCTCGACATCGCTGCCCGCGGATATCACGTGAACCCCCGGGTGGAGGTGAACGGTCACGTCATCGATCTGGTGGTGACCGGCGCGGCAGGCAAGCTGGCTGTGGCGTGCGACGGCGAGCAGTGGCACACCAATCCCGACCGGCAGCGCGCCGACCTCGAGCGTGAACGTGAACTGCGCCGGAGCGGGTGGAGGTTCTGGAGGGTCCGCGAATCCGAGTACTACCTCGATCCGGACGCGTCGATGTCGGGGCTGTGGGGCGAGCTCGAGCGGCGCGGCATTACCTCCGAGGGTGCGGATGTCGTTGCTGTGTCCGACGCCGAGCCTTCCGGATTCACCGAGTCGTCGGTGGCCACGCCGGTGTCGTCATCGCTGGCTGACACCATTGTGGAGGCACTCGGGAGTGAGGAATATCCGGTCGTCGAGCTTGCCGATCGGCTCGAGATGGACTGGACGGTCGTTCTCGCGGTGCTGGAAGAGCTCGTCGTCGCGGGGCGGGTCGACGCGTTCGTTGCGCCAGGGCAACGGACGAACTATCGGGTTGCGGGTGTAGTCGATCGCACTGCCGACGATGGTGCCGGCTTCTGACCGAATCGGATGATCGGACGATTCGTAGGTCGGGTTTCGAGACGTTGGTGCCGCTGACCTCGCGGGGATCGGCGCAATGCCGGAGTTCGACCTCGTGGAGTAGGAGTGGTGACGACCAGTTCGTCCCCCGGCGCTATGTCTTCGTGTCTCGTACTCGAGGCACGCGGGTGTGGACCTACGGTCGTGCCGGTTTCCTGAGCTCAGGACGCGGACGGTCCACCACTGTTTTCTGCTGGCCAAGCTCGACGCCGAACCGGACCGGCGGTCGGTCGGGGACGTCTTCGGCGCCCAACCCGTCCCGGGGTCCGGTCCCGACGACGCGTCAGCAGGCCGAAGCCGAGATCAAGGCCCTGGCCGGCGCCCGGCCCGGGAATGGGTCATCTGGAAGGTCTACGACCGCAGCCGCCGCCAGTTGGCCAGCGTCGTCGCCCGGGACCTGCGCACCGGCAGGATCGCCGCGGTGCGCAGATCCGGGCTGCACATCGACTCCCGCGTCACCCCGACCGCGGACGGCCGCTTCGTCGTGGAGATCGCCCGCACCGCCGAGAACGCTTCCTGAACAGGGAAATGCACGTCCCCTCGCCGTTCGGGGCCAGACCGTCCCCTCCGGGCCGCAGGACAACGGCGCGGGACGTCGGGTGCGGCACCCGGTGCGGGGGTACGGCACACTTTCGGGCATGACTTCTGTGGGAGCCCGGTGTGGAACAGCAGTGCGCCGATGATCATGGACCTTCGCCGAGGGGCTCGACTTCGCCGGCACGAGGGTCCACCCGATCACCACCCACACCGTGAGCGGGCTCTCGGCGGTCAGCCGGCGCACAACTGCTCGCGCACGATTATCTCGTAGTGCTCGGCCGTCAGGCATGCCTGACGACGCAATCGGGAAAGGGGGCCAGAGCCGACTCCGGCCTGCCGTCGACAGGCCGGATCGACCATCCGGAAAACGGCATCGATCTGGTGACCGGACTACGTAGCGACACGCCGTCCTGCCGACACCGGACTCGTTGCACGGCCGCGTAGGCATCTCTCAAACACGGAGGTGAGGGACGTTGTCCGACGAGACGCAGCGGGATATCGGGTCGATCAGACTGCCGCAATGGGGCCGTGTCGAGCGAGGCGGTGGCATTGTGGGCTCTTCACAGTTGAGGGTGTAATCGCTGGCTGGATGTTGGCTGGCGCGTCGGTCCCGGGGCAGCGATGCGCAAACGCAGCCGGAGGCCCGATCTTGTGTCACCGTTCGCAGTGGACTTCTTCGAGTACCCGCTCAGATCGGTCAACGGCGCACCCGATAGCGCAGGTGAAGCACCCGGTTGCCCTGAATCACCACGTCGGGATCCTCCAACAGGTGCTGTGCGTGGACCGACCCGAAGTAGCGCTTGCCGGACCCGAACACGACGGGTACGACGTCCATGCGCACCTCGTCGACCAGGCCCGCGGCAAGCACCTGGCCACCGACGTCGCCACCGGCGACCTCGACGATGCGGTCACCCGCGAGCTCCTGCGCCTTGGCCACGGCTGCCTCGACGCCGTCGACGAAGTGAAATGGCGCCTCGGGGGCCCAGCCCTCGGGCTTCGGCCGGTGCGTCACGACGACCACGTGGTCGACCCCGCCCGGAGGCGTCCCCTCCCAGCCGTCCGTCATGTCGAAGACGTGGCGGCCGACGATTGTCGCCCCGATCTGGTCCCAGTACGGCCGGGTGTAGTCGTAGGACGTCTGCGACACCTTCACCTCGCCGCTCTCGTCCAACGGGACGTCACCGCTGGACAACCAGTCGAACAGCGGTCCGGGCTGGTCGTTCTCGTCCGCGACGAAGCCGTCCACCGACACCGAGCTGTACGTGACCACCTTGCCCACGGGGCTCTCCTTAGACCTCGACGTGCCAGACGCTACCCCTGGGGCGGGCTTTGCCTGCCCTGATCTGACCGTGTTCTGCCGACTCGACGAGCTCGGTCTCGAAGTGACCAGGCCGCGGTTCGAGCCGGACCGTGCTGTCTTGGCCTGTCGCGTCGTCGAACCCGACGGGTCGGATGAGAGGTGGTGTCGCCGCTGCGGATGCGAGGGATCGTCGCGCGACACCGTAACCCGGCGTCTGGCGCACGAGCCGCTGGGTTGGCGGCCGACCACGCTGGTGGTCCCGATCCGTCGCTATCGGTGCTCCGGCTGCGAGCATGTGGCGCCAGGACACCAGCCTGGCTGCTGAGCCGCGGGCGAAGCTCTCGCGAGGTGGTCTGCGGTGGGCACTCGAAGGCGTCGTGCGCCAGCACCTGACCGTCGCGCGTGTCGCTGAAGGACTCGTGGGCGCCTGGAACACCGCCAACGACGCCGTCCTGGCCGAGGGCAAGCGGGTCCTGATAGACGATCCGCACCGGCTCGACGGCGTCCAGGTTCTCGGCGTCGATGGATCCCCGCAGCGGTCGCGGTGATGGATCCCTTCAACGGGGTCCGCGTAGCCGGTGACGCGCTCGACAAGTGCCGGCGTCGGGTCCAACTCGCGATCCACGGCCACTGCGGTCACAAGGACGACCCGCTCTACGCCGCCAGGAGGACCCTGCACACCGGCGCCGACCTACTCACCGACAAGCAGCAGGACCGACTCACCGCCCTGTTCGCCGCCGAAGAGCATGTCGAAGTCGAGGCGACTTGGGGGATCTACCAGCGGATGATCGCCGCCTACCGTCACCCGGATCGAACGAAGGGGCGCGAGCCGATGCGGAACCTGATCGGGTCGGTCAGCGCCGGCGTTCCCGCTGCGCTGAGCGAGGTGATCACGCTGGGCCGAACGCTGAAGAAGCGCGCCGTCGACGTGCTGGCCTACTTCGACCGACCCGGCACCAGCAACGGCCCAACCGAGGCGATCAGCGGACGACTCGAACACCTCTGCGGCTCCGCCCTCGGGTTCGGCAACCTCACCACCTACATCGCCGGATCGCTACTCGAGACCGGTGGCTTCAGGCCGCTGCTACACCCTGGATTAGGAAGAGCCGCATTGTGCCCTGGCTCGTTTACGACGATGTGGGCGAGGTGGTCGAGCCAGTTCGGCGGTATCTGGCTGATTGTGTTGCCCCATCGAATCTATTTTCGCGCCAGTGCGTTTGAGGAGCAAGGTCACCAAGGGGCCGGGCTCGCGGACGGCCGGGCTCGCGCTGGCGTTCACGGTGATCGAGGCCGCTGAGGCACGCTGGCGCGCCGTGAACGCGCCGCACCTGGTCGCCCTCGTTCGGGCCGGAGCCGTGTTCGAGAAGGGAAGACTCATAGAACGACCGGTTGATGCGTCAACTACGAAGGAGGTCGCCCGACGCTCGCCCATCCACAACGATTTGACAATAACTCGTGTGGCGTCGCGATGAGTTTTGCCCTCCGGTGCAGTCTGATCTGCATGGGCAAACTCATCTATGGCTTCAACGTGTCGGTGGACGGGTACATCGCCGATGCGCAAGGCAACATCGACTGGACCGATCCGAGCGAAGAACTGCACCAGTACTGGAACGACTTCGAGCGGGAGACCGCTCTGTCGTTCTACGGGCGGCGGCTCTACGAACTGATGTCCGCGTACTGGCCGACTGCCGACAAGGCCCCGGATGCCACCCCTCTGATCGTCGACTTCGCCCGCATCTGGCGCGACATGCCCAAGGTCGTGTTCTCGCACACCCTGGAGTCCGTCGACTGGAACTCCCGCCTGGAACGCGGCGACCCGGTCGAGGTGGTGACGAAGCTGAAAGCCGAAACCGACGGCAGGCTGGAGGTGGCCGGCGCGACGCTGGCAGCACCGATCGTGCAGGCCGGACTGGTGGACGAATACCGGATCGTGGTCGCGCCCATCGCCGTGGGCGGCGGCACCCCGTTCTTCCCGACCCTGCCGTCATGGATCTCGCTGCGACTGTTGGAGAACCGCACCTTCCCGGGTGGCACGGTCCTCCTGCGCTACGAGGCGAAACACGACTGATCGGACATACACAGCCAGGCGAGCTGCGGATGCACTACGAGATACACGACTCGAACGGCACGCAAGTACTGCTGCTGCACGGCAGCCTGTTCGACATCCACCAGCAGTTCGACGAACTGCTGCCCGGGAAACTCACAGAACGACCGATCGACCCACCAACCACCCTGGAGGTCGCCTGAAACTCGCCCATCCACAGGTCTTGACAATATCTCGATCCTAGGAGCGCGCACTGTCGGACTCGGAAAGACCGGAGCGGATTGCGCAAGGCCTACTACGACGCATGGTCCGAGGTCGCATCAGCCAAAGCAATGCGACGACGGTCGCGGCAAAGACCACTGTGGAGAACCCGAATTCGGCGATCGACGGCGGCTTGTCCCACCACGGCACCCCGTAGCTCGACACGTACCACCAGCCGTTCGGCCCGATGAACGACATGGTCACCACGAACGACACCGCTGCCGCGAACAGCGCCCGATTGCGCCGCGAACGCAACACCGCGGGGCCGGTCGCCACGGCAGCGAGCATCGCCACGATCGCCACCAGCAGGCACAGCACCAGGGTGAAGACCGCGAACCGGCGCGCCAGGGACCCGTCCACGGTGATCTGCAGCAGGTACTGATAGCGCAGATACTCCTGGAACCACGGCACATTCGGGCCGACCTCGTGTGCGGGCTGCATCTCCAGCACAGCCGCAGGGGTCTGGTCCGAGAAGACCGGCACCAGCACCACCAGCCCGGCCGCGACCATCGGAGCGAGCAGTGGCAACCACCCCATGTTGCGAGCCGGTGATGGAGGATGCGGGGCGATCGGGCGGGCGCCGGCGATCAATGCGGCGAAGCAGATGATGCCCGACGGGCCGGCGGTGACGGTGATCGCGCCGATGAGGATCGCGGCGGCGGGCAGCAGACGCCGGGCGATCGCGCGTTCGACCGAACACCAGGTCAGCACGACACCGGTGGCCCCTCGTCTTCGTTGCCCGCGGCTTGCGGTGTCCTGGCGCGGATATCGACTCGGCGGGAGGTGCGCGCACGCTGTGGCCATCCCGAGTTGCCGGGGTGTGAGGGCCGGCACAGTGAACAATATAGGTCAAATGACCTATATTTTGGCCATGGCTGACACGCTCACACGAGACCACGAAGGTCCGGTCCTGATCGTCGGTGGATACGGAACCGTGGGTTCCGCACTGACCGAACTCGCCGCTCCGCACTGGCCGTTGCTGCTGACCGGGCGCAATCCCGAGAAGGGCGCGGCGCTCGCCGACAAGCACGGGGCTACGGTGCGGCGCTGGGATCTAACGGATCCGGCGCCATTTCGGGCGGCGGTCCGAGCGGTGATCGGAACGGTCAACGATCCGATCGACCGGGTCTTGACGGCTGCGGTCGGCGGGGGCGTTCCGTACGTCGACATCACGCGATGGACCAGCCGCATGACCCGCGCCGTCGCCGCGGCAGCCGTGATGAGGCCACGTGCGCCGGTGCTCTTCTCGTCGGCGTGGATGGGCGGAATCACGAGTGTGGTAGCCGCTGCCCTGATATCCGAGCGCGGCGGAGGTGCCACCTCGGTCGATATCGCAGTTCGCTGGGACATGAACGACATGGCCGGCATCGATTCGGTCGACTTCATGGATCGGCTCGGATACGACTACGAGGTTCGTCGGGGCGGACTACCGGTGACGGTGGCGCCGTTGACAGATCCGCGGATCGTGAATATCGCCGGGTCGCGCACCAAGGTGGTCCGAATCGACACCCCCGAACAGCTGACGCTGCCGATCACCCTCGATGTCGGCACCGTGTCCACACGCATCGGCTTCAGCTCGGGCGCGGCCACCACGGCGTTGCTCGCAGCGAAGAAGGTCGGGTTGTTCAGGTGGGGCAAGGGGGACCGGTGGACATCCGTACGCCGGTCGTTGTTGTACTCGGCCGGCGAGGGAGGGAACGCCGAGATCCGGGTCGACGTCGACGGCGAGGGCGGAAGGACATCGGCAACGGTCGTCGATCCGCGAGGCCAAGCTCACTTGACTGCGCTCGGCGGCTTCCTCGGTTTGCGAAGAGTGCTCGATCCGACGGGGTCGGAGCCCGGTGTCACCTACCCCGAGCTGCATCCGGATCCGGCCTCGATCCTGCGATCGCTACCCGAGCACGGAGTGGAAGTATTGCGGGAATGATCTCGACGAAGGGCGGCCAACGGCAGGCCGAACTGCTCGATGCCGCCGAACGGGTACTCACGACCCGCGGCAACGCCGATGCGTCTCTGCGTGACTTTGCCGCTGCGGCGGGCGTGCGTATCGGGCACCTCCAGCACTATTTTCCGACTCGCGCCGATCTGATCCGGGCTGTGCTCGAGCGGGCGCTGCAGCGTTCGCTCGAGCGGCTGTCGTCCGCACTGGGGCCGGTCGAGGAACGGGGTGAGCAGCCGGCCCTGACCAGGTCGGAAACGACGAGTCTGTTCGAGATCCTGCTCGCAGAGCAGGACGATCCGTCGTGCGTGCGGTTGTTCGTGGAGGTCTGGGCCATTGCCATGAGCGACGAGAGCACGGCCGCGGTCGTCCGCGACTTCTACACCGGATACGTCGGTCACGTGGCCGACCTCGTGGCCTGCGTTCGCCCCGATCTCGACCGGTCGCGGAGCTTCGCGGTCGCGGCGACCGTGGTCAGCCTGGTGGAAGGTGCGGCCATTGTCCACTCGACGGTCGGCGTCGGTCGTTCGGCGGAAGCGAGGAGCGAGATTATCCGGGCCGCAGTCGGATTGGTACATGGGTCCTGAGCCGTCCGGGCAGGCGCCGGCTGTGACCGCCCGCCCCGGTGCCGGCGTCGTCGATGCGGTCCGGCGCGGGGCGGGGTCGCTATTCGGGGTGAGCCGAGCTCCACGCCTGCCAGATGTCGGGACGGAGCCGGCCCCGATCCGGCACCGGGAGGCCTTGGGCACGTGCCCAGGCCCGAACCTCGGCGGTGGACGGCGCCGGCGGTGCCCCCTCCCCGGCGCCGCTCGCGGATTCGGCGATGTTCCCGGATTCGGCAGCGGGCGCGTCGACCGGGCGCGGTGCCGCAATGCGGGCGATCGCCGTGTTCTCTGCCTCGGCCCAGACGTAGGCCGCCGCCAGATAGCGGTAGGTCCACTGCTCCGCCAGGGCGCGGTTGTCGCAGAACACGATCGGCACGTTCGGCCAGCGCACCTGCAACTCGGCCAAGCCGTCGGCGACGGTCGCCGGCCGCACCCGCTCGAGCGCGAAGATCGCCGAGTACCGGTCCTCGACCACGATCGCGGCCCGCGGTAGGGCCGCCAGTTCGGCCAGCGCGTAGCGCAGCGTGCCGTTCGTCAGGCTCGAGACCAGGTCCGGCACCGACTTGCGTTCGACCGAGGCCACGAGGCGGTCCTCGACGAAGACCCCGTAGTCCCCGCACGGCAGTGCGCGCCTGGTGAGACCGACCTGCTGGTCGGCGAACCGGTAGGCGTAACGCTCGTGCGAGTCGACGACGATGGGCAGCTCGGCGATGCCGGCGGCCCGGGCGGTGGGTGTGCGCACGTTCGGCCGGGCCTGTTTGCGGGTCCGCGGGGACTGCCAGAACACCACGTCGCGCCCGCGCGCGGTGGTGTACACGATCTGCGATCGGTTCTCCCGGCCCCGATCGAGTACCAGATCGATTGCCGCGCCGCGCCGCGCACACGACCGCACGGCCACCCGCTCGACCACCTCGGGGTCGTCGGGCCATTCGTCGATCGGCACCGGATGGCAGTACAGCGCCTTCGTGCGCGGCCAGGTTCCCGAGGTGCGAAACACCAGCCCGCCGTCGAGGGGTACCCGCAGCAGGTAGCCCAGCTTGGACGCCGGCTCCGGATTCACCGCGATCACCATTTCCACAGCTGTCAGGGTCTCATCGCAACGCAAGGACGTCCGCGGGTGCCAGAAGTTACCCGCCGGTACACCTACCGGGGTCCGGTCGCAACCGGCATCATCGATCGTAATTGATTGATCGATTACTCAATGAGCGCGCGCAGCGGTGTGCGGTCCCGAGCAAGGAAGACGGACGTGAACTCTGTGAACGGTGAGACGGCGCTGGTGACGGGAGCGGGTCAGGGAGTGGGACGCGGCATCGCCCTGGCGTTGGCTGCGGCCGGAGCCCGGGTGGCCGTGGTGGGGAGGACGGCCGACAAGATCGAGAAGGTGGCGGCGGAGATCGAGGAGCGCGGCGGCCGCGCTGCCGCCTTCGTGTGCGATGTCACCGATGCGGCCGGGATCGATCTCCTGGTGGAGCGGGTGATCGCGCGATTCGGCGGCCTGTCGATCCTGGTGAACAACGCCCAGTCGACGGTCCACGGGCGATTGCTCGACCTCGACGAACAGGTCTATCAGCGGGGGATGGATTCCGGGCCGACCGCGACACTGCGGCTGATGAGGGCGTGTCACCCGCATCTGAAGGGCGGCGGCTCGATCGTCAATCTCGGGTCCGCGGCGGGGGTGCGCTGGGACCCGTCCGGATACGGTGGCTACGCGGCCGCCAAGGAGGCGATCCGCGTCCTCACCCGCACGGCGGCGTGTGAGTGGGCCGCCGACGGGATTCGAGTCAATGCGATTCTCCCGTTGGCCAATTCATCCGCCCTCGAGATGTGGGCGCAGGAGAGTCCGGACGAAGCGCGGGCGTATCTCGACACCGTGCCGCTCGGGCGGCTGGGCGACCCCGAAACCGACATCGGTCCGGCGGTGGTCTTCCTGTGCAGTCCGGCGGCACGGTACATCACCGGTCACTCGCTCCCCGTCGACGGCGGTCAAGCGCTGATGCGCTGAGACGTGCGACGGACATCGCTACTCGTACCTTGTCGCGGAAGAGAGAAACGTCCAGATGCCCGATGTGCTCGCACCGGCCCGGTCCGGCCCGGCTCGGTCCCGTGGCCATGTGCAATCGAATCATCAAGGAGGAGAAGGCCGAAGGGATGTTCCGCCCTGATCAACCATGCCGGGGCATATCGGTCCGCCACGACGGTGTGCTGTCCCTGCCCCCCTTCTACGTTATACACGATTCGAGGCTCTCATGAGGCCCGGAATTGTGGCCGATAATCGCCTGCGGAACGCCGGAACCTACAGGTGAGGGGCAGGGGAATGGGATATGTACTGGACTTCCGGGAGATCGATCGGACGCAGGTTGCGGTCGCCGGCGGCAAGGGCGCGAACCTCGGAGAGCTGTCGCGAATCGAAGGCATACGTGTGCCGGCGGGGTTCTGCGTGACGACTGACGCCTTCCGGCGGGTCGTGGCAGAAGTGCCGTCCCTCGACGATCGGCTCGATCGATTGTCGCGTCTCGAGGCGGCGGATCGGGATTCGATCCGCGTGCTCAGTGCGCAGATCCGCCGTGCGGTCGAAGAGTGCGTCATCCCTGACGATGTGGTGTCGGAGATCGTCCGCTCTCTCGCCCGGCTCGGTGAACAAGCCGCATATGCGGTCCGATCCAGCGCGACGACCGAGGATCTGCCGACCGCATCCTTCGCCGGTCAGCAGGACACGTACCTGAACGTCTCGGGCCCAGCGGCGATTCTCCGGCACGTGAGCCGGTGCTGGGCTTCGTTGTTCACCGAGCGAGCCGTCACCTACCGTCTGCGCAACGGTTTCGACCAGCGGAAGGTTCACATGGCGGTGGTTGTCCAGCGGATGGTGTTCCCGTGGGCGGCCGGGATTCTGGTCACGGCTGATCCCATCACCTCCAATCGGAAGGTCGCGTCGGTGGAGGCAGGCTTCGGACTCGGCGAGTCCCTCGTTTCCGGCTTGGTGAACCCGGACGTCTACAAGGTGCGTGACGGCAAAGTCACGGACAGGACCGTCGCCACCAAACAACGCGCCGTCCAAGCAGCGCCAGCCGGTGGCACGCACATGCAGGGAATCGAGCAGGAGCAGCAGAACCGATCGGTGCTGACAGATGAGCAAGTTGTGCAACTCGAGCGGCTGGGCAGAAGAATCGAAGCGCACTTCGGCAGTCCTCAGGACATCGAATGGTGCCTGGTCGACGACGGTTTCCGAATCGTGCAAAGTCGCCCGATCACCACGCTGTTCCCGGCCCCCGTGGTCGACGACGGGGAGAACCGTGTGTACGTCTCTGTCGGCCATCAGCAGATGATGACCGACCCGATGAAGCCCCTGGGGATCTCCCTGTGGCAACTGACGAGTCCGGCACCCACGAGGGAGGCGGGAGGTCGGCTGTTCGTCGATGTCACCCAGGCTCTGGCTTCGCCGGTGAAGAGAACGGGACTGCTGGACGCTCTCGGCAAGTCCGATCCGCTTCTCGGGGATGCGTTGGCGACCATCGTCGAACGCGTCGACTTCATCAGGTGGTGTCCGGACGACGGGGCCGGCGGTGTACCGGCCGGCGATGCACCTGCCCTGATCGAGGCCGACGAAGGCATCGTCGCCGAGTTGATGGCGCAGAGCCAGGCCTCTGTCGCGATGTTGAAGCGCGAGATCCGGGCCAAGTGCGGAGCGGCGCTGCTCGACTTCATCTCGGCCGACCTCAAGGAGCTGAGGCGGATCCTGTTCGACCCGCGGAGCCACCAGGTGATCACGGCGGCGATGGAAGCAGCCTGGTGGCTCAACGATCGGCTTCAGGCCTGGCTGGGCGAGAAGAACGCAGCCGACACGCTCACGCAATCGGTCCCGCGCAACGTCACGTCGGAGATGGGCCTGGCGCTCGTGGGCGTGGCCGACGCGATCCGGCCGCACCCGGACGTGGTGGCCTTTCTGCAGCACGTCGAGGACGCGGGCTTCGAGGAGGGGAGCTTCCTGGACGAGCTGGCGAAACGCGCCGGCGGCCCGCAGGCGCGCGCGGCGATCGAGGCCTACCTCGACAAGCACGGCATGCGCTGCGTCGGCGAGATCGACATCACGAGACCGCGCTGGAGCGAACGCCCCACCACCTTGGTGCCGATGCTCATGAGCAACATCAGAAACTTCGGGCCGGGCGCTGGAAAGCGACGCTTCGAGCACGGGCGGCGAGAGGCTCGCAAGAAGGAACACCAGTTGCTGGAGCGTCTGCGCGCCTTGCCGGACGGAGAGCGAAAAGCCTGTGAGGCCAAGCGGATGATCGACCGTGTCCGCGCCTTCTCCGGGTATCGGGAGTATCCGAAATACGGCATGGTCAGCCGCTACTTTGTATACAAGCAAGCCTTGTTGGGCGAGGCCGAGCGGCTCGTGCAGGCGCGTGTGCTTCGCCGCAAGGAAGACATCTTCTACTTGAGGTTCGACGAGCTGCGCGAGGTCGTGCTCACGCACCGATCGTGTGACCAGCTCATCCGTGAGAGAAAGGCCGCATTCCGCTCGTACCAGGCGCTCACGCCGCCCTGGGTGTTCACATCGGACGGCGAGGTCGTCGCCGGAAGGTATCGGCGCGAAGGCGTCCCGCCTGGAGCGCTGGCCGGTACGCCGGTGTCCGCCGGGAGTATCGAGGGGCGAGCCCGTGTCGTGTCGGATATGGCGCAGGCCGATCTCGAGGCGGGCGACATCCTGGTCACCGCCTACACCGATCCGAGCTGGACTACCGTGTTCGTCGCGATCAAAGGCCTGGTGACGGAGGTGGGCGGACTGATGACCCATGGGGCGGTGATCGCGCGGGAGTACGGATTGCCGGCCGTCGTGGGTGTGGAGGGTGCCACCCGGTTGATTCGCGACGGGCAACAGATCCGCGTGAACGGAACCGACGGGTACGTCGAGATCCTGCCCCAGCGGGACGTCTGAGGGGCAGGAACTGCGGAGCCTGTTCCAGGAGATGCAGGTCCCGATACGGGTAGACCTTCGGTGCGAGCTTGCCGAACAGTCGGACGCCGAGCGTGACCGGTTGGGGCATCACCTTCGCGAAATCGCCGACCGGTGAGCGGTGGTGCGCGCCCCGCTCGTTCTGCTCGGCGGAGTCACCGACCCGGCCGGCACGCACACCGGCACGCGATGCGTCCTGACCCCGGTCCCGAATCCCGCCTCGGAAAAGGTGTCCCGTTGAGCTGACACCCCGCAGCCACAGCGCGGGGAAATTCCTACGCTCGAGGTACCCGAGGAAGGAAGTGATCGATGCAGTCGCTCGACTGTCATGCGTGTGGCAACACCGTGTTCGTGGCGAAGTACAGCCCCGTGCACACGAGCATTCAGTGGACAGGGCCGGCCCGCGACACCTGCCGCGAGTTCGCCGCGGCGGCCCGTCCGGGGGAGACCACGACCTACCTGCCCCGCTGCGGAGCGCTGCACGAGTCGGTCGATCGAGCCGTGCGTGACGGCCGGCTCGTGCCCTCGCAGCGGGTCGAACCGTAGTCGGTCCGGCGTCTGTCGCCGCACCCGGAAGCACATCACCTGGAGGACTTCATGACTGTTGAACCCGAGACCATCGAGGTTCGGAGCATCGAGACGGGCAGCAACCCGACGCGGTACGCCCGCGGCTGGCACTGCCTCGGACTGGCGAAGACGTTCCACGACGGAAAGCCGCATCAGATCAAGGTATTCGGGACCGACCTGGTGGTCTTCGAGGATTCGAAGGGCGCCCTGCACGTCCTCGACGCCTTCTGCCGGCACATGGGCGGCAATCTGGCCCGGGGCGAGATCAAGGGCGACACGATCGCGTGCCCGTTCCACGACTGGCGATGGGGCGGCGACGGCCGGTGCGCGGAGGTGCGGTACGCCCGCCGCACCCCGAAGATCGCCAGGACGAAGTCCTGGATCAACATGGAACGCAACGGCTTGCTCTTCGTGTGGAACGACCCGCAGGGCAACCCGCCGCCGGCGGACGTGACCATCCCCGGGATCCCGGACTACGGGACCGACACCTGGAGCGAGTGGACGTGGAACACCTTCCACGTGACGGGATCGAACTGCCGGGAGATCGTCGACAACGTCGTCGACATGGCACACTTCTTCTACGTGCACTTCCAGATGCCGCAGTACTTCAAGAACGTCTTCGAGGGTCACATCGCCGCACAGCACATGCGTTCGACCGGCCGTGACGACATCAAGACGGGTGTGCAGCTGGATCTGCCGGATTCGCAGACGATCTCGGACGCGATGTACTACGGACCGTCCTTCATGCTCGACACCGTCTACACGGTCGCTGGAGACGTGACGGTCGAGACCAAGCTCGTCAACTGCCACTACCCGGTCACGCAGGACTCGTTCGTGCTGCAGTTCGGGACCATCGTCAAGAAGGTGGACGGGGTCGGGGACGAGGAAGCCGCGGCGATGGCGACGATGTTCACCGAGGGTGTGGAGACGCAGTTCAAGCAGGACGTCGAGATCTGGAAGCACAAGACCCGGATCGAGAACCCGCTGTTGACCGAGGAGGACGGCCCGGTCTACCAGTTGCGTCGCTGGTACAGCCAGTTCTTCGTCGACGTCGAGGACGTCACTCCGGAGATGGTGCAGCGCTTCGAATTCGAGGTGGATACCAGTCGGGCACTGGAGAACTGGCAGAGGGAAGTGGACGAGACCATGGCACTGCGCGGCTGACCCGCGAGCGCCGGCCCGCGCCGAGCCGTACCGTCTCGGCGCGGGCCGGCGGCGGTCGTCAGCCGGTGCGCGGCCGGAAGCCGTCGACGAAGATCCGGGTGATGTCGCGCGCGAGGTCGGCATTGGAGCGCTGCGCGCTCGGTCGGTGCCAGCGCGGTGCCTGCCAGACGGCATCGCGGATCAGCTGGTAGAACACCTCCGGATCGATGTCGTCCCGGAAGATTCCCCCGGCGACACCCTCGGTGATGGCCTCCCGCCACGCCTTCTCCACCTCGTCGGCAATCTCGGCCAGGTCCGCCTCGACGAGGCGGTCCCGCATGTACTCGCCCTCGCGCTGCCAGATCGTCGTGGCGCCCCGGTAGTTCTCCGAGGTGGTCAGGGCGAGCAGGACGAGCGCTTCGATCCGCTCGACCGGCGGCAGGGTTCGGGACGTGATCTCGCGGCACCGGGCGGACAGGTCCTCGATGTATTCGCGGATCAGTTCGGTGACGATCGCTTCCTTGGACGGAAAGTAGTGGTAGAGCGCCCCGGAGTAGACCCCGACCTCGTCGGCGATCTCCCGGATGGTGGTTGCCGCGATTCCCTTGGTGGCGAACAGTTGTGCGGATCTGTCGAGGATCTGGCGGCGGCGCTCGTGCGGATCCATGGCACTCCTCGGGGCTCGGTCGTCGACGGCCGGTTCATTGTGGCACATCCATTGATCAAACGATCAGTGGAGCCTCAGACGGCGTGCTGTGAGTCCGCCGACCGGAGTCGGGTGAGGCGACGCCACGTCGTGAGGGCGGCCATGCGCACGGGGCCCGCCAGGGCGGCGGGGCGGATCGACGAGGTGGGGCCGCTGACGGAGATCGCGCCGACACACTTGCCGGCGTGACCGATCGGCGCCGCGACACAGGAGACGCCCGGGGCAGCCTCGTCGCGGTCGTGCGCCACGTGCTGTTCCCGGGTCCGGGCGAGCTCGCTGCGCAGCCGGTTCGGGTCGGTGACGCTGTGGCGGGTCCGGGCCGTCGGCGGGCGCTCGGCGAACAGCGCGTCGAGGTCGGTTCTTCCTTGTGCCAGAAGCGCCTTGCCCAACGCGGTGCAGTGTGCCGGCTGGCGTCCGCCCACGCGTGACGGGATGCGCATCGAATAGGGGCCGCCCACCTTCTCCAGATACAGCACCTCGGCGCCGGTGAGGACCGCCAGGTGGACGACGAGACCGGTGTGGCCGTGCAGTTCGTGCATGACGGGCAGGGCGGCCCGGTGCAGGGTGTCGTTGTGCTGGACGAGGGACCCGAGCTCGAGCATCTTCGTGCCCAGCGCATACGCGGGAGCGTCCCGTCGCACCCAGCCGATCTCGACGAGCTGGGTCAGCAGGCGATGCGTGGACGAGCGGGGCATGCCCGTCAGGCGGGTGAGCTCGGCCAACGTGAGCCGCTCGCTGTCGCGGAATGCCTCCAGCAGCCGGGCGGCGCGATCGATCACCGCCACCGGCACATCGCTGTGCGTCATGCTCTGCCTCCCACCGCCGAAGTGCGGTTACCTCTACTGATCAAGCGATCAATCAATGACTGTGGTGACTGTAACAGTTCGCCCGAGGGGCGGGAAGTGGAATCGAAGACCGAAACGCGGTCGATGGGGGCGGATCACCCGAGGGCGGCGGCCTCCTGCGAGGTGGCCGGCGGCTTCGCAGCGCCACGGTGACACCGACGAGCCGGCCCCGCGGCGACCGCCAGCGACGCCGCGGAAGCGACGGCACACGTCAGGTAGGACGGCGCCCTGCCCAACGCCCTTCGAGGGCCTCGCCCACCTGCCGGGCGAGGTGGTCGAGGTGCCGGCGGGTCACGGTGTCGTGGTCGGTGACATGCTCGCGCAGGCGATCGAGCTGGTCGGTGATCGCCGTGCGCTGCTCGCCGGTGGCGGCTTTCCATGCCAGCTCCCGCAGCATCGACAGCAGCGCGTCCAGCACCATCGGATCGTCGGCGCCGTAGAGCCGCGGCTGGGTGCACACCAGATCCAGCAGCTCGGCGAAGGTCGGCCGCGCCAGCACCACCCGTACCCGATCGTGCTCGTCGCACTGGGTGTGCGGGCCGAGCCGAAGGTCGAGAAGGTCGGCGAGGACCGCGGTGCACGAGATCAGTCCGTGCACGGCGGTGGTGGGATCGTTGATCCCGGGCGAGAGGGCCCGCACCACCACATCGGTCAACTGCCGCAGTCCGTAGCCGATGTCCTGGACGGCGGTGCGTTCGCTGCCGGTGCGCAGCGCCGCGCGTACCCGTTCGCTCAGCCGGTGCGCCGCGTCCTCGGTCAACGGCTCCTGCGGGCGGACGGACCAGGAGAACGCGACCGGTGTGCCCGCCAGGACCGGGCTGCCCACCGGGCGGTTTACCCACACCACCGCCTCGGCCCGCTCCGCCGCGGTGAGCAGGGCGTGTTCGTCGATCTCGACGAGGAATCCGGACGAGGCCGCTTCGACGAGGTGCGGGTGCGGCGGTGGCACGGGCACCGGCACGGCAGGTGTGTCCCGGCGTGCGGGAGGCAGGAGACGGGTGGCGGTGGCGCAGGTGTCGGCCCGCACGTGCTCGAGCACGGCTTCGACGCGGATCTGCCGGACCAGATGTCCGAGGAACAGCACCAGCGCGACGACGCTGGCCACCGCGAGCAGGTATGCCGTCGTCACCGCCATCTGCGGGACGAACGTGGTGCCGTCGGTGTCGCTGCGGACGGTGCGCAACACGGTCAGCGCGTAGATGAACGTCGCCAGGAACAGCGCCAGGGTGCGTTGGACGACACGGTCGGCGGCGAAGGTGCGCAGTAAACGCGGGGAGTACTGGCTGCTGGCCAGTTGCAGGGTCACCAGTGTCAGCGAGAACGTCAGCGCCGTGACGGTGATCAACGAGGCGGCGATCGCGCTCAGTACCTCGCGGGCGGCGTCGGCACCGCCCCCGAACAGATATCCCGCCACCGTCGGTGGCAGCCGGTCATCGAGGGCGGCGTCGAGCTCGGGCAAGCCGATGCCGGCCAGCACGGCCAGCAGCACCGCGGCCGTCGGGACGGGCCACAGCCGGGAGCGCACCGCTTCGACGAACACCTGTCGACGCTTCAGTACGGAGGAGATCGGTCCCCGTCGCCTCCGGGCCCCGGGGCCGCCGTCGGTCTCGAACTTCACGGACACCGCCCGGAACCACATTCCTCGCGCATACCCCCGCCCGCGGCCGGGTAATCGCGCACCCGTCACTGCGCCTGCCGGAGTGCGGCGGATCGGTTGGAACGGCCTCGGTGGCCGGGCCGAGGTGGATACGATGCCGACACCTGTGCAGGACTGGTGCGACGAACGGAATCGGTCATGACAAAGCTGGTGAACTCGCTGTCCGAGGACGAATTCGTGTTGGTGCGGCAGACGAAGAAGACGGAGATGGCAGACCTCGACGAGGACGGCCTGATCGATCTGCACACCCGTATCCGCCGATCCCGCAACAAGTACGTCAAGCTCTACCGGCGGCAGGGTGCCGAGAAGGTCGGCGCGAAAAAGTCTCGTGCGGCCGGTAAGTCGGCGAACGAGCGGAACGCCGGCAAGGCGGAGGTGTTCGAGGATGCGCTGGCCCGGGTCAGCCGCCAGCTGGGGGCGGTGGCCCGCCGCTCGGCCGAGGAGCTGAAGCAGGAACGGCTCGCTCGCGCCCGCTCGGATGCCGCCGCGCCCGCCGAGGATGTCGGTGCCGAGGGCAAGGTGCGGTCGAAGGGCAAGACCCGCGTCGATGCCACCCGTAACTCGGCCGGCCGCAAGAAGTACGAGGCGTCGACCATCGCCGCCGGGGCGCGCCGGCAAGCCAAGAAGGACAGCAAGAACCGCTGAACGTCCGGGATCCGCCGCGACGACGTCGGTGGAGCAGGCCCGGGGTGCCGGTGCATGTGAAGCACACCGGCACCGCCGAGCCGGTCAGTGAGTTGCCAGCGCGACGCGCCGGCCGTCTCCTCCGCGACCGGGCTGCCCCGGGACGCGGGGCGGTCGTCAGGCGAGAGCGGTTGCCGAGCGTCCCTCGAGGGCGGATTCGACCAGGTTGCTCTTGGGTAGCGTCGAGCCGGACTGCACGGCCTCGATCCACTGGGTGGTCGTGGTGACCGCGGCGAAGTTGGACTGCAGCAGCACCATCAGGGTGGTGTGCAGGGACTGCGCGGAGACCTGCCCGGCGGCGTTCGCGAGATGGATCGCACCGGTGGCGTCGGAGAGGATCTCCGTGGCGAATCCGAGCGCCTCGGCCTCCGCGGCGGTGGCGAGATCGCAGTTGTTGGTCATGTATCCGACGATCGTGACGGTGTCCACCTCGCGGGCGCGCAACCAGCCGGCCAGGTCGGTGCCGGCGAACACGCTCGCGTACTGCTTGTGCACGCGTTTGCACGTCGGGTCGATGCGCCGCTCGAGATCCGGGTGCAGCGACCATCCTCGCGAACCTTCGACGAAGACGGGGGCTCCGTCGGGCATACGGTGCTGAACGACGACGACCGGGACGTCGTGGGCGGCGGCAGCGTCGAGGGCGGCCTCGATGTTGGCGAGCGACTGCTCGCGCGGCGGGTACTGGATCTCGAGTGGTCCGTCGAAGTACTCCTGCTGGACGTCGACAACGACGAGGGCACGGCGGGGTGCGGTCACGGGTTTCCTCCCTGGGAAATCATTCGGGGTGTCGCGCCCACGGGGTGAGCGCCTCACTGCCCGATTGTTCGGCAGGTCTACCCTGGCCGGAAGTGGCACGAATGCACACTTTCGATGAGATCGGGCCAACCCGGGAGAACAGGATGCGAATCGCTGTCTACGCCTTCGACGGGATCACCATGTTCCACCTCGCGGCACCGTTGCTGGTGTTCGCCGAAGTGCGCCGTCTCGGTCCGGCCCCCGACTGGCAGACCCGGCTGTGGTCGGACCGGGCCGGCTCGGTCTGTACCGCCGAGGGATACCCGATCGGTGAGGTGACCGGACCCGAGACGGTCGACTGGGCCGACATCGTCATCGTCCCGTCGTGGCCGATGCCCCCGAGGCCGATCGGTGCAGAGTTGAAAAGACAGCTGCGCCAGGCACATGCGCGGGGTGCGGTGATCGCCGGGTTGTGTCTGGGGGCGTTCGCCGTCGCCGACGCCGGGCTGCTCGACGGTCGTGCGGCGGTCACCCACTGGGAGGCGATGCCGCTGCTCGCCGAACGCTGCCCCGGCACCGAGGTGGACTCCTCGGTTCTCTATATCGACCACGACGACGTCCTCACGTCCGCAGGTACGGCCTCGGCGATCGATGCCTGTCTGCACCTGGTCCGCAAACACCTCGGGTCGGCGATCGCCACCCGGGTGGCCCGATACCTGGTCGTGGCTCCGCACCGAGAAGGGGGACAGGCACAGTACATCGAACGTCCCCTCGCGCGGCCCGCCACCGACACCGCGATCGCCGAGGTGCTCGAATGGGCGCTGACCCGGCTCGACGAACCGCTCGCGGTCGATCGACTCGCGGATCGGGCCCGGATGAGCCGGCGCAGCTTTGTCAGGCACTTCCGGCAGGCCACCGGCACCACGCCGGCACGCTGGATTCTCACGCGCCGACTGCAGGAGGCACGCGCTCTGCTCGAAACCACGGATTGGAGCATCGATGCCGTCGCGTCCGCGTGCGGCTTCGGCAGCAGCGCCACCTTCCGGCAGAACTTCACCTCCGCCTTCGCAACTTCACCCACCGCCTATCGTCGGCAGTTCGCATCCCGGCCGCAACCGCTGGTACCCAGGAGGACGTGAAAGTGACACGAGGTGCGAGTCACCGGCGAGGGGCCAAGTCCCGTGAGGTGGTGTACGACGTCGCCGCGTGATTCCTCGGCGGGAGGTCAGGTAGTCAAGGCCGGTGCAACCTCCTCGGCGGGTTCAGTCACGGTTCTTCGGCCGTGTTGGTACGGGAGCGGGCGAGCACATCCAGTCCGAGGTAGCGGCGCCCTTCGATCCACTCATCGTGCTCGCTCCGCGAGCACCGCCTCGACGAGACGGATCAACGCGGTACGATCCGGAAAGATCCCGACCACATTGGTTCTCCTACGGACTTCTTTTGTTGAGGCGCCCCCTGCGGATGATTGCTCCAGATCTGCTTCCAGATCTGTTTGGGAAATACCTTGAACCCCAACAGATCCGACACTGCGGCGTCGAGGTGGTCGGCGGCCTTCGCCGACTTCCCGGATTGGTGCCGGGTCATAGGCCTGCCCGGTTGAGACGTTCGATGAGGCGTGGTTTGCGCGCAAGCGTGTGACGTAGTGCCAGGATGCGCTGGGTGAAGGTGTCACGTCGGCGTCGCGTTCGGCGAGCGTCCGGAGATCGGTGAGCAGTGCGGCGGCGGCGTCGTACTCGCCGGACTTTCGGGTGGCGATCATCGCGTCGATGCGAGACCACGGGCCTTGTGCCGGCGGGCTTCCTCCCCGGCGCGCCGGGCAGCTGCCCGGCGCTCATGGTCGCCTCGGCGACGCGCCGCGGCCTCGAGAAGATCGGCCACGGTCCGGCGAGGTGGGGCGGGCAGGTTTGTGGTGTGCTCCGTTGTGGAATCGACGAAGCATCTCCATCCGGACGGTCACCGTGTGATTTTCGGCGACCCGCAGCAGGAGTCGAACGGTGCGCTCGTGCGGGCCGCGATGGCGAGCAGGTCGTCGTCGAGGCGGAGAAGTTCGGCCAGGGCGCGCTGCGCCGCGCTGAGGGTGGCCAGTCCGGGGCGGCACGGGTGACATCGGTGCGCCGGCGTCCGGATCGACGTCGCCGGACTCGTCCTCGCTGGTCAGGTCCAGCACGAGGAATTCGCTCGTGGTCCAGGCAGTTACCCGCTCGTCGACGCAATAGTCCCCGACGACGTCGAGGTCGAGCAGGCCGCGCGGAAGGCGGAGCAGGATCCGCCGTGTTCCCCAGTTGGCCAGGTACAGGTGCGCGGCGTAGTAGCGCTCCATCATCCGGTTCGGATCGTCCCGGAAGCTGCCCAGCGGAACTCGTTGACGAAGCTGGTGGCCGTGATCCTCGCGCGGGTGGACAGGGAACGCACTTCGGCCTGCTGACGCTCGTCCAACGGCCGGTCGACGGTGAGGAACTCGTAGTGCTGGTACTCACTCATCGCCCCTCCCGCCGATCGGCGCGGTCGTAAGGCTCCGCCCGGAAACCCGAGTCGTCTCCCCGATGGATGAACAGGTGTCCCTCGAGTGTGGCGTCCTGCGCCAGGGCGGCCCAGCCGCGGCCGCTGACCTGGTCGCCTTCGTCGTCGCCGTCCCAGCTGAACTCCACGGCGGTGCGGCCGTCGCGTTCGATGGTCCGGCAGTCCATCCAGCCGCGGACGGCGATGACGCCGAACTGGCCGGTCCCGTCGGCGGCGAGCTCGATGAAACCGGGTTCGACGAGGTCGATCGCGTCGCGGTCCCACAGGTCCATCTCCACGATCCGCCACCGACCGGTCAGGCGCCTCACTGGTCCTCCATACTTGTCGCGAGTGCGGTGTCAGGGTAGCGACCGCGGGGGACCGATGCCGCGCGTCGCCGGCGCAGCGGCCTGCCTGAGATTCCCCTGAACCAGTGGACACGGAGGTCGGGGGCTCGGTGAGGGGTTGACCACGGCGCGGCCTCGCCGAACGTGCAGCCCACGTCCCCTTGACCTACTTGACTTGACCTACTTGACCTACTTGACCTACTTGACCGAGGACGATCGAGGTATGAGCACTCCATTGAAGAAGGTTGTCGACGACCAGCTGGACGCCAGCGGGATGGCCGCGGAAGAGCTCAGCGACGACGACGCGCGGTACGTGGCCGACGGCGTGAGACGTATGCTGTCGAGCCTCAAAGCGCGCCGAGCGTGGGAAAAGCACATCGGCCCGATCCTGACCCACAAGCAGACCCTCGAAGTGACCGGCTGGTCGAAGCAGGCGCTCAGCCAGGGGGTCAGGGACAATCGCGTGTTGCGCCTGACCGCCGCGGAGGGCACTGCCGGCTACTGGTCGGATGGCTTCACCGAGACTGCCGCCGGCTACCGACCGATCGCGGGGATCAAGAACGTCCTGGGCGCCTGGGCCCATGCCGACGTCGAACCGTGGACGATTGCGTCGTGGATGTCGAGTGCGCAACCCGAACTCGACGGCCGGACACCGCGGCAGGCCCTGCTCGACGGTGACAGTGCTGATGTCGAGAAGCTCGCCCGCCAGGCGTCGGAACGGCTCGCTTCGTGAATGTTTCCCGCGCACAACAACACCTGAAACCGCCACCGTCCCCGGACACACTCCGGGGACGGTTCCCTGAGACTGGGCCGGCTGCCCGTACGACGATCTACCGCAGTCATGCCGCCGGCCTGGGGGCGTGGTGGTTCAGCAGCAATGGGGGCGGCCGTTTCGATCTCACCGGGTCCGAGGGAACCTGCTACACCGCGGAAACCGAGCTCATCACCTTGCTCGAGGCGTGGAGCGGCATCTACGTCATCCCACGTCCGGAACTCGTCAAGCGGGACATTTCAACGGTGATTGTCCGTAGGGATCTGCGTCTCGCCGACGCGACCTCCAACCGGGCGATCCAGTTCGGATTGACCTCCGAGATGTTCACCACCACCGACGATCCGCTGACCCAGCAGTGGGCAAAGGCGTTGCACGAAGCGGGGTTCGACGGCATTCGGTATTTGGCACGGCACGATCTCAAGCACGTCGATGCGTGCATCGCGGTATTCGCGGCCAGCGGCGATCAGACCGGCACAGACGAAGAGCCCAGCGATTTCGCGGTGCTCGGTACCGAGAACCTGCTCGACCGCCCGGACCTGTGGGAGGCGCTGGAGGAAGAGGCAGGGATCGTGGTCCTCGACATCCCCAGGAGCTTCTGACCCTCCTCGCGAATGTCGGACGTGGGTCCTACGGTTGATGACTATGACATCGCGTCTCGCGGTAGCTGGTTGCGTTCCCGAGTCGATCATTGACGAAGTGCAGCGGTGGTACTCAGCGCCCGGTGTGGGTCGCTGGATGGACTCCGAGTTCGACGTCAGCGCCCTCGTCAAGCAGATGGCCGGCTCGGGACGGTTCGTCGGCAAATACCTGCTTGCTTCCTGGGGATGTGTGGGATTCGACAGCGAACATCAGCCTGTGGCATTCATGGGCGCCGACGTGTTGGTCAACCGTTCAGAGCAATCCGACTGTGGCCGGCCCGGAACTCGGAGGAAGCAGGTCCGCGACAACTGAGGTGAACCGTCTCGGGATTGATGCCGCTTTCCATTCTCGAGAGATGATGCACATCATGTTCTAGCGTTACCCGGCGAGGTCCTCGACGTCGTGATGAAACTCCGCCACCTACTGCGTATGGTTGCGGACCATCGCCCACGTGCGCGGCCCGTCGCCGGGCAGGGTCACGGAACCGACGACGTCGAAACCGAGCCTGCGGTAGAACGCGACGTTCCGCTCCGACGACGTCTCCAGGTACGCGGGCACCCCCGCTTGGCGGGCTTCCCTGAGTCCGGGTTCGAGGACCGCGCCGCCCAGGCCCCAGCCCTGCCGGTCCGGATCCACGGCGACGGTCGCGAGGAACCACACCGGTCCGACGGGCCGCAGTGGCGCCAGCGCCTCCTCCGCGGCCGCCGCCGCGTCGGCCCGATCACCGGACAGCTCGGCGACGCGTCCGGCGATGCGTTCGAAAGCCTCTGGGATTCCGGTGGACTCGGGGGTGGTCCACACCGCGACGGCCGACGCGTCGTCGGCCACCCACACCCGCCCACAGCGCAGGCCGATCTCGGTCAGGTACAGCCGCTGCAACTCCTCGACGCGACGCAGGTGGTCACGGGCATCGACGGTGTGGCGGGTGAACGGGTAGTCGGCGAAGGCGCGCGCCAGGGTGCGGGTCGCGCGGTCGACGTCGGCGGGCTCGGCGGGACGTATCTCGGTCATCGCGACCCACCGTAGAGCCGCGCCGGGTCCGGCCGCGAACCGTTTACCGCGCGGCCCGGGTGGTGGGCCGGATCTCGAACCGTTCGGGGATCCGCAGCCACGCGGTGCTCACCGTCGACCAGTCGCCCACCCCGGGCCACGGCCCCGACTGGCTGTGCCGGTAGCCGCCGGCCTCGTACCGGTCGTACGGCACCTCGGACAGCCTGGGGTGGGCGCACAGCAGGCCGAGGGCCGACAGGTGCACGGCGTCCCACTCCTCGGCGATCGACGGCCAGTCCGGGACGCGCGCCCCGCGGTACTCGAGCGGATGGTCGGCGATCAGGGCCGCCCAGTCGCCGGCGGTGTCGATCCGGGCGATCCGCGCGACGTCCGGATCGAAGTGCACGGTGTAGCGGGCGGGGTCCTTCAGGCCGCGCAGGTTCTCGCCGCTGGCGCTCCACGTGTCGCTCGTCCCGTCGTGCAGGGGCGTCGCGGTCCAGAACGCGCCGTCGGGCAGCGCGCCGGGCCGCTTGCGGTTGCGCACCCGCGGCAGACTCAGCTCGGTGATCGTGCCCTCGTGGGTCTGCGGGGAGTCGAGGGTGTTCCGGCTCGGGTGACGCAGCGCGGCGCAGATCGCCTCGGCCATCTCGATCGTCGCCGGTGCGGTGAGGGCCATGTCCAGGACGTCGTTGGCGCCGTTGCCGTAGAGGTACTCGCCGATGATCAGCACGAGGTCGTCGACGAAGCCCTCGAGGGTGTCGGCTTCGACGAATGCGGCGACGGACGGCCGCGGATCCGCGTCACGGTAGGCGCGCAGGTACCAGTGGACGAGCATGCGTCCCGGGACGGTGTCGAGGAGGTTCGCCGCGGCATCCGAGCACATGCCGGACATGTTGCCGTACGTCGGCTCCCTGCCGGCTGACCACACGCACTGCCGGCTGACCACACGACCTGCCGGCTGATCACACGCCCTGCAGCGAACCGTTGCTCAGGCGCCGGCTCTCGTGGTGCGCCGCTCGATCGTGACTGCGGGTGCCGGGACCGGTGGCGTCAGGGCCGGCGGCAGCGCGAGCACGACGATCTTGACCCAGACGGAGCCGATCTGGCGGCCCAGCCCGCCGGTGTTGTAGGGCAGGCGGTACTTCTCGCACAGAGCCTGCACCTCGGGCGCCATCGCCGGGTACCGGTGCGCCGGGATATCGGGGAACAAGTGGTGCTCGATCTGGTGCGAGAGGTTTCCGGACATGATGTGGAACAGCGGGCCGCCGGTGATGTTCGCCGATCCGAGCATCTGCCGCACGTACCACTGCCCGCGGGTCTCGTCGGCGGTTTCGTCCTCCGTGAAGGTCTGCACGCCGGACGGGAAGTGGCCGCAGAAGATGATGGAGAACGCCCACACGTTGCGGACCAGGTTGGCGGCGGCGTTCCCGGCCAGCGTCGGGAGCATCAGCGGCCCGGACAGCAGGGGAAAGACCACGTAGTCCTTGAGGACCTGGGGGCGGGCCTTGCGCCACCAGCCGCGGACCAAGGGTGCGATGTCGCGCCACGGGCGTCGGCCCCGGAGTACGCGGTCGGTCTCGAGGTTGTGGAGCATCACGCCCCACTCGAAGGTGAGCATCAGCACGAGCGCATACAGCGGGTTGCCCAGGTAGTACGGGTTCCAGCGTTGACCGGGGTCCATCCGCAGGATGCCGTACCCGATGTCGCGGTCCCGCCCGAGGATGTTCGTGTAGGTGTGATGCATGTAGTTGTGCGAGTATTTCCACTGGTCGGCGGGACAGACGATGTCCCATTCGAAGTCCTGGGAGTTCACGCCGGGCTCGCGCATCCAGTCGTACTGACCGTGCAGCACGTTGTGCCCGATCTCCATGTTGTCGAGAATCTTCGAAATCCCGAGTGCGCCCACGCCGGCCAGCCACGCAGGCGGAAACACCCCCAGATGCATCAGAACTCGGCCGGCCACCTCGGCGCCCCGCTGCACCTTGATGACGCGAAAGAGGTAGTCGCGATCCTGGGCGCCGAGGTCCGCGGTGATGCGGGCGCGCAGCGCATCGAGTTCGCGCCCGAGTTCCTCGACCTGGTCGTGGTCGAGCACGACCACGTCCGCGGGTGGCCTGCTCGCCGGGGAGCGGACCGGCAGCGGGAGGGTCGGCAACGATGGCATGGGCAACTTCAGTCCGAGCATCTCGGGCCTCCTCGTGCTGGTGCGGTGCTGTGAGCGTGGTCGAACGGAACTCCTGTCGTCGGCGCACCCGCACAGACACCGCCGCGATGTGCGGCGCGCGGGGGCACTCGGCGCAGTAGCGCCATACCGGAGGGGTGCGCGGTGGGGCGGTGGGCCGCCACGTCCGTCCTGTCAGTGCCTCCTCTGCATCGACCGGCACTCGATTCATCCAGTGTCGTGGCTTCGGATCTCCGCGGCATGGCCGCCACTTGAACATTGGGTTTCCGGGGCAGTTCCCCCAGGTCCTGGTGATCGAGTGGTTGCGGCGTCGGTCGGAGAGTCTCGACGCGAGGGGCTTGCGCCGCCGCTATTCAGCGTTACTATGTACCAGTAGTCAGTAACGCTTAGTAGTTGAGGAGGTGTTCCGTGAGCAAGCAGATGACGGAGATGCTCAAGGGAACGCTGGAGGGCATCGTCCTCGCGATCGTTTCCAACCGGCCCGCATACGGCTACGAGATCACGGCATGGCTGCGGGAGCAGGGCTTCTCCGACATCGCCGAAGGCACCATCTACGCCCTGCTCGTCAGGATCGAGAAAAGAGGCCTGGTCGACGTGGAGAAGGTGCCGTCCGAGAAGGGGCCACCGCGCAAGGTGTATTCGCTCAACGCGCAGGGACAGGAATACCTCGAAGAGTTCTGGGGGACATGGAGCTTCCTCACAGAACGGCTCGAACAGCTCCGCGAAGGAGGCAGATGACCATGTTCATCTCGAAGATGCTCGGGGACAAGCGGCGATGGCGGCAATACAAGGCGCGCACGAAACAGCTTCCCGCGGACTACCGCACGGCGATCGATGCGCTCGAGCGGTACCTGATGCACTTCGGGCCGGGGGACCCCGCCAGCGCGGCTTCGATGTTCGAGGACCTCGCCGATCTCTTCGAGCAGAGCGCGGCGGACGGAACGCCGATCCGCGCCGTCGTCGGGGAGGACCCGGTCGAGTTCGCCGAGGCATTTCTCCGGAACTACCCGGAGGGTCAGTGGATCAGCAAGGAACGGGAACGGCTGACCGACACCATCGATCGCGTTGCGGGCCCCGAATCGTGACGCACGAGAGAACGGATATCCGGATGGCAACCGATCAGGTGCAGTTGCCCGCGATCCGCGTGCAGGGCCTGGAGAAGTCGTTCAAGGACCTGCCGGTGCTGCGCGGCGTCGACTTCGACGTGGCGCGGGGCAGCATCTTCGCCCTGCTCGGCTCCAACGGGGCGGGCAAGACCACGGTCGTGAAAATCCTGTCCACGCTGCTCGAGGCCGATGCAGGGAGTGCCGGCGTCAACGGCTTCGACGTCGCTACGCAGGCTGCGGATGTGCGAGAGTCCATCAGCCTCACGGGACAGTTCGCCGCCGTCGACGAAATCCTCAGCGGACGTGAGAATCTCGTTCTGGTCGCCCGGTTGCGGCACGTCGAGGATCCGGGCAGGATCGCGGATGATCTGCTCGAGCGCTTCTCGCTGACCGACGCGGCCACACGGAAGGTGTCGACGTATTCGGGCGGCATGCGCCGCCGCCTCGACATCGCGATGAGCCTCATCGCGGATCCGCCGGTCATCTTCCTCGACGAGCCGACGACCGGGCTCGACCCCCAGGCGCGCCTCGAGGTGTGGCAGGCCGTCCAGGAACTCGCCGAGCACGGCACGACGGTGCTGCTCACGACGCAGTACCTGGAGGAGGCCGAACAGCTCGCCGACCGGATTGCGATCCTCCACGAGGGCCGGATCATCGTGAACGGCACCCTCGCCGAGCTCGAGCAGTTGCTCCCGCCCGCCACGGTCGAATACGTCGAAAAGCGGCCGACCCTCGAGGACGTCTTCCTTGCCGTCGTCGGTGCCGACGGCAAGGACGGCGACGCCGGCAACGACGCAGTGCCGGCACGGAAGAGTAGGGGACAACGATGACCAAGCACTTCTTCGGCGACACCGCCGTCCTGCTGGGGCGCTCTCTGCGCCACATCACGCGCAGCCCGGACACCATCACCACGACCACGATCATGCCGATCGCCTTCCTGCTGCTGTTCGTCTACGTGTTCGGCGGCGCGATCAACTCGGGGTCGAATTCGTATGTGAACTACCTGCTGCCCGGCATTCTGCTCATCACCATTGCTTCGGGCATCTCCTACACCGCATTCCGGCTCTTCCTTGATATGAAGAGCGGCATCTTCGAGCGATTCCAGTCCATGCCGATCGCACGCTCGTCCGTTCTGTGGGCGCACGTGGTGACGTCGTTGGTCGCCAATCTGGCCTCGGTCGTGGTCATCGTGCTCGTTGCCCTCCTCATGGGATTCCGCTCGGCGGCGGGAGCGCCGGCGTGGCTCGCGGTCGCCGGCATCTTGATCCTGTTCATCCTGGCGTTGACGTGGATCGCCGTGATTCCCGGTCTCTCCGCGAAGTCCGCGGACGGCGCGATCGCGTTCTCCTACCCGCTCATCTTCCTGCCGTTCATCAGCTCGGCATTCGTGCCCACCGACACCATGCCCGGCCCGGTACGCGCCTTCGCCGAGCACCAGCCGGTGACGGCCATCGTCGACGCTATCCGCGACCTGTTCACACAGCAGCCGGTCGGTGCCGACATCTGGATCGCCCTCGCCTGGTGTGTCGGCATCCTCGTCGTCGCGTACATCTTCGCCATGGTCACGTACCGCCGCAGGATCGGCTAGGACGGGCGCCGCGGCGGGGAACGGTGGGCCACGAGCTCACCCGACCCCGCCGACGTGTGCGCCGTGGCCAACCATCTTCCCGTCCGGCCGGGCAGGGACTACCGTTCGCCCATGCGCGCAGCCGCCGTCGTCGTCGCCTGTCTGGTCGGCGCGGCCGCGTGCGCGTCCCCACCACCGCCGGACCCACCACCGCCGGCGCCGCCGGCGCGTGTCACGGTCGACGGGCGGGGCCTGATTCTGGACGGGAAGCCCTGGTGGCCGACCGGGCTCAACGCCTATCAGCTCGCCTCCGACTGGGACGTCAACGGTGGCTGCGGCGCGCAGGTGGACCTGGACGCGTACTTTTCGTCGCTGCCGCCGTCGTCGCTGACGCGGTTCAACGCCTTCCAGGCGCTGGCGTTGAACCGCGTCACGGGGACCCTGGACTTCGCGGCGATCGACGCCGTGTTCGCCGCCGCCGAGCGGCACGGCCAGCTCGTCATGCCGGTGCTGTCCCCGCAGGACGGCGCGTGCGGCAACGAGCTGTACAAGGACCGCGCCTGGTACGAACACGGCTGGACCACGCGCCGGGCCCCCTTCGCGGTCAGCTACCGCGACTGGGTCCGCCTGGCCGTGGACCGGTGGCGGGTGTCGCCGGCGCTCGCCGCGTGGGACCTGCTGGGCGAGCCCGAGCCCGGCGTGTGCGGCGACGCCGCGTGCAGCCTGCCGCGGCGCTCCTGCCCACCCGACTCGGCGCAGCTGCTGCGCGCGTGGACCGACGCGGTCGGCCGGATCGTGCGGGAGACGGACCCGCGGCACCCGATCACCCTCGGCCTGATCGGCGGGGACCAGTGCGGCAGCGCCGGGGACGGCTACGCGCAGCTCGCCCGGTCGCCGTACGTGGACGTGCTGCAGTACCACGACTACGACGAGGCGGCGTGGCTGCCGGTGCGGCTCGGGCAGGTGACCAAGCCGATCCTGGTGGCCGAGCTCGGCATAGAAGCCGGGAGCTGTCTGCCGCTGCCCGAACGTGCCGAACGCGTGGACACGGCCCTGACCGGCTACCGCGAGGCCGGGGCCGCCGGCGCGCTGCTGTGGGCGTTCGTGCCCGACCCGCGCGGCGGCGAGTGCACGTACGACATCGGCCCCGGCGACCCGGCGTTCGAGGTACTCGCCCGGCACCGGACCTTCTGACCCGTGCCGCGTCGATCGCCGCGTGGAGGGACGTGCGCCCGGTAGCCGTCCAGCATCGAACCACCGTTCCCGGACCGTTCGAACGGAACTGTCCGCCAGTCGGATACGGAACCGGAACACGGTCGCTCGCAGTAATTCGTTTGCGGGTTCACCCCGTGGTGAATATTGTCTGCTGCGTCCGGCGGAGAGGCCGGTCGAACTCGGATGGAAAGTGGTGAATTATGCCCCGGACAGCCGCCGAGCTCCTTCACGATCCCGTGAAGCGCTCGGACCGGTGATCCGCACCCACCATCGGATCGCCTGTCCGGTGTGAGGTCTTCGCGGGATCGACAGTGCTCGGCACACATTGCAGCACAGTTGATCTCACAGAGGAGAACCCAAGTGTCCCACAGTGGCACATCGATATCGCACCTTTCCACGTTCACATGTATCCGGTGCGGGCTGACGGTACCTGCCGCGACGCCTGCCGGTGCAGCACGGACGCACTGCCCGAACTGCCTCGCCGGAAAGCACCGACCCGGACCGGACGCCGGGTGTGGAGCACGCACGCACCCGATCTCGATCGCGGTGCTCCGGGGCGGAGAGTGGATGCTCATCCACCGCTGTACCGCCTGCGGTGGCCTCGACGCGTGCCCGGTGGTCGAGGACGACAACCAGTTGCTGTTGCTCCGCATCGCGGTGAAACCGCTGGCGCAACCGCCGTTCCCGCTCGAGCATCTCGCACAACTGTAGGAGCGCTCGGTGTCCCGCAGGAACAATCGAACAGCTCGAGTGCAGCGGCCGAAGCCGGCACATCGCGACGCACCCGCGCGGCACGGAACATCGTTCCGCTGCCTCGGATGCGGTCTGGACGTGCCGATGCAGGCGCCCGGAACCGCGCACCGCAACCACTGCCCGCACTGCCTGTCCAGTAGGCACGTCGATCGTGTGCCCGGCGACCGGGCCGCCGGCTGCGGGGGCCGGATGGAGCCCATCTCGGTGACCGTGCGCGGGGGTGGGGAATGGGTGATCATCCACCGGTGCCGCACCTGCGGCACGCTCGACGCCAACCGCTGCGCCGGGGACGACAACCCGCTTGCGCTCGTCCGGATCGTGCTGCGGCCGATCTCGGCCTCGGGCGTGCTCCTCGACGGGTAGAGGCCGACGCCCCGGGAGCGCTTTCCATCTCGCTGCGGAAGGCCTTGTCTGCCGGCGGGGACGGCAGGATCGACCGAACGTCGCGGGTGCCGTCCGTCCGTGTCAGCTGGACGGTTCGGTCGCCGGGTGGGCCGGGAGATGAGTCGCGGCCCAGCTGGCGAGAAGCTTGAGCCGGTCTTCGGAGTCGGTTCCGGGTTCGGCGGTGTAGATGGTCAGATCGAGGACCCAGTCGTCGTCCGCTGCCAGGTCCAGGGAGTGGTAGACGAGGTCGAGCGTGCCGACCACCGGGTGGTTGAACTGCTTGTTCCCGACGTGATGGATGCGGACGTTGTGTGCTGCCCACCGGGCGCGGAATTCGTCTCTGAGCGTGGAGAGTTCACCGACGAGCTGACGCAGGTCCTTGTTGTGGGGATCGCGGCCGGCCTCGGCGCGCAGCAGTGCCACGGTCACGTTTGCGGCGCCGTCCCAGTCGGGGAAGTAGTCGCGAGCGCCGGGATCGAGGAACTGGAAGCGGGCGATGTTGGCGGTTCTGCGGTCGTCGGCGAACATCGGCGAGTACAGCGCGCGGCCGAGCGCGTTGGTGGCGAGGATGTCCATGCGCCCGTTGCGGACGAACGCGGCGGAGGAGGTCATCGAGTCGAGCATCCACCGCACCCTCGGCCGCACCTGGGCCTGCTTGCGGGCGCGGGGTGCGCGGTGGGTGGGCCGGGCGGCGCGGGCGAGGTCGAACAGGTAGGTGCGTTCGGCCTCGTCGAGCTGCAGTGCCCGGGCGACCGCCTCGAGGACGTCCTCGGAGACGCCGCCGATGTGGCCCTTCTCCAAGCGGGTGTACCACTCCGTGCTCACCCCGGCCAGCACGGCCACCTCCTCGCGCCGCAATCCGGGGACCCGGCGGCGCCCGCCGCCGGCGGGCAGCCCGACCTGCTGCGGGGTCAGCCGGGCCCGCCGGGTGGCGAGGAAGCTGCGGATATCGGCGCGGTTGTCCACGCCGTCCACGGTACGTCCGGTGCGGCGTCGTGGGAGGTTGTGCTTGTACCCCCCATGAACGCGACCTCCCGCGCGGGTGGTGCGCGGTGTTCCATGGAATCGGCCCGGATAACAGCCGGGACACCCACATCAGATCTCGTGCGAACAAGGAGCACCGTCATGCGTGGAGCAATCCTGTACGCCCCCGGCGACGTCCGTGTCGAGGAACGCGACCGTCCGTCCCTCGTCGAACCCACCGACGCGATCCTCCGGCTCTCCGCGGCATGTGTGTGCGGCTCGGACCTGTGGCCCTACCGCGGTGTCGAAACCTACGACGGCCCGATCCCCATGGGTCACGAGTACGTCGGCATCGTCGAGGAGATCGGCGCGGACGTCGCGAATGTGAAGGTCGGCGACTTCGTCGTCGGCTCGTTCTTCGCGTCCGACAACACCTGCGAGATCTGCCGCGCCGGGTATCAGAGCTCGTGCGTCCACCGGGTGATCATGGGCAGCCTCGGTTCCCAGGCAGAGTTCCTGCGGGTCCCGCTGGCGGACGGCACGCTCGTGGCCACTCCGGGCATGCCCGAACCCGACCTCATCCCGTCTCTGCTGGCCGCCTCGGACGTCCTCGGCACCGGCTGGTTCGGTGCCGTCGCCGCCGAGGCCGGACCGGGCAAGACCGTCGCGGTCGTCGGCGACGGCGCCGTCGGTCTGCTCGCGGTGCTGGCGGCCAAGCAGCTCGGCGCCGAGCGGATCATCGCGATGAGCCGTCACGAACCCCGGCAGCGGCTGGCCCGCGAGTTCGGTGCCACCGATATCGTCACCGAACGGGGTGACGCGGGCGTGGCCCGGATCAAGGAGCTCACCGGCGGGCTGGGCGCGCACTCGGTCGTCGAGGCCGTCGGCACCCAGGAGTCGATGATGCAGGCCATCCGGTCCACCCGGCCCGGCGGGCACGTCGGTTACGTCGGGGTCGCCCACGACGTGCAGCTGCCCGGCGAGGAGCTGTTCTTCTCGCACGTGCACCTGCACGGCGGTCCGGCGCCGGTCCGGCAGTATCTGCCCGAACTGATCGACCTGATCTGGAGCCGAACAATCAACCCGGGCAAGGTGTTCGACCTGGAGTTGCCCCTCGAGCAGGCCGCCGACGGCTACAAGGCCATGGACGAGCGAAGCGCCATCAAGGTCCTGCTCCGCCCCTGACCTCCATCGTCACCCGTGGGTGGCCACCGTCCGAGTCTGCCGCGCGGCCGACTCCCGACTCATCAGGAACCGTTCGTTCATGCCTGCATCCCTGACCTCCGTCCGACGCGACGACAGCCGGACCACCGTGGGCGAGGTCGCCCGCGCCTCGAACCTCGCCCCGCCGGGCCGGGCACTGGGTGTCGTGCTGAGCCTGCTCACCGTCTTCGGCCCGATCTCCATGGACCTGTACCTGCCGGTCCTGCCCGCGCTCACCGCCGACCTCGGGGCGAGCACGTCCGCGGCACAGCTGACCGTCACCGCCTGCCTGCTCGGACTCGCCCTCGGGCAGGTCGTCGCCGGTCCGCTGTCGGACCGGTTCGGTCGCCGTCGTCCGCTGCTGATCGGAGTCGGGGCCTTCATCGCCGCGTCCGCCTGGTGCGCGGTGAGCCAGACCATCGAGATGCTCGTCGCGGCGCGCCTGGTGCAGGGGCTGACCGGTGCGGTCGGCATCGTCATTGCCCAGGCCGCCGGTCGGGATCTGTATTCCGGCGCCCGGCTGCTGCGCTACTACGGCCGGCTCACCGTCCTCGGCGGACTGGCCGCGATCATCGGACCGGTCATCGGCGGGCAGCTGGCGAAGATCACCGATTGGCGGGGCACCTTCGTGTTCCTGGCCGTCGTGGGCGTGGCCATCCTCGCAGCGAGTACCGGGGTGTTGCGTGAGACGCTGCCACCGGGTAGTCGACGAGCCGGTGGCCTGGCCGACAGTGGGCGGGTGTTCCGCCGGCTGGTCTCGGAGAGGGTCTTCCTCGGCGCGGTCCTCATCACGGGGTTCGTCAACGCCGCCCTGTTCGCCTATCTCAGCGGCGCGACGTTCGTGCTGCAGGGCATCTACGGCCTGTCGCCGCAGGGCTACTCCTATGCGTTCGGGCTGAACTCGTTGGGATTCATGGTCTTCGGATACCTCGCCGGCCGCATCGCGGAGCGGTGGTCGGTCTACGGCACCCTGGTCGCCGGTCTGATCATGGTCGTGGCCGGCGCCGGTGGCGTGCTGCTCACCGCCACCGCACACCTGCCGCTGGCCGCGATGGTCGTCTCGTTGCTCACGATGGTCAGCGGGGTGGCGGTCACGACCCCGCCGTCGACGTCCCTCGCGCTGGAGAACTATCCCGAGGTGGCCGGTTCGGCCGCCTCGCTGCTGGGGCTGGCCCGGTTCGCATTCGGCGGCGTCACCGCACCCCTCGTCGGGCTGGCCGGCCCGGAGACCGCGGTGCCGCTGGGCGTCGTCACCGTCACGGCAGCCCTGCTCGGCCTCGTCGGCTACGTCCTGCTCCGCCCACCGACAGCCGGCACGCCGGAACACCGTGCGTTCGCCTGAACCTTCAGCCCGGCCCGAAACCACAGCAATTCCACTCAGAGGAGAAGCCTCCATGCGTGTCCATGCCTACGCAGCCTCGTCCGCATCCGCGCCGCTGGCCCCGACGGTCATCGAACGACGGGACGTCGGACCCAACGACGTGCTCATCGAGATCAAGTACGCCGGCATCTGCCACTCCGACATCCACACCGTCCGCGGCGACTGGGGACCCCAGCCCTACCCGCTCGTCCCCGGCCACGAGATCGTCGGTCTCGTCGCCGAGGTCGGTGCCGACGTCACCCGCCACCGGGTCGGTGACCGCGTCGGAGTGGGCTGCATGGTCGACTCCTGCCGCGAGTGCGTGAACTGCCGCAACGGCGACGAGCAGTACTGCCTCGACGGCATGGTCCCCACCTACGCGGGCGTCGACCGGGACGGCACCACCACCCAGGGCGGCCATGCCACCCACGTCGTCGTCGACGCCGACTTCGTGCTCTCCGTGCCCGAGACGCTCGACTTCGCGGCCGCTGCGCCGCTGCTGTGCGCCGGCATCACCACCTACTCGCCGTTGCGGCGCTGGAACGCCGGACCGGGCACGAAGGTCGCCGTCGTCGGTCTCGGCGGTCTGGGGCACTTGGCCGTCAAGATCGCCCACGCCCTCGGAGCCGAGGTGACGGTGCTGTCCCAGTCGTTGAAGAAGCGGGAGGACGGCCTGCGGCTCGGTGCCGACCACTACCACGCCACCAGCGATCCGGCCACATTCGAGCAGCTCTCGAGCCGTTTCGATCTGATCGTCAACACGGTCAGTGCCGCCATCGATGTCGACGCCTACCTCGGTCTGCTCGCGGTGGACGGCACCCTGGTCAACGTCGGTGCACCGGCCGAACCCCTCAGCCTGAACGTCTTCTCCCTCATCGGCGGCCGCCGCTCCTACGCCGGCTCGATGATCGGTGGCATCCGCCAGACCCAGGAGATGCTCAACTTCTGCGCCGCACACGACATCGGCGCCGACGTCGAGGTCATCCCCGCGGACCGGATCAACGACGCCTACGAGCGCGTCCTGGCGTCCGATGTCCGCTATCGGTTCGTCATCGACACCGCCACCCTCGGTTGATCTGCAGCCCGGAGTACCTGAGCGCATGCACGGGCACGCCCGAACCACCACGCCGAAGGAAGCCCGATGGACACCCGCTTTCGTGCAGTGCACGTGTCGCTGTCGCTGGCTCTCGTAACCCTTGCAGCCGCGTGCAGCAGTCCTCCGGAGCCCACCGTCGACGACGAGTGGGACCGCATCCGTATCGCACTCATCGTCGACGGGCAACGCCTGACGGGAACGCTGTCGGACACCCCTGCCGGTCGCGACCTCCTCGCGCAGCTCCCTTTGACCCTCACCATGACCGACTTCGGATCCGTGGAAAAGGTCGCCGAGCTACCCACGTCCCTGTCGATCACCGGCGCCCCACCCGGCGCAGACCCTGCCCCGGGGGACATCGGCTACTACGCGCCGTGGAACGACCTCGTCCTCTACTACGGCGACCAGAGCTACCACGACGGCATCGTGAGGCTGGGAACCCTCGACGGGGGAGTGGACGTCATCGGGCAGCACACCGGCGACCTCCTGGTGGAAATCGAGCATGTGGGGGACTGAACCGGGGGAGCGGCCCATGAGCTTTCGTAAGAACGTGGAAGACCCGGAGCGCCAGTGCGAGACCCATACCCGCCGTCAGGAGGTAGTCGTCTTCGGATTGGTCATCTTGATCCTGGTTGTGACGACATACCTGGACTCGAGGTAGGGGGATCGCCGGTTCGGTCGCCGGGCTGTCCGCACTGCTGCGCGTGCTCGCAGTGGGATTCCGAGGGAGCGAAGGGTGGGACCTCACGGTCCCACCCTTCGCCGTCTTCGGTCTCAGGCGTCCGTGTCGAGGGTCGGGGTGCCCTGGTCTTCGGGGAACCACATGCTGACCCGAGCGAGCGTGCCACCGTCCGTCGTGGGCAGCGTGACGCCGGAGATGTAGGCCGAATCGTCGGAGACCATGAACAACGCTGCGCGCGCGTTGTCCATCAGTGACGGTGGCCGATTCAGCTTGAGGGGGATGGGGGAGATGCCGGGATCCCAGGGGCCGGCGACCTCTTCGTAGGACTGTCCCACCACCGGGGTTCCGGCCGGCGCCAGGAAGTTCGGCGACATGCCGTGCGTTGGAGCGATCGCGTTGACCCGGATGCCGTACTTGCCCAGGTCCAGGCTCAGTCCCCGCACCAGGCCGTTCACTCCCGCCTTCGTGGCCGAGTACATCGCAATGCTGTGGTACGCCACGAACGAGGCGGCGGACGAGGTCGCCAGGATGACACCGCCGTTGGCCCGAAGGGCGGGAACCGCAGCCTTGGCGGTGTAGAAAACACCGGAGAGGTTGACGCCGACCACGTCCTGCCAGTCGGCATCGGTCAGATCCTCGAATTCGACCTGCTCACCCCCGGCGACCGAGGGCACGCCACCGCGGGAGACCACACCGGCGTTGGCGAAGGCGATATCGAGCTTGCCGAAGGCGGAGACCGTCGCCGCGACGGCGTCGATCACCTGCTGTTCCCTGCGCACATCCGCAGTCACTGCGATGGCGTCGCCGCCGTGCTGCTCGATCAGTTCCACGGTTCCCTTGGTGCGCTCCGGGTCGATGTCGACCACCGCCACCTTTGCGCCTTCGGAAGCGAAGAGCTGAGCGCACTGGCGTCCCAGGCCGGACCCCGCTCCGGTGATGAGAGCGACCTTGTCTGGGAGGCGTCCCATGATTGTCCTTTCCCGTTCTGGTTCGTGTCCGATGTGTGGACGGAAGTTGTTGGGCGCGTACGGTCCCCGTGGTGCGGGCGACAAGGCAGAGGTGGTCGCCAGGGGTGGAGTGAGAGGGGGCCGCACGGGTGCTTGGTGTGGAGCGTGTCACAAACTATAGGAGCCGTGGCGCGGACAGTCAACAGATGACAAATATCGATTGACGTAATATGTAACTGGTCGTAATGTGAGTCACAGAGGGGCCGGGCGCGCCGGATGGCTATCACGCGCCCCGTCGCTCCCGTGAGACCTCCTGCTGTCCTCTGCCGACACCGTCCCTGCAGGGAGGCGGCCCTTGTTCGAGCAAGGAGCTCATATGACACTGCACGACAACAGCTTTGCCCCGCCGAGCCGGGCCGGAGTGCCGCGACTGGTGGTGGACCGTTCGGCCTGCGCCGGACACGGACTGTGCTACGGCCGTTCTCCGCAGATACTCGACTGCGACGACGCGGGAGATCCGGTCGTGCTGAAGGCGTTGTTGAGTACCGATCAGGAAATCGCCGCCGCCGAGGCGGCGGCCCTGGTATGCCCGGAACGCGCCCTGAGCATCGAATTCAATTGACCCTACTGTGATCGAGGAACTCACCATGACCAGCACGACAGCTGCCGGCGCCGCTCCTGAAGAGCTCGTCGTCGACTTCGACATCTACGATCCGTCGTTGGCCGGCCCGGTCGACACTGTTCAGGACAAGGCCGCCGAATTGGCGGCGAAGGGCCCGGTGGTCTACTCGACAGCGCATGGCGGACATTGGATCGTCACGCGCTACAAGGAGATCCACGAAGTCCTGCGCGATCCCGAGACGTTCTCGAGCTACCCGAACAACCTCGTTACCGGACCGGGCGGCATGGGCAAGTTCATCCCGATCGAGCTCGATCCCCCGGAGCACACCGGCTATCGCACGGCGCTGCAACCGCTGTTCTCACCCAATCGCATGAAGGCACTGACCGAGCAGATCCGTGGAGTGATCAACGAACTCATCGACGGATTCGCCGCCCGGGGACAGGCGGAGTTCATCTCCGAATTCGCTCACGAGTTGCCGGCCCGGGTGTTCCTGGCGCTGATGGACTGGCCACTCGCGGACGCGCCGATGTTCACCGAGGCCACCGACACCATCCTGATGGGGAAGCCGGGTGCCGGCGAAGAGGAGTCCCAGCAGGCGCGCGCGGCCGCCGGAATGCAGATGCTCGGCTACTTCCAGAACATGGTCGACCAGCGGCGGAAGATGCCCGGCGAGGACGTCACGTCCGCTCTGATTCATACCGAGGTCGAGCTCGAAGACGGAAAGCGGCTGCTGACCGACGAAGAGCTCAACCGCATGTTCTTCCTGCTGCTCATCGCGGGACTGCACACGGTGCAGGGTTCGCTGGCGTGGAGCGTTATTCACCTGGTCAACAATCCGGACCAGCGCGAAGCCCTGATCGCCGACGAATCGCTGATACCCAGTGCCGTCGAAGAGATCCTTCGGATCGAGGCCGCAGTGGTGCCCGGGCGCTGTGCGACTCGCGACGTCGAACTCGGTGGTGTGCAGATCAAGAAGGGTGATCAGCTCATCCTCATGCTCTGTTCGGCCAACCGTGACGCCGAGGAATTCGACGACCCGGATGAGCTTCAGCTCGAACGTCACCCGAATCGGCATCTCTCCTTCGGCTCGGGTCCCCACCGGTGCCTGGGCTCCCACCTGGCGCGGATCGAACTGTCGCTCGCCCTCGAGGAGTTGCACCGACGGATTCCCGATTACGACCTGATTTCCGAGGAGCCGCCTCTCCTGCACGCCACCCAGGTGCGGGGGTGCATGCGGTTGCCCATCCGATTCACACCGGAGGCGTAAGAACGGTTCGACGTCGGCGCTCGAGCGGCGGGGTATGCGCACGCATGCCCCGCCGCTCGAACGTCACCGATCGACATCGCCGCACGCCCGGAACGAATGAGTCGCTGCGAACACAGAACCGATATCCACAGCACCTCCGGTCTGCAATTCGAGGCAGATGTCCACCGGCCTCGGGTGTGAACCGCTCACTGATCCGTCGTGCGCCGCCGCCACGGGGAACCGGCTCGTCCGCACGCCTGCGCCACGGTCGGCAGAGGCATGAGGTGGGGACAGCGGACGAAATCCGGCCCTTGTATCATGAACACGAATTTATCGGTGATTCGCCGAGTTTGCGGGAGGCGGCATGGCGCGACGACGGAACGGGAGTGTCCTCAGTGAGGACGCCGAGGAGGCGCGTGCTCAGATCCTCGAGGCCACGGAAACGGCCTTCCAGCGGTACGGGGTGGTCAAGACCACCATGGACGATGTCGCGAAGGAGGCCGGCGTCTCCCGGCCAACGATCTACCGCTATTTTCGCGATCGCGACACCTTGATCGCAGCAGTCATCGAAGTCCGCTCGCGCCGTTTGTTCGACCAGGCACGTGCGTATTTGCGAAAGCGGAAGACCTTCGCCGAGCAGGTGGTCGACGGTCTCATCTTTCTGGTGGACCGGGGGCGGAAGGACCCGATCATTCGGTTGATCGTCAGCCCCGAACACATGGACATGGCGACGGCGCTACTCGGCAGCTCCGGCCTGGCCAAGCGGCTCACGCACGAGATGTGGGCGCCGCTGATGGACGAAGCGCGCGAGCGCGGGGAGGTCCGCGAAGGGGTTTCCGACGACGAGATCGCCGAGTGGATAACTCTGGTAGAGCTGATACTGGTCGGACGAATGGACTTCGACCAGGGAGACGATGCCGACCATCGACGACTGCTGACCAAGTTCATGCTGCCGGGAATCGTCACCGATACGTCTGCGGCCGACGCTCGTCTGAACTGAACCACGAATACTGTCGGCAGGGGTCCCGAGGCGCGCTGCGCTTCGGGGCCTTTCGCGTGTCCGCCCCGGAGTGCCGCTCGGTGAGCAGGCCCGAATTCTAAGCGACCCCGCAAGAGGCGAAAGTCCCTCTTGCGTGGCTCGCACCCACGCGATATAACGAAATACGAAAATTGTCATGTGTAAGAGCGAGCCACGTCTCGGCTGGAAGGGTGGCGTGAGAGCCCCGGCGGGGAAGAGGCGTCACCCGGCTTTCGCGTGCACCGCGGGCGCGGAGTGCTGCGGCACGACCGAGCCGGCCCTCGGCTCCGGATGAAAAGGTCCCGGCCCAAGTGGGTTGACGTTCGGTCAAATGACAAAATATGATATCTGTCACCTGTTGTTCACGGCATTGCCGTCGCGGTCGAGTCGGCCCGACAGAAAGCCAGGTCGCCAATGGCTCATGTAATCACGCAGCCATGCTGCAACGACGCCAGTTGCGTCTCGGTGTGCCCAGTCGATTGCATCCATCCCACGCCGGACGAGCGGACCTACGCTCGCACCGAGATGCTCTTCATCGACCCGGCAACGTGCATCGACTGCGGCGCGTGCGTGGACGAATGCCCCGTCGACGCCATCGTTCCGGAAGGGGACATGACGCCCGAGATGCAGGCGTTTCCGGACCTGAACGCCGCCTACTACCAAGACAATCCGATACAACCGAGGCAAATCGGACTTCCCGGGGCGGAGCGGCCGACGATCCGGTCCGCGTCCGAGACGCTCCGCGTCGCAATTGTCGGAAGCGGACCGTCCGCCTGTTACCTCGCCGACGAGCTGACGGCCACCAAAGGCCTCGACGTGCTGGTCACCGTGGTGGAGAAGCTGCCGGTAATCGGGGGCCTCGTCCGCTACGGGGTGGCACCGGACCACGGTCGAACCAAGAACGTAGTCGGGACCTTCGCGCGGACGCTAGGGCGGAAGAACTGCATTGTGTACCTCAATGTCGAAATCGGAAGGCATATTTCGCACGAGGAACTGCTCGCCCATCATCATGCGGTCGTATACGCGAGCGGAGCTGCGGGCGATCGCGCCCTCGGAATTCTCGGAGAGGCCCTGCCGGGAGTCCACTCCGCTCGCGAATTCGTGGCCTGGTACAACGGCCACCCCGACTTCGCCGGTGCCGAATTCGACTTCTCCAGCAGCCGGGCAGTCGTGATCGGGAACGGAAACGTAGCACTCGACGTCGCGCGCATACTGGTCAGTGACGTCAGTCGCCTGATGAAGACCGACATCGCGGACTACGCCCTGGAAGCACTTGCCGCAAGCCGAATACGAGAGGTGATCGTGCTCGGGCGGCGTGCCGCGGACAGCGCCGCCTTCAGCACCCCCGAGCTGATCGGTCTCGGCAACCTTGCCGGCGTGGACGTCACAACCTCCGAGATCGTGCATCGCAAGGACACAGAGGACTCTCTCACGCGTATGAGGCATGCGGTCCTCGATGGTTACGGCACGACTGAATCCGGCACCGGCAACCGCCGGATTCATCTCCAATTCCTTCGTACACCAGTGGAAATACTGGGTACCGAGCGAGCGACCGGCATCCGTGTCGAGCGGAACGTCGCCGCACTCGACGGTGCCGGATCGACGGTCGAACCCACAGGCTTCTACGAGACCATCGAGTCGGGACTCATTCTGCGCTCCATCGGGTTCCGTGGCGCCACGGTCGGCAATCTGCCCTTCGACGATGTGCGCGGGGTGCTGCCCAACGATGCGGGAGCTGTCATCGATCCGAGAACAGGGCAGGCCGTGCGCGGGGCGTACGTGGCGGGATGGCTGAAACGCGGACCGACCGGGGTGATCGGAACGAACAAGTCGTGTTCGATCGAGACAGCACGCCGCATCGTTGCCGACTTCGTCGGTGGCCGCCTGGCGACTCCCGGAGCGGGAACGGCCGAGTTCGACGATCTCGTCGCCCTCCGGCAACCTCAGCGGCTCGACCTGAAGGGGTGGAAGAACATCGACAACCACGAGCGGAACCTGGGAAGAAGTGCGGGACGGCCCAGGGTCAAGATCGTGAGCAGAGACGACATGCTGGATGTAGCGCAAGGGTCCAAGGTTCGTGCCGGCACCCGCGAACCCGAGCGGGTCGCTGTCACCTGACAAACGAGACCACCAGGGACACAATCCACCGGCCCGTGCAGTCCGCACCTACGTCGGTGGCGGAGGAGGCGAGCAGCGATGACGCTGTTGGGCAGTTTGGGGCTGTTGGGTGCGAGCCTGGCCACGCTCGGCTCGAACGCGGGGCTGTACGCGGTGCGCACCGCGGGCCTGCCCGCGCACGAGATCTACGGCGAGGAAGATTTCGACGCGATGCTCGCGCTGCCCAAGCGCACCGTGCGTACCGAGGACGGCGTCGACCTCGCCGTCCGGGAGGTGGGTTCGGCCCTGGCGCCGCTGACGATCGTGTTCGTGCACGGGTACTGCCTGCGCATGCAGTCCTGGCATCTGCAGATGCGCCACCTGCAGGAGCGGTGGGGCAAGGACGTGCGGATGGTCTTCTACGACCAGCGCGGCCACGGGGAATCCGCCGTGTCGACGTCGAAGTCCTGCACCATCGCTCAGCTCGGCCGCGATCTGGGCACCGTCATCGACACCGTCGTCCCCACCGGCCCGGTGGTCGTGGTCGGGCACTCGATGGGCGGGATGACGACCATCGCCCTGGCCGCCCAGCGCCCGGAGTTGTTCGACGAACGCATCGTCGGGGTGGGCCTGCTCGCCACCACCGCCGCCGGGCTGACCAAGACCGGCATCGGCCGTAACCTCGAGAACCCGGTGATCGACGCGTTCCGGCATCTGGCCCGCACCGCGCCGGGGTTCGTGCAGTACGCCCGTGGGGCCGCCAAGGCGATCATCGCGCCGATCCTGCGCGCCGCGTCCTACGGGACGGTGGTCAGCCCGAAGCTGGTGGAGTTCTCCGACCGGATGCTGGCGGAAACCTCGGTGCTGACCATCGTGAACTTCCTGCGCACCCTCGAACTGCACGACGAGTCGGCGGCGTTGCCGGTGCTCGGACAGGTGCCCGTGCTGGTGCTGTGCGGGGACGCCGACATGATCATCCCGTTCTCCGGCTCCGAGGAGCTCGCGGCGGCGTTGCCGGACGTCGAGCTCAAGCGGGTCCGCGGGGCCGGGCACCTGGTCCAGCTCGAGTTCCCCGAGGTCGTCGTCGGTGCGCTGGACCGGCTCATCCAGCGCGGGTTCGCCCACGACGCCGGCAGGAGGCGCGCCGGGTGAACAACCGCGACGAGATTTCTTTCGATTGCCGGCATCTCCGCATACGGGCTACGTAGGCGCACATGCCCGTCTGGCCTCTGCGGGGATGTCCCACGCCGGCCGATAATGCCTTGTTTGCAGGATAATTGATCGCGCTCTGTCCGGCGCTGTGGTTCATCGCAGTCGGCGACGGCTTGCTGAACGTTCCGACAAGGACAGATGACATTCGATCGCGCTGTGCGAGTGCATTATTGCTGTTGCTTTCCGTCTATGCCGTTGTGGCCAAGCCGATGTCGTCCTGCACGAAGGTGCCGCTCGCGGTGTGCCGGTCAATTCAGCTCCGGCAGAGCCTTATTGGACTAGTTCGGGATGGCCGGCCGTCGGCGACCAACAATTGACAATTTTCGTAGTCTGACTCATAGTTACATGCAATCGAGGTCTGGATCACACATCCCGCAGGAGTGTTCGAAGAGCGTTTCGATCGATAAGCACTCCGGGGGAGTCCAATTGGGACGAGACAATCGGCAGCCTGCAATCGTGACCAATGCGTTCGGAGGCCGTGCCGGCGAACGGGAGGAGAATCGTGGGAGTCGAAGTAGCTGTCGAGGGGTTGACGAAGTCCTTCGGGTCTCAGCGGATCTGGCAGGACGTGACGTTGACGCTGCCGGCGGGTGAGGTGTCGGCGCTGCTGGGCCCGTCGGGTACGGGCAAGTCGGTGTTCCTCAAGTCGCTGATCGGTCTGCTGCGACCGGAGCGGGGCTCGATCGTCATCGACGGCACCGACATCCTGCAGTGCTCCTCGAAGGAGCTCTACGAGATCCGCAAGCTGTTCGGGGTGCTGTTCCAGGACGGTGCGCTGTTCGGGTCGATGAACCTCTACGACAACGTGGCGTTCCCGCTGCGCGAGCACACCAAGAAGTCCGAGTCCGAGATCCGCAAGATCGTGATGGAGAAGCTCGAGCTCGTCGGTCTGCTCGGCGCCGAGGACAAGCTGCCGGGCGAGATCTCCGGCGGCATGCGCAAGCGGGCCGGGCTGGCGCGGGCGCTGGTGCTCGATCCGCAGATCATCCTGGTCGACGAGCCGGACTCGGGGCTGGATCCGGTGCGCACCACCTACATCAGCCAGACCCTGATCGACATCAACGCCGAGATCGACGCGACGATCCTGATCGTCTCGCACAACATCAACCTGGCGCGGACGGTGCCGGACAACATCGGGATGCTGTTCCGCCGGGAGCTGGTGATGTTCGGTCCGCGCGAGGTGCTGCTCACCAGCGACGAGCCGGTGGTCAAGCAGTTCCTCAACGGCACGATGATCGGGCCGATCGGGATGTCGGAGGAGAAGGACGAGGCGACGATGGCACAGGAGCAGGCCCTCGTCGACGCCGGGCACCACGCCGGTGGGGTGGAGGACGTCGAAGGCATCGTGCCGCAGATGAAGGCCACCCCGGGGATGCCCGAGCGGCAGGCCGTCGCCCGCCGGCAGGAGCGGGTGCGGCACATCCTGCACACCCTGCCCGAGGCCGCCCAGCAGGCCATCCTCGAATCCTTCGAACACGAGAACACAATGTCCGATTTCATCGGATCAGAGGCCCCGACGACGGTGCTCCCACGAGTAGCGCTGTGACGCGGCGCCAGTCGCACGGTCGAGACCGGCCGCGGCGAGTTCACGCCGGCAACTGTTGCGCCACCCCGGGTGGCCACGAACGAGAAAGGTACCGACCTGTGAGAAGGCGGGACTGTGAGACGACTGCCGTCGAACCCCTGATGGGGGAGCGATGAGGACGGGTCCGGCGCTGCCGGTAGAGACAGAGACGCCGCCGGAGCGTCGGGATCAGGAGCCGATCCCCTGGCGGCGGAACGTCGTACTCCGGAAGATCGGCGGCTACGTCACGAACAAACCGACCCAGAGCCTCGCAACCATCGGCCGGTCTGCGAGGCTCGGTGGCAACGTCGTGCGCTACTGCATCGAGGACACCATTGCACTGAGACTGTCGGTACGCGAGGTGGTCGAGCAGATGTGGAAGCTACTCAAGGTGACGGCGCTGCCCGCCCTGCTGATGGCCGTCCCGATCGGAGCCGAGGTGTCCGTTCAGGTCGGCGGCATCATGAACCAGGTGGGTGCGAACTCACTGGCCGGCGCGGCGAGCGGCCTCGGGGTCGTCGGTCAGGGAGCGCCGATGGCCGCCGGGTTGCTCATGAGCGGTGCGGCCGCATCCGCTATCGCGTCGGACCTCGGCGCGCGAGCGATCCGCGAAGAGATCGAAGCGATCCGGGTCATGGGTATCGACCCGGTGCAGCGACTCGTAGTCCCGCGATTCCTTGCGATGATCGCGATCGCTCCCATGCTGTGCATCATCATCATCGCAGCGGGAGTCTCGGCGGGTCTGTTGATCTCCGCGAACGTGAACGACGTCGTCCCAGGCAGCTTCTGGCAGTCGTTCGGCGCGTTCGCCACGCCCACGGATCTCGCGTTCTCGGTGCTGAAGTCGGTGATCTTCGCCGCGATGGTGGTGTTGATCGCCGGACTGCGGGGACTCGAGGCAAAGGGCGGGCCGACCGGCGTTGCCAATGCCGTCAACGCGTCGGTCGTGCTCAGCGTCTTCTGCATCTTTGCGGCGAATCTTGTCGTGAGCCAGCTGCAGATGATGTTCTTCCCGGCACGGTTGGCATGATGGCGACGAATACTCCAGCACATCGCGGCGCGACCGCGCCGACGTTCCCCGTACGCATCACCGGCACGGCGACGCGCCGGATCCGGGCGAGCGTCGAGGAAGTCGGACAGATCGCGCTCTTCGTCGGCAAGACCGTCTACCTGCTGCCCAAGACTGCCCGTCACTACCGCAAGCAAACTCTCACCACGATGAACAACATGGCCTGGGGCAACGGGTCGTTGGTGGTGGACGGCGGCGTGATCAGCCTGATGTTCTTCCTCGGCATCGCAGTGGGCGCCGTCGTCGCGATCCAGGCGTTCATGGCCTTCGACCTTCTGGGGTTCGGCGCGTTGACCGGCATCATCGGCTCGTTCGGCAACGTCCGTGTGATCGCCCCCATCATCACGGGAATCGGTTTCGCCGCCCAGGCCGGATGCCGCATGACGGCCGAGATCGGTTCGATGCGGATCTCGGAGGAAATCGATGCCACCGAGTCGATCGGACTCCAAGCCATCCCCTTCGTGGTCGGACCGCGGCTCATCGGAAGCATGCTCGTCGTGCTTCCGGGCTACCTCATGGCTCTCGTCGTCAGCTTCGTCACCGGTGGTCTGGTGGTCAAGACGTTCCACGCACAGCCGGAGGGCACCTACGACCACTACTTCGCCCAATTCCTGAATGTGCCCGACCTGGCCGCATCCGTGGTGAAGGCGTTGATCTTCTGTGGTGTCGTCACGATGATCCATTGCTATTACGGGTATTTCGCATCCGGGGGTCCGGCTGGGGTCGGAGCCGCATCCGGACGTGCGATCCGCGCGAGCCTCGTCGCGATCGTCGTCCTGAACTTTCTGATGACGGTCGCCATCTGGGGTCTGAGCCCCGAACTGGTCTTCAAGGGATGATGGGATGAGCACTTCCAGGAACCAGGACTTCCTGCGGGGATCCGCAGCGAATCAGTCCCGAGTATTGGCGGTCGCCGGCGTCGCAGTGATCGGCCTGGCGGGTGTGATGGTCACCGCCACCGCGTCTCTGTATCCACGCATGACCGCGCCGGACGGGCTCGCCGTCGGGGTCGAGGTCCCCTATGTCGGTCCGGGGGTGACGGAAGGAACCAAGGTGGTCCTGCGGGGACAGGGCGTCGGTCTGGTCGAACGGCTCGACCGAACCGAGGCGGGCTCGGTGCAGATGCGGCTCGTCCTCGATCAGCACCAGGTCGCCGGGCTGACGGACTCGTTCGAGGTGGACTTCCGTCCCGAGAACTACTTCGGAACATCCGCAGTGAACATCGTCGTCATGCCCGGCGGCGACCCCCTCGAGCCCGACACCGAAGTGCAGCGGACGCCAGGAGGCGACTTCACGATGTCGACGATGATCGAGCAGGGCTCGCTCACCATCGACGGAACCCTGACCGACCGGATGGTCACGTCGCTCGACAAGTCGGTGCACTACCTCGACGGACTGGCACCGTGGATCGAGACGGGTGTGCTGGTCGCCGACCGTGTCGCACAGGCGCAGCAGGCGCCACCGAGCGAGCTGATGACGAGATTCAACGACATCCTCGCGGCAACACCAGGATTCAGCGATCAGGCGATCGAGGCACTGATGTACATCTACGACAGCGTCTACAACCGCCTGCCGGACGGCTCGATTGGTGTGGACGATGCCGTCTTCGACGAGTCGAACGCCGGCCTGACGCTGGCCGCCAATCAGCTGTTCGGCCAAGCCGGTGCCCTGCTCGCCTCGCACGGGGAGGAACTGACACCGCTGACGCAGATCGTCGTGGAAGTGTCGGATGTCTTCCCGCACCTCGTCAACGGCGGCCTGACGCCGGAGCAGGCGCGGGAGATCGTTGGTCGATTCGACTCCGCGTTCGTCGACACCCCAGACGGGCAACGCCTCCGGTTGCGCGTCGTGCTCGACGGATTTCCGGCGCTTGCGGCCCCGCTCGGGATCGCCGCCGCGCCGGCCGAACCGAACGGGGGAGAGCGATGAACGCGCGTGCCGTCTTCCTCGCGACCGTCCTCAAACTCGCGATAGCAGCAGCTGTCTCGGCTCTGCTGTTCGTGCTGGTGATCAGCGCCATGCGCAGTCCCGTGGCCGGTGACACCCGCACCTACACCGCGGAGTTCTCCGATGTGTCAGGTCTCGGGGTCAACGGTGACATTCGCACGCGTGGGGTCCGGATCGGCAAGGTCGAGGCCATCGACCTGGTGACTCGCCAGGGCAGCACCATCGCCGAGGTCCGTTTCTCGCTGCAGGAGCCATACGTTCTCACCGCGGACACGACTCTGGCGGTCAAGTACCAGAACCTCACCGGCGTGCGGTATGTGGATGCCGACTTCGGGGAAGATTCCGGGGTCCCCGTCGAAACTCTGCCTCTCGACAGGACCCGACCGTCGTTCGATATCACCGAGCTGTTCAACGGTCTGCAGCCGGTGCTGGACACCATGAGTGCCGAGGACATCAACACCTTCACCGAGAACGCCATCGCCCTGCTGCAAGGAGACGGCGGGGGACTGAAGCCGATGCTCGACGACGCGCAGAAGCTCGCCGATCTCGCGGCCGACCGGGAACAGGTCATCGCGACGTTGACGACCAATCTCGCGCGGATTTCCGACTCCATGGGTGGCCGGTCGGATGAGGTCGTGGAGTTCCTCCGCTCGATGAGCTTCCCGATCGCGAAGGCGATGACAGTTCTCGACGAGTTTCCGAAGACCGCCACGTACGGCCCTGAGTTCCTGACACCGATCAAACGGCTGCTCGACGCCTACAGCCTGCAGCCGGGGGCGAACGTCGAGCAGATGGTGGCCGAAGCGTTCTCGTCGCTCGAGGAGACAGCGGAAGCTCTCCGGCTGCTACCGAGTTCGGTGGCGGGACTGCAGATCCCGGTCGGGGATTCCCCCGGATGGGAAGGATGCAGCAAGGGTGTCGCCCAGCTGCCGACCGAAGTCGACGTTCTCCTCAACGGTAGCGGGGTAGTGGTATGCAGCGCACGGTGAAGTCCGCACGGACACGGTTCGGTACTGCCCGTCTGGCGACGTGGCTCGCCGACGACATGCGCATCGGCGCCGGCGTGGTAGCCGTGGCCGTCCTCGCGCTCGTCGCGACGACCGTGCTCTACATAAGTCCCCCGGGCAGGAAGGTGGTGGCCTTCGAGACCACCGACGCGTCCGCCATCTCGGTCGGCCAGGACGTGCGGATCGCCGGGGTGTCGGTCGGCAAGGTGACGGACATGGAGCTCGGACAGTCGACCGTCCGGGTCTCGATGGAAGTCGAGGACGACGTGTTGGTGGGCACCGAGTCGCGGGTCGAGGTCCGGATGCTGACCCCGGTCGGGGGCTACGCGATCACGCTTGTCCCGCTCGGCGTGAGACCGCTCGACGAGGGGGCCCTTCCTGTGGGACAGGTGACCGTCCCGTACTCGATCGGTGACGTACTCCAGGCGGCCCCCAACACCACCGACAACGTCGACGGCGGCACGATCGATGCGAATCTGGTCCAGGTCGCCGAGGCGCTACAGCAGAACCCGGACTCGGTGGGATCGATCATCTCGGGGATGACGGCGATCGCACGTGTCATGGACCGGCAGCGTGAGCAGGTCCGGACGGTCACGGGACTCGCCTCGGAGTACCTGCAGACCTTCAACGCGAATCGCGAGCTCGTCTTCCATCTGATCCGTGAGATGGACATGGTGCTCTCGACGTACAACACCAACCATGCCGGCTTCAACGAGGCGTACCGGCTGCTCGGACACGTGCTGATGACTGTGGCACCGTACGAGGAGTACTACCTCGACCACCGGGACGAGGTCGCGGCGGCCATCACTCAGGTGCGCGCCATGATCGAGGAATTCAACGCGTCCATGGGGCCCTCGATCGACGCCCTGACTGCGGCCCGGGAGCAATTGGCGAACTGGCTCACGCCCGAGGGGCTGGCCACGATCAGCGGAGGAACGCTCATGGCATCGGACATCTGTATTCCGGTTCCGGGACGGCAGTGCTGACGATGAACAAGGTCAAGAAGGTAGCAACGATCGGCCTGGCAGTGACCGCCGTCGTCGGCGCCGGCTTCACCGCCGCGCGCACGGCCGGAGCCGAACCCGCCCCGTCGTACTGCGCCGAAATGCCGGACGCGGTCGGGCTGTATGTGGGTAATCCGGTCACCCGGATGGGGTTCCCGGTGGGACGGGTCGAGTCGATCGTGGAGAAGGGCGGTCACGTCGAGGTGACGTTCTCGACGGACGGGGATCGCCCGCTTCCCGCCGATGTCAAAGCGGTGACCCGATCCAAGTCGATTCTCGCCGACCGCAGCCTCGAGCTCGTGGGCAACGACACATCCGGCCCCACGCTCGAACCGGGATCCTGTATTCCGCTGCAGAACAGCCGGACTCCCAAGGCCATCTCCGAGGTCGTGGGGTCGGCGGCGGACTTCATCGAGGCCCTTTCTCCCGAAGGGAGCGCGGACACCGTCGAGATGGCCGTCGCGGGCCTGGACCAGGCTCTGCGTGGACAGGGCGACAACGCCCGGTCGATGATGCTGCATGCCGCCGATGCCATGGAAAGCCCCGACAAGTTCGTCGCCGACATCGGTACTGTCATCGCGAATATGGCGCCGTTGAGCGAGCAGGCTCTCGCCGACTGGGCAGCGATCAAGTCCGTCGTGGAGCAGATGCCGGACGTGGCGGTGGCGGGAATAGACCTGTGGCCCGGAACCATCGACGTGTGCGTGGGAATCGGCTGGCTTGTCGCCACTTTGGACGACATCCAACGCAAGTACGGCGGGGACATCTGGCCGTTCGTGCACGGTCAGGTCGCCGACGCGATCGCACTCGCCGCGGGGCGGACGGGCGAGATCCAAAGCCTCGTTGCGACGGTGCCGTCGCTCGCGGCGGTCGCGGATCAGCAGACGCGGAACGCCGGCGGGCTGACGATGCAGTACACGCCCCCCGCCATCACACTGAGCGACGAGGACGCCGACCGGCTGTGCGCACTCCTCGACACCGTCCGGCCGGGTAGCTGCACACCGACCGAATCAGGAGCTCGCGTTTCGCCGACGGGTCTGATGGATCTCGTCCTCCTGAACGGGGCTGCACAGTGAAGACACGGATCGACCTCGGACGGACGGCGCGGGTGACGACAGCGCTGCTGCTGACGCTCGTCGCCTCGGCATGCTCGCTGCGGCCGGAGGACCTGCCGTCGGTCCGCGGTGGCGTCGGGGACGGGTACGAGATCTCGCTCGAGTTCGAAAGCGTCATGAATCTGCCGGCCGGAGCCGATGTGATCATGGACGGCGTACGAGTCGGTGAGGTCCGCGAGCTCGACGTGGCGGACGACAGCGTCGCCGTCGTCGCGGGGATCCGGCAGGACACGCGGGTGCCTGCGGGTGCGAGGGCCATCGTCCGGCAGAACACCCTGTTGGGTGACACCTATGTCGCCCTCGTCCGCGACCCCGACGCCGTCGTCGGGGGCTACCTCGAGGAGGGAAGCACCGTCCCGTTGAGCCGGACCACGTCGCCGCCGCAGCTCGAGGACACCATGGCCGTGCTCGCGACATTCGTCAACGGCGGCAGCATCCGAAGGGTCGAGGACGTCATGGCCCGGGTGAACGCGGTGATGCCGCCCGTCCCGGAAGTGGAACGACTTGCGTCGATCGTGTCGGTGGACCTGCGCGACCTCGGCGATCGGACGGCCGAGATCGACCGGCTGCTCGTGGAAATGGATGCCACTGCGGTCACCGTGGACGCCAATGCGGACTCGCTCGCCACGATCTTCGACTCGTCGACCGTGCATTACTGGCGGCGGCTCGCGGTGGATGTCGTGTCGCACATCGGTCAGATCCTTCCTTCCGTCGGAAGCCTGTACGAGGGTGGACTGTGGCTGATCCCGATGTTCGAATCGCTCGCCGACACCACCGACGTCTCCCGGGGCGGGCCCTCGGCCACCGTGGAAGTGTCGAATTTCCTTCGGACAACACTGATTCCGTTTGCCCAGAATCCCTCGGTGGACATCGTCTCGGTGGAAACAGCGGACGGTGATCAGTTGCTTGCCGATGCCGAGAACATCCTGCGCATGTTGGGAGCTGTGAAGTGAGCCGGCGTACAGGGCGGTCGATCGTGGGTATGGGTCTGATAGCGGTGCTCTCGTTCCTGTACATGACTCAGTTGGGCCTGCGGACAGGGTTCATGGAGGACGTCTACACGGCACGTGTGCAGGTCCCCGACACGAACGGCCTGGTGGAGGGCTCGAGGGTGCTGTTGCGCGGGGTGGAGATCGGCGAGATCACCGGCATCACCGCATCAGCGGACGCGATCGACGTGTCGTGGAAGTACGACCGGAACCATCCCGTCCCCGCCGACAGTGCGTTCCGCGTGGACAATCTGTCGGCGCTCGGCGAACCGTATCTCGCCGTGTGGCCGGCGTCGGCGGCCGGACCGTATCTGGACGACGGCGCGTTCGTGCCGTCCACCCAGGTTGTGGTGCCGACGACGTTCGAGGAGTTGTCCGAGCGCCTCACCCGCCTGCTCACGCAGGTCGATCCGGAGGGCGTGCGCCAGATCTTCGAGGCGCTGGATGTCGCTCTGCCCGACGATCCGCGTGTGCTGGGCAATCTTTCGCGAGCGGGGGAACTGATGGCAGCCACGTTCGCCCAGAACGCGGACAGTTTCACCACGCTGCTGCGGACCGTTCAACCGTTGCTGCTGGACAGCACGACGATTCCCCTGGGGATGCACAACGCCGAGCCGCACCTCGCCGAGTTCGGAAGCGGGTTCCGCGATCTGCTCGCCGGCATCAAGTTCGCTGCCGATCGTGGGCCGCTGAATGCCGGTATCGCGCACGGTGCCAGTCCGTTCATCGGTGAACTGCAGAAGTTCCTCGATGCGACGGCCGCGGACCTCGAGGTCATCGGCGTCGATCTTCTGCCTTCGGTTTCTCAGGGCGCGAGGGCGGTGCGCACGATCGACGTCGGCCGTCTGCTCGACAATGCCCTGACCTCCACATCGTCGGGGGACGCAGTGACCGTGCACGTGCAGGCGCCGGGCAACTGACCGTCCGACGGTCCCGGCACGTCACCCCATCAGATCGATACGAACAGGAATGAGGCGCACCATGCAGATGATCACCTCCGATCAGTCCACCGATAAGAACGACCGCAGTACGGCCGAGGACGGTGTCCCTCCGCGGGAGCAGGCGGATTCGCAGCGGTCCGGGTTCACGGTGCGGCTACAACCCGGGAAGATACTCATCGGTGGACTCGTGGTGGCACTGTGCGCCGCCGTGGCCCTCCTCGGCTGGCAGGTGAGCGACAAGGCAAGCGAACTCGACCGAGTTCGCACCGAGGCGGCCGCACTCGAGCGTGCCGAACAGGCCGCGCTCGAATACGCGACAGGTGCTGCCGAAATGGACTTCCGCGACCTGCAGACCTGGCGAACCCGGCTGACCACCGGAACCAGCCCCGAACTCTCGGAGCGGCTCACTCGCGCGGCGACCTCGATGGAGCAGATCATCGTTCCGCTTCAGTGGACGTCGACGGCGCAGCCGATTACGGCCAAGGCCGAAGCCGGTCCGGACGGCATCTACACGGTCGATTGCTTCGTGAGTGTGGTGACCAAGAACGCCCAGGCCCCCGAGGGCATCCAATCGACGGCGACGTACAAGCTGAGCATGGACAGCCGCGACGAGTGGAAGATCGCCGAAATCAGCGGTGTCGGATCGGCTCTGGGCGACGGCAATACACCCAGGTGAGGGGCGCCGTGCATTGTCGGTGGCGGCGGTCGGTGGAAGGAGGTCGGAGATGTCGTCGAGTGAGCCGGCGAGCATGGTGATGGCGATAGGAACCGCGGTCGGCGTGGTGGTCTCGGGGATAGATCTGCCGCAGCCGCTCGAGGACCAGGCCCGGGTGGCAATCGAGGCGGTGCAGGAGGCTGCCGGCACTCTGGAGCAGCAGGTCGCCGATCTGGTGGCGGGGTTGCCCGAGCTGATGCGTCCGGCGGCGGAGCAGGCCGTGGCGGACGCGACGTCGGCGGCGAAGGACGCGCTGATGCCGCACCTGCCGGCGGAGGCGGCCGCGGTGCTCGAACCGCCGCCGGCGCCGGTGGAGAACCCGGTGCAGGCCGTGCTCGAACAGGTGCCGTCGGTGCCGGCGCCGGCCGCGCCGGCGGGACGGCCGTCGGTGTTCGGGGCGCCGGCCACCGGGGCGACGGGCAGCGGCGCGTGGGCGCCGGGTCCGGCGTGGGGTGGCGGCGCGGTGACGTTGCCGTCGATCCCGGCGATCCTGCCCGGGACGAACCTGGCGCCGATCGGCGCGATCGCGGTGTTCGCGCCGTGGCTGCGCAAGGCCGGCCAGTTGTGCGACGGGGTCGGCGCGCCGGTGCTGGCGGCGCTGTACTCGGCGGAGAACGGCTTCCGGTACGGGCCCAGCGCCCCGGTCTCGCCGGTGGGGGCGAAGGGGCCGGGGCAGTTCATGCCCGGAACCTGGGATGCCTACGGCAAGGACGCCGACGGGGACGGGCGGGCCGATGTGCTGGGCATCGCCGATCCGGTGATGGCGTCGGGGAATCTGTTGTGCGACAACTACCGGCAGATCGAGCAGTGGAAGGCGCAGGGGGTGGTGCGCGGGGACACCCTGGACCTGACGTTGGCGGCGTACAACGCCGGGCTGGGGGCGGTGCGCCGGTCCGGGGGGATGCCGTCCGGGTCGCCGGACTACGAGAACCAGACCAAGCCGTACGTGGCGAAGATCCGGGCGACGGAGATGGTGTTCGCGCGGCTGCTCTCGCCGTTCTTCGGGCTCGGGTTGCCGGGGATGACCGAGACCGGCAACCGGGTGGTGGACCTGGCGTTCCGGTATCTGGGGCTGCCGTACGTGTGGGGTGGCGGCAACGTCAACGGTCCGTCGGGGGGCGGGTTCGACTGCTCGGGCCTGACGTCGTACGCGGTGTACGCGGCGACCGGGGTGAGGTTGCCGCGCACCTCGCAGACGCAGTGGCGGGTCGGCACCGAGATCCCGATCCAGCTGGCCCGGCCGGGGGATCTGGTGTTCGGCAACTGGCAGTCCGACGGGCCGGGGCACGTGGGCATCTACATCGGCGGCGGTCAGATGGTGCACGCCCCGACGTTCGGGGACGTGGTGCGCGTCGGCGCGGTCTTCCCCGGCATGAAGGCCCGGCGCCTGCTCTGAACGGAGACCCTACGGGTCGCTGACTTGTCGGCCCCTTCCCCAAGCAAACCCACGGACCATGCCCCGATACCGCGTCTCGGCCAGCACGTATGGCCGCGTGCCGAAAAGGCAAGCGGCTGAGCTGGACCCGGTCGGACGTGTCGACCCGTGCTCGATCGGGTGCCCGGTGCCGTTCACCGGGACGGTGGAATGCCGGATGCGGTTGGTTAGCGTCGGACCCGCACGGAAAACGACGTGACCGCGTGCGCCTCGGTCACCGGAACGGCCCTCGCACGCACGCAGGGAAAACACCTGTGGCCCCCGGACACGGCTGGTGACAGTCGTGTGCGAGGGCTGGTGAACGGGTCAGGACGTCGGCGGACTCGTCCGGGTCACGTCGGCGGCGCGGGACGCTGCGCCGGGCCGGTAGACGGGGTGCGCGGCGCGCGGCGCCGGCCACTCCCGGGGATGTACGCCTGGAATCGGCGTGTGGATACAATCCACCTCACGGTGCATGACAGGTCCATTCTGTCGTGTGCCCAGACCCCGGTTCGGTGTTGGCGCACCGGCCGGGGTCGCCCCGTTTTCGGGGCTGGTGCAGCGATGGTGGCACGCGGCCTGCGGGTGCGTCAACCGATCGCGTTGACTCATCCAAAATGCGCGCGTAGAGGTAGTCGTTGCCTCAAATGAGAATGCGCGCGTACGGAGCGCCTGCCGTGTCCGGCCTGGGCCGGGCTGTAGGCCCGGACGATGGGGCTGTCGATGAGTCAACGCAAGGCCGTGACCAAGACGATTGCGACGCGGTACGCCCGGGCCGACAAGGCCACCAAGGGTGTGATCCTCGACGAGTTGTGTGCGACGACCGGCTGGCACCGCAACCACGCCCGCAAGGCGTTGACGCAGGCGTTGCACCCCACGACGGTCAGGGGACGCACCCCGAGATCGCCGAAGTACGGCTCGGAGGTGGTTGCGGCGCTGCGGTTCTGCTGGGCGGTGCTCGGTGCGCCGGCGGGTAAACGCCTCGCGGCGGTGCTGCCGGACCTGGTGCCGATCCTGCGTCGGTTCGGCGAGTTGAGCATCGACGACGCCACCGCAGCGTTGTTGGTGTCGATGTCGGCGGCGACCATCGACCGTCGGCTGGCCGAGGACCGGCGCAGGCTCGATCCGAAGGGCAGAGCGCACACCAAGCCGGGGTCGCTGCTCAAGTCGCAGATCCCGATCCGCACGTGGGCGCAGTGGGACGACGCGGTGCCCGGGTTCGTGGAGATCGACCTGGTCGGGCACGAGGGCGGCAACGCGGTCGGCGACCATGCCTACACGTTGACGGTCACCGACATCGCCACCGGGTGGACGGAGAACCGGAGCGTGCCGAACAAGGCGCGCAAGTGGGTGCTCGCCGCCCTCGAGGAGATCGCCGGCATCCTGCCGTTCCCGATCCGCGGGGTCGACTCCGACAACGGCAGTGAGTTCATCAACCATCACCTGCTCGCCTGGTGCGCGCAGCGGCAGATCACCTTCACACGGTCCCGGCCCGGCAACTCCAACGACGGCGCGCACGTCGAGCAGAAGAACTGGGCGATCGTACGGACCGTGGTCGGCTACCACCGCTACGACACATCGGCAGAGTTGTTGTTGCTCAACAGTATTTGGGTTCTGCAGTCGAGTCTGTCGAACTTCTTCTGCCCGCAGCAGAAGCTGATCTCGAAGGTCCGTGACGGGGCGAAGGTGACCAAGAAGTACGACACCGCGACCACTCCGCATCGTCGCGTCGAGCGGCACGATGCCGTCGCGGCCGAGGACAAGGCGATCCTCGCCGGCACCTACGTCACGCTCAACCCGGCAGCGATCCAGCGGCAGATTCAGGCCCTGACCGCCGAGCTGCTCACGCTCACCACCGCCAAGGCCGGCCCGGGGCGTAGCCCCATCGTCGAGCCCTCCTCCACGCGCGCATCCTTGAATGAGTCAACGAAGCGCACCTCGCGCGCATCTTGACATGAGGCAATAGGCCGATCCGGTACAGACGCCAGGTCGGCTGGTTGTCGCCGTCGTTGGGGATCTCCAGATCGAGGGTCGCGATGTCGGCGCCGGTCTCGAAGACGGTGGGGTAGCGGCGGTTCACCGCATCCGAGACGCCGCGACCCTCGTTCGGCACGGTGAGCAGATACCGCACGCCGTTCGCGGCCGGATCGTTGAGGATGCGGGTGAAGTCGGCGTCGGACGGGATCACGAACTGCTCGGGCCGGTCGGTCGCGGTGAGCACCGCGAACCCGTACACGGTGTCCATCACCACCGAACCCGGGGGCAGGTCGAGCGCGTCGAGATGGTCCGCGATGCGACGTTCCGTGCCGAACGACGCGATGATGCGGTTCTCCTGGTCCCGCAGCTGCGACGTGTCGTCCGGATCGGGGAACAGCACGGTGCGCAGCGCGTGCTGCTCCTGCGACAGCGTCGCGTTGCCCATCGCGACGAACGTGACCGGCACCGACACCGCGAGCGCGAGCGCCCCGACCGGCGCGAGGGTGCCGCGGTCCTGCGGCCGCACCGTCGCGTGCGCGCCGAGCCGGCGCGCACGCAGCTGCCCGCGACGGGGCGCGAGCTGCACCACCCACATCGCCGCCAGCGGCACCGCGACGAGGTAGAACCGTAGGAACGGGAACGTCATGCCGCGGAAGTACGACAGGGCGGCGAACGCGAGCACCGCCCCCAGCACGACGAACGGCACGGCGGGCTCGAGGTCCCGGCGGCGCCACGCCAGCACCGCGACGACGGGCGCGAGCAGCGGCAGCGCCGGCCCGAGCACCAGGATCTCGGCGAGGGAGAACGCCAGCGCCCCCAGGCCCCCGGTGGAGCCGCCGCCGCTCTGCTCGAGGATCGCCGCGTTGCCGTACGACGACGAGAACTGCTGCAGCGCTTCGCCGGTGATGAGCCAGCTCGTCGCCGCCCACACGAGGAACGCCAACGCCACCGGGGCGGCGACGAGGATCGCGTCGAGCAGCGCCGCCCGCCACACGCGGGTGCGCCACCACGTCACCGCGACGGCGAGCACGGTGACGGCCGCGCCGACGGCGAGCGCGTCGTAGCGCGCCAGATACGCCAGCCCGACGGCGATCCCGGCGACGGCGAGGTCGTGCACGTCGTCGGTGCTGATCCACCGCACCAGCCGGCGCGTCGCCCAGCACAGCAGCATCAGGAACGGCGCCTCGCTCATGCCGTTGGCGCCGTAGTACACGATCATCGGATTGAGCGCGAACAGCGCCGTCACCGTCCACACCAGCCACGGCGACGCACCGCGATCGCGGGCGAACAGGTGGACCTGGGTGACGGCCCCGGCCATGAACGGCGCCGACATCACCACGGCCGTGAGGCCCCACCGGGTCAGCGCCGGCCACCAGTCCGACAGCGCCACGAGCGGCAACTGCATCAGCGCGGTCAGGGGCGTGAACACGAACCCGATGGCCGCCAGGTGCGGGTCGCGGCTGTGCAGGGCGCTGCGCGCGGCCGCAATCCGGCTGAGCGAATCACCTTGGAAATAGGCCACATCCAGCGACAGGTACAGCCCCACCGCCGCATAGAGCAGACAGGACAGCCAGAACACCCGGGCCGCGCCGCCCCTCATGACGACAGCCCGTGGAAGGTCTTCTCCCAGTAGGAGGGATTGCGGATCAGCTGATAGGTGCCCTTGAGCGCCGCGACCGACATCATCAGCCAGTACACCGGCACCGTCAGGCACGCGAGCCACAGCGCCGAGTTGCCGGTCTCCCGGCACGCGACCAGGTTCATGTACAGCACGGCGGAGTTACCGAACACCAGCGAGATCAGCGCGGGGAAGTACACGTACCAGGGGAAGATCTCCTCGATCAGGAACGGCTGCCCGAGCAGCCACGCGATGGTGATCAACCAGAACACCATGTTCAGGCACGCGATGATCGGCGTCCCGGCGAGCAGGGTCGTGAACCGGAGCATCCCGACCGTACCGATGCCCCGCCACAGTTGTACGGGTCGTCGCACGTGCACGAGCCATGTCTGCAGGTATCCCTTGTACCAGCGGGAACGCTGCCGGATCCAGTTGATCGGATCGCTGTTCGCCTCCTCCAGCGTCGTCGAGTCCAATACGGCCGTACGGTAGCCCGACTCGGCGATGCGCACCCCGAGGTCGGCGTCCTCGGTGACGTTGTACGGATCCCACGCGCCGATCTCGTCGAACACGGCGCGCCGGATGTGGTTCGACGTACCGCCCAGCGGGATGGGCGAATTCGAGCGCATCAGGCCGGGCAGCACGAAGTTGAACCACAGCGCGTAGTCGGCGGTGAACCAGCCGGTGAGCATGTTCTGGGTGCCGTTGTGGAAGGCCAGCTTCGCCTGCACGCACGCGACGTCGTCGCCGAGCCGGTCGAACGCGACCGCCACGCGCCGCAACTGCAGCGGCTCCGGCAGGTCCTCGGCGTCGAAGATGGTGACGATGTCGCCGGTGGCGAAGTGCAGCCCGTAGTTGCAGGCCTTCGGCTTGGTCCGCGGGTCCGCCGCCGGCACCAGCAGGATCTCCACGCTCTCGCCGAGCCCGGCCTCCTCGGCCGCGGCGATGGTGACGGCGTCGTCCTCCTCGAGCAGCAACAGCACCTGCAGCTTCTCGGCCGGATAGTCCAGCGCGGCCATCGCCGCGATCAGATCACCCACCACCTCCGGCTCGTTGTAGGCCGGGACCAGCACCGTGTACGTCGGCAGCGCGTGCCCGGGCACGGCCCGCGCCACGTCGTCGTCGACGGTGAGGATCGCGTCGCGCGCCAGGCCGCGGGAGAACAGCAGCAGCCGGTCCGCGAGCGTCGCGATGTACCCGGCCGTGCACACCGCCATCAGCACGGTCAGCGTCGGCGTCGTCGCGAACACCAGCGCCACGATCACCGCGGCGACCAGGCCGAGGGTCAGCCACTTCTGCCACGGCACGAACGCCACCGACGCCGACGACAGCGGCCGCTTCTCCCGCAGCCCGTACACCGCGTCGTGCAGCGCGGCGGCCTTGAACTCCTCGTCGACTAGATTCCGCGCCACTGCGCCTCCACCAGATCACGGCCCAGCTCGGTGAGCATGTCCAAGTCCTTGTACTCGGGATCGGAATCCTCCACCGACGCCCGCCCGCGCAGGAACACCGACAGCAGATTCCGGCCGTTCGACGCCATGTTCGGCGTCGGCTGCGGGAACGGCGCATCGAGTTCGTGGTTGTCGACGGTCAGCAGGCTCACCCGCTGCGCGAGGGCGTCGCCGCGCGTCCAGATGAAGTTCATCAGGCTCCAGGTGAGCAGCAACTCGTCGTCGACGACGGTGAAGAAGTCGGCCTGCACGCCGTGGCCGAGGTCCACCCGGATCTTCGGGCTCACTCGCGCCCGCCCGAGATCGTAGGAGGTCTGTACCGGATACACCTCGAACACACCCACCCGCCGCACCTGCAGGGTCTGCACGGCGACGGTGCGCGGCCGCGACAGCCGATCCCAGTCGGCGCGCGGCTCGACGGCCCGGATCATCTGCCGGCGCAGCTGCGCGGTGGAGCCGAAATACCTTCGTGGCCAGTCGTAGTCGATGGAGTCGATCTGATACCAGCCGGTGGGGACCACCTGCGTGACGGTGCCGCTCGGCGGTGGGCCCACCGACACCGGCGTGAGCTGCTGATCCGGCAGCGGCAGCACGGCGAGCACCAGCGCGGCCGGGGCGACGAGGAACAGCGCCGAGCGCGTCGCCTCCCGCGGCGACACCGGGTTCGGGGGCAGCGTGCGCGGCGCGAGGCCGCGATACCGGTACAGGTAGAACGCGCCGCCGACGACGAGCGCCGCCGTGCCCGACGGCACGATCTGCGCGACGGCGACCCGCGCGTCCGGGTAGCGGGTGGTCACCGCGAACAGCAGCGCCAGGCCGAGCAGCATCGTCGCGGAGAAGCCGATCAGCGCGCGGCGCCGGGTGCGGCCGACCGCGACGGCGATCGCGATCGCGCCCAGCAGCACCATCAGGAACCCGGCGGCGAACTTGGTGCCGCCGAGCTGCACGAGCACCGCCCGGTAGAACAACGGCGACGTGCCCAGCAGCAGCAGCCACACCGGCCAGTACCGGGAGGCGACGCGCAAGCCGAACAGCAGCACGCACGCGCCGATCACGAACGTCCACGCCGACAGCACGTCGAGGTGCATCATCTGGTAGTTCGGCCCGTACCGCGGCAGCAGCAGCCACTTGACCGCGAGCGCGATCAGCAGGACGGCGCCGCCGACGATCCGGTCCGTCTGCCGGTCGTGGATCGGCAACTCGCCGCGGCGGCGCCGGGTGACGCCCTCGGCGGCGAGCACCGCGAACGGCGGCACGAGCAGGACGTAGCCGCCGCCCGTGCCGCGGGAGATCTCCGTGAGCAGTTGCTCCCACGTCGACCAGTACCCGAGCACGGTGGCGGCGACGATCACCGTCCACCGTGCGCTGGTGTGCGCGAACAGTGCGGCGCGCTCGGCGGTCGTGACGGTGCTCATGGCGACATCCGATCAGAGCGGGCGCGGCCGGCCGCGACGCCATCGCAGGGCCGTGACGCCCGCGGCGACGAGCCCCACGGCCAGCAGGGCGAGGCCACCGGCGAGCACCCAGCCCGTCGTGCGGCCCAGCGACTCCTGGGTGCCGGGCTCGGCGGCCGGGTCGGTGAGCGCGAGTTCGACCGGGTCGCGGTCGGCGGTGGTGAACAGCACGTCGCCGTCGAGTTCGGCCCAGCGTTGCGGGGTCGCGGCGAGCCAGCCGAGGGTGCGGTCGAGTTCGGCGGGCACCTCGGTGGCGGCGGCGACGAGGACCGTGCGGTCGCCGTCGCGCGCCACCTGCAGCGACGCGAACTCGATGTCGGTGGGGAAGGTGACGGTGGTGGCGTTCCCGGTGGCCGGGTCGAGGAGGTCGAGGGTGCGGCCCTGTGTCCCGGCGAGCGGCAGTTCCAGGGTGTCGGGGACGCGGCCGTCGGCGGCGACGACGATGGCGGGGGTGCCGCCGGTGGCGGCCTCGTCGACGCTCACCCATTCGGGATCGAGCGGCACGGAGGTCAAGCTCTGCAGCCCGGCCACGAGCGCGACGGCCCGGGCGGTGTCGGCGATCCCGGCCTCGGTGGCGGCGACGTTCACCTTCGGCAGCAGCGCCTGCGGCAGCGACCGGAAGCCCCCGGGCAGCGGCGGGTCGGCGGGCTCGGTGGTGACGCGGCTGCCGGCGTCGACGGTCAGCGTCATCGGCTGCTGCAGGCCGCACTGGTGGGTGCCGCCGGTGGCGCGCAGGGACACCACCACGTCGGTGGTCCGTCCGAGCACGTTGTTCGGCACCGTGATCCACCGATCGAGACGGCCGGACGCGTCGGCGGGCCACGAGTCGACGACGGTGTCGCCGACCGTCACCGACACCAGGCCGCCCTCGGTCGTGGGCAGCGGGGTGTAGGAGCCCTGCAGGTTGATCCGCAGATTGTGGGACGGCCGTCCCAGACGGGTCTGGTGGATGCCGAGCGGCACCTCCACCACGCCGACGCCGGTGTCGGTGAGGGCGCCGAGGCCCAGTTCGGCGAGCGTCGTCGCGTCGGGGGACAGCCGCGGCGGCCGGCCCAGCGTGCCGACCGTCGCCGCCGAGGCCACCGCGACCGACGAGATGTCGCTCGTGATGAGGCGGGCCTGGTTGCGCAGGGCGTCGGCGTCGCCGGTGACCGCGAGCGCCGGACCGCCGCCGGGCACCTGGACCAGGGTGGCGGCACCGTCGCCGTCGGTCTCGACGATCGCGATCTGCCGGGTGAACGGCCCGGCCGGGGCGGGCGGCACCGCGTCGTCGCCGGGCAGGGTCTGCACTGTCACCCGCAGCGGCCGGCCCGTGTACTGGGCGGTGACGGCCGCGGTGAGATCGAGAGCGGTGGCCGACTCGGCGGGGGTGGGGTCGGCGGGCAGCGCCAGCTCCAGCGACTCGAGGATCGGCGGCAGGAAGTCGGCGACCACGGCCGGCGGGGTCGCCGCCCCGGTGTAGCGGACGCGTCCGTCGCGCAGCACCACCGAGCGATCCGTCCAGTCCTCGGGGCAGATCCCGTCGAACGGGAGCAGGTGAAGGGTCAGGGTGACGGTGACGGCGCGGTCCGCGATCGGCGCCGCATCCAGGGGCAGCGAGACCGGCACGAGGGTTCCGGCGGCGGGCAGGTCGATGCGGGCGAGCAGTAGCCCCTGCGACTGGACGTCGATCCAGCCGCGGGCGACGTTGGCGGGCATCTGCACCGTCGTGTCGAGCGCGGCGGGCCGCAGCCCGTCCGGCACCGGGACGGTGAGGGTCGCGGTGTCGCTGTGGCCGCGGAAGGCAACCGTGTTGCCGAATCCCAGCGTCTGCGTGCCGAAGACGACGTCGCCGGGCGGCGCGACGGGGTCCTGCGCGGCGGCAGGGCCAGCGGCGAGCACGGTCAGCGCGGCCAGGGCGGGAACGAGGATGGCGTGTCCGGCACGGCGAATTGTCTGGGTCGGCACATCGGGGACTTTACGGTTGTTCGGTACGAAATGTGGGACAAGTGCGACACGGCCGCGATAGCGTGGACGCAATATCGCTCACAGTCCTCCGCGCGTTACCCATCGGCGACCAAGTTCGTACACACTGTGGGTATGTGGTGGTGGGTTGCGGCGGTTCTGGGCGCCTGGCTGCTCGTCTCGGTGGCGGTCGGTCTGGTCCTGGGTAAGGTGCTGCGCGTGGCCGACATGGAGGAATCCCTCGTCGAGATCCAGCGCGCCGAGCGCGAGAGCGAACGTCACACCAACAAGCCCTGACATCGCTTTACATGCTTTTGACCAGCGCTTTAGTGTTTGTACTCGCGAGTAACGATCTTGAGGACTAGTGTTCCTGTGTCGCCTTCCTGTCCCCCCTGCGAAGGCGACGCTCGCAGGCCGGTAACCCCCCATCGCCGGCCCGCGCTGAGGCCCCGCCGTTTCGCCACCACGATCGGCGGGGCCTCACCCCTTTCGGGCGGCGTGCCGACCGATACGCTCGGGCGGTGACCGAGCCGCGCACCGCACCCCGCATCACCATCACCTACTGCACGCAGTGCAACTGGCTGCTGCGCGCCGGCTGGATGGCGCAGGAGCTGCTCAACACCTTCGGCACGGATCTGGGCGAGGTCGCGCTCATCCCCGGCACCGGCGGCATCTTCGTCGTTACGGCCGGTGATCGGGTGGTGTGGGACCGCAAGACCGACGGTGGGTTTCCCGACATCGTCACGCTCAAGCAGCGGGTGCGGGACGTCGTGGATCCCGAGCGGGATCTGGGGCACGGGGACGCCGCGCGCCGGGCGCAGGAATAGGATTTCTACGGCCGTATCCGGCGCCGGTACCGGCAGAACTACCCGGCCAGTTTCCAGTCGTGCTCGTGTTATCGGGCTTCGTCCGCATGCGGTGCTCTGTATCGATACCCACTCGTTGCGGCTGTGCAACATCGGTCCACCGATTTCGGAGCACACTCGGGCCATGCCTGTCGGTCGGAAGTGGTGCGAGGTCGAGAACGAGTTCTTTCCGGCCGAGGAGTTCCAAGGCGACGTGCATATGCACTGCCAGGGGCGGGCGTGGGGAATTCCGGACAGCTACGTGATGCCGTCGAAGTCGCCCGAGGACGCGGATTGAGATCCGCGGTCGCACTGGTGAGAATGTGGAGCCCTGCCGCGAGGCGCTCGCAGGAACTCGAGAGACTCCGGCTGGAGGCGGAGCGTGCGGAGGAGGCGGAGCGCAGCGCCGCGCTCGACAAGGCGACGACCGACTTTCAGATGGCCGGCTGGGCTGCCGAGTACGAACTGCGGAAGCTGTTCCAGGAGAACCTGTACGACGCATCCAAGGGCGGTTTCGAGCGAAGTAGAGACAGTGCGAAGTTCGTGCAGACAGCCGCCGCTGCCATCGGAACCATCTATATCGGCGTGTTGGGTGTGGCGTTTTCGGTGACCGATAATTCGCTACCCCTGCGCGGGGTCTTTGCCCCGCTCTTTCTGGGTATGGCCGTCGCCTTTTCCGGGTTCTATCTGGCCTTCCTCATGCCTGCGAGTCGCTCGACGCTGCGCCCTCCGACGGGCACCCTGCACAATCACCAGATGCAGCGGTTGATCTTCTTCATGGAGTGGGTCAATCGAGCGACGGGGCAGCGGCGGTACTTCATTCAAGCGAGTGTGCTCAGCCTGGCGGTGGGACTCGTCTTCATCGTCGCACCCTTCGTCAGCAGTCCGCGCCCTCCCGAAGTTCCTGCCATGCCCACCCCACCGGCCGTGCCGGCCGCGACAGACCCGGATCTGCAGCCCCGAGCGGTCGAACTGTTCCTCATCCAAGTGGACGAATTTCGGCGGGCGGTTCTCGAGAGAAACAAGGCGATTGCGGAATCCGCGCAACAGAGTGTCGAATTCGAGGAGCGGGAAGGTCGTTTGAATGCGTGGTCTGCTGTCCTGGCCGGGGTGGGCCTGATCGTCGTTCTCGTGGTCCCGGTCTTCTTCTCGCGGGAGCGAGCACCTACGCCGTGACGTGGAGGGCCGAGCACCGCGGGTGGGGCCGCACCGTGGACTATCCGGTATCGGTCCCGTGGATCAGTACACCGTGCCGGCTGGCTTCCTGCGTTCCGCAGCGGCGCCGGTGGACCAAGCCGGGCACGGATAGGAGCCCGGCGAGCGCACGGCGGATACCGATCTCTCGAGCAGCGCTATTTCGCAGACGTAATGTTTTGGCGATTTGCCCGATTCAATGGACCGTCAGGTCCTTCCTCTTCGAATCGAGGTCTTCGTGAAGCGTCTTCTCGCCGGCATCCTGGGCTGTGCCGCGATCACGGTCGCCGTGCCGGCCACCGCAAGTGCGGACACCGGAAGTACCGATCTGCTTCCTTACGTTCTTCCCGCCGCGCTGTGTGCCCTCACGTCCGGGTCCAGCCAGTGCGCGCTCGTTCCGCTTCCCACGTCGGGCGCGGTGATTGGCGCTGCCGAGTCGACGCGCCTCACCGTGGCCGAGTAGGGACCGGGAGCTGCGGCAGCTTCGTGCACAATCCCGGCGCGCGCAGCCGCTGCTGCCGAGCTCAGACTCCGACCGAGGTCCGGACGATCGTTTCGGGCTTGGTCGGCTCGGCCGGCGCTTCGGCGGCGCGCGTCGGGCGGGACCGTTCCTCCCGGAGCCGGACAGCATCACCGGCCACAACTGCGATCAGCACCGACAGCGCTGCCCACAGGACCACCAGGCGCACGACGATGTCCATCCGTCGAACCCTGAACGATGCCGACCGAGTCCATCGTTTCGTCCGCGGCGACGGACGTGGACTGGAATAGTCCGCTGAAACGACACCGAGAGTGCAGATTGGAGGCGCGGCGTGTAGGCGCGGGCGGCGCCGCTCGAAACAGACCGACCAACTCGCATGTGAGGCCGCCTCGGGTTACGGTGTTTCGGAACATTCCGACCGGGGGGTCGAAGTGGACGCCGCGACTTCTCGCGGAATCGCCGTACTCGAGGGAGCTTTGATGCAATCCGTTCTGAAGAAGACCGCTGTGGCCGTTGTCGGGGTGGGAGCGCTGGCGCTGTGCGCGCCGGGGACCGCGTCCGCGGCAGGTAACCCGTCCGTGGGGGCGTCGGGCACGCCCGGCTCGATCACCGTCGATTTCGACTTCGCCGGGGTGGATGTCGCCGGCGGTGTCACCTGCGTGACCTACGTGTCGACCAAGCAGAGCGGGCTCGACGCCGCCGATCCGTCGGGCCGCGCCGATGCACAGGCGCCCGGCTCGAAGTTCTCCGTCGAGAACACCAGCACCTCCGCCATCACCTTCGTCCAGGACGGCCAGCCCGTCTCCCAGGGCCCGCAGCCCATCGCGGCCGGCACCTACTACGTGTACTGGGGTTGCCAGGACGCCGCCGGCACCCAGTGGGACAACGTCGGCCTGAAGTCCGGCGCGCCGTTCCAGAACCCGATCGTCGTGAACGTCGCCGGCGACGGCGCCGCTCCCGCACCCGCGGCCCCGGCCGCGCAGTCCGCCCCGACCAAGTCGGAGGGGACCGTTCCGCAGGCGGACGCCGCGCCCGAGACCGACGACGTCATCGACACCCCCGAAGAGCTGATCGGTCTCGTGATCGATCTCTTCGGCGATCAGCTGCCGGACCTCTCGCAGAGCTGACCTTCGGCACGCGCAGGCGGCATCCTCCACGGGATGCCGCCACCGCGTGGTTCCCGGGAGTGGCAGTTGCATTCGCGCACGGTCGCGCCGGGCGCGCGCGTTCGATAGGGGAGGGACATGGGCGGAGGAGCCGCGACCGATGCGGTGGTCCTGGTGGGAGGCAAGGGAACGCGTCTGCGGCCCCTGACGCTGTCGGCGCCCAAGCCGATGCTGCCCACGGCGGGACTGCCCTTTCTGACGCATCTGCTCGCGCGGATCAGGAGCGCGGGCATCACCCACGTGGTGCTCGGTACGTCGTTCAAGGCCGAGGTATTCGAGGAGTACTTCGGTAGCGGCGAGAGCATGGGGCTGGAGATCGAGTACGTCACCGAGACCGAGCCGCTCGGCACCGGCGGCGGCATCCGCAACGTGCTGCCCCACCTGCGCTCCGACAACGTCATGGTGTTCAACGGCGACGTTCTCGGCGGCAGCGACCTGCGCGAGATCCTGCACACGCACGAGGTCAACCACGCCGACGTGACGCTGCACCTGGTGCGCGTCGCCGATCCACGCGCCTTCGGATGCGTGCCCACCGACGCGGACGGACGGGTCACGGCGTTCCTGGAGAAGACACAGGATCCGCCGACCGATCAGATCAACGCCGGCTGCTACGTCTTCCGTCGCGAGTGGATCGAGAAGATCCCGGCCGGACGTCCCGTCTCGGTGGAGCGGGAGGTATTCCCGGCGCTGCTCGTCGACGGCGCCCGCGTGTTCGGCCACGTCGACGCCGCGTATTGGCGTGACATGGGGACGCCGGACGACTTCGTCAAGGGCTCGGCCGACCTGGTCCGGGGAATTGCGCCGTCGCCGGCGCTCGACGGTGAGCGCGGCGAGGCCCGCATACACCCGACAGCCCGCGTCGCCCCCGGGGCGATGCTGATCGGCGGAACCGTGGTCGGCCGCGACGTCGTGGTCGGTGGCGGAGCCCGGCTCGACGGAGTCGCGGTGTTCGACGGCGCACGCATCGACGCGGGAGCGGTGGTGGAGCGCTCGATCGTGGGATTCGGTGCCCGGATCGGGCCGCGTGCTCTGGTTCGTGACGCCGTGATCGGCGACGGCGCCGAGGTCGGAGCCCGCTGTGAACTGCTACGCGGCGCGCGGGTGTGGCCGGGAGTCGTCCTGCCGGACGGCGGGGTCCGGTTCTCCACCGACGTGTAGAGACATGTAGGACAAGCTGATCCGGTTCCGGGGAGGAGCTCGATGTATCCGCTTCGCGGGGCCGTTCGCAACTATTCGTGGGGTTCGCACACCGCGCTGGCCGAGCTGACCGGCCGGCCTGCGCCCACCGAGGAACCCGAAGCCGAATTGTGGCTCGGTGCCCATCCGGCGGCCCCGGCCGTGGTGGACGAAGACGGCACCACCGTGTCGCTGCTCGATCTCATTGCTCGCGATCCCGAAGGCCAGCTCGGATCGGAATGTGCCCGAGAATTCGACGGCCGGCTGCCGTTCCTGTTGAAAGTCCTCGCGGCCGAGCAGCCGCTCTCGTTGCAGGCGCATCCGAGCCGGGCGCAGGCTCGGGAGGGGTTCGCGCGGGAGAACGACGCCGGAATTCCACTGGGCGCACCGCACCGCAACTATCGGGACGACAACCACAAGCCCGAGATGGTCGTGGCGCTGAGCCGTTTCGAGGCGCTGGCCGGCTTTCGGGCCCCGACCGAGACGGTCGAGTTCCTTCGTGACCTGAGCGTCCCCGAACTGACTCCCTACGCGTCGGAGTTGGGCGACCACCTCGACGCGACGGGGCTGCGCGCCCTGTTCACCGCGTGGATGACGCTGCCGACCAAGTCTCTCGTCGCGTTGACGGACGCCGTTCTGGCCGGGTGCGAGCGCTACCTGGCGGCGCGGGCCGGCTCGGACGACGAGTTCACCGTTGCCGCACGCACCGCCCTCGACCTAGGCCGGGCCTACGCCGAGGACCCGGGCGTCATCGCGTCGCTCCTGCTCAACCGGGTGAGCATGGAACCGGGCGACGCATTGTTCCTGCCGGCGGGCAACCTCCACGCATACCTGCGGGGCACAGCCGTGGAGATCATGGCGAACTCGGACAACGTGCTCCGCGGCGGGCTCACGTCCAAGCACGTGGACGTGCCGGAACTGCTGCGCGTGCTCGACTTCGGATCGGTGGACGTGCCATGGGTACGTGCACGCATCGACAGGGACGAATGCCTGTACGCACCGCCGGTGCGCGAGTTCGAGTTGGTGCGCGCCGAATTGGATCTATCGGGTACTTCGAGACCGACCTCTGCTGCATTCGGTGGCCCGGCGTCACGGATCCTGCTCTGCGTGGAGGGATCAGCTCAGCTGCGGTGTAGCGATCAGATACTGAACCTCGAGCGGGGGGAAGCGGCGTGGGTTCCGGGCTCGGACCCCGAACTCGTTGTACAGGCCAGGAGTCCTCACGCGACGGTGTTCGCGGCAACACTGCCAGTTCCGTCGGAGTCGACCTGAGTGGGCCGACAGCGCCAACTCTTCACACATTGTTGGTTCAGTACTCAGCGTGCATCGGTGTGCTGAACACGCCCGCTGAGTACCTCTGGGAGAATGCGTTGCACAGTCTTCGGCACGGGATACCTGGGCGCCACTCACGCCGCATGTATGGCAGAACTGGGGCATGACGTCCTGGGCGTCGACATCGACCCCGGGAAGATCGCGAAGCTGGAGGCAGGGGAGGTGCCCTTCTTCGAGCCCGGCCTTTCCGAGGTATTGCGACGAAACCTCGAATGCGGACGGCTTCGTTTCACCACGTCCTACGCCGAGGCGGCAGACTTTGCGGACATCCACTTCATCGGTGTCGGCACCCCACAGAAGAGCGGCGAATTCGCCGCGGATCTGTCCCAGTTGCATGCGGTCGTCGACGCGCTCGCCCCGCTCCTGACCCGTCCGACGCTGATCGTCGGGAAGTCGACGGTGCCGGTCGGAACAGCCGAGCAACTGGCAGAGCGTGCCAGGAGCGCCGCACCGGCCGGCGACGACGTCGAGGTGGCGTGGAACCCCGAGTTCCTTCGCGAGGGGTACGCGGTACAGGACACTCTCGCCCCGGATCGGCTGGTCGTCGGGGTCGACCCTAGTCGCGGCGGGCGAGCCGAAGCGACACTGCGTGACTTCTACGCGTGCCAGATCGCGGAGGGCGTGCCCTTCCTGGTCACGAACATTGCCACGGCCGAACTCGTGAAGGCTGCTGCGAACGCATTCTTGGCAACAAAGATCTCGTTCATCAACGCCGTCGCACAGGTCTGCGAAGCGAGTGGCGCAGATGTGGTCGAGCTGGCCGATGCGCTCGGCTACGACGCCCGGATCGGGCGGCGATTCCTCAATGCCGGCCTCGGATTCGGAGGTGGGTGCTTGCCGAAGGATATCCGGGCGTTCATGGCGCGGGCCGGCGAGCTTGGTGCCAACAACGTTCTGCACCTGCTCCGGGAGGTGGACGGCATCAACATGGGGCGCCGCACCACGATGGTCGAGATGACGAAAGAAGCCTGCGGCGGATCGCTCCTGGGCGCCCGGATCGCAGTCTTGGGCGCGGCCTTCAAGCCCGACTCCGATGACGTTCGGGACTCCCCAGCTCTCAACGTGGCGGGACAGCTCCAATTGCAGGGAGCAGCGGTGACGGTCTTCGATCCGAAAGCAATGGAGAACTCTCGACGGCTGTTCCCCACCCTCACCTACGCGGCGGACATCCCCGAGGCATGCCGAGGTGCCGACGCTGTACTGGTACTCACCGAGTGGCAAGACTTCAAAGAACTGGATCCGGAGGAGATCAGCGCAGCAGTTCGGGCGCGCACCGTTCTGGACGGGCGCAACTGCCTCGACGCGCAGCGCTGGCGTTCCCACGGCTGGCGCTACCGCGGCATGGGCCGATGACGGAGTAACCAGGTCCGCCGGCGGCCGGGTCCTACTGCAGGGCGCCGGTCGCAGCGTCCGGATCGATCTGCTTGAGCCGGTCCGTCAGCCAGGATCGCAGCATCGGGCCGTACTCCGGGCTCGCCAGGGCCGAGTCGACGCACGCTCGCAGGTAACCGCCGGGATTGCCGAGGTCGTGCCGCGAGCCGCGGTGGACGACGACGTGTACGGGGTGGCCCTCGTCGATCAGCAGCGAGATGGCATCGGTGAGCTGCAGTTCCCCGCCCACGCCGGGCTTTACACGGCGCAGCGCATCGAAGATCGCGCGGTCGAGCAGGTAACGGCCGGCTGCGGCGAGGGTGGACGGCGCGTCCTCGAGCTTCGGTTTCTCGACCATGCCGAGCACCTTCATCACATCCGGGTTCGCGACGCCGGGCACCTCCTGGACCTCGAAGACGCCGTACGAACTGACCTGGGCTTTCGGCACGTCGATGGCGCACAGGACGGTGCCGCCGCGCTTGGCGCGCACACGGGCCATCACCTCGAGGACGCCGCAGGGCTGGACGAGATCGTCGGGAAGGAGGACCGCAATCGCGTCCTCGTCGTCGTCGAGGGCCTGCTCAGCGCAACCAACCGCATGTCCGAGACCGAGCGGCTCGGCTTGAACGACGGATTCGACGTCGAGCAATCTCGGTGCCTTGCGCACCTTTTCGAGCAGGTGATGCTTGCCCTTCGCCGCCAGGTGATTCTCGAGGACCAGGTCCTCGACGAAGTGCGCGACAACGCCGGCCTTGCCCGGCGCGGTGACGATGACCAGGCGGCCCGCACCTGACTCGGCAGCCTCCGAGGCGACCAGTTCGATGCCGGGGGTGTCCACGACGGGCAGGAGTTCCTTGGGCACCGTCTTGGTTGCGGGGAGAAACCGCGTGCCCATACCCGCAGCCGGCACCACCGCCGTCTTGAACACGCTCGGGTTCTCGGCGATCAATTCGCCCATGGCGACACCTCGTCTCTCGATTGGGGCAAATCGGATGCCCATATGCGGGAAGGCACCCGCGCCATCAGGAATGTCGGTCGGAACAAGTACGCGCCGCACTGTCGCGGTGTGGGAGAGTTTCCGCAGGAATGCGCGATTGTGCGAAGTTTAACCCATCGCGCGAAACTCGCGACCTTCCTCGTTTGCCAGTGTGCGGCCACGGGGCAATGCACGAGGCCGTCGCCGATACTCGCCGAAGACTCTTCCAGGTCAGGGCATGTCAAACATGCCGGTCGGCGTTGAGGAGGCCTGACTGCACTGCCGTGCCGGCGAATACGCCGGTAACACCTGCCCCGAGATTCGAAATCTTGCACGGCAAGTACATGTTCTGTATTAGCCTTTGCCTCCTACAATCTGTACGTTCAGTTGAACTGGTCATTCGTCCAACTTGCTGCCGCCTCAGTTGCATGTCGCGGCCGTGTGTGACATTTCACACTGTAACGAAGAATCGCCTACGACCGAATGGTCGACAGCCCTCTGGTGGGAACAAACCGTCTGACCTGGTAATTGCTGAGAAGTTACTGAGAAGTAGGAGATCACCCCAGGTCAGCGTGCCCCATCGCCGGTCCCAGGCGCATCTCGATCGAGATGCAAGTCGTTGGCCAATGGCCCAAGATGTTCCTTACCGAGGGCAACGCAGGTTTGAGATGTGTGCGGTACGGGGAGGTATTCACACACCATCGATGCCGTCCGCGTGTTCCGCCCGAGGTGATCGCACCAGTACGGGCACCTCGCCCGTGTGGGGCTCGGGGAGGGAACAGAATGAAATCAGCAGTGGACCAGTCGGACCGGATGCACACCACGGCCGACTCCACAAGGGACGTGCCAGCAAGGCACGGGCCCTATCTGGTCGGAGACCGCTCCGGCAACACCCGACGGTCATGGCGGAAGGCGTATGGCAGGCGCCCGTTCTGGACCGGCAACGTCGTCTTGGCCATCGTCCTTGCTCGCGTCGTTCATTTCGGGGAGGCGGACCTGCTCGCAGCCACCCCGTTCACAAAGTTGAACTATGCCGTCGTGTCGGTCTGCCTCGCTGCGGCGTGGACCGCGACTCTCGTGCTCTTCCACACCCGATCACGTCGCGTCGTCAGCAGCGGATACGAGGAGTTGCAACGCATGATCTCCGGAACGCTCCGGCACTTCGGCGCTATCGCGACAGTCTCGCTCGTGAGCGGCGCGCGGATTGCTATCCGGATAGCGCGCCATTCGTTCGAGCGATATTGCTTTTCCGAGGCCATGCCGCGCAACCACCTTGTGTGGTCCGCAATCTCTGGCGAGAAACGCCCATCTGCAATTTGAGTACATGACGGCGGCTTCGAGGGCACCCAGCGTGCCCAAGAAATGAAATGTACGGCAGATGTGCCAGTGTCGTCTCCACCGCTGCTCTGTCACTGGCAACCGGAAATTGGCGAAATTATGTGGGAGAACTCATTGAACGCCATCGGCGCGAACGTTGAAGAGACGACCGATAACTATCTTGCACTTGCCGGCAACAGCAAACGACAGAGTGTGACAGGGCGACGTGCACGCCAGGCTTGGCAGCAGAAGTACGCCAGGACATTATGGGTCACGGACGGCCTAGTCGTGGTGATATCGATGGGCCTCGCTCATCTCGTCCGTTTCGGAGGCTCGGACCCAGCAGCATATACGCCATCGGCAATACACCTCACGTACAACAGCGTGACCTGTGCTCTGGCCATTTTGTGGATTTCCACCCTCGCCATTCACGACACCCGCTCGACTAGAGTCATTGGCACAGGGCCGGAAGAGTATCGACGTATCGGAAGCGCGACCTTCCGCTTCTTTGGACTCATCGCAATAATCTCTTTGCTCTTCCGTCTTGATATTGCCCGCGGATACTTGGCGATCGCACTCCCGGTCGGACTTGCAGGGCTGTTAGTGAACAGATGGGCCTGGCGACGCCTCGTCGTCAAGTTGCGCCGCAAGGGGGAGCTTAGAACCTCCGTGCTAGTCGTCGGCGGCCCACAGTCGGTACACCACCTCGCGCGGTCTTTTGAGCGTCAACCATCAGCAGGGTTTGAGGTAATCGGGGTCTGCATACCCGGACACACTGGGAACAAGGGTGACCACGTTGTTGTTGATCAGCGCGCGATTCCCATACTAGGTGACGACCGTTCCGTTCTTGAGGCACTTGAGTTCTCCAACGCGGATACAGTCGCGGTTTCAGCAACTGAACATCTCGGGCACGAGGGAATCAAGGAGCTTGCATGGGCGCTTGAGCCGCGCAACGTGGACCTCATCGTCGCTCCGAACGTCGTCGACGTCGCCGGGCCAAGAGTCGTAATGCGCCCGATCGCCGGACTACCGCTACTCCACGTCGAGAAGCCGAACTACCAGGGCGCGACGAGATTCGCGAAGGTGGCCTTTGACCGCACAGGTGCGGTCTTCCTCCTCCTTGTACTAATGCCGGTCCTTCTCCTGGTTTCAGCCATCATAAAGATTACGGATCAAGGACCCGTGTTCTATAAGCAGACTCGGATTGGTCTGGACGGACGCGAATTTCGAATGTGGAAGTTCCGGTCGATGATTCCGAATGCCGACAGACTGATCGACGACATGAGGCGCCATGGCGATCACTCCGAGACGTCGTTTTTCAAGTCTGCACGCGATCCCCGAATCACTCCGATCGGGCGACTAATCAGAAGAACAAGCGTTGACGAGCTTCCTCAGCTCTTCAATGTACTGCTCGGGGACATGAGTCTCGTCGGGCCGCGGCCCTTGGTGCCCGGCGAGGGAATGGGAATCAAGCACTTTGTAGAACGAAGAATGCTTGTGCGCCCTGGCATGACTGGGTTATGGCAGGTATCTGGGCGCTCGGATCTACCCGAGGAGGAACGAGTGCGTTTAGACCTATTCTACGTTGAAAATTGGTCGATGATTCAAGATTTGATGATTATCGGACGAACTGTACGAGCCGTCCTGACGAGCCGCGGTGCCTACTAGTGATACGCCGCCGGGAAACCCGACTTCTGAGACCGAATCGGCTCCCGTTCGGAGCAGATCCACTATGAAGGTCCTTCACGTAACGGAATGCTACGACGCCGGCGTCCGACATGCGCTCTGCGCGATAGCGGAAGCAGTTCCGGATATCGAGCACTACTTAATGGCAACCGGCGGGAATATTTGGGCAGAACAGGAGCTATTTCGCAACGTAGAACCACTGCCGTCCGGCCACGTTGCTCGGATCCGAGCAGTAAAGCGGGCCGCGCGCCACTACTCTGCGGATGCAATCCACGCGCATTCGAGCTGGGCCGGCGTTTACGCACGCATCCGCTCTGCGCCGGTTCCTGTGATATACCAACCCCACTGCTACGCGTTCGAAGACTCATCAAAGGGCGTAGTCCGCCGTTCGGCGTTCCGCGCTGCCGAGAAGATGATGTCACGACGTACCGCCGCTACGATTGCATTGAGTCCGCACGAAAAGGAGCTGGCGGAAGGTCTTTCGCGCTACAACCGTGTGTTCGTAGTTCCGAACGTACCGTCAATCGAAGGACCTGGGACAGAAAAGAGCGACACTCGGCCTCCTCGGGAGTTCATCGTATCGATGTCCGGTCGTGTGACGACACAGAAGGATCCAGAGTTTTTTGCAGCCGTTGCACGTACGGTGCGCTCGCGTCATCCTCGGATCAGATTTCGTTGGATCGGCGCTGGCGATGAGCACCTAGAACAAATTCTACATGCGTCCGGAGTCGAGGTAACCGGTTGGAAGTCGGGAGCTGAACTAGCTCGCACTCTAAGTAGCAGCTCAGTATATTTTCACACTGCGAGATATGAGGGGTTTCCGCTTGCAGTGCTCGATGCTGCTGCATTGGACATTCCGATCGTCGTACGCAATATCGCTGCGTTCGCCGGAACGCCCTTGCGGATTGTTTCCACAACGGCTGAGGCCGCTGATGCAATAGTCAGAACCGCAAGTTCCGACCTGAAAGCTGACCTTGTGCGCCGAGGACGCCTCTTGCTCGACAAAATGAACTCGCGATTGCAAGCTGGGGCACTCGACGAGGTATACAGATACGTATCGGAGAAATGACAAGTGAGAGTCGCATTCCCGCGTCGGATTATTGATACACACGTGGGTGGAAACACGACGTACACTCGGGCGCTGGAGGCAGGTCTACGTGCGCGGGGTATTGAAACAGCTCGAATCGCAAGTGGCCGAAACGCGCCGCACACAGCTCTCCTGGAAACACTCCAGGGCATGCGAGTACAGAGTTCAAATACGATTCTGCACTACACCGCTGATACCGGTCCCATATTCTCGACGCGTGGACCTTCAGTGGTAACCGTGCATGGAGTTGCAAGTCGCTGGATCTCGACTGCGCGTACTTGGACGCAGGAGAATATATGGAGAGCGAGGGTGGCACGGGCGATCAAGTCGACGGACCGGATCATCACTGTGTCCGAATCAAGTGCTCACGACGTCTCCGCCGTCTTCAACCTGGCGCTCGAAGACATCGCGGTTATCCCTCATGGAATTGACTTTCAAATGTTCCGAGCGAAAACCGATCTGTCCGACACTCTGGCGCACCGTCTTCGTGATGTAGAGTTTGCGCTCTATATCGGGAACATTGAGCCACGTAAGAATCTAGATGCACTTATCGACGCCGTTGAAGATGAGGCAGCTCTGCCATGCGGTATGAAGCTGGTCATCGCCGGCCGTCCCGCATGGAACTTTGAAGAGACAATGCGCCGGATCGAGCATGGAAAGAACGTTATCTATCTAGGTTTCGTATCGGATGCCGATCGGGTTGCATTACTGCAGCAGTGCTCCATTTTTGTATTCCCGAGCCTCTACGAGGGGTTTGGGTTCCCGGTACTGGAAGCAATGGCAGCAGGTGCCCCGGTTGCATGTTCCACCCGAGGGTCCCTCAAAGATCTCGCAGGCCCCGCAAGGCGTTTTGAAGAGCTAGATTCGTCGGGAATCGCACGCGGCCTCTCGGAATTTATCGGGGATATTAGCTGGAGGGCGCGCGCGACGATCGATGGTCCGAAGTGGGCGCAGCGATTCGACTGGTCGGAAAGTGTGGAAAAGCATACCGCGCTATACAAGGAGCTTGTTTCGCAATGAGAATTGCCGTCCTGCATGCCTACAGTGCCCAAAATGCCGGCGACGGATTACTAGTGGAGGAAACCCTTGAACTGCTTAATGAGGCCCTAGGCGGAGGTCACGAATTTGTACTCGTCGCGTCGTATCCGCATACATTCTCGCATCTCGGTACGATCGTGCACAGGTCAAAGCCAGGCGTTTTTGGCTACAGCATGCACTATCTCAAATTCCTCCGCAGAATCAATGACTTCGACGTGGTCGTAGGGGTCGGAGGGGGATACTTACGCGCCAGCAATATGCGCGAGTTTATGAAGGGGCTCTTGGTCCAGGGACCGCAGCTCTACGCCGCCGCGAGCGCCAAACATCAATCCGTTTACTTGCCGCAGAGCGTGGGACCATTCAGTTCGATTGGGTGGGCCTTAGCTCGGAATCTTCTGAGGAAGATTGATCTGCTGTACGTCCGCGATGATCGGTCGCTGCATGAGGCGCACCTCGACCATATTGTGCGGTCCCCAGATCTTGCCGTTCTGGCGATTCGCTCCACGCCATACAATGACGACCAACCCATATCCGCTACACCAGTACTGTCAGTGCGTGAGGTGCGTGGTTCCGTACCTTATAGGGTCAGATTAATCGGCGAGCGGTTGCGTCATTTCGATGGATATGTTCAAAGTTCTGTTTCTGGAAATGACGACCGCGTGGCAATGGCGTCCATGAATCCACTGGAAATAATTTCTCGCCGCGATCTACTTGAGTCACCGGCGCTCCCTAGGCGGATTGTAATCGCGATGCGGCTTCATGCGGCGTTAATGGCAGTTCAAGCTGGCCACTATGTTATCCATCTGGCGTACGAAAGGAAGGGCTTTGGCGCATTCGAGGACCTCGGACTTTCAGACTATGTTATGAATTCGAATAATGTCGATGTGGATGAAGTCGAGATGAAGGTTCGATCTCTCCTATCCTCCGAGGGGTCGCGTAGGGAGTATCGCAATCGACTCGAGCAGAGCTTGGATCGGATCGCGGAGTCTCGTTGTGCGCTAGTCAATGATCTCCGACGTCAGGTTTCCTCGGCTGGAGTTAGCATCTAACCGTGGTGTTTGCCGGCGTCGTTGAGATCCTGCATTGCTGAACGTTTGGAGTGTGATGTGCCGTTCGATCCACCATGCACGGTTGGCCCCGATAGTAAGGAAGGCGCCCCTGAGCCGACGGTGCACCTCTACTTTCCGTGGTGGCTGCACCCGGCTGTCGCTGCGAGCGTGCTCATTGCCCTTATGCTGTCGGTCCTTTGGACAGTGGATGATTACTCGTACGCACTATGGCAAACCCCGAAGTATTTGACATCTAACTATTTGCTTACGGCCGCCTGCAGCGCACTTGTTTTTCTAGCCGGAATTTTTATTTCATCTGGAAAGCGAACCAAGAATTATTATGAGCTGCGGGTGTCCGCTTGCACGGAAACCACCCTAGTCTCGATAACAAAATGGTTCTTCGGTGGTGCGTTATTCGGCTATGCGTTTTGGCTCGTGTCTGCCGGAGTTCGAGGCGTCAACTTTGGGCAGCTTGTCGCCGTGTTTAACTTGGAGCCGGGAGCAGTCAGCCAGGTCAAGCAACTGAGTGCGCCCATTACAGGTATAACCACGCTTACGCAATTGGCCCCGTTAGCGATTGCATTAGCGACCTTCCTGGTTCGCTGCAGCGTTGTCGGTATGCGGAAGTACATTGTGGTGTTGGTTGCTTTAGGCGCGTTTCGAGCCTTCTTCTACGCTGAGCGGCTCGCCCTCATCGAGGCAGTCGTTCCGTTTGCGCTTGTTACTGTTGTTGTACACCGGGCGTCATCGAGATCCCGGCTCAGCCGGTTCTTTTCCAATTGGGCACCATTTCTTGCGGTTCCGGGACTCTGGTCGATTTTCGGCATATTTGAATACACTCGAAGTTGGTCGTTTTACCGCCAGACGCTTGGCGTGAGTTTCTGGGAGTTCAACTCGCAGCGATTGTTGGGATATTACGTTACGGCTGTCAACAATTCTGCGCTATATCATGGGATGGTCTCTGATCAATACCAGAGTCTTGATCGGAGTTTCGCTGCGCTATGGAATGCGCCGTTGGTCGGCCAGTTGTTTGGTGAGCCGGAAGTTTCCGGTGCGGAGTCCTCAATGTGGTGGCGAATGGCCCTCGCGCGAGGGGGTAACCCTGAGTACACGAATATCGGCACGTTCCTTGTGACGGACGCGGACCTCGGTACATTCCTCAGCATGGCGTATTGGTTCGTGTTGGGTGTTGGTATTGGCATCCTTTATTCGAGAATGCGCAAGGGGCACTTGGTATCGCTATTGATGTATTGTTCGTCGTTTGTGGGCATCCTGGAACTCTTGCGGATTATTTACTGGACGCATGGTAGGTTCGCGCCAGTGTTACTGGGGGGCGTAGTTCTTCTGATTGCCTTACATAGGGTACGTGGTCCGGAGGTTCGAACGAGACACCGTATTCGTGCTTCAATACCCGTTTCCCAAGTTGCCAATATTAGTGAAGCGGATCGCTAGGAGGTACTTGCGTATGGAGGTCGCAGTTGTGGTGCCAACCCTTGGCGTACGGAACTCGTTGGAGCGGTTGATATGTTCGATAGATCGCCAGTCGGTGTCGATTTGTGAGGTGGTAATTGTAAACCAGGGCGAGGCATCGTCGGTTCTTTCTCAGATTCCGTCCGGCCTGAGTTTTACGGTCCGTGTTGTTGAATCCTTGCCTGGTGTCGCTCGCGCTCGGCGGGTCGGAATCGAGTCTCTGGAATGTAATTGGGACGCGGTAGCTCTGGCCGACGACGATACATGGTATGCAGACGGTGCATTATCGGTCGCGGCATCAGCGATAGAGGCGGGAGCAGATGCGGTGTCGGGCCAAGTGGTAACGGGGGGTTTGGATGCTCCGCGAGTCGCTTTCGGGGCCGATGATATGTGGCTTGACGATCGTTCGGTTTGGTCCTCGGCGATCGAGGCGGGTTTAGTGTTAAGTCGGAGATTTGTTGAACGTGTCGGGAGCTTTGACGAGTCTTTGGGAGTCGGGGCTGATTCGCCGTGGCAGTCTGGTGAGGGGACCGATCTGTTGCTCCGTGGTTTAGGATCGGGCATGAAGATTCGGTATGTGAGTAGAATGGTTGTTTACGAGGATGATCTTGCTGTTCGGGATGTTGGCTTACTTCGGTTGCGCCTGCGCAATTACGCACGAGGGACAGGTCGTGTCTATGCGATGCGATATTCTCGGCCTCGAAGGGGAGAGTTCGTTCTCCGTTCACTCGGTCGACTGTTGATGTTCAAACCGCGGTCCTGGCGGGGATTTCTCGATGGACTTTCCGTTTTTGTTGGGAGAATGGAGGGACTTGCCGGGAGGGCGAAACCTTTGGGCAAATGCGTTAAGCCTTCCTAGTTTCGATTGAGCTTATGCGCGTGGTGTGCCGAAGCCCCTTACGGAGGTGGATACTGTTTAGGAACAGTAGGCTAACGTTGGGGATGGCTGATCAACTTATCGCAAGTCTGGGTACGCTGACCTTTTTGATTGTAGCGGCGAATTTCCTTTCGCCGGTGGGGTTGGGTCAGTTCTCTCTCGGCGTTTCGTCCGTGCTTCTTGCTCAAAGTGTGAATCGAGCGCTGTGCGGTGAGACTTTACTCGTTCGTCGGAGCCTTCATCGGACAGTCGCATCGGAGATCGATAGCTGCCTTGGTCTCGCAGTTATTGTCGGCGGGATTGCAGGATTGGGATCGTTGATTGCTGCTGTCGTTTGGGACGGGTATCGCGAAGTGTTTGTTGCCGTTTCGGTTTCGGCGATTGGTATGATTCTCCACGATACTGTGAGGTATGCACTGATCGCCGGCGAGCGATTGACACCGCTCCTGGTTGCCGACTCTCTACTTCTTGTTGGTGTTAGTGGTGGGATGGCCGCGGCTGGGGCATTCGAACTCGGCCCGTCCGCGATGCTGGCTGTGTGGGGTTGTGGTGGATTCTTGTCCGCGGTTTCTGTCGTTGCATATTGTCAATATAGGTGGTCTCTTCGAGACTCGCTTCGCTGGTGCCGATCTGCGATTAGTCAGTCGTCGGCGTTTGTGGTGGAGGCGGTCCTTGGCGCAGGCATTGGGTATTTAACACTGGTGCTGATTGCAGTCTTTGCTGGTGATGAAGAGGTCGCAGTGTTTCGAACGGCATTGACCATTTTTGGTGTGACAAGCGTTGCGATTAATTTCCTTCGGTCGTCGTATCTTCGGCATCTTCAGCGGGAGGAGCTGCGATCGGGTGCGGGGATACGTCGGGTGTCAGTGCAAATGTCGTTGATTGTTGCTGCGGCGGTGTTTGGTACTGCCTTCGGGCTCGCTGTTGTTCCGGATTGGCTGGGCGCACGCCTTTTCGGTGAGACTTGGTTTCTCATTGGTGCTGTGATTGTTCCGGCAGCCTTGAATCGGTTAATGGCTGGCATTTCTAGCGTTCCGACGGTTGTCCTTCGCGCAATGGGGATAGCATGGCCAGCGACGAGAATGCGGATTATTGTAACTTTAGTATCATTCGGATTGGGGCCGCTCGGCGCGTATCTTTACGGAGCGCCAGGCGCCCTTTATGCAGAATCGATCTCGTATGGACTGATTGCCGCCGCGCTGTTTGGTGTTGCGGTAAATCGAACTCGGTAAATCTGCGAGTCTCGCGTCTGCGGATAGGCCGTAGCTGTGTCGGCGCCTTAGGGGTGTTGTGCTACTCCGGCTCTTCGTAGTTGGTAGGGCTTGATGTTGTCCGATCCGGTGCCGTTTCGGTGATTGAAGATGGGCCCGCGCGCTTGTGAGCTGGCCGTTCTTAAGGCCACCAGACCGGCAAGGAACGCGGGCATGCTTCACGGTAGTTGATGGCTGCACGATCTCGACGTCGAGCCATCGCGGCGCGTCGGCGACGGCGGTCTGTTCGTCAGGCTCGGCACCGATCCGCGGTGGGTCGGGTGTGGCCGCAGTGCGGGCAGAGGTCGGCGCGGGCGACGCATTGGGTCGCGACCCATTCCCTTGACATCGAGGTCGGCCCCGACCGCTCCGACTCAAGTGGCCGAGCGGAAGTGTTTGTGCAACAACAATTCAGGCTATCGCATGGTGGTCACCGAGTCGGTACTGGGCTTGCCGGCCCGTGCCCGGGTCTCCCTGCGGGTGAAGACGCGATGACGGCCGCGGCCGTCATCGACGCAGGCCGCTCGGTGGCCGCCGTCGCCGCCGAGGACCGGTGCGGCTGGCACACCGTGCGCGGTCGGGTCGTCACGGTCGGCGATGCCGGACTCGATAGGGGGATGATGAAGTACGTCGGACGGATCGCGTTCATGTTCCGCAATCCCGATCATCAGCGAGGGCGGGTACGGTGGGCATGGAGCCGCCGCTCACGTCGGAGCACACCCAGCCGGCATCAACGCGACTGCTAACTGCGAACAGCCGCTATTCCACCGTCACGGACTTGGCGAGGTTGCGTGGCTTGTCGACGTCGTAGCCGCGCGCCTGGGCGACCTCGGCGGCGAAGACCTGCAGCGGCACGGTCGACAGCAGCGGCTGCAGCAACGTCGGCGCGGCGGGGATCTCGATGAGGTGGTCGGCGAACGGCCGCACCGCCTCGTCGCCCTCCTCCGCGATCACCACGGTGCGGGCACCGCGGGCCTGGATCTCCCGGATGTTGCTCAGCAGCTTCGAGTGCAGCACCGCCCGGCCCTTCGGCGACGGCATCACCACGATCACCGGCAGCCCGTCCTCGATCAGCGCGATCGGACCGTGCTTGAGCTCGCCGGCGGCGAAGCCCTCGGCGTGCATGTACGCCAGCTCCTTGAGCTTGAGCGCACCCTCGAGCGCCACCGGATACCCCACGTGCCGGCCCAGGAACAGCACCGTCGACGACGCCGCCAGCTCCCGCGCCAGGCGCCGCACCGGCTCGACCGTCTCGAGCACCCGCGCGATCAGGTGCGGCATCGCGGCCAGATCGGCGTACTCGCGGGCCACCTCGTCCGGGTACTTGGTGCCGCGGGCCTGCGCCAGCGCCAACCCCACCAGGTAGTTCGCGGCGACCTGCGCCAGGAACGCCTTGGTCGAGGCCACCCCGATCTCCGGGCCGGCCCGGGTGTAGAGCACCGCGTCGGCCTCCCGGGGGATCTGCGCGCCGTTGGTGTTGCACACCGCCAGCACCCGTGCCTTCTGATCCTTCGCGTGCCGCACCGCCTCGAGGGTGTCGGCGGTTTCCCCGGACTGCGAGATCGCCACCACCAGCGTCGACCGGTCCAGCACCGGATCCCGGTACCGGAACTCGCTGGCGAGCTCGACCTCCACCGGCAACCGCGTCCAGTGCTCGATCGCGTACTTGGCCACCAGACCCGAGTGGTAGGCGCTGCCACACGCGACGACGAACACCTTGTCCACGTCGCGCAGCTCCTGATCCGACAGCCGCTGCTCGTCGAGCACGATGCGGCCCCCGGCGAAGTGCCCGAGCAGCGTGTCGGCCACCGCGGCGGGCTGCTCCTCGATCTCCTTGAGCATGAAGTAGTCGTGGCCGCCCTTCTCGGCGGCCGCCAGATCCCAGTCGATCTCGAACGGGCGGGTCACCACGTCGGTGCCGCCGTCGAAATCGGACACCTGATACCCGTCGGCGGTGATCACCACCACCTGGTCCTGGCCCAGCTCCACCGCGTGCCGGGTGTGCTCGATGAACGCGGCCACGTCCGAGGCCACGAACGTCTCGCCGTCGCCGACCCCGACGACCAGCGGCGTCGACCGGCGCGCCGCGACGATCGTGTCCGGATGGTCGGCATGGGTGAACACCAGCGTGAAGGCCCCCTCGAGCCGGCGCAGCACCGACAGCGCACTGGCCTCGAAGTCCCCCGCGGTCGGCCCGTCCGCATACGCCCGGGCCACCAGATGCACCGCCACCTCGGTGTCGGTGTCGCTGGCGAACTCCACCCCGGCCTTCTCGAGCTCCACCCGCAGCGGCGCGAAGTTCTCGATGATGCCGTTGTGCACCACCGCCACCTTCCCCGACCCGTCCCGGTGCGGATGCGCATTGCGGTCGGTGGGACGACCGTGCGTGGCCCACCGGGTGTGCCCCATGCCGGTGGTGCCGGCGAAGTGCTCCACCCCCACCTCGTCGAGCTCGGCCTCGAGATTGGCCAGCCGGCCCGCCTTGCGCTCGACGGCCAGGCCGCCCGCACCGTCCAGGACCGCCACACCGGCCGAGTCGTAGCCCCGGTACTCCATCCGCCGCAGTGCCTCCACCACGACATCGAGAGCCGGGCGATGCCCGACGTACCCCACGATTCCGCACATGGAGGAAAGCCTATTCGTGTTGGGGTACTTAGGCAGAATGAGAAGAGATCAGTGCCTGCTCGCGGGCTACCTCGGAGTGAGGCTGCAAATCTAAGAATTACTGTCAGCCTCAAAGTTGTCGTGGTTCAAGTGTTTGGGGAAATGTGACTGATACCGCTGTCTTCCATGGCCTCGTCTTCATGTGTTCGCTCTTCGCGTCCGCGGCATGGTGTCTCGCTCGGCCAAACGTATTGTCCGCGGCAGCAACTGTGCTGGCGTCTTTCCTTTGGCTTCCGCTTAACGGCCCGCTGGAGGGTCGAGTGCTGTACGTCCTGAACCCCGGTCATGGACTCACCGAATCAGACCTGCTGTCGTTCGTTGGTTTCGCAATTGCAACATGGGGGTTCTGGGACTCCCACCGACACCGACGTTACAAGCGAGGCGGTCCAGGGCGGTGGCGGTAAGTCGTCGACCCGCTCTTAATCACACACAGGCACTTCCGCGCTGACCTTCGGCTCATCGACGAGTGGCTGTACCGGAACGGTCGCTTCGCCACCCGCCGTCGGTTCAGTCAGTTCGAAGACGACCTCGACCGTTTCGCCACGTGGAATCGCGAACTGGACGCTGTACACCGGATGGCCGAGTTCCCGCCCGGTGAAGCTCATTGCTGCCGTGCCGTTCACCGTCACCTTGTCGAGCTTGGCACCCCGCGTCGCAACCAAAGACAGATCAGTCAGGTTGGAGCCGAACGGTGCGCCCACGGGGTTGTCGAACATACCGGCCACGTAGTTGGTGAAGTTGCCGGCCGGAAGGTCGTTGGTCAGTCGCACTGCGACCGTCGAGGTCCGAGTGTCGCCGCGGCACGAGCTGGCGGTGTACTCGATTTCCCGCCTCAGGTGGTAGTCCAGCTTGTTTCCACCGAGGTTGTTGACCACGACCCCGGCATACGGTGCCGGATCGTCGGGAACGGTGTGGCCCAAAGGTGTGTCCGCAAGTACCGCCTGTTCGTCGGGATTTGCGCTCCACACGGCGAGACGCCCTTCGCCGGCTGCGCGGCCCAGCGCCTCCAGAAGGGCCTGGGGACGACTGATGCTGCCGGTCATCTTCTGGACAACTGCCGATGCCACCCGCTCAAGGTATTGCTTGCGCGCCGCCTGGTTGTCGCCGAAGCGCGAATACGCGTTGGATTCGGTGAGTTCCACGACGTTGTCGGCGGTGATCTTCTCACCGTCCTGCAGTATGACTGGGCCGACCACCTCGAGGACGTAGCTGAGCGCCACCGGATCGGTGGCCACGGCGCCGTCGACGCGCTCACCCGATTCCTGCAGCCACAAGGACTGCCAGATCTGCGCGGCGTAGGGGAAGTGGGAGCTGACGTTGCTGTTCACAGCCCGAGTCGTCGGCTGGCTGTGTCCATATGTGCGTTGGAAGTCGGGGCCGAGATCAATCGGCTGGAACGGACCCATGAAGTCCCGTCTGGATATGTCGTCGACCCGCACCACACCGCCGGTCGCGCGGACGATGCCGAACCCGCCGAGCAGGCCGCCCGTGCCCCGAGCCTCCGCGTTGGTCTGGAAGCCGATGAAGTAGCTGCGCGGCCCGTCGGCGCCGAGCATGGCCGGCGCGATCTCGGCCGCGAGGGAAGTGTTGTGGAGCAAACCGGACAATTCGGCTGTCTGGTCCTGCAATTGGACGCGGGCGTCGTCGATCGGGCCGAGGTAGGTGCCGTCGATGTTCTGCGCGCGCGCGTCCAGTTCGGCGGCCGCCGCCGCGGTGGTCTCGAGGACGGGGGCGGCGTCGCGCAGGGCGGCGAGGTTGATGCGGGCGCCGTCGAGGATCAGCTGATCGGGGGAGACGGCCGAGCCGGCATCCACGGCAGGCACCAGAACATCCGATGTGAGGCCTGTCACAACGTCGCTCATCTGCTGGCTCGAGGCGAAGGGGCTGCCGAGCCAGGGGATCGCCGCGGCGATGTTCCACGGCAGCGAGTGGGTGGAGTCCTGGGCCTGCTTCGCGTACTTGTCGGCGTCGCCGGCGGTGCGCAGGGCCGTCTCGGTATCGCCAGCCAGCAGAGCCTCTTTGGAACTGGTGGCATAGTCCCGTGCCTGTTCGAGGCTCGACTTCGCCTGCAGCCCTTCGTAAGCCAGCCAGGTTCCGAGGCCAACGACGACGACCGCTCCTGCGGTGCAACCGATCGCGACGGTCCGGCGCTTGTGGCGCTCGGCGGCGATCTGCTCGTCGGTCTTGCGTCGGCGCACCTTGCGCCGCCGTGGTTCCGGCGAAAGTGACTCGTCGGTAACATCGTTCACGCGGTCAAACCCCCTTCGATTCCTCCGCGGCGACCATATCCGAGAAACCGGTCGGATGGTCGGTTCGAGTGGTGAGTAACGCTCAGGATCGTTAGGGTCGATGTATTCGACGGTGATGGATGCAGGGAGGCGTCCACAACGTCGTCGACCGAGGGTTCCCACTGCACGCCCTCGGTCCCGAGGGAAAACGAGGGGGTGCGGTGCCGTCTTTTGCCATGTCCACGAGTCAGCGTGGACTGTGGTTTGCTCAGCAGCTCACCCCGGACGTCCCGTTCACCATCGCCCAGTACCTGGACCTGCACGGCCCGCTCGACGCGGACCTGATCCGCGCGGCCTGCAACCGGGCCGCCCGCGAGGTCGAATCCGGCACGCTGTTCCTCGAGATGGTCGACGGCGAGCCGCGGCAACGGGTGATTCCCGACGTCGACGACTACCCCGGCTACCTGGACCTGCGCGGCCACGACGACCCCGAGGCCGAGGCGCGACGGTGGATGGACGAGACCTACACCCGTCCGCTCGACCCGCTGCACGACCGGCTCATCGCCACCACGCTGATCCAGCTCGCCGACGAGCACTTCTACCTCTTCACCTACATCCACCACCTCGCCCTCGACGGGCACGGCGGCATGGTGATGCTCGGCCGCAGCGCCGAGCTGTACACGGCGTGGGCGCGCGGGGAGGCGCCGGCTCCGCTCGCGGCGCTGAGCCTCGAGCAGATCGCCGAGCACGAGCTCGCCTACCTCGGCAGCACGCGGCAGGCCGTCGACCGCGAGCATTGGAGGCAGCGCCTGGTGGACCTGCCGCCGCCCGTCACGCTCGCCGCCGGTTCCGCCGCCCCCTCGATGCCGTGCCGACACGTCGGTGCGGCGCTCGGCGCCGAGGTGACCGACGCCGTCGCCGAGTTGGCCCGCGACGCCAACTCCACCGACGTCCCGATTGTCGTCGCCGCCTTCGCCGCCTACCTGGCCCGCATGACCGGCGCCGCGGACGTCGCGCTGAGCCTGCCGGTCTCGGCCCGCACTACCGCGCCGCTGCGCCGCTCGGCGGGCTCGATCTCGAACATCGTGCCGCTGCGGGTGGGCGTGGAGCCGGACGTGACCGTCGCCGAGTTGGTGCGGCGCGTGCAGGTGGAGCTGACCGGGGCGCTGCGGCACCAGCGGTACCGCTACGAGGACATGCTGCGCGACCTGCACGCCGTCGGCGATCACCGGGAGACCCGCAGCGCGTTCGGGCCCGTGGTGAACCTGATGATGTTCAACCCGGAGTACGCGTACGGCGACATCACCGGCGAGTACAACCTGCTCTCCACCGGTCCGGTCGACGACCTGTCGGTGAACGTGTACGCCGGGATCGCCGGGCGCAGCACGCGGGTGGACTTCGAGGCCAACCCGCGCCTGTACGGCGACGAGACGCTCGCCCGGCACCACCGGCGGTTCCTGGACTTCCTCGGCGCGTTCGCGCGGTCGGCCGACCACGCGGTGGGCGACCTGCCGCTCGCGGCGCCCGGCGAACTCGTCGGCCTCGTCCCCGCGCGTGGCCCGCACCTCGAGGACGTACGCCTGCTGCCCGACGTGCTCACCGCGCACGCCGGCTCGGAGCGCGTCGCCGTGCGCGACGGCGCCGTCGCGCTGACCTACCGGGAACTGGATGAGCGTTCAACTGCGCTCGCGCGCAGGCTGATTGCGTGCGGCGCGGGACCCGACGACCGGGTCGCGGTGCTGCTGCCGCGCTCGGTCGGCGCGGTGGTGGCGCTGTGGGCCGTCGCCAAGGCCGGCGCCGCCTACACCCCGATCGATCCGGGCACCCCGGCGCTGCGGCTCGCCGAACTGCTGCGCGACGTGCCCGTCGCGGTGTGCGGCGACGACGTCGCCCTGCCCGACGGCGTGACCCGCGTGGGCCCGGCCGACGGCGAGACGTCGTCGGCGCCGTTCGACGCGGGCGAACGGCGGCGCCCGCTGCACCCCGACCACCTCGCCTGGGTGATCCACACGTCCGGCTCCACCGGCACCCCCAAGGCCGTCGCCGTCAGCCACCGCGGGCTCGCGGGCCTCGTCGCGACGCTGCGGGAGCGGTACCCGGCCGACGCCACGTCGCGCGTGCTGCACCTGGCTGCCCCGAGTTTCGATGCGTCGCTGCAGGAACTGCTGCTGGCCTTCGACGCCGGCGCCACCCTGGTGGTCTGCCCGCCCGACGTGGTCGGCGGACCGGACCTGGCCGCGCTGCTGCGCGAGCAGGCCGTCACCCACGCGATCACCGCGCCCGCCGTCCTGGCCGTCACGCCCGAGGCCGACCTGCCGGCGCTGCGGATGCTCGACGCGGGCGGCGAGGCCCTGGCGGTCGACGTCGCCGACCGGTGGTCGCGCGGGCGCACGATGCTCAACGCGTACGGGCCCACCGAGACCACCGTCCTCGCCATGCTCAGCGAGCCGCTGCGGCCGGGTGGGGGAGTGCCCATCGGTGCACCCGTCCACGGCGTGACGGCCGTCGTGCTCGACGCGCGGCTGCACCCGGTGCCCGTCGGCGCGGTCGGCGAGCTGTACCTGGGTGGGCCGGCCGTCGCGCGTGGATACCTCGGCGACCCGGCGCTGACCGCGGCCCGGTTCGTCGCGTCGCCGTTCGGCCGCGTGTACCGCACAGGAGACCTGGTGCGCTGGAGCCGTGCGCGTTTCTGGTCGTCGGAGCTACCAGAAACGCGCACGGGCGGCGGGGACGTCCTGGAGTTCGTCGGGCGCGCCGACCGGCAGGTGAAGATTCGCGGCTACCGCATCGAACCTGGCGAGGTCGAGGCGGCGCTCACGGGTCTCGGCGACGTCGCGAGCGCGGCCGTCGTCGTCCACGGCGACACCCTCGCGGCCTACGTCGTCGGCGACGTCGAGCCCGACGACGTGCACGTCGGCCTCGCCGAGCGCCTGCCCGCCTACCTGCGGCCCGCGACGGTCACCGTGCTCGACGCGCTGCCGCTCACCCCGGGCGGCAAGATCGACCGTCGCGCCCTGCCCGCCCCCGCGGTGGACACGGCCACCGGCTCGCGGCCGCCGACCGGCCCGACCGAGACGCTCGTCGCGCAGCTGATGTGCGAGATCGTCGGCGTCGACTGGGTGGGGGCCGACGCGAACTTCTTCGCCCTCGGCGGGCATTCGCTCGGCGCGGCACAGCTCGCGGCGCGGCTCGGGGCCGCGCTCGGCCGCGACGTGCACCTGCGCGACGTGTTCGACCATCCCACCGTCGCCGGACTCGCCGCGGCCGTCGACGCCGGACCGGCCGCCGCGATGCCCACGCCCACGCGCTCGGACGACGACACGCCCGCGCCGCTCGCCCCCGCCCAGCGACGGCTGTGGCTGCTCGCGCAGGGCGACACCGCCGCCTACCACCTGCCGTTCGCGCTGCACCTCGACGGCACCCTCGACGTGGCCGCGCTGTGCGCTGCGCTCGGCGACGTCCTCGACCGGCACGAGATCCTGCGCACCGTCTACACCGAACCCGGCCCGCGGCAACGGGTCCGGCCCGTGGCCGAGGTGCTGCCCGCGCTCGACGTCGAACCCGTCGACCCGGCCGACGTGGACGCCCTGATCGCCGAGTGGGCCGCCGCACCGTTCGACCTCGCCACCGGCATCCCGCTGCGGGTGCGGCTGCTGCGCGTGGGCCCGGACCGGCACGTGCTCGCCGTCGTCGCCCACCACATCGCCATGGACGGCGCGTCGTTCGTGCCGCTGACCCTCGACCTCGCCGCCGCCTACACCGCCCGCGCCGACGGGCACGGCCCGCGGTGGGAACCGTTGCCGCTGCGGTACTCCGACTACGCCCGCTGGCACCGCGCCCTGCTCGGCGACGCGGACGACCCGGACAGCCTCGCCGCCCGCGAACTCGCGCACTGGACCACCACGCTCGCCGGGCTGGGCGAGGCGCCGACCCTGCCCACCGACCGTCCCCGCCCTGGCCGCCCCGGACCGGCCGAATCGCTCGAATTCGCCGTCCCCGCCGCGCGGTTCGAGGCGCTGCGCCGCCTGGCCGCCGCGCACGACGCCACCGCGTTCATGGCGGTGCACGCCGCCGTCGCCGTGTGGCTGTCGGCGTGGACCGGGGGGCGCGACGTCGCCGTCGGCTCCGGCACGGCCGGCCGCGAGCACCCCGACCTCGAGCGTCTCGTCGGCATGTTCGTCGGCACCGTCGCGCTGCGGCTCGACGTGGACTCGGCCGCGTCGTTCGCCGAGCTGCTCGCCGCCGCCCGTCGCGCGGACCTCGACGCCTACGCGCACGCGACGGTGCCGTTCGACCGCGTCGTCGATGCACTCGGGTTCGCCCCGTTCCAGGTGATGCTCGCCTACGACAACGTCGCCGTGCCCGACCTCGCGCTGCCCGGCCTGGCCGTGCGCGCCGAGGAGATCCCGTCCGGCCGCGCCCGGTTCGACGTGGAGATCGCGGTGCGCGAGCTGCCCGACGGCTCGCTGTGCGGACGGGTGATCTACGACGGTGCCCTGTTCGAGCGCGCGACGGTCGCCGCCGCGGTGGCCCGCCTGCACGCGGTGCTCGACGCGGCCGTCGCCGCGCCGCAGGCACCCGTCGGCGATCTCGAGCTCGGCGCCCCCGAGGTCGTCCTGGCAGACCCCGGGCCGGTCGCGACCCTGCCGGAGCTGCTCGCCGCGCACCCGCTGCGGGTGAGCGCTCCGGGCGGCGCGCCGGTCGAGTTGATCCCGGCCGCAATACCGTTGGCGTGGCATCTGATCGAGCGCGGTCTCGGTCCGGAGGATCGGGTGGCGATTCTGTTGCCGCGGTCGGGGGACTCGGTGCGTGCAGTGGCCGCCGTCGCGCTGACCGGGGCGGCGTTCGTGCCCGTCGACCCCGTGCAGCCCGCGGCGCGGATCGCCCAGATCCTCGCCGACGCCGGGGTGCGGCACGTCGTCGCCCGGCCCGGTACGTCGCTGCCCGACGGCGTCGCACTCGTCGACCCGGACGCGGGATCCGCGCGGTCGGGCGAGATCACCGACGCCGACCGGACGCGGCCGCTGCGGCCCGACCACGCCGCGTACCTCGTCTACACCTCCGGCTCGACCGGCACGCCGAAGGGGGTCGTCGTCACCCACCGGGGGCTCGCGCCGCTCGTCGCGTCGCTGCGCCGCCGCATGGACCTCGACCCGCAGGCGCGGGTGCTGCACTTCGCGTCGCCCGCGTTCGACGCGTCGGTGCTCGAGTACCTCCTGGCCGCCGCGGCCGGCGGCACCCTCGTCGTCGCGCCGCCGGATATATTCGGCGGCGAGGACCTGCTGGAACTGCTGCGCGCCGAACGCATCACGCACTGGTTCTCCACCCCGGCCGTGCCTGCGCAACTGGACCCCGTGGGCCTGGACGCGCTGCGCGTGCTCGCCGTCGGCGGCGAGGCGTGGCCGGCCGAGACCGCGGCCCGGTGGGCGCCCGGCCGGACCATGCTCAACGTGTACGGGCCCACCGAGACCACCGTGCTCGCCACCGCCAGCGCGCCGCTCGTGCCGGGGGAGCGGCTGACCATCGGCACCGGCCTCGACGGCGTCACCGCGCTCGTGCTCGGCCCGCGGCTGCGGCCCGTGCCCGTCGGCGTGGTCGGCGAGCTGTACCTCGCCGGGCCGGGCCTGGCCCGCGGCTACCTCGGAATGCCGAGCCTGACCGCGAGCCGCTTCGTCGCGTCCCCGTTCGGCGGCGGTCGCATGTACCGCACGGGCGACCTGGTGCGCTGGAGCGGTGTGCCCTTCGGGCGGCCGGAGCAGCCCAAAGGACACACCGGCGGCGGAGCCGCCCTCGAGTTCGTCGGGCGGGTCGACCATCAGGTCAAGCTCCGCGGATTCCGCATCGAACTCGGCGAGATCGACGCCACCCTCGCCGGGCATCCCGCGGTCGCCGCCGCCGTCACCGTCGTGCGGGGCGATGCGCTCGTCGCGTACGTGCACGGCCCCGACCCCGCCCGCCTCGACCCGGCCGAGCTGCGGGAGTTCGTCGCCGCGCGGCTGCCGCGGCACATGGTGCCCGCCACGGTCACCGTCCTCGACGCGCTGCCGCTCACGAGCACCGGCAAGATCGACCGCGCCGCGCTGCCCGAACCCACCGCAGACCCGGACCGCCCGAGCACCGGATATCGCAGCGCCGCCGAGGAACTCGTCGCCGGTGTCGTCGCCGACCTGCTCGACCTGCCCACCGTCGCCGCCGACGACGACTTCTTCGCGCTCGGCGGCAACTCGCTGCTCGCCACCCAGCTCGCCGCGCGCCTCGGCGCGGTCGCCGGCCACCGCGTCGGCGTGCGGGAGATCTTCGAGCACCCCACCGTCGCCGGCCTCGCCGTCGCCGTATCCGATTCGATTGCCGGCGAACGCCTTCCGCTGCTGCCGACCGACGACACCGGTCCGGTGCCGCTCGCGCCGGCGCAGCAGCGGATGTGGCTCGCCAACCGGCTCGACGTCGCCGACGCCGCCCCCGGCGACCACGTCGCGTTCGCCGTCGACCTCGCCGCCGGCACCGACCTCGACGCCCTCGCGGCCGCCGCCGCGGACGTGATCGCCCGGCACGCCGTGCTGCGCACCGTCCACCCCGACGGCCCGGACGGGCCGACACAGCGGGTGCTGCCCGGCGTCGCCCTCGACCTCGCGCCACACGCAACACCCGCCGACCTCGACGACGCCCTCGCCGAATTCGCCCGCACCGGTTTCGATCTCACCGTCGACCCGCCGCTGCGCACCCGCCTCTACCGGACCGGCGCCGGCTACACCCTCGCGGTGGTGCTGCACCACATCGCCGTCGACGGGCTGTCGCTGCTGCCGCTCGGCCGCGACCTCGCGCTCGCCTACGCCGCCCGGCGCGACGGGCGCACCCCGGCGTGGCCGCCGCTGCCCGTCACCTACCGCGACTACGCCCGCTGGCAGCACACCCTGCTCGGCGACCCGGCCGACGCCGACAGCCTCGCCGCCCGCCAGCTCGCGCACTGGACCCGCACCCTCGCCGGCGCCCCGCCGCTGCTGGCCCTGCCCACCGACCGTCCCCGCGGCGACGGTGACGGCGCCGCCGGGCGCGTGCGCTTCTCGGTGCCCGCCGAACTGCACGCCGCCGTCGACAAGCTGGCCCGCGCCCACGACGCGACGACGTTCATGGTCGTGCACGCCGCGCTCGCCGTGCTGCTCGCGACCCTGGCCGCCGCCGAGGACGTCACCGTCGGCACCCCCGTCTCCGGGCGGGTCGACCCGATGCTCGACGACGTGGCCGGCATGTTCGTCGGCACCGTCGCGCTGCGGCTGCTCGTGCCGGCCCGCGCGACGTTCGCGGAACTGCTCGCCGACGCCCGCCGCGTCGACCTCGACGCGTTCGCGCACGCCGACGTGCCGTTCGACCGGGTCGTCGACGCCCTCGGCGCCTCCGCGTCGCGGCACCACCCGCTCTTCCAGGTGATGCTCGCCTACGAGAGCTTCGCGCTGGACGGCCTCGACGTGCCCGGCGTGACCGGGGTGCGCGAGATATCCACCGGCACGGCCCGATTCGACCTCGAGGTCACCGTCCGCGAGACCCGCTCCGACGCCGGCACCCCCACCGGGCTCGACGGGGTGCTCACCTACGACCGCGGCCTGTTCGACCACGACACCGTCGCCGCGTGGGCGCCGTTCCTGCTGCGCATCCTCGACGTGGTCACCGCCGACCCGGCCGTCGCCGTCGGCGGCATCGACCTGCTCGGCCCCGACGACGACACGTCCGCACCCCGGCCGGCCCCCGACACGGCCACGCTGCCCGCGCTGGTCGCCGAGCAGGCACGCCGCCGCCCCGACGCGGTCGCGCTCACCCACGGCGACGACACCCTGACCTACGCCCAGCTGCACGCCCGCTCCGGGGCGCTCGCCGAAATGCTCGCCGAGCGCGGGCTCGGCGTCGAGGACGTCGTCGCCGTCGCGCTGCCCCGCTCGCTCGACCTGGTGGTGGCGATCCTCGCCGTCGCCCGCGCCGGCGCCGTGTACCTGCCGCTGGACGTCACCCACCCGCCGGCGCGGCTGCGCGCCCTGCTCGACGACGCCGCCCCCGCCGCGGTGCTGTGCGACACCGGGTTCGCGGTCGACACGGATGTGGCTCTCCTGCACGTCGATGCGCCCGAGGTTCGGCAACGCCTGGACGCCGGCGCCGCGTTCGACGCGGCCGTGCCTGCCGGTGCCGGCGCGTACCTGATCTACACCTCCGGCTCCACCGGCACCCCCAAGGGCGTGCTCGTCGGGCACGAGGCCGCCGCCGCGGTGTTCGCCGCCACCGGCGACGTCGGGTTCGGCCCGCGCGACGTGTGGACCCTGTTCCACTCCCCGGCGTTCGACTTCTCCGTGTGGGAGATGTGGGGGGCGCTGACCACCGGCGGGCGGCTCGTCGTCGTCGACCACTACACCGCCCGCGACCCTGGGGCGTTCGCCGCGCTGCTCGACGGCGAGGGCGTCACCGTCCTCAACCAGACGCCCACCGCGTTCGGCCAGCTCGCCACCGTCGACACCGCGCTGCCCACGCTGCGGCTGCTGATCTTCGGCGGCGAAGCCCTCGACCCCGGGCGGGTCCGGCCGTGGCTCGCGGACCGGCCGCACGTGCGCGCGGTGAACATGTTCGGCATCACCGAGACCACCGTGCACGTCACCCGCGGCCCCGCCGCCGAGCCCGGCGTCGGGCGGCCGCTGCCCGGGATCGACGTGCAGATCCTGGACCGGTCGCTGCGCCGCACCCCGCCCGGCACCGTCGGCGAACTCTACGTCGCCGGAGGCCAACTCGCCCGCGGCTACCGCGGCCGCCCCGGCCTGACCGCCACCCGGTTCGTCGCCGCGCCCGGCGGCGCCCGCCGCTACCGGACCGGCGACCTCGGCCGCCGCGGCCGCGACGGGGTGCTGCACCACCGGGGCCGCGCCGACGACCAGCTCGAGCTGCGCGGCTACCGCATCGAACCCGGCGAGATCGAGGCCGCCCTGCTGCGCTGCGACGGCGTCACCCAGGCCGTGGTGGTGCTGCGCGACGACCGACTCGTCGCCTACCTCGTCGGCGGCTCACCCACCGGGGCGTTGCGCGCGCTGCGCCGCACCCTGCCCGACTACCTCGTGCCCGCCGCCGCCGTCGCGCTGGATGCGCTGCCGCGCACCGCCAACGGCAAGCTCGACCGCGCGGCCCTGCCCGCACCCGCCGTCGCCCCCACCGGCGGCCTCGCCCCGCACGGGCCGCTCGAGGAACTCGTCGCCGAGGTGTTCCGGGAACTGCTCGGCGCCGGGCCCGTCGGCGCCGGCGACGACTTCTTCGACCTCGGCGGCAACTCGCTGCTCGCGACCCGCCTCGCCGGGCGCCTCGCCGACATCGCCGACGTCGACGTCACCGTCCGCGACGTGTTCGACGCCGCCACCGTCGCCGACCTCGCCGCGCTGCTCGCCGCCCGCGCCGGCACGGGCCGTCGCCGTGCCCCGCTCGTCGCGGCCGGCGACGACACCCCGGCGCCGCTGTCGCCGGCGCAGCAGCGGCTGTGGTTCGTCAACCGGCTCGACCCCGGATCCGGCAGCTACAACCTGCCGTTCGCGGTGCGGCTCGACGGCCGGCTCGACGTCGCGGCGCTCACTGCCGCCGTCGCCGACGTCCTCGACCGGCACCGCACCCTGCGCACCGTGTACCCCGACGCCACCGCGCAGGTGGTGCGGCCCGTCGCGCGGCCCGGACTCGAGCCCGTCGCCGTGCCCGCCGAGGGGCTCGACGAGTTCGTCCGCGAATTCGCCGCCCCCGGCTTCGATCTCACCCGCGAGACGCCGGTGCGGATGCGGCTGTACCGGCTCGCGCCGCGGCGGCACGTGCTCGCGGTGGTGGTGCACCACATCGCCGCCGACGAATGGTCGCTCACCCCGCTGCTGCGCGACCTCGTCGACGCCTACACCGCCCGGCTCGCCGGGCAGGCGCCGCGGTGGGCGCCGCTTCCGGTGCAGTACACCGACTTCAGCCGCTGGCAGCGCGCCGGCGCCGACGGCCAGCTCGCGCACTGGACGACCGTGCTCGCCGGCCTGCCCGACGAGGTGACCCTGCCCGGCGACCGGCCGCGGCCCGCGCGCCCGACCGGCCGCGGTGCCACCCACCGGGTTGCGGTGGATCATGCTGTGGCCGAAGGCGTTTCGCGGCTCGCCCGGGACGGTCGCGCGACGACGTTCATGGTGCTGCACGCGGCGCTGGCCGTGCTGCTGGCCCGGCACGGAGCCGGCGACGACATCGCCGTCGGCACCGTCGTCGCCGGGCGCGGCGACCCGCAGCTCGACGCCCTCGTCGGCATGTTCGCCGGCACCCTCGTCCTGCGCACCCCCGTCGACCCGGACGCCACCTTCGCCGACCTGCTCGCCGAGGTCCACGCCCGCGACCTCGCCGCCTACACCCACCCCGACGCGCCGTTCGAGACCCTCGTCGAACGCCTCAACCCCGCCCGCAACCCCGCCCGGCACCCGCTGTTCCAGGTCGCCCTGTCGCTGCGCCGCCCCACCGTCGACGCCTTCGAGCTGCCCGGCCTGACCGCGCGGGTGCTGCCGGTGGCCGACGAGCACGCCAACTTCGACGTCCAGCTCGTCGTCACCGAGACCGGCACCGGCGTCGACCTCGAATTCGCCTACGCCACCGACCTGTACGACGCCGGCACCGTCGCCGCGTTCGCCGACCGGTACGTCGCGATCCTGCGGGCCGCCGTCGCCGACCCGGCCGTGCGGATCGGCGACATCGACCTGCTCACCGAGCGGGAACGCGCCGCGCTGGTCCCCGCCGCCGGCCCCGAGCCGGCCCCGGCGCGGACGCTGTGGCAGTGGTTGGCCGCCGGCGCCGCCCGCGGCGGCGACGGTGTCGCCGTGCGCGACGGCGACACCGAACTGACCTACCCGCAGCTGCTCGCGCGCGCCGACGCGCTCGCCGCCCGGCTGCACGCCGCCGGCGCCCGGCCCGGCACGGCCGTCGCGTGCGCGCTGCCCCGCTCGCTCGACTCCGTCGTCGCCGTGTGGGGCATCGCCCGGCTCGGCGCCGCCCCGATGCTCGTCGACCCCGCCCAGCCCGCCGCGCGGCTCGCCGCGATGCTCGGCGACGCGACCGTCGGCGTCACCGGCGCCGCGCACCGCGGGTTGCTGCCCGCCACCGTGACCTGGCTCGATGTCGCCGGCTCCCACGGTGGCGGCTTTCACGG